>CAWFVH010000019.1:0-21021 GCA_963819275.1 uncultured Actinomycetes bacterium | reverse complement strand
CCCCAGGCGTGGCGAGGGGGTCGCTTCGACGACGGTCCCCTCGCTACGCGATCTCGACGAACTGGATGGCCGGCATCTTCCAGCCGCGCTCCATCACGTCACGGCCGGCTGCCATGAACCCGTCGCTGCGAACGAACTCGTCGAATGCCTGCTTGTCGGCAAACTCGAACTCGGCGTAGTACTCGTGCGCCGGCTCGCCCATCGGCGCGCCCTTGACGGCGCCGTGCCGGAACGTGCCGTTCGGCGCCTGGCAGAAGCGCTCGACGTGATCGGCGTACCCCTCGGCGTCGGGCGCCTCTTCGTAGAGAATGACGATCCGGTACATGAGTCCCTCCCAGTCGCTGGCCGGGGGGACCCTAACCAGGTCCACCAAGAGGAGGAGCGATGGCAGGCAAGGTCGTGCACGTCGAGATCGGCGCAGCGGACACCGACCGCGCGCAGGGATTCTGGAGCGGAGTCTTCGGCTGGGAAGTCGGCCCGCCGATGTCACCCGAGATGGACTACCGCATGTTCCAGAGCGCCGAGGACCAGGGCGGCGCGATTGTCGCCACCGAGCAGCAGGGCAATATCACGGTCTACTTCGACACGGCAGACATCGACGCGTCGCTCGCCAAAGTCGCGGAGCACGGCGGCCAGGCCGGCGACAAGGTGCCCGTGCCGGGCCACGGCTGGTTTGCCGCTTGCAGCGACACCGAGGGGAACGCGTTCAGCCTCTGGCAGGGGGACTCTGCGGCCAGCTGAGCGACGGCTCGGGCTCCGACCAATCGACCGCAGGCGGATCGAGCTCGCGGAGCACGTCGCGCGACGGAAACGGCCAGCCGTCGTTGTCGTTCGCCTCGGCGTGCTCGCTCATACGTGAGCTTGAACGCGCGAGCCGTCACCGCGGTTACGTCCCGCGGCGATCGACGACGCGCAGAGCCTTCCCCTCGCTGCGCGGAACGCTCCCGGGCGGGACGACCTCGACGCGAGCCGTGAGTCCGAGGGCGTGGCGGAGCTGCTCGCGCACGGGTGCAGCGTCGACGGTCCCTTCCACCTGGACCGTGAGCTCGTCAAGGTGACCAGGGCGGTCGACCACGAGCTGGTAGTGCGGCTCGAGCTCGGCGATCGCGAGGAGCGCACGCTCGATCTCGCTCGGAAAGACGTTGACGCCTCGGATGATCAGCATGTCGTCGGTCCGCCCGAGCACGCGCGACATGCGCGCGAACGTGCGGCCGCAGGCGCAGGGCTCGCGTGTGAGCGAGGCAAGGTCGCCGGTGCGGTAGCGCAGCAGCGGCAGCGCCTCCTTTGTCAGCGTCGTGAAGACGAGCTCACCGACCTCGCCGTCCGGCAGCGGCTCATCTGACGCCGGATCGACGACCTCGACCAGGAAGTGGTCCTCGTTCACATGCGCGCCATCCCGCGCCTCGGCGCATTCGGCGGAGACGCCTGGTCCCATCACCTCCGACAGCCCGTAGATGTCGAGCGCCGTCAGCGCGAGCGCGCCCTCGATGGCCTCGCGCAGCCCTTCGGTCCACGGCTCGGCGCCGAAGACGCCGGCCCGGAGGTTCAGGCGAGACGAATCGGCGACATGGTCGGCGATCGAAAGCGCATAGCTCGGGGTGCAGCAGAGGATCTCGGCGCTGAGATCCTCGAGCAGCTGCGCCTGGCGCGGCGTGTTCCCTCCCGACGCCGGCACGACGGTGCACCCGAGCTGCTCGGCGCCGTAGTGGATGCCGAGACCGCCCGTGAAGAGGCCGTAGCCGTACGCGATGTGCACACGCGTGCCTGGGCCGGCTCCGGCCGCCGCGAGCGCCCGCGCGCAGCAGTCGGCCCAGGCCGCGAGATCGCCGCGCGTGTACGCGACGATCGTCGCCTTGCCGCGCGTCCCCGACGAGGCGTGGATACGCACGCACTTCTCGAGCGGCACCTGCAGCAGCCCGAACGGATACGCGTCGCGCAGCTCCGACTTGACCCTGAACGGCTGCTCAGGCAGCGCCTCGAGCTCGACTCCGAACCGCTCCCGCAACCGCTCGCGCTGCAGCTGCTCGAGCTCCGGGCGCGGCAGCGTCTCGAGCTCCGGCTGGAAGATCGCCACGGCGCCGATTATCCCCGCTGACTATTCTCACTGGGCAAGCGCCGTTGGAGTCGACCGAGGAGGCGTCGTGCGCGCAAGTGCCATGTCAATCGAGAAGGCCGTGATGACCTACTTGAAGGGATGGACACTTGCTTCGCAAAACGCTCAACCTCGGGATCCTGGCGCATGTAGACGCCGGTAAGACGACTCTCACCGAACGACTTCTGTACGGGGCCGGCGTGATCAACACGCCCGGCAGCGTCGACAAGGGAACGACGCAGACCGACTCGCTCGCGCTCGAGCAGCGACGCGGAATCACGATCAAGTCGGCGGTCGTCTCATTTCCGGTCGACGACGTGACGGTCAACCTGATCGACACGCCCGGCCATCCGGACTTCATCGCCGAGGTGGAGCGGGTGCTCGGCGTGCTCGACGGCTGTGTGCTGGTGGTCTCGGCGGTGGAAGGAGTGCAGCCGCAGACGCGAGTCCTGATGCGCGCGTTGCAGCGGCTCGAGGTTCCGAGCCTGCTCTTCGTGAACAAGATCGACCGGGCGGGGGCAGATCCGGAGCGCGTGCTCGACGAGATCGAACAGCGCCTGACGCCCGCCGTCGTGCCGATGGGCTCGGCCGACGGGCTCGGAACGCGAGCTGCGTCGTTCGCCGCGTTCGGATCGGCCGACGGCGATCTCATCCAACGCTCGCGGGCTGGCGAGCTCAATCCCGTCTTCTTCGGCTCGGCACTCACCGGCGCCGGTACCGAGGACTTGACGCGGGGAATCGCCGGCCTGCTCCCTGCGCGAGCGGGGGACGGGGACGCGCCGCTTTCGGCGCGCGTCTTCAAGATCGAGCGCGGCCCGGACGGGGACCGGATCGCCTACACGCGGCTCTTCGCCGGGACTCTTGGAGTCCGCGACCGCTTCGACGCAGGCAAGGTCACGGCGCTCCGCGTCTTTGCCGACGGACACGCCGTGCAGCGGGACGCGGTTCACGCGGGCGAGATCGCGAAGCTCTGGGGCCTCGGAGAGATCCAGATCGGGGACTGGCTCGGCGAGCCGCACCGCGGCGCCGAGCACCACTTCGCGCCGCCGAC
Source organism: uncultured Actinomycetes bacterium (assembly GCA_963819275.1). GTDB lineage: Bacteria > Actinomycetota > Thermoleophilia > Gaiellales > Gaiellaceae > Palsa-739. The sequence continues at coordinate 17,878 of CAWFVH010000019.1, read as the reverse complement.
GTTCGAGGCGGTGATCCAGGCGGTCGATCCTGCGGAGGCGCAGCGGCTGAGTGTCGCGCTCGGACAGCTGGCGGAACAGGACCCGCTGATCGATGTCCGCCAGGACGACACGAGAGCCGAGATCTCCGTCTCGCTGTACGGCGAGGTTCAGCGGGAGGTCATCGAGTCGACGCTCGCCGACGACTACGGCGTCGCGGTCGCGTTCCACGAGACGACGACGATCTGCATCGAGCGACCGTCGGGAACCGGCGAGGCGGTCGAGATCCTCAACACGCCCACCAATCCGTTCCACGCGGACCTCGGGCTGCGCGTCGAGCCGGCGGCGCCCGGCTCCGGAGTCGCAGTGCGCGTGTCCGGCGAGATCGACCGGCGCGACGCGCCGCTCTACGTCTTCAAGACCTTCGACGCCTTCGCCGGGCACATGGACGAGTATGTGCGGCTCGCTCTCGAAGAGGGGCTCCACGGCTGGCAGGTGACCGACTGCGTGGTCACGGTGACGAAGATCGGCTACAGCCTCGCCGACGGACCGCCGTCGCGACGCGGGCCGATGCCGACTGCCCGCGATCTCAAGCGACTCGTGCCCGTCGTGCTCATGCAGGCCCTCGAGGAAGGTGGCTCGACTGTCTGCGAGCCCGTCTTCCGAATCGCCGCCGAGGTGCCGACGGAGGCGATCGGCGTGGTGCTCGGGGCCCTGGGCCGCCTCGGCGGCGGGGCAGGCGTGCCGTCGCCGCGCGGAGAGCTCACGGTGCTGGAGGCGGAGCTGCCGGCGTCACGTGTGCAGGAGCTTCGCCGCCGGCTGCCCGGCTTGACGGGCGGCGAGGGCATGCTCGATGCGGAGTTCGCGGGCTACGAGCCGGCGACGGGCGATCCACCGACTCGAAGACGGCTGACGCCCGACCCGCGCAATCTCCAGGAGTACCTGGCGCGGGTCGGGCGCTGACCGTCAGGCCCCGCCGAAGCGGAAACTAGGGTTCGGCCGTGTCCGGGAGCGGAATCGCGACGGTTCTGGCGGTGACCGCCGGGCTGGCCGGCTCGATCCAGGTCGCGTTGATGTCGCGGCTCGGCGAGCGCATCGGCGTCCTCGAGGCACTCGGATTCTCGACGGCCGTGACCGCCGCCATCGCCGTCGTGATCCTCGCCGTAGCCCACGGCAGCCTCGACGGCTTCGCCCGGGCTGTCCACCAGCCGTGGTGGATGCTGCTCGGCGGGGTGATGGGGTTGATCATCGTCCTCTCGATCACGTACGCCGGGCCGCGCATCGGGATCACGGCGACCGTGGGGATCCTGATCGCCGGCCAGCTCGCGATGGGCGCAGCGATCGACCGTTGGGGTCTCTTCGACTCGGAGCGGATCGCGCTCCACTGGCCGCGAGTGCTTGGCATCGCGCTGCTCGCCGTCGGCGCGGCGCTCTCCCTGAAGAAGTAGCTAGAGCCCGAAGGGGTTGAAGGGCTTCGCGCTCGTGGAGAAGAGCACGCCCTTCGTCTCGAGATAGAGGTCGAGCGTGTCGATCGAGAGCTCGCGGCCGAAGCCCGACTGCTTGTAACCGCCGAACGGAATGCCCGGGAAGGCGGTGAACGGCATGTTGATCCCGACCATGCCCGACTTGACGGCGCGCGCCACGCGATGACCACGCGCCGGGTCGCCCGTCCAAACCGTGGCGAACAGGCCGTACTGGACGTCGTTCGCGATCCGGATCGCGTCCTTCTCGTCCTCGAACGGAATCGCCACCACGACCGGGCCGAAGATCTCTTCCTGCGCGACCGCCATCGACGTCTCGACTCCCGCGAGCAGGGTCGGCGTGTAGAACGCGCCTGCGCCGTCGCCGGCTTCGCCGCCGACCACGACCTCGGCTCCCTCCTCGCGGGCCTTCTCGACATAGGCGTGGACGCGGTCGCGGTGCACGGTCGAGATGAGCGAGCCGACCTGCGTCTCGGCATCCAGGGGGTCGCCGACTTTGAGGCTTTTCGTTGCGTCGGCAAACCGAGCCACGAAGTCGTCGTAGATCGAAGCCTCGACGAGCACGCGCGAGCGCGCCTCGCAGCTCTGGCCGGCCGCGTAGTAGATCGACCAGACCGAGCTTGGAATCGCGTCGTCGAGATTGGCGTCGGCGAAGACGATCGCCGGGCTCTTGCCCCCGAGCTCGAGCGTCAGGCGCTTGATCGGCTCGGAGCAGAGCCGCATGATCTCGCTCCCCGTGCGGGTCGAGCCCGTGAAGGCGACCTTGTCGACGCCGGGGTGCCTGACGAGATACGAGCCCGTCGTCGAGCCCTCCGCCGGGACGATGTTGATCGCGCCGGGGGGAAGCCGACTTCGGCCGCGAGCTCGGTGATGCGCAACACGCTGAGCGGCGTCTGTGGGTCGGGCTTGAGGACCACGGCGCAGCCCGCCGCGAGCGCCGGCGAGAGCTTCCAGACAGACATGAGCAGCGGGTAGTTCCAGGGCACGATCTGCGCGCAGACGCCGACCGGCTCCTTCAGCGTGTAGCTGAGCAGCGAGCCGCCGATCGGGTTCGAGCGGCCGGCGATCGAGCCGACCACGGAGGCGAAGAAGCGGAAGTTCTCGACGGCGCCCGCTACCTCGGCCTTGACCGAGGAGATGGCCTTGCCGACGTTGCGCGACTCGAGCTCCGCGAGCTCCTTGCGGTTCGCCACGATCGCATCGGCGAGCGCCTGCAGCAGGCGGGCGCGCTCGTTCGGCGGCGTCTTGCCCCACGGCCCGTCGAGGGCGGCGTGCGCGGCCCCGACGGCGCGATCGATGTCCGCCTCGCCGGCCATGGCGGCGCGGGCCAGCGGCTCGCCGGTCGCCGGCTCGTGCAGGTCGCGAACCTCCCCGGACGCCGACTCCACGACCTCGCCGCCGATGAAAAGCCCGTACTCCTGTCCCGCGGTCACGGCCATCGAGCGGAACTTAGCGGGTTTGCGGAGCCGACCGGCGCGGTAGATTTCGGATCCGAAGTCCAACGAGAGGAGACGAGATGCCGAGCACGATCCGCGTCGAGGCCGCGCGCATCCCCGACCGCAACCGGCTGCTCGAGGCGCTGCGGGACGAGGGACTCGACGCCGAGCCGGAAGACGAGGTCGGCATCGTCGTCCCCGTCGGCGAAGGCGGCGAAGGCGGCGAAGGCGGGTGAACTCTTCCACCAGGTCGAGGGTGTGGTCTTCAGCGTCGGTGCGCCCTTCGTGCCGACCGAGCACGAGAGCGTGATCTACATCCGCCCGCCGGTGGGCTAGACCGACCGCTCGAACAGCGCGGCCTGGCCCTGGCCGACACCGACGCAGAGCGTCGCGAGGCCGTACCGACCGCCGCGGCGGCGCAGCTCGTGCAGGAGCGAGACGACGAGGCGCGCGCCGCTCATCCCCAGCGGATGGCCGAGGGCGATGGCGCCGCCGTTCACGTTCACCTTCTCGGAGTCGAGTCCGAGCTCCCGGATCACGGCAAGGCTCTGCGACGCGAACGCCTCGTTCAGCTCGACGAGGTCGACGTCATCGAGCGAGACGCCGCTTCGCTCGAGCAGTTTGCGCACCGCCGGGATCGGGCCGATGCCCATCACGCGCGGGTCGACGCCCGCCACCGCACTGCCGACGAACGTGCCGAGCGGTTCTACGCCCAGCTCGCGTGCCTTCTCCTCCGAGGCGATGACGAGCGCTGCGGCGCCGTCGTTGATCCCGGACGCGTTCCCGGCCGTGACAGTTCCCCCCTTGCGGAACGCGGGCTTGAGGGTGGCGAGCTTCTCGGCGGTCGTGTCGGGACGCGGGTGCTCGTCGCGCGTGATGTCTCCGACCGGCACGAGCTCGTCCGCGAAGCGGCCCGCCTCGTCGGCGGCCGCCCAGCGCCGCTGCGACTGAAGCGCGAACGCGTCCTGATCCTCACGCGACACGGCCCACCGCTCGGCGAGGTTCTCACCGGTCTCGCCCATCGACTCGGCCGGGAAGAGCTCCTCGAGCTTCGGGTTTGTGAAGCGCCAGCCCAGCGTCGTGTCGTGGAGCGGCCGGTCGCCGCGCTCGAACGGCTTTTCGGCTTTCGGCGTGACGAACGGCGCGCGGCTCATCGACTCCTCGCCGCCCGCGACGAAGAGGTCGCCGTCGCCCGCAATCACGGCGTGACAAGCACCGATCACGGCGGCGAGACCGGAGGCGCAGAGCCGGTTCACGGTCACGCCGGCTGCGGTTTCGGGGAGTCCCGCGAGCAGCGCGGCCATACGAGCAACGTTGCGATTGTCCTCGCCGGCCTGGTTGGCGGCGCCGAACCAGACGTCCTCGATCTCGTCCGCCGGCACCTCCGCGCGCGCGACCGCCTCGCGGATCACGAGTGCGGCGAGGTCGTCGGGGCGCACGCCCGACAACGCACCGCCGTAGCGGCCGATCGGGGTGCGAACGGCGGAGAGGATTACTGCGCGACTCATCCGCGTGAGTCTAGGCAGCGGCAGCAGCCCGACCGAGCAGCCGATCGATAGCGGTGAGGCCGTCGGCGCCGATGTCGACGCTGTGCTCGTTCACGTAGAGAGCGATGTGCGCCGCACAGACCTCGTCCGACATCTCGTGCGAGAGCGACCGGACGTATTCGCGACTCGCCTCGGGGTTGGCGAACGCGTACTCGACCGAGGCGCGGATCGCGGCTTCTGCGGCCTCGACAACCTCCGGCTCGAGATCGCCGCGCGCGAAGATCCCCGCCAGTGGAACGGGCAGGCCGGTCTCGCCTTCCCACCACTCGCCGAGGTCGGCGACCGCCACGAGGCCGTGCTCTGCGTAGGTGAAGCGGCTCTCGTGGATGATCAACCCGGCGTCCACGTCTCCCGCGACGACCGCGTCCAGGATCCGGTCGTAGCGAAGCTCGACCACGTCGCCGAATGCGGGCGCCGCGAGCCGGAGCAGCAGGAAGGCAGTCGTCTCGCGCCCCGGCACGGCGATGCGGCCGGCCGCCGCTTCCTCGAGCGAAGCGACCTCGCGCGCCACCACGAGCGGCCCGACGCCGCGACCCAGCGCCGCGCCACTTCGGAGCAGCCGGTAGCGGTCGCCCGCCGCGGCGGCTGCCCCGAAGCTGAGCTTGGTGAGCTCGAACTCGGCATCCGCTGCGCGGCGGTTCAGCTCCTCGATGTCGAGCAGCACCGGCTCGGTTTCGAACGGGGCGGGAACCACCCCGTGCACGAGCGCATGGAACGCGAACGCGTCGTTCGGGCACGGAGTGAAGCCAAAGCGGATTGGGTGTTGCACCGCCAACACGCTAACGCTCTAGCCCGTTCCTGGGACGGCGCTCGCAAAGGAGGCAAGCGAGCGACGCGAAGGGCAGTACACGTCGTACGACCGAGCGGCGCGAGCGACGCATCCTGCAGCGAGCGGCGTCAGGCGACCGCGGAGGCCGGCTCCGCCGGCCGGGAGCGGTCGCCGGCCAGGGGCGGGCTAGCGGCCGAAGAACCAGGCTTCGAGCGGCTTGAGGAGCTCGTTGCGTGTGAACGGCCGCACCGGCTCGCCGTGGCCGTCGCCCTCCGAGACGGTGAAGTCGTCCTCGAGCGTCTCGTTCGCCTCCTGGAGGCAATCGCCGAGCTCGTAGCCCTCGAAGACGTAGTCCTCGGGCCGCGGTTCCTTCTGATCCCGGAGGTGCGGATTCACGGCGCGGCCGACAGCCCAGACGCCGCCCTCTTTTCGCTCGATCCAGATGACGACAGTCTCGGCATCGCCGTTCGAGTCGATGCCCTGGAGCACCCGCTCCGCGAACCGTCCGCGGTCGGTCGCCGCCTTCACGCTTGGACTATGCCACCTCGCGCCCGGCACCCGCGGAGCGCGCCCGCTCGACGACCGCTGCCGCGACTGCGATGTCCCAGGCCGCCAGGCCGTTGGACTTGAAGACGACGACGTCGTCGTCCGACTGGCGCCCCGCGATCTCGCCGGCGACGACCTCCTGCACCTCGTGCACCTCGAGCCAGTCGAGGACGCCCGAGGAGATGGGCTCCATCAGATCGGCCGACTCGAGCTTCGCATCCTCGACCGAGTCGCAGCAGACGAACGCTGCGCGCTCGAGCACGACATTGTCGAGCTCGCGGCGGCGGCCGTCGTTGGCCCCCACGGCGCAGACGAGCGCGCCGGGCTGGAGCCACTCCCCGCGCAGAACCGGATCCTTGGAGGTGGTGGCCGTGACGACGACGTCACAGGTGGCCGGATCCTGGTGGCTTTCGCCCGGGTCGGCGCCGTTCTGCTTGCAGAAGGCGCGCAGCCGCTTCTCCGTCCGGCAGTAGGCGACGACACGCTCGACCTGCGGGACGGCGGCCCGGATGCAGGCGACCTGCGTCTCTGCCTGCCAGCCGCAGCCGATTACACCGAGAGTCCTCGCGCCGCTCGAAGCGAGGTGCCTGGCCGCGACACCGCTCGCCGCGCCGGTGCGGAGCTGGCCGAGCTTGTCCGCCTCGATGACCGCGACGAGCTCCGGCGAGTCGGCGCGGAAGAGGAGGACGACGAAGCGAGCACCCTCCGCGAAGCCCGCATACACCTTCGCGCCTGCGTAACCGAGCTCGAGATCGGCCGCCGCCATCACCGCGAGGGCGCCGCCCTCGAGCCCGAGCCGGTAGCGCGGCCGGTTCTCGACGCTTCCCGCCGCCAGGCGCCTGAAGCACGCCTCGATCGCCTCGACCGCATCGGCCGGAGTGAGCAGTTCCGCGACGTTCTGCTCCGTGAGATAGAGAGGCACGAACCGATTGTGGAGCAAACGCAGTGACGGCCGGTGGGATGCCGGCCGTCACTGGTGAACCTGCTGCGCCTAGCGGCGCGGTGTTACTTGATCTCGTACGAGTACGGAATGCCGATCAGCTCGTTGGCACCCTGCTGCCCGTACGGCGGGACGTTGGTGAGGAAGTCGTCCACGTAGAGCGTGCCGTTGACGACCGTCCCCGACGACCCCGACGGGGTGATCGTGACGTTGACCGTCGCGGACGAGTTCTGGTTGCATCACGATCAGCCGCCAAATACGCACAGCGTCTCTGCAAATCGACGTGTTCCCACGTCCATGCTTCTCGCAGGGAACCTCATAATCGTTTCGATCGCCTCATGTCATCGGGGTGATGGCTGACGAACTCGAGCCGCCACCCATCCGCAGACGTAGTAGCGCGCCCGGATCGACGCTGATGCGCCCGGCATGATTCGAACATGCGACCTCTGCCTCCGCAGGGCAGACCAGCAGTTGGGCCGCGGTGGAAGCGGTGGGCGCGATCTGGCTCTACAAGGGGGTTTTCACGCCGACGGCAGCTCAAGCCAGAGGCCTCTCGACGAGGATTTTTCAGGCGTTTGGACATATTTTGGACATTTTGTTGCCAGCACTGAAGACTAGCCCAGCCTTGGTTAGACGTCGCTGGTCCGTTGTGCAACGTCGATCACACCGTCGATAGCAACGCTCCGGCGCTCCGGACTCAGAGTAACCACATCCAACGTTACGATTAGAACCTTGGGTTATAGATCGGGAAGCCAATGTTGAGGACATGGGCGTGCGCAGCCAAAGTTAATCTGATAAGTTTGCGTATGAGCCATGCCAACCAAACTTAGAGAACATTCACGTCGAGGCCGCCTGGTCGAGCGCAACTGGGATGCACGCCCACTCGGCGGCCGCGCCGCCAGACGCGGCTTCGCCTATCGGGCCTACGTCCCCGCGGCGATCGCCGACGACGACTTCCTGCTTGGCTCCCAGATCGCCGCTACCGCCGCCAACGCCGAGCAGGCATGCCGGCAACTGAACGAAGACCCGCCCGCGCTCGCCGATCTCGAGGCACTCGCGCGCCAGCTCCTCCGCGCCGAGTCAGTCGCCTCCTCGCGAATCGAGGGCCTGGTGCTCTCGCACCGCCGACTTGCAAAGGCGGCCTTCTCGTCGGATGCCCGCGACCTGACAGCCCAGAGCGTGCTCGCCAACATCGCCGCGCTCGAACGCGCCGTCGCGCTCGCAAGCGAGGTCGATGAGTTCACGCGCGCGGATCTGCTCGAAGTCCATCGCGTCCTGTTCGCAGGCACCCGCGACGAGCGCCTCGGGGGCCTCCTCCGCGAAGAGCAGAACTGGATCGGCGGCGCCGCCTCGAGCCCGCGCAACGCCGAGTTCATCCCGCCGCCGCACGAACTTGTTCCCGAGTTGCTTGACGACCTGTGCGCGTTCGCCAGCCGCGAGGACATCCCAGCCGTGATCCAAGCGGCGATCGCACATGCCCAGTTCGAGACGATTCACCCCTTCCACGACGGCAACGGCCGCGTCGGCAGAGCCCTGATCCTGAGCATCCTCCGCCGCCGCGGAGTCGCACCGAGATATCTGCCGCCTGTGAGCCTCGCGCTGGCCGGCGAAGCCGACCGCTACATCACGGGCCTGACGAGCTGGCGCAACGGAGACGAGGACGACTGGTACACGGTATTCATCGATGCCGTCCACCGAGCCTCGACCAGCGCCCGCGAATTCGCCGGCCACGTTGCCGAGCTCTGGAGTCGTTGGGCCGAGCAAGCCGGCAATCCGCGCCGCAACTCCGGTCCGCTGCGCCTGATCGAGCTATTGCCCTCGCAGCCGATCGTGAACGTTAAGACCACCGCGCAACTGCTGGGAGGTACAGAGGAGCGGGCACGCCAGGCGATCCTGCGACTCGAGCAAGCGGGCGTGCTCCGGCAGACAGCAGTAGGGCGCCGAAACCGTGCCTGGGAGTGCCTCGGTCTCTTCGATCTGCTCGACCGCTTCGAACGGGAACTCGGGCCCGCGGCCCGCAGCCCGCGTCCGACGCACTGATAGCAGCCAATCCCCTGGAGCAAAGTGGGGGGCGGTGACGAATGTGCTGCGGACTTCCCGCCGCGGTCGAGTCACCCCTCTTCGGGCTTATCCTCTCGTCGTGGCGATCGACGTATCGAAGCTGCGCCACGGCAAGGTCCGAGGGCGCTACTTTCGCGAGAACTTCGCTCAGGCGGGGATTGACCTCACTCAGATCATCCCCGAGCTGGTGACGAACGCCGACGCGGCGATCGCCGCTGCTGGCCGCGACCACGGCCGGATCCAGCTTCGGATCGGAGCTGCCGACCCTGGATTTCTGAGGGCCTGGAAGGCGGGCGTGCGTAGCCTTGAGGTGCCAGCGCTCACTAGCTGGCGCTACGAGTTGGTGTGCACCGACGACGGCGAAGGCGTCGATACCGATCTCGTTGATCAGCGTCTCGGGGCACTCGGTGTCGTCCCGGAGCACGAGGGACAGCGCGGGCTTTTCGGGCGCGGCCTGCGCGACGTCTGGCTTGCTCAGGGCGGCGGGCGGATCCAGGGCGTGCGGGGGAGCGGGCTGTCGAATCATGGTTCTTGCCTGCCGACGGCGACGAGCCCTACGTCTATACGCACGTGCTCGCCGGCCGGGCAACGCGGGCGATCCGGCGCGAGCTCGGCATCGCGCGCGAGGGCACGCGGGTGACGGTGCCGCTCGCCGACCGGCGGTTGCCGGCGAACGCTCGACTACGCAGACTTGTCACCGACCTCGTTCAGCTGCGGCCCATCCTCGAAGACGAGAGCCGCGAGCTACTGCTCGACCTTCCCGGCGAGCCACTGCAGCTCGTGGGCTACACGCCTCCTGAGCCTGACCCCGAACGGCCGGTTCTCTTCGACGATGAGCTTGAGCTCCAGCAGGGCGTCACGGCGCGCGTTGTGGTCCGCCGAGCCGCGCAGCCGATCCCGCTCAATCCCGCCCGAGCTGCGCGCCGCGGCGGTCTCGTTGTCCTATCGGGCCGAGCAGCGCACGAGACGACTCTCGCCGGCCTTGAAGCGCGCCCCGGCGCCCGTCACCTCTATGGCGAGGTGCGCTGCGAGGCGATCGAACGGCTGCAACGGGAGGCGCTCGACACGGCGCGGCCCCAGGTTGTCGTACGCGTCGACCGCAGCGGCCTCAACGACGCGCACCCACTCGTGCAACGCCTCTACGCGGCCGTCGAGCGAATCGTCGTCCGATTGTCGAGGCCGAGGAGCGCCGAGCGGGCGCGCGGCTCGTGCGTGCAGGGAAGGAAATCGCCGCCCGCGACGAGGTCGGGCTGCGCGCATTGAACGAGGCGCTCCGGGCTGCCTTCGACGCGCCCGGTCAGGCCGGATTCGCGCGCGGCGGCCCAGCCGCGCAGCGGCCGGTCGAGGAGCAGGAGCGGCAGCCCATCTCGCCGCCGCGCGGTACGGCGGGGCCGGCTGTCTCCCTCGGCGCGGCGATGCGCTTTAAGCAGTCGCCGATCCGCGTTCACCCGGGCGAGCAGCGCACGGTCTCGCTCCTCTTCGACCCGATCCAGATTCCGACCGGAACCCCGATCGAGATCGCAACCGACCCGGGACTATCGCTCTCGCTCTGGCGCCAGGATGTGCCGCAGGCCGGCGCGCGCGGCTGGTCGCGGGTAAGCGGCCGCGTCCGCGCGCTCGTCTCCGCCGAGCCCGGCTCGCAAATCTCCGTATTCGCGGCCGCAGGCGGTCATGACGCGGAGCTCCTCGTCCTCGTCGTCCGCCACCACGCGAGCGGCTGGGTTCGCGAGATCGCCCGCAAGGACGAGGACTCCCACGTCGAGGCCGAGTTCGAGCCCGAGAGCGGCATCGTCACCGTCTACGAGGGCCGGCGCGAGTTCAAGGCGCTTGAGCGCGCCGCCCGCCAAGCCGGGCTCACGCGCTCGCGCGTGCGCGCGTGCGCGCGTACGTCCCCTACCGCATGCTCGAGGTCGAGGTCGCCGCGAACGCCGTCTACTGGTGGGCCGCCGAACGGATCCTCGAGCGGCGCCTCCCCGGCGAGCGCCCCGCCGACCTCGCCGAATACGCCGCTGCGGTCCGCATGGAGTCGCAGATCCTCCGCCACCGCTCCCACGACAAGCTGATGAAGGCCTTCCTCGGGCCAGAGGTGTTCGAGGGCACCGTCGCGGTCACGCCACGCGCGGGCCCGCCGAGCGAGCAGCTCCGGCTCGCTTGAGAGGCGCTGAGAGCAGTTCTATGCCCGCCGCGTCCGACCCGCTCGCGCCTGGGACAGACCGAAGCGACCGATTTCCGGGCTGTGCCGCCTCGGTGCCCGAATGCGGATCGCTGAGAGCCGTTCTGCGGCCCTGCGGGAATCGGGCGCGACCATCTAGTCGCCCGCCGTCCGGCGTTTTCCGCGCCGCCTCCGGCGACGGCGGCAGCGGTGGTAGACGCTGAGACGCCAGATGGATCTCGATGCTCGCGTTGCCTCGGGAGACAGGGCGCACAGCAAACTGCGTATGTGTCTCGCTGCCCTATTGAGGCTGGTAGTTCGTCAAGGACCGACCCTTCAGCCCGCTAACAGCTGGGCGGATCGGAGTCGTACGAGATCCTCCGCTCGTGAGTCCGCGACGGTGATCGGCTACCGTCTTCGCATGGTTGACGAGCGCCTTCGCACTGAGCGCGCGCTGCCGGGAAGCGAGCTCGTGGAGCAGGGACTCGCCGATCTTGAGGCAGGCGAGGTGACGATCGAGTCGCTGCTCGTCTCGATCGGCGCACCCAGGCTTCGTCGGCTCGGATTCGACGTGCCTCCCACGCTCGGGGACGCTGAGGAGCGCCTCTACCTCCTGCTGGCGCGGGACGATCCCGACGCCGCCCACGGCCGGCACCACGCGCTCGTCCGCGAACTGGTCAGTTTCGAACGGGCAGCCGAATCCGCGAGCTAGCCGACACCGAGCGAATCAAGCGCCTGTTGGCCGCGCTCGACGAGGCCGCCGAGCAAACGGGGCGCTGCTACCTGACCGGCGGCGCCACCGCCGTGCTCCTCGGCTGGCGTGGGACAACGATCGACGTCGACCTGAAGCTCGTCCCCGAACAGGACGCCGTGCTCCGCGCCATCCCCGGCCTCAAGGACGAACTGCAAGTCAACGTCGAGCTCGCCGCCCCCGGCGATTTCATCCCCTTGCCGGCCGGCTGGCAAGAGCGCAGCCTGCTTGCCGAGCAAGGAGGACGACTCGCCTTCTACCACTTCGATCCCTACGCGCAGGCGCTCACCAAGCTCGAGCGCGATCACGCTCGCGACCGGGACGACGTCCGCGCCCTGATTCGCTCAGGGCTCGTCGACCCGGAGCAGCTAAGCCGCTACTACGAGGAGATCGAGCCGCAGCTCTACCGCTTCCCCGCCATCGACCCGCCCGCCTTTCGCGAGCGCGTCGAGCGGGTGCGGGCGATCGAGCCGGATCTCGGACAGGGACCCGAGTTCTAGACCCACGCGACACTCACTGTCAGCGCTTCTCGCCGGGCGTGGTGACCGGCTGAGAGACGTCCCGCGCTCGTGAGCGCGGTCAGCCACTCCTCGAGAGCGTCAGGAACGAGCTCACGGGCCTCGTCGAGCGTGGGTGCGCAGGTGATCACGCCGGGTAGCTCCTCGATCGTTGCGCGGACCCAGCCCTGCTCGTGCGGTTCGCACGCGACGTGCAGGTTCACGCTCGCACCGTACATGGCCGCCTGAGCGGCTCAGAGGTCGATTCCGAAGCCGCGCTCGGGGACGAGCCGCTGGGTGTCTGGTCTGCCTGGGGCCATTCGATGATCAGCCACTCCTGGCGCGGCGGCAGATGATCCGTCATCCACCCGCTTACTCCGCGCCGGCACTGTCGCCCGTGAACTGAGAGGGTTGCAACCGCGCCCGCGTCGTCGGGGCCGGGATAGGCGAGACACATATGCATCCGTGATGCTATAGTGCATCGTATGCTTACTGTCTCGAAGCTGTCGCCCGGGCAGGAGGCGTATTACGAACGCTCGGTGGCGGCGGGGATCGACGACTACTACGCAGGCCGCGGCGAGTCGCCGGGGGTATGGGCCGGCACGGGGGCGACGGAGCTGGAGCTGGAGGGGGTGCTCGAGGAGGGGGAACTCGGGCATCTGATCAACGGCCGTGATCCCGTGACGTTCGTGCAGCTTCGCTCGCATCCGCCGAAGAAGCGGATCCGGCGCGAACGGATCGATCCGGCGACCGGCGAGCGGTACAAGGAAGAGAAGACATTGAGGCCGGTAGCGGGGTACGACTTGGTCTTCTCGCCGCCCAAGAGCGTCAGCCTCCTGCACGCGCTCGGCTCGGACGAGGTGGGGCACGCGGTCAACCAGGCGCACCTGGCGGCCTGGCAGGCGGCACTCCGTTACCTCGAGGAGCGGGCCTGCGTCACCCGCCGCGGGAAGAACGGCGTGACCAAGGAGCGCGGCGCCGGCTTCGTCGCGGCTGCCTACCAGCACCGCACCTCGCGCGCCCAGGACCCGCACCTGCACACGCACGTGATCGTCGCGAACATGACCAAGACGTCCTCTGATGGTGAGTGGCGCGCCCTCGACGGCGAGCTGATCCTGAAGACCTACAGGCTCGCAGCCGGCTATCTCTACCAATCCCAGCTCCGCTATGAGCTGACCCGCTCGCTCGGGGTTGAATGGGACGAACCGGAGCGCGGGATGGCGGAGGTCGCCGGCGTCCCCGTGCAGGTGCTGCGGGCGTTCTCGCAGCGGCGCCTGCGGGTGCTCGACTACCTCGAACAGCACGGAACCTCCGGCTTCTACGCAGCCAAGGTCGCCGCGCTCGAGACGCGCGAACACAAAGAGCCAATCGACCTGCCCAGGTTGCGGGAGGAGTGGCGGGCACGGGCGGCCGAGCACGGCCTCGGCCGCCGCGAGCTCAAACACCTTCTCGGCCATAGCGTCGGGCACGAGCTAGAGGAATACGCCGTCGCCGAGATCACCGCCCAGCTTCTCGGGACAGAGGGACTAACCGAGCGCCGCTCCACTTTCAGCGGCCCAGACGCGGTGATGGCCTGGGCACAGGCACTGCAGCAGGGTGCCCCCGCTCAACAGCTGCTCGCACTCGTCCGCAGCTTCATCGGCAACGCCGAGGTCGCGACGGTGCAGCGATCGAGCGTAGGCCGTCCCGCGGTCCACTCGACGCAAGAGCTGCTCCGGCACGAACGGGCTGGACTGAGGATTGCTACGAGCGCTCGCCCGCGACCCGTTGCGCCCGTGTCGGAGGCGACGGTCGAGCGAGTAATCCACGAGCCGGACGTGTCTCTCAACCGGGAACAGGCGGCGATGGTACGAGCCGTCGCGGAGAGTCGCGACCCCGTGGTCTGCGTGGTCGGCCACGCCGGCACCGGCAAGACAACCGCGCTCGCCGCCCTCGCTGAGACCTTCAAACGAGAAGGCTACGTCACGATCGGCGCGGCACCATCGGGGGTAGCAGCAGCCAACCTCGCCGCCGAGACCGGCATCGCCTGCGGCACGGTCCACCGGCTCCTCAGCGAAGCGCGTAACGGATTGCCGAAACATTGTCATGTGATCGTCGATGAAGCGGGCATGGCCGACAGCCGCACTCTCACCCGACTGCTACTGAGAATCGAGGCCGCGCAGGGGCGAGCCGTGTTGGTCGGCGACCCAGCCCAACTCTCCGCCGTCGGCCCCGGCGGGCTCTTCCAAGCGATCGTGGAGCGCAAAGGGGCAATCGAGTTGAGTGAGAACCACCGCCAGCACAACCGGCTCGAACGCCAGGCCCTCGCCCTCCTCCGCGACGGGCGAAGCCTCGATTACCTCACCCACGCCGCCGAGCAGGGACGGCTCACCGTCGGCGGCAACCGCACCGAGGCGAAGGCACAGCTAGTCGCCGACTGGTGGCAGGCGGCCCACGATGATCTCCATGGGAACGTGATGATCGCCTATCGGCGATCCGACGTCGCCGAGCTCAACACCGTCGCCCGCAGCATCCTCGAGCAGCAAGGGCGTCTCGGCCGCGATCGGCTGCAGCTCGAGAACGGGCTCGAGCTCGCCGTCGCCGAACGTGTCCTCTGCACCCGCAACGACCACAGCCTCGAGATCGCCAACGGCAACCGCGGCACAGTCGTCGCCGTCAACCGCAAGGAACGCGCGATCATCGTCGACCTCGACGACAACCGCCGCGTCACCCTGCCCGCCCGCTACATCGAGGCCGGCCACGTCAGTCACGGCTACGCGCTCACAGGCCACAAGACCCAAGGGCTAACGGTCGAGCGAGCGTTCGTGCTCGCCGAGGACCAGCGCGCGTTGAAGGAGTGGGGCTACGTCGCCCTCAGCCGCGCTCGCAGCGAGACCCACCTCTACACGATCGAGGAGCAGTTCGACCCCGACGCCTCTCCGCACCGAATCGAGCCCGACGGACCCATCGACCGGCTGGCTCAAGCGCTCAGCCGCCCCGCCGCCGAAACCCTCGCCCTCGACGCGCTGCACTCCAGCCGCCCCTTGTCCGACCGCCAGCGGCTCGCGCTCGAGAGCCGGCAGATCGGCAAACGACGACAGGAGGTCAAGAGAGAACGGCGGGAAGCAGAACGGAAGCTCGACCGGAGGAGACGGGAGCTCGACGGACTCGGCCTCCTCGGTCGCGCCCGACACGGCCGGACCCTCAACGGCAGGATCGAAAAGCAGGAGCAAACCGTCGCGCTCCTCGACCACGAGCTCGAACGGCTCGAGGAGCAGCGCCGATACAACCGCGCGCGCACGCTCGAGCTCGCGCGCACACAACGACGGCCCGAGCGCAGCCCCACTCGTGAGCTCGCACTCGACCCGGGGCTTGAACGTGAGCGCGACTGCGGGATCGAGTTGTGAGCTAAATGTCGATCCCGTCGTCGATCTCGCGCTCGAGCCCGAGCGTGCGCCGTAGGTCGCGCTCGGCGTCCAGGATCCGCCGCAATTCCCGCGAGTGCTCGACTTCCAGGGCGCGTAGCCGCTCGGCCTCCCGGCCTGGCTGGTGGCCGAGCTCGTAGGCGAGCGCAGCGGACATCCGTGCCAGATCCTCCGTCGAGGCGACCTGGGGACGGAGGCCTTCTCCGATCGGCTCCCGTGTCGCACCCCGACGAAGGTCCAGGAAGCCGCGCCTCGTCCCTGCCGGCTCCGCCACCAGCTTCGCCTGCCCCATCGACGTCCGCAGCTCAAGCACCCGTTCGCGCCGAAGCGACTCCTCGTCGACGCTCAGTCGCCGCCGGTCCGCACGCTGCGCTTCCAGCTCCTCCAGCGCCCGCTGCAGCCGCACCAGATTCTCCTCCGGCCGCAAGGCCGGGCAGATGTCGACGCCGCCGGTGATCTCGTCCGTGCCGCGCAGTACCCGCGCCAAGCCCCCAATCAAGACGTAGTTGACGGCGTTGCGGTCTAGCGCCGCTAGCGTCCCGCGCGGGTCGAATAGCTCCTCGGCCATGCCTCAGGGGCCCTCCCCGCGCCGCTCAAGCATTTCGTCCAGCCGCCGTTCCGGCGAGAGCCGCTGCAGGTCGACCATCCGCTCCGACAGCTTCGGCTCGTAGGGAACCAGCTCCAGCAGAATGTCGAACTCGCACGCGCGCAGAATCTCCACCAGCGTGTCGATCGAAGGCGCCACAACCCCCTGCTCGTAGCGGGCGATCACCGTCCGATCCTTCCCCGACACCTCCGCCAGCTGCTGCTGCGACAACCCAGCCCGCAACCGCGCCTCCCGCAACAAGCGCGCGCTCCTCGCAGTATCCGTACGCACAGCTACAACTCTACACGCGAGACGCTCTATCCAGTATCTATGCTAATCTGCCTCGTGCATGTCCGAGGACGAGCGGCTTCTCACAGCCAGCGAGATAGCAGAGAGGGTCGGCTTCTCGCCGGACTGGGTCCTCGATCGCTTCGAGGCGGGCGACGTGCCCGGCTACCGCTTCGGTAGGAAGGGCGGCCCAGTCCGCTTCCTCTGGGCCGACTGGGAGACGTTCTTGCTGCGCTGTCGTGTCGGTCCTACCCTGCAAGGCGCACGCGCTCAGCAACTCTAAGGAGGTGACCTGCCAATGCAAAACGGCCAGGTCTACAAGCTCGGGCAGAGTTGGGCCTACCGTTACCGGGCACCAGACGGAACGCGACCACAGACGGGCGGATTCAGCACCAAGGGCGAGGCGCGCGCAGCGCTCAACGACGCCCTACGACGGCTCTCCCTCGGCGGCAGCTACCGCCGCAAGCCGCCGATGCTGGCTGAGCTCGTCGAGGAGTATCTGGGCCAGCACATCGCCGCGGACATCACGATCACGACGCTCCGCTATCGACTCCAGCATGCCGTCGACGCCTTCGGGCGAACCCGCGTCGACCGACTGACTGCGCCCGCAATCGGTGCCTGGCGCAAGCAGCTTCCCGCCGGATCCGCCCACTACATCCATCGTTCGCTACGCCAGGTCCTGGCGTACGCCGTCCGGTGCAAATACCTGGGTGAAAACCCAGCAACCCTGGTTCCGAACCCTCGGCCCCGACAGGGAGAAATGAAGGTGTTCGCCTGGCCAGAACTCGAGCTCGTGGCAGCCGAACTCCGACCCAGGCACCGCTCGATCCCGATCTTCGCCGCGGGCACCGGCCTCCGACCCGAAGAGTGGATCGCGCTCGAGCGGCGTGACCTGGACCGGCCGCTCCGGATCGTCAACGTGCAGCGCGTCTACGCGAACGGGAAGCTCAGCGAGTACCCGAAGACCGACCGCTCGCGCCGGCGCGTCCCGATCCGCCAGCGTGTACTCGCCGCAATCGATGCGATGCCGTCACGGCTGGACACGCCGCTGCTCTTTCCAGGAGCCCGCGGCGGCTACCTCGACCTTCACAACTTCCGCGAGCGGCACTGGAAGCCGGCACTGCGCGCCGCGGGGCTCGACTACCGCCGGCCGTACGACCTCAGACACACCTACGCGACGTTCTCGATCGCAGCCGGCGTCTCGCTATTCGCGCTTGCGCGGCGGATGGGGACGTCCCTCGAGATGATCGACAAGACCTATGGGCATCTCGCGCCGGATGCGGACGAGTACGAACTCGGCCTCCTAGACGCGTTCGACGCGCGGATTTTCCGAGCAGATGGACATGTTTTGGACACGGCTGAGTGACATGGCGTCGGTCGGTCGAAAGAAAATGGCCGCTGTGCAGGTATTTCGTCAGTGCGCCCGGCAAGATTCGAACTTGC
>CAWFVH010000018.1:0-15987 GCA_963819275.1 uncultured Actinomycetes bacterium | reverse complement strand
AAAGACGGGCAGACGTCCGCTTCGCCGTCCGGCCGTGGGCGGACGGGACATCCGGCCCAATGTGCGCAAGACCGGCGGCCGATGTGGCGACTGGGAGCAGCAATCAACCGGCGACGTGCTTGAGGCGATTGCGGCCGCGGCTCAGCTGGGCGACGGTTGCGCCGAAGAGGACACCGGGGGGCGCTTCGTCATCCAAGTAGCCTCGGAGGGTGCGGGCGATCGAGGACGAGCCCCGGTCGACCCGGAGTCGCGCGAGGTCGCGGTGACGCTCGCTGCGGGCGGGCCGCGCTGGGTCTCGCCGGACGGGGAATTCGCCATCTGGTCGGCCTCGCTCGAGAACGGCCTACCGCTCACGCTGCGCGGCCCCCTCGGCCCGGTCGCCGCGGGCGAGAGCATCGTTGTCGCAGGCGCGGTCGAGCGGCACGCGCGTTACGGCTGGCATTCTCCGTCGAGTTCTTCCGCTCGGTTCTCCCGCAGTCGGCGGAGGGCGTCGCGCTCTGGCTGCGGCGCCGCGTCCCTGGTATCGGCCCAACCTTCGCGCGTGCGATCGTCGACCACTTCGGCGCCGAGTACGTCTTCGCCGAACTCGACCGCGATCCGGAACGCCTCCGCGAGGTGCGGACGAAAGCAGGCCGCGCGATCTCGCGTCGCGCAGTGGAGCGGGCGATCGAGGCGTGGCGCGAGGTGGCCGCCGTCCGCGAGGTCGAAGCGTTCCTCTTCTCGCACGGGCTCGGCGCAGGTCTCGCCGCGCGGCTCGTTCGCACGTACGGGACGGATGTGATCGCCGTGCTCGAGGACGATCCGTACCGGCTGACCGAGGTGCCGCGGATCGGCTTCCGTGTGGCCGACCGCGTCGCGCGCTCGCTTGGCATCGAGCTCGACGCGCCGCAGCGGCTGCGCGCGGGCGTCCTCTTCGTGCTCACCGAGGCGGCCGGAACGGAAACGTCTTCCTACCGCTTCCGGAACTGTGGCTGGCGGCGGCGCAGCTGCTAGAGGTGCACGACGCGGATCCGCTCGAGGCCGCGCTCGTCCGTCTTGCGTCAGACGAGGAGATCGTCGTCGAGCGCGAGCGCTCCTATCTCACCGAGCTATGGGAGGCCGAGACGCGCCTGGCTGCTGCGCTGGCGGAGCGTGCGGCCGCGCCCGACGACGAGCTGTTCGACCCTCCGGCGCGCCCCGAGCGGATCGAGGTATCGGACGAGCAGTGGGAGATCGTCGAGCTCGTCCGCACGCGGCCGCTCGTTCTCCTCACCGGGCTCCCGGGCGCCGGCAAGACGCACACGCAGCGCGTCGTCGTCGAGCTGGCGCGCCGCGCCGGCGTTCGCGTTCTCCTCTGCGCGCCGACGGGGAAGGCGGCGCGTCGGATGCGCGATCTGACCGGCCACGACGCGGTGACGATCCACCGCGCGCTCGGCTACTCGCCGAAGGAGGACAGGTTCATGCGCGACGAGGAGGATCCGCTCTCGAACGATGTCGAGCTCGTGATCGTCGATGAGGCGTCGATGCTCTCGCTCGAACTCGCCGATGCGTTGTTCCGCGCCGCTGGCGACTGCCACGTCCTGCTCGTGGGTGACGCCGACCAGCTGCCGCCGATCGGCCCGGGCCGCGTGCTCGCCGACCTCGTCGAGAGCGACGCGACGTCGCGCGTCCACTTGACCGCGATCTACCGGCAAGCCGCGCGCTCCCTCATCGTCCGCAGCGCGCGCCGCATCAATGGCGGTCGGCCGCCGTTCCTCTCCCTCGCCGAGGCGCACGCCGAGCTCGGAGAGCAGGAGCTCGACGAGGACTTCTTCTGGATCGCGCGCAGCGGCCCCGAGACCCTGCGTGAGGCGGTGCTCGACCTGGCCTGCGAGGCGCTGCCGCGGCGCGGCTTCGACCCGCGCACCGAGGTGATGACGCTCGTCCCGATGCGGCGCGGAATCGTCGGACTGATCGAGCTGAACTCCGAGCTCGAGCAGCGCCTCAATCCAGGTGGAACGCCCGTCGTCCGCGACCTCCGCGTCGGCTCGCGCATCGTCCAGACCCGCAACGACTACACGCCCGAGCGCGAGGTGATGAACGGCGAGGTTGCATTCGTCCTAGCCTGGGACGAGGAGGAGGGCGAGGCGCTGCTCTCGCTCGACGACGGCGAGCGAGAGGTCACCGTCCCCGCATCTGCCCTCGAGACCTACCAGCTCGCCTGGGCACTGACGATCCACCGCGCCCAGGGATCGCAGTTCCCGGCCGTCATCGCGCCCTGGTCGTCGCAGTACCACGTAATGCTGTCGCGGCCACTCCTCTACACCGCGGTGACGCGCGCGCAGCGGCTGTGCGTCCTCGCCGGCGAGCGACGGGCGCTGCTGACCGCGGTCGCGCGCGCGGAGGGACGGACGCGCCACTCGTCGCTCGCCGAACGGCTGCGCTAGCGCCCGCCCCCACCCCTCTCAACGCCGAGCGCCGGCTTTGGCCTCACTTGCCCCCAGCTACGCAGGCTGCAGCGTCGTGAGTCTGTCGATGGAAGAGCAGCGATCATGCTCCGACGTGCCGGGGTGGGTAGAGCAGCGCCGCGAAACGCTGCGCTGCTCAAACGAGTGATCGGGAGCGGCGGCCCTTGAACTATCCGGGGCCTGCTGTATGTCTTGAGTGTGCCGCAGTCGCTTCAGGAGTACCTCACGTGTTGAGTGACCGCCGCGGACCGCGGTGTCTGCTGTTCCCGGTACGTCTCGTGCTCGGATCGTTTGTCGGCTTAGCCGTCCTCTTGGTCGGAGGGGCGGTGCCGGCGTTGTCGTTCTCGTCGGTTGGCACGTCGTCGGGCACGACTGCCGTCCAGTTGCCTCAGCGACTGTGCGCAGTCGCCCCGCCCGGTGAGTCGTCGTGCTTGGCGATCCGACTGGTGACGAGGCAGGTCTCTTCGGCAACGGCAACGAAGCTCCGCGAAGCCGGGCTGGCGCGGCCGGCCGCGGTGAGCTCCGTCGCCTCAGGCCCGGCTGGCGGCTATTCGCCCGGCCAACTCGCGGCGGCTTACGGCGTTAATCCAGCCGCGGCGACGAGTCAGACCGTGGCGATCGTGGACGCCTTCCAGGATCCGAGCGTAACCGCGGATCTCGATGCGTTCGACGCGCAGTACGGGCTCCCGGCCGAGACATCGACATCGTTCAAGGCCGTAAGCCAGACCGGTGGCAGCGTGTCCGGGATCACCACCGATGTCGGCTGGGCAGGCGAGATTACCCTCGATGTAGAGGCTGTCCGTGGGCTCTGCCACGCGTGCAAGATCCTGCTCGTCGAGGCGAACAGCAACAACAACAGCGACCTCGGCGCCGCGGTCAATGAGTCCGTGTCGCTCGGCGCCACCGTCGTCAGCAACTCGTACGGCGGCACGGAGTTTCCGTCTGACCCGCAGGCCAGCGACTACAACCACCAGGGTGTCGCCATCCTTGCTTCGACCGGCGACGACGGCTGGTACGACTGGGATGGGTTCAATCTCGGTGTCGCCTCCAGCGGCGCTCCGCAGGTACCCGCGTCATACAGCACGGTGGTGGGCGTCGGCGGGACGACGCTCGACCTGAATCCGGACGGAATCCGGGCGAGCGAAACGGTCTGGAACGACAATGGCCCGTTCGACGCCGAGGGCTACGCGTTCGCCAACACCTACGGAATCACGGGCGGCGCGGCCGGCAGCGGTTGCAGCTCGATCTACACCGCACAGACCTGGCAGCAGGACGTCGCCGGCTACAGCACCCTCGGCTGCGCAGCAACGTTCCGCAACGGTGTCGACGTCGCCGCCGACGCCGACTACTTCACCGGTTACGACACGTACGAGACCACGAACTGGTGCTCGGGGACCGACGGCAACGGCAACACATGCCCGGCCTCGAATCCAGGCTGGGAGACCATCGGCGGCACCTCGCTTGCCTCGCCGCTCGTTGCGGCGATCTGGGGACTCGCCGGTGGGCCGGCCGGCGTGAGCTATCCCGCAATGACGCTCTACGGCCATTTCCAGACGGCTCCCGCGCAGCTCTACGACGTGACTGTCGGCGGCACCGGTGCGTGCGACAACACGGACCCCGCGCCCTGCGGGAATTTCTTCGGCGTATCGAACCCGAACACTCAGGGCGCGGGCCTAATCGATTGCCAGTGGGGCGCGACCGGCACCGCGGTATTGGCAAACAAGTATCAGTGCAATGCCGAGCCGGGCTACGACGGCGTCTCCGGCGTTGGGACGCCGAACGGCATCGCTGCGTTTCAACCGCTCTCGCCGTCCGCTCTGATCCAGAGCCCGGGCACGTTCACGGTCGGCGTCTCCCACAACTTCAGTGCGTCGGGTAGCAGCGCGCCGTTCCCCGGCGACTCGATCACCCAATACAAGTGGAACTGGGGCGACGGGCAGACGACGACAACCGCAGCTGCCACGGCGAGCCACACCTACACCTCGCCGGGCACTGAGACCGTCACGCTCGCCGTCACGGACAGCGACTCGCCTCTCAACGCAGGCCGCACCGGCAGCGAGTCGATCCAGGTCAGTGTTCAGGCAGCCACCCAGACTTTGACGGTCGCGACCACAGGGAACGGATCGGGCGCGGTCAGCTCGAACCCGGCCGGCATCAGCTGCGGGTCAATGTGCTCCCACGCGTACACCACGGGGACGAGCGTGACACTCACGGCGACGCCAGCAAGCGGATCGGTCTTCTCCGGCTGGTCGGGCGCCTGCTCAGGCACCGGCGGTTGCAGCGTGACTATGAGTCAGGCGCAGTCGGTGAGCGCGACGTTCACCCTCCAGTCTTCCGCGCCCGTGTGTCTCGTCCCTAAGGTGAAGGGCAAGAAGCTCGCCGCCGCGAAGAGGGCGCTCACGCAAGCCCACTGCAAGGCGGGCAAGGTCACGAAGAAGTTCTCGAAAGTCAAGAAAGGGCGTGTGATCTCGCAGAGGCCGAAGCCGGGAACGAACCTGGCGCCAGATGCGAAGGTCAACCTCGTGATCAGCAAAGGAAAGAGGCCTTAGCCAAAGCAAATAGAGTGGTTCCTAGCGCTTCTTAGCCTCCCGATACTTTCCGCCGTGAACGGTTGGCGCTGCGATTGGGTACTGGGATCGAACCAGTGATCCGATACCACGTGCTTACGACACTGGACATCCTCCGCGCTTAGACCCACTGCGTGCTACCCGCGTGCTTGGGTGCTGTTGCTCGTGCGGTCGAGCGTGTCGAGGGACTGCATCTCGGCATCGGTGAGTTCGAAGTCGAACAGCTGGGCGTTTGAGCGAATCCGGTCTTGGTGGCTGGACTTTGGGATGACGATGGCCTCGTGTTGGATTGCCCAGCGCAACATGACTTGGGCGGGTGTGCGATCGAGCCGCTCGGCAACGGCGGTGATCGTCGGGTCGTCCGGGCCTCGTCCGCGTGCGAGCGGGCTGTAGGCCTCAAACACGATCCCCTGCTGGTTGCAGTACTCGAGGAGTCGGCGCCGGTAGTGGTACGGGCTGAACTGCACCTGGTTGACCGCCGGCACGCGCGTTGCGGAGCGGACGAGTTTGGCCAGTCGATCTTGGCCGAAGTTGCTCACTCCGATCGCGCGTGCTCGTCCGCGTTCCTGCAGCGACTCGAGCTGCCTCCACATACGCGCGTTTGCGAGCGGGAGCGGCCAATGGATCAGGTAGAGATCGACGTAGTCGAGACCGAGCCGCGTGAGGCTCTTGTCCAGCTCGCGCGCGGCGCTCGGCCATCCGGGCATCAGCTTCGTGGTCACGAATACCTCTTGGCGCGGCAGGCCGGAGCGCCTGAGGGCAGCGCCGACGCTTTGCTCGTTGCGGTACATCGAGGCGGTGTCGATGTGGCGGTAGCCAGACTCGAGCGCCCACTCCACCGCCTGCTCCGTCTCGCGGCCGGCGGCCATCTGCCACACGCCCAGGCCGAGCACTGGCATCCTCACACCAGTTGCAAGTTCGCGCGTCGGCTGGACGATCGGCAACTCCACAGTTCCGGCCCGCCAGAAACGATACGCATCCCGCTCTGGGCCGGTGTTCGGGAATGCCCGCGCGGCAGGGCATTGAGTGGGTATGGGATCTTACGGAGCGGCGGCGCCATCAGCGCGTCCAGCGCTTCTCTCCGCCGTTGCGCTTGCATCGGGCGGCGGTTCTTATCAAAGTCGGCTCAAGTGTCGCGGAGCCCGCAAAGGCGCTGGGGCCGAAGACTGCGTTCCATCCATGCTCGGGCGCGGCCGTCGCGTCGCGCTGCGCGACCGGGTCGGAGATGGTCGAGATCAACATGCCGTTCACAGCACTCCCGGGCGTTACGCTCGGCGGTTAGAAGCAGTCGGGCTCTGGTCGCGAGCTCTCGATCGACACGCTCGTACAGTGTCCCGAGACGAAGGGCGTGCTCCTCTCCACGAGCCCGAAGCCCTTCAACCCGTTCGGGCTCCGGCTGCGTTGGTCTCCGGCTCCGCCCGGACGATCGTCTTCTTCCCGGAGGGCGCGTTCGGCCCCACGAACAACTGCGTGGGCATCGGCGACGTGCTGCGCCGGCGCGGGCCGCAACCGCGCGGCCCTGTCGACCCTCCGGCGCGAGCTCGGCCGGGGTCGCGAGCTAAGCGAGGTGCGCATCCTCGATCTGCTGATCTGGGCCGACCAAGTGTCGCCGCCGTGATCGGCGACGGTCCGGTCAGTGATGCGCCGCCCGACTTCCGCTACGGCCCAGCCGGTAACCGCGGAGCGACCTCCAACTACGACCATTGGCACGACCACCGCTAAAGGTCAAACGAGTCGGCGTTGCTGAGCCCAGCGCGAGAGCTCGTGGCGTGAGGTGAGTTGGAGCTTGCGGAGCACGCTCGACACGTGGGCCTCCACAGTCTTGATAGAAAGATGGAGGCGGGCGGCGATCTCCTTGTAGCGGTAGCCGCGCGCGATCAGCTGCAACACCTCACGCTCGCGGGGCGTCAGATTGTCGAGCTCTGAATCGCCGCCGAGTGGCTCGCCCGCCCGGAAGGCGTCGAGGACGAAGCCGGCCAGCCGTGGCGAGAAGACGGCGTCTCCCTGCGCGACACGCTCGATCGCGTCCTCGAGCTCGGTGCCCGAGATCGTCTTCGTGACGTAGCCGCGGGCGCCCGCCCGGATGACGCCGATCACGTCCTCTGCCGCATCGGAGACCGACAGAGCGAGAAATTTCACCGCGGGCCGCTCCTGGGTCACGCCCGCGATCACGCCCTCGCCGCCTCCGTCGGGAAGGTGGACGTCTAGCAGCACGACCTCCGGGTCGAGCTCCCGGATCAGCGGCACCGCCTCGGCCACCGTGCCTGCCTCGCCGACGATGTCGACCGAGTTCGCGATCTCGCCGCGCACGCCGGCCCGGAACAGCTCGTGATCGTCGACGAGCACGACGCGCCGCTTCATGACCACCTCCGCGGCAGCCGTAACTCGACCTCGGTTCCGGACTCGGGGGCGCTGACGATCGTCGCCGTTCCTCCGGCGCGTTCGAGCCGCCCTTCGATCGACTCGGCGATCCCGCGCCGATCGGGAGCGACCTTGGCGCGGTCGAATCCGGCACCACGGTCTCGCACGAACACGCTGACTGACTCGGCGCCGACCTCGGCGTAGACGGCGATCTCGGCCGCTCCGGAGAACTTCGCCGCGTTCGTCATCGCCTCGCGCGCCGCTAGCACCAGCTGGCGCGTGCGGTCGTCGAGCCGGACGTCACCTGCGCTCGCGAGCTCGATCGGCACGCCGTGTAGCTCCTCCACATCGGCCGCCGCGTCAGCGAGCGCCGTGACGAGCCCGCTTGCGTCCGCGACGCCGCTGCCGTACAGCCAGCCACGCAGCTCGCGCTCCTGCCGGCGCGCGATCGTTGCCACCCGCGCCGAATCTCCAGCGTGGCGCTGGATCAGTGCGAGCGTCTGCAGGACGGAGTCGTGGATCCGTGCGGCCACCTCGGCGCGCTCCTCCAGCCGAATTCGTTCTGTCCGCTCCACCGTCAGCTGCCACACCCAAGGCCCGACAACGAGAAGCAGCGCACCGGCCACCGCACCCGGCGCTAGGAAGCCGCCGCTGGCCCCTCGCCGGCCGAGCAAGATCACCGCGCCCGCCATCAACAACGCAACTCCGAGCCGCGGCAGCGAGCCGCCTGGGCGCAGCGAGCCGCCGGCCGCAAGCACGGTGACGAGACCGGCGACGAGCAGCGTCGCCCCGAGCAGGGCCGTTCCCGACAGGCCGAGCGCGAAGAGGATCGCGCCAGACGCGACCGCGAACAAGGCCGCCGCCGGCAACGCGCGCCGGCCCCGCGCGTAGATCCACAACGCGAGATAGACGAGGATGCCGGCGCCGCCCGCCAGAGCCAGGATCGCGAAAACCAGCCGCACCAGGGTCGCGTCGACAGCGAGTCGTGCCGCGATGCCGCCGCACACGCCCGCGATCACGCGGTCGTCGCTGCTGCGCTCGAACAGCAGCGCGCTCAGTGCTCAGCCTCCACGAACGACGGCGACCTTACCCAGCCCGACTGTCGCGTCGATCACGTAGCCGCCCCGAGTGCCGGTCTTGACGACTGCGTTCCGCCCTGAGTCCTCCCGGCTGAGCACGTACACGTCTCCCAACTTCGTCCGCGCATCCACCTGAACGGGAACACCTTTGGGAACGACGACCCGCAGCTCGCCTACACCGACCTTCGCCTTCACGTCCAGCTCCTTCGCGCCGGGCCGGATCGCCGGCAGGTCGATCCGCAGATTCCCCACGCCGAGCCGGTAGGACGGGGCGATTGCGGCTGCGGTCGATGGCGAATAGACATGATCTCCGACTCCGTCGCCGAGGCTGACGTTGAACCACGAGAACGCGAGCACGACCGCGGTGACGACGGCGGCGAGCGTCGCGGCGACGAGGGCGACGAACACCTTCAGCAGGCGGCCGCCCCAGCGAGCGCTTCGGCTCACCCAGAGGATGACGAGGCCGACGACGAGGACAAAGATCCAGCCGGCGCCGGCTTCGGGCCTGAACGCGGCACGCGAGAGAAGCACGATCAGTGCGGCGCCAGCGATCGCGAGGCCAATCAGCGGCCAGGGCCGCTCTTTTCGCTCAGCCAGCACCTGCTCCGCCAAGGAGCGTTCCTTACCCTCACCCGGCATGACGATGGCAGCGGCGAGATAGACGAGAACTCCCGCCCCTCCGAGCAGGGTCAGAACGACGAAGCCGACGCGAAAGGCAGTCGGGTTGAGCTCGAAGTAGCGGCCGAGTCCGACGCAGACGCCAGCGAGCATTCTGTCCGACGAGCTCCGCTCGAGCCGCCGCACAGTGGGGGTATGTGTGATGTGTTCGGTCATGCTCCGAGCCTGCCTGGCCCGCGAACCCACGGCCATCCGGACTTTCCCTGGTCCGACCCTCACCCGCAAGTGGACGAGGAGTCAGGTGCCATGTGCGGCGGGAAGTCCGCTTCCGGCAGTTCAGAGCGACGTGCCGGGATTACTCGCCGGGGACGATGAGGCCGGATTCGTAGGCGGCTACGACGGCTTGTGCGCGGTCGCGTAGGTTGAGTTTCCGGAGGATGCGCCCGATGTGCGTTTTCGTTGTTTGTGGCGCGACGACCAGCGTCGTGCTGATTTCGGCGTTCGACAGGCCGCGGGCGACTAGTTGCAGGACCTCGCGCTCGCGTGGAGTGAGGACGTCGAGTGCGACGGCTTCTGGCCGCGCGCGCTGCGGCTGTGCAACGAAGTCGGCGATGAGGCGGCGCATGACAGACGGCGAGACGAGTGCGTCTCCGGCAGCGACGACGCGGACGGCATGGACTAGCTCTTCGGCGGGCGCGTCCTTGAGCAGGAATCCGCTCGCTCCGGAGCGGAGCGCGTCGTAGACGTATTCGTCGAGGTCGAAGGTGGTCAGCATGAGCACGCGTGGCGCTCCATCGGGGGTGTGTTCCAGGATTCGGCGTGTTGCCTCGAGGCCGTCCATCGTCGGCATCCGAACGTCCATCAGGATCACATCGGGTTTGAGTTCGCCCGCGAGCCGAACTGCGTCGACACCGTCGGCCGCTTGACCGACTACGGTCAGATCCGGTTGGGCCGCGAGCAGGGCGCCGAAGCCCTCGCGCACCATCGCCTGGTCATCTGCGACCAAGCAGGAGATCGGGTCGCCGGTCACGGCGTCGCGGTCTCCGCGAGCGGGAGGGTGGCGGAGACGGCGAAACCTCCGAGGATGTTCGGTTCGGCCGAGAGCGAGCCTCCGAGGATCGCGACGCGTTCCCTCATGCCGGCAATGCCGTGACCGGGCCGGCCTGAGTCGAGGGGTACTTCGGGGGTCGTCGGCGGGCCATTCACGATGTCGAGTCGTAGAACGTCCGGGTCGCGCTCGACCGCAACCTGCACCCAAGCTCCCGGAGCGTGCCGGCCGGCGTTCGCGAGCGCCTCCTGGACGATGCGGTAGGCGCAGAGTCCGACGGCGTGCGAGACAACGGTGTCACCGTCGACTGGCATGGAGAGGTTGATGCTGACCCCGGCGCGTCGGGACGCATCGACCAGTGTCGCCACGTCGCCGAGCTTCGGTTGCGGCGAGCGCTCAGCGGGACCGTCGCTGCGGAGGACGCCGAGCAGCCGTCGGACATCGTTCAGCGCCTCCCGGGCAGTGGCGCTCAACGTGGCGAACTCGTCTTTCGCGCCGTCGCTCAAGTCGTCCAGCCGGTAGGGAGCCGTCTCGGCCTGGACGGCGATCAGCGACATATGGTGGGCCACAACGTCGTGCATCTCACGGGCAATGCGGGTGCGCTCCTCGAGCAGCGTCCGGTGAGCCTCGTCGAGTTCGCTCTGCGCCACCTGCTCGGCCAGGGCATGGCCCGTTCGGCGTGAGACGATCGTTGCGTCGAGTGCGACTTGGATCACTAGGAGCGCCAGCGTGGCGAGCACCGGCCGTTCCAGCCCGCGCATCAACGCCCAGACCGGCAACAGGTTCAAGAGGCACATCGCCCAGGCCGCGGCCCGTCCATGGCGAAGGCCGGCAGCCCAATAGCAGATGAGGATGGCGATCGCCATCGGCCACTTGATCGCGTTGTTGCTGCCGACCAGAGGGAACAAGAAGAGCGCGACGTATCCGATCCGCCAGGCGAGGAGCGGGTAACGGATGCAGAGGAGTAGGACGCCGAGCACGGCGGCGATGTCGGCTGTCTTCGGCTCGCTTGGATTGAGACCGATCCCAGACGGAGTGACGAAGACGCCGCCGCGACCGGCCGAGCGCAGGATGCCGATCAGTGCGACGAGGAGGAGCGCCGCGCCGACCCAGGTTGCGGCAGACACCAGGAGCCTCACCCGTCGCGAGCGGAGCTGAGGCGGGGGATCTCCCGCTACCAACACCGTGACGAACCCGCGCCACAGCTGGGGCGACCAACGGCGGCCGAGCCCCTCGACGCTGCTCGGAGGTGTTTGCGTCACGCAGAAAAGGTACGTCGGCGCGGCCGTTCTGTCGTCGTGCCGGAGGGTGACATACCCAGGGACGACGGCCGTCCCAAGCCCAGCCCGACATACGCCTGCGGTGCGACGGCGAAGTTGGCTCCCGGCGGCGATGACAGCGCGCTGCCCCGCTCCTACCGTTGCTTGCGTGCCGCGGAAGGGCCGCGGCGAGTCGCGAAGGAGAGTTGTGGACGCGCTGATTCGGTTCGACGAGGTGACCAAGCGCTATGACGACGGTGGCCGGCCCGCACTCGACCGGGTCAGCTTCGAGATCGCCTGCGGCGATGCCGTTGCGATCATGGGTCCGTCGGGTAGTGGGAAGTCGACGCTGCTGAACCTGATCGCCGGTCTCGACCGACCGACGAGTGGTGGTGTCACCGTCGCGGGGACGCGGATCGACCAGGTAGGGGAAACCGGAGCGGCCCTCTTCCGCCGCAACCAGGTCGGGATGATCTTCCAGTTCTTCAACCTGCTCGACGACCTCACGGTCGTGGACAACGTGCTGCTGCCCGCCCAGCTCGGTGGGATGGGCGTGGCCGAGGGTCGCGCTCGCGCGGACGAGCTGCTCGAGATGATGGGGCTCGCCTCGCATCGGAACGCGTACCCCGCGCGGCTCTCGGGCGGCGAGCGCCAGCGGGTCGCGATCGCCCGCGCGCTCGTCAACCAACCTGCGCTGCTGCTCGCGGACGAGCCCACCGGCGCGCTTGACAGCGCGACCGGCGAAGAGATCGGAGCGCTGCTTTCCGGCCTGCACAGCTCCGGTCTGACCCTCGTCCTGGTCACGCACAACCCCGACCTAGCGGCGCGCTACGCGAGCCGGACCATCGAGCTCGTCGACGGCCGCATCGTCGGCGTCGCCCACGACCTGCTGCACGAGGTCGCGGGATGAGCGGCGGCTCTGTCCTTCGGGCCGTGCGGGGCGGAATCGCGCGACGTCGCGTTCAGACGGTCGTCGTCGCACTCGTCGTGCTGATCTCGACGGCCTCCACGGTCGTTGCACTCGCGCTCGTCGTCAACTCGGAGGCCCCCTTCGACCACGCCTTCGCGGCCCAGCGCGGCGCCGACATCGCCGCCACGATCGCCCCGGACCTGGGAGCAGCGAGCCTCGCCCGAACGGCCCACCTCGCGGGAGTAACGGCAGCCGCCGGCCCCTACCCCGAAACAACAATCTCGATAACGAGCCACGGGGCGGAATTCGGACCACAGACCATCGTCGGCCGCGCCACTCCCGGCGGGCCGGTCGACGACCTTGTGCTCGAAGCTGGACACTGGGCGACAAAGCCCGGCCAGGTCGTACTCGCCACCGGCGACAACGGCCTCGGGTTCTCGGTTGGATCCAGCATGACTGTCGGCGCCGGCACACACCGGCAAACGGTGACCGTCGTCGGACTGGCCAACTCGATCACTGGCACCGCCTCGGGCTGGGTCGCTCCCGCCGAGATTCCCCTTCTCCGTGCTGCGGGCGGGACGAGCGCGACCCAGATGCTCTACCGCTTCGCCGCCGCCGCGATCGGTGCGCCGCTCCACGCCGACGTGGCCGGGCTGGCCGCGGCCCTGCCGAGAAATGCGCTCGCCGGAACGATGTCGGACTACACCGCGAAGATCAACGAAGACGGCAACATCGCTCCCTTCGTCCCGTTCCTGCTGGCTTTCGGAATCCTCGGCATCGTGATGTCAGTGCTGATCGTCGCGAGCGTCGTCAGCGGCGCGGTCGTCTCCGGCTACCGGCGAATCGGGATCCTGAAGAGCATCGGCTTCACCCCGATGCAGGTCGCCGCCGCGTACGCAGCCCAGGTAGGGCTGCCGGCCCTCGTCGGCTGTGTCGCCGGAGTCGCGGTCGGCAACCTGCTCGCAACTCCGCTCCTCCGACAAAACGCCAACGCCTACGCCGTCGGCCGGCTCGCCGTTCCGATCTGGGTCGACATCGTTGTACCGGTCGGAATCTGCGCCCTGGCCGCGGTCGCCGCCCTTTTGCCGGTGCTCAGAGCGGGACGGCTCAGCACTGTCCAGGCGATCGCGACCGGCCGCGCGCCGCAGAGCGGACGCGGCTACGCAGCCCACCGACTGTTCGGCCGCATGCCGCTCCCGCGCCAGGTCACGATCGGGCTTGCCGCACCTTTCGCGCGACCTTCGCGCACCCTCCTGACGCTCGCAGCCGTCCTACTCGGCGCAGCCGCGGTCACCTTCGCGGTCGGACTGACCACGTCGCTGCAACGGCTACTCGAGGGAATCTCGCACCAGCAGGCCCAACCGGTATCGATCCACATGCCCGGTAGCGGCTTCCAGAGCGGCCCGCAACATGTCAAGGTCGGACCGAAGCACTTCAAAGCAGGGCCTCCCACCCCCCGAGCGCCGCAGGTTCCGACCCGCAGGGCGGAGCGAGAGATCCTGGCCGCGGTTCACTCCCAGCCGGCCACACTCCATGTCGTCGCACAGGCCGATGACTCCGCGAGCGTCGCGGGGCTCTCGGAGCAGATTCCAGTCACGGCGTTCCGCGGCGCGGCAACTTGGACAGGCTACGACCTCGTCAGCGGCCACTGGTACACAGGGCCCGACCAGGTGCTGGCCCCGACCGGCTTCCTCACCCAGACCGGAACATCGGTCGGCAACACGATCTCCCTCGCCGAGGGGCACCGGCGGGTCCGCGTCCGAATCGTCGGCCAGATTTTCGATACACACAACCGCGGTCTCAATCTCGTGACGAGCTGGTCAACTCTTCGCACACTCGATCCCCGTATCGCCCCCGACCAGTTCGACGTGGGCCTGCGACCTGGAACATCGGCCGGCGCCTACGCGAACGCTCTCAACCGCCGGCTCGGTCCCAACTACTTCGTCCAACTGAACGAACGCGGCCCCGCGGTCGTCGACGCGATGATCGGCTTGATCGGCACGCTCGCCGCGCTCCTCGCGGCAGTCGCCGCGCTCGGTGTCCTGAACACGGTCGTCCTGGACACCCGCGACCGCGTCCACGACATCGGCATCTTCAAGGCCGTCGGGATGACACCGCGACAGACGACCGCGATGGCCATCTCCTGGGTCGCCACCATCGGCCTCATCGCCGGCGTCATCGCCGTCCCAATCGGAGTCGCACTGCACAACAAGATCCTCCCGGCCATGGCAGGAAGCGTTGGACTGCGCCTGCCGGCGAGCTTCCTGAACGTCTATGGCACGCCAACGCTGCTCGTGCTCACGTTCGCCGGTGTATCGATCGCAATCATCGGCGCACTCGCACCGGCGGCATGGGCCGCGAGAATCAACACCGCAACCGCCCTCCACACCGAGTGAGCTCTGCCCGTAGGGACTGCGGTAACACCGCCCGTAGAAAGGAGGTCATCCGGCATGCAGGAGCTGCGCACCAGGACCCCCCGGCCTTCCGAACGGACGCACCGAGTGCCCGTCCTGCGGGGAATTCATCGCATGGGAGGGCGAGCCGCCGACGGACTGCCCTATCTGCGGCGAGGTGCTTCTGCCGGGGGTGTCGTGAGGCTCGCTCGCCCGGCGGGCTAGGGCTGGGCCATTGCTGGGCAAGGCCGCGTTCGCGGCAATGCATGTCGGCGTAGGATCGCGTCGATGGCGCCGAACCTCCAAGTGATACTTGTTTCGCGCCCGGTTGGCGAGCCGAAGGAGTCGGACTTTGCGTTAGTCGAGTCGGTGCCGCCGGAGCCAGGCGACGGCGAGGTGCTGGTTCGCGGCCTTTGGCTCTCGCTTGACCCTTACATGCGGGGCCGTATGAGCGAGGCGCGTTCGTACGCGCGACCCGTCGAGCTCGGAGAGGTGATGGCGGGACAAGGTGTCGGCGAGGTGGTCGAGAGCCGCTCCCGGCGCTTCGCCGCCGGCGAGATCGTGGTAGGGCCGTTCGGTTGGCAGGAGTTCGCCGCGGCGCCGGCGCATCACCTCCGCCCGGTCGACCCGGAAGTCGCCCCGATCTCGACCGCGCTTCACGTGCTGGGGATGACCGGCCTGACCGCCTACTTCGGCTTGTTCGAGGTGTGCCGGCCGCTGCCGGGAGACACCGTCGTCGTCTCTGCCGCCTCAGGCGCGGTCGGCCAGATCGTCGGACAACTGGCGCGGATCGCAGGCTGCCGCGCGGTTGGTCTCGCCGGTTCGACTGAGAAGCTCGACGACCTTCTGCAGCTGTACGGCTACGACGCAGGGATCGACTACAAAACCGAAGACGCCGCCGAGGCGCTCAAGCGGACATGCCCCGACGGCGTTGACGTGTACTTCGACAACGTCGGCGGCGAGATCTCGGCCGCCGTGCACAGACGGCTGGCGCAGAACGCGCGCGTCGCAATCTGCG
Organism: uncultured Actinomycetes bacterium; assembly: GCA_963819275.1. Classification (GTDB taxonomy): domain Bacteria; phylum Actinomycetota; class Thermoleophilia; order Gaiellales; family Gaiellaceae; genus Palsa-739. The sequence goes on along the minus strand of CAWFVH010000018.1, from coordinate 308 downwards.
GTCAGATCTCCGAGTACAACCAGGTGCCGCCGCAAGGCGGCCCCAATAGCCTCCGTTTCCTGATCGTGCAGCGAGTGCGCATGGAAGGCTTCCTCGTCTCCGACTTCGCCCACCTGTTCGAACCGGCGCTCGCGCGGCTCACGGCATGGCTACGCGAAGGCCGCCTCCGTTACCGAGAGGATGTCATGGAGGGGCTGGACAAGGCCCCAAGCGCGTTCATAGGCCTCCTGAACGGCGAGAATCGCGGCAAGCTCCTCGTCAAAGTCGCCGACCCGTGAGCTTCGACCCCACCGTCGTCCAGAACGCGA
>CAWFVH010000017.1:0-35026 GCA_963819275.1 uncultured Actinomycetes bacterium | reverse complement strand
CGCCTGCCCGGTCTCCTCGACGAGGCGCGCGCGGCCCTCGCCGACTACCTCCGCTGCGCGGACCGGGATCTCGCCTTCGTCCAGAACGCAACGACCGGGGTCAACCTCGCCGCGCGCTCGCTCGACCTACGGCCGGGCGACGAGATCCTCGCGACCGACCTGGAGTACGGCGCGTGTGACCTCGCGTGGGATCAGGTCTGCGGCCGAACGGAGGCCCACTACGTCCGGGCGCCGATTCCGCTACCGCTGCGCGACCCGGGCGAGCTCGCCGACGCGCTGTTCGCCTCCGCGAGCGAGCGGACGCGTGCCGTCTATCTCAGCCACGTGACGTCGGAGACGGCGCTCGTCCTGCCGGTGGAGACAGTCGTCGCCCGCGCTCGCGAGCTGGGCCTTCTCACGATCGTCGACGGAGCACACGCGCCCGCGCAGGTACCACTCGACCTCGCCGAGCTCGGAGCCGACTTCTACAGCGGGAACTGCCACAAATGGCTCTGCGGGCCAAAAGGCGCCGGCTTCCTGCACGTCCGGCCCGAGCACCAGGAGCGCGTCGACCCCGCGATTGTCAGCTGGGGCTACACCGAGGGCCGGACCTTCTCTCAGCGGATCGAGATTCAGGGAACGCGCGACCCCGCCGCATGGTCCGCGTCCCGGACGCGATCCGCTTCCAGGCCGAACGAGACTGGGACTCGATCAGCGAAGGCTGCCGCCGACTGATACGCGAGGCACGCCGCGACCTCTGCGAGCTCCTGGAAACGGAACCGCTCGCGCCGGACACGATGCTCGCGCAGATGGCAGCCGTCCGGCTCCCCCGCCCCGCACCCGACCTGTCCGACAGGCTCTTCTCTCGCCACCGCGTCGAGATCCCGGTCGGCGGCGCCGAGAACGACCTCCTTCGCCTCTCCGTCGCCGCCTACACGACGCGCGACGAGATCGACCGCTTGCTAGCCGCCCTCGTTCGGGAGCTTGACCCCGAGCACGGTCAGCAGGACGAGTAGCCCGATTCCGAGCAACCAGTACGCGGCGACGCGCCGTGGGTGGCGCGACTCGCGCAGCGAGTCGAGCGCGACCTTGCCCCACAGCAGGAGAAGGCCGACCAGCGCCGCTCCGCCGACCACGATCACCGGTGCCAGAAACGCCGCTTTTTCGAACGGCCACGCGAGCGCCCAGGCCGTCAGCCCGACGAGCGCCAGGACGACCGCGAACGCCAGCGGATAGCGGAGTAGCTGCATGTGGTCAGGGTACGCTGCCGCCGTGGAAGCAGCCGGCAATTACCACTCGGGCGACGACTACGTCGTCGAGTTCCTCGGCTATCGCTTCTCCTTCAACGCCCTCGATTTCGAGGAGCGGGTCACGGCGGCGGCCGTCCGACTCGGCCTCGTTTCCAGCCCCGAATTGGACGAGAGCGAGACCGCCGACCTCGTCGAGCTCGTCGAGCGCGACGCGATCGAGACGCCGCGGAGCGCGCTCGGGGAGTACCTCGTGCACCATTGGGACGCGCTCGCGCTCGTCCGCGGTGAGTCGCTCGTCTACTGGCTCAAAAAGCTCGTCTTCCGCGGCGCGTGGCTCGACCACCGCGTCAAAGAGGGCCTACTCGAGGTCGACTGGGACGACGAGCGGCAGGACTTCACGTTCGCCGACACGAACGGCGGCCGTGCGCTGCTCGAGCTCCTCCCCACGCCGAGCTGGCACGAGCTCCAGTACCGCCGATGACCGTCCCTCGCTGGTACGCCCTTGCGTTGCCCGCATACCTTGCGGCGCTCCTCGCGCTCGACACCCAGGTTTCGCTCGACGGGCAACTCGCACTCGGCGTGATCACGTTCCTCGTTTTGGCGGCCGCGCTGTGGCCGCTCCCGACGCTCGTGCGGGCGCAGACCGTCGGGGTCGTCTCGTTCGCAACGATCGGAGAGGTGACCGGCTCGCTCGTGTGGGGCGTCTATCACTACCGACTGCACAACCTGCCGCTCTTCATCCCGCCTGCCCACGGGCTCGTGTTCCTGAGCGGCGTCGCGCTGAGCCGAAGCCTTCGCGCCCGCGCCGTCGTGTGGGCCGCCGCGGTCGGCGCGGCCACCTGGGGACTCGTCGGCCTCACCTTGCTGCCGCAGCGCGACGTCGCCGGCGCTCTCGGGGTGCCGCTGCTACTCCTCTTCCTGTGGCGCTCGCGGTCGCGCGCGACCTATGCCGGCGTCTTCCTCGTCGTCGGAGCGCTCGAGCTCTACGGCACGTCGATCGGGACCTGGCGCTGGGCGGGGACGCTGCCGGGGCTCGGAATCCCCGACGGCAATCCGCCGAGCGGCGTCGCGAGCGGCTACGTCTGGTTCGACGTGATGGCGCTGCTCGTCGCGCCCTGCCTCGTCTACGTCGCGGGCGGGACGCTGAACCCGAAGCGCTGGACGCGCTCCTCGGGCGACTTGCTCAGCTCGATCCGCCGCAGTGAGCCGATCGGGACGATGAGCGCGTCTGGCGCGTCGTCGCGAGCGTCCGTCACGTAGAGCGTCACCATCCCGAACCCGGGCTCGGGCTCGATCCGCTCGAGCACGAACCGCGACCGGTCTGCGAGCTCGATCTCGACGAGCGGCTTCTCGACGCCGTTCTCCTCGGCGAAGGAGGCGATGGCCTTGTGGAGCCGCTCGACGAACGCCTCGTGCGGCAGATCCGCGTTCGGTGTCCAGAGCTCGGGCACCTTCTGAGCCTAACTAGAAGAGCCGCGCGTCCGGTTCCGGCTCTGGTCCGGCGCCGAGATGCGCCCGGCCGAGCGCCGTGATCGTGCGGCCGCGCGGCGTCCGCTGCAGGAAGCCCAGCTGGAGGAGGTACGGCTCGTAGACGTACTCGATCGTGTCCGGCTCCTCGCCAAGTGCCGCCGCCAGCGTGTTGAGACCGACCGGGCCGCCTGCGTACTTCTCGCCGATCGTTCGCAGGAGCTCGCGATCGAGCCGTTCGAGCCCTGCCTCGTCGACCTCGAGCAGCTCAAGCGCCTCGCGGGCGATCGCCGTCGTGATAGCTCCTTCGTGACGGACTTCCGCGACGTCCCTCACGCGACGCAGGATCCGGTTGCCGACCCGCGGCGTGCCGCGCGCACGGCCGGCGATCTCGTCGGCGGCCTCGTCGGCGATCTGGACGCCGAGGATCCCGGCCGAACGGCGGACGATCGTCGCGAGCTCTCCATCCTCGTAGTAGTCGAGCCGGAAGGTCATCCCGAAGCGGTCGCGCAGCGGCGAGGTGAGGAGGCCCGTGCGCGTCGTCGCGCCGACGAGGGTGAACGGCGGCAAGTCGAGCGTGAGCGTTCGCGCGGCGGTCCCTTGGCCCATGACGATGTCGAGCCGGAAGTCCTCGAGCGCCGGGTAGAGGATCTCCTCGGCGGCGCGGCCGAGGCGGTGGATCTCGTCGACGAAGACGACGTCGCGCGCCTCGACGGCGGTCAGGATCGCCGCGATGTCCTTGCGTTCGAGCGCGGGCCCGGCGACCGAGCGGATTCCGACACCGAGCTCCTCGCGGATGATGTGCGCGAGGCTCGTCTTGCCCAGGCCCGGCGGCCCGACGAGCAGGACGTGGTCGAGCGCCTCTCCGCGGCCTTTCGCCGCGTCGAGCGCGATGGAGAGCTGCTCCTTGACCCGCGCCTGGCCGACGAACTCGTCGAGCCTGCGCGGGCGGAGGCTCCGCTCGACCTCCTCCTCGTCATCGCGGAGCCCAGGCGTCAGAAGCTGCGTGATCGCACTCATGCAGCCTGTTTCAACGCGAGCCGGACCTGTTCCTCCGGCGACAGATCGGGGTCGACCTCCGCCAGCGCGCGCTCGGCGTCGAGCAGCGACCAGCCGAGCTCGACGAGCGCGTCGCGCGCGACGAGGTGGTCTTCGCCGGAGCCGTCGGGCACAGCGACGAGATCCGGGTCGCCGAGCTTCTCCTTCAGCTCGAGCACGATTCGCTCGGCCGTCTTCTTGCCGATGCCCGGGATCGCCTGGAAGCGGGCCGAGTCGCCGCGCACGATCGCGCGGCGCAGGTCGGCGACCGGAGAGCCGGAGACGATCGCGAGCGCGACCTTCGGCCCGATCCCGCTCACGGCGAGGAGCTGGATGAAGAGCTCGCGCTCCCCTCGGTCGGCGAAGCCGTAGAGCTGGAGCGCGTCCTCGCGGACGTGGAGGTAGGTCTCGACCGTGATCTCGTCGGCCTTGTCTCCCTTGCGGACGGCGCTCGGCGTCGCGTGAACGAGGTAGCCGACGCCGTTGACGTCGAGGATGAGCCCCTCGGGTGTGTTGGCAGCCGGCTTGCCGCGAAGGCGCGCGATCATGCGGACAATCTACGCACGGGAACGGACGTTCCCTCTACCCCACTGCGCGTAGAAGCGGCGGCGCGAGCGCGTGGCAGATCGCGACCGCGAGCGCGTCGGCGGCGTGGTGCGGGGTCGGTTCCTCGGCGAGCCCGAGGATCATCTTCACCATCCGCTGCATCTGCGCCTTCTCGGCGCGTCCGTAGCCGCAGATCGCCTGCTTGACGCTGGCCGGCGCGTACTCGCGGCAATCAAGTCCCGCGTTGGCGGCCGCGACGAGCACGGCGCCGCGTGCCTGCCCGACGGAGAGCGCGATGCGGGCGTCGGCGCCGACGTACGACTCCTCGAGCGCCACCGCATCCGGGGCGTGCTCGGCAATGAGCTCCGCCACCGCGTCGTGGATCGTCTTCAAACGGACGACGACGTCCTGGCCGGCGGGAGTCGACCAGCAGCCGTGGCCCAGCTCCCTGAGGCGGCCTCCGCTTTCTTGGACGATTCCGTACCCGCAAGCAGCAGTCCCCGGATCGATGCCTACGACCTTCACGGGTGAAAGCTACGGACCCGGTCGGACGAATCCTGTTCGAGCCGCAACCGGATGCGGGACGCTCGGAGACAGCGCTCCGTCAGGTGAGAGGACGCTCGCCCAGACGAGAGCCTCAGACTCGCTTGCCGGAAATTACGGGGGCCTGACCTTCGCGGCCCACCTGCCTGTGAAACTGACACTAGAAGCCGCCGCCTAGAAATGGAGGGACTGACGATGTCCGTTTTGCGGGTGTTCCTGGCTGTTTGTGTGCTCGTCGTTGTCGGCGCGTCCGCCGACGCTTCGGCGTCGTCGACGGCGACCGGGACGTGGACGCTCACCGTCACGTTCGCAGGGACGGGGACAGGACTCGTCACAAGTGATCCGGCAGGGATCGTTTGCACGAACGTCGACCCTTCCAACCCGCCGCAAGGCACCTGCTCGGCCCAGTTCCAGGTCGGCGTTGCCCCGTGGATGACCGCGAACCCGTCAGGAGCGCCGGGATCGCTCGGCTCTGTGTTCGGCGGCTTCGCGAACACTTGTCCTCCCGCAGAAAAGCAACCGGGTGTCTGTCAGGCGGGCCAGGGTCCGACCGACCCCACCTCCGTCCAGGTGACGTTCAACCCCAAACCGATTCCCTGCATAGTGAACCGGGTGATTGACCAACCCCTCGCGATGGCGAAAAGCAACCTCCGCGAGCGTGGGTGCAAAGTCGGGACGGTCCGCTACGCCTACTCCAGCTCGAACATCAACTTTGGGGAAGTCATTTCTCAGAATCCGACGCCGCATTGGCAGCGCCTGCACGGTGCGATCGACCTTGTGGTCAGCAAAGGCAGACGCGGGCCTTAGGGACAGCTGCTTGCTCAGGGGTCATTCCCGAACACTGGCCCAGCCGAGCAAGACCTTGCGAATCCCCCCGGCCGTATTCACGATCGGTGTCGGTGACCAGAGCTACGGATACGACGGCGCCCGACGAGGTCGCGGCTATCGCGGCGGCGCTGCAGGGGTTCATTCCGGCTCTCGAAGACGTTGATCCGCGACAGCGCGCCTACATCTACACCGAGGACGCGACGTTCGCCATGCCCGGGGCGCCGCTCGTGCAGGGACGCGAGGAGATGCTTCGACGACTCGAGAGCGGCGCGCTGCTTCGCTCGGTGACGATCACGCCTTCCATAATCGAGGCGCGCGACGACCTCGCGTATGGGTGCGGACTTTTCACCTGCGTCCAGGACGAACGTCCCGTGACGCTGCGCTTTCTCATCGTGCTGCGCTGGGAGGCTGACGGCGCCTGGCGCATCGCCCGCGAGTTCCTCGCCGCCGAATCTCCGACTCCTTAGGGCTTGACCAGGCTGGCGCCCCTCAGCCTGGCTGGTCCTCGTTGCAGGTCGGGTAGGGCTTCCCGGCGACGGGGCTGACTCGGCCCTGCCTCGCGTTGGTCGAGATTTGCACGACCTCGTCGCGGCGGAGGTCGACGATCACCCACAGCGCGGTCACGCCCGTTGCTCGGAGGTGAGCCCAACCGGCGGCATAGGGACTGACGCAGGTTCCGTGAGCCGGCCCATCGGGAGGAACCACGACATACGGCAGATCCGCGTCGACCGCGACGGGGCGCTTCAGCTTGTACCCGAGCCAAGCTGTCCCCCTTCCCCGCGCTCTCGAGCCGCCTACGCTCCCAACCCGCGCGCCGTCGCCGAGCCGCACGAGCCGGGCGACGGTGGGGTTCGAGACTGCGATCCTGTCGGCTTCTCGCGCTACCGCCGCCGGAGAGCCTCCCCGCCGCGACGGTACGCCTTCGATGACCGCCCCCGACCCGACATCTGGAAGCCGCGTGATCGCCGGACCGAACGTGAAGGCTTCGCGGCCCGGCCCTCGCAGAACCAGAAACAGCACCACGGCGGCGACAACCACCAGAACCAGGAGAAAGCCCCTCACGACCGGGTCCCGCAGCGCATAGAAGACGCGGTGGCGATCCTCCCAAGAGGAAATCCTCCGCTTCACCGCGGCGTTCTCGAACACGCTCACCAGGTAAATCGTAACCGGGGCGCCAGGCAGCAGCCAGTCGCGAACCTGCTCACGCAGCCGCCGAGGCTTCGAGCTAACACACAGGGCATTTGTCGACGGCAGTTGTGCCGTCGGCGAAGTGCGCCGTGAGGGAGAACGTCGCTTGGGTTCAGATCCCCGCGACCGAGAAGCGCGGACGGTGCTAGCCGGCCACGCTTTCGAGAACGCGCTCGGGGATGTCGAAGTTCGCATACACCTCTTGCACGTCGTCGTTCTCCTCGAGCTGGTCGATCAGGCGCAGGATCTTCTTCGCCTCGTTCTCGTCCTCGACGGCGACCGTCGTCTTCGGGAGCATCGTCAACTCGGCCGACTCGATCTCGAAGCCGGCGCCCGCGACCGCCTCCCGAACCGCGGCGAGCTGCTCTCCGGCTGAGAGAACCTCGTAGGAGGAGCCGTCGAGCGAGACGTCGTCGGCGCCGCCGTCTGCAGCCGCCAGCATCAGCTCGTCCTCGTCGGTGCCGTCCGCCGGGACGAGCACCAGCCCGCGCCGCTCGAACAGCCACGCGACCGAACCGGGAGTGCCGAGGTTGCCGTCGTTCTTGTCGAAGGTGTGTCGCACCTCGCCCGCCGTCCGGTTGCGGTTGTCGGTGAGCGACTCGACGATCACCGCGACGCCCGCGGGGCCGTAGCCCTCGTAGATGACCGTCTCGTAGGCGGCGGAGTCGGAGTCGGTGCCCGCGCCCTTGGCGATCGCGCGGTCGATGTTGTCCTTCGGCATCGAGGCGGCCTTCGCCTTTTCCACTGCGTTCTGGAGCGAGAGGTTCGCGGTCGGGTCGGGTCCCCCCTCCTTGGCCGCGACGATGATCGCGCGGGTCAGCTTGGAGAAGAGCTTGCCGCGCTTGGCGTCGGCAGCGCCCTTCTTGTGCTTGATCGACGACCACTTGCTATGCCCGGACACCGTTCTCCTCTCGCACGATGTTCAAGAACCGCTCGTGCACTCGCGTGTCGTCGGTCAGTTCCGGGTGGAAGGCGGCGACAAGGAGCCTGCCCTCGCGCGCCAGCACCGCATGGCCGTCGAGCCGGGCGAGAACCTCGACGTCCGGTCCCGCTTCTTCGAGCCACGGCGCGCGGATGAAGACCGCGCGCAGGGGCTCGTCTCCGTCCCCCACGTCGAGATCCGCCTCGAAACTCCGCACCTGGCGGCCGAACGCGTTGCGCCGAGTTGCGTAATCGCCGAGTCCCAGGTGGTCGCGGTCGAGGACGATCATCCCCGCGCACGTCCCGAAGATCGGCCCGCCGAACTCGCGCACCGCGTCGTCGAGCCCGTACAGCCGGATCAGCCGGCCGATCGTCGTCGACTCGCCGCCGGGGATGATCAGCCCAGCGAGCCCGTCGAGCTGCTCGGGCAGCCGAATCTCCACCGGCTCGGCACCGAGGCGCCGCAGCACAGCCGCGTGCTCGCGGAAGTTCCCCTGCATGGCCAGGACACCGATCCTGAGCGGCTTCTCCATGCTTCGATGGTAACGAGGCTCAGGCGGCGGGCGACACGGCTGGCGCAGCGGTCGCCGGGCGCCGGCCGATGAGGCCGAGAAGGACGAGCCAGAAGCCGAGGAGCCCGAACGCGAGCGCCCACGACCAGGAAGGGACCGAAGGCGCGGTCGAGCCGATCGAGTGGCAGACCTGCCCGGTCGGCGTGCTCGTGCACTCCTGTCCGCCCCCGCTGCCGAGACCGAACGGCCCTTCGGCAACTGAGGTCGGCGAGCTGCCGACGAAGTGGATCGTCGCGGCGAAGAACCCGATCGTGGCCAGAACAGCCCAGCTCGAGCGCCTCGTCACGTACGCGATCCCGACGAAGACGAAGGCCACTGCCGAGATGAGCGCCCAGTCGAACGTGCTCGCGTGCCACCAGTGAAGGAGCGACACCCCGATCAGCAGGCCGCCGACGAGGTGCAGCCAGAACGCGGCCGGCGCCCGGCTGACGCTGCCCGCGAGCAGGTAGAGGAGCCCGATCGCGAGCGACACGATGTACGTCCACGTGCCGCCATTCGAGATGAAGTCGGTGACGAAGAACCAGCCGACGACCGTGGAGATGAGCGCGATGAACGGGAAGCCCGAGCGCAGCATCTCGGCACCCGCCGCCACCAGGATCAGGAACTCGAGCGAAAGGTGCGCGAGCGACCAGCCACCAAAGGCCGAGCTCCAGTTGTGGAGCCAGCCGAACCACCACCACGCGAGACCGAGAAAGGCTCCCCACGCGATTACTGACGCGAAGCTGAAGATCCCGCCCGCGACCCAGCGCCCCCGCAGGCGCAGCACTTCGGCGATGAACCGCAGCACGACGAGCATGAGCACCGCCCAGCCGGTCAGCGCGCCCTTGCCGAAGTGGCCGTTCAGGTACGCCAGCGCGAGCACCGTCGCGCCGAGGACGGTCAGCCCGCCCGTATAGACGAGGAACGACGAGGTCTTCCAGACCGGCTTGCGCGGATGCATCGCGGGCGGATCATCCGCTCCGCGTCGGACGGAATAGGAGCCGGAGCTGTTACCAGCCGCGCGTCTCGAGCAACTCGCTCGGGTCGAGCGACTGCGTCGAGATGCCGACCATCGGCTCGCCGAGACCGGCCGAGACGCGGGCGAGGATCTCCGGATCGCCGAAGTGCGTGGTCGCCTCGACGATCGCCTTCGCGCGCAGCTCCGGGTCGCCCGACTTGAAGATGCCGGAGCCGACGAAGACGCCGTCGGCGCCGAGCTGCATGCAGAGCGACGCGTCGGCGGGGGTCGCGATGCCGCCGGCGGTGAAGGTCACGACCGGGAGCTTCCCATTCTCGGCGACCCATTTGACGAGCTCGTACGGGGCGCGCAGCTCCTTCGCCTCTGCGTACAGCTCCTCCTCGCGCAGCGCACCGAGCTTGCGGATGTGGCCGAAGACGGAGCGCATGTGCGTGACCGCGTTGACGATGTCGCCGGTGCCGGCCTCGCCCTTCGTGCGGATCATCGCAGCGCCTTCCGCGATCCGGCGCAACGCCTCGCCGAGGTTCGTGCAGCCGCAGACGAAGGGAACGGTGAACTTCCACTTGTCGACGTGGTGCTCGAGGTCGGCGGGCGTCAGCACCTCCGACTCGTCGATGTAGTCGATCTCGAGCGCCTGCAGGATCTGCGCCTCGGCGAAGTGGCCGATGCGGCACTTCGCCATGACCGGGATCGAGACCGCTTCCTGGATCTCCTGGATCTTGTCGGGGTCGGACATGCGCGCGACGCCGCCGTCGCGGCGAATGTCCGCGGGAACGCGCTCGAGCGCCATCACCGAACAAGCGCCCGCCTCCTCGGCGATCTTCGCCTGCTCGGCGTCGACGACGTCCATGATCACGCCGCCCTTGAGCATCTCGGCGAGCCCGCTCTTCACCCGCATCGTCCCGTACTCGGCCATGACAGTGAGTCTAGCCAGGAGCGACCTGATAGAAGAAGGCCATGGAGCCGTGGTCGCGGGAGCCGGTGGGGCGTCTCGAAGAGCTCGAGATCGAGAGCGAGCTGCTGCGCGACAACCCGCTAGGCGATCCGCACGTCCGACCGCTGTGGGTCTACCTCCCGCCGGCCTACGACGCCGAGCCCGATCGCCGCTTCCCGTCGATCTATCTGATCCAGGGGATGACCGGGCAGCTCGACATGTGGCGAAACCGCACCGCCTTCCGCCCGAGCACGCCCGAGCGGATCGACACGCTGTTCGCGGAGGACGACTGCCCGCCGGCGATCGTCGTATTCGTTGACGCCTGGACGTCCTACGGTGGCTCGCAGTTCATCGACTCGCCGGGGACCGGGCGCTACGGCGAGTACCTCTGCGAGGAGTGTGTGTCGTTCGTCGACGAGCGATACCGGACGCTCCCCGAGGCCGCGCACCGCGGCCTGACGGGCAAGTCGAGCGGCGGCTACGGCGCCATGGTCGTGCCCATGCTGCGGCCCGACGTGTTCGGCGGGCTCGCGACGCACTCCGGCGACGCGCTCTTCGAGCTCTGCTACCTGCCCGAGTTCCGCGACACGGCGCGAATCCTGCGGGACGAGTTCGACGGGTCGTACGAGCGCTTCTGGGAGAACTTCCGCTCACGGCCGGCGTTCACGAAGAGCTTCGACCACATCCTGCTCAACACGTACGCCATGGCGGCGTGCTACTCGGCGAACGAGGACGGCTCGGTCGACCTGCCGTTCGAGACCGCGACCGGGATGCTGCGCGACGACGTCTGGCAGCGCTGGCTCGCGTGGGACCCGGTGCGGATGGCGCGCCGCCACGCCGAGGCGCTCCGCAGCCAGCGCGCGATCTACATCGACGCCGGCAAGCGTGACGAGTGGTTCCTCGACCTCGGCGCCGACGCGTTCCGACGCGAGCTCGAGGCGCTGGGCATTACCGATGTCTTCTTCGAGCTCTTCGACGCCGGTCACGGCGGGATCGAGTACCGGTACCCGATCGCGATCCGCTACCTGGCCGAACGCCTGCAGTAGCGCAGCTCGTCGGTCCTAGCGGGCTCCGGCGTTTCTGCGGTCGACGAACCAGCCGAAGCTGCACGCCAGCACTGCGAGGACGATGAGCGCGGCCAGGAAGCCCCAGGCGAAGATCGCCTTGACGAAGAGGGCCAGGAAGATGAAGAGCACGATCCCCCCGAGCACGAGGAGACCGGCCATCTTGAACCAGAACTTGGCGCCGGGACCGTCCATCTGGGGTACCACGATATCGCGCTCCCGGTCGCCGGCGGCATCACCCGCTCCGGGTGAACCGGCGCGGCTCAGCCGCGGATCGAGACGGTGAACGGGACGATCGATGTCGTGGTCAGCAAGGGAGCCCGCTAGCGCGACCGTGCGAATGGTGTGACGGTCGAGGGCCTCGGCGACGTATCAGCGCCAGGATGCGGCGCGCACTCCTCCCGGCGAGCGCGTCTCTCCTCGTCGTCACGCCTGCGGCGCCGGTCCGCAACACCGGCGCCGCGGGCGACGCTATGTCACCCCAACGGGTGAACCTGTCCGGCCCCGACATAAGGTTTCGGTAGAAAGTCCTCCCACTCCCTCCACGGCGCCGAAACGTCCCTCTCATCGCGGCCGCCGAGCCTGCCGACACACACAGCAGTAGTTGCCGTCAGCAATTCAGGGGGTTCGAAAATGAGCCGCACACGTCGGGTTCTCGTCATCGATGACGACCGGCTGCTCTGCGAGCTGGTCAAGACAACGTTCGAGCTCGAGGGGTTCGAGGTGGACGTCGCGTACGACGTGATCGAGGCCGAGCGCGCGCTCGTCGAAAGCCGCCCGGACGCGATCCTGCTCGACATCGGGCTGCCGGGAATCGATGGGATCTTCTACCTCGAACGGCTACGCGAGACGCCACAGACGAGCCGTCTTCCGATCGTTGCAATCAGCGGTTCGGAGGAGGCCGGACGCTCGGCGAAGGCCGCCGGAGCAGAGGCATTCCTACGCAAGCCGTTCAGCCCGCTCGAGCTGATCGCACTCGTCACACCTCTCATACCGAACGGCCCGGATCTGGTCGACACTCGCCACGACGTCGTCGACGCGGCCGACCTCAACCGGCTGATCGAGATCGGCCGCCGCCAGCACCAGCTGCTGACCGAGGCCTACGCTCAGACCGTCGCCGTGCTCGCGTCGGCGCTCGAATCGCGGGACTTCGGCACGAGCCGGCATTCGCGCCGCGTCACGTCCTACGCGACGAGGCTCACGCTCGAGGTCGCCCCGCGCCTGCTCGACGACCCGAGCCTCGAATGGGGCTTCCTGCTGCACGACGTCGGCAAGATCGGGATCCCCGACGGGATCCTCCTCAAGCCCGGCCGCCTCACCGCGACCGAACGCCGGCGGATGCAGGAACACGCCGAGCTCGGCGAGCGGCTGCTCGCACACGTACCGCTTCTCAACCAGGAAGGCGCGCGCGTCATCCGCTCCCACCACGAGCGATGGGACGGGAACGGGTACCCAGACAGGCTCTCCGAGGAGAGCATCCCGCTCAGCGCACGGATCTTCGCCGTCGTCGACTCGCTCGACGCGATGACCGACCAGCGCCCGTATCGCGCTTCGGTCAGCTGGGACGCGGCCGCGGAGGAGATCCACCGTTGCCGCGGCGCTCAGTTCGACCCCGATGTCGTCGACGGCTTCGAGGCCTGCGAGCCGGAGCTCTACCGCCTGCACGAGGCGGAGCTCGCCGCCTAGGGAGGAAGTGAACGGGGAGGGCGGCGCCAGGCCGCCCTCCCCTCACAGGTTCAGCGGGTGTGCCCGGCCCAGAGCCGCAGGCGACTGACGCCCGCGCGACCCGTGCCGTGCTTCAGTCCGCTGGAGCTGAGGCACGACGGATTGACCTCCTGAAGGTCCTCGGTCGGGCTCGACGCGTTGACGTCGAGCGCACTCCTGGCCGTCTGGCCCGTGTTCGTGTTGGGCGCCCCGAACACGAAGCCCGAGCTGGTGTTGCCGAACTCGCTCACCGGCAGAGTCACGAGGTTGGCGTTGCTGTCGAGGTAACACCCCCCGACGATCTGCGCGAGTGCGACGGTCAGCTTCTTGACCGCCGTCTCGTCCTTCTTCAGCGCCGCAACCTGTTTCTTGAGCGCATTGAACTGCTTCGCCGATGGTGCCTTCGCCTGCTGAGAGGCCGGCGACGCAGCCACATACATGGCCGCCGCGACAACCGCGACCCCGACGAAGATCAGGAAACGCTGCATCTATCCCTCCTTGTGGCCCCCGCCACTCGCGGGGAATGCAATGACTCAACATCTACTTCGCGGCCCTGTCAATTCCTGGGCGGGCCTGACCGAGTGGCGCTACGACGTCGGAAGTCCGACGGGGCAGGCCACGCCGGTTCCGCCCAGACCGCAGTACCCGTTTGGGTTCTTCGCGAGGTACTGCTGGTGGTACGACTCGGCGTAGAAGAACGGCCCTGCCTCGGCGATCTCCGTCGTGATCTCGCCGTAGCCGGCGCGAGTGAGCTCCGCCTGGAACATGTCGCGCGACGCCTCCACGGCAGCGCGCTGCGCGTCGTTCGCCCAGTAGATCGCCGAGCGGTACTGACTGCCCTGGTCGTTGCCCTGGCGCATCCCCTGCGTCGGGTCGTGGTTCTCCCAGAAGAGGCGCAGCACGCCCTCGAGCGAGAGGACGGCCGGGTCGAAGACGACGAGCACGGCCTCCGTGTGGCCGGTGCGCCCGCTGCACACCTCTTCGTAGGTGGGGTTCGGGGTGTAGCCGCCCGCGTAGCCGACCGCGGTCGTGTAGACGCCGTCGGCCTGCCAGAACACGCGCTCGGCGCCCCAGAAGCAGCCCATCCCGACCACGAGCTGCTCCATACCCTCCGGAAACGGCGGCTGGAGCGGCGTGCCGAGCACCTCGTGCCGCTCGGGGACCTGTAGCGGAGTCTCGCGCCCGGGGAGCGCGTCTTCGGGCGTGACTTGCTCGGTTTTCTTCGTGAAGGGGAACATGCTCCCAGCTTACGCGGAGCGTTCCTCTTGACCGAGCTCCTCGGCGACGGACCCTTCGATCTCCCGCTCGGCGCGCTTCTGCAGCTCGCCCTCCTTGCGCCGCGTCCAGACGACGAAGGCGACAAGGAGCACAACCGAGCCGATCCCGATCGTGACGTCGATGGTCGTGCTGAGCTTCTTCAGGGTCGCGCCGAACACGTAGTAGACGACGCCGTAGATCGTGGCCCAGACGATCCCGCCTGCGGCATTGAAGACCAGGAAGCGACGCCATTCCATGTGATTAGCGCCGGCCAGGAACGCCGCCCACGTGCGGAGGATCGAGACGAAGCGGCCCCAGAACACGACCTTGCCGCCGTGACGGCGGAAAAGCCAGATTCCGATCTTGAGCCGGCCTTCGTGCAGGTGGATCTTGTGGCCGTAGCGGAGAAGCAGCTTCGCGCCGCCGTACCGGCCGATCGAGTAGCCGATGTTGTCGCCGATGATCGCCGCGGCCGCCGCGACGGCCACGATCACGCCGATCTCGCTTGTGCGTCGTGCCTGCGTAGAGCGCCGCCGCGATCAGCGCCGTCTCGCCCGGAACCGGCAGGCCGATGCTCTCGAGCATCACGAGCAGGAATACCACGAGGTAGCCGTAGGACTCCAGCCACGTATCGATCGTGTCCGTGGAGACGAAGAAGCCGACTGTCACGCCTACATCCTCACCACACGCTCACCAAGGACGGCTACTTTCAACCCGTGATCGAGGCCAGCGACCTCACGAAGGACTACGGACCGGAGCGGGCGGTCGACGGGCTCAGCTTCACCGTGCGTCCCGGCATCGTGACCGGCTTCCTGGGACCGAACGGCTCGGGCAAGTCGACGACGATGTGCCTGATCCTCGGCCTCGACGCCCCGAACGGCGGTGATGTGCCGTCAACGGTCGCCATTACCGCGACCACGCCTCGCCGCTGCACGAGGTCGGTGCGCTGCTTGAGGCGCGCTCCGTCCACACCGGCCGCTCGGCGTACAACCATTTGCTCGCGCTCGCGCAGACGCACGGAATCCCGAAGCAGCGCGTCTCGGAGCTCATCGACCTCGTCGGCCTCCACGAGGTCGCGCGAAAGCGCAGCGGCCAGTTCTCCCTCGGCATGGGCCAGCGGCTCGGCATCGCGCAGGCGTTGCTCGGCGACCCGAAGACGGTGATGCTGACGAGCCCGGAAACGGCCTCGACCCGGAAGGCATTCACTGGGTGCGCAATCTCCTCAAGGCCCTCGCCGCCGAAGGTCGCACCGTCTTCGTCTCGTCCCACCTCATGAGCGAGATGGCGCTCACGGCCGACCACCTGATCGTGATCGGCCGCGGCAAGCTCATCGCCGACACGAGCGTCGACGACTTCGTGGCGCGGGCCTCGCAGAAGGTCGTGCTCGTCCGCTCGCCCGAGCTCGAGCGGTTCGGACGGAGCTTGCCGGCCCTGGGATCTCGTTCGACCCCGCCGAGCGCGGCGCGCTCGAGGTGCACGGGCTGACCCCGGAGCAGGTCGGCGATGCCGCCGCAGCCGCCGGGATCGTCCTCCACGAGTTGACACCGCAGCAGGCCTCGCTCAGGAGGCGTTCATCAACCTCACCCGCGACGACGTCGAGTTCGCCGCGGAGCTGGAGGAGGCGGTCGCATGAGCGCCGTGACCCCCAACGTGCGGCTCCCGAGGTTCTAGACGACGGGCCGGGTGGCGTTCCAACGCGTTCTCCTCTCGGAGTGGACGAAGCTCCGCTCGGTGCGATCCACGTTGTGGTCGCTCGGCGTCGGCATCCTGCTCACGATCCTCTTCCCCGTGCTCTTCTCCTTCGTCACGCGGTCGCACTGGGGTTCGATGTCGCCGTCCGATCGCGCCGGAAGGCATCCGCTCGACATCGCACTGGCCGGCGTCAACGTCGCGCAGTCCGCGATCGCAGTCCTCGGCGTCCTGCTGATCAGCGCGGAGTACTCGACCGGCTCGATCCGCTCGACCTTCACCGCCGTACCGAAACGGCTTCCGTGTTGTGGGCAAAGGTCATCGACTACGCCGTCGTCTCCTTCGTCCTCGTGCTCCCTGCCGTGCTCATCAGCTTCTTCGCGAGCCAGGCGATTCTCCACAACATCCCGCAGCTCCAGATCTCGTTCCAGGCACCCCCGCGTCGCGCGGGCGGTGGTCGGCGGTGCGGTCTACGTGGTGCTCGTCGGGATCTTCGCGCTTGCGATCGGGGCGATCGTGCGGAACACGGCGGGCGGAATCGCGGCCTTCGCCGCGATCTTCTTCGTCCTGCCGCCGCTGATGTTCACGCTCCCGACGAGCTGGAACCACGCGATCACCCAGTACCTGCCGAGCGAGGCGGGACGGCAGATCTTCGCGCTCCATCACGCCGCGCACACCCTCAGGCCTGTCACGGGTGGACTCGTCTTCGTCGGGTATTGCGCCGCCGCGCTCCTGATCGCGGCCGTGCTGCTCGTCCGCCGGGACGTCTGACACCGACCGTAGACGCGACTGCCACCATGGTGGCGTGAGCAGCGACGAATCCCGCACGGGTCGCGTCCTCACCGACGCCATTGCCATCGGATCCGCCGCGGCGAACGCCTTTGCCCGGCGCCTGACGATCGCGCTCGGAGGCGAAGAGCGCACCCACGTCATCATCGTCCTCGCCGCGATCCTCGGGCTGAGCGGCGCCGACGCCGCGACGGTCGGCGCCTCGGCGAGCGAGCTCCGGCCGGGCCTGCACATCACCAACACGGACATCGGCCTGCTCGTCGCGGTCAGCTCCCTCGTCGGCGCGGTGGCAGCGCTGCCGTTCGGCGTTCTCGCCGACCGCGTCACGCGAACGCGGGTGCTCGGCTTCACCATCGTCCTCTGGGGCTTCGCGATGCTCTGGAGTGCGACCGCCGCGAACTTCGAGCACCTGCTCTCGGGGCGCGCCTCTTCCTCGGCGCGGTGACCGCCTCGGCGGGCCCGATGGTCGCCTCCCTCGTCGGCGACTGGTTCGGCAACTGGGAGCGCGGGCGGATCTACGGCACCATCCTCGCGGGCGAATATGTCGGCGCCGGTGTCGGCTTCGCGGTGACCGGCAACATCGCGGCCCTTTCCTGGCGGGCCGCATTCGTCATCCTCGCTCTGCCGGCCTTCGTGCTCGCCGTCGTCGTCTGGCGCCTGCGCGAGCCCGAACGCGGAGGGAAGGGCGTGCTCGCGCACGACTCCGAGCCCCCGCCGGTCCCGGAGGCCGACGAGACGACGACCGAGACCGACGCGCAACGGCTCGCGCGCGAGCACGGCGTCGTGCCGGATCCCGAGCTCGTCATCGACCCGGGTACGGCGCGGCGCATGGGGCTCGCGAGCGCAACCCGCTACGTGCTGCGGGTGCGCACGAATGTCGTTCTGATCGCTGCGAGTGTCTGCGGCTACTACTTCCTCGCCGGCCTGCAGACGTTCGGCCTCGAGTTCTCCAAGGAGCAGTACGGAATTGACCAGGCGCTGCGAGCTCGCTCCTGCTCGTGGTCGGGCTCGGCTCCCTCGCCGGCGTCCTGGCCGGGCGGCCAGCTCGGCGACCGGCTGCTCAAGCGAGGGCTGCTGAACGCCCGCGTCCTGACGCCGGCCATTGCCGCTGCGCTGACGACCGCCCTGTTCGTGCCGGCCCTCATCACACGGGGAGCGGTGACTGCGGTGCCGTACCTCGTGGCCGCGGCGTTCTTCCTCGGGATGCAGAACCCACCGCTCGATGCGGCGCGGCTCGACATCATGCCGCCGCTTCTCTGGGGGCGTGCCGAAGCGGTGCGGACAATGTTGCGCTCGCTCGCGATGGCCCTCGCTCCACTCCTCTTCGGCGCAGTCTCGACCACGTCTTCGGCGGCGGTCGCTCGGGTCTGCAGTGGACGTTCCTCGTCATGATCCTCCCGCTCGGCGCCAGCTCGTGGCTGCTGTTCAAGGGCCTGCGTACGTATCCGGCCGACGTCGCGACCGCTGCCGCGAGCGCGGACGACGCGCCCGGCTACCCTCAGTTCAAGGATCACTGGGGTCTTTGATGAGCACTGGCGACACCTTCCTCTTTCTTTCCGCCTTCCTCGCGAGCGGGGTCGAGTTCGTGGAGGCGCTGACGATCGTGCTCGCTGCTGGGCTGGCCCGGGCTGGCGCTCGTCGCTCGCCGGCCTCGGCGCAGCGACAGTCGTGCTCGCAGTCGTGGTTGCGGTGCTCGGGCCGGCGCTGACGAAGATCCCACTCAACGGGCTGCGGCTCGTGGTGGGCGGGCTGCTCCTCGATCTTCGGCCTGCAATGGCTGCGCAAGGCGATTCTGCGTGCGAGCGGCTACAAGGCGCTGCACGACGAGGACGCGATCTTCTCGCGGGAACTGGCAGAGGCCCAAGGAGCCGCTCACGTCGAGCGCGCGGGAGTCGACTGGTACGGGTTCACGCTCGCGTTCAAGGGCGTGCTCCTGAAGGGCCTCGAGGTCGTCTTCATCGTCCTCACGTTCGGCAGCGCCCAGGGGTCGATCCCGCTCGCGGCCGCTGGTGCAGCCTGCGCGCTCGCGCTCGTCGCCGGCGTCGGCATCGCGGTGCGCGCGCCCCTCGCCCGGGTTCCCGAGAACGCGATGAAGTTCGCGGTCGGCGCGATGCTGACCACGTTCGGAATCTTCTGGTCGGTCGAAGGCGCAGGCGCGGACTGGCCCGGCTCGGACGCCGCGATTCTCGGTGTGCTCGCCTTCGTTTTGCTCTGGTCGTTCCTGCTCGTGCGGCTGCTGCGGCGCGAGCGGCTCGAGGCGGTAACGGCGTGAAGCGGCTCGCAGCCTTCGGCCGCTTCTGGTGGGACTTCGTGATCGGCGACGACTGGCTTGTCGCCGTGCTCGTCGTCGCCGCGATCGGCGCGACCGCGATCCTCGCCGCCGCGGACATCACAGCATGGTGGCTGCTTCCCGTCGCCGTTCCGCCGATCCTCTGGCTCTCGCTGCGGCGGGCGATACGCTCGGCCTGACCGGCGGGCCCGTAGCTCAGCTGGTTAGAGCAGCGGACTCATAATCCGTTGGTCCCTGGTTCGAATCCAGGCGGGCCCATGTTCTACCGCTTCGTCCGCTCCGCTTTCCACTCGGTCGATGTGCCGCGCCCCGCCAGGTGGGTCGCGGCACAGACCTGCGAACCCGCAGGATCCACTGAGGGTGTGGTGGTTGCACCCACCGGTCGGGTAACGATTCCCGCAGAATGGCGTCCGCGATGAAGGTCTTCCAGCACGAGACGCGCCTGCGCACCGCCGGCGGGCTCACCGCCACGGACATCACCGAGGACGTGAAGAACGCGGTACGCGAGAGCGGCGTTACCGAAGGGATCGCCTGCATCTACTCGCCGCACACGACCTGTTGCGTGCGCGTCAACGAGTTGGAGACCGGTTTCCTCGAGGACTTCTGCGATCTGCTGCGCCGGCTCGTGCCGAGCGACAGCTACTACGCGCACGACGACTGGGACCGGCGCACCGAGAACATCTGCCCCGAGGACATGGACCAGGGCAACGGCCATTCGCACTGCATGGCGATGCTGCTGGGAACCGCTGGGGAATCGGTACCCGTGCGCGAAGGCGAGCTTCAGCTGGGCACGTGGCAGCGCGTCCTCTTCATCGAGCTCGACCGCGAGCGCGACCGACGCTGGCTCGTCCAGGTCGTCGGCGCCTAGCTAGCTGCCCGGCTTCTAGCTACCCAGCCCGGCCGCGTCGATCCGGCTCGCGGCGGTCTGCGCGATGCCCATGACGTCGCCGGTGTCGATCGAGCCCTGTGCGCCCAGGAAGATGAACTCGGCCAGATTGCCACTGGAGAAGACCACGACCCCCGTGCTGAGCGACGCTCCCTCGGTGACGCTTCCCTGGGCTCCGTCACCGAGGCTGCCGAAGTCGAGTGCGGTGCTTCCTTTCCCGGCCAACGCGGCTGCGTTCTCGAAGTCGGCGAAGAAGCTCGCCTCATTGGCCGCCGGGTACCACTCGATCTCCTGGTCGAGCGCGCCGAACTGGCCGGCCGGAAGCATGAAGACGCTGTAGTCCGAGACCGCAGCCGGGTCGACGACGTAGGCCTTGTTGACGGTCGCCTTGCCGACGAGATCGGTCTTGCGCAGCGCCAGCACCGAGAGATCCGGGCCACCCGAAGGCGGTCCGGCCTTGAGCTTCGGCAGCTTGGCGGCTTTCCCGTGCAGCCGTCCCCTGAGCGCGAGTCGAAGCCGTCCGTCGAGCTTGGTCGCGAGCTGCGGCGCCAGCGTCTCGGCCGTCGCCGCCGAACCGGCAGTAACGATGACGTCGAGGACGTAGCGCCCGTCGGCGATCTGCTCGTCGAGGCCCGAGACGGGAGCGATGTTCGACGCGCTGTAGCTCGTGAGATACGCGAAGCTCTTCGTCTTGCGGACGGCCGGGACTTGCACGGGGACGTTCACGACCGAGAAGCCGGGTTGGTCGAGCGTGTTGAGCTCAGCATCCTCCTTCTGCCAGAAGGCGAGCGCCTTCCTCGCATTGGCCGCGGTCTTGTACCGGTCGATGCCCGTGCGCACGTCGGTGAGGCCGGCCGCTCCGGTGAACGCGTTCCCGTACTCGAGCGCGTAGCCGCCGAGGCGGCCAAGCTTCTTGAGGGTGCCGGGCGTCGCATCGGGCGTATGCGATGCCGCGGAGGCGTTCGAGACGGATCCCGAGTCGCGCGCGAGCGAGAGCCCGGCCGCCCCCGGGCCGAGCGCCGAACGCTGCAGCGGGACGAGCGCAAGCGTCACGCTGTGGGAACGGCCGGCGAACGCGGTCGGAACGAGGACAGCCGCGGCGAGCGCGGCGCAGAGCAAGACCTTCGTCAATGGAACCCCGCGTCGAGGCGCTTCGCGGCCGCCTGGGCAAGGCTCTGCACGCTCGATCCGGCGAACACCGAAGTGCTTGCGCCGAGGAGAAACTCGAGATATGCGCCGTGCGACAACGTGACGACCGTTTCGTACGCCTTGCGACCGCTCACCGACGTCTGGAAGGTAACGCCGCGTGCGTTGCCGCCCACACTGCTGAGGTCCACCGGAGTCGGCTTCGCTTTCCCCAGACCGGCGAGGACACCGCTCATCGCTATGGAGCCGAAGTACTCGACCTCGAGCGCGCTCTCGCCGACGATCATCTGCTGTGACATGAGGGCGAACGGCCCGGCCTGCGCCATCGTCAGTTCGTAGACCGACAACGCATTCGGGTCGAGCGCGCTCTGGGGACTCAGATACCCCTTGTGGACGATCGTGGCGCCCCCGAGGTCGGTCTTCCTGAGCACCAGCGCTGCGGGCTTCGGCCCGTGCGGCGGCGGACCCGGCTTCAGCGGCCGCGGGAGCGGTACCGGCTTCGCCCGCAGCTGGCCTGAGACGGCTAGCTGCAACCGCCGCTGGAATGCGCGGGCGAGCCCGGGCACGAGCTGGGAGGCGGCCACGGTCGAGCTGGCCGAGACAGTCACGTCGAGGAGGTACCGACCGTGTTGGAGCTCGGCGTCGATCCCGTGAACCGGCGGAAGGCCCTGGATCGCGAATGTTCCGCCATACACCCAGTGAGGTCCAGGGATCCCCGACAGCCCCAGTTTCTTGACGGACAGGTCGATTCCGAGGTTCTTCACGAACGCGTTGTCGAGTTCCTGGCGACGCCAGAAATCGAGGCCCTTGCGTGCCTCCGCCACGGTGCGGTACTGCTCGATCTCGGTCTGGATCTGCCGAATCCCGGGGGCATCACCGAACTCGTTCCCGTAGTCGAGCATGTATCCGGTCACGCGGCCGAGACGCTTCAGCGTCCTGGCGGTCACGTTGCCGGACGCGCTGCTCGCCTCCTTCGCGTTGGAGGTGACGCCTGAGTCACGGGCCAGCGGCAACGGGCGGCGGGCCGCGCCGAGTGCCGACTTCGGGAGGGGGACGAGCGCGATCTCGACCTGCGATGCGCTGCGGGCCGACGCCGCAGCAGGCACGAGGGTCGCCGCGATGAGCACTGCGCCGAGCAGAAGCTTCTTCACCGAAATCCCCTGGTTAGTGGCCGTTGATCGAGAAGTGCATGTAGTCCTTCGTGGAGCCGAACCACGAGCCGCCCCAGCCCCAGCCAATCGACGCGAAAGCCTGGCGCACGGCCGGCGTGACCATCCCCGGCCGAACATTCGACCGCTTCAGATACGACAGCGCGGTCTTGTCGCGCGTCATGCCGCAGCCGACGTACGGGTTCTCGCGCGGATCGAGGTCGACCGCCTCGCCGAAGGCGTGCATCGACCAGTGGTGCGTGGTCGAGCTGCTGCTGCACGGTGACGCCGCCGCATCGCGGCACTCGAAGGACGCAGTCACGTCGCCGTTCTGGTCGGGATGCGGGCCGTACATCGAGGCGAAAGAGCCGTCCCGGATCGGGAACCGCATCCCGTAAAGCTTGGCGAAGACCGTCGAGAGCGGCTGCGCGACCGTCGCGTTGACCACGATCTGGCCGAGGTGGCTCTTGTGGTCGAAGCCGTAGTAGCGGTAGGTGAGAAGGCGCAGCTGCGACATCCAGACCGGGCAGCCGCGATGCCACTCGCCCGCGGCCTTGATCTCGTGCCGTTGCGTAGCCGTCAGCCGGGCCACGCCGGTCGCCTGCGGCGCGGCGCGGGCAGTCGCGGCCGTGACCGACAAGACGGACGCGAGTAAGAGGATCGCGACGTACTTCATACGCCGGCAATGGTGCCAGCGATTCCTCCGAACGGGAGGGCTACGCCATGACCAATCGGTCCGGCGCACGAGCGGAGAGCCGAGCCGAGCTACGCGGCTGCGGTGACGGCCGTCTCGACGACCGCCGTATTACGAGTCGCCTTGGCCTTCCGTACGAGTCGGCTCGCCGCCTCGAGGGCCTCCTGGCCAGGGCGTGACTCGTCGAGCAGCACCGCACCCACCGAGCCGGTGATCGAGCGTGGCCGTCCGTCGATCGCGAACGGCCGCGTCGCGAGCAGCAGGCGGAGACGCTCGGCGAAATCGGCGAGCTCCGACCGTTCGACATGCGGCGCGAGCACGACGAACTCCTCCCCACCCCAACGGAAGACGAGGTCGGTAGCACGCAGGTGGTCACGTAACCGCTCGTGGACGTCCACGAGCAATCTATCGCCGGCGGCGTATCCGTACGTGTCGTTGACCGTCTTGAAGCGATCGAGATCGAGGAAGCAGACCGCCGCCGTCCGCCCGCCTCGCCTGATCCGTGCCTGCTCCGCGTTCAAGGCTTCCGCGAGGGCGTAACGGTTGGGCGCGCTCGTCAACGCATCGACGCGCGCACGCGAGCGTTCCGCCGTGATGGTCCGCTCGAGGCGAAGGCGAAATCGATTCGCCCAGGCAGCGCACAGCAGCAACCCGGCGGCAAAAGCAAGCGCGAGCCCCGGCGCCGTCTGGAAGAGGTAGACGAACGCGACGAGGAGCGGCGCCGGCAGGAACCACGAAACCGCAAGCGGTCGCCAGGCGGCGCGTAGCTCGTGGCGTAGCCTGGCGCCGCGCCCGAGCGCGCGCAGCACGAGCCTCCCGTTCAGCGCGAAACCGGTCAGCAGACCGGCTGCCACGACCACCACCGCGCCCGAGACGCCGCCGAGCACGAACCGGTCGCCAACCACTCCGATAGCGAGCCCCTGCAGCGCACCCGCGCAGGCGCAGACGACGCGCCTCCGCCGGGGCTCCCCGGTCGGGAACAGCTCGGTCGCAGCGCCTGCGGCCGCGCCGACGAGCGGCCCGCCCACGAGTGCGGCGGCGACGAGGAACGGCCCGGCGAGCGAGACGCGCGTCCGCCGGCCGACGCGGAGATCGAGCTGCTCCGCGAACGCGGTCATGGCGACGAGGATGATCGCGGCCGGCATGCGGACATTTGCACCGCCGGTCGGGCCATTCCTCTCACCCGAACGAGGGAAGCTCGCGGACTACGGGCCGAGCAGGAAGCGCGCGACCGCCTGCCGGCCGACGTCACTCACCGCGCGCGACTGCACGGAGTGTCCCGCGCCCGGCACGACGACGAGCTTCCCGTGCGGCGTCAGGCCGAGCTGCTGGCGAGCCCAGGTCAGCTGCGTCGACAGGTCGTGGTTGCCCTCCACCATCAGCGTCGGGACGAGGAGCTTGCCGTGGGCCAGCGGCGTCGGCGTGGTCGGCGCCCACGGAAGGCACTGCCGGACGAACCCGTTGCCCGAGGCCGTCCGGCGGTCGAACGGATAGAGCTTCTTGGCCGGGATCCGCGCGACCGCGGCTCGGAGCTTCGCGGCGCGGCCGGCGAGCGGCGCGGCCGAGCTGCCCCACGGAAAGCGCCAGTCGCCACAGAGCGTGCTCGCGTGCAGACCCTGGTCGAGCTCGGGGGCGGTCGTCTCGCGCTGGTAGTGCGACGCGGCCGCAAGAAACGCGTTGAGCGACCGCCGGTTGCCGTGCACGGCTGCGTGCAGCGCCGCGGGAACGTCCCAGTACTTCCGGTACGTGGGGTCGGCGATGCTGTCGAAGGTCAGCGCGTCGAACAGCTGCGGCCCGAGGTGGTCGCGGCGCACGACCGTTGCGAGGTCGGCCAGGCAGCCGTTGCCGCAGATGGAGTGAAACACGCGCCGCACGGCCGCGAACCCGTTGACGCCCAGGTCGGTCTCCCCCACCTGCGGCACGACCGAATCGAGGACGAGCTTCGAGACGTGCGACGGATGAGCCAGCCCGTAGCGCTCGCCCACGTACGTGCCGTACGAAATCCCGTCGAGCGACCACTTGTCGACGCCGAGCGCCTGACGTAGATCCTCCATGTCCGTGACGGTGTCGTCCGTGCCGAAGAACTGCCGGCGCGACCCGAGCTTGCGCGCACAGGAGCGAACCGCGTGCGCGCTCGGCGGCGTGAGATCCGAGCTCCCCATCTGGCGCTGCAGCGCGTGGCAGTCGAGCGCGCCGGCACCCGTCCCGCGCTGGTCGAAGACGACGATGCGGTACTGATTGCGCTCGGCCGAGAGCGCCGTCGCGACGTAGCCGTCGAGGATCGGAAGCCCCGGCTGCCCCGGCCCGCCCGAGAGCACGAGCAGCACCCCGTGCGGCGCGTGGACGTTGTTGCCCATCCCGACGTGGAGGTGCAGGGTTCCGCGCGCCGGATGCGCGCGATCGAGCGGGACGTCGAGCGTCCCGCATGTGTACCCGGCCTCCGCGCACGGATGGAGGTTGTGCAGCCCCGAGCTCTGTGCCGCCGCCGAACCGGCGAGCGCGACGGCTGTGGCAAGCAGCGGAGAGAGAAGAAGGGCCCGCATCTATGTATCGACGCTGCAACAGGCCGGTGGTTGGCCGATCTTCGCCGACGAAAAGCCTGAGACAAGCGGGGAAAGTGGAGGCGGCGGGAATCGAACCCGCGTCCGCAGCCGCACCGGCTGAGCGTCTACAAGCGTAGGCTGCCCTTTCGATTCGCCCGCCGGCCGGGGTGCAGCCGCCCTACCGACGCGCTAGCCGATCCTTACGTGTCGCGCTTTGGGCGATCAGCTCTCCCTCTGCGCCTAGCCCGCTCGTTGGCGCCGCCTCCGAGCCGCGGGCAATCCCGGGGCGGCGTCGCCACGCTAGGTCTCCCTAGGCAGCGAGTGCGAGATCGTTCTTCGCACTTGCGTTTTGCCGGTGGATTTACGAGGCCAACCGGCGACCTCGGCTTGCAGCTCATCCGGATGGATCGACCACGTCGAAGCCAGGTCGCCCCCGTATGTTTGTGCCGGAATGGTAGCGGCGACTAGCCCCAAGGCAGTTGGCGCCAGTACGACGGCCTTGCGCGGCGCGACGGCTCGAACGAGCCGCCGTACGCCTCGTCGGGGCTCGTCACCTCACGCTCGACGCTCGCGGAGTGCGAAGCCGCGATTTCCGAGACCGGGTAACGCACGTTCCACTCCCCCGTTCTCGAGCCGACCATGAAGAGCACGCACGGCTCGTCGCCGGCGCCGACGAAGATGTGCTCCGTCCAGGCGGGACAGTGGACGAAGTCCCACTGCTTCAGCCGGCGCTCCTCGCCCTCGACGAGCAGGACGCACTCGCCGACGAGCACGAGGAAGTCCTCCTGCTGCGACTCTCCGTGGTAGAGACCGTTCGGCTCGCCGGGCGGCAAGACGTGGATCCGCACGCCGACCTCCGCGAACTCGGCTGCCGCGGTCTCGAACGAGCACTCCGAGCCCGACGGGCGCAGCTCCCCGCCTTCGGACGTCAACCACTCGGCGTCCGCGACATTCACGACGAACCAGCCCTCGGCGGCCGGCGCCAGCCCCGAGCCGCGGTCCTCGAGCGGCGCCTCAGCCATGTCGCGAGTCTAGTAACGGGTAGACGAGGCGGCCCTGGCTATCGTCGGCCGCAGAATGACGGACTGGAACGAGAAGATCATCGACGAGTTCCGCGGCACTGACGGACGGGTCGGCGGAAACTTCGAAGACCGCACCCTGCTGCTCCTGCACCATCGCGGAGCCAAGACCGGCACGGAGCGCATCAATCCCGTCGCCTACCAGCGCCTGTCTCCCGATTCGGTCGCGATCTTCGCCTCGAAGGGCGGCGCGCCGAACAATCCCGACTGGTTCCACAACCTCATCGCCAATCCCGACGCGAGCATCGAGATAGGCACCGACTCGTACCCCGTGCACGCGCGGGTCGCCGCGGGCGAGGAGCGCGAGCAGATCTGGGAGCGGCAGATGCACAACTGGCCCGGCTTCGCAGAGTACGAGGAGAAGACGAAGGGGATCCGCGAGATCCCCGTCGTCATCCTCGACAAGAGCTAGCGCCGCAGGCTCTTCAGCTCGCGCTCGATCTCGCGCCGTGCGTCGCGGGCCGCGACGTCGCGCCGCTTGTCGCGCAGCTCCTTGCCGCGCGCGAGCGCGAGCTCGACCTTGACGCGGCCTTCCCGGAAATAGAGCTTGGTCGGAACGAGCGTGAAGCCCTTCTCCGCGACCGAGGAGGCGAGGCGCTCGATCTCTTTCCGATGGAGCAGGAGCTTGCGCGGCCGGTCGGGATCGTGGTTGGCGCGGTTTCCCTCGGTGTACTCGGGCACGTGCAGG
The DNA here is from genome assembly GCA_963819275.1 of uncultured Actinomycetes bacterium. Classification (GTDB taxonomy): domain Bacteria; phylum Actinomycetota; class Thermoleophilia; order Gaiellales; family Gaiellaceae; genus Palsa-739. Next base: position 7,825 of record CAWFVH010000017.1, on the reverse strand, counting down.
CCGACGAGCCACGCCTCGCCGTCGCGCACGTCCGCGTACGCCTGCTGGAGGGTCGCCTCGCCGCCGCGCAGCGACTTCACCTCGGTGCCCGTGAGCACGACACCGGCCTCGACGCGGTCCGAGAGGTGGTAGTCGTGCCGCGCGCGGCGGTTGTCGACGATCAGCTTCTCTCCACTTGGCTTGGCCATGGTTGGGCAAGTGTAGGCTCGGCCGCGTGGAGGTCACGCTCGCTCAGCTGGAGGAGATGGGCTCCTCGGGGTTCCCTGGACTGCTCGGGATCGAGTTCGACGAGGTCGGCGACGGGTTCTCGCGGGCGCGTCTCGCGCTCGAGGAGAAGCACATGGCGCCAAACGGCTTCTTGCACGCCGGCGCGGTGGTCGGGTTCGCCGACTCGGCGTGCGGCTACGGCTGCATCCTCAACCTTCCCGAGAGCGCCCTCGGCTTCACGACCATCGAGCTGAAGACGAACTTCCTGCGCACCGCTCAGCCCGGCGCGACGATCGCCTGCGAGGCGAAGCTCGTCCACGGCGGGCGAACGACGCAGCTCTGGGACGCGACCGTCTCCGATCACGAGGGCCGCCCCATGGCGCTCTTCCGCGCCACGCAGTTGATGCTCCGCTAGCGCCGAGCGCGATAGCCGCGCGCCATGAAGCAGCGATCACAGAGCGCCGCCCAGGGCGCCGTCCGCGCGCCGCAGACGCGGCAGCGGCCGATCGTTGGGTCCTCGATCTCGGCGCGGAGCTCGCGCACGACCCGGCTTGCCGCAGCTTCCTCGAGCGCGGCCGCCCGCTCGATCGTGACGCCGGCGACGCCCGGGTACTGGAGCGCGAACCAGCGGAGGATCGACGCCTCGCGCGCGGCCTGCTCCGCCTCCTGCAGCCCGGCGGCGTCGAGGCGGTGCGGATCGAGGATCCAGCCGATGACCGCCCGCTGCGGCTTGTCTCCGGCGACCGCCGCGGCGAGCATGCCGAGCAGCGGCGCACCGTCCTCGTCGACGGGCGCCTGCACGAGCTTCCAGACGTCCGCGAGCTCGAGCGTGCGGCGCGCGTGGTGCAGCGCCTCGCGCACCGCATCAAGCCGCGTGAGCAGCGGTTGGATCGACTCGACCTCGAGCCAGCCGTCGACGCTCCAGTAGCGCAGCGCCGCCTGACGCCAGGCGTGGAGGGCCGGCTCGAGCTGGTCGACTCGCGTCACGTTGAGATCCGAGAGCTGCGGACGCAGACGCCCGAGTCGACGACGCGGTAGCCCAGCTGCCCGTCCTCGATCGGGACGTGTGGGACGAGAGCCGCGCGCACGAGCTCTGGATCGGGGTCGGCCCAGGGGACTCCGGTGAGGACGCCGACATTGCCGCGCTCGTGGAAGCCGAAGCGCCCTGCGCGGCCGGCGATCTGGGCGATCTCCCACGGCTCGAGGTCGCGCCGCTCTTTGCCGTCGAACTTCGTCGTCTCGGCGAAGAGCAGCGTCTCGCACGGCAGGTTGACACCGTGGCCGAGGACGTCGGTCGCGCAGCACACTTCCGCCTGGCCGGCGATGAAGCGGTCGATCTCCTCCCGCCGCGAGGCGAGCGGCATCGCCCCGTAGAGGCACGCGACGCGCGCCGGATGGAGCTGGTTCAACTCGCCCGCGAGCCCGATCACGGCGCGCCGCGAGAAGGCGACGACGACCGTGCCTGGGCCGAGGCCGTTGATCCCCCGGCGGCCGACCCAGTCGAGCGGCGCCTTGCGCTCGAAGAAGCGGATCTCGGCCTGCGGAAACGCGTGCCGCACGAGCGGCAGCGCCTCGACCGCGCCGAGCAGCAGGATGTGGCGGTACTCGCCGCCGAGCAAAAGCCGTGTCCACGCAGAGCCGCGCTCCTCGTCCTCCGCCCACTGCACCTCGTCGAGGACGAGCGTCTCGCCGCTCACCGGGGCCATCTCGGCCGTGCAGCACACGATCGGCGCGCCGGGATTGACGCGCTCCTCACCGGTCACCAAGCCGACCCGCTCCTCGCCGATCTCGGCCGCGAGCCGCCGGTGCGCCTCCTGCGCGAGCATGCGGAGCGGCGCCGCGTAGACGCCCTTGCCGGTCTCGACCAGAAAGCGGAGCGCGTCGTGCGTCTTGCCGGAATTGGTCGGCCCGAGGTAGGCGATCACGGTCTCGGGCTCGACACGCCGCTCGGGCAGCCGCACGGTCAGTTCCGAGATCGGCCGTCGCGTAGGCGCGTGCCGCCGCCGATGCCGCTCGCTGCGGCTTGGTCGCTTCTGCCGCCGGTCGTGTCTGCCCCGGGCCACGGGGCGACGGTAGCTAGACCTGCAGGAAGCGGCGGAGCGTGACCGCGGAGCCGGTCGCTCCGAGCAGCAGGCCTGCGGCAAGCAGCAGGATCGCGTTGAGCGTGAAGTCCAGCGCGTGGACGTCAGAACCGCTGCCGCCGTCGATGTGCGGCAGGATCGAGGGCAAGGCCACGGCCTTCCCGAGCGTGAGCAGGATCACGGCGAGCAGGGAGCCGACGAACCCGCACACGAGCCCCTCGAGCATGAACGGCCCGCGGATGAACCAGTTCGTCGCGCCGACGAGCTTCATCACCTCGATCTCCCGTCGTCGCGCGAAGATCGAGAGCCGGATCGTGTTCGCGATCAGGAGCGTCGACGCGACCACGAGCAGGATGACGGCGATCAGGAAGACCAACGAGATGACCTTGGCGATCGTGAGAACGCGTTTCGCGATCGTGCTGCCCCACTGGACGCCTCCGGAGTTGCCGATCCCCCCTGTGGCCGGGCACGGTGCGACGCCCGCTAAGTGGGCGCTGCAGAGCTGCTTCCCGATGATCGGCGTGTACTTGGCCTGGACCGGCGTGACCGTCCACGAGTCCGGCAGCGGATTCGTCGGGACGATCCCCCCCTTGAACATCTCCGGGAGGGCCTTCTTCTCCTGCTCGTACGCCTGCTCCTTCGAGACGAAGGTCAGCGGCAACTTGACGTCGGGGTTGCTCCGCAGCTTGGCAGCCACAGCCAGCTCCTGGGCGTGCGTCGCACCCGTCTTGCACCCGGGCTGAGGGACGACCGAGGTGCAGAAGTAGACCTTGACCTCGAGCTCGTTCTGCACGTGGTTGCTCCAGGAGAGCACCCAGGTGCCGAGTGCGATGAACAAGCCGAGGAGGCACATCCCGATCAGCACCGTCATCGTCGCCGCGACGGTCGTCGAGAGGTTCATCCGGATCGAGGACCATGCCTCGGAGAACAACAACCGTACGCGGCTCATTCGGAGGTGTAGCCCCCGCGGCGCTCGTCGCGGGCGAGGCGCCCGCCCTCGAGCGCGATCACGCGCTTGCGCATCTTGTCGACCATCTCGCGGTCGTGGGTGACCATGAGGATCGTCGTGCCGGCGCGGTTGATGCGGTACAGAAGCTGCATGATCCCGACGCTCGTGTCGGGGTCGAGGTTTCCGGTCGGCTCGTCGCAGACGAGCAGCGGCGGGTGGTTGACGACGGCGCGCGCGATCGAGACGCGCTGCTGCTCGCCGCCGGAGAGCTCGTCGGGGAGCGAGTTCATCTTGCTCGCAAGCCCGACCAGCGTCATCACCTCGGGCACCTTGCGCCTGATCGAGGCGCGGCTCTCGCCCTGCACCTTGAGCGCGTAGGCGACGTTCTCGGCCGCCGTCCGGCTCGGCAGGAGCTTGAAGTCCTGGAAGACGCAGCCGATGTTGCGGCGCAGGCGCGGCACGTTGGAGTGCTTAAGCCGGCCGAGATCGCGGCCGCCCATGATGATCCGGCCGTCGCTCGGCTCGAGCTCCTTCAAGAGGAGCCGGACGAGCGTCGTCTTACCCGAGCCCGAGGCGCCGACGATGAAGACGAACTCGCCCTTGTCGATCGCGAAGTTGACGCGGTCGAGCGCCGTGACGTCCGGCTCGTAGACCTTCGTCACGTTCTCGAACACGATCATCGAGCCCGCTGCCGGCTTCGCCTGCTCGGGCGCGTGGCCGTTCGTCGAAGGCTGAGCCGAAATCTGGGCCGAGGCTGTCGGCTGTTCTATCTGTACGTCAGTCACGTCTACCGGTTACGAAGTGGCACGGGCCATGGTGCCCGGCGCCGGTGGAGTGCGTGCGAGGAGTCCCCACTCTAGCGCAGCCTCCGGCGTGTTACTGCGACTCGCCCGCGGTTTGCAGGAGATAGGCGCGAATGAACCCATCCAGGTCGCCGTCGAGGACACCCTGCGTGTTCCCGACTTCGTACCCCGTCCGCGCGTCCTTGACCTGCTGATACGGGTGGAGGACATAGCTGCGGATCGTGTTGCCGCCGAAGCCCATCGAGACGCCGCCGCGCTCGCGGGCGAGCTCGGCCTCACGCTCCTGCTCGGCCTTCTCGGCGAGGCGCGAACGCAGGATCTTCATCGCGGTGTCCTTGTTCGCCGACTGGCTGCGCTCGTTCTGGACTGCGACGACGATGCCGCTCGGCATGTGCGTGATCCGCACCGCCGAGTCGGTCTTGTTCACGTGCTGGCCGCCCGCGCCCGAGGAGCGGTACGTGTCGATCCTGATGTCGTCGTCGACGATCTCGATGTCGCCCGCCTCCTCGAGCAGAGGCGCGACGATGACCTGGGCGAAGCTCGTGTGGCGGCGATGCGCCTGGTCGAAGGGGCTGTGACGCACGAGCCGGTGCTTGCCGCGCTCGGCTCTGAGGATTCCGTAGGCGTTCTCGCCGCGCACTGTGAAGGTGGCCGACTTGAGTCCGTACTCCTCCCCGGGGCTCGACTCGATGACCTCCGTCTTGAGGCCGCGCTGCTCTGCCCAGCGGAGATACATGCGCAGCAGGATCTCGGTCCAGTCCTGTGCGTCGGTGCCGCCGGCGTCCGACTGGATCGTGACGACCGCGTCGCCGGGGTCGTACTCACCCGAGAAGAGCGCGTCCTCTTGCAGCCGGGCGAGCTCGCCGCGAACGTCGCGCAGCACTGGCTCGAGCTCCTCGTCCGGAAAAGTGTCCGCGCCCTCGCGTAGGAACTCGACGTTCGAGACGAGCTCGTCGTAGCGGCGGAGCTTCGCCTGCGACCGCTGGTGCTCGGCCGAGAGCCGCGCGGCGCGCTGCTGGTCGTTCCAGAAGTCGGGTTGCGCGAGCTCGTGCTCAAGCTCGTCGAGACGGGTCTTCAGCGCAGCGGGGTCAAAGGTAACCACGGACCCAGTCGAGCTGGGTCCCGATCTCCTCGAGCTGGTCGTCGAGTGAAAGCTGGATCTCGTCGGCCATCGCGCCGGCCATCCTAGCCACCGGACCCTTGGGCGAGCTAGCGAGCCGGGTCTACGCGTTGTTCTCGGTCCGGCTGCCGATGCCTTAGCCAGACGGTCAGGGCGAGAACGGCGGACACAAGGCCGAGGAGAAGGAGGGCGACTGCCAGGTTGGTGCGGCCGAGCATTCCTCCGTTGATCCAGACGGTGACTTTGGTGTCCGCCAGCGCTGCGGCCCCTGCCGCAATGAAGAGACCACTTGCCGCCGCGTACCCTCTCGCTACTGCGCGTCGAGCCGTTCCGAGGACGCTCGCAGCCCCGGTGACTCCGAGAAGGCAAAGAGCGAGCGTTGCCGCATAGAGCCACCAGGGATGCACGATGCGAAACGAGAGCACGAGCATCGCGGAGGTGTTCTCTACGAACCTGAGGTCCTGAAGGAACGCTGCACCCGCAAGAGCCGCGCCAAAGATGAGTGCGGCGGCGGCAAGCCTCACGACCAATTCTCGCCTCTCACGCGCCCGCTCCTTGGCCTCCGCGATCAGCGGGTCGAGGGTGAGCAAAGATCGCGAGAGAGGAGCGAGCACTGAAGCTAGTATTGCTAGCACTAGCTCCCGGGTCAAGTGGGAGCTCAGTCGCCTAAGCCGGTGTTCCGGAATGATCCCCGAGCGACGACGGACTAGGAGCTACAGGAGACCGTGACCGCGCCGTTCTGCAGGTGCATCAGCCGCATGTCTTGCGGACTGGTGCTCTTGCCGTTCCCGCTCCTGGCCCAGGCGCCGCCGCTAACGACCCGCTCGGAGCGGGCGGGCACCGTCTCAGTCAACTGCGTTCCGCTGCATCTGACCACCGTGCCGGTCTTGACCTTCGAGATGGTCACAGTCCCGGCGACCGTTATCGAGCCGGAAGAAACCTTGCCCCTGACTACCACGCCGGTCTTCCCCCGCGGAGTTCCGGCCGCCGATGTCGAGCCGGAGAGAGCCTTGCTCCCGGAGGCGCAGCCAGCCGCAACGAAGCCGAGAGCCGCGAACAGTGCCGCTGCTGAAATCGTCTTCATCTTGTTGTCGTCCTATCGTCACAAGCGGCTCAGACGTAAAGACCCCGAATCGCCCTAGTTCACATCCGTGGCCCGGGCCAGTGTTCCGGAATGACCCCTGAACCGTCGAGCTCGAAGGTTCCCGTGATCGCGCTAGCGCGGCTCGACTGCAGATTCGGCAGGGGAGGCACGGAAGACGCGCCAGCTGCCGGGGACGCCTTTGAGTTTCCGCTCTCCGCGGTCTTCGAGGAGGAGCCCGGTGCCGGCGACCAGATCCTTGACCGTCTGCGAGACGAGCACCTCGCTCGGGCCGGCGGAGGCGGCGACTCGGGCGCCGATCGAGACTGCCAGCCCTGCGACCTTCCCGTCGTGCAGCTCGCACTCGCCGGTGTGGACGCCTGCGCGCACCTCGAGGCCGAGATCACGCATGCCGTCGACGAGTGCCTGGGCACAACGAATGGCCCGCGCCGGGCCGTCGAAGGTCGCGAAGAAGCCGTCGCCGGCGGTGTCGCGCTCCTCGCCCCGGAAGCGGATCAGCTCTCGGCGCACGAAAGCATGGTGGCGCTCGAGCAGCTCGCGCCAGGCACGATCCCCGAGCTCGGCCGCCCGCTCGGTCGAGCCGACGATGTCGGTGAAGAGAACGGTCGCCAGAATGCTGTCGGGGACCTCCGGCACCGCCTCCCGGGCGACGAAACGCGCCACCTCTTCGGGGATCTCCGGCGACAAGAAGATCTGCTGGTAGTCCGTCCCCGAGACATGCAGGGCGCGTGCAGAGGGGATCAGGTCGGTCACTTCTCGGGCGTACCGTTCCGCGTTATCGATATTCCGCGAGCTGGCGCCAACCTCGAGGGCCGTCCGATACATGACCAGCGTAGGCACCCGGACGGCCCGCAGAACCTCGCGAAGGTCGGTCTCGATCCAAGCGCGGTGGAGCGCGTAGGCGGCGCCGGGGCTGGCCCCGACTCGAAGCCAGTTGGCGAACCACTCCCGCTCCGCCTGGTTGGCGCAGAGCGACGGCGCAGTGTCTTCGAGAATCTCGTCACTGAGGTCCCGAGTGCCCCATCGTTCTCGTAGCTGAGCGATCCGGGCGCGCCAGAACTCGCTCTGCATGTCAGGTTCGTAAACGATCGGGTGAAAGAGGATGAGCGCGCGCGTCCGCTCGGGATACGTGGCGGCGTACAGCGCGGCCATCGAGCAGCCTTCGTGCGACGCCAGAAGGACTGTGCTCGACGAGCCGCGGTGTCAAGGACTGCGTGCAGGTCCTCCATCCGCGTCTCGAGGGCAGCGAACTGCCCGCCGTGATCCGAGAGACCGGTCCCGCGCTTGTCGAAGAGAATCAGCCGAAACGACTGGGCGAGTTGCTCGTAGAAGTCGCGCCAGTGCCGCGACTCCCAGCCGTAGACGAGATTCGAGACGAAATCCGGGACATAGGCGAGGTCGGTCTCGCCGTCGCCCACTAGCTGGTAGGCGATCGCGACGCCACCGTTCCGCGCGTACCGGATGTCAGCTGTCACAACCAGAATCTTCTCGAACGCCGTGTCCGCCGCCAACCCTAAACGAAGCTTCCATGCGCTAGCTCACTCACCCGGGGCCAGTGTGCTC
>CAWFVH010000016.1:0-9818 GCA_963819275.1 uncultured Actinomycetes bacterium | reverse complement strand
ACTGGCTCGAGCAGGCGCCCAACGACACGGAGCGGGAACGGCGCCGCCGCATCTCGGAGCCCGCCGGTCGTACGCTCGTCGAGGTGCTCGAGGAGATCGAGCGCAGCGAGGGCATCCGCGAACGGCTGCTCGGGGCCGGGGCAGAGGAAGCGGCGCTCGACCGGCTCTTCGCTCGCCTCCAGGGCCAGGTCTGAGCGGCGCAGCCTTGACACGGCTTTGTTAAGGTCGCTCGGATGGATTCGCTCCACGTCTCCCATGCCGCTGCTCGCACCGGCTGGTCGGCCCGGATGCTGCGCTACCTCGAGCAGGCCGGGCTCGTCGTCCCCTCGCGCACGGCTGCCGGATACCGGCTGTACGGCCTGCGCGAGCTGAACCAGCTCCGCTCGCTCGCCGAGCTGCGAAGCCGCTTCGGCCTCGGCATCGGCGACATCGCCTTCGCGGCGAGGCTGCGCCGGGAGCCCGAGCTGCGGACCGCGATCGACGGCTGGCTCGCCGACGTCGAGGACGCGTCCTGGGTGGAGTGGGAGCAACGCAAGCACGAACGACTTCTCGCCGCATAACGAAAGGAACCGATGGCAGCAACGCAGCGCTACGACGTGAAAGATCTCGCCCTCGCGGAGGAGGGCAAGCGGCGGATCGAGTGGGCCGACCGGCAGATGCCGGTGCTCGCTGCGATCCGGGAGCGATTCGAGCGCGAGCAGCCGCTCGCCGGCCATCGCATCTCCGCGTGCCTCCACGTGACGACCGAAACGGCGAACCTGATGCGGACGTTGCAGGCAGGTGGCGCTGACGTCGTCCTCTGCGCCTCGAATCCGCTGTCGACGCAGGACGATGTCGCAGCAGCGCTCGTGGCCGAGTACGACGTGTCTGTCTTCGCCATCAAAGGCGAGGACAACGACACGTACTACGCCCACATCGAGGCGGCCGTCGACCACAAGCCGCACTTCACGATGGACGACGGCGCCGACGTGATCGGTGTTCTCCACTCGGCGCGGCGCGAGCAGCTGGGCGAGATCATCGCCGGCACCGAGGAGACGACGACCGGCGTGATCCGGCTCAAGGCGCTCGAGGCCGAGGGGAAGCTCGGCTTCCCGATCATCGCCGTCAACGCGGCGCAGACGAAGCACCTGTTCGACAACCGCTACGGCACCGGCCAGTCGACGCTCGACGGGATCATCCGCGCGACGAACGTCCTCATCGCCGGCAAGCGGTTCGTGGTGTGCGGTTACGGCTGGGTCGGGCGCGGCGTCGCGTCGCGGGCCCGCGGCATGGGCGCGCACGTGATCATCACCGAGGTCGATCCGATGAAGGCTCTCGAGGCGACGATGGACGGCTTCGAGGTGCTGACGCTCGAGCGGGCGGCCGAGATCGGCGACCTCTTCTGCACGGCGACAGGCGACAAGCATGTGATCGCGCGCGAGCACATGGAGCGCATGAAGGACGGCGCGATCCTCGCCAACACGGGCCACTTCAACGTCGAGATCGAGATCCCGGCGTTGCGCGACATGGCGGCCGAGACGAGGAAGGCGCGCGAGTTGGTCGAGGAGTTCACGCTTGCCGACGGCCGCCGCCTATACCTAATCGCCGACGGCCGGCTCGTCAACCTCTCTGCGGCCGAGGGGCATCCGGCTCTCGTGATGGACATGTCCTTCGCGAACCAGGCCCTTGCGCTCGAGTACGCCGCGCAGCACGCGAGCGAGCTCGACCGCAAGGTCTATCCGGTGCCCGCGGAGATCGACCACGAGATCGCCCGTCTCAAGCTCGAGACGATGGGCGTCGAGATCGACACGCTCACGGACGAGCAAGCGCACTACCTCGCCTCGTGGGACGAGGGGACCTAGACCCAGAGGAAATCGTTCGGTTGGAGGAGGACGGCCCTGCGGTCGTCCTCCTCGACCAGCGACGGTTGCCGGAGGAAGTCGCCGAGGTTCGCTGCTCAACTGCGGCGGAGGTCGCGGAGGCGATCCGCTGCATGGTCGTGCGCGGGGCGCCGGCGATCGGGATCGCGGCCGCCTACGGGCTTGCACTCGCCGCCCTGCGGGGAGACGATCTCGCGGAGGCGGAACGGGTGCTCGCGAGCTCGCGACCGACCGCCGTCAACCTCCCGTGGGCGCTCGCGGCGATGCGCGACGACCCGACGCCCGAGCGAGCTCGCACCCTCCATGACGAAGAAGTCGATCGTTGCCGCCGGATGGCCGCCCACGCGGCCGAGCTCTTCCAGCCGGGAACGCGGGCGCTGACCCACTGCAACGCCGGCGGCCTTGCAACCGGCGGCTACGGCTCTGCGGTCGGCGCGCTTCGCGCCGCAGCCGAGCGCGGGCTGCTCGACCGTGTCCTCGTCGACGAGACCAGGCCGCTTCTCCAGGGCGCTCGCCTCACCGCGTGGGAGCTCGAGCGCGCCGAGATCCCGCACGCCGTCATCGCCGACTCCGCGGCCGGCTCGCTCATGGCGCGCGGCGAGGTCGACCTCGTCGTCACGGGCGCCGACCGGATCGCGGCGAACGGCGACACCGCGAACAAGATCGGGACATACTCGCTGGCCGTGCTCGCCGCTCACCACGAGATCCCGTTCTACGTCGTCGCGCCCACGTCGACGCTCGACCGCGAGACGCCCGACGGCTCGGGAATCCCGATCGAGGAGCGCGACCCGGCCGAGGTGACGAGCCGCTTCCCGGCCCGCAATCCCGCCTTCGACGTCACGCCGGCGGCGCTGATCAGCGCGATCGTCACCGAGTCCGGCGTCCATCGCGCACCGTACGAGGAGTCCCTCTGGTGAAAGGCTTGATCCTGGCGGCGGGCTACGCAACGCGGCTCCGCCCGCTGACCGACGACGTCCCCAAGCACCTGCTCCCGGTCGGCGGCCGGCCGATGCTCGACTGGGTGCTCGACAGCGTCCGCGAGGTCGAGGACGTGGAGGCGATCCACCTCGTCACGAATCACCGTTTCGCTCCGGCCTTCGAGCGCTGGGCGACGCCTCAGGGCGTCTCCGTCCACAACGACGGGACGACCTCGAACGACGATCGGCTCGGTGCGGTGGGCGACCTGCGGCTCGTGATCGAGCGGGCCGCGCTCGAGGACGACGAGCTGCTCATTCTGGCCGGCGACAACCTGTTCGAGCTCTCGCTGCCGCGCTTCGTCGAGTGGTGGCGCGCGAGGCCCCAGCCGGCGAGTGCCGTACCGCTGCACGACGTCGGCGACCTGGAGTTGGCGACGCACTACGGAATCGCCGACACGGATGCAGACGACCGGATCGTGCGGTTCGTCGAGAAGCCGAGCGACCCGCCGTCGACCCTCGCCTCGACACTCATCTACGTGCTGCCGCCCGAGCACGTGCGCCTCGTCCGCACCTACCTCGACGAGGGGCACAGCCCGGACAACGCCGGCAGCTTCCTTGGCTGGCTCGCCGCGCGGGAAGTCGTCTACGGCTACCGCTTCACGGGGAGCTGGTTCGACATCGGGAACCACGCGCAGCTGCTCGAGGCGGACAACCGGATGCGGCGGCTCGCCGGGCTCCCAGAGCGCGAGTCCTACAGCCTCGACTGAATCGACACGGTCTCGGCACACCCCGCGCTCTAGCGTGGCGATGTGCTCGACCTGCTCCTGCCGCAGCGCTGCGTCGTCTGCGGCTGTGGCGGGAGGCAGCTCTGCGTCGGCTGCGGCGAGGAGCTGCAGCGAATCGAGCCGCCAATGTGTGCGCGCTGCGGCGCCCCGACGGCGTGGCCGGTCGAGCGGTGCCGCGAATGCGCCGGCCGCCGGCTCGCGTTCGCGAGCGCCCGCGCCGCAGTTGGCTACTACGCCGCTGCGCGCAGGCTCGTCCACGCGTGGAAGGAGCGCGGGCTGCGGCGGCTCGCGGTCGAGACCGCGCAGCTCGTCGCCAAGCGGGTTCCGGCCCCTGAGGTAGACGCGCTCGCGTTCGTCCCGGCCGACCACGGGCGGCGGCTCGAGCGCGGCCACAACCCGGCCGAGCGGCTCGCCCGCGAGCTCGCCGTGCTCTGGGAGCTGCCGTGCCTGCCCTTGCTCGAGCGCACGCGAAGCGGCCGCCAGCGCGGCAGCTCGGCCGCCGAGCGGCGCTCCGTGCGCGGAGCGTTCCGCGCGACCGGCGCCGCGCCGCGCAGAGTTGCGCTGATCGACGACGTCTACACGACGGGCTCGACCGCGGCGGCCGCCTCGACTGCCCTCCGCGCCACGGGAGCACGCCGAGTCGAGGCGATCGCCTTCGCGCGAGCCCTTCGCCGCGGGTAGTTACGTTCGCCCGCAGTAGGGTTAGACCCGAGTCACGAAAAGAGCGACAGGGGAGGCCTCGATGCAGCTTCAGGTCAAGGGCAAGAACCTCGACGTGACCGACTCCATGCGAACCTACATCGAGCGGAAGCTCCAGAAGCTCGACCGTCGCGTGCACGAGTTGACCGAGGTCGAGATCGAGCTTGCGGTCGAGCGAAACCCGTCGATCGCCGAATCGCAGGTCGCCGAGGCGACCGTCCACCTCAAAGGACACACGTTGCGCGTGCGCGAGACCGCGACCGACATGAAGGCGGCAGTCGACGAGCTCGTCGACAAGCTCGTGCGCCAGGTCAAGGACCTCCATGACAAGCGAGTCGCCGGCCGCAAGCACTTCGACGCTCCGGAGCTCGGGGACGCGCTCGAAGCGGAGACCTCAGAGAGCTAGTGGGGTTCTTCCGCCGCCGGCAAGAGACTCTGAACGAGCAGCTCCTGCGCGAGGCGGGACTCGACCCGGCGGAGGCGCTCGGCGATCCGGGGCCGGCGCCGGAATCGCCACCCGACTCACAGCTGGAACCGCCGGTGCCGCCGCCGTTCCCGACCGGCGACATCAGTCTCGGCTGGCGACGGAACATCCTCGCGAGCGGTCCCGACGAGTGGGATGCAGTCGTGACGGCACGGCTTGCGGGAGTGGCCGGGAACGAGATCGCGTTCACGACGCTGCCGAACGGCGACGTCATCGTCGAGCGGGAGAAGGGCGACGGCGACCTGACGGCCCTCGCCGACGCGGTCGAGCAGAAGATCGACCCGCCGTATCGCGCGGCCGGCGCGCGGCAGGACGGCGACCTCTGGGGCGTCGGCGCGAAGCGGATCCAGGTCGCGCAATTCCCGTTTCCCGAGGGCGACGCGGTCGAGCTGAGCGAGAACGACGGCAGCCGGGAGCTACGCGTCGACGGCGAGCCGAGCGACGCCGAGATCCCTGAGCTCTCCGCGCTCGGCGAGCAGGTGGGCACCAACTACTGCGTCGAGGGCAAGCGCATCGACGGGGACTTCTGGGAAGTACGCGTCACGGCGCTCTAAGCCGCTTGGCTACGCGGCTCCCGTGACACCGTCGGAGCCGCACAAGTACTCGCAGCAGGAGATCGAGGCGACGCGCGAGACGCAGGCGTACCTGGACAAGACCGACCACGAGATCGAGCGGTTGGAGGGCGAGCTTCGAAAGGCGTGGGACTATTACGGCGGCCTCAGCGACTCGACGGGCCGGATCGAGGTGCCCGCCGAAGACCTGGAGGCCCAGATCGCCGCGCTCACTGAGCGGCGCAGGGCGCTCGACAAGATGGCTGGCCGCTTCCGGGAGGACGTTCACGATCAGGTCGACCAGGTGCTCGCCTTCCACGTCGAGCGTTTGAACGCCTTGCTCGCAAGCCCGCTCGGTGCCGGGGAGATTCAGGAGCTGGAGTTGCGCCGGACTGAGCAGCAGGCGCGGCAGGCGGAGAAGGCACGCAAGGCGGCGGAGCAGCAGCTCGCCGCAGTCGAGACGTAACGCGAACCGGGCCAGAGAACGGAGTAGCGGCATGAGATCTACAGAGCAGAACGAGAAGATCGAGACTCTCGCGTGCGCGATCCTGAAGAAGCGCGGGATCGAGCGGGCGGAGGCGACCTATGACGAGTTCGCGTCGGCGGCGACGATCGCGGCCGAGGCGGTCGGTGCGGGCCATGAGGATCTCGCGTCGGTGCTCGGGTATGCGTCGCTGCCGAAGGGCTTCGACCTGAACCCGGATGACGCGCCGATGATTCGGACGCTGGCGAAGCTCGCCAACGACGGCCGCTTCGTCGCTGACCTGTCCGTCGATGAGGAGACGTTCCTCCGCGAAGCGATCAGGGCCGAGGAGGCACGCGACGCGTCGGGCACGGCCGCCGTGCAGGCGACGGACACGCGCACGATCGTCGCCGAGACGATCCACGGCGAGGCGTACTGCCGTGGCTGCGGGATGCACATCGCCGACTACGGCTGCGTCTGCGAGTGACTTTGAACGCTTCGGCCGCTCGCGCGCCAGTCGCCCTTACTCCTTTCGGAGGGAAGCGGGCGCAGCTAGCGGTTGAAGAGGCCGGGGCGGTACGGGACTCGTCAGGTCCACCGTGCCCTTCGGCCTAGCCGGGGCCGTGGAGATGGGTTCTGTCCCGTTCCCTCCCTCCACGGTCCCGGCTCCCGGCCGACCCGGCGCGCCACTCCGCAAGTGCCAGAATCGACCGTACGGTGTCGGCATTAGTCGCTTCTGCGGGCGGGTCGGCAGCAATCGTCGTGCTCGCCGTTCTCCTCCTGTACTTCCTTCCGACCATCGCCGCCTACGCGCGCAAGGTGCCGAACATCGGATCGGTCGCGGTGATCAACGTGTTCCTGGGTTGGACTTTCATCGGTTGGGTCGTCGCGCTCGCAATGGCCTTCCGCAGCAGGCCGAGTACCGCCGCTGGAGCCCCGAGCGGGCCGACGGCCCCGGCGCTACCGTCCTACCAGGCTTCGCCCAAGGATTTGACGCCGAAACGGGCAGGCTGCACCGAAGCCGACTGCTGCATCCACGTCGGACGACTGCCCAAACGGTCATCCCGTTCCGAGCGGCGCGAGCTTTTGTCCGTCTTGCGGCTCACCTGTTGCGTCGCCGCCTTCGAGTTGAGCGGTGCCAGGCGCTTAAGGCAGCTCAGGCGGTAGGTCGCTTACCTGGGCCAGTGTTCCGGAATGAATCTCCTATGACTGTCAAGTCATGGCGGGACCGGCGTTCTGCATGATGCGGTAGAGGTGGCGGGCGAGGTAGCGCTTGAGGATGCGGGTCGCGTCGCGAGCGCTTTTGCCTTCGGCGATGCGCCGTGCGATGTAGTCGCGCGTGGCGGGGTCGTGCTGGCGGCGATGGAGGATGACGGTGTGCAACGCGCGGTTGAGCTGCCGGTCGCCGCCGCGATTGAGGCGGTGCCGGACCGTTTGTCCGCTCGAGGCCGGCAGCGGTGCGACGCCGGCGAGCCTGGCAAAGCAGGCTTCGGAGCGGACGCGGTCACGGTGCGACCAGGTCACGATTAGCTGCGCTGCGACGATCGGGCCGACGCCGCTCTCGTCGAGCAAGTCGGGCACGAGCGCACGGACGTGCTTAACGATTTCGCGCTCGAGCTCGTCTGCCTCCGCGGTCGCGGCTTCGATCCGTCGGGCCAGCGAGCGCAGGGTCAGGACGATCGCCAGCTGATCGACCGGACGCGAGTCGGAGTGTCGGAAGCGGCTGCAGCGGCGGAGCAGCTGTCCCAGCGGTAGCCGTCGCAGCTCCTCACGCAGCTGCTCAGGCGCGGTCACGATCAAGCTGCGCAGCTGGACGAGCGCGACGCGGCGGACGTCGACGGCGCTGCGGCGGGCCAGGAGCAGCACCCGCAATGCCTCCTGGTGCTCGCCTGCCCGAGGCAGGGTGAGCGTTCCGCTCCCGAGCATGCTGCGAGCGGCCCGGATCGCATCCAGCCCATCGTCCTTGCCGCGCAGCCGCCGCTCGCCGCGGGGCTGGCGGCCGACCTCGAGCACCATCTCGTCGCGCTCGGCAAGGAAGCGGCTCAGGCCAGCGCCGTAGTGACCGGCGCCCTCGACCGCCCACAGGCGAGCGCCGGCCGCGTGCCGGTCTGCGAAACGACGCGCGTCGGCGTAGCCACGAGCGTTCGTCTGCACAACGGTCTGCGCCAGTACCGCCCCCGTCCCCCCGGCAACGACCGCGAGCGTGTGCTGATCGCGGTGCGTGTCAACACCAATCACGTAGTCCAACTCGTCTGCAAGCATCCCGACCGATCCTCCGTTTGCTCGTAGGGTCCGATGACGCCGGTCTGATCCAGGGAAACCGCGTGGCAGGTCTGTGATGAGTCACGCCGACAAGGCGGACAGGCTCCTGATCAAGCCAACAGCGGGTGCCAGACCGGCGTCGCCGTGCACACTCGGACGATTCATTCCCAAGGCACGCAAAACGCGGCCTAACGCCTGACGAGTCACAAGCAGCACGGACGACACCACCCTGGCAACGGCCCCTGACGGACCGACCAAACGACTCTCACAGACGCCTGAAGCGACTGCGCTTGACTCATGTGCGGCAAAGGAAGATGCTTGCGGACAGGGCATCCGCCAGGAGCCAGGGGTGACACGGGAGCGGGGGGTCACCATCTGCGGGGTCGTCTTCTGCGCCTGACAGGCTGCTGAAGGTTCGACAACTTCGACCGGAGGTTCCTATGTTCAAGCGCAGGTTTCGCCTGCCGAGTCCGGCTCTTGTGATCTCGATTGCCGCGCTCACCATCATCCTCGGCGGGACGGCCGCCGCCGCCACTACGGCGACGCATAGCGACAAGAAGGCGGACACCAAGCTGATCAAGAAGCTCGCGCCATCGCTCAGCGTGAAGCACGCGAAAACAGCCGATAGTGCCACCACGGCGACGAACGCAACTCACGCGACAAGCGCTGACAGCGCGACCAACGCCACCAACGCAACGAACGCAACGAACGCAACGAACGCAACGAACGCGACGAACGCGACCAACGCCACGAACGCGACCAACGCCACGAACGCGACCAATCTCGGCGGTCACGCAGCCTCCTTCTACGCGCCCGCCACGCTTCAATCGGGGCAGTCTGAATCCGGCATCTATGCCGTCAGCTCTAGCAGCGCGACGACCGGTTTCCTGTTCGAAGGGGTGACATTCCCCATCCCACTCGCCGCGTCGCTGAATGGGTCCCACGTCGCGTGGCTGAACGGCACGACTACCACGAACTGCTCGGGGGCGGGCCATGCGGCTGCCGGCTGGCTCTGCGTATACGCGGCAGAGGCAAGCAACGTGACCCCAGACAACGGTGTCCCCGTGAATAACCACGGCGGGAGCGGTGGCGCCGACAACTACGGCTTCATGGTCGACTTCGACGCCACCGGTGCTTTCGCGTTCAGTTACGGCTCGTGGACGGTGACTGCGCCCTAGGCCCAGAAGACAAGGAATGTCGTAGTTCCGACGCCAATGCAGGGGCGGCGTTCCATCGCTGTCCCTGCTTCGGCGGTGCACGCCTCCGGGCTGGCGAACCGAGTCGGATTGTTGTGAAGGAGGGCCGTCGTCGGCCCTCCTTCAGCTTCTCAGAAGAGCTTCTGGGGACTCGTAGGCGGCGAGGCC
Organism: uncultured Actinomycetes bacterium; assembly: GCA_963819275.1. Lineage (GTDB taxonomy): Bacteria > Actinomycetota > Thermoleophilia > Gaiellales > Gaiellaceae > Palsa-739. The sequence continues at coordinate 434 of CAWFVH010000016.1, read as the reverse complement.
GAGTACCAAGCGGCGGCGCGGGCCTGGCTTTCATCTTCGTCCGGCCCCGGATCGGAGGAGACGTGCGCCCTTCTGAAGTGCTTCACCCAACTCGGAGAGAACCCGCGTCATCCCGGGCTGCGCACCAGCAAGATCCAAGGCACCAAGGGAGTATTTGAGGCCCGAGCGGGCCGTTCGGACCGAGTTTCATGGGAGTGGAACGACGGGGTGATCGTCATCCTCAACCACTGCAAGCACGACGAGGTGTATTGAGCAGTCCACTGACGACTGGTCGCCACCCTCGGCCCGGTGGCACCCGCCAGCACAGTGCGTGCGAGACCCTTGCGAGACCCTTTCGGCCCGAACCGCTTCGCATGGCTGCGAGCCCCATCGCGCCGATCCGCAGGTTCAGGGAGGTTCGGCCACCCGACGCCACCCGACGCCACCCCCTTGCG
>CAWFVH010000015.1:0-119052 GCA_963819275.1 uncultured Actinomycetes bacterium | reverse complement strand
CCACGACGTCGCGACGCTGTCCGGCGGGGTCAATGTCCCGCAGGGGACGATCACGTTCAACCTGTACGGGCCGAGCGACACGCCGAACTGCTCGGGCGATCCCGTGTACACGAACACCGTCGAGGTGGACGGCAACGGCGACTACAACTCGGGCGACTTCACGCCGACCACGGCCGGCAGCTACTACTGGGTCGCCTCCTACTCCGGCGACGCGAACAACCTGTCCTCGACCGGGTTGTGCGGCGACGAGGGTGAGACGTCGACCATCAAGGCGGCGTCGATCCAGATCGTGAAGACGGCGGATGCTGCCGCGGTCAATGTGGGCGGCCAGATCGGATTCACGATGACGGTCTGGAACTCGGGTGACGGCGACGCGCACGGCGTGAAGCTGAATGACACCCTGCCGACCGCGCCGGGCGTGTCCTGGTCGATCGACAAGCAGGGTGCCGGCTGGGCGGGCAGCTGTGCCATCGCCGCCGGTGTCCTGACCTGCGGCGGCAGCAACGGCGTCACCGTGCCGGGAGACACGACGCAGGCTGCGTCGACGTTCACGGTGCACATCGTGTCCGGAACGACGGGTGCGACCGGTGGCGATTGCCCGACGACCGGTGTGATCAACAACACCGGCTCGGTGACCACCAGCAACGACGGCTCGGGTCAGTCCAACGCCTCGACCTGTGTGCAGGCGATGGTCGACCTCTCGATCACCAAGACCGGTTCCCCGGACAACCAGGATCTCGGTCAGGGCAACATCACCTGGACGATGGTGGTCACCAACAACGGCCCCAGCGCCGACACCGGCGTCACGGTCACCGACCCGATGCCGACCGGCAACACGTTCGTCTCGGCCACCTCGTCGCAGGGCAGCTGCGCCGGCGGCCCGATCCTCACCTGCACGATCGGCAACATGGCCGCCGGGGCGACTGTGACGATCACGCTCGTCACCACGCCCACCCAGGCCGGAGCCCAGACCAACACGGCGAGCGTGTCCGGCAACCGGCCCGAGACCAATACGACCAACAACCAGGCCACCGCAACCGTGCAGGTGGGAAAGGTCACCCCGCCGGTGTTCTGCGTCGCGGTCAGCCAGGTCACGCCGAAGCAGCTGTTCGTCGGTCGCAAGACGATGCTGACGATTCATCTCACCAAGAACAAGAAGGCGGTCAGCGGGGTCCACGTCCGGATCAAGGGACCGAAGCTCAACATCAAGACCAAGGCCTCGAACGCCAGGGGCGTGGTCAAGCAGACCGTGAAGATGAAGAAGGCCGGCGTCCTCATCTTCACCCCGATCGCCAGCAAGAGCTGCAACACCAAGCGAGTCGGCGTCACCAACGTCTTCACCCCGCCGGTAACCGGCTGAGCGACGCCATCGGAGGGGTGCGGGAGTCGAGGCTCCCGCACCCCTCCGAGTTCGTCCCGGTGAGGCGCCGCGCGCCAACCTCCGCCCGTTTTTGTCGTCTCAGCCGGTGAGGCTAGGCTCCGGGCTAGGGTCGGTTCTCGAAGGGAGGCTGGGTTGGCAATCGAGACGCACGGCGAGGCGCACACGGTTGCGTGCCGTCTGCTCGACAACATCGAGACGGTCGTGCACGGCAAGCGCGACCAGATCGCGCTCGTCGTCTCAGCCCTCGTCTGCGGAGGTCACGTGCTGCTCGAGGACGTGCCGGGCACGGCGAAGACGGTGCTGGCTCGGGCGATTGCGCAGTCGATCGACGGGGCCGTCTCTTCGCGGATCCAGTGCACACCCGACCTGCAGCCGACCGACGTGACCGGCCTCTCGATCTTCAACCAGCGCGAGCGCGACTTCGAGTTCAGGGCCGGCCCGGTCTTCGCCAGCGTCGTCCTCGTCGACGAGATCAACCGCGCGATGCCGAAGACACAGTCCGCGCTGCTCGAGGCAATGGCCGAGCAGCAGGTGACCGTGGACGGCGTCACACGCCCGCTTCCCGAGCCGTTTCTCGTCATGGCGACCCAGAACCCGATCGAGTACGAAGGCACGTTCCCGCTGCCCGAGGCGCAGCTCGACCGTTTCTTCCTCCGCACGACGCTGGGCTATCCGAACGTGGAGGACGAGAACCGGATCGTCGACGAGCAGCTCGGCGGCCACCCGCTGCTGCGGCTGGAGCCGGCTGTGGACGTCGAGGACATCGCGATGATGACAGCGGCGATGCGTGAGGTCTTCGTGCATGAAGCGGTCGCCCGCTGGATCGTCTCGCTCGTGCGAGCCACTCGTGGGCTGGATGCGGTCGCAATCGGCAGCTCGGTGCGCGGCACGCTCGCCCTCAACCGTGCGGCACGCGCGTGGGCGATGCTGAGCGGCCGCAGGTACGTGACCCCGGAGGATGTCGAGCGGTTGTTCGTTCCCGTGCTGATGCACCGCCTGCTGTTCAAGCCGAGCTTCGTGGCGGAGATCCGCGACCGCGGTTGGGAAGCGGCGTCTCTCGAGGTGCAGCAGCGCTGCTTCGAGCAGGCGCCCAAGCCGGGCTTCGACATCGACCTCGACGTCCCCGCCCCGGCGGTGTAGCGCCCGTTGGCCGCCGAGCGGGTGGTCTGCTAGCGATGGCGTCCGGGGTCTTCCCCCTCATCCCGCGCCGGCGCGTGATCGGCCTCGCCTTCGGCGGCATCCGCAGTGTCCGCCGCGGCAGCGGCTCCGACGTCGCGGGCTCACGCCGCTACGTCCCCGGAGACGACCTCGCCTGGATCGACTGGGCCTCGTCGGCACGCCTCTCCGCAGCCCACGACACCGACGAGTTCATCGTCCGCGAGCTCTTCGCAGACGAAGCTCCGCACGTCGTCATGCTCGCCGACCGGAGAGTTTCGATGGCGATCGGCGCCTCACCGCTCCGGCGTCTCGACAAGCCCGCGGCGCTCCTCGCGTGCCTGCGTCTGATTGCCGAGAGCGCGCGCGTGGCGCGCAGCTTCACGGGCTACTTCGATCAAGCCGAGGCAGAGACGTACTGGCGGCCGCCTCGGAGCGACCGCACCGCGGGACCCGCCTCGTTCGAGGAGCGGCCGTTCCGAGCACCCGCCGACACGATCTCGCACGGGCTCCAGCACCTCGTCCAGCACCGGCGCGAGCTGCCGACGCAGACCTTCGTCTTCGTGCTCTCGGACTTTCTCGTTCCACCGGACGAGTACCCGTGGCGCCGCGCGCTCGAGCAGAGGTGGGAGCTCGTGCCGGTGCTGATCCAGGATCCGGTCTGGGAGCGGTCGTTCCCCGACGTCGGCGCGTTGACGGTGCCGTATGCCGACCCGGCTTCCGGCGGAGTGGTGCCGGTCTACCTCACGCGTGCCGAGGCGGAGCGCCTGCGCGAGGAGCACGAAGCGCGCTACGAGGAGCTCCTCCGCTTGTTCCGCTCGCACGGAACGGAGCCCGTCGTGATCGACTCGCACGACCCCGGGGACGTCCTCGGCGCGTTCCTCCGCTGGGCCGACCTCCGGGTGATGGCCCGGGGAGCCGTCGCGTGAGGCGCGCGATCGTCGTCGCCGGACTGGCCGTTCTGGCCGCGCTGGCGGTCGTCGCGCCCGCGAGCGCGGACATTCCGCCCGTGCACGGCGGGTCGGTGATCGGCAGGAGCCTGCCGCTGAAGGTCTTCGGCTCGATCAGTCCGCCGGTGCACCTGTTCGGCGACGCGATCACCGCGAAGGTTGCGGTCGTCGCCGACCGGAAGGTCGTCGCGCCAGGGAATGTCCACGTCCTCGTCAACTTCGCGCCGTACACACCGGTCGCGCGACCGACCGTGACACGAAGCAACAACGGCCGCCTGCTGCAGATGACCTGGACGTGGACGCTGCGCTGCCTGACCCTGCAGTGCCTTCCCCAGACACAGTCGAGCCAGTTCTCCCACGTCTTCCACTTCCATCCCGCGCGCGTGGAGTACCTCTCGCCCCGCGGCGCAGTCCGGTACGCGCTCGACGCACGTTTCCAGCGCGTCGAGGTCCTTTCCCAGCTGAGTCCTTCGGAGATCCACGCCCTCGGGACCCACACGCTCCTCTGGCAGGACCGGATCACCCCCGTTTCGCACCCGAACTACCGGGTGTCTCCGAGCCTCGTCTTCTGGCTCTCGGTGGCGCTCGCGATCGTGCTGGGGGCCGCCGGCCTGGCCCTCGCTACTCGCTGGGCGCTGCAATTCCGCCCGTCCAGGGCCGCGGAATCGACGCGTCCGTCTTCCTCGCTCGAGCGAGCGCTCACGCTCTTCTTCTGGGCGCGGGCGCACGACGACGAGACCCTGCAACGGAAGGCACTCGAGCGGGTCGCCGACGAACTTCCGTTCGACGTCCACGAGCTTTCGGAGACCGCTCGTGCTCTCGCCTGGTCGCGTGAGACGCCGGACACCGAGGACGTGGAGGAGATCTCCCAGCGCGCGGGGATCAGCCGACACAACGGGGACACCGACCGGTGAGGGGGACGACGCTTGCACGCCGCGGCGCGACCCGTCTCGGGGACCTCGCGCAGCTCACGCTCCCGGCCCAGCGCACGACCCTCGTGCGCGTCGGTCTCGCCCTCGCGCTGGCGGCGACGCTTGCCGGCGCGATGCTCCTGGCCCGAACCGCGGGAAGCGGCCGAGCGGCTGTGCTGCCGGTCGGCGCGAAGACAGGCGTCCTCGTCCTCGACGTGTCCGCCAGCGTCGCAGGGCCGCCCTTCGAGCGCGTCGGGACAGTCGTGCGCGGCCTCGCCGCGGCGAACCAGGCGATGGGACTCGTGATGTTCTCCGACGTCGGCTACGAGCTGCTGCCGCCGAACTCCCCGCCGAGCGCGCTCCAGCAGTTCCTGCGTTTCTTCGCTCCGAAGAGCGTGCAGAAGGGCGCACCGGTGTTCGGGCAGAGCCCGTGGGGCCAGTTCAGCGGAGGAACGAGGATCTCAACCGGTCTCGTCGCCGGGCTCAACGCGCTCCGCCGCGCGCACGTGACGGACGGGTCGCTGGTTCTGGTGAGCGACCTCAACGACTCGCAGGACGACCGCGATGCACTCGTCGCCGTGGCGCAGACCCTGCAGCAGGCAAACGTGCCGATTCGCATCGTGCCGGTCAACGCCTCCCCGCAGAACGTGGAGATCTTCTCCCACCTCTTCGGCAGCGGTGTGTTCGTCGGGACGAGCGCGTTCAGGAAGGCCTCGAAGCAGCGCGTCGAGCCGATCGTGGCGCCGTCGCCCTGGGCGCTGATCGCGGTCGGCCTCGTCTTCGTCGGGCTGCTCGCCGCAAACGAGCGTCTCAACGCCCGCCTCGTGCCGGAGTCGGTCGCTTGAGACGCCTCCGCCGCGCGCTCCCGCTCGTCGCCGCAATCATCCTCCTCGGGCTGGCGGTCGGTCTCGCCCTGCTTGCGTCCGACATCCGGAGCTGGCAGGGCGCTCTGACGCGAAGCGATCTGCGCTTCCGCGTGCAACGCTCGCACATCGGGCTCTGGCGCTCGCCGGCGATCCTCCCGGGCGACCCCGCACGCTCCATCCTCGGCCTCGACAACTCGCTCTCGTACCGGCAGGCGCTGCAGCTCTACTGGTTCAGCACGGTCGGTTCGAGCACGGGCGGTCAGGCCGATCTGGCCGCGACACGGGTCGATGCCGAGTCGAAGCTGCAGGATCTCCTGACGACGGCGGACACCGCCCAGGAACGCTCGACCGCGGCGAACCTGCTCGGGGTCATGACCGTGACCGCACCGTCCAACAGCTCGACGCAAAAAGAGGAGATCGCGACCGCCAGGAATTACTTCGTACGCGCCGTGAGGACGGACCCGAGCAACTACGACGCGAAGCTCAACCTCGAGCTTCTCTTGCGAGTCGCGCATCCTGGCAAGTCGGAGCTGAATCAGGACGCCCACGGCGGCTTCGGGTTCGGCGGCGCGAACGGCGTCGGCGTCGTCGGCGGAGGGTTCTGATCGGCTTCACGTTCCTCACGCCGCTCGACGCGCTGTTCGTGCTTGCGGCGGCGATCCCGCTTGCGGCCCTGTGGTTCACCCACACTCGGATGGAACGCGTGCGCCGCCTCTTCTCCCTGAGGTCTCGGCGCCGGCGCGAGCTGGCGGGCGTGGCCGCGGCACTCGTCGCCCTGCCGGCGCTGTTGGGGGTCGCCGCGGCCCAGCCGGTCGTCGTCCACCACCATCTGCTCGGCCAGCGCTTGGACGTGCAGTTGTTCTTCGTCTTCGACACCTCGACCTCGATGTCGGCGCGGACGGGGCCGGATGGCACGACGCGGCTGGCGCGCGCAGAACAGGAGGCCGAGTCGATCGTTCCGAAGCTCGGCACCATCCCGGTCGGCGTCGCGACGATGACCGACCGCGTCCTCCCCGACCTGATGCCGACGACGAACTACACGCTCATCCGGCGTACGATCGAGCAGTCGGTCGGGATCGACCGGCCGCCGCCGGAGCAGCGCTACCGCGGCCGCGCGACGACCTTCTCAGCGCTCTACCCGGTCGGACGATCCAACCTCTACAGCCCCGGCGTGCGTCATCGGATCTTCGTCGTCTTCACCGACGGCGAGTTCGTTCCCATTCGCTCGGACGTCGGCTATGCCCAGGCCCAGATCATGACGATCCACCCGCTCTTCGTGCACGTCTGGGCACCGGCGGAGCGGATCTATGTGCATGGCAGGGTCGATCCGCGCTATCGCCCGGACCCGACCAGTGCGACCCAGCTGAGTAATTTCGCCGCCCACTCAGGCGGCCGCGTCTACGGCGAGGACGACCTCAGTGCGCTGACACAGGAGATCAAGACCCAGGCCGGCACCACGCCGGTGGAGACGGACATCCTCGGCTACGCGCGGGTCGCGCTCGCGCCATGGTTCGTCCTCGCGGGCGTCATCCCGCTCGCGTTCCTGCTCTATCGCCGGAACTGGTAGCCGCACGGGAAACTGCCGAAGAGTCGCCGCTCACGTACGTGGATCTCCACGAAGGAGTAGGTTCGCCCTAGACGCTGGCGCACTGACGCCGGTCACGGCCGAGAGGAACAGGATGTTTGTCGTAGCGATTCACGCGATCGACGATCCCAAGGCGTTTTGGGAAGGCGCACAGGCGCTCGAGATTCCGGAAGGTACGACCCTCCACACCACGATCCCGAACGAGGACGGCACGCGTGCCGTTTGTCTGTGGGAGTCAGGATCAGTAGCTACGGTCGAGGCCATTGTCGAAGGGGCGGCCGGAGACATCAGCACGAACGAGTACTTCGACGTGAACGAGCAGAACGCGATGGGACTCCCGGCCGTTTCTGCGGCAGCGAGTTAGTCAGAGCGCGCGCGGGGCGACTAGCTCCAACTCCGCTGCGCGTACCAGCACGGGCGAGTCGGTTTCAGGCGGCTACCGCTAGACGGCTCCGAGAAGACGGAAACCCGCTGCCGTAGCGGGTTTCCGCGTGACATGGCGAAGGCGCCTACCAGAATCGAACTGGTGTACTGGGTTTTGCAGACCCATGCCTAACCACTCGGCCAAGGCGCCGCGCGGCGGTCATCGTATCGGCGCGAACTCCACCGGCCCGAGCACCTCGTCGAGGAACGCGACCGCCCGTTCGAACGAGTCGATGCGGTTCGCGAGCTTCTCGACCATGTGGCCTTCGTCCTCGTAGATCACGAGCTCGCAACGCACATCGCGCTCGACGAGCTCGGCGTGGATCGCTTCCGACTCGCTCACAGGCACGCGCGGGTCGTTGCGGCCGTGCTCGATGAAGAGCGGCGCTTTGATCGCGTCGAGGCGGCTCCACGGAGACAGGCGCTCCAGCAGCTCCGGGTCGCTCAGCGGCCCGTACTCCCGCTCGCGGGCGGCGCGACGCCAGATCGATGTGTTCTCGAGGAACGTGCGGAGGTTCGAGATGCCGACGAACTCGATGCCCGCCGCCCAGAGTTCCGGCTGGAACGCGAGCGCAGCGAGCACCATGTACCCGCCGTACGAGCGCCCGTAGACGACCGCGCGGGAGCCGTCGATCTCCGCCCGCGCCGACAGCCACGCGTGCAACGCCGCGAGGTCGGCGACCGAGTCGAGCCGCTTCTCGACGTCGTCCAGATGCTCGAAGCGCTTGCCGTAGCCGCTCGACCCGCGCACGTTCGGCGCCGCGACGGCGTAACCGCGGGAGACGAGGTACTGCGTAAGGGCGCCGAAGCCCGACGAGTACCACGGCCGCCACTGGCTCTCGGGGCCGCCGTGCACCGTCACGACCACTGGGAACGGCCCTTCGCCTTCCGGCAGGAAGAGGAAGACGGGCACGTGCTCGCCGTCGAAACTCTCGACGCGGTGCAGCTCCGGCTCGACACCGTCCTCGACGCGGCCGAGATCGGTGAGCTTGTCAGCGCTTCCCGCCTCGAAATCGTGCACCCACACCTGATGCGGTTCCGTCGGTGTCGAGAACGCGAATGCGACCCGCGTTCCATCGGGAGAGAAGACGAAGTGCTCTGCGATCCCGTCGCCTGGTAACGACAAACCGTCCACCCGCGAGTAGCCGTCGTCGTTCGCAACCACCAGCAGGTGCCGCCCTGCATCGTCGCCGGCGCACTCCAGGTCCCAGTCCGCCCCGTGCTCGATCTCCCACCCGCCGCCGAGCGTGTAGCGCGCGATCGCAAAGGTGTCGCGGCCTTCGTTGGTCGCGCAGAGGAAAGCTGACGAGTCGGGGAGCCAGACCGGATCCGTGTACTCGGCGGCGCCGTCGTGCGGAGTCACATTCACGATCTCGCCGGTCTCGATCTCGAGCAGGAACAGGTTCGAGTCGCCGCTCGCCTCGCCTAGTTGGCCGGCCGCGACCCAGCGCCGGTCCGGAGAGAAGTCACCGGGAGCGCAGAGGCCGCCGAGCTCGAAGCTGCGTTCGCTTCCATCCTCGTCGAGCCGTCTCACGATCACGTCGAAGTCGCGGCCGTTGCGACGGTTCGTCGCGTACGCGAGCAACGACCCGTCGTGCGAGACGTGCGGCGAGTGGTGGATGAAGCGCGGATCGACCACCAGCGGCTCGCCGTCGAGATAGAGCTGGGTCCGCTCGTTGCCGCCCGCGTCGATCTCGAGCAGCAGGCGATCGTCGGGCAGCAGCTGCCCGCTGACCGGCTCCGCGTAGCTCGTCAGCTGCTCCAGCTCGCCGCCGTCCAGCAGAAGCCGATAGAGCTGGCGTGTCCCCGAGAGGTCACAGGCCACGAGTAGCCATGAGCCGTCGCTCGACCACGACAGCGGATAGGCCTGCCGCAGCTCGAGCAGCGTCCGCAGATCCCCCACGACGTTGAGGCTATCGATCGAGCTCAGGCTGCGGCGAGCTCGGGGATGATCTCGTCGCCGAACGCCTGCAGCGTCTCCTCCTGGCCCTGCGTCATGAGGTAGATGTTGAACTGGTCGACGCCGATCGACTCGAGCTCCTGCAACTTCGCCTTCGCCTGCTCGGCGGTGCCGAGGACGCAGAAACGGTCGCAAATCTCGTCGGTTACGAACTCGCCGTGCTTGGCGCCCACGCGCGAGTGCTCGTTGTAGTCGTAGAACTTGCGCGCCTGGACGTAGTCGGTGAGCGCCTTCGGCACGGAGCTCCCGTCGGTCCCGTAGCGGTCGATCAGGTCCATCACGTGATTCGAGACCATGGCCGGGAACCACCGCACCTGCTCGCGCGCGTCGGCGAGATCGTCCGTGATGTGAGCCGGGGCACCGACGATGCACCTGAGCTCGCTCGGATCGCGCCCCGCCTCTTCGGCCGAGCGGCGCGCAGTGTCCATGATCCACTGGATGATCTCGGGGTCGGCGAGCTGGATGATCACGCCGTCGCCGACGCGGCCCGCGACGGCGAGTGCCCTGGGCCCGTAGCCGGCGATCCACATCGGGATGCGCGGCAGCTCCGGCCGAACCCACTTGAGCTGGAGCTGCTTGTCGTTCCACTCGACCTCGTCGCCGTTCATGAAGCCGCGCACCATGGCGCACGCGCGCTCGAAGTCCGCAACCTTCATCGGCTGGCGGCCGACGTAGCGGACGGCCGAGTCGCCGCGCCCGATGCCCATCGCCATTCGCCCGTCGGACAGATCCTGGAGCGTCGCATACGCGCTCGCGAGCACGGTCGGGTCGCGGGTCGCGGGATTGGTCACGAAGTGACCGAGCCTGATCGTGGAGGTCTCGCGCGCTGCGACGGCGAGCATCGGGACCGACTCCTGCCAGAGGACGTGCGAGTCGTACGTCCACGCGTAGCCGAAGCCGTGGCGCTCGGCGAGCTGGATCAGCTCGAGCCAGCGCGAGAACGGCGGATCCGGGAGAACCGTGACGCCGAAGTCCATCCGCCGGGAATCTAGCCTGGCACCGGCCGGCGCGCGAGCCTACGCTGTGCCGATGTCCACTCTGTTGCCAGGCCGGAAGCGCATCGCGCTGATCGCGCACGACAACCTCAAGCGAGCGATGCTCGAATGGGCGCGCTACAACCAGGGCACGCTCTCCGGGCATGAGCTCGTCGCCACCGGGACGACGGGCGCGCTGCTCGTCGAGGAGCTCGGGCTGCCGGTGCACGTGTTCCTGAGTGGGCCGCTCGGCGGCGACCAGCAGATCGGCGCCGCGATCGCGGAGGGCCGCATCGACGTCGTCATCTTCTTCTGGGACCCGCTCGAGCCGCACTCGCACGACGTCGACGTGAAGGCCCTGCTGCGGATCGCCGTTGTCTACAACGTGCCCATCGCGTGTAACCGCTCGACCGCCGACTTTCTACTCTCGAGCCCGCTACTCGCAAGCGACTACGAGCCCGAAGCGCGCGTCTAGATCCGCTCGAGCACGACCACGGGGATCTCGCGGTCCGTCTTGGTCGCGTACTCGTCGTAGTGCGGCCACATCCCGTTCATCAGCTTCCAGAGCCGGGAGCGCTCCTCGCCCTCGGCCACGCGGGCATGCGCGCGGAAACGGTCACCCTTGATCTGCACGCCGACCTCCGGGTTCTTGCCGAGGTTCTTGAACCAGCCCGGGTCGTCGGGCGCGCCACCCTGCGACGCGACGATGACCGGCTCGTCGCCGTCCAGGTCGTAGATGAGCGGCGTCGTGGTCTCGTTGCCAGTGCGGCCGCCCGTCGTCGTGAGCAGGAGGATCGTCGATCCCTCCCGCCAGTCATGACCCGTCTCACCGTCGGTCTCGCGGTAGAGCCGGACATGCTCCTCGCCGAATGGATACTCGGTCATGCGAATGCCTCCAATGCCTTCGTGGTCAGTCGGTCGAGGGCTTGCACGGCGAGCTCGAGGTGCTCCTCCTTCGTGTCCTCGAGCTTCGTGTGCGAGAGCCCACGTAGGGACTGAACGAAGAGCATCACCGTCGGGATTCCCGCCCTCGCGACCTCGGCGGCGTCGTGGAGCGGGCCGGACGGGAGCCGATGCGACGGGCCGGCAACCTCGCTCACGGCTTCGTCGGCGAGCGCGAGCAGCCGGTCGTCGAACGGGATCGGCTCGATCGACCAGATCTTCTGCCACTCGACCTCGATGTTCTCCTCGTGGGCGAACTTGCGCGAGGCCGCCTCGGCGTTGCTCAGCAGCTCGGCGAGCCAGGCTGCGTCGAGATGGCGCTGGTCGAGAAGGCATTCGGCGGTCTCGACAACCGAGGTCACGATGCCCGGCTTCGTCACGACGCCGCCCATCGTGCAGACTGCGCCGCCGCCCACTCGCGCCGCGATCTCGCGGAGCTCGAGCTCGAGCTTGGCCGCACCGGCGAGCGCGTCGCGGCGCTGCTCCATCGGCGTCGAACCGGCGTGCGCTGCCTGGCCGCGGAACGTGACGAGATGGCGTTCGACCCCGAAGGTGCCGAGCACGACTCCGAGCGGCAGGTCGAGCGACTCGAGAACCGGGCCTTGCTCGATGTGCAGCTCGAGGTACGCGACAGCGCCTTCCAGCTGCCCCCGTGCCTCGAGCGCGCGGTCGAGCTCGACTCCGTGCTCGGCCAGCGCGTCGGGGAGCGCGATCCCGTCGGCGTCGCGTCGCTCGCGCAGCTCGTTCTGATCCGCCATCGACCCGGCGGCCGCGGACGAGCCGAAGAGCGAGCGGCCGAACCGCGCACCCTCCTCGTCCGCCCAGTTGACCAGCCGCACGGTCAGCGGCGGCGTGCCGTCCTCGGCGATCCGCCGCAGCACCTCGACACCGCCGAGCACGTTGAGGCAGCCGTCCAGCCAGCCGCCGTTCGGCACCGAATCTATGTGGCCGCCGATGAGGAGCGCCCGCTCCGAGGCACCCGGCAGCGTGAACCACTGGTTCCCGGCCTCGTCGATCTCCTCCTCTGCGCCGATCGGGACGACCTTCTCGCGCAACCACTGGCGCGCCTGCTCCCAGGTCTCGGTCCACGCGACGCGCTGCGCGCCGTTCTCGTCACCGGTCAGCTCGCGCAACTCGCGGAGCTCGGCGACGGTCCGTTCCGGTGACAAGGCCACGAGTCGAGCTTAAACTCGCAGGCGATGTCGATCCTGATCCGTGGAGGACGCATCGTCACCGCGGCCGACGACTACGTCGCCGACGTCTTCGTCGAGGGCGAGCGCGTCGCGCTGATCGGCTCCGACCTCGACGTCGCGGCCGAGCGGACGATCGATGCCTCCGGCAAGTACGTCCTGCCGGGCTGCATCGACCCACACACGCATCTCGACATGCCGTTCGGCGGCACGGTCACGATCGACGACTTCGAGTCGGGCCAGGGATCCGCGGCCTGCGGTGGCACGACCTGCCACGTCGACTTCTGCATCCAGGCGCCGGGCCAGACGTTCGCGCAGGCGCTCGAGGGCTGGCACGCGAAGGCGAACGGCAAGACCCTGATCGACTACGGCTTCCACATCGCCGTCACCGACCTCGCCGGCGAGGGGCGGCTCGAGGAGCTCGCCACGCTGCCCGAGCAGGGGATCACGTCGTACAAGCTCTTCATGGCGTACAAGAACGTCCTGCAGGTCGACGACGAGACGCTCTTCCGCGCAATGGAGGTCGCTGCGGCGAGCGGCGCGCTCGTGATGGTGCACGCGGAGAACGGCGACGCGATCGACGTCCTCGTCCGCCAGGCGCTCGCGCGCGGCGAGACCGCCCCGATCAACCACGCGCTCACGCGCCCGCCCGAGCTCGAAGGTGAGGCGACAAACCGTGCCATCCAACTCGCGCGCATCGCCGGCAGCCCGCTCTACGTCGTCCACGTCACCTGCCGGGAGGCGGTCGAGCCGATCCGCCGCGCGCGCGAGCAGGGCTGGAACGTCTGGGGCGAGTCGTGCACGCAGTACTTCTTCCGCTCGATCGACGACCTCGCGGGGCCGGGCTTCGAGGGAGCGAAGTACGTCTACTCGCCACCCGCGCGCGACGCCGCGAACCACGACGTGCTGTGGGACGCCGTGCGCACCGACGCCCTTTCGGCGATCTCGACCGACCATTGCGCGTTCCTGTTCGAGACGCAGAAGACGCTCGGCTCCGACGACTTCACGAAGATCCCGAACGGTGGGCCAGGGCTCGAGGACCGCCTGAAGATGATCCACCACTTCGGCGTACGCGAGGGCCGGATCAGCCTCAATCGCATGGTCGACCTCCTCGCGACGCAGCCCGCGAAGCTGTTCGGCCTCTACCCGCGCAAGGGGACGATCGCGGTCGGAGGTGACGCCGACCTCGTCGTCTTCGACCCCGAGCGGCGCGAGACGATCTCGGCGTCGACCCATCACTCGCGCTGCGACTACAACCTCTACGAAGGCACCGAGGTCGTCGGAGCGCCGGAGCTCGTGCTGCTCCGCGGCTCTGTTCTCGTCGAGGACGGCGAGATCGTCGCCGCGCCCGGCAGCGGCCGATTCGTGCGTCGCGCCCGGTTCGGCGAGCCGCTCGAGACGGGAGCGGCAGTACCTTCCTAGCTCCTAGCAGGGGTTTTACCTCGGACGAACAAAAGCTGCGCTAGCCTCTTGCGAGTCGTGGGGTTCGTCATCGGAGCGCGGCGCGGGCAACTTGCGTTGCTCGCGGCTCTTGCCATCGCGCTTACGGCGCTTCTGTTCGCGAGCGCGTCGGACGCCTCGACCGCGCACGCCAAAGGCCTCGACGTCTCGAACTACCAGGGCTCGATCGTCTGGAGCAAGGTCGCGCATGCGGGTTATCGCTTCGCATTCGGCAAGGCGACTGAGGGTGCGGGCTACGTCGACAAGACGTACACGGCGAACCGGAACGGCAGCGAAGCAGCCGGTCTCGTCTTCGGCGGGTATCACTTCGCGCGGCCTGCGGGCGCGAGTGTGGCAGCCGCAACCGCGAGCGCGATCAAGCAGGCCAACCACTTCCTCACCATCGCGGCGCCCCAGCCGGGAGAGCTGCCGCCGGTCCTCGATCTCGAGGTGACGGGCGGCCTGCCGACGTCGCGCCTGCTCGTCTGGGCGCTGGCCTGGCTCGGCCAGATCGATGCCCGCACCGGAGTCGAGCCGTTCCTCTACACCTCTCCGCTCTTCTGGAAGAACCAGCTCGGCGACTCGACGGCCGCCGCGACGGCCGGCACGCGCCTCTGGATCGCGCACTGGACGTCCAACAGCAAGCCGACGGTGCCCGCCCAGAACTGGAATGGCAGCGGCTGGAAGTTCTGGCAGTGGACGAACTGCGTCACGGTCCCCGGGATCAAGCACTGCAGCGACGGCGACCGGCTGAACGGCACCAATCTCACGCCCGTCGCCATCGCCCCGTATCCAGCCGGGCCGCCCGTCCTCTCGACCCCACCGACGATCGTCGGCGCTCCTCAGGCCGGGCAGTCGCTCGCCGCAGTGCCCGGGACCTGGGAAGGCGGCAAGCCGCTCACGTTCACGTATCAATGGCGACTCTGCGACGCGGCCGGCGCAACGTGCACGCCTGTCTCCGGCGCGACCGGCGAGACATATAAACCGGCCGCCACCGACGTGGGCCACTCGCTCAAGGTCGTGGTGACCGCCACCTCCGCCACCGGAGCCGCATCCGCCACCACCATCGCGTCCGCGACCGTCTCGTCGGCGGGCACGCCACCGTCGGCACGCCCGACGAACGTCAAAGCGCCGCAGATCCTCGGTTCGATCGAGGACGGACAGATCCTGACGGCCTCGGTCGGCAGCTGGACGGGCTCCCCCACCGCGTTCACGTACCGCTGGCGCCGGTGCAACGCAAGCGGCGCCTCGTGCATCGCGATTCCCCATGCCACAACCTCGCGCCGGATGCTGACGCCCGACGACATCGGGTCGACGCTCTCGCTCGTCGTGACCGCGACCGGCAAGGGAGGAGCCACATCGGCGACCACCGCGCCGACTGCCATCGTCGTGGCAGCGCCGCTGCCGGCCGTTTCCCTCGGCAGCCAGACGGTACGTCGCGGCGTCGCCGGGAATCTCCAGACCGACGACGGCCGCGCCACCGTGACGTGGCAACCAGGAGCTGTGCCCGTCGGCAAGACCGTTTCGCTGACGACGTTCAGCAGCAGCCTCGGCCTGCCGGGGAGCGAGGTCGCGCTGTCGGTGCCGGGGCTGGCATCGGCCGGATTCAAGTGGCCGCTCGATCTCAGCTACTCGTCGCCTCAAACGAGCCGGACGGTGCTGGGCTACTCGACGAACGGGAAGGTCTACCAGGCCGTCCCCGCGCTCCAACCCGCGCAGCTCCCCGCCGGAACGGCAGTGGGCTGGTACGTCGACTCGACCAACCTGACCCACGTGCTGACGCGGACGCCGTTCCAGATCGCGCTCTTCAAGCAGGGCGCCTGGGGCGATCCCACGTACACCGCTCCGAGCGGGCCGACGCTGACGACGCAGACGTCGTTCCAGGCGTCACCGCATCCGGCCGACCACACGATTCTCCTGACGACGCGACTGGCCGAGCGCGCGCAGGCGCGCATCTCGGCGACCGTCACCGGGCCGCACAGCGCGTCCGTCGCGATCCTCGGCAAGGGCAGCCGCTTCGGCGCGCCACTCAAGGTGGGGAGCTTCACCACGGTGCAGGCCTACAAGAGGAAGCCGGGCTCGCTGCAGCTTCGCCTACGGCTCAACGCGCGCGCGCTTCGGGCCGGCTCGTACAGCCTCCGCCTCG
This sequence comes from uncultured Actinomycetes bacterium, assembly GCA_963819275.1. Lineage (GTDB taxonomy): Bacteria > Actinomycetota > Thermoleophilia > Gaiellales > Gaiellaceae > Palsa-739. Next base: position 103,129 of record CAWFVH010000015.1, on the reverse strand, counting down.
TTGCAGCCGACCCGTGGGGCCGGCACCGCGGCCTTACGCTGCGCTTCCGCGTCCCGTAGCCAGCGCCCGCAGGCTGAGGAGCTCGTAGGCGACGTTCGCAGCGGCGAGCGCGGTCTGCTGTCCGGGGCCGTCGTACGGCGGCGAGACCTCGACCACATCGGCTCCGACGAGATCGATGCCGGCCAGCGCGCGGACGAACGCGAGCGCCTCCGCCGTCGAGAGGCCACCCACCTCGGGCGTCCCGGTTCCGGGCGCGAACGCCGGGTCGAGGACGTCGATGTCGAAGGAGAGGAAAACGGGACGACGACCCACACGCTCGCGGACGATGCTGGCGTACCGGCCGGGCTCGAGTGTCCGCAGCTGCTCGCACGGGAGAACGGCGAACCCCATCGCTCGGGCCGATTCGAGGTCCTCCGGCCCGTACAGCGAGCCGCGCAGGCCCGCTTGCACCGACGCTGCCGGATCGATCAGCTTCTCCTCGAACGCGCGCAGGAAGGTCGTGCCGTGGAAGAAGCGCTGGCCGAAGTACTCGTCCCAGGTGTCGCCGTGAGCGTCCAACTGAACGAGCGCGAGCGGCCCGTGCTTGCGCGCGAGGACACGGAGCTCCGCGAGCGTGACCGAATGGTCGCCGCCGAGAGCGAGCGGAAAGACGCCGGCCTCGACGAGCGGCGCGAGAGCCTCCTCGATCTGGGCGTACGTGCGCTCGGTGTCGCCCGGCGAGACGGGAACGTCGCCGTAGTCGACGATGGAGAGTGTCTCGACGACATTGACCCCGAGCGCCGGGTTGTACGGCCGCAAAAGCGCCGAGGCCGAGCGGATCGCCTCGGGGCCGAAACGCGTGCCCGTGCGGAAACTCGTGGCCGTGTCGAACGGAATCCCGTAGACGGCCGCGTCGACTCCGGCGAGGTCCGTCGTATGCGGCGCGCGCATGAACGTCCGGATGCCGGCGAAGCGCGGGATTTCCTTCGCGTCGAGCGGCCGGTGGTGCGGCATCAGGTTGTCTCGATCGGGCGGCCGACCGTGAGCGCATCGCGGAACGCAGGGTCGAGCTCCGCGAACGCCGCGTCAGGCTGCACGCCGAGCGCGTCGAGCGTCTCGGAGAAGAAGCAGCGGATCGTCGCGGCGAGGACGACGTCGCAGATCTCGCCGTCGCTCAGCCCGTGCCCGCGCAGCTCGTCGATGTCTGTCTGCGCGACGGAAGTCGCGTCGACGACGACCTTCTCCGCGAAGGCCATGATCGCCCGGTCGGCATCGTCTAGCCCAGCGGGCAGCGCAGGGACCGACTCGACGTCGTAGAACTTCTCGGCCAGCACCTTCCCGTGTGCGAGCGAGCAGTAGGACGAGCGCAGCCGCCGGGCGGCCGCGAGCGTTGCAAGCTCATACCTCCGCTCGTCCGACGCCGCCTTCACCGCCTCGACCAGCTGTCGCCAGGCGGCGTAGACCTCGGGCCGAAGCGCAAACGCACGCTCCATGTTCGCGCCGTCTCCGTCCGGTACATCGATGAACGGCATCGTCAGCGCGTCTGCGGGAAGCCGAGGTCGATCGTCGAGGTGGCGGGATCGGGCCAGCGCTGCGTGACGACCTTGCCGCGCGTGTAGAAGTCGATCGCCTCGGGCCCGTAGACGTGGCGGTCGCCGAAGAGCGACGCCTTCCAGCCGCCGAAGGAGTAGTACGCAACCGGCACCGGGATCGGAACGTTGATCCCGACCATCCCTGCCTGCACGTCGAACTGGAAACGGCGCGCCGCGCCGCCGTCGCGCGTGAAAATCGCGACGCCGTTGCCGTACGGGTTCTCGTTGACGAGCCGGACGGCCTCCTCGTACGTCGCGACGCGCGTCACGCCGAGCACGGGGCCGAAGATCTCGTCGACGTACGCCTTCATCTGCGGCGTCACGTCGTCGAGCAGGCTCGGATTGAGGAAGAAGCCCTCCTCGGGCACGCCCTCCCGGCCGTCGACCACGACGGTCGCGCCCTCGCCGGGGGCGTTCTCGACATAAGACGCGACGCGGTCGCGATGGTCGCTCGTCACGAGCGGCCCCATCTCGGAAGCCGGGTCCATCCCGTCGCCGACCTTCACCTTGGGGATCCGGTCGCGGATGGCGTCGACGAGCGGCTGCGCGACGTCCCCGACCGCAACGACGGCCGAGACGGCCATGCAGCGCTCGCCGGCAGAGCCGTAGCCGGCCGAGACGGCTGCGTCGGCCGCTGCGTCGACGTCGGCGTCGGGGAGGACGATCATGTGGTTCTTCGCCCCGCCGAGCGCCTGGCAGCGCTTGCCGGCGGCCGTCGCCTTCTCGTAGACGTGGCGGGCGATCGGCGTCGAGCCCACGAACGAGATCGCGGCGACGTCAGGATGCTCGAGCAATGTGTCGACCGCGACGCGGTCGCCCATCACGACGTTGAACACACCGTCCGGCAGGCCCGCTTCATGCAGTAGCTCGGCGACCCAGAGCGAGGCCGACGGATCCTTCTCCGACGGCTTCAGCACGAAGCAGTTGCCGCATGCGAGCGCCGGAGCCCACATCCACATGGGGACCATCGCCGGGAAGTTGAAGGGCGTGATGCCGGCGACCACGCCAAGCGGCTGCCGGATCGAGTAGACGTCGATTCCGGTCGAGGCCTGCTCGGAGTGCTCGCCCTTGAGCAGAGTCGGCAGGCCGCAGCAGTGCTCGACGACCTCGAGCCCGCGCGTCACCTCGCCGACCGCGTCCGAGAGGACCTTTCCGTGCTCGCGCACGAGGATCTCGGCCACCTCCTCGCGCCGCGCGTGCAGGAGCTCGCGGATGCGGAAGAAGAGCTCGGCCCGTTTCGCGAGCGACGTCTCGCGCCAGGCGGGAAAGGCGTCGCGAGCTGCCTGGACGGCCGCGTCCACCTCTTCGACGCTCGCGAAGTCGACGGCGCCGGTCTGACGACCGGTCGCGGGGTTGTAGAGGGGGCCGCTGCGGCCGGAGCCGCCCTCGACCCGGCGTCCGCCGATCCAGTGCGGGATGCGGGTGACGGCGGGGGCGTCGACGGTCTCGGTCATGCCGAGTAGCGTAACGACGCGTCCGAGCCGGGACGTACTCTCGCGCCGTGAAGGAGATCTGCCCGCGCTGCAGCGCCGAGATGGAGTGGCGCCACGGGACGTTCCAGTGCCCCAAGTGCCGCCTGAAGATCGGCTGCTGCGAGGGAGAGACGGGTGACTGCCGGGACCCGGGCTAGGCTCGAGGAGCTCGAAGCATCCGGGCTGCTCGACCCACGCTCGAGCGAGTTGCTCGTCGTTCTCTGCTGGCTCGTGCACGATCAGCTGACGATCGACGAGGATGAGCTGAACGGCGCGCGCCGCCGCGCGATGTTCGTCCTCGCCGCAGGAGGCGACCCGAGTCGCGATCTCGACCTCGACTCGATCGCGGCCGAGCGCCTGGCCGACGAGCTCGACACGCCGGGGCGACGCGCGCTGCTCGCGACGGCGCTCGAAGAGCTTCCGGCCCACGACCTCCCCGCAGTGACAGCGGCCGTGGAGTCACTCCGCGCGGATCCGGAGCTCGCCTGGCGCTCGTTCGCGCTCTCGCTACTCGCCGACGAACTCGCAGACGACGACACATAACCCGCCGCTAAAGCGACTACTCTGGACCGCTCCGTGGCGATCTCGAGACCGCAGCCTCGCCGTCGGCTGAAGCTCCCCCGCAAGCTGCCCGGCGGGCGGCAACTCCAGCCGTACTCCCGCGCAGACGCGCCGTATTTCCGCAGCCCCGGCTTCTACGTCCGGGTGGGCGGGCTGGCAGCCGTCGTCGCCGTGGGGCTCGCGCTGCTGCTGCTGCGCGCATGGTCGATCCAGGTGCTGCACGGGAAGCAATACGCGCAAGCCGCGCACAGCCAGGCGTTCCGGACCGTCGACCTGCTGGGCTCGCGCGGCGCGATCCTCGACGACAAGGGCAAGCTGATCGCCGGCACCACGGGCCACGCGGTGGTCGACGCCGACGCAGCCTCGCTCGGAAGCCGAGGCGTCCACGGCCGCTGGAACCCGAGTGCGGAGGGCCTGCAGGAGCTCGGCCGGCTCGCCAGGCTCACGGGCAAGAACCGCGGTGTCCTCGTAGCGCGCATCCGCACGGGGATCTTCCGGTCACCGTTCGCGCCCGCGGTCGTGATCCAGCATCCGTCCGCCGCCCTCACGAACTACCTGGAGGAGCGGAGCGGTCGGTTCCCGGGCTTCAAGATCGGCGTCGAGGACAACCGGAGCTATCCGCAGGGCGCGTTCGGCAGCGAGTTCCTCGGCCTGCTCGGACAGATCAGCCTGCCGGAACTCCACGCCCGCACCTACAAGGGCGCAAAGGCGGGCGAGGTCGTCGGCCAGAGCGGCGTCGAGGCGGCGTACGACTGGCTCCTGAACAAGGGCTTCGTCCGGGCGAGGGTCCCGGTGGACTCGCTGGGTCAGATCGCCGGCGCGCTCCGGGTGCCGCCCCAGAAGCAGCCTCCGTCGCTGCAGCTCTCGATCGACTCGCGCCTGCAGCGAGCGACTCAGAGCGCGCTCGCATACGGGATGGAGCAGGCGCGCCTCAACGGCTCCTCGCCCACCGGAGCATCCGCGGTTGCGATCGACCCGTGGACAGGCGCGATCAAGGCGATCGCCAGCTACCCGACCTTCAGCCAGAAGGCCGCCGCCGAGAAGCCGAGCTACCTCTCACGGCTGCTCAAGAACCAGACCTCGCCCCTGTTGAACCGAGCGATCGCCGGCGCGTATCCGACCGGCTCGACGTTCAAGCCGATCATCGCCGAGGCCGCGCTCAGCGCCGGGATCATCACACCGTTCACGCCGCTGGCGTGCACGGGCTCCTTCGCCCTCGGTGGGACGATCTTCCACAACGTCGATCCGGGAGTCGATGCCTCGATGGCGCTGCCGGAAGCGCTCCAGGTGTCCTGCGATACGTGGTTCTACCGGCTGGGCGACCTGATCTACGCGCACGACCCCAAGGCACAGGGGACGCTGATCCAGGACTGGGCGCGCAAGCTCGGGCTCGGGACGACTCCCCCGGTCGACATCACGGGCGCCATGCCCGGATACCTGCCGGGGCCGGGCCGTGTCTTCGATAGGCGCTTCGGCTTCCCGTGGACCGAGGGACAGACGATCAACCTCGCGATCGGCCAGGGAGCACTACAGGTGAGCCCGCTCCAGCTGGCGGTCGCCTACTCGACATTGATCAACGGCGGCAAGGTCGTCCGGCCGCACGTCGGCGAGGCCGTGATCAAGGGCCGCACTCGGCACGTCATCCACTACAAGCCGGTGCGAACGCTGAAGCTCTCGCCCTACACGTGGGCGATCAGGCAGGGTCTGTACGCGGCGGCAAACGACCCGGGCGGCACGTCACAGCCGGTCTTCGCGGGCTTCCCGATCAAGGTTGCAGGCAAGACGGGGACCGCGGAGCCGGACCCGGTCAGCTCGTGGTACGCCTCATGGGCGCCGTACAACTCCCCGAAGCTCGTCGTCGTCGTGAACATCGAGCACGGCGGCTTCGGCGCGCAGGCCGCCGCACCGGCTGCAAAGAAGATCTACGAGGCGTACTTCCACCTCAAGAGCTCGTAGCGCCGGTCACTCGTCTTCGCCGAGCTCCTCGCATTCGAGGCAGACCCACTCACCCTCATGGCGTTCGTCGGCGCTGAGAGCCGCCGGCACCATCGTCACGCCGCAGGTCGGACAGATCGGCGGCTGGTCATCGGTCTTTCGTGCGCGATGCCCTACAGCGCCGGCCCCTTGACGAGTGTCTCGACCGGGAAGAACTGCGGCTCGGGTCGGGTGCCCTTTGCGCCCCCCGCTCCGGACGCCTCCATGGCCGGACCGAGCTTGCTCTCGACGAAACGCTGGAAGTGGTCCTTCGACTCCCAGACGTCGTACACGTACCACCCCTGATCCGTTGCGCCAGCCGTATGCAGGATCAGACCTTCGGGAGCCTCGCTCTCAGGCATCGGGAAGGCCCCGAACATCGCCTCCGTCAACTGCCTGTAGCTCTCACCTGTGACCCCTTCGCCCGCCAAAAGCATGCCAACAGCCACTGTCCCAGCTCCTTCGGTAGATGTCGCCGGATTCTCACACGCAGAAGGCGCGAACTCCAAGAGCGACACGCCAACTGCTCATCACTTTGTCACCTGATCGACATAGGAGCCTAGAGCAGGCTTTCCGAGAGCGGATGATGGGACTCGAACCCACGACCTTCTGCATGGCAAGCAGACGCTCTAGCCAACTGAGCTACATCCGCGTGGGACGCACACTCTAGCCGAGGTCGGCGGCATCCAGAGCCTCGTTCACGAGCCGGTCGGCGAGCTCATTGTGCTCCCGCCGCACGGCCGTGTAGCGCACCTTCCCGACCTGTCGAGCGAACCGGGCGGCCTGCAGCGAGAGCTCGCGGAGAGCCTCGTTCTTGACGCGGTACTCGCCGTTCATCTGCTTCACGAGGAGCTCGGAGTCGGAGACGACCTCGACCTCGCCGAGCTGCAGCTCGGCTGCTCGCTCGAGGCCGGCGACGAGCCCGCGATACTCCGCCACATTGTTCGTGGCGACGCCGATGGCCTCGCCCTGGGCGGCCAGCACCGTCCCGTCCTCGGCTTCGAGCACGTAGCCGTATGCGGCCGGGCCGGGGTTGCCCCGTGCGCCGCCGTCAGTGAAGAGCCGCGCCTTCACGAGAGGAGCTCGTAGATGTCGAAGGCGGGCTCCTCGTAGGGATGCGCGCGACGGAGCGCCGCGAGCACCTCGTCCTGCAGCTCCGCCGGGAAGACCGTCTCGAGCCGAAGTTCCGCAACCCGCTCCTCGCGGCCCGCCCGCCCGACGCTCGGCGACGTTCCCTCGCCGCCGAGGAACGTGCCGGTCCCTTCGGTGTAGAAGGAGCAGCGTTCGTAGTCGCCGATCCGCCCCGCGCCGGCAGCGAAGAGCGCTCCGCGCACCTCGTCGAGCGCCTCCCGCGGGACGAAGACGACGAGCTTGCGGTTCATGCGAACACGTCTTCGATCGCCCCGAGCGTCGCCTCTTCGAGCGAGAAACCGGACGCAGCGGCGTTGTCGCGCAGCTGCTCGGGACGGGACGCGCCAACAATCGCACTCGCGACGTTGGGCTCACGCAGGATCCACGCCAGGGCCAGCTGCGCCATCGTCAGCCCGAGCCCGTCCGCGATTGGACGCAGCCGCTGCACACGCTCGAGCACCCCGTCGTCCAAGTGCTCCATCCACTCGGCGCGGGCCGACGCGCGCGTTCCCTCGCCCGCCGCCTCGCCCGGCGCGTACTTGCCGCTGAGCACACCCTGCGCGAGCGGCGAGTAGACGACCTGCGAGATGCCGTTCGCCGCACTGGCGGGGATCACATCTGCCTCGGGCTCGCGCTGGAGCAACGAATACTCAGGTTGCGACGAGACGATCTTCACGTACCCGTGCTCGCGCGCGAGCTCGACCGCCTGCTCGATCTGCTCGCCGCTGAAGTTCGAACAGCCGACGTACCGCACCTTGCCGGCTTCGACGATCTCCGTCATCGCCTCGAGCGTTTCGGCGAGCGGCACGTCGGGATCCCACGCGTGGCACTGGTAGAGGTCGACGAACTCGGCACCGAGGCGTTCCAGCGACTGGTCGATCTGACGGAGCACCTGGTCCCGCGAGAGGCCGCTGCCGCCGTCCGGCGCGTTCCCTCGCAGCTTCGTCGCAAGAACGTAGGAATCGCGGGGCCGCCCCTCGAGCGCTCGGCCAAGCACCTGTTCCGAACCTCCCCGACTGTAGAGGTTCGCGGTGTCGAAGAAGTTGATGCCGAGCTCGAAAGCGGCGTCCACGAGACCAACGGCGGCTTCGTCGTCGAGGCTTCCGCCGAAGGTCGTCCAGGTGCCGAGGCAGATCTCCGAGACGCGGAGATCGCTGTCGCCGAGGCGGCGGTACTCCACTACTGCTCGGTGTCGATCTGGGCGCGCTGGAGGCGCCCGGAGTAGTCGACGTAGATCGACTTCCACTCGGTGAACACGTCGAGCGCCGCCTGGCCCGCTTCGCGGTGGCCGTTGCCGGTCTCCTTCGTGCCGCCGAACGGGAGGTGTACCTCGGCACCGATCGTGCCCGCGTTGACGTACGTGATGCCTGCCTCGAGATCCCGCATCGCGCGAAACGCCTTGTTCACGTCGCGGGTGAAGATCGAGGACGACAACCCGTAGCCGACGCCGTTGGCGACGCGAATCGCCTCGTCGAAGTCGCCCACGGGGATCAGGGCGGTCGTCGGGCCGAAGATCTCCTCGTTCGCGATCCGCATCCCTGCCTCGACGTCTCCGAAGACGGTCGGGTGGTAGTAGAAGCCCTTGCCGAGGTCGCCGTCGGTTGCAGGCTCGCCGCCCGTGAGCAGCGTGGCGCCTTCGTCCTTGCCGATCCCGGTGTACGAGTGGATCTTGTCGAGCGCAGCCCGGTTGATCACCGGGCCGATGTCGGTGCTGTCCTCCCAGCCCGGCCCGAGCCGCATCGCCTCGGCGCGCGCCACCAGCCGCTTCTGTAGCTCGTCGTACGCGCCGCGCTGCACGATCACGCGTGACGCTGCGGTGCAGCGCTGGCCGGAGGTGCCGAAGGCGGACCACACGATCCCGTCGACCGCGAGGTCGAGGTCGGCGTCGTCGAGCACGATGATCGCGTTCTTGCCGCCGAGCTCGACGTGGAGATGCTTGAGCCGCTCGGCAGCGCCTTTCGCGACGAGGATGCCGGTCTCGCGGGAGCCGGTGAACGTGATCACAGGAACGTCGGGATGACGGACGAGCGCCTCGCCTGCTTGTTCGCCGTAGCCGTGGACGATGTTGACGACACCGTCGGGGATGCCCGCTTCCGAGAGGAGCGCCACGAAGCGCTCGGCGAGAGCCGGCGTGTCCTCGGCCGGCTTCAGGACAACGGTGTTGCCGCAGATCAGCGCCGGCACGAGCTTCCAGGACGGGATCGCGACCGGGAAGTTCCATGGAGTGATCGCGCCGACGACACCGATCGGCACCCGGATGCTCATGTTCCACTTGTTCTGGAGCTCCGACGGGGTGGTCTGGCCGAAGAGACGCCTGCCTTCGCCGGCCATGTAGTAGGTGATGTCGATCGCCTCCTGGACGTCGCCGCCCGCCTCGGCCTTCACCTTCCCCATCTCGCGCGTCATCAGGTCGGTGAGCGCCGACTTCTCGTCCTCGAGCAGCCGCGCGAGCCGGAAGAGGATCTCGCCGCGCTTCGGTGCCGGCACGAGCCGCCACTCCACGAACGCCTCCTTCGCGGCCGCCACGGCGCGGTCGACGTCCTCGGCCCCCGAGCTCGGGAAGTTGCCGACCGTCTCCCCGTTCGCAGGGCTCGTGCTCTCAAAGGTCTCGCCGGAGGCGGCGTCCACCCACTCGCCGCCGATGAAGTTCTTGAACGTGTTGCTCGCCGTCGTCGCCATGCGGCGAGCCTAGCGCGAGCTACTCGGGCGGGGCGTCGGTGTCGGGGAAGGTGCCCGGATGGGAGCGGCGGCGGTCGCGCACCGTCCGCTGCTCGCTTAGCTCCAGCCGCTCCTCCGACGTGTTGCGCCGGTCGGGCCCGTCACGGCGGTCGAGGATCACCGTCACGTTCGGGTTGTCCTTGTAGTAGTCGACCATCTTGTCGTACAGAGAGTCGGCGAGGTCCCGGGGGATGACGCAATAGATCATCGCCTGCTGATTGTAGGTCGGAAATCGGAGGAGAGAAGCCCGGACGCCGGTATAAGGAGGTCATGTTGCGCCGGCACATCTGGTGGCTCCTGCCACTCGCGGGTGCCGCCGCCGCCGGAGCGATCGTCGCGGCGGTCTCGTTCGGCGGCAGTTCCGCCTCGAAACCACCGCAGACAGGTCATGCCAGCCTCAAGCCCGCGGCGGCCGCGCTCGCCTTCCAGAAGGCGATCACCTCGGTCGTGCACGAGCTCTCGCCTTCGGTCGTCCAGATCCAGAACTCGCAGGGACTCGGCTCCGGAGTCGTGTTCGACACGACCGGCGACATCGTCACCAACAACCATGTCGTGGAGGGTGGCGGGCCGTACACCGTCACGGCCGGACGACACTCCTACGGCGCCACGCTCGTCGGCCGCTTCGCTCCAGACGATCTCGCCATCGTCCACATCTCGGGCGCGCAGCTCACGCCGGCCACCTTCGCCGACTCGAGCAAGCTCAACGTCGGCGATCTGGCGATCGCAATCGGGAACCCGCTCGGCCTTCGCTCGAGCGTGACGGAAGGCATTGTCAGCGCCTTCCGCCAGGGCGTGTCGGAAGGAAACGGCGTCGCGTTGCCCGCGGTGGTTCAGACGAGTGCAGCGATCAACCCGGGGAACTCGGGTGGAGCGCTCGCCGACATCGAGGGCCGTGTGATCGGGATTCCGACCCTCGCTGCCACGGATCCGCAGCTCGGCTCAGGAGCGGCGCCCGGCATCGGCTTCGCGATCCCGAGCAGCCTTGTCAGGAACATCGCGACGCAGATCATCCGCTTCGGCCACGTCACCAACTCGCATCGCGCCTACCTCGGGGTTCAGATCGCCGACACGAACGGCGCCGGCGTGCTCGTCCAGAGCGTCACCTCGGGCGGGCCGGCCGCGAAGGCCGGGCTGCAGGGCGGTGACGCCATCACGTCCGTCAGCGGCCATCCGACGGCGACGGTCAACGATCTGACGAGCGTCGTGTCGAAGCTCAAGCCGGGGACGACGGTCACGCTGAGCGTCGTGAAGCAGGACGGCACGCACCAGACGCTCCACCTCACGCTCGGGACGTTCCCCGGAAGCTAGATACGGGCGATCTCGGGGACGAGCCTGCCCTCGTCCTCGACCTGCGCGTTCCAGTCCTTGAAACCCTCGTCGAGCTCGTCGAGTTCGTGGCCGCGCCGCTCGAGCCGCACCGGCTGGCCCGAGTCGGGGCTCACGCGGTACTGGTACCAGGAAAGCTCCCACGCGACGGTCACCGCGAGCTCGCCGGAGGTCCCTGAGAGCGGCACGATGCTCGCGTTCGGCTCGCCGAGGCTCTTCGCGATGCCGCCGACGGTGCGGCGGTAGGCGCTGCCGTTGAAGAGATCTGCAGCCTCGAGGAGCGACACCTCGCCGTCGGAGAGACGGCGGAGGATCGGCTCCTGCTGCGCGAGCGACTCCTCCTCGGTCGCGCGTGTGAGACCGAGCATCTCGACGAGGTTGCGCTTGCGCCGGCGGCGGCGGCCGCCGTCGAGGGTCGGCGTGGTGGGCGAGCCCTCCTTGATCCACCCCGCCTCGAGCGCGAGCTCCTGGCAGAGCGGACAGACGTCGACGAGCTCTGCGCCCTCCGAGGGAGCGAAGCTGACGGCGCGTTCACCCATCAGCAGCGTCCGCTCGCAGACGGCGCACGACTGCGTCGTTGCGACCTTGGTGACCCTCATACGGCTTCCGAGTCTAGCCCGCATTGCGCAAAGTTCTCCACAGTCGCTAATGTGTCTTACATGTGTGTTTTACATGTAGCTGCCCGATGAGAGGGCCTCCTCGCTCCCGCCGACACCACCACGGTCGCTGGCGCGTGCTCGCCCGTGTCGAGCGGTTCGCCGAGCCGGCGCTCCTGCTTCTTCTGCGCGAGCGTCCGGCACACGGCTACGACCTGCTCGAGCGGTTGCCGGAACTGACCGGCGAGGCACGGGTCGAGATGGGCAACCTCTACCGGCTTCTGCGTGGGCTCGAAGAGGAAGGGCTGGTCACCTCGGAATGGGACGACTCCTCGGCCGGCCCCGCGAAGCGCCGCTACGCCATCACGCCCGCGGGCGAACAGCTGCTCGACCGCTGGGCCGAGGCGCTGCGCCGCTCGCAGCTACGCACAGACCGCTTTCTCGCACGCTACGAGGAGAGGAGGTGAACACATGCACAGTCATCACCATGGACACAGCAGCCGCAGCTCGCGGCCGTCGTTCTTCAGCGGCGCCCGCTTCCCGAGCCGCCGTGACCTGCTCGATCGCCTGGAGTCGTATCAGCGCGATCTCGAGCAGCAGCTTGCCGACGTCACGGACGTGATCGCGCACCTGCGCGACCGCGACGACGCCGGCCAGCCCCAGCAGATCTGAACTGATCTCTGATCGGGGCGCCTGACGGGCCGGCGGACGCGTCAGCCCGCCAGGGCGCCCGCGAAGAACTCGGCGATCGCAGCCGTGAACGCGTGGCGGCTCTCCTCCCACGCGTAGAACATGTGCCCGCCCTCGAAGTGGCGAACGGTCAGGCGTCGCGATGTGTCCGGATCGAAGCGCATCAGGTTGCGCAGGCGGTCGCTCGCGTAATACGGCGTCGCCATGTCGTAGCGCCCGTGTGTGAGAAACGCGCGCAGGTGCGGGTTGAGCGCCATGCCGTAGCGGAACGAGTCGGTCGCGCCTTCGGGCGGCGCGAAGGCGTGTTGCTTCTGGTCTTCCTTCCACGCCCGGTTCACCTCGTAGCTCAGCAGGCGGTACTCGCGATCGGTGCGCAGCCCGATCTCGGAGCGGAGCTGCCGGTTGACGGCCGCGGTGTACGCAGGAGCGATCCCGGCGAGAGTCGGGTCCGGCGCGGAATGCTCCGGCCGGTCCGGGAACGGGTCGGTCGACGTGATCGAGACGTCGTAGTAGCCGACCACCTTGCGCTGGTCGCGGAGAAGCTCGCGCGCGAAGACGATCGGCGAGACGCGCCCTTCGGCCCGGGTGACGAGCTCGAGCGGCAGGCCAAGCAGATCGGCGAGCCGCGCGAGTGTTCGCTCTCGCTCCGGCGCACCGAGCGAGGCGCCGCGAATGAGGAACGAGGCGTAGTCCCCGCTCGCAAACTCCTCGGCCCCGGAGAGCACGTCGGCGAGCGCCGTCCCGGAGGGGAAGGCACGCGAAAGACCATGGAACGCAGCGCCGCCGGCCATCGTCGGCAGCAGGTCGACCCACTGGACGACGCCGTAGTCGTCCCCGACGAGACCTGTGAGCTCGAGCGCCGGCGAGATCAGGATTGCGCCGTTGAGGCCGATGCCGGCGTCCTCCTGCAGCTTCCGAACGAGCCGGCCGACGCGATACCCGCCGTAGCTCTCGCCCGCGATGAAGATGGGCGAGCCCCACCGGTCGTGCTCCGAGAGCCAGCGCGCCATGAACTCGCAGAGCGACTCGAGATCGCGCGTCAGGCCGAAGTACTCGTCCGGATCCTGCTTCTCGCCCTCGCCCGGCTTCTCGTCCTTCTTCGGCTCCTTCTCGATCAGACGGCTGAAGCCGGTGCCGACCGGGTCGACGAAGACGAGGTCGGCAAACGCGAGCCAGGAGGATTCGTTCTGCACGAGCTCCGGAGGCAGCCCCGGCAGCGTTCCGTCGGCCGGAAAGGCGACGCGCTGCGGGCCGACGGCACCCATGTGCAGGTACGCCGACGATGCGCCCGGGCCGCCGTTGAAGACGAACGCGACCGGACGGGTGTGGTCGCCGCCCTCGGCGATGTATGAGACCGAAAAGATCTCGGCGGCGGGCTTTTCCTTCTTGCGCAGGACGAGCCACTTCGCCGTTGCCGTGTAGTCGAGCGGCTTCTCCCCGCCCGTCCAGCGCGCCGATGTCTCGGCGCCGGCCGGCGGCTCGTGGTCGGGCTTCGGCTCTTTTTCGTCGTCCTCGGCCACGACTCAGACGCTACACGTTCGCCTCTTCGCGCTCCCTCTTCGTCTGTTCGATGATCTTCTGCGCGACGTGGGTCGGAACTTCCTCGTAGCGGAGGAAGTGCATCGAGTAGTCGCCTCGACCGCCGGTCATCGAGGTCAGCGCCTGCGCGTAGGTGAGGATCTCGGCCATCGGCACCTCGGCCTTGATCGTCGTCATGCCGCCGGTGGGCTCCATCCCCTGCAGCCGGCCGCGCCGCGAGTTGAGGTCGCCGTTGACCGCGCCGACCGAGTCGTCGGGGACGGCCACCTCGAGCTCCATGATCGGCTCGAGGAGCACGGGATCCGCGTTCTGGTAGGCCTCCTTGAAGGCCATCGAGCCGGCGATCTTGAACGCCATCTCCGAGGAGTCGACGTTGTGCTCCATGCCGTCGACGAGCAGCACCCGCACGCCCTGAATCGGCGCACCGGCGAGCTCGCCGTGCTCCATCGCCTCGCGAATGCCCTTGTCGACGGCGGGCCGGTAGCTCTGTGAGATGACGCCGCCGACGATCTTGTCCACGAACTCGTAGCCGAGCTCTCCGTCCTCGGCGGGCAGCGGCTCGAGCACGATGGCGCAGTCGCCGAACTGGCCGCGCCCGCCCGTCTGCTTCTTGTAGCGGTGCCGCGCGCGAGCCTCCTTGCGAATCGTCTCCTTGTACGGCACGCGCGGCGGATGCAGCTCGACGTCGACATGGAAGCGCGTGCTCAGGCGGTCGACCGCGACCTCGACCTGCATCTGCGAGAGACCCGAGAGCAGCTGCTCGCCAGTCTGCGGGTCACGTCGCATGATCAGGGTCGGATCCTCTTCGTGCAGTCGCCGGAGCCCGGTCGCCATCTTCTCCTCGTCGCCCTTCGCCTTCGGCGTGACCGCAAAGCTCAGCACGGGCTCGGGGAAGTCGATGTGCGGCGGCTCGACCGCGACCTCGTGGTCGACGAGCACGTCGCCCGTCACGACGTCCTTGAGCTTCGCGATCGCGCCGAGGTCGCCGATGCCAAGCGCTCCGACGGGCTCCGAGTCCTTCCCCTGCAGGAGGAGCACCTGACCGAGGCGCTCCTTCGCATGCGTTCGCGGATCGACGAGGGTCGTGTCGCCCGTGACCGGCCCGGAGAGGACGCGGAAGCAGCTGATGCGGCCCGTGAACGGATCGGCGATCGTCTTGAAGATGAACACGGCCTGCTTCGCGTCGCCGAACTCGATCGTCGTCCCCTTCTTCGCCGGCGAGGGAACGCCCTCGACGAGGAGGTCGAGGAGCGCTGTCGTGCCGAGGTTCTTCGACGCGACGCCGCACGCGACCGGATAGAGCTCGTCGCGGGTCACCGCCTGCTTGAGCGCGTCGGCCACCGCGTGCGGGTCGAGCTCCTCGCCTTCGAGGTAGCGCCCCATCAACTCCTCGTCGGTCTCGACCACCGCGTCGAGCAGCTTCTCGCGGTGCACCCGCACGAGATCGGTCATCGATTCGGGAATCGGCTGGGGCCCGCCTTCGCGCCCACCGGACGGATCCATGTATGCGCACATGTGGAGGAGGTCGACAACTCCCGTCAACTCGTGCTCGCTGCCGATCGGGAGCTGGATCGCGACGCAGCGGTCGGAGAGCTGCTGCCGCGCGGCCTCGAGCACGCGGAAGAAGTCGGCGCGCTCACGGTCGAGCATGTTGACGAAGACGACGCGCGAGAGCTCCTGCTCGTCGGAGCGCTGCCAGACGCGCGCTGTGTTGACCTCGACTCCCATGACGCCGCTGAGGACGACGACGACTCCCTCGACGACGCGCAGCGCCGCGTACGTATCGGCCTGGAAGCCCGTGTCGCCCGGCGTGTCGACGAGGTTGATCTTGCGGTCTTTCCATTCGAGGTGACAGAGCGAGCCCGAGAGGGACATCCCGCGCTTCTGCTCGTGCTCGTCCCAGTCCGAGACCGTCGTGCCCTGCTCGACGGTGCCGAGCCGGTTCGTCTTGCCTGCCTCGAAGAGCAGCGCCTCGACGAGCGACGTCTTCCCGACGCCGCGGTGTCCGGCGACGGCGATGTTGCGGATCTTGGTGGGCTCGGTGGCAGGCATCGGCGGCGTGTCCTCCTCGGTCGAGTTCGAGCCGCATCGTATCGCCGCGTTTCGCGGCGTTCTCGTCCTACAGCGCCGCGTGGGCGCCGACCGACGCGATATGCGCCTTGAGCCGAAGGATCGCCTTGGTGTGGAGCTGCGAGACGCGGGACTCGGTGACGCCGAGCACCTCGCCGATCTCGCGCAGGGTCAGCTCCTCGTAGTAGTAGAGCGTGATGACGAGCTTCTCGCGCTCGGGCAGCCGCGCGATCGCGTCCGCGACCGCCTCCTTCTGCTCCGTCACCGAGAGAGTGCCCTGCGGGTCGGGGGCGCCCTCGTCCTCGATCGTGTCGATAAGCGCCACCTGGTCGCCGCCGCCGCCCGAGCCGGATACGGTCCAGAGCTCATCGAGCGCGGCGATCGAGGAACGGGCGATCTCGCTGAGGCTCTCCTCGAGCTCCTCTTCGGTGATCCCGAGCTTCTTCGCGATCTCCTCGTCGTTCGGCGCCCGGCCGAGGCGAGCCTCGAGCTCGCCGATCGCGCGCTCGATATTGCGGGCGCGCGCGCGAACCGAGCGCGGCACCCAGTCCATGGAGCGCAGCTCGTCGATGATCTGGCCCTTGATCCGGGCCATCGCGTACGTCTCGAACTTGACGTCGCGTCCGGGGTCGTAGCGCTCGATCGCGCCGATCAGGCCGAGAAGGCCGTACGAGACGAGGTCGCCCTCGTCGACGTGCGCGGGGAGCCCCGAGCCGAGCCGACCGGCGACGTACTTCACGAGCGGCGCGTAGGTGAGGATCAGGCGATCGCGGATCTTCTGGTCGCCCGTCTGTCGGAATTCCAGCCAGAGCTGCTGGGTCTCGTCGGAGCGCGCCACGTCCGAGAGGATACGGCGTTCTCCGGCCGACTCCTCGGTCTCAGCGCTTCCTGGCCCGGAACGCGCTCAGCGAGACGGTTGCGAGCCAGGCCGCGACGGCGGCCGCCGCGACGCCGATCACGAGGTGCGGAGCGCTGTGGCCTCCCGACAACGCGAAGACCGCGACGGCGGTCAGAGCGGCCGCGAGAACGGCAAAGAGCATCCCCATCGCGCGCCGCTGCACTGCGTTCCGCGCCGCCGCCGGCTAAGCCGGCGCCTCCGCTACTTGGCGTGCTCCGTTGAGCCTACGCACGCGCCGAGGGTATCCATGAGCCCGAAACTCGCGGGGTACACTGGCTCCCCGGCACAGGGGCGTAGCTCAGTTGGTAGAGCGGCGGTCTCCAAAACCGTAGGTCGGGGGTTCGAGTCCCTCCGCCCCTGCTGATGACCCGGTCAGCCGTCTGACCAGCTGTCACTCGGTGGCGTTATGGGGCGGCGGCTGCCCCCAAGCGGAAGGCCCCTCCTGTCCTTCCCGTCCGCCGCCCTCACGGGCAACGTTGCCTATCGGCTCCGCCAAACCGTATGGCGCAGCTGGGTCAACGTGAGCCTGGCTCGTCAGCCCGTCTCGAGCGCGAGCTGGCGGAAGTCCGCCAGACCGGAAACGCCGACGCCGACGAGGCGGAGCGCGCCCGGCCGGTCGTTCAGGCCCCGGTCGAGCTGTTGGCAGGCGAGATCGCCGATCGTTTCAGCGGTGTCGATTCCCGAGGACAGCGACGCAGAGCGGCTCCGGATCGAAAAGTCCGCGTAGCGGAGCTTCGTCGTCACTGTCCGCGCCACCTGGCCTCTCCGTTGCAGCGCCTCGGCCACCTCGGTCGCCATCCCGCGCAGCTCGTCGTGGAGCCGCTCGCGGTCGGAGATGTCGCGCTCGAACGTGTTCTCGACGCTGAGCGAGATCCGCTCCGTGTCGAGCTCGAGTTCGCGCGGGTCGATGCCTCGCGCGCGGTCGCGGAGCATCGTGCCGACACTGCCGGGGAGGAGACGACGCAACTCCTCGTCGGTGATGGCGGCGAGGTCGCCGATCGTCTCCACGCCCGCGGCCCGCAGCCGCTCCTCGGCCTTCGGACCGACGCCCGGGAGCCGTCGCACGGCGAGCGGCGCGAGGAAGGCGGCCTCGCGGCCCGCCGGCACGACGACGAGCCCGCCCGGCTTGCGGGCGTCGCTCGCGACCTTGGCGACGACCTTGCACGGCGCGACGCCGAGCGAGCATGTGAGGCTCGTCGCCGCCCGCACCGCCGTTTGCACCGCCTCGGCCACGGCGCGGGCCGCGAGGAAGTCCCCGGCGACTTCGTCGACAGCGAGGTAACCCTCGTCTATCCCGGTCTGCTCGACCGTGGGCACGACGCCGCGAACCGTCTCCCACACGCCGCGCGAGTGCTCGCGGTACAGCGAGTGCCTTGGCCGGACGAAGACGGCGTGAGGACAGCGGCGCAGCGCCTCGGCCGCGCTCATGGCGGAGTGGATGCCGAACTGGCGCGCGACGTAGTTCGCGGTCGCGACGACGCCGCGCCCGTGGGGATCGCCGCCGACCACGAGCGGCTGCGTACGGAGCTCCGGGTTCTCGAGCTCCTCGACCGCCGCGTAGAAGGCGTCGAGATCGAGGTGCGCGACGATCACACGAACAAATGTACGGGGCGCCGGTGACGGCGCCCCGTACAGCAGGTCAGGCTGCGGTGACCGGTGGAGTCTCGGGCGGCGGCGCCGTGCTTTCGAGGTGCCGCTGCACGTTCCGATCCGGCCTGGCGATGAGCAGGTAGAGCGCTCCAATGACCGCGATCACGAAGATCACCGACAGGGTGATCCAGTCGATGTTGAAGAAGGCGCGCGCGCTCGAGAGCCCCGACGGATAGATCACGTTGAGGAACATCGCGCCGAGATAGACACCGGCCAGGATCAGGACCGGCCAGGCCCACTTCCCGAGCTGGAACGAGCCTTCCGGCCTCCAGCCCCGGGCGCGGGCGACAATCGCCCCGATCACCGTCAGCAGGAACGAGAGGTAGATCCCGCTGACGCCGAACGAGACGAGAGCGACGAGAGCGTTCACGTGCGCCGGATAGGTCACGAACCAGATGTGGTAGTTGCTGCCGGGGTTGATGTAGACGAGCAGGCAGAAGAGCACCGTGATCACGGCTCCCATGAGCAGCGCGTTGACGGGCGTCTTGAACCGCTTGTTGACGCGTGAGATCCAGCTCGACCCGGGCAGGGCGCCGTCACGTGCGTACGAGAACGCGAGTCGGCTGCCTGCTCCCTGGATCGACGAGCCGCAGGAGAAGAAGGCGAAGATGATCACGACGAGCAGGACGTCCTGCAGCCAGCTCGGCAGCTGCGCGAGGATCCCCGGGATGCCGCCGGCGATCGTCGTGCCGACGGGGTTGTGCTTGGTCGTCGCCAGCAGCAGGGCAGCCGTGAGGATGAACGAGGCGATCCCGCCCCAGATCAATGCGTGGCGCATCGCCCGCGGAATCTGCCGGCCGGCGTCCTTCGTCTCCTCGGCGATGTCCCCGCACGACTCGAAGCCGTAGAAGATGTAGACGGGCGCGAGCACGGCGACGAGCGCGGCCGCGAGCCAGCTCCCGTGGAAGTTGAGGCCTTCCGCGTTTGTTGCGACGTGCTGGGCGCCCTGGGTCGAGAAGAGGAAGCCGAGGCCGTGATGGAAGCCGTGGATCGCGAGGATGATCGCGATCCCGAGCGTCCCGACGATCTCGACGTAGACGCCGATCTTCGCGACGTCGGCCATGATCTTGGCGCCGGTGATGTTCACCGTCGACTGGATCGCGAGCAGGATGAGCGTGATCACGAGGATCGTCCCGTGGCCGCTCGCGTTCAGATTCCAGCCGAACCAGTTGTGGGCCAGGGACGTGACGTAGAAGACCACGCCGGTGTCCACCGCCGCGACGGTGATCAGCAGTGCGAAGCCGTAGAACCAGCCCACGAACCAGCCGAACCGCGGCCCGACCGTGAACTTGCTGTACTGGAACAGCGCTCCGGCCACGGGATAGTGGCTCGCGAGCTCGCCGAAGACGAGCGCGACGAACAGCATCCCGATCAGCGGGATGAACGTCAGCCAGATGTACGCCGGGCCGGCGATGCCGAGGCCGAAGACGAAGAGCGAATAGATCCCGACCATCGGCGACAGGTACGTGAACCCGACCGCGAAGTTCGAGAAGAAGCCGAGCACGCGGTTGAGCTGTGGCTTGTAGCCCAGGCTCTCGAGCCTCGCGTCCTCGCTCGTGCCGACATCGACTGCACCAACCGCCTCGCCGTCCATCGGTTCCCCTCTTTCTGACCCCGATGTCGTTCGGGCGAATCTACGCCGCGGGACGGACGTGTCAAGCCCCTCCTTTAGGCTCTGCCTCCGATGGCGGTCCTGACCTCGCAGCTCGACCGCGACGCCGAGGAGTTCGCGCGCCGCGGTGAGCGGATGGCGGAGCTCGTCGCGGAGCTGCGTGAGCGCTCGGCGCAGATCGCGCGCGGCGGCGGCGAGAAGGCGACCGAGCGTCACCGTTCGCGCGGCAAGCTGCCCGCGCGCGAGCGGGTCGACCGCCTCGTCGATCCCGGCACGGCCTTCCTCGAGCTGAACGCGCTCGCGGCGTGGGAGATGTACGACGGCGGAGCGCCCAGCGCCGGGATCGTGACCGGCATCGGCGTCGTCGAGGGCCGCGAATGCGTGATCGTCGCCAACGACGCCACCGTCAAGGGCGGCTCGTACTTCCCGCTCACCGTGAAGAAGCACCTGCGCGCGCAGGAGGTGGCCGAGCAGAACCGGCTCCCCTGCCTCTACCTCGTCGACTCGGGCGGTGCATTCCTCCCACTGCAGGCGGAGGTCTTCCCCGACCGCGAGCATTTCGGCCGGATCTTCTACAACCAGGCGCAGATGTCCGCCAAGGGCATCCCGCAGATCGCGGTCGTGATGGGCTCCTGCACCGCCGGCGGCGCCTACGTCCCGGCGATGTCGGACGAAACCGTGATCGTGCGCGGGACGGGGACGATCTTCATCGGCGGGCCGCCGCTCGTGAAGGCCGCGACCGGCCAGGACGTGACCGCCGAGGAGCTCGGCGGAGCCGACGTCCACACGCGCCGCTCGGGTGTCGCCGACCACTACGCGACCTCCGACGAGCACGCGCTCGCGATCGCCCGCGGCATCGTCCGGAACCTCGACGCACGGCGGCCTGACGCGGCTTGGGACGTCGCCGAGCCGGAGCCGCCGGCGCTCGACCCGTCGGACCTCTACGGCCTCATCCCCGAGGACTTCCGACACCAGGTCGACCCGCGCGAGTTGATCGCGCGGATCGTCGACGGCTCACGCTTCCAGGAGTTCAAGCAGCTCTACGGGGAGACGCTCGTGACCGGCTTCGCGCGGATCGAAGGCACCCACGTCGGGATCCTCGCGAACAACGGCGTGCTCTTCGCCGAGTCGGCACAGAAGGGCGCGCACTTCATCGAACTCTGCTGCAAGCGGCGGATCCCGCTCCTCTTCCTGCAGAACATCACCGGCTTCATGGTCGGCGCCGAGTACGAGACCGGCGGGATCGCGCGCGACGGCGCGAAGCTCGTGATGGCCGTGGCGAACGCGCAGGTGCCGAAGTTCACGGTCGTGACGGGCGGCTCGTTCGGCGCCGGGAACTACGCGATGTGCGGCCGCGCGTACGGGCCGCGCCAGCTGTGGATGTGGCCGAACGCCCGCATCTCGGTCATGGGCGGCGAACAGGCCGCGACCGTGCTCTCCATCGTCGGCGACGTCGACCAGGACGAGATCCGCGCGACCTACGAGGCAGAGGGGAACCCGTACTACTCGACCGCGCGGCTGTGGGACGACGGGATCATCGACCCGCTCGACACGCGACGCGTGCTCGCGCTCGGGCTCGCCGCCGCACGCAACGCGCCCATCCCCGACACGACCTTCGGCGTCTTCCGGATGTAGGCGCCTAGGCTTCCGCCATGACAACCATCGAGCTCACCCCGGAGGAGCTGCAGCTCGCGCGAGCGGCGCTCCATGCGTTCCTCGACGACTTCGGCCACGATGAGAGCGACGTCGTCGCCCGGATCAAGTCACTCCTCGCGAAGCTGCCCGAGGATGCCGCGCCCTCGCTCGCGTGACCGCGCGGATCCTGATCTGGAACCTGTTCGACTCGAAGACGACGCTTGAGGAGGTCCTGGAGCACCTGCCGGTGCTGCCGGACGGCGACGTCTGGATCGCGAACCAGGCGCAAGACCGTTTCGGGATCATCTCGTTCGACGGGCAACTGCCGGACCTCGGAGCCGTGCCGGAGCTGATCGGCGAAGAGCCGGCAATCGTCGAAGAGTTCGACATCCTCGAGTGAGGCGGATCGGGGGGACGTGGACGGCGGCCGCAGTGGCCGCGGTCCTGTTCGGGATCTCGTTCTACGTCCTCATCACCTGGCTCGAGCAGGGCCAACTGTCGGACGTGCCGCTCTACCTCCACTATGCGCTGCTCGTGCGCGGCGGCGCCGTGCCGTACCGCGACTTCGCGTTCGAGTATCCGCCGGCGGCGCTGCCGCCCATGCTCCTGGCGGAATACATGAGCTGGAGCTACGCGACGTCGTTCGCCGTGCTCATGGGGCTCTGCGGCGCCGGCTGCATCTTCGCCGCAGCCTCGGCCTTGCGCGCGGTCGGCGCCGGTGCCGCACGCGCCTGGGCCTCGCTGCTGGCGATCGGAATCTCGCCGCTCGTTCTCGGCTCGCTCTTCGACACCCGCTTCGACCTCTGGCCGACGCTGCTCGCGATCGCCGCCCTCGCCGCCCTCGTGCGGGACCGCCCGGTCGTGAGCGGAGCGCTGCTGGGGCTCGCCTTCTCGGCCAAGCTCTGGCCGGCGGTCCTCGTGCCGATCGCGATCGTCCACCTCTGGCGACGAAGGGGCCGGCGACCCGCCCTTGCCCACGTCGTCGCGTTCGCCGTCGTTGCGGCCATGTGCTTCCTGCCGTTCGCTGTGCTGGCGCCGCACGGCCTGCGCGCGATGTTCTCGGACCAGCTCGATCGTCCCTTGCAGGTGGAGAGTCTCGGTGCGGCCGTGCTGATGGCCGCCGAGCACCTTGGTCTTCATCCGCTCGCGACCATCGACTCGCACGGTGCGCAAGCATTGAGCGGTCACGGCGCCGGGCTCGCGGCCGATCTTTCGACGGTGTTCGAGGTGATCGCAGCCCTCGCGGTCTGGATCTTCTTTGCGCGGCGTCGCAGCGGGGACGGCGAGGCGACCCTGATCGCGGCGGCGGCGGTGCTCGCTGCCGTCGTCGCATTCGACCGCGTGCTCTCGCCGCAGTACCTGATCTGGCTCGTGCCGTTCATCGTGCTCGTGCGCGGGGTGCGCGGCGTCGTCGCGGTCGGCCTGCTCCTCCTCGCGCTCGGCCTGACGCAGACCTGGTTCCCCTCGCACTACTGGTCGCTCGCGCTCGATCACGCCGCGCCGTGGTCGTGGTACCTGCTCGCCCGCGACCTGGCGCTCGTCGCGCTCACGGCCATCCTCGTGCTCAGCGTCGCACGAGATTCCGGAGCAGAAACAGCAGGTTCGCCGGCCGTTCCGCAAGCCGCCGCATGAGATAGCGGTACCACTCCGGCCCGTAGGGAGCGGCGACGAGCACGTCGAAGCCGCGACGGACGAGGTCGAGCTGCAGCTGCGGCCTGATCCCGTACAGCATTTGAAACTGAAAGCGCTCGTTCGGGATCCCGCGCTCGCGTGCGAACGAGATCGCGTGCTCGATCAGCGCCTCGTCGTGCGTCGCGACCGCGGTGAAGCCGTTACCGCAGAGCGATGCCTCCAGCAGGCGGACGTACGCAGCGTCGACGTCGCTCTTCTTCGGATAGGCGACCTCGGGCGGCTCGAGGTACGCGCCCTTGACGAGCCGCAGGTTCGGGGCGAGCGGCGACAGCGCCGCAAGATCGGCCTCGCTGCGAAACAGGTACGCCTGGAGGACGGCGCCGAGGTTGTCGTGCCCGTCGTCGCGGAGGCGGCGGTAGATGCGAAGCGTGGCCTCGACGTGCGCCGACTCCTCCATGTCGATGCGGACGAAGTTGTCGACGCGCGCCGCGTGCGCGACGAGCTCGGCGAGGTTGCTCCGCGCCAGCTCCTCGTCGATCGAGAGGCCGAGGTGCGTGAGCTTGAGCGCCAGGTTCGTCCGCAGCCCTCCGGCCTGGATGCGGTCGAGCAGCTCGCGGTACGCGTCAACAGCCGTGCGCGCCTCTACCTCGTCGCGTACGCCTTCGCCGAGCAGGGTCGTGTTGGTGAGGAGGCCGTCGTCGTTGAGGCGCCGCAGGACCGGGACTGCTGCGTCGAGGCTCTCGCCGGCGACGAAACGCGAGGCGCCGAGCCGGAACCCGTACCGCTGGACGAAGCGCTGCAGGCGCGAGCTGTCGGCCGCCGCCAGGATCAGGCTGCGAAGCGCGCTCACCGGGCGCCTCTTACCCGGTGAGCGTGTGGAGGGGGTGTGGGGGAACCGGGAGGTTCCCCCACAAGGAGCGAACGAAGGGGGCCACGTGGGGGAAACATGGTTTCCCCCACGGGAGCGAGCCGAAGGCGAGCGAAGCTCACCCCTCCCAGGCCGCGACGATCCGCTCGACCTCCGCCCACTCCGCG
This sequence comes from uncultured Actinomycetes bacterium, assembly GCA_963819275.1. GTDB lineage: Bacteria > Actinomycetota > Thermoleophilia > Gaiellales > Gaiellaceae > Palsa-739. Next base: position 79,019 of record CAWFVH010000015.1, on the reverse strand, counting down.
TCGGTCAGCCCACGCAGCGGCGCGCGCACCTCCGGACCGACCGGAACGCCGCGCAGGCCGAGCGCCGCCTTCGACGCGGCGAGGAAGGGGAAGCGCTCGAGTTCCGCGCGCAGAGCCCCGGCCTTCTGTGCGCCCTCGGGCGTCGGCTCGCGGACCAGCGGGACGACCGCGTCGGGGAAGCTCGCTGCGAGCCCGGAAACCGCACCGGCAGCTCCAGCGGCGAGCCCGCGAACGACCAGCGCCTCCGGGCCGACGAAGACGTCGAGACCCTCGATGAGATACGGCTCGAGCCGCTCCCACGGGCTGTCCGAGACCTTCAGGCCGACGAAGTTCGGCGCGCGCTCGCGCAGCTGCTCGATGACCGGCAGCGGGATCGCGTAGCCGCTTCTCGCCACGAATTCGTAGAGGTAGAGGGGCAGCGGCGCGCAGGCGCGCGCGGCGGCCTCGAAGTGCGCGAGCAGCTCGGCCTCGTCGAGCGCGAAGTACGGCGGCGCAATCACGGCCACGGCGTCGGCTCCGGCCGCGGCTGCGTGCTCGGCGAGGGCGACCGTGTCGTGTGTCGTCTGCGCGCCGACGTGTACGGCGACCTGCAGCCGCCCGCTTGCGGCGGCGAGGAACGCGCCCGCGATCTCGCGGCGCTCCTCCGCCGAGAACAGCACGCCCTCCCCCGTCGTGCCGAGCGCGAGCACGCCGTCGAGGCCGTGCCCGGCGAGGAAGTCGACGTACGGCGGAATCGCGGCACGGTCGAAGACACCGTCCATGAGCGGCGTCAAGACCGCAGCGAGCGCTCCTCTCAGCACGGCAGCACTCTAAGCTCCGGGCCGTGCCCGACAACCTCCGCACCGAGCGCGACGGCGACGTCCTGCGCATCACCTTCACGCGCGCCGACCGGCGCAACGCGTTCGACGCGGCGCTGATCGCCGAGCTCGCGGAGGCGTTCGTCGGCGTCGGCCGTGCCCGTGCCGTCGTCCTGGCGGGTGACGGACCGAGCTTCTCCGCGGGCGCCGACGTTGATTGGATGCGCTCCTCGGTCGAGCTCTCGTACGAGGAGAACGTCGCCGACGCGAACGCGCTGCGCGCGATGCTCGAGGCGATCGACGGCTGCCCGGCGCCGGTCGTCGCACGCGTGCAGGGACACGCCCTCGGCGGCGGGGCCGGTCTCGTCGCGGCCGCGGACATCGCAATCGCCTCGCCTGAGACGGTCTTCGCCTTCTCGGAGGTGAAGCTCGGGATCATCCCCGCCGTCATCTCCCCCTTCGCGCTCGCGCGGATCGGGCCCGGCGCAGCGCGGCGCTACTTCGTGACAGGTGAGCGCTTCAACGCCGAGACCGCGCTGCGGATCGGGCTCGTGCACGAGGTGCCAGACGATCTCGACGGGGCGGTCGAGCGCGTCGTGGGCGAGCTTCTCTCAGCCGGCCCTCAGGCGGCGCGCTGGGCGAAGCGACTCGTGCGCGAGCGTCCGGACGGCCCCGAGACCGCGCGCTGGATCGCCGAGCGGCGCACGAGCGAGGAGGGACAGGAGGGTCTGCGCGCGTTCCTCGAGAAGCGCCCGCCCAACTGGCGCTAGGGCTGGAACTGCTGCGCGAAGGACGTGACCCGATCGGTGTCCACCGCGAGCCATAGGCCGGACTCGAGAGGCTCGACGAGTTTCGGCGTCTTCGCGCCGCCGACGAGCGCGGCGAGCTGCTCGGCCGAGATCGTCGTTGTCTGCGTCTTCCCTCCGCTGAGCGACAACACCGTGCCTGTGGTCTCAGCGGGGAGTACAAAGGTGAGCGGCCGGCTGCCTGCCGGCACGACCAGGCGATCGTCCTCCACGCCCGGACACGAAAGCGGCGCGCAATGCTTCCCCTGCTGCGCCGCGAAGGCCACGTTCGCCGTGACTCCGACGAGGTACGACTGGGGGCGTAGGACGAGCAGGAACCGCTGGTCGCCCGCGCTGGTCACCGAGACGATCTGGCCGAAGTAACCCGTGTTCTGCGGGCCTGGCGCGGCGGTTGGCTGTGGCCGCTCGACGGTGGTGACCGCCGTCACGGTCCGCGTACCTGCTCCGCACCCCGCGAGCGCCAGAGCCGTAATGAGGAGCGCCACGATGCGCACGCGACGACCTTAACGGCAGTCGGCGCAGAGGCCGACGATCTCGACGCGGTGGTCGGTCGCGACGAACCCGTGCTGCTTCGCGGCGGCGGCGACCCAGTCGTCGAGCCCGCACTCCTGCACCTCGACGACGCGGTGGCAGCGCTCGCAGAGGAGGTGATGGTGATGCGCGTCGCCGCAGAGCCGGTAGCACTGCTCGCCTCCGTGGTGCGAGAGGACGTCGACGACGCCCTTCTCGCTCAGCAGTGCGAGCGTGCGGTAGACGGTCGCCAGCCCCGCTCGAGAGTCGCGCTCACGGAGCCGCCCCCAGAGCTGCTGCGCCGTGACGTCGTCGCGCTCCTGCGCGAGCTCCTCGAGCACGTCGAGGCGCCGCGCCGTCGCTCGCACGCCCTTCTGCTCGAGCAGCTCCGACAGCTCTTCCCGCGTGGCGGTCACGTCTACTATCCTAGCCTCGATGCGAATGAGAACTGTTATCGTTCTCGGTGGGTGCGCCCTGCTGCTCACAGCGTGCGGCGGTTCCACGGCTGCGAAAGGCGGCCCGCTGAACGTCGTCGCAGCCGAGAACGTCTACGGGAACATCGCCTCCCAGATCGGCGGTCGGCACGTCTCGGTCACCTCGATCCTCACCAACCCGAACGCCGACCCCCACCTGTTCGAGCCCGGCACGGCGACGGGCCTCGAAGTCGCCAAGGCGAAGCTGGTGATCCAGAACGGGCTCGGCTACGACGCCTTCATGACGAAGATCGAGGACGCCACGCCGGCCAACGGCGGCTTCGACCTGATCGTCGCGGCCTTTCTGGGGATCGACGGCAGCGACGCGAATCCGCACCTCTGGTACGACCTACCGCGAATCGACTACATCGCGTACCAGATCGCCGACGCGCTCTGGCACCAGGATCCCGCGCACAAGGCTGCGTACCGCCGCGGCGAGAGGAGGTTCGTGCGCTCGCTCCGGCCGCTCCACCGGGAGGTCGCCGCGATCCGGACCCGCTTTCGCGGCGCGCCCGTCGCGTACACCGAGCCGGTGCCCGGCTACCTCGTCGAGGCGGCTGGCCTCGACAACCTCGCGCCCGACTCGTTCACGCGGCCGATCGAGGACGGAACCGAGCCCTCTCCCTCGGCCGTTGCGGCGATGAACACGCTGATCGCGAAGCACCGGATCCACGTCCTCCTCTACAACAGCCAGGCCGTCTCCCCCCTCACCGCGCAGCTCCGTGACGCAGCGCAAAAAGCCGGCATTCCGGTCGTGCCCGTAACCGAGACGTTGCCGGCGCACCTGACCTTCCAGCAGTGGCAGCTCGGGCAGGCCCGGGCTCTCGCGGCCGCACTCGCCAAGCGATGAGCGTCGTCAAGGTCGACAACCTCACGCTCCGCTTCGGCGCACGCACGCTCTTCGAAGGCCTCAGCTTCGAGCTCGAGCGCGGCGAGCTCCTCGCCGTCCTGGGGCCGAACGGCACCGGCAAGACGTCGCTGCTCCGGATCATGCTCGGTCTGCAGGAGCCCAGCGCCGGCAGCGTGGTCGTGGAGGGATGCCCGCCGCGGGAGCGCTGCCATCGGATCGGCTACGTGCCGCAGCAGCGCGTCTTCGACCGCGACATCGTCCTGCGCGGCCGCGACCTCGTCCGGCTCGGGCTCGACGGCCATCGCTGGGGCTTCGGTCGCGTGGGCTCTGAGAATCGCGCGCGCGTCGACGCCTCCCTGGCCGAGGTCGGAGCAACGGCGTACGCGGACGCCCCCGTCGGGCGGCTCTCGGGCGGTGAGCAGCAGCGGCTGCGGGTGGCACAGGCGCTGGTCGCCGACCCGGTTCTGATCCTCGCGGACGAGCCGCTCCTGTCCCTCGACCTCGCCCATCAGCGCGGGGTCGTCGACCTCCTCGACGCGCGCCGGCACAGCGCCGGAACGCCCGTCGTCTTCGTGACGCACGACGTCAACCCGGTGCTCCACACCGTCGACCGCGTCCTCTATCTCGCGCCGCCGGCGCCCCAGGCGCCGGCGTCTACCGGCCGGGCGTCGCCGGCTCTGCCGGCGGCGCTTCCGGCCTCAGCCTCCTGGGCCATAGGGACGCCCGACGAGGTGCTCACGTCCGAGACTCTCTCGCGGCTCTACGACACCGACGTCGACGTGCTGCGCGTGCGCGACCGCGTCGTCGTGGTCGGGACGCCCGACGACCAGCACGTCCACCACGTCGAGAACGGACACGCCCACTGATGTTCGTCCAGCTGCTCGGCTACCACTTCGTCCACAACGCGCTCTGGGCCGGCGCCATCGCGGCGGTCGTGTCCGGCGCGATCGGCGTCTTCGTCGTCGCCCGCGGGATGAGCTTCGCCGTACACGCGATCTCGGAGCTCGGCTTCACCGGCGCCGCGGGCGCGCTCGTGGTCGGCATCAGCCCGGTGATCGGCATTCTCGGCGGCTCGCTGCTCGTCGGACTCGTGCTGGGCCTCCTCTCCCTGCGCGGACGAGAGCGGGACAGCGCGATCGGCGCGGTGCTCGCGTTCGGCCTGGGCCTCGGCGTCCTCTTCCTGTCGCTCTATCAGGGCTACGCGACCGAGGCGACGAACCTCCTCTTCGGCAGCATCGTCAGCGTCTCCGACGCGCAGCTCAGGACCCTTGCGATCGTCGGCGCCATCGTGCTCGTCGGCCTTGCGGTGCTCTACCGGCCGCTGTTCTTCTCGAGCGTCGACCAGGAGGTTGCGGCGGCGCGCGGCGTACCCATCCGTGCGCTCTCTGTTGCGATCTTTCTCCTGCTCGCGTTGACGACCGCCGAGGCGATCCAGATCGTCGGCGTGCTGCTGGTGCTCACGCTCGTCATCACCCCCGCCGCCGCCGCTCAGCGCCTGACCGGCCGCCCCGCGCTCGCCCTGCTACTCAGCGTCGCGATCGCGCTCGTCTCGACCGAGGGCGGGATCCTGCTCTCGCTCGAGAAGTCCTGGCCGGCGAGCTTCTTCATAACCACGATCTCGTTCGCCTTCTACGTCGCGGCTCGGCTCTACGACTGGAGCCGCGGCCGTCAGAGCCGCGTCAGCTCCGGTGCGTCATTGACTGCGCAGGCTCTGGAGTAGGCGCCGCGTTACGTGAAGCGAGGTTTGCGCGGCCGCGAGCTTCCCGGCCGCGACGGTGACCCTGTAGTCCACCGGCCGCAGCGGCAGCGGCGTCCTGAACTTGCCGCCCGAATCGAGGATCGGATGCGCGACGACGCGCCACTCGCCGCGCACGAGGCGCGAAACCGTGACGGCGGCGTCAGGACTCGGCGAGACCTCGCCGGAGATCACCCGTGGACTCAGTGCCTGCACCTGCACGCGCGGCGCGACCGCGACCGAGGCCGAGGCCCCGTTCGTCCCGGGAGCGACAAGCCGGAAGGCGGTGCTCGCGCGCGGCTGGAGCTGGACCTGCGCCGGCCCGGCAACCTGGCGGACGATCTGCCAAACGCCGTTCGCGGTCTGCTGCTCCAACTGCGCACCCGTCACACCGGCGGCGCGCGCCGAGACGGTGACGTGGCTGCCGTAGAGCACGTGGCTGCTGCTCGTCGAGAGCTGCAGCTCGCCGATCGAGAACCAGTCCGACAGGAGGTGCAGCGAGCGCGCCACGGCCGCTCCGCTACGGGTCACCTCTGCGCCCGACGCGAGCCTGAAGACCACCGACTCGGCGCGCGCGCTGCCGTCTCGCTCCACATGGACGGACCCGACCGCGCTCCCGAGGCCGAGCCGCGCGGCCAGCTGCGACGCCGAGAGGTTGTACGGGCCCCAGTCGTGATGCGGCGAGTAAGTGTCGTACGGATCGGCCACCGAGCGGAGGTACGGGATCGGCGCCGAGCCGGGCCACGCATCCTGCACGGACTCGGTGCGGCCGCCGGAGCTCGAGGAGTAGTACGTCCGGGCAACCTGGCCGTCCCAGGTCAGCACCTGCCCGAGCGTCGCGTAGACGGCGTGATCCGAACGCGGCCGTTCCGCTATGACGCCGGCGTAGACCTGGTCGGCCGTAGTCGGCACTAGGTCGTACCACGAGGTCGGCTTGAGTTGCGCGACGGCATACGAGCGGGCGGCGACCGCCTGCGCCTCGAGGGCGGCGACGGGCCAGTGCGACGGCGACTCCGAGGGGACCACTCCGCGCAGGTACGTGTCCAGGGAGAGGCCGTTGACGACCGAGACGCGGCTGCTCTGGCTGCGGAGGACGAGCGTGCCGTGGTACTCACGCCCGTCATAGGTGAGGGGCGCGCGGGCGCAGTTGAAGACGGCCAAGTGTCCAAAGGAGAGTCCCTGGCCCTTCTTGCGCACCGGCAGCACGAGCCGCGGCCCGACGCCGTAGGTCCCGGCGGGAAGCGTGCGGGTCAGCCGCCGGCCGTCGCTGACGGTGAGCGGCGTGGCGCAGCCCACCGTCACAGAGGAAGCGCCCTGCGCGAGGAGGACACGCACACGGAGTTCGCCGACGTGCCCCATCTGCGTCCCGGGGTAGTAGTGCGACAGGATCTGGCGGTATTTCCAGCCGTGCAGCGCGTAGCCGTAGGCACCCCACTGGCTCATCCCGACGCCGTGACCCCAACCGTGGCCGGTCACGATGAGCGCCGTTCCCGCGCGTGCGGCTGCGGCGCTCGCTGACGCGACCGCCGAGACCACCAAGACCGCAATCCCCAGCCTCACCCGCAAACCGCACTACCACCTTCGCGTCGCGTCAATCGGGGAAGAGTAGAGCCGACTCCGCCGAGTCGCCCGGATCTTTCGGCGGGGCGGGGCCTAGACTCGCCTTCATGCGCCGCCTGCTGGTTGCGAACCGGGGAGAGATCGCGCTGCGGATCTTCCGCGCCTGCCGCGCCGAGGGCGTCGAGACGGTTGCGGTCGCGGCGCCCGACGACCGCGCCGCGCTGCATGCCTCCTCCGCGGACGCGTTGGTCGAGATCTCCTCGTATCTCGACGCCGCTGAGCTCGTGCGCGCTGCGCGAGAGGCGGATGCAGACGCCGTCCACCCGGGCTACGGCTTCCTCTCCGAGAGCGCCGAGCTCGCCGAGGCCGTGCTGAACGCGGGCCTGACGTGGGTCGGCCCGCCGCCGGCGGCGCTGCGAGCGGGCGGCGACAAGCTCGCCGCGAAAGAGACGGCACGCGGAGCGGGCGTCCCGGTCCTGCCGAGCGGGACGCCGGAGGAGATTGGCTTTCCGCTGCTGGTGAAGGCGGCGGCGGGCGGCGGTGGGCGCGGCATGCGCGTCGTGCGCTCGCCGGAGGAGCTCGACGACGCGCTCGCCGCGGCGCGGCGCGAGGCGGCAGCGGCTTTCGGCGACGACTCCGTCTTCTGCGAGCGCTTCCTCGAGCGGCCACGTCACGTCGAGATCCAGCTGCTCGCCGACAAGCACGGCAACGTCGTCGCACTCGGCGAGCGCGACTGCTCGATCCAGCGGCGCCACCAGAAGGTGCTCGAGGAAGCCCCCTCCCCCGCACTCGATCCCGAGCTCCGCGCGCGGATGAGCGACGCGGCGATCGCGTTCGCGCGCGCGATCGGCTACGAGAGCGCGGGCACGGCCGAGTTCGTGCTCGACGGCCGCGACTTCTGGTTCCTCGAGCTGAACGCCCGAATCCAGGTCGAGCATCCCGTGACCGAGCTCGTGACGGGCGTCGACATCGTGCGCGAACAGCTCCGCATCGCATCGGGAGAGGCCCTGTCCAACCTTGTAACAGACTGTTACTTGCGTGGGCACGCGGTGGAGGTGCGGCTCTACGCGGAGGACCCGCGCTCGTTCCTGCCTCAGGCTGGGCGGCTCGATCGGCTGCGGCTGCCCGAGGGAATCCGCGTCGACTCCGGCGTGCGCGAGGGCGACGAGATCGGCACCGCCTACGACCCGATGATCGCGAAGCTGATCGCGGCCGGCGACACCCGCGAGGAGGCGTTCGACCGGCTCGCGCAGGCGCTGAGCGAGACGGAGATCGGCGGCGTTACGACGAACCTTCCGTTTCTGCGCTGGCTCGTCGGGCATCCACTGGTTCGCGCGGGTCGCGTGACGACTGCGTTCCTGACCGAGAACCTGCCCCTGTCGGAGTGGCCGACGGCCGCACCGGCCGAGGTCTGGAGCGAGCCGTGGCGACTGAACCTTCCGTCGCCTCCGCCGCGACCCGCGCCCGACGTCGACGAATCGTCAGGTGGACATGGCTCGGGCGGCAGCGAGCAGTCGGAAGTCATCGCGCCGATGCCCGGCACGGTCATTCGCGTCCTCGTCGAGCCGGGCGCGAGGGTCGCCGCGAGGCAGCCGCTCGTCGTGCTCGAGGCGATGAAGATGGAGACGCCGCTCGTCTCCCCCTACGAGGCGACGGTGCGCGCCGTTCATGTCGGCGAGGGCGATCGCGTCGCCGGCGGCGCGGTGCTCGTGGAGCTCGACGAGTAGTGAAGGTCGAGCTGCTCGGCGACGCGACCGAGATCGTCTTCGGCTAGTTATCCGGAAAGAGCTTCTGGAGCTTCATGGCGGCGCCCATGTCGCCCTTGAGCTTGAGCTTGCCGGTCATGTAGGCGCTTGTCGGGTTCTGCTGGCCCGCGATGATCTTTTCGAAGATCTCCTGAGAGGCGCTGATGGTGCAGTCGGCGCCGTCCTCGAGGCCTTCGTCCACGGTCACGCTGCCGTCGATCACCTTGACGGTCCACTGTCCGGCGCCCTCGATGTCGAAGCCGTACGAGTTGTTCATGCCTGCGGTCTTGGACGTGTCCGCGCGGGACGGAAGCAGCTCGAAGAACTCCTGCACGGTGCCTGGCATCTATCGCTCCTTTTCGGGGTCTCGACGTCGGTCTGGCGAGTCTATGCCTCGCCGTCTTTGCGGCAGCGCTACCATCGCGCTCCGTGACGACGGTCGAGATCGCCCTTCCGGGGCAGGCGGGCGCTGACGCGCTCGCGCTTCCTGTCGCTCAGCAGCCGGGCGGAGACGGCGCGACGATCCTCGACGAGAAGCTCGGCGGCCTGCTCGGGAAGCTTCGCGAGAGCGGCGACCTGCGAGGCGAGCGCGGCGAGGCGGTTCTGCTCCACCTCGACGGTCAGCTCGACGCGCCCCGTCTCGTCACGGCCGGTGTCGGAAAGCTCGACGACGTCGACGCGGAAGCTCTGCGCACGGCTGCTGGGGCCGCGGCGCACGCGCTCGCCCGCGTCGGCGGAACGCTCGTCTGGCTGCTCGACGAGTCCCTCCCCGTGCCGCTGCCGGAGCAGGCTGCGGCGCTGGTCGAGGGGACGATTCTCGGGGCGTACTCGCCGGGCCTCTGGAAGGCGGAGAACGAGACGCGCGCGCCGGAACGGATCGTGGTCGGCCACGCCGACGATCCCGAGTTGCGGACTGCTGTCGAGCGCGCGGCGATCGTCGCCGACCGGGCGAACAGAGCGCGCGACCTCTCGAACATGCCGCCCAACGAGCTCACCCCGCACACGCTCGGCGAGAAGGCCAAGGAGCTCGCCGCCGAGCACGAGCACTTGACCTGTGAGGTGCTCGCCACCAAGGAGCTCGACGACCTGGGCATGGGAGCCCTGACCGCCGTCGGCCGCGGCAGCCGCAACGAGCCGCGCCTGATCGTCCTTCGCTACGACCCGCCGGCTGCGAAGGACGAGCTCGTGCTCGGGCTGGTGGGAAAGTCGATCACCTTCGACGCGGGTGGCATCTCGATCAAGCCGGCCGGCGGGATGCAGGACATGAAGGGCGACATGTCGGGTGGCTCGGGCACGCTGCACGGGATCGGCGCTCTCGCCGCGCTCGGCACTCCGGTGCGCGCGATCGCCGCTCTCGCCGCGGCCGAGAACCTGCCCGGCGGCGACGCGTTCCGGCCCGGCGACATCCTCCGCGCCGCGAACGGCAAGACCATCGAGATCGTCAACACCGACGCCGAAGGACGACTCGTCCTCGCGGACGCGCTCTGGTACGTCCGCCGCGAGGGAGCGACACACGTTCTCGATCTCGCGACGCTGACCGGGGCGATGGAGCTCGCGCTCGGCGACCTTTACGCCGGCGGCTTCGCGAACGACGAGGCGTGGGGCGAGACGATCGTCGAGGCCGGCCGGCGCAGCGGCGACCTCGTCTGGCCGTTCCCGCTCCATCCGCGCTACCGCCGCTACATCGACTCGACGTTCGCGGACCTGAAGAACGCCTCGACGCTACGCCAGGGCTCGCCGGCCCTCGCGGCCGAGTTCCTGCACGAGTTCGCCGGCGACGGCCCCTGGTGTCATGTCGACATGGCGGGGCCGGCCTTCCTCGAACGCAGCCGCGGCGACTACCTGCGGGTGCCCGGGGGAACCGGCTACGGCGTCCGGCTGATCGCCGAGCTCGGCAGGATGCTCAGTTGAACTTCGAGCTGACCGACGAGCAGGAGCTCATCCGCCGCACGGTCCGCGACTTTGCCGAGACGAAGGTCGCGCCCGTCGCGGAGGTGCTCGACCGCGAGGCGCGGTTCCCGTACGAGCTCGTCGCAGAGCTCGCCGAGCTGGGCCTGATGGGTCTGCCGATTCCGGAGGAGTACGGCGGCGCCGGCGGCGACACCGTCTCGTACGCGATCGCGATCGAGGAGCTCACGCGCATCGACTCCTCGGTGGCGATCACCGTGGCGGCGCACACCTCGCTCGGGACGATGCCGATCCTCCTCTTCGGCAACGACGAGCAGAAGCAGGAATGGCTGCCTCGTCTGGCCTCGGGCCAGGGTCTCGCCGCGTTCGGGCTGACCGAGCCCGACGCGGGCTCGGATGCCGGCGCGACGCGGACGCAGGCCGAGCTGCGCGACGGCGAGTGGGTGATCGACGGCTCCAAGATCTTCATCACCAACGCGGGTACCGACATCAGCGCCTGCGTCACGATCACGGCGCGCACCGGAGACGACGAGATCTCGAACATCGTCGTCCCGAACGGCGCTGTCGGTTATGAAATCTCGGCTCCCATGCACAAGCTGGGCTGGCACGCCTCGGACACGCGCGAGCTGTCGTTCCGCTCGTGCGCGGTGCCCGAAGGGAACCTGCTCGGCGAGCGCGGACGCGGCTTCGGGCAGTTCATGGAGATCCTCGACGGTGGGCGGATCTCGGTCGCGTCGATGGGCGTCGGGCTCGCGCAGGGTGCGTACGACCTCGCGGCGGCCTACGCGAAGGAGCGACACCAATTCGGAAAGCCGATCTCGCGCTTCCAGGCGATCCAGTTCCAGCTCGCCGACATGGCGACCGAGATCGAGGCCGGACGCCAGCTCGTCTACCGCGCCGCGTGGCTCAAAGACGCGGGAAAGCCGTTCGCCCTCGCCGCGGCGCAGGCGAAGCTCTACACCGGCCTCCTCTCGAATCGGGTCGTGAACGCCGCGCTCCAGATCCACGGCGGCTACGGATTCATGGAGGAGTTCGCGATCGCGCGCCTCTTCCGCGACCAGAAGATCCTCGAGATCGGCGAGGGCACGAACGAGGTGCAGCGCATGGTCATCGCGAAGCACCTCGGGTTCTAGCGCCGACTCCCGCGCAGCGGAGGCACAATCGGAGGCGTGATTCCGGTCATCGCGGCCGCGGTCGCGGCGCTCCTCTTCTTACAGGCTGTCGTGCGGCTGCGCCGGCGCGGCCGTCCCGACCTCGCCGGCTGGGATCGCATCGTGCTTTTCGGCGCCGGCCTCGGCGTGACCCTCTTCGCGCTGATCGGGCCTCTCGACCGCCTTGCCGACAGCAAGCTGCTCTTCGCGCACATGAGCCAGCACGTCCTGATCGGCGACCTCGGACCCGCCCTGATGGTGACCGCGCTGCGCGGGCCGCTGCTCGTCTTCTTCCTGCCCGCAGCGATCCTTGCGCCGCTCGCCCGCAACAGGGGCGTGCGCACCGTCCTCGGCACGTTGCTCAAACCCCGAGTCGCGTTCTCGCTCTGGGCCGCGAATCTCGCGATCTGGCACGTCCCCTACCTCTACGACCTTGCGCTCGAGCATCAGAAGCTCCACAACTTCGAGCACGTCTGCTGGGTCTTCTGCGGGCTCCTCGTCTGGACGCTGCTCGTCGATCCGGGCTCCCACAAGCGGCTGACTGTCGGCGGTCGTGTCGCGCTGGCGGCGTCGATGTTCGCGGCGGGGATGATCCTCTCCGACGTGCTGATCTTCAGCTTCACGCCGCTCTATCCCTTCTACCACGGCGCCTACGGGATCTCGGCCGTCACCGACCAGCAGCTCGCGGGGATCGTGATGACGGTCGAGCAGCTCGTCACCCTCGGCATCTGCGTCGCCCTGATCCTGCGACCTCGCTGGAGCCGCACGCACGCGGCGCGGCTCGCCGCAGCCACGTGAGCGCGACCGCGTTCAGCTTCGAGCCGCTCTTCCTCGCGCTCGCGGCGGCCGCCGCCGTGCTCTACTGGCGTGCCGCGCGCAGCGATCGACTCGAGACCTGGCGCGTCGTGGCCTTCGTGTCCGGCGTCTTCCTGATCGCGGCCTCGCTCAACTCGCCGCTCGAGACGGTCGCGTCGCACTACCTCCTCTTGATGCACCTGCTGCAGAACGCGCTGATCGCGGACCTCGCACCGCTGCTGGTGCTGCTCGGCCTGACGCCCGGGATGCGAACGGCGCTCGGCCGTCGTGGGCTGGATCGGGTCCGGGCACGCTGGATCCTCCCCATCTGGTTGGGCGCCTGGTACCTGACGCATCTCGCCCCCTTCTACAACTGGGCGCTGCGCACCGGTTGGGGCCTGAACATCGAGCACGCGATCCTGATGGCCGTGGGCCTTCTCTTCTGGTGGCCGATCGTGAGCGGACGGCTCTCGGTGCCTGCCGGCCTCGCCTATCTCGCGGTCGCGTTCATCGGCTCGTCGTTCCTCGGCCTCGCCTACATCTTCTCCAGCCGGCCGTTTTACTCGTACTATGAGCATGCGCCTCGCCTCTGGGGCCTCTCGCCGATCCGCGACCAGAACCTCGGCGGGATCCTGATGAATGGCGAGCAGACGCTCGTCTTCCTGCTCGCGATCGGCTGGTTCGTCATGCGGTTGCTCGACGAGGAGCACGCCCGTGAGGAGGTCGCCGCCACGCCCCGGGAGCCGCTTTCGGATACATAGCGGAGGCCGGTGGTAGCGTCGCCCCGTGCTGTTCAAGCAGTTCCTGGACGACGACCTGGGCTGCGCCTCGTACCTCGTCGGCGACGAGAACGCCGGCGTCGCGGTCGTCGTCGATCCCCAGTACCACGTCGAGCCGGTGCTGGCGGAGGCGGAGCGCCGCGAGGTCCGGCTCGTGGCCGTTCTCGAGACGCACACGCATGCGGATCACGTCTCCGGCCACGGACGCCTCGCACTCGAGCACGGGATCCCGCTTCGCGTCCATCGCGCTGCCGAGGCGACGTTCCCGCACGAGCCGCTCTCCGACGGGACGGAGATCGAGGTCGGCGACGTCGTCCTGCGGGCGATCCACACACCCGGTCACCGGCCCGAGCACTGCAGCTTCGCGGTGATCGACCGCTCCCGCGCCGAGGAGCCGTGGCTCGTCCTCACCGGCGACTCGCTCTTCGTCGGCGACGCCGGCCGGCCGGATCTCGCGGTCGAGGCGCAGGAGGGAGCCGAGGGTCTGTTCCACAGCCTGCGCCGGCTCGCCGAGCTCGGGGACGGCGTCGAGGTCTTCCCCGGTCACGTCGCGGGCTCGCTCTGCGGCGCGGCGATGAGCTCGAAGGCGTCGACGACGATCGGCTTCGAGCGCCGCTTCAATCCGGCGCTCAAGCGCGAGCTTGCGGACTTCCTCGGCGCCGCGCTCGGCCCGCAGCCGCCGCGGCCGCCGAACATGGAGCGGATCGTCGAGCTGAACCGCGGTCCGTTCCTGGGTGCTCAGCCGCCGCTCGGGCGCGCGAGCTCGGTGCCGGAGGAGGCGATCGTCCTCGACGTGCGCCCGACGGACGCTTTTGCGGCGGGCCACCATCCGGGTGCGGTGGGCATCCCCATGTCGGGATCGGGCTTCGCCACGAAGGCGGCGTTCGTTCTGCCCGATCGTCCACTCGTCCTCCACGCGATCGACGAGGACGAGGCCCTTGGCGCCGCCCGTGCGCTGCACGCGGTCGCGCTGTTCGGGATCGCGGGCTGGCAGGAAGGTGGCGGCTCGGAGAAGCTCGAGCCGGTCTCGCTCGACGAGCTCGAGCGACTTCTGGCAGACGACGAGGTCGAGTTGCTCGACGTGCGCGAGGCCGACGAGCGGGACGAGGGCCACATCCCGGGGTCGCGTCATCTCCCCTACCGCACCGCACGCTCGGCGGCCGAGGCGGGACTGCTCAACGGCCGGCCGCTCGTGACGATCTGCGAGTCCGGGCCTCGCGCCGCCGTGGCCGCGAGCGTTCTCCAGGCCGAAGGCCTCGACGCCCGGCCCGTGTTAGACGGAGGGGTCGCCGAGTGGCGCGCCCGGGGCGGCGAGACGACGTCGTTCCGCCGCTGCGGCGGCGGCTGCTAGCGCGCTCTAGGCGAGCAGGCGGGCAATGGCGGTCACCGCCGCCGCGCCGAGCACCACGACGATCAGCGGCGCTCTCCTCCACACCGCGACGGCGGCAAACGCCGCTCCGAGAACTCGCGCGTCGAGCACCAGCGATCGTCCCTTGCCGAACGTCTCGACAACGACTAGCGCCGCGAGCAGCGCCGAGGCGAGCAACTCGACGACGCTGAGCAGGTTCGCCGGCAGCGGGCGGCCTCCAAGGGCCAGCGGCCCGGCCACCTTCAGGGCCGCCGTCGCGACGGCGAGCACCCCGATCGCGACCCAGATCGCGGTCACGAGCGCATCCTCGAGGCCGCGACTGCCGCGGCCCCCGCGGCGAGGATCGGCAGCCCGGCCGGCACGAGCGGCGTCAGCACCAATGCGATCGCTGCTCCTCCCGCAGCCGCGACGATGCGGCGCCGTCCGCGCGCCTCCTCGAACAGCAACGCGATGAAGAAGGCGGGGAACAGTGCATCGAGACCGAGTGCCTTCGGATCGCCGAGTCTCGGTCCGATGAGAACCCCGACGACGGTGCCCAGCACCCAGCCGACGTACTGCGGGATGCTCACCCCGACCATGTACCAGGGGTCGAAGGTGCCGTCGCCGAGGCTCGACGCCGCCCACGATGCGTCGACCAGCGGCATGGCGAACGCTGCGCGCGAGAGCGCTCGTCCCTTCAAGGAGGGAGCGAGCGCGAGCCCCATCGCGAGATAGCGGGCGTTGAGCAGCACTCCGGCGGCGATCGCGGCTCCCACGCTTCCACCCGCGAGCAAGACTGCGAGCGCGCCGAACTGTGCGGCTCCCGAGAACACGACGATCGACATGACGATCGGGGCCACGAGCCCCATCAGCGGACGCGCCAGCACCCCGAACGAGACCGAGATCGCAAAAACCGCCACCCCGAACGGCATCCCGCGGCGGATCCCGGCGCTGCGCCGTTCGCGTGCGGAGCCGAGGCGTTGGGTCGTGGCCGACATAGCCACAACGTTATGGACGGGCCTGAAGGCTAAGCGGCCCGGGTCAGCCGCCCGCGACCCAGCTGACGAGCGGGATTTCCATCTCGTTGGCCGACAGCCCACCGTGCTGGCCGAGGAACCGCTGTTCGAAGCGACCTTCCTCGAGCCAGTAGGCGGCCTCGCCGGCTGCCGGGAGCACGACGAGGTTCGCCAGCCGCGAGGTCAGAGCCTCGGTGACGTTCGGTCCGAACAGCCCTTCGGCGAGCAGCGCCTCGACCTTCCGGACCTCCGCCACCTCGGCGAGCAGGTCTCCCAGCCGCGACTCGACCTCGTCCAGGCGATCGGGCAGGACGTGCAGGAAGAGGTCGCGGCACGAGCCGGCGGGTGCGAGCGGCTTGCCGTCTGCGCCGACGGCCAGATGCTGTGCGAGTTCGGGCCAGACGACGTTCACGTACGTCGTCCGCTCCGGCGAGATTCCCTCCATTCCGTGGTCGGCCGTCAGCAGGACGAGCGTGCCCTCCGGCCACGGAGCGGCAGCGATCGCCGAGAGGTGCCCCTCGATCAGCGCGGCGACCTCGGGCGCGTCCGGTCCGGCCATGTGCATGAGCGCGTCCGCCTCGCCGAGGTAAATCGTCCCGTAGGCGCGCTCCTCGGCCGCCACCGCGGCGCAGAGGACGTCGAGACCTTCACGGATGTCGTCGAAGGGATGGACGTTGGCCGGCTCGAGGAGCACCTGGCTCGTCTGGGAGCGTGCGATTCCGCTCGGCATGACGACGTGGCTCGGAACAGGCAGCAGCCGCCGGTAGAGAGTCTGCTTGGGGAAGAGATCGTGACCGGTGAAACCCGCGTCGGCGAGCGTGCCGGGGCGTTCGTCGCCGGCGAAGCAGAACCACAGCGGGGTCACGAGCCGATTCAGCCGCGGCTCGAAGACGTTCCACTCGTAGAGGCCGTGCTCGCCGACGGTGAGGCCGGAGTGGATCGTCGTCGAGTGGACGGTCGTCGTCGACGGGAAGCAGGCCGACCAGCGCTCGACCTCGGCGCCGGCGAAGAGCGGGTGCTCGCCGTGACGCTGGAGGAACCGCCAGCCGAACGCGTCGAAGTAGACGAGGACGACCCGCGGATGCTCACCGAGCTTCGACTCGATCAGGTCGGGCAGCTCATCGAAGCGGCTGTTCAATCGAGCCGGGCCGCGGGGTAGCCCCACTTGCCGAGCTGCGCGACGAGCTGCTCGCAGTGCTCGGGATCGCGCGTGAGCAGCGTGAGCTCGACTCCGGTGTAGCCGATCGGGATGTTCGCGGACTCGCGCTGGTGCTCGACCTGGACGACGTTCACTCGCTGCTCGGCGAGCAGCGCGAGCAGCTTCGCAAGCTCGCCCGGCCGGTCGGGGACCCGCGTACGGAGCACGAGGTAGCGGCCGTGGAGCGCGAGCCCGCGGCGCATGACCTGCACCATCAGTGAGGCGTCGATGTTGCCGCCTGAGAGCAGCGCGAGCACCGGTCCCGTGCCGCCGCCGACGAGGCCGGCGAGGATCGCGGCAGCGCTGGCGGCGCCGGCGCCCTCGACGACCAGCTTCGTCCGCTCGGCGAGGAGGACGATCGCCTCCGCGATCTGCTCGTCCTCGACGGCGACGATGTCGTCGAGCGTCCCGCTGAGGATCCCCATCGTCAGGTCGCCCGGTTCCTTGACGGCGATCCCGTCGGCGATCGAGTAGCCCGAGCCGCCGGGTCGCGTCCCCGCAGCCTGCACGCCCACGAGCCTCAGCCCCGGCCGCACGGCACGCAGCGCGAGGGAGATGCCCGAGGCGAGCCCGCCGCCGCCGATCGGGATCACGACCGTCTCGAGCTCCTCGACCTGCTCCGCGAGCTCCAGCCCGATCGTCCCCTGGCCGGACATGACGTACGTGTCCTCGTACGGATGGATGAACTCCGCACCCGTCTGCTCGACATACGCGACCGCAGCCTCGAGCGTCTCCTCGAATGCAAGGCCCGTCAGCTCGACCTGGGCTCCGTAGTTGCGGGTCGCGTCGACCTTGGCCATCGGCGAGTCCTGCGGCATGAAGATGTGCGCGTGCGCACCGAGCTCGCGAGCGGCCCACGCGACCGCCTGGCCGTGGTTGCCTGCGCTCGCGGCCACCACTCCTGCGGCGCACCGCTCGGGCGCGAGGCTCGAGAGCTTGACGTAGGCGCCGCGAATCTTGAACGAGCCGGTGCGCTGGAGGTTCTCGGCCTTGAGGCGTACCGGCCGGCCCGCGAGCCGCGACAGGGTCTCCGACGGGAAGACCGGCGTGACGCGCGCGACTCCGTCGAGCCGCTCGCGCGCGCGCTCGATCTCAGTCAGTCCGGGTGCTGTTACCTGCGTCGCCATCGTCGATCCGGAACACCTTCTCGAGTATCTCCCTAACCGCGGTCAGCGGGTCGAGCTCGCGTGCCTGCACCTCCGCGAGCAGCCGTCGCAGCTCGGGGTCGTCGGCGACCGCGTGCTCGAGATGACGGCTTGCCCGGCTCGACGCGACCGCGAACACCTCGCGGGCGAGATTCGCGCGGCGCCGCTCCTCGAGCTGCCCGCTCTCCTCGAGAAAGGCCCGGTGCTCCTCGATCTTCTCCCAGAGCTCGGGCACGTGCTCGCCGCGCACGGCCTCGGTGAGGACGATCGGTGGGTTCCAGTCGCCGCTGCGGTCGAGCGCGAGGATCGAGCGCACCTCGTTCAGCATTGTCTTCGCGGCCGGGTTGTCCATCTTGTTGATCGCGATCACGTCCGGGATCTCCATGATCCCGGCCTTCAGCGCCTGCACCGAATCACCGGAGCCCGGCATCAGGACGAGCAGCACGGTGTCGGCGATCCCGATCACCTCGACCTCGCTCTGGCCGGCGCCGACCGTCTCGAGGAAGACGACGTCCTTGCCGGACGCGTCGAGAACGAGCAGCGCCTGCAGCGCGGCCTCGGCTAGACCGCCGAGGTGGCCGCGCGTCCCCATCGAGCGGATGAAGACGTCGGGGTCGAGGAAGTGGTCGGTGAGGCGGATCCGGTCGCCGAGCAGGGCGCCGTGTGTGAACGGGCTCGAAGGGTCGACAGAGACCACGCCGACGGTCACCTCGCGCTGCCGGACATGCCGGATCAGGGCCGAGACGAGGCTCGACTTGCCAACGCCCGGCGGGCCGGTGACGCCCACCGAGTACGCCGAGCCGGTTTGCGGATAGACGTCGGCCACGACCCCGTAGGCGAGCGGGTCGCCGTCCTCGACGAGCGAGATCGCGCGGGCAAGCGCGCGCCGGTCGCCGTCGCGGACGCCGGCCGCCAGATCCTCACGAGTCCAGTCGCGGCGCCCGGCCACGCGAGGACTCTAGAGGCTCGCTACGTCTAGTTGGCGGGTGCGACCTGGGCGGGTTCGCCGCGGTGCTCGGCCTCGGCGGCCGTCTCGCCGCCGAGATTGCGCGACATCAGGGAGCCGGCAAGCGCTGCGACGACCAACGCTCCGCCCGCGGCGGCCCAGATCCAGCGCGGGCCGGTGTGGTGGACCGCAACGCCTCCGGCCGCTTCGCCGACCCCGACGAGTGCGTACGTCGCGCTCATCACGAACGTCAGCGCTCGCCCGCGCATCAAATCGAACGTGCCGCGCTGGACGAGCAGGGCGTTGCACAGGATGGCCATGCCGTTGCCGATCCCGGCGACGACACAGCAGACCGCCGCGATCCAAACGTTTGGACTCACCGACGTTGCGAGGTACCCGACGGCCATCACCCCCATGCTCGCGCCGTAGATCGCCGGGACACTGGACCGCGCAAGGACTGTGGAGCCCACGAGGCTGCCGAGCACGAGGCCGGTACCCATCGCGCCGAACAGAAGCCCGAAGCCGAAGTCGCCGGCCGAGAAGGTGTTCTTGGCGAGGAAGACCTGGGAGACGTTCACCAGGCCGGCCGCGAACGAGGCGATTCCCCAGGCGACCAGCACTGCCCGCATCGACGGCGAGCGGAGCGCCGCCGCAAAGCCGTCGCCGAGGTCGCGCCAGTAGCCACGTGAGAGCGCCCGCTCGCTCTGCAGCAGACGGGCAGGGATGCGGATCACGAGCACGATCGAGACGGCGAACGAGACAGAATTGATCGCATAGGCCGCAGACGGGCCCGCCACTGCGGTGAGCGCGCCGCCGACGAGTGGCCCCACCGCCCAGCTCACGTTCTCGATCGCCTGCAGCAGGGCGTTCGCAGCGGGCAGATCTGCTTCGGGCACGAGGTTGGGCACGCCCGCGTACACGGCCGGACGGAAGAAGCCGGTCGCGAGGCCCGCGACGAACGCGAGCGCGACGATCATCGCGGCACTCGTGGCGAAAGGCAGGGCCGCGAACACGCCGATCCGCAGCGCGTCGGCGGCGATCATCAGCGAGCGCCGTTCGAGCCGGTCGAGGAGCGGCCCGAGCAGGAGGCCGACGAAGATCGTCGGCAGGAACTCGACGATGAGGACTGCGCCGACCCAGAGGCCGGAATACGGCGACGAAGACGTCCGATCCTTGACGTCGATCGTGAGCGCGACCGCCGCGAGCAGCGTCCCGAAACTCGACGCGAACGTCGCGTAGAAGAGGTTGCGGAAGCCCTCGAGGCGAAGCGGCGCGAACTGAGCTGACGACGGCAGTCTCACGAGAGTCCGCCCGAAAGTACCACCTCTTTGGGCGGGTTACGAGACGCCCGAAAGGACGTGTCCCAAGGCGGTCGCGAAGACCTCGTTCTCCTCGGGCGTGCCGACCGTGACGCGGATCGCCTCGGGCGCGCCGAAGCCGTCGAGAGGGCGAACGATGACGCCCTCGCGCTGTAGCCGCTCGAACAGCTCCCGGCCGCCGCCGACGTCCACGAAGAGGAAGTTGCCGAGCGACGGACCCGCCGGTTCGAGGCCGTGACCGCGCAGGATCTCGCCCAGCCGGTCGCGGCCGGCGGCGTTCAGCGCACGCCGCCGCGCGAGCTCGTCCGCGTCGTCGAGGCTCGCCAGGGCCGCAGCCTGTGCTGTCGCCGCGACGTCGAACGCGCGGCGCACCTTGCTCGTCGCCAACACGACATCCGCGGGCGCCACCGCCCAGCCGACGCGCAGGCCGGCGAGGCCGTAGATCTTCGAGAACGTCCGCAGCACCGCGATGCGGCGCCCTTCGCGGAAGAGGTCGAGGCCGTCGACGTAGTCCGGGTCGTCGATGTACTCGAAGTACGCCTGGTCGAGGACGCAGAGAACGTGCTCCGGAAGCCGGTCGAGGAACGACAGCAGCTCGTCCCGGCCGTTCGCCGTGCCGGTCGGGTTGTTCGGGTGGCAGACATAGACGAGCTTCGTCCGAGGCCCGATCGCCGCGAGCAGCCCGTCGAGGTCGAAGGTGTGGCTGCGAAGCGGGACACGGCGCGGTTCGGCACCTAGCTTCAGCGCGGTCAGGACGTAGCTCGGGAAGGACGGCCAGCCGCAGACGATCTCGTCTCCGGGATCAAGCGTCGCCTGCGCGAGCAGGTCGATTATCCCGTCGGCGCCGGCCCCGACGATCACCTCGTCGAAGGACACTCCATGCCGCTCGGCGAGCGCGGTGCGGAGCGACCAGGCGCCGCCGTCGGGATAGCGGTTGAGCTCGAGCGAAGCGCGCTCCATCGCCTCGAGCGCGGCCGGAAACGGCGGGAATGGCCCCTCGTTCGAAGCGAGCTTGACGACCCGGTCGAGTCCGAGCTCGCGTTGCACCGCCTCGACCGGCTTGCCCGGCTCGTAGGGCACGAGGCCGTCGATCGAGGAGCGGAAGAGGCTCAAGCGCTCTTCTTGCGGAAGGAGTCGACGTGACCGCGCGCGTGCTTCGCCTTGCGGCGCGCGTTGCGCTTCCAGACTTTCAGCATCGCCCAGCCGACGATCGCGTTTCTCCTGTTCACGATGGTCATGCGTTCCCTCCTATCGGGCCTTACGCGGGCGTGGCCGCTCGTGGCTTGCGGTTCGGGATGTGGATCGCGCGGCCGAGCGCGGCCAGGCCTGCTTCCTTGATCGCCTCGGAGAGCGTGGGATGCGGCGCGATCCCGTCGGCGACCGTCTCGACGGTCGACTCGGCGTCGATCGCGACCACGCCGGCCTCGACCATGTCGGTGACGTGCGGGCCGACCATGACGAGCCCGAGCAGCTCGCCGTAGCGCGTCTCGTGGATCGACTTCACCCAGCCGACCGTCTCGTCCTGCATCACGGCGCGCGCGTTCGCGACCCACGGGAACCTGCCGACCGCGACGTCGTCGCCGTACTCCTCCCTTGCCTGCTCTTCGGTGAGCCCGACGCTGGCGATCTCGGGATCGGTGTAGATCGGCCGCGGGATCGCGCGATTGTTGAAGACCGCGTCGTGGCCGCAGGCGTTCTCGGCCGCGATCTCTCCTTCGCGGAACGCGGTGTGGGCGAGCTGCCAGTAGCCGGCGCAGTCGCCGACGGCGTAGATGTGCGGGACGATCGTGCGGCGATGCTCGTCGGCGGCGATGCCACCGCGCGGGTCGAACTCAACGCCTGCCGCCTCGAGGCCGATTCCCTCGACGAGGGGCGCACGGCCGACGGAGACGAGCATCAGGTCGGCCTGGACGGTCTCACCTTCGCCGAAGTGGACGGTGAGCTGAGAGCCATCGTCCTCGACGCGGGTGCACTGCTTGCCGAGATGGAGCGTGATCCCGCGCTTGCCGAACTGCTTCGCGAGCTCCTTGCCCGCGTCCTCGTCCTCCTGCGGGATGAGCGTCAGCATTTCGACGATGGTGACCTCGGAGCCGAAACGGTTGAAGATCGAGGCGAACTCGCTGCCGATGATGCCGCCGCCCAGCACGACGAGCCGGCCCGGCACCTCCTCCTGCGCGAGCAGGCCGGTCGAGTCGACGCAGCGGGAAGAGTCGAGCCCCTCGATCGGCGGGCGCATCGGGAACGAGCCCGTCGCGACAATCGCCTGCTTGAAGGTCACCGTCTCGCTGCCCTCGACCGCAATCGTGTTCGCGTCGGTGAAGGTGCCTGCGCCCTTGACCCACTCGACCCCGTTCGTCTTGAACAGGCTCGCGACGCCCGAGGTCATCTGCTTCGAGACTCCCGCCTTCCAGGCGTTCGAGGCCGCGAAGTCGAGCTTCGGCTCCCCCACCTCGACACCGAACTTCGCAAAGTGTTCCCCCGCCTCTTTGAGCGCGAACGCCGTCTGCACCCAGGCCTTGGTCGGGATGCAGCCGACGCGCAGGCAGGTGCCGCCGAGCTCGGGCTCTTTCTCGATGCAGGCGACCTTCGCGCCGAGCTGCGCGGCGCGGATGGCGGCGGTGTAGCCGCCGGGGCCGCCTCCGAGGACGGCGACGTCAACTTCCATGCTCATCTCCTCTTTTGTCCCTAAATCGTCTGAACTGACACTAATCAGAGGTCGGCGACCATCGTCACGGTTCCGTCTTCCCGGCTGTGCTCGCGGAAGCCGTGCTTCTCGTAGAAGCCGGTCTGACCCGGCTCGGCGCTGAGGCTGATTCGCGAGAAACCGTCTGCCCGAGCCTGCTCGAGCAGCGCCTCGAGCAGCTCGGCGCCGACTCCGTGGCCGCGCTTGCTCGGGACGACGGCGATCGTCAGCTCCGGCGTCTCCTCGTCGACGAACCCGAAGCCCGGCTCCGAGGCCGGAAAGAGCCGGTACCACGCCGCGCCGTACTCGTTCGGGCCGTCGGAGGCGATCACGCCCGCATCGCCGCGCCGGCCCCAGTTCTGGACGTAGCGAAAGGCCGGCAGGTCCGGATCGCCGAGCCGCCAATGGTAGGCGTGGCGGAGCATGTCGCGGAGGAAGCGCGTGTCCTGCTGGTCGACGGGTCGCAACATCAGTCGCGCAGCTCCTGGGCGAGCTGGATCCGGTTGCCGTCAGGGTCGTAGACGTCGAGCAGGCGCATCTCGCCGGTCAGCTCGAGGACGATCCCGACCTCGACGCCCGCCTCGCGCAGCCGGTCGGCCTCCGCCTTGAGATCCGCTACGTCGACGTGCGCGACTCCGTCGTCGGTCGGCTCTCCTTCGGCCAGCCCGACCTCCATTTCGCCGCGCCGCAACTCCGACCAGCGCGCCTCGAAGTCGACCGACAGCTCCTCGAAGCCGAGCAGCTCGCGGTAGAAGCGACGGCCCGCGTCGAGGTTGCGGACGTGGTACCAGACCGTCGGCGCCATAGGACAGTTCTACAACAGGACAGTTCTACAGCGCGAGCCCCGGGTCCTCGAGGCTCTCCTTCAGCGTCTGGAGGAAGGCAGCTGCCGGGGCGCCGTCGACAGCGCGGTGATCGAAGGTCGCGGTCAGGGTGACCATCGGCCGCACGACGGTCTCGCCGCCGACGGGGACGACGCGCTCCTCGGTCGCGCCCACGGCGACGATGGCAGCCTGCGGCGGGTTGAGGACAGCCGTGAAGCTCTCGACCGCGTACATGCCGAGATTGGAGATCGTGAACGTGCCGCCCTCGAGATCCTCGGCTCGGAGCTTGGCCTCGCGCGCGCGACCGACGAGATCGGCGCGCACGCCCGCGATCTCCGTCAGCGAGAGCCGCTCAGCGCCGCGGATCACGGGCACGACGAGCCCCTGTGGCGCGGCAACAGCGAGGCCGACGTTCGCGCTCGGATGGAGCAGGATCGCGTCATCGGTGAACTCCGCGTTCACCTCGCGGTGACGCATGAGTGCCTGCGCCGAGATCTTCGTGAGGACGTCGGTGACGGTGACACGGAGGTCGGGGTCGCGTTCGCGGAGCCTCGCGACGAGCGCGTTCACGCGCGTCATGTCGGCCGACGCCTGGAGCTGGAAGACCGGGATCTGCCAGGCCTCGGTCAGCCGCCGCGCGATCGTCTTGCGGACGTTCGAGAGCGGGACTCGCTCGACTTCCCCGGCCGGAATCGCTTGTAACAGACTGTTACTTGCCGGGGGAGCGACCGACGCGCCTGCCTCGACGCGACCGACGTCCTCGGCGACGATCCGCCCCTCCGGGCCTGTGCCACGCAGCTTGGCAAGGTCGATTCCGCGCTCGCGGGCCAGCCGGCGCGCGAGCGGCGAGGCCTTGATCCGGCCGTTCCCGGAGACCGTCGCTGACGGGGCGGGCTCCTCGTTCGCTTGTAACAGACTGTTACTTGGGGTTTCGGGAGCAGGTGCCGCCGGCGGCGTAGCCGCCGCGACCTCGGGGACGTCCTCGCCCTCGGCGCCGATGAACGCAACCGTCTGACCGACGGGGACCTCGCCCTCCGCGACGGCGATCTTGAGCAGGACGCCGGCCGCCTCGGCCTCGACCTCCTGCGTCACCTTGTCGGTGTCGAGCTCGAACAGCGGCTCGCCCTTCGTAACCGGCTCGCCCTCCGACTTGAGCCAGCGGACGATCGTGCCCGACTCCATCCCCTGACCGAGCCGCGGGAGGATGACCTCGGTCGCCACCTCTACGCCTTCCCAACGGTTCGCTTGATCGCCGCGAGCACGTCCTCGGCGTGCGGCACGACGAAGTTCTCCATCACGGGCGCGAAGGCCAGCGGTGCGAACTTCGCGCCGACGCGCTCGATCGGCGCGTCGAGCCAGTCGAACGCCTGGTACTGAAGGACCGCCGCGACCTCCGCACCGAAACCCATCCGCGTAACGGCCTCGTGCGCGACGACCGCGCGGTTCGTCTTCTTCACCGACGAAACGAGCGTGTCTTCGTCGAGCGGCTGCAGCGTGCGCGGGTCGACGACCTCGACGGAGATGCCGTCGCGCTCCGCCTCCTCCGCCGCCTTCAGGCTCTCGTGGACGAGCCGGCCCGTCGCGATCACCGTCACGTCCTCGCCCTCGCGATGGACGCGCGCACGGCCGATCGGGATCGCCTCGATCTCCTCCGGCACGTCGCCCTTGATCGGATAGAGCGTCCGATGCTCGAAGAAGACGACGGGATTGTCGTCGTAGATCGCCGACCACAGCAGCCCGCGGACGTCTTCCGGAGTCGACGCGAACACCACCTTGAGCCCGGGAATGTGGACGAACCACGCCTCGAGCTGCTGCGCGTGCTGCGCGCCCGGAGACCAGCCGGCGCCGCCCTGCGTGCGGAACACGACCGGGACGGTGAGCTGACCGCCCGACATGTAGCGGAGCTTCGCCGCCTGGTTCACGACCTGCTCGGCGGCGAGCGTCATGAAGTCCTCGTACATGATCTCGGCTACCGGGCGCATGCCCTGCATCGCGGCGCCGATCGCCGCACCGGCCAGCGCCATCTCCGAGATCGGCGTGTTGCGGACGCGCTCGGAGCCGAACTCGTCGAGCATCCCGGCAGTCACGCCCATCGAGCCGCCCATCTGGGCGATGTCCTCGCCCATGATGAAGACGTCGTCGTCGGACCGCATCGCAGTCGACAGCGCGTCGCGGACCGCCTCCCTGTAGGTGATCTCGGGCATCAGGCGTACACGTTCTTCAGCGCGTCTTCGGGAGCGGGATCGGTGCCGTTCTTGGCGAACTCGACCGCCGCCTCGACGATCTCCGTCACCTCGGTGTCGAGCTCGCCGAAGTCCTCGTCGGAAACTTCGAGCTTGGCGCGCAAGAGCTCGACGGGATCGCGTGTCGCGCGCAGCTTCTTCGCCTCGTCGCGGTCGCGATAGACCTGCGGGTCCCCGATGTAGTGGCCGCTGAAGCGCACGGTATCGAGGTGCAGGAACACCGGCCCCTTGCCGGAGCGGGCGTGGTCGAGCGCCTGTCGCGTGGCCTTGTACACCGCCTCGACGTCCTGCCCGTCGGCCTTGCTCGCCTTCATCCCGAACGCCTTCGCGCGCTCCGAGAGGTCTCGAATCGGCGAGTGCTGCGACTCGGGCGTCGACTCGGCCCACTTGTTGTCCTCGAGCACGAACACGGCCGGCACCTTCCAGAGCTGCGCGAGGTTGAGGGCCTCGTGGAAGGTGCCGATGTTCGTCGCTCCGTCGCCGAAGAACGCGAGCGCGACGCGAGGCTCGCCCCGCATCTGGAAGGCGAGCGCGGCGCCGGTGATGTGCGGCAGCCCGCCGCCGATGACGGCGTTCGCGCCCATGTTCCCGCGCTCGATGTCGTAGAGGTGCATCGAGCCGCCGTAACCGTGCGAGCAGCCCTCCTGCTTGCCGTAAAGCTCGGCCATCAGCTCGTTCGGGTGCGTGCCCTTGGCGAGCGTGTGGCCGTGCGCGCGGTGGGTGGAGGCGATGACGTCGCCGTCCTCGAGCGCGCGGCAGACGCCGACGGCACAGGCTTCTTGGCCGATCGCGACATGAAGGAAGCCGGGCAAGTCGCCGGCGCGGAAGCGCTCCTCGACTTTCTCCTCGAAGCGGCGGATCAGGAGCATCTCCCGCAGGACGTCGGGCAGGTCGCTTTTGGCGAGCGAAAGCCGTTGCTCAACCTTTGCCACGGGCCGGAGTGTACGGTTCGCGCCGTGCCACTCGTCGAGCGCTGGAACCACGTCGAAGGGGCTCTGGATCCAAGGTGGACCGAGGTGACAATGAGCCTCGCGATCCACGACGACACGGCCCGATCCCGCGCCGCTGCGCTCCTCGGACCGGCGGGTCCTGGGGTCTCGGCGACCGAGATTCGCTTCCGCGTCTCGACCCAGGGCCACGGGATCGGACCCGAAGCTGCGCGGCGGCTCCTTCGCCGGATCGACGCGGAAGGGATCCGCGGGCGTCTCGAGCTCGTCGAGTCCCACGGCAAGCGGGCGGAGCCCGTCGAGGTGCGGCGTGCGCTTGCAGTCGGGTGGAAGGAGGCGTTGGAGGCTCTCCCGTCCGACTGGAGCGACCTCGTTGCCGAACTCGAGCTCGACTCGAGCGTCGACATCGACCGCGCGGCCGTCCTCTGCGCTCCCATCAACCCGAGCCAGACGACGGAACGCACGGGCTTCCGTTTCCGCTGCGCGAGCACGCACGGCTACGGCGCCTCAGCCGGGATGGCCGGCCGCTGCCTCGCCAGGCTCGACGAGGCCGGGATCACCGGCCGCCTCCGCATCACCCGTGCCCTCAGCGACGTGCACCCCCTCGGCACCCAGGGCGCGACCTTCGTGGTCGGCCGCCGTCCGGCCTGACCGCAGTTGGGTTACGGTCCGAGCCTCATGGCAAGGAGGTCGACATGGAAGGACTAGGTCTTTCGGGCGCCACCAGGCGTGTCGCCGAGCACGCACGCGAGTTCGTCCGGCTCGAAGTCGAGCTCGCGACCGCCGAGCTGAAGAAGAAGGCGGCCGCACTCGGAACGGGCCTCGGCCTCATGGTCGGAGCGGCCGTTCTCGCGTTCCTTGCTCTGACCTTCGGCCTGCTCGCTGCGGCGGCGGGCCTCGCGACCACGCTGTCGGTCTGGGCTTCGCTGCTCATCGTGTGCGGCGCGCTCGTGCTGATCACCGCAGTCCTGACCTTTGTCGGCTACCGGATGCTGCAGAAGGGCGCGAAGCCGATGCCCGAGCAGGCGGTCGAGGAGGCTCGACTGACGGGGGAGGCGTTGCGCAATGGCGACGGAGTCTGATCTTCGGCGCGAGATCGCCGACGAGCGACGAGAACTCACGAACGCCGTCGACTCGTTGAAGGAGGAGGTCGGCAAGACCGCCGAACGCGGGAAGCAGATCGGGGTCGCAGTCGGCGCCGTCGCCGGAGCGGCGATCGCGGTTCGGACCGCCCTGCGGATCCGCAGGCTCTTCCGGGACTAAGCCCGCAGAACCGCGTCGAGACGCGTCGCGAGCGCGTCGACGATCGCCGCGCGCACGGGCGCGACGTCCTCATCCGTCAGCGTTCCCTCCGCTGAGCCGAAAGCGAGCCGGAACGCGAGCGACCGCTTCCCCTGGCCGATCGTCTCCGGATTGCGGTATTCGTCGAAGACCTCCAGCCTGCGGAGCAGCTCACCGGCCGCTTCGCGGATCGCGGCGACCACGTCCGCGGCGGGGACATCCTCGGCGATGACGAAGGCGAGATCCTGCCGCACCTCGGGGTACGGGCTCACCTCCTCGAAGGTTGCGGTCTGCGGCGTCCCCCCGGCCAGCGCGTCGAGGTCGAGCTCGAAGGCGCCCCAGACACCGTCGAGCAGCGCCGGGTGCAGCTCGCCGAGCCAGCCTTCAGCCGTCCGTGCCGCCTTCCCGGGATGAAGATGCGACTCGCTTGCCCGCTCGTAGCCCGGCTCGGTGCCGAGCGCGGAGTAGATCTGCTCGACGGCCCACTTCGCCTCGGCGAAGCCGCCGTCTGCGATGCCGGCGACGTGCCACCGTTCCTCGGGCAGCTCGGCCGCCCCGTTGCGGTAGACGCGCGCGACCTCGAAGAGCGCAACGTCCTCGCTGCCGGCGTCGGCGTTGCGGCGCGCCGGGTCGAGGAGCGACGCGTAGAGGACGGTGCGCAGCGCGGCCGCCTCGGCGGACAGCGGCTCCGGTAATCGAAGGTCGCCGTCGGCGACAAAGGTGGGCGTGTAGACCTCGGCGTAGCCGGCTCCGACGAGTACGTCCTCGACCTGACGGCGCAGGCGCTGCTCGGGCGTCAGCCGCCCGAACATCGCCTCGCGGCGCGGGAGGGTGAACGGAATTTCGGGCAGCTTGAAGCGTGCGACTTCTTCGATCAGGTCTACCTCTCGCGTGACGTCTCGCGCTCGCCAGGTCGGCACGCGGAAGCCGCCCTCGAGCCGCTCGAACCCGAGCCGTCCGAGGATCTCGGCCTGCTCGTCCTCGCTGACCTCGAGGCCGGTCAGCGCGTCGACCCGCTCGGAGCGCAGCCGGATCACCGCGGGCTCCGGGAGCGCACCCTGCACGTCCTCCGCCCCGGTCCACCGTGCGCCGCTCAACTCGACGATCAGCTGCGTCGCATAGGTCGCGGCCTGGCCGGCCACGTATGGGTCGACGCCCTTCTCCCAGCGATTCGAGCCCTCGGTGCGCAGCGCATGCCGCTCGGAGCTACGCAGGATCCCGACCGGCTCGAAGTTCGCCGCCTCGAGCAGGAGGTTCTTCGTCGAGGAGGAGACCTCGGTCTCTTCGCCGCCCATGATCCCGGCGAGCCCCACCGCCCGCTCGTCGTCGGCGATCACCAGATCGTCGACGGTCAAGGTGCGCTCGACGCCGTCGAGCGTGCGCAGCTTCTCGCCCTTGTGCGCGCGGCGCGCGACGAGCCCGCCGTGGAGAAGATCGAGGTCGTACGCATGGAGCGGGCTGCCGAGCGCGAGCATCACGTAGTTCGTGACGTCGACGACGTTCGAGATCGCGCGGACGCCTGCGTGTCGCAGACGCGCCTTCAGCCACGGCGGCGACTCGCCGATCTCGACATCGCGCAGGAGGCGGCCGACGAACCGGAGGCAGCCGTCGGGATCCTCGATCCCGATCCCGACCGCTTCGTCGCCGTCGCGTGCCGGATCCGCTCCGGGCATCGGCACGAGCTCGCCGCCGAGCAGCGCCGCGACCTCGCGCGCGACGCCGTAGACAGCGAGGAGATCGGGGCGATTCCCGGTCGGCTCGATGTCGAGCACCTCGTCGACGAGCGGCAACACATCTCCCAGCGGCGCGCCCGCCTCGAGCGCGTCGTCGAGCACGATGATCCCGCTGTGGTCGATGCCGAGATCGAGCTCGTCCTCGGCAAGGATCATCCCCTCGGAAAGCTGCCCCCGGAGCTTGCGCCGCTCGAGCACGAGACCGTCCGGAAGCGTCGCCCCCGGTAGCGCCACCGCGACCTTCGCCCCCGCGCCGAAGTTCCAGGCGCCGCAGACGATCGAGTACGGCCGGTCCTCCCCCACATCGACCGACGTGAGCTGCAACCGATCCGCATCCGGGTGCTTCGCGGCCTCGAGCACATGGCCGACGCGGAACAGCGAGAGGTCGCCGAGCACGCCGACCCGGTGGACGCCGTTCACCTCGGCGGTCGAGATCGAGAGTGCGTCGGCGATCTGCTGAGCGTCCCCGTCGACGCGGACGTAGTCCCGGAGCCAGCTGAGCGGAATCCTCATCGGAACTGCCTGAGGAAGCGGAGGTCGTTCTCCCAGAACGGGCGGATGCCGGCAATGCCGTAGCGAAGCTGGGCGGTGCGCTCGATTCCCATCCCGAAGGCGAAGCCGGTGTACTCCTCGGGCCCCCAGCCGACGAACTCGTAGAGATACGGGTCGACCATCCCCGAGCCGCCCATCTCGATCCAGCCCGAGTGCTTGCAGACGGCGCACCCGGCGCCTCCGCAGTTCATGCACGAGACGTCCGGCTCCATCGAGGGCTCGGTGAACGGGAAGTAGTGCGTGCGGAAGCGCACCTCGCGCTCGGGCCCGTAGAGCTCGCGCATGACGTGGAGGAGCGTCCCCTTCAGGTCGGCCATCGAGATGCCCGTGTCGATCGCCAGCCCCTCGAACTGGTGGAAGATCGGGAAGTGGGTGGCGTCGATCGTGTCGCGCCGGTAGACGCGGCCGATCGAGACCATGTAGATCGGCGGGCGCCGCTCCTCCATCTTGTGGATCTGAGCCGGCGACGTCTCGGTGCGGAGAACGGTCTTCTCGTCGAGGAACAACGAGGCCCGCGGTGAGCGCGCCGGATGCCAGTCCGGGAAGCCGAGAGCGTCGAAGTTGTACCGCGTCGTCTCGACCTCGCGGCCGTCGACGATCTCGTAGCCGAGACCGAGGAAGATGTCCTCGACGTCGCGGCGCACCAAAGTCGATGGGTGGAGCGTGCCGCGCTCGCGCAGCTTCGGCGGTCCCGAGCAGCCGCGCGGGCAGCGTGACGTCGACCCGCTCGGTTGCGAGGCGCTCCTCGAGCTCTGCACGCGCGAGCTCGTCCTCCCGGGCGGAGAGCGCAGCCTCGATTGTCTCGCGCACCGCGTTGAGCGTCATGCCGCTCTCGCGGTCGCGGACTTCGCGTAGGGCGAGCTTCAGCACGCTCTGGCGGCCGAGATAGTGAACGCGGACCTCGGAAAGCGCAGCGACCGAACTCGCCTCGGCTACAGCGGCGAGTGCCTCCTGCTCGAGGTTGTCGGGATCCACGGTGGCGACCTTATCCAACGGTTTCTCCTCCTTTCAGCGGACACGGGAACTACGGCGACTCGCGCCCCGGCTCGCAGCTCAGGAGGAGACGGCGGACTGCTAGCGCGCCGACGCCCCGGCGACGAGCCGGGGCTGCGTAAAGGCGAAAACGCGCGTGAAGCAGACATCGCCGTCGATACTACCCGGCATGAGCGAATACGACGCCTGGGCGCCGGTTTATGACGCAGTGGGCCGCCGACATGACCGAGGACGTGGCTCACTACGTCTCGCTCGCCCGTGAGGCGGACGGGCCGATCGTCGAGTTGATGGTCGGCAGTGGCCGGGTCGCAATCGAGGTCGTCCGCCAGACAGGTAAGCCCGTGCTCGGGATCGACTCGTCGCCGGCGATGCTCGAGATCGCGCGCGAGCGGTCGGCGGGCCTGCCGCTCGAGCTGCGGCTCGGCGACGTCCGCGACCTGGAGCTCGATGAGCCTGCCGCGCTGATTTACGTTCCGTTCCGCTCGCTCCTGCACCTGCACGGCTGGCAGGAGAAGCGGCAAGTGTTCGAGCGGGTCGCCGCCTCGCTGCGTACCGGCGGTCGATTTGCCTTCAACGCTTTCGCCTTCAGTCACACGATCGCCGCGCGGCTCGACGGGACGACGCAGAACCAGAGCGGTGTCGTGCACACGCTTCGCTATGTCCCGGCCGACAATCGCATCGAGATCGAGCGGGACGACGCCGCGACGATCCGGATCTGGTGGGCGACGAAGGAAGAGTGGGACGGTCTGATCGACGTCGCCGGGCTCGAGGTCGAGGCGCTCTACGGCTGGTTTCGACCGGCGCCCGTTCGACGACGAGTCGCTCGAGTTCGTCTACGTGGCCCGCAAGCCCTGAGCGTCTACGACCCCATCGCCCAGCTCTACGACCCCTGGAGCGCGAGCGTGATCGAAGACGTCTCGTTCTACGTCGACGAGGCGCTTGCGGCCGGCGGCGAGGTTGTGGAGCTCGGTGTGGGAACGGGACGGATCGCGATTCCAACCGCGCTGGCCGGCGCGCACGTGATCGGCGTCGACTCCTCGGCCGGGATGCTCGCGGTGTGCGGCGAGCGAGCACAGGAAGCCGGCGTCGCCGAGCGGCTCGACCTGCGGCTCGGCGACCTGCGGCGACCGCCGGTCGACGAGCGCGTCCCACTCGTGACCTGTCCCTTCCGCGCCTATCTCCACCTGCGCGACGACGACGAGCGCCTCGAGGCGTTGCGCGCGACGCGCGAGTTGCTCCTTCCGGGCGGACGGCTCGTCTTCGACGTCTTCACGCCGTCCCGCGAGGACGTCGAGGAGACACACGGCCGCTGGATCGAGCGCGAGCCGGGCATCGACGAGCGCGCGGACTGGGACCTGGCCGCCCAGTCGCTCACCCTCTCCGTGCGCGGCTCGCAGGGCGCCTCGACGATGACGCTCTGGTGGGTCGAACCCGAGCGCTGGCACTCGCTCCTCGCCGAGGCCGGCTTCGAGGTGCTCGCGTGCTACGGCTGGTTCGACCGGCGCCCGTTCGCCGGCGGCGAGGACAGCGTGTGGATCGCCGCCCGAAAATGATCCGCTCGCAAATTGCGACAAAAACGTGGACCGGAGGTCTTGATCCGGTGACGGCGTTCGCGTAGGTTCCTTCTTGCGCCGAGCACGGAGCGCAAGTAGGTCGAAACCACGACCGAGCGGTCGGACGAAGAGGGAGCAATCCCGAAGCGAAAGGCCGGTTGGGCGAGGTGGACGAAAGCGAAACCGGCTCGGCGAATTTTTTTGGTCCGGCCCCGCAAGGGGCCGGACTTCTTTCTAGGTACGACGCGCCAGCTCGTAGAGAGCGATCGCGCCCGCCAGCGCGACATTGAGCGAGTCGCCTCCTCCCGGCTGCGGGATCGAGGCCCGCTCCTCGCAACGGTCGAGGACCTCCGCCGGCAAACCCTCGCGTTCCGCTCCGAGCACGAGCACCACGTCGCCTGCGGAATCCAGCTCGGGGAGCGGGATTCCGCTGTCAGGGACGAGCGCTACACGCTTCCCCGGAGCCTCGTCGAACGTACTCAGCGGCACGCGGAAAACCGAGCCCATCGAGGCGCGCACCGCCTTCGGCCCGGTCGGGTCGGCGCAGCCTTCCGACAAGGCGATACCGGCCCCGAAGGCGTCCGCCGCGCGCAGGAGCGTCCCGACGTTTCCCGGATCGCCGACGTGCCAGAGCGCCAGCGTTGCCCGCCGCGTTCCCCCGGCCAGGTCGTCGCGGCGGAACACCGCGATGACCCGCGGCGGATGCGCGAGCGTCGAGATCTCGGCGAGCAAGTCCGGCTCGACATCCTCCCCCGCGACGAGCACGTCCGCGGGCTCGAGCCCGGCCGCCAGTCCGGCCTCGAGCAGGTCCTCGCCCTCGACCGCGAACAGCCCGAGCTTGTCGCGCCAGCGCCGGTCGTGGAGCTTGCGGACGAGCTTGAGCCGCTCGTTGTCGCGGGATGTGATCAACGCGGGCGGTCGAGACGGACGAGTGCGTGCAACTGCTCGTCATCGGGGTCGACGAACTCTCGCACCACACGGAATCCGAGCTTCGCAAAGAGCCGGATCGACGCTTCGTTTCGCAGGTCCGGATCGGCAAGGCAGTGCGTTGTCTCCGGGCGGGCGAACACGACCTCGTCGAGGAACTGCGCGAGCATCCGCGCCCCGAGGCCCTTGCCGGTCAACTCCTCGTCGCCAATGAGGAGATCCACGCCCGCAGCCCCTTCTGCCGCACCGATCAACGCCGCCCATTCTGGATAGTCGGCGATCAGATACGTCTCGATGAAGGCGACCGGGCGTCCGTCGGCGAGGACCAGGAAGTGGTCGGTCGGATCATCGCCGTCGATCCCCGGCAGGTAGTGCTCGACGACCTCCTCGAGCGTCTCGTGGTCGCTCCACCACGCGTGCACGTGCGGCCGCTGCAGCCACTCGTGCAGCAACGGCAGGTCGTCGCGGCTGAGCGAACGGAAGCTCAGCGGAGCCGTTTGGAGGTCGGGGAAGTGGCCGTGGTGGACCAACCTCCCCTCGCTGCGGTGCTCAGGATCCGAGTGCGGCCTTCGCCTGCTCGGCGATCGCGCCGAACGCGACCGGGTCGCTGACCGCGAGGTCCGCGAGCACCTTCCGGTCGAGCTCGATCCCCGCCTTCGAGCAGCCGTGCACGAACTGGTTGTACGAGAGCCCGTTCGCGCGGGCGGCGGCGTTGATCCGCGTGATCCAGAGCTTCCGGAACTCCCGCTTCCGCACCTTCCGGTCGCGGTATGCGTAGACGAGCGAGTGCTCGACCTGCTCCTTGGCGTAGCGGTAGTGGGTGCTCTTACGCCCCCAGTAGCCCTTCGCCTGCTCGAGGACTTTGCGGCGCTTCTTGTGCGCTGCGACTGCGCGCTTGACCCTCGGCATCTCAGCCCATCCCCAGCATCTTCTTGAGTGCGCCGCGGTCGCCGCTCGCGACCTCGCGGTTCTTGCGGAAGCCGCGCTTACGCTTCGACGACTTCTTCTCCAGGTTGTGGCTCCGCATCGCCGGCCGGCTCAGGATCTTGCCCGTGCCCGTCACCTTGAACTTCTTCTTCACGGAGCTCCGTGTCTTCATCTTCGGCATCGTGTTTCACTCCTGCGTTCTTCGTCGGGCCGAGCAGCATCACCATGTTGCGTCCGTCCTGGAGAGGCTGGGACTCGATCTGCCCGATCTCCTTGACGTCATCGGCGAG
This sequence comes from uncultured Actinomycetes bacterium, assembly GCA_963819275.1. Taxonomy (GTDB): domain Bacteria; phylum Actinomycetota; class Thermoleophilia; order Gaiellales; family Gaiellaceae; genus Palsa-739. The sequence goes on along the minus strand of CAWFVH010000015.1, from coordinate 43,985 downwards.
GCGGAGGAGTAGATCGCGGCCCCTCTCCGGGTGGGTTTGCTCCCGGCCCCGGAACATGATCGTGACCTTCACCTTCGCGCGCTGGTTGAGGAATCGCTCGACGTGACCCTTCTTGGTGTTGTAGTCGTGAATCCCGATCTTCGGCCGGAACTTGATCTCCTTGACCTGGATCTGGCTCTGGTGCTTGCGGGCCTGCTTCGCCTTCTGCTCCTGCTCGTACTTGTACTTGCCGTAATCCATGACCTTGGCGACGGGCGGGTCGGCCTGGGCGGCGACCTCGACGAGGTCGAGGTTCTTGCCGTAGGCGTACTCGCGTGCGTCGTCGGTGGTCTTGATTCCGAGCTGGCTACCGTCGTCGTCGATCAGCCGGACGCGGGAGACACGGATCGCATCGTTGATGCGCGTCGTGTCGCGTGGCGACGGGCGAGTCTGGTCGAACGGCCGGCGTCTAGGCCTCAAAGGGAATTCACCAAGTTGGGCTTACTCCTCCTCGTTTCGTGGTCGCAACATGAAAAGCCGCTGCATGCAGCGGCCGTTTCCTCGTCAAAATTCCGACTCGGTTGAACCCCCGCGATCCGCTTGCCGGCCCGGGAGGTGAGGAACGGTCCGCCCCTGCTTTTCAGACGTCAGAGGTTAGCAAGCCTGGCAAGGAGGTCTGGAAGCGAGAGGGTCGACTGCTCGCCGCCGCGCTCGCGCACCGCCAGGCTCTCGTCCGACTCGCGGTCGCCGTAGACGACCGTGACCGGGATCTTCTCGAGCTCGGCGGCGCGGATCCGCTTGCCGATCGTCTCGGTCGGCTGCGCGGCCTCGGCGCGGTAGCCGGCCTCGCGGAGACGGGCGGCAAGGTCGTCGGCGGCGCCGAAGTGTCCTTCCCCGACCGGCAGCACGCGGACCTGAACCGGCGCGAGCCAGAACGGGAAGGCGCCGCCGTAGTGCTCGATCAGGATGCCCATGAACCGCTCGAGCGACCCGAGCAGTGCGCGGTGGATGACGTACGGCGTGTGCTCGCGGTTGTCGGCTCCCATGTAGCTGAGGCCGAAGTTCTTCGGCATCTGCGAGTCGAGCTGGATCGTCCCCATCTGCCAGGACCGGCCGAGGACGTCGGTCATGTGCAGGTCGATCTTCGGCCCGTAGAAGGCACCGTCTCCCGCGTTGACGGCGTACTCGATCTCGCGCTTCTCGAGCGCGGCCGTCAACGCCGCCTCGGTGAAGTCCCATTCCTCATCGGTGCCGAGCTTGGGCTCGGGGCGCGTCGAGAGCTCGAACCGCGCCTCCATCCCGAAGAGGTCGTACAGATACGACGCGTAGTCGAGGCAGCCGAAGATCTCGTCCTCGATCTGCTCGGGACTGCAGAAGATGTGCGCGTCGTCCTGCGTGATGTGCTTGACGCGCAGGAGGCCGTGGAGCGTCCCGCCGAGCTCGTCTCGGTGCAGCGTCGAGGACTCCGCGTAGCGGTAGGGCAGGTCGCGGTAGCTCCGGAGCTGCGAGCCGAACAGGAGCATGTGGCCTGGGCAGTTCATCGGCTTGAGCGCGAACTCGCGCTCTTCGCCGTGCGAACGGGTGAAGAACATGTTGTCGCGGTAGTTGTCGTAGTGGCCCGAGGTGACGTAAGTCGCCACGTCGTAGAGCAGCGGCGTCTTCACCTCGACGTAGCCGCGGCTGCGGTTCTCGCGCCGCCGCAGATCCTCGAGCTCGTTCCAGATCACCATCCCTTTCGGGTGCCAGAACGGCGAGCCGGGCGAGTGGTCGCTGAGATGGAAGAGGTCGAGCTCGTTACCGAGCCGACGGTGGTCGCGCTGGCGTGCGAGCTCGAGGCGCTCGAGGTGGGCGTCGAGGTCCTCCTGCCGGTAGAAGGCCGTGCCGTAGATGCGCGTCAGCTGCTGGTTGTCGGAGTCCCCGCGCCAGTAGGCGCCGGCGAGCCCCGTGAGCTTGAGCGCCTTGATCGGCTTCGAGTCCTGCAGGTGCGGGCCCCGGCAGAGGTCGGTGAACTCGGCCACGCCGTCGTGCGACTGCGTGTAGAGAGTGATGTCCCCCTCGGCCGTGTCCACGAGCTCGACCTTGTACGGCTCGCCCTCCGCCTCGAAGCGGGCCTGCGCCTCGTCGCGCGAGATCTCCTCTCGCTCCCAGGCGCGGCCCTCTTTCAGCTCACGGCGGATCTCCTCTTCGATCCGTTCGAGATCCTCCTCGCGGACGGGCTCGGGGAACTCGAAGTCGTAGTAGAAGCCGTTGTCGATCGGCGGCCCGATGGCGACCTTCACGCCGGGGTAGAGGCGGCGCACGGCCTCGGCCAGAAGGTGCGCCGACGAGTGGCGCAGCACCGCGAGCGCGTCAGTGTCCTCGCGGTCGCGCGTCGTCAGAAGCTGGATCTTGTCGCCGTCGGCGAGCGGCTGCCGGAGATCCTGGACGCGGCCGTCGACGCGCACGAGGACGGCCTGCTCGGCGAGTTTCGGTCCGATCGCGCGCGCGGCGTCGAGACCGCTCGCGCCGGCGGGAAGTTCGAGCTCGGAGTTGTCGGGAAGGACGATCTTCATGTCAGAACCGGCCAAGGATATGCACCCCGGCGAAGACGACAGGAACCAGGAGATCGGCGAGTCGCCCGCGCCCGATCCCGAAGAGGGCGATCCGATCCCCGAGGACGACCCGGAGGCCGACTAGCGTCGCAACTCGAGCTAAGGAGGATCGCATGCCCGGCAAGCGACCGAGCGTCAAGAACGAGAAGCAGTACGAGAAGCTGAAGGAGAAGGGGATGTCGAAGGGGCGCGCGGCGAGAATCGCGAACTCGCCGGGCACCTTGAAACGCGGCGGGAAGGCGTCCGGCTCCGGCGTTCGCCGCCACGACGCGTCGCAGGGTGGAACGACCGCGCAGAAGAAAGCCGCAGGCCGCAAGGGAGGCCGCGCCACCGCACGTAAGAGCTGACGCCACCACCGGTCGAGGGATCGCATTCGGCTGCCCACTCTGCTACGTATTCCGACTGCTGCGGCACCGAATGCATCGCCCATCAACGAAAGGGTCGGAGTGGGATGCGTGGCTCGACGGCTACGGCACCTCTCACACCGACACGCTGTCGCAGTCGGTCACGATCCCGAGCGGCTGCAGCACGTACGCGCTGTCGTTCTGGCTGCACATCAACACGTCGGAGACGACAACGACCACTGCGTACGACAAGCTCACGGTGACGCTCGGCACGACGAGCCTCGCCACGTACTCGAACCTGAACAAGGCGTCGGGTTACGTACAGCACTCGTTCAACGTGTCCGGCTTCGCCGGCCAGACCGTCACGCTCACGTTCAAGGGCGTGGAGGACAGCTCGCTACAGACGTCGTTCGTCGTCGACGACACGGCGCTGAACGTCAGCTGAGGCAAAGAAAGAAGCGGGGCGCCTCGAAGGAGGCGCCCCGTCCAACAGTCGGACTAGCCGACGGGGACGACGTTCCGAGCCTCGGGGCCCTTCTGACCCTCGGCCGGCTCGAACTCGACGCGCGCGCCTTCGGCGAGGGACTTGAAGCCCTCGGAGTTGATCGCGCTGAAGTGGACGAACACATCCTTGCCGCCCTCGTCCGGGGTGATGAAGCCGTACCCCTTCGCATCGTTGAACCACTTGACGGTTCCGGTTGCCATATAAAACACCTCCCTCCGCGGAGTTCTGAACGGACAGGAGGCGCGCAACGGACGCGCAACCGGTACTCGCTCTAGTTCTAGTGCAGGCCGAACGGTAGCGGAGAATCAGCGTCCGATGCGGCTTCTGGCGGCTCCCGACAAGTTCCGCGGCACGCTCACCGCGCGAGACGCTGCGGCCGCGATCGCCGCGGGTGCCGAGCGTGCGGGCTGGAGCGCTGTCCAGCTGCCGCTCGCGGACGGCGGCGAGGGGACGCTCGACGTGCTCGGCGGCGGGAACCGGGTGACTGTCGTGAGCGGCGCGCTCGGAGAGCAGGTCGAAGCGGCCTGGCGTCTCGAGGACGACGGCACGGCGCTGATCGAAGCGGCGCTCGCCTGCGGACTCACACTCGCCGGGGGAGCGGCCGGAAACGATCCGCTTCGCGCGACCAGCCGCGGCGTCGGCGAGTTGATCGCTGCCGCCATCGCCGTCGGCGCTGAACGGATCGTCGTCGCGGTCGGCGGAGTCGCCTCGACCGACGGCGGAGCCGGCGCGGTCGAAGCTCTGCCGGCGCCTCTCCCGGTCCCGCTCGAGGTCGCGTGCGACGTCGACGCACGCTTCCTCGACGCCGCCGATGTCTTCGCGCCGCAGAAGGGAGCAACCGCGGACCAGGTGCGAATCCTGCGGGAGCGCCTCGCGCAGCTCGACGTGCCCGACCTTCCCGGATCCGGCGCGGCGGGAGGGCTCGCGGGAGGGCTGGCGGCGATCGGCGCGCGCCTCGTCCCCGGCTTCGACCTCGTCGCCGAACGCCTCGACTTCCCCGAGCGGCTCGCGGAGGTCGACCTCGTCGTCACCGGCGAGGGACTGCTCGACGCGACCTCGTTCACGGGCAAGGTCGTGGGCCGCGTCCTCGACAACGCCCGCGCCGCTGAAGTCGAAGCGCTCGTGGTGGCCGGAGACGTCACGGGAAGCCGGATCGACGCAGTTTCGCTCGTCGAGCGCTACGGTCCCGGACGCGCGCTCGCCGAGCCGGCGAAGTGCCTTGCGGAGATCGTCGAAACCGCCCTGGCGGGCCGCCGCAACTGACCCTAAGCTGACGCCGAAAATGCCGAAGCCAGTCGCCAACGCGCCTCACATCCAGTACCGGCCCGGGCTGGACGGCCTGCGCGCGCTCGCGGTGGTGGCCGTCTTCCTCTACCACGCGCGCATCGACTGGCTGCCGGGCGGCTTCCTCGGCGTCGACCTCTTCTTCGTCCTCAGCGGCTACCTGATCACGTCGCTCCTGCTCGTCGAGTGGGAGGCTCGGAACCGGATCGATCTGATCCGCTTCTGGATGCGTCGCGCCAGACGCCTCCTCCCCGCCCTCGTCCTCGTGGTGCTCGCGTCGCTGATCCTGGCCTCGATCTTCGCGCGCCAGGACCTCGCCCACACCCGCAGCGACGTCGCCGGCTCGCTCCTCTACTACATGAACTGGCACCTGATCGCGGCGAACCACTCGTACTTCAACGTGATGGGCAACCCGTCGCTGCTGGGGCACGTCTGGTCGCTCGCGGTGGAGGAGCAGTTCTACATCGTCTGGCCGCTGATCCTGGTGCCCTGCCTCGTGCTCGTCGGCCGCAAGCGGCTGCCGATGCTCGTCATCGCCGGCATCGCGACGTCGGCCACCCTGATGTGGGTCCTCTACCACCCGGGCAGTGACCCGTCACGGGTCTACTACGGCACGGACACGCGCGCCTTCCTGCTGCTGATGGGGATTCTGCTCGCGCTCGTCTGGCCGTACATCGAGCGGCTGAGAGACGCGGTGCCGCTACTCGAGCTGTTCGGTGTCGCCGCGCTCGTCGGCACGGTCCTTCTCTTCCGGAACATGCAGGACTTCAACCCGACGTTCTACCGAGGCGGCGACCTGGCGGCGTCGTTCTGCTTCGTCGTGCTCATCGCAGCTGTCGCCCATCCACGAACCGGTATCGGCCGGGCGCTGGGCGTCGCGCCGCTGCGCTGGGTCGGCGAGCGCAGCTATGGGATCTATCTCTGGCACCTGCCGATCATCCTGCTCGTGGCCGGTGCGAACGTACGGAGCAGCCCCGGCGTCGTGGTCGCGGAGGCCACCATCGTGATCGCGGCCGCCGCGCTTTCGTTCCGCTACGTCGAGGAGCCGATCCGGAGAGGACGCGCGCAACGCTGGCTTTCCCAGCACTCGCGCCGCTTCCAGCTCGAAGTCCTCGGGGCGGCAGCGCTCGCCCTCGTCGCGGCTTTTGCTGTCCTCTTCGTGACGCCGTCGAGCCTGAATCCGGTTTCGACGTATGTGAGCCCGCCGAAGGTGAACGCGGCGGTCAAGCCGGTGGTGAACGTCACCAGCGAACCGCCTGTGGTCTCACACTCGGGCGGCCGCGCCGGGAAGATTCCCCTGGCTCCTCTGCCGCCGGGCCGGATGCTCGCGCTCGGCGATTCGGTGATGCTCAGCTGCTCGACCGAGCTGAAGACGGCTCTCGACCACCGCGTCCACGTCGACGCCACGGTAGGCCGGCAGATCGACAACACGATCGACGACCTCCAGCGGCTACGGCGGCACCACAAGCTGCCGCAGACGATCGTGATCCAGGTCGGTAACAACGGGCCGCTCTGGTTCCACGACCTCGTGCGGCTACGTCACGCGCTGCACGGGATCCCCGACGTGGTCGTCGTCAACGTCCGCAACTCCACGAGCTGGCAGGACGAGTCGAATCACGCGCTCGCCACCTGGCTGCACGACTGGCCGGACGCGCACCTTGCCGACTGGTACGGCAACTCGACGACCAAGATGCTGTCGGACGGCACGCACCCGTGGCCCTACGCGTGCACGATCTACGCGCGGGTGATCGCCGACACGCTCCGCTCGGCCTAGCCGGCCTAGCGAGCGCGCTCTTCTTCGACCGTCAGCTCGGCGGTTGGATGGATCTCGAGGCGCGCGTCGGGAATCGGCTGGCCGCTCTCGACCGAGAGGCCGTAGGTGCCGGCCTCGAGCCGGGCCTCGGCGCGCTCGACGGCCGAGAGCTGCGCCCCGAGATCATCGCGGAGCCCCTCGTCGAGCTCGTCCTGATAGAGGTCCGCGCCGAGGTTCGAGGGATCCTGGTCTTCCCCCTCCTCCCCGTCTTCCTCGTGCGCGCGGGCGACCAGCGCCCGCTCGATCCGACTGCGCTCGATTGCCAAGAGCTCACGTGCCCGGTCAGGGTCCATGGACGGATCCTATGCGCGCGAAGCCATCAGCCGGTGGCAGCAGCCAGCTCCTCTCGCGGAGCCCGAGATAGGAGCAGCGCAACGACTGCGCCCACGACATAGCCGATGACGACCGCCGCAATCGCTCCGCTCCAGCCTGGCTTTTCGGTCATGTTCCAAACGATCGCCAGGACGAGGCCGAGGTTGGAGAACTCGACCACCCACAGACCGGGGTGCAGCGCCATGCGTCGCGCCTCCGCACCGAGCGGTCCGGGGCCGTTGGCTCGCATCGCCCCCTGGAGCTTCTTCGCGGTGTGCTCGGCGATGCCCGCGCCCTGCGCCCCGAGCACCACGAGGCCGACGATCGCGACGACGATCCAACTCGTCCCCCAGGTCCAGAACTTGTGCGTCATGTAGGCGCCGGTCAGGAAGAGGCCGACGATCGCGATCGGGAACAGCTTCCCCACCTTGCCCGCGACCATTCCCCACGGCACGGCCTGTTCGAGCGTGCGCGCAGCGCGGAGCTGGAAGAGGCAGGTGAGCAGCACCGAACCGGCGCCGATGCCGATGAAGAGCGCGAGCAGGTGGATGTAGAGAACGACGTGGTACGTGTCCAAAGCAGATCTCCCCTGTAGTCGGAACGTGCGACGACTTACCGAGGAGGCTAGGCGAACCTGTGTGGCGGTTCAAGAGCCCAGAACTCCTTTCCGGGGCCTTCGGCGTCCTCCCCGGCCGCGAAGATGAGGCGGTGACGGAGAACCCTCCGGCGCGCATTCAGGAGGTGATCGACCGCCTCAGGACGATTGAGGCGTCGGCGCCTCCCTCCGACGGAGTCGTCTGCTTCGCCAGGCTGTACCGCGAGGTGACCGAGGACGTCGCCGCCGACGTGACACACGGGGGTTCTGCCGATGCTCGCTACCTCGAGACGCTCGACGTCCGCTTCGCCGGCCTGTTCTTCTCGGCGCTCGATTCATATGGTCGCGATCCGGCGAAAACGCCTTCGGCGTGGGTTCCGCTGTTCGCCGGGCGTGCGCGACACGGAATCGCGCCGCTCCAGTTCGCGCTCGCAGGGATGAATGCGCACATCAACCGCGACCTTCCCGTCGCGCTGAACGCGACCTGCCGCGAGCTCGAGCTCGACCTCCGAACGGCGTCTCCGGAGCACGCGGACTTCGAGCGCGTGGATTCTCTGCTTGCGCAGGTCGAGGCCCGGATCAAGAGCTCGTATCTGACCGGCTGGCTCGCGTGGCTCGACCGGCTCGTCCACCGGTTGCATCGGATCGACGACGTGGTTGCGATGTGGGACGTCGATCGCGCGCGTGACGCGGCGTGGACGAACGCGCAGGCGCTCTGGGCGCTCGCGGGCGAGCCGCCGCTCGCCGGCGATTACCTCCTCGCGCTCGACCGGATGGTCGGGCTCGCCAGCCGTGGGCTCCTCATCCCTGCCGATTCGTGGCTGCTCAGGCTGGGGCGGGCACTGGCGCGCTAGTCGCGGGCGTCGTCGGCTCGAGCTCCTTTCCGAACGAGTTGATGTAGGTCCGCTCGCCCGGGGCGGTGAAGAAGTCGTGGGCGGCGTTCACACCCCAGGCGTAGAGCGAGTCGGCCTCGGCCTTCGTCAGACCGAAGTCCGTGGTGCTGATCTGGTGCGTGGGGATCGAAACCGTCCGCGCGGAAACGACCTGCGCCATCTGCTCGCGATCCCAGGCTTCCGTGGCCGCCGAGAACATCGCCTTCAGCAGCGGCACCTCCCAGAACGGGCGCGGGATCTTCCGGTACGGCAATCCCTCGTCTACGCTCGTGCCTCCGTGCAGCCGGAACCCCCAGGTCGGCCGCTTCGGGTGCGGGCCGTCGAACAGCCAGATGGGGAAGTTCGACAGCAGGCCCCCGTCCACGACGAAAACCGGCTTGCCTTCGCGGTGCAACTCGACCGGACTGAACAGAAACGGGTAGCTCATGCTCATCCGCACCGCCTCGACGAGCGGGAAGCTGTCCTTGTCGAACGCCTTGCCGGCCTCGTCGGCGTAGTCGGGCAGGTCGTCGGGGACGATGATCATGCGGCCGGTCGTGACGTCCGACCCGATCACGTGCAGCCGGTACTTGGCCCGCTCGTACTGCTCGTCCGTGATGTCGGGCACGTCCTGCTTCGGCGGCAGGTCGCGCCGCCTGACGTCGGCGAACGTGAGCTCGGTCTTGCCGAGCTCCTTCGCCAGCGGCGAGGCCGCCAGCTGCTCGCTCATCCACTCGAGGAAGTAACGGCCCGGAGCCATCCCCCGCAGCCGGAAGACGGCGTTCCCGAGGCCACCGATCCACTTTCCGCCCGCACCGGTATCGGCGAAGCGCGAGTAGGTCGCCGCCGCGAGGAGCTTCTGCAGCCCCGCCGCGTCGTAGCCCGCGACCAAGAGGGCGGCCACGATCGAGCCGGCCGACGTACCGGCGACGTTCACCCACTCCTGCACACCGGCGTCGCGCTCCGCTGCCGCGATCGCCCCGGCGAAGGCGATTCCCTTCACGCCGCCGCCTTCGAAGACGGCATCGGCGCGATGTCTCTCATCTACTGCCACGACATCCGCCTCCCTACCGGACCTGCTCGACGACCCAGAAGTCACTGGCGAGACTGCTGCTCGTGACGTAGGCCGCCGGCAACCAGAAGTAGCCGTGGTCGCCCCAGTCAGGCCCCCAGGAGTTGCGGCACTCGAAATACAGCTGGCCGCGGATCGTCTTGTAGCCGACCGCAACCACGGCATGGCCGCCGAGCGTGCTCTCGTCGGGCTCAGGCATCGGAACGATCCCGTTCGAGCCCACGTCGCTCTCGAACGACTCGTAGACCGTGAAGCCGAACGAGATCGGATAACCGGCGGCGAGCACGTTCTGGATGCCCATCTGGGTCTGCGGGACGCGCGCGTACTGGATCGCCTCGTGCTTGAGCGCATCCCTGTACGACTTCGCCGGCGGCTTGGTGGCGAACTTCGTGATCACGTACGGCCAGTCGGTCTCCGGTGGCGCACCGAGCTGTGCGACCGACTTGATCCCGTCCCTGATCTCGGCGCCGGAATCCTGCTTGACCGTCCCCTCCATCGCGCGCTCGTTGTAGTAGATGAACAGGCGCGAGGGCGTCGTAGCGTCGACCTCTGCCTGCTTCAGCTCGTTGAACTCGAGGATGGCGCCGATGCTGTTCGCGGTGCACGAGCCCAGTTGCCCCTGGTCGTAGACGGGCGGCATCTTCGAGCGCAGGCTGACCGTCCTCGGCAGAGCCTTGGCAGGCTCGACCGCGAGGAGGTAGTCGCGCATGTCGGGGTGGTCCGGCCTCCAGCCATAGCGCTTCTGCGTCCGTACGGCGAGACCCGCCGGTGCGTCGCTCACGAGGTGCTCCTTTCCGTTGAGGATGGAGCCGCAGGCGCCGACGCCGGCGCGATCTTCGAGTCGGGCAGAACCGAGGTCAGCGTGTCCTGCGCAAAGCGTTCGCTGAACCCCGCGAGGAAACTGATCACGAGCAAGGCCAGGCGGCGGTCGTTCGTGGTCTCGCTCGCAGCGACCGGAAGATGGAGCAAGCCGCCGTCGAACGCGAACGAGATCGCCACCGCGAAAGCGCCGCCGATCAGCGGCCGTAGTCCGCCCAGGAAGAAGGCGTATGGCCCCCCGACGTCGTAGTCGACCTCGAAGCTGCCGCTGTTGATCCGCTGGATCACGCTCACCACCGCGCCGATCGCGCCGGCGATGAGGGCCGCGAGCGGGGCGGCCCAGCTGATCGAGAGCCAGAGCGAGCCGATCGCGGCGACGACGAGCATCACCGTCGCCATGCCGCCGAAGTAGACGAGCTGCGCCTGGCCGTTCGCCGCCTCGCAGTAGTAATCCCTGACCTTCTTGATCTCGGCGCGTTCGAGCTCGACGGCCGCCGCCGTCTTCGCCTCGTCGCCGACGCCTGCGCCCGTGTCGACCAGGCTCAGCAGGTGCGCCGCGCACGCGACGACGAGCTCGAGGCAGATCCGCTGGCGCACTCCCGTCAGCACGGCGTTCGCCCGGACCGCGAGCTCGTCGCAGCGGTGCAGCTCGGCGGCGACCTCCGGAGCGCTCTTCGTCGCCCAGTCGCTCTCGCGATGGAAGCCGAACACCGACGAGCGCAGGCCGCCGAGCCGCCGCCTCTCTGTCAGCGCGACGGCGCTCTCGATCTCGGAGCACCAGTAGGCCCGGACGATCCCCCCGCTGCGTTCCTCGAAGGCGGCAAGTACCGAGTCGTAAGCGGCTTCGGCCGCGGCGTCCGGCGTACCGGCCTGACGCGATCGCCACCAGCCGTGATGCGCGTACACGACCTCCGTGAACGTGGGCGGGCGGGCCGCTTTAGCTCTAAATTGCGCCTCTACCTGCCGCACGGGTGAGACGTCGCTCATTGGCTCGATCAGCTCGGTCACCCGAACCTCCGATCCGTGACGGCGGTCTCTCCTACGCTGACCATAGGCGCTTACCGCAAGGCGCACAAGGGGTGAGCCCACGCCGTGTAACAGGGCGGTGGACCTGCGTTGACACGCCTCGGCCACCGTCCTAGGGTCAAGAAGCGCCGACAGTCACGAGGAGGAGCAGCGTGTCCCGGACGAGCTCGCCTCTGCGGCCTGACACCCGCGTCCCGCGGGCTGACGACGGTGCACCGAGCGAAGTCGTGCTGCATCTGCTCGCGGGTTTCGGCGTCGACGTCGACGGCGAGGAGGTGCCGCTTCCGGGGAGCGCCCAACGCCTCGTCGCGTTCGTCGCGCTGCACGAGCGGCCGGTCCTTCGGCCCTACGCCGCCGGCACGCTCTGGCTCGACTGGCCCGAGGCGCGGGCCGCCGGCAACCTCCGCTCGGCGCTGTGGCGCATCCAGCGCAACACGCCGGAGCTCGTCTCCGCCGATGCGCACATGCTGCAGCTGGGGCGATACGTGCGGGTCGATCTGCGCGAAGCGGAGATGGTCGCGCGCGCCGAGCTCGCCGGCGACCCGTCGGAAGCTGCACCCGAGGCACTCGCCCTCGATCTCTTACCGGACTGGTACGACGACTGGGTCCTGCTCGAGCACGAGCGCTTCCGGCAGCTGCGGCTGCGCGCCCTCGAGTCCCGCTGCGCTCGCCTGACGGCCGCGGGCAGGCTCGATGAGGCGCTCGAAGCCGGGCTGCTCGCGGTCGTCGGAGAGCCGCTCCGCGAGAGCGCTCACCGAGCGCTCGTCCGACTCCATCTCGCCGAGGGCAACGCGGCCGAGGCGCTCCGTCAGTTCCGTCTCTGCCGCCGGCTGTTGCTCGAGCAGCTCGGCGTCGAGCCGTCGCCGCGCATGCTCGAGCTCGTCGCCGGACTTGACGATCGGAACATGCACGGGTGACGATGGCCGCCTACTGTGGCGGCCAAATGAGTGCGGCGAGACACGAGCAGACTGCGGTGCTGGTGATCCGCGCCTGGCGCGAGGCGGACGAGCCCGTGCGCGCGCGCCTCACCGAGACGCTCGACGCCGACGTGCCGGGCTGGGAAGAGCGGGGCGCCGAGGGCGACGAGGCGATCCTCGCCGCGGTCGCAGAGTGGCTGCACGCGTTCGGCGAGCGGTGACGCGACGGTGACGCTCGGCCGCTAGAGAGCGGCCGTGCAGGACAACGGCTTTCCGGCCCGCTTCGTCGTCGGAGTCCTCGCCACCTGGCGGGTCACGCACCTGCTCGTAGCCGAGGACGGCCCGGCCGACGTGGTCGTCCGCCTCCGCAGACGGGCCGGCGACAGCTGGATCGGCGAAGCGATGGACTGCTTCTACTGCCTCAGCGTCTGGACTGCGGCGCCGGTTGCGGCCGCCGTCGCCCGCAACCGCCGCGAGGCGCCACTGACCTGGCTCGCGCTCTCGGGAGCAGCCTGCCTGCTCGAGCGCGTAACCGAGAAGGGAGACATCGATGTGCTGTGGGAGCAAGCGCAAGAAGACTCGACGCCGGAGCTCGACGGGACCGACTCTGGCGTCCCCGGTTGGGCAGATCGTCAACGCGAAGCGTCGACGGCGCGGTGACGGCCCGGTGACGCGAGGCCGTTAGCACTCGCGCAACTCGAACCGAGAGGAGCGCCACGATGGCCAAGAGCCCAGCCGGTATCGCAGCGATCGATTGCTGCCCGCCGCTAGAGCCGTGCGACGTCTGCGACTACCTCGACTTCACCTTCAGGCTGCCGTTCCGCCCGGCGACGAACGCAGCCGGCGAAGTGAACGTCCCCATTCTGATCATCCTCCGCTTCAGGCTCAGCCGCTGCTCGGGGCCGCTCTCGCTCGGCGACATCGCCTACAGCACGACGCTGCTCCCCGGCGAGACGGTGCAGCTCTTCACGAGCGACCGTCACTCGCGCTTCAGCTTCGACAGCGAGACGGACCTGTCGTACCGGCAGCACACGACCTCCGAGGAGTCGATGTTCATGGCCGGGATGGCGAACGCCGTCTCGAACGTCAACGTCAACCAGAACGCGGGCTCGACCTCGACCTTCCACAGCTCCGCGGTCGGCGGTGGCGGCGGGCTCGGGATCGATCTCGGCTTCTTCTCGATCGGCGGCTCCGCCTCGGGAAGCTCCTACGACTCGAAGGCGACGAACGAGTTCGCGAGCAATCTCTCGCAGCACGCCGACTCGTCGAGCCGGAACATGGAGCTCGCGACCCGCGCGGCGAGCTCGACGAGCATCGGCGAGGTCAGCACACGGGCGCACTCCGAGGGCTCTTCGGAGGACCAGTACGAGTCGTCGTCGCGCACGTTCGTGAACCCGAACCACTGCCACGCGCTCACGTACCTCTTCTACAAGCTCAACAAGTGCCAGATCCTGCGCTGGGAGCTCGTCGGGATCGACCGGATCGTGCTCGACCGGGCCGCTCCGACCGACGTCCAGCTGAACGACCCCCCGCCCTCCAACGGCGTCACCGTCATCCCCGACGGGATCATCGCCACGAGCGAAAAGCTCGCCGCCGTCCAACAGAACGCCTCGACGGCACTCGCCGCCGAGCAGACGAACCTCCGTCTCTTCTCCGTCGGCTCGGCCTTCGCCGGCGCGGCCGGCACGCAGGGGATCTCCGCCGCGCAGCGTGACGCCGCGCTGAAAGCCGTCGATGCCGAGCTCGTGAAGGAGGGCCTGCTGACGAAGGACGGCCAGGTCTCCGCGCAGGCGCAGAAGCTCTTCGGCTGGGAGCGCGAGATCGCCCTACCGACGGCGGGAATCATCGTCAAGGGCTGCCTCGACGAGTGCGACACCTGCGAGCCGTCGCTCGAGCGCGAGATCGAGCTCGACCTGCAGCGCAAGCAGCTCGAGAACGAGCTGCTGAAGCGTCAGATCGAGCTGCTCGACAAGGCGCAGGAATACCGCTGCTGCCCTGACGGCGACGAGCCGGAGCCGTCCACGTGAGCGGCTGCTGTGGCGGCAACCGGGCGGCGGCCACTTCCTCGCGGCGCGCGGCCCGCTCGCCGGCCGCTCCGGTGCCGCCCCCGCGCGCCCGAGCAGCCGCACTCGTCTCCGCACTTGCCCGGCGTGGAGCCTCACGCCGCTGATCCGACGACACCAAGGAGAGACATGGCACGCAAGCGCACTGAGCCCCAGGCAAAAGCAGCCCAGTCAAGAGCGGCCAAGTCGACCGCCCCGCTTCCCGAGCCGGGGACGGCGCCCGCCCCCGACCAGACGAAGCTCAACGCGATCGCGGCCGAGCGCCTCGCCTCGCTCGCCGGCCTCGAGACGAACGAGCTGCAGGGCCAGACGGTCGCGTCGATCTCCGAGAAGCTGAAGTGGGCGATCGACCCGGAGTGGCTGCTCTTCCGGCGCGTCTGCGGTCGCGTGGTCCAGACCGACCCGGACAGCGGCATCTCGTACCCCGTTCCGTTCGCGACGGTGCACGTGCTCGACACCGACTGCGACTTCTGGGGCTATTTCCCCGAGGGCTGGCTGTATTCGTGGCTCTTCCCGATCCGCTGCCGGACCGAGGAGCTGACGAAGGTCGTCACCGATGAATGCGGCAACTTCTGCGTCTGGATCCCGCGCTTCGAGATCGAGTGGATCCTGCGCTGGCGCCGCGAGCGGCTCTGCTTCGAGGAGTTCCTCGTCAAGCCCTCGATCGCCGACCTGCTCGCGCGGCTCTCACAGGAAGTCGCGATCAACCCCAAGTTCCCGCCGCCGAATCCCGGCGACCCGTGGGAGCTCGCCGCTGCAGTTGCGGAGCGCGGGGATCTGACCGAGGCGATCGGCCGACCGGCCCAACAGGCGATCGCCTCGGCTGCCCGCGCGTCGGCGTTCGGCTCGCAGGCCGCGCCGACCGTCGACCGGCTCGCGGCTGCCGCGTTCCCGCAGGGGCTCGAGCCGCCGCTACCGCACACGCTCAAGGAGCGGTTCACCGAGGTCGGGCACGAGGCGCTCGTCGACCACATCAAGGGCGAGAGCCTCGCGCTCGAGGGCATCGACCTCGCGCGGTGGGTCGGTCCGTTCCTGCGCTGCGTCGACATCTGGGTGCGCGAGTGGGAGCCGATCTTCGAGGTACCGGATGTCAGCTTCGAAGTGACGCAGGACGTCGACGGCGACGGCACCGACGACGTGATCTACCACAGCTACTTCGACATCTCGTACGGCGGCGGCGACCCGTACGTGACGATCGAGGCCTCGCAGATCGCGATCTCGCTTCGCTCGCCGGTCTGCGTCCCGTCGCCGCCGTGCGACGAGGGTGACGTCGCGATCCAGCGGGCGGGCCTGATGCCGATCGAGTCGGCTCCGACGTACTTCGACGCGTCGAGCGGCTTCGGCGTTCGTCCGAACAAGCCGCGCCCAGGCGGGCTCTTCTCCTCGGGCGAGACGTCGCCGTCGACCGCGCCGTTCTTCGGCGAGCTGCAGCTGTACGGCTGCGTCCACGCGAAGGGCGCCGCCTACTACCGCATCCTCGGCGCGACCGCGAACGGGAACGGCATCCCGACGCCGGGGTCGGCCGCGTTCGGCCCGGCGGTGCCGCTGATCGCAAGCTGGAAGCTCGCGCGCTGGGCGCCCGGCTTCCAGCAACACACCGTGAGCCCGGATCCCGCCGGCTGGTACCAGATCCTCCCCGACTCCGACGACTGGCAGCCCGAGCATCTGCTGCTCGACTGGGTCACCGCCTCCGCGGGCGTCTGGGAGCTGACGCTCGAGCTTGGCGACGCATCGAAGTCGGTGATCTACACCGCGCCGGCCGTCACGATGACGGTCGACAACTTCGCGCCGACGGCGACGCCGTTCCCGACGCTCTTCCAGTGGCGGTATGCCGGCACGAGCGGCTGGACGAACCTGCTCACCCTGCCGTGCCCGCTGATCACGCGCGACCACGTCGCCGACGTCGAGATCCGGATCGGCGCGACCGTGGCCGCGGGCCACCTCCGCTCGGCCGCGCTGAGCGCGGGCGGCTGCGGGCTGACTCTGGCCGAGGTCTCGGGCAATCCGCTGGTGACGCAGCACTGGTACGAGAACAAGAACGACAACTCGTGGAGCACGATCGCGACGTACACCGTCCCGGCCGACGCGCTGGCGGGGTGTTACTCGTTCTCGTTCGACACGACAAGCCGCGCCTTCAACCCGGCCGGCTCCGACGGCGGCTACGCCGACGACTGGAACTACGACAACCCCTGGCCGCTCGAGTCGATCCCCTCGGTCTCGGTAGCGGTCGTCGGGCCATGAGCACGCGACAGGAGGTGCGCGAGATGGCGCAGGTCGAGACAGAGCAGCAACACGCTGCACAGGCGATTCACGACGCGCTCGGAGTGCGGTTGTTCAAGAAGCCGCCCGAGGGCTTCGACCCGCTGCAGGCAGAGGACCGTGAGCTCCTCGTCTTCGGGTATCCGGCGAGGCCGGACAAAGACAAGCATCCGGAGTTGCACGAGATGTGGACGAGCATGGTGTCGCGCAGGCTCACGATGATCGAGCCGCAGTTCGCGCTGCGGACGGACAAGCAGCACGGCATCCGCAACACGATCGCGAACGACACCTCGACCAACTGGTCCGGAGCGGTCTCGTTCGCCGCGAAGGGCGACTCGGCGACGTACGTGATCGGGCAGTGGACAGTCCCGGACGTCGTCGCGCCGGGCCTCGGGAGCTACTACTGCGCAAGCTGGGTCGGCATCGACGGCGACGGTTCAGGCGACGTGCTGCAGGCGGGAACCGAGTGCGACGTCGTCTCGTTCGGCTTCTTCACCGCGAAGCAGACCTACGTGTGGTGGGAGTGGTACCCGAACTTCGAGGTGCAGATCGCGAACTTCCCCGTCACGTCGGGCGACGTGATGTTCTGCGCGATCTGCGTCCACTCCAACACGGAGGCGGGCTTCTACCTCACGAACCTGACCACCGGCGCATCGACGTCGTTCACGAAGACGGCGCCGGAGGGAACGCATCTCGTCGGCAACTGCGCCGAGTGGATCGTCGAGGCGCCGACCGTGAACGGCGGCCAATCGGCGCTCGCGAGGTACGGCGACGTCTACTTCGACGAGTGCATCGCCGGCACGAAGAACGACCACCTGCTGTACGGCGGCGACGGCGACCTGATCACGATGGTCGACTCGAGCAACCATCCGATCTCGGTGCCCACCCGGGAGACGAACGAGCTGATCAAGATCCAGTTCGTCTGAGATCCGTTGCGGTCCCGCCGCGGACACGAACCGCGGCGGGACCGCTTTCCGGCAGTCGCCACTGCTACCTTGGCTGTAGGGACGGTATCAGGCAGTCCCGTGAGGTCCAGTCTCTCGTTCCCTCTTTCGATGGTTTCGGGTCTGCATCTCGAATCTGAAATCGAAGGAGAGTCGAACCCGTATGTCAGAGTCGTTTGGTGCGCTCGGCGTGAGCGCGGAGGTAGAGCAGGCGCTCGCCGACCGCGGTATCGTCGAGCCGTTTCATATTCAGTCCCTCGTCGTCCCGGACGCGCTCGAGGGCCGCGACGTCCTCGGCAAGGCGCCGACAGGCTCGGGGAAGACGCTTGCCTTCGGGCTGCCTATCGTCGAGCTCGTCTCGGCCGACGACCCGGTGCCCGCCGCGCTCGTGCTGGCGCCGACCCGTGAGCTTGCGCTTCAAGTGACCGAGGAGCTCGTGCTGCTCGGCAAGCCGAAGGGCCTTCGTGCGGCGGCCGCCTACGGCGGCGCTCCGGTCGGGGCGCAGGTGAAGCGCCTGCGCGGGGCGCATGTCGTCGTCGCCACCCCGGGCCGGCTCAACGATCTGGTCCAGCGGCGCCTGATCTCGCTCGAGTCCGTCAGGATCCTCATCCTCGACGAGGCTGACCGGATGCTCGACATGGGCTTCCAGCCCCAGGTCGATCGGATCGTCCGGCGCTTGCCGACCAGGCGTCAGACGATGCTCTTTTCGGCCACGCTCGACGGGCCTGTCGCCGGGCTCGCCCAGGCCTACACGATCAATCCGTCGCGGTTCGAGGCTGAGCTGCCCTCACGCCACGCCGACGGCCCCGTCGAGCACGAGTTCGTGGCTGTGACCAACGCGGACAAGCTCGACCGGCTGATCGACGTGCTCGGCGAGGAGCGGGGACTCGCCCTTGTCTTCGTGCGCACGAAGCGCGGCGCCGACCGGCTCGCCGACAAGCTGCGCTCTCGCGGAGTCGAGGCGGCCGCAATGCACGGCGACATGTCCCAGGGCGCGCGCGAGCGGGCGCTCGAGCGCTTCCGCGGCGGGAAGGTGACGACGCTCGTCGCCACCGACGTCGCTGCCCGGGGCCTCGACCTCGACGCGATCAGCCACGTGATCAACTACGACCCGCCGGAGGACGGCAAGGGCTACGTCCACCGTGTCGGCCGAACGGGCCGCGCCGGACGCTCCGGACAAGGGATCACGCTCGTCTTGCCCGAGCAACAGGCAGAGGTCAGCCGCGTCGCGAAAATGCTCGGACACCACGAGCAGTTCGAGGCGACGGGCATGAAGACTGCGCGCGCGAAGCTGATGTACACGAGCCGTCGCGGGCGCCGCTCGAAGTGGTAGCGACGCGACGGTGTCAGCTGGGGTAGTTCGAACGGGAGCCCCGGCGCGCGTCGTGAGCCGACGAACCGGCCGCAGAACTCGCAATCACCGGTACTTCGTAACTCCCACGGGCGTGACGAGATCTAGCGGCGCACCGACCCTCGCGGCGGAGATTCACCAGCGGCAGAGCCGGCAGGAGCCGCAGTTGCTGAGCGTTCGCGCGCAGCCCGAGAGTGCGGTTGGTCGTCGAGAGACGTGTGCGGCAAACCGCGCCGACAGGCGCAGCGTCAACGCATACGGGTCACGGATGTACGCGATCCCATGGCCGCCATCGACCCTGTCCGTGAGCTCAAAGCGTGCTACTTGTAGATCGCGATCGGCTGGATCACATAGCCGGGCGACAAGACGGTGGCGTCGTTGTCGAGTCCGCCTTCCCTTAGTCCGAGTTCTTCTCTCCCCGTCCAGAAGGCCGCTCCCGACCATTGCTGAAGCGACGCGAGGTCCACGTATGCCTCTGAGGGCCCACGAAGGGCGAGCATGACCTTGCCGACGAGCGTGACGCCCCCTGCGAGCGCGGCTGGGTTGGAGGTGAACTCGCGGAGCCCGACCGGCATGAGCAAGTCTGCCGCGCGAGGGTCATATCCGTTGTTGTAGTTGAGCCTGCAGGAACTAAGCGGGACACGCGGGTCGGTCCCGACCTGGCCAACCAGGTGATTTATCTGCTGTTTCGCTCGCGCGAGCACGCCGGGTCTCGGGAAACCGTCATCAGGTACCGGGAAGTACGGGAGCTTCTTGTGTTCTGCCTTGGCCCTCGAAGCCAGCGCGCTCTGCTCAGCAAACGTCTGCATCCGCTCGGGGCCCGACCCGAGAGCCAAGCTGGCGATGCTCATATGGCCATCTGCTGCGCGCCACGCTTGCTCTGCCAAAACGTAGTTCGGAAGACTCAACGAGCAATGGGACAGCTTCACGAAGTCCCCGACCGGTACGGCGGCGAAGCCCCGCTTAACGACGTTGTCACGTGCAGCCATGTTGATCGTATGGAGGTAGCCGCGTGCCTGAAGAAGGCCCAGCAGGTCGGCAAAGCGCGACTGGTTGTTCACAGTGAGCGAGAGCTGGGCAGCAGACTGCTGGCTCGAACTGGCGCCGGCGCCCACTCCGTTCGCCGAGACCGAGGCGTTCCTTTCCTGTGTGGCCTGCTGCGACAGGGTCTCGGTCGTTGCCGCGCCACCCTGGAGCTGGGCCAGATACGAGGCGATGTGGCCGTTGTCGAGGTACACGAACACCACGGGCGGGATCCCTGGGGAGACCTGGAAGCTCGATGTCGAAGTGCTCCCGTTTCCGCCCAGGAAGACCCAGGCGAGGCCAACGGCCGTCGCCCCCACTAGCGCCGCTCCGACGAGCAGGGAGCGGCGCGTACCACGCGATGACGACGCCTCGGAGATGGCGTCGATCCTCTCACCGTCTCCCCATTCCCGTCAACGCGTCGGGCCTCCGTCAGGACGGCCCTGCCGTTCCTTCATGCCATCCCGACGGCTGGAGACGCTGGACGCTCGCCTGGGCCAGTGCTCGGGAATGCGCCCGCCGACCGTGCGATCCGAGAGCCCGTCCATACCGCGAACGCACACCTGAGGCCGCGTCTCCACCAGGCCGGGCGGCCGCGGGCTGCGGCGCCGCGGAGATTCCGGTACAACGGGCTGTGATGGTTTCGCCAGATGCTTTGGCCGGTTCCGATTCGCCGCGCTCGTGGCGGGGCGTCCTCGACGCCTACGCTGAGCCGCGGCTCGGTCGGAGCCTGCTCGACCTCGCGACCTCGGTCGTCCCGTACCTCGTGTTGCTCGTTGCGATGTTCTTCGCGCTTCGGGTCTCGGTGTGGTTGTCGCTCCTGCTCGTCTTGCCTACCTCAGCGTTTCTGGTCCGTACGTTCATCGTGTTCCACGACTGCACGCACGGGTCGTTCATGCGCTCGCGGCGCGCAAACGACATCTTGGGTGCTGCGTTGGGCTTGCTCGTGTGGCTGCCCTACCGCGGCTGGCAGCACGAGCACGCGGTGCACCATGCGACCGCGGGCGACCTCGACCGGCGTGGAGTGGGAGACATCGCGACGCTCACTGTCACCGAGTACCGGGCACTTCCCCTGCGGCGGCGGATCGCGTACCGGCTCTTCCGCAACCCGTTCGTCATGTTCGGCATCGGCTGGCTCCTCGTGCTCATTCTGAAGCCGCGCTTCGTGCCCCGCGGGGCTCGGCCGCGCGTCAGGAACAGTGTGCTGGCGACGAACCTGATGCTCGCGGTGGTCGTCGCGGCGCTCTGCCTGACAGTCGGCTGGCGCGCCTACCTCCTCGTGCAATGGCCCGTGTTCTTCGTCAGTGGCGCCGTCGGGGTCTGGCTGTTCTATGTGCAGCACCAGTTCGAAGACACCTACTGGCAGGGGCACGCAGACTGGCGTTACGACCACGCTGCGCTCGCCGGGAGCTCGTACCTGAAGCTGCCGGCCGTGCTGCGCTTCTTCACCGGCAACATCGGCTTCCACCACGTGCATCACCTGAGCGTCGGGATTCCGAACTACAACTTGCAAGCCGCGCACCAGGGAACCGACCGTCTCCAGTCGGTGCCGGAACTCACGCTGCAGCAAGGCCTGCGCGCGCCGAGGCTGAAGCTGTGGGACGAGGAGCGAGGTCGGCTCGTAACGTTCCGCGAGGCGCAGGCCTAGTCACTCACCGCGTCACCCGGCCGCGAACGGCTGCTCGCCGTCGAAGGCGACGACGCCGGCTGCACCGTTGATCAGCGCCGGCCGGACGAACGGCGCGAAGCGGCTGAACTGGAGGGCGCCGCGGGCGGCCCGCTCGGCGCCTCGCAGCTCGGTCACCCGCTCGCGCTGGTGGTTGCGGATCACGACGTCTGGGTCGAGAACCGCGACCAGGCCTTCGAGGTCGCCGCCTTGCGATGCGGCGAAGAAAGCCTCGACGACTGTGCGTTGTGCCCGCAGGTCCATGTCGGGGGCAGGTGCCGTGTCCTGCACGCGTTGCCGCGCCCGGCTCGCCAGCTGACGTGCTGCCTCGGGCGAACGGTCGACTAGCGCGGCGATCTCGTCGAACGGCACCGCAAACATGTCGTGCAGGACGAACGCGACGCGCTCGGCCGGGGCGAGCGTGTGGAGCACCACCTGCAGCGCCACCCCGACCGCGTCGGACAGCAGCGCTTCGTACTCGGGATCCTCACGGCTCGCCGGTGAGACGAGCGGCTCGGGCACGAACCCGTCGAGCGGTTGCTCCCGGCGGGTCGAGCGTGCGCGAAGCACGTTCAGGCAGATCCGCGTGACCACCGTGGTCAGCCAGCCTTCGAGGTTGTCGATCTCCTCGGCACCGGTCCCCTGCAACCGCAACCACGCCTCCTGGACGGCGTCGTCAGCCTCGCTGAGAGAGCCGAGGATCCGGTAGGCGACCGACCGCAGCCGTGGTCGCTGGTCGATCGAACCGGTTCGCGAGCACGACTTCGTCCATCCGTCACATCCAGCCGTCGTTGCGGGTCATACCTACCAGACCCCAGCAACCAGAACGATGTGACGGGAGGATGTTCGATGGCACGGATCCAGGGCGTTCAAAAGAGCCAAGCCGGTCCGATGGTGAAGCTGGTCTACAGGCTCGGGCCGCGGATGATGAGGAAGCTGACCGGCCGCGAGGCGTCGATCGGCAGCGGCATGGAGCCAATCGAGATCTGGGCCCACAAGCCGAAGCGGCGCCTACACGGTCGCCGTGATACCGCCCCGAGCTACTCCGGTCGCAGCCTACACCGACTCCAGAGAACGCCTCAACGCCTCGACGGTTCGGGCGCGCTCGCTTCTCGCCAGCAGGGCCGCGACCGGCTTCATCAACCGCATCACTCCGAAGAGTCGACCCTCTGCGACGTGATGAACGATCGTCTTGTCCTGGTCCGCCTCGAGGGTGTAGTTCGGTCGCGCTTCCATCAGATCTGAACCGAACCAGCGGAGCGTCTCGCGGAAGCCGATCCTCGCCGGTGCCTCGTAGTCGGTCACTTCACCACGGAATGTGCCCATCCTCGTTGCGTCGAAATAGGCCGTCCCCTGGCCGAGAGGACCGTCGGAGGTTTGCCCGGAGCGGCGGAACAAACCGGTGTGACGCATCCACGCCCTGTACCCATCCAGGTCGGCCAAACGCTCGAACACGTCGCCGATGGGGCTGTCGATCGTCGTGCGGGTCTCGTACCGAACGGTGGTACTGGCTCTGTTCGTCATGTCAGGCCGCCTCCTCGAGTGCGGGTGTCAGTTCGCCGGTGGTTTCCCCGCTCGACGTGGTCGCGGCCGCGCCCGGCTCGATCATGATCGCGCTGACCACCGCCGCGAGCGCTGCAAGGGCGGCGAGGACGTAGAAGGCGATCTGGAAGCCGTGCGTGAGCGCGGCGCCGTCGAGGGGGCCGACGCCGGGGTGTCCGTTGAGGTAATGGCTCGTGTAGGTGGTGGCGATCGTCGTGGCGATGGCGACTCCGATCGCTCCCCCGATCTGCTGGTTCGTGTTCAACAGCCCGGAGGCCACGCCGGCGTCATCCGAACGCACGCCGGTGAGCGCGCCGATCGACATCGGCACGAATGCGAAGGCGAGCCCGATCCCGCTCAGGATGAAGGCGGGGAACAGGTTCGAGAAGTAGGTCCCGTGTACCGGTAGCTGCGCGTACAGGACGAGGCCGGCGGCCGAGAGGGCCATGCCCACCGGCAGCACGAGGCGGATGCCGACGCGGGTGACGAGCGCCTGCGAGACGGCCGAGAAGCCGACGATCGAGAGCGTGAGCGCGACGTAGGCGACTCCCGTCTTCAGGGCGGAGTAGTGCAGTACCTGCTGCATGTACAGCGTGAGCAGGAAGAACTGCGAGAAGACCGCCGCTCCCATCAGCAGAGCGGTGATGTTCGAGGCCGTCAGCGTGCGCAGGCGGAAGATGCGGAGCGGCAGCAGGGGCGCGGGAGAGCGCATCTCGATCACGAGGAACCCGACGATCAGCGCGGCGGAGGCGGCGAGGAGTCCGACCGTCTCGGTCGTGGCCCAGCCGTGCTGGCTCGCGTGCGTGAGCGCGTAGACGAGAAGCATCAGGCCGCCGGTGATCGACGCGGCTCCGGCCGTGTCGAAGTGGCGGTGGTCGAGGTCGGCGCGGCTCTCCGTCAGAAGCAGCGGGCTGAGCGCGAGCACGAGCACACCGACGGGGACGTTGATGAAGAAGATCCACGACCAACTGAATGCGCTGGTCAGCGCGCCGCCGAGCAGGACGCCGGCCGCGCCGCCGCTTCCGGAGGCTGCACCCCAGATCCCGAGGGCGACGTTGCGATCGCGTCCCTCCCTGAACGTCGTGGTCAGGATCGAGAGCGCCGCCGGCGCGAGCAGCGCGGCGCCTAGCCCCTGCAGGCCACGGAACGCGATCAGCGACGCCGACGACCAGGCCAGGCCGTCGAGCAAGGAGAAGATCGTGAAGATGGCCATACCGACCATGAAGATCCGCCTGCGACCGAGCAGGTCGGCCATCCGGCCGCCGAGCAGGAGCACACCACCGAACACGATCGCGTAGGCGGTGATCACCCACTGCAGGCCGTCTTCGCTGAAGTGCAGGTCGTTCTTGATCGTCGGCAGCGCCACGTTCACGATCGCGACGTCGAGCACGACCATGAACTGCGCCACGACGAGCACCGACAGGATCAGCCAGCGGCGCCTGTCGCCTTCCCGGGTCTCCGAGGCGGTTGCCATGCTTTGTGCGCTCATTCGTGTTCTCCTCATATCGTGGAATCTTTCCACGGTTTAGCACATCCACGATGGTCTGCGCTACTCTTTGCGATATGGAGACACCTTCCGTCGATAGCGTCATCGCGCCGAACCCGTGCTTTCCGCGCGAGCTCGTCGAGAGTCCGGCTTTCCTGCTGGCGCGGCTGGGCGTCGGCCTCAAGACCCGCGCCTTCAAGGAGTTCGAGCAGGTCGGCTTCAGCCCGTACCACTACAGCGTCCTGGCGCTGCTCGACGAAGGCGCACGCGAGACTCAGGCAACCATCGCGGACGCGCTCCAGCTCGACCGCAGCATGCTGGTCGGCATCCTCGACGCCCTCGAGGAGAAGCAGCTGATCGAGCGTCGGCGCGATGTCGCCGATCGCCGGCGCCACCTCGTCAGCCTCACCCCCGCCGGCAAGCGCCAACTGGGTCGCTTCCGCACCATCGTCCAGAAGGTCGAGGACGAGTTCCTGGAACCGCTCGACGCCGACACACGCGCCGGCCTCCACGCAACCCTGCTCACGCTCGCCGAGAACACCGACACCCGCTTCGTACTCGAAGAGGCCGTCGATCCCGGCGTCGCACTGCCCGCAGCCACCCAGTAAGACGCCGGAAAACGGCGCGTCTCTGGCCCCCACGCGACGACGGGTGTACGTTCGGGAAATGGACGTGCTCTCGAGTCGCACCGTCGAGGGACGCAAGACGGTCACGGTCCTCTTCTGCGACCTCGTCGCATTCACCGAGCTCGCGGGCAGACTCGACCCGGAGGCCCTTCGTCATCTCATGCTCCGCTTCTTCGAGCGGGCCGCGGCCGTGATCGAAGCGCACGGCGGCACTGTCGAGAAGTTCGTCGGAGACGAGGTCATGGCCGTTTTCGGCGTGCCCGTGGTGCACGAGGACGATGCCCTGCGCGCCGTGCGTGCAGCGCTCGACGTCAAGGAGTGCGTCGCCGAGCTCGATCGCGCCGACGAAATCCGTCTCGAGGTGCGGATCGGAGTCAACACCGGCGAGGTGGTGACCGGTGATCCGTCCGCCGGCCACGGCTTCGTCAGCGGCGACGCGGTCAACGTCGGCAAGCGGCTCGAGCAGGCGGCGGCGCCCGGGGAGATCGTCCTCGGCGAGTCGACCTACCGCCTCGTCGAGCACGCGGTGCGCGCGACACCGCTGGAGCCGCTCGAGCTGAAGGGCAAGGCCGGCGTGACGGTCGCGTTTCGGCTCGAGTCGGTCGATCCCGCCGCGACGGCCATCCCCCGCCGCGACGACACCCCGCTCGTCGGCCAGGAGCGGGAGCTCGAGCGTCTGCACGCCGCCTACGCCGAGGCCACCTCGTCGGGCACCCGCCTCGTCACGATCGTCGGCGACTCCGGCATCGGCAAATCCCGGCTCGCGCGCGAGCTCGTCCGGCGGCTCGAAGGAGAGGCGAGCGTCGTCGTCGCCAGTTGTCCGCCGTACGGCGAGGGGACGACGTTCTCACCGATCCGGGCGGCGTTCCAGCAGGCGGGCCGGGACGAGAGCGTGCTCGAAGGCTCGAGCTACGAGGTGTTCGCCGCGACGCGAAGCCTGTTCGAGGAACTCGCGGGCGAACAGCCGCTGCTTGCGGTCTTCGACGACGTCCACTGGGCCGAGGAGACCCTGCTCGACCTGATCGAGCACCTGTCCGTCCGGCTCGGCTCCGCGCCGGTGCTGCTTCTCTGCCTCGCCCGTCCGGAGCTCGCCGAGCGGCGGCCGCAGTGGGTTTCGCGGCCGGAGACGACGCTGACGCTCGAGGCCCTCTCCGACCTGGAGACGCACGGCCTGCTCGGCGCGCTCGACGCGCCGGTCGCGGTGCGCGAGCGCATCGCCGAGCTGGCGGAGGGCAACCCGCTCTTCATCGAGCAGCTCGCAGCGTTCGCCGGCGAGGGGGGCGAGGACGTCACGCTGAGCGGCTCGATCCGCGGTGTCCTCCACGCGCGGCTCGACCGACTGGATCCCGAGGAACGCGCGGTGCTCGAGCGTGCCTCCGTAATCGGCCGGAGCTTCTCGCTGGAAGCGGTCCTTCGCCTGATTCCCCCGGGCGAGCAGGAGCAGGCGCAGGCGAGCGCGTTCGGGCTCGTGCGGCGCGGGCTGATCAAGCCCGACGTCTCGATCCCGGATGACGGCTTCCGCTTCCGGCATGCATTGATCCGCGAGGCCGTGTACGAGGCGATGTCGAAGGCGGTCCGGGCCGATCTGCACGAGACCGTTGCCGCGCAGCTCGACGGCGCGGACGCCGAGCCTGCCGTCGTCGGCTACCACCTCGAGCGCACGAGCCTTTTGCGCCGGGAGCTCGGCCTGCGAGACCCCGAGCTGGCCGCGCGCGCCGGGCGTCTCCTCCGCCTCGCGGCCGAGGAGACGCTCAGCCGCACCGACGCGCCGGCGACGGTCTCGCTGCTCGAGCGCGCGCGCACCCTCCTTCCCGTCGACGACCCCGAGCTGCCCGCCGTCCTGACCGGTCTCGGCACCGCGCGCCTGAACGGAGGTGACGTTCCCGGCGCGGAGTCCGCGCTCGTCGAGGCCGTGGACGCCGCGGTGGCGCTCGGTCAGCGAGCCACCGAGCTGCACGCCCGCATCGAGCTCCAGTTCGTACGCGCCTTCGCCGGCGAGACGGCGGTCGAGGAGAGCGTCGCCCTCGCCGAGGAGGCGATCGTCGAGCTCGAGCCGCTCGGGGACGAGCTCGCGCTCGCCCGCGCGTGGTGGCTGCGGAGTAGCGGCGACCTCGCCGCCTGCCGCTGGCGGGCGAGGGGCGAGGCGGTCGAACGCGCGCTCGGGCACGCGCGGCGGGCGCAGGCGGGCATAGAGACGGTCGGGACGCTCGCCGGGCTGCTTGGACAGGCGCTGCTGCACGGGCCGACTCCCGTCGACGAGGCAATCTCCCGACTCGAGGGCCTGCCGGACGAGCTCGGCCTCGACCGGCCGTTGCGGAGCTCGATCCAGACGAGCCTGTCGGGCCTGGTCGCCATGCGCGGCGAGTTCGACGAGGCGCGCCGCATGTTCAGGGACGCGGCCGCGACCACCGAGGAGTTCGGCCTGCGCTTCCGCCGCGCGGCCCAGTCGTTCGTCGGGGCGCAGATCGAGTTGCTCGCCGGGGATCCCGCTGCCGCCGAGCGCGAGCTGCGCGCCTCCTCCAGGGCGTTTGACGAGATCGGTGCCGCCACGTCGGCGACGACGCACCGGGCACTCCTCGCCGAGGCCGTGGCGAGGCTCGGACGCCTCGACGAGGCAGAGGAGCTGGCTCGGCGGGTCGCAGCCGATGCGGCCTCCCACGACCTGATCGCGCACGTGCTCTGGCGCTCGGCGCTCGCACGCGTGCGAGCGCGCGAAGGCTCCGCGTCGGAGGCGGTGGAGCTGGCAACCGAGGCGCGCGGGCGGCTCGGCGACTCGGAGTTTCCGCAGCTCGCCATCGCCGCGCTCCTCGCCGCCGCGGAAGCCGCCACCGCGGCGGACGAGACCGGCGAGGCCGAGCGGCTGCTCGCCGAGGCGCGCCGAATCGCCAAGGCGAAGGGCGCGGTCGCGAGCATCGCCCAGCTTGCCGCCGTTCGCGTAGCGGGGTAGATTCGCTCTTCAAGCTGCGGAAGGAGTCCCGGTATGAGCGAGGAGACGCACGGCGACCACGAGCACAAGCCGGACGAGCACGAGCCGGACAAGCACGGTCTCGAGGAGCGCGGGCTAGAAGAGCGTGGACTCGAGGAGCGCGGACTCGAAGAGCGCGGACTCGAAGAGCGCGGACTCGAAGAGCGCGGACTCGAGGAGCGCGACAAGGAGGAGCCCTCCGGCGGCGACGACAAGTAGGACGAGGGTCGGTGGCAGCGCGCGCAAGCCGCTGCCGGGAGCGCGCCGGACCGGCGCGGTCCCGTCCGACGAGCCGGTCGAGGTGACCGTGCTCGTGCGTCCGCGCGCGCTGCTCCCTCCGCCGGAGGAGCTGGGTCGGCAGCCGCTCAGAGAGCGGAGCTACCTGACCCGGCGCGAGTACGCAGCCCGCTACGGGGCCGCCCCGAAGGATCTCGCAGCGGTGGTCGACTTCGCAACCGAGCACGGACTGCACGTCCGGCAGGCAAGCGCCGGCCGCCGCAGCGTCGTCCTCACGGGACCTGCTGCACGGATGGAAGCGGCGTTCCGCACCCGGCTCTCGCACTACCGCTCGCCCGAGGGCGACTACCGCGGCCGCTCGGGACACCTGCACGTTCCGGCCTCGGTCGCGCCGGCGATCGAAGCCGTGCTCGGCCTCGACGACCGGCCGCAGGCGACGACCTCGTATCGCGTCGTCCCGCAGGAGCGGGTCGAGCAGGCTCGGCACACCTCATTCACGCCGTCACGGATCGCCGAGCTCTACGACTTCCCGCGCCACCTCGACGGAAGCGGCCAGCGCATCGCCGTGATCGAGCTCGGCGGGGGCTTCCTCCGCTCCAAGCTCCGCCGCTACTTCGAGAACCTCGGCAAACCCATGCCGAAGCTGACCGCCGTCTCCGTGGACGGCGTCCGCAACTCCCCCGGACGCAGCCACGCCGCCGACGGCGAGGTCGTGCTCGATATCGAAGTGATCGGAGCAATCGCGCCCGGCGCCGAGCAACTCGTCTACTTCGCGCCTGCGAGCGATCGCGGCTTCGTCGACGCCGTGACGACCGCCCTGTTCGACCCGCGCAAGCCCTCCATCCTCTCGATCAGCTGGGGCCAGCCCGAGGAGCAGTGGACAGAGCAGGGCCGGCGTGCGCTGGACCACGCGTTCCGGACCGCCGCCGCGCTCGGCGTCACCGTCTGCGCCGCAGCCGGTGACAACGGCTGGCGAGACGGCGTCGGCGGTCGCGTCGCCCACGTCGACTACCCGGCGTCAAGCCCCCACGTCCTCGCCTGCGGCGGCACGCACCTCGAGGAGATCGACGGCGGGATCGCCGAGGTCGTGTGGAACGACCACGACGGCAACTCGACGGGCGGCGGCGTGAGCGCGCACTACGACGTCCCGGCGTGGCAGGCGACATCACGTGTGCCCGCCTCGATCAACGAGGGAGCAGGCCCCGGACGCGGCGTGCCGGACGTCGCCGGGAACGCCGATCCCCAAACGGGCTACCTCGTCGGCGACGGCCTGACCAACCATCCCTTCGGAGGCACGAGCGCCGTCGCTCCGCTGTGGGCAGCGCTCGTCGCCCAGCTGAACCAGCACCTCGGTACGCCGGCGGGCTTCCTCAATCCGCTCCTCTACGAGAACCTCGACCGGTCGGTCTTCAACGATGTTGCCAAGGGCTCGAACGGCGCCTACCGCGCGCGCCAGAAGGCCTGGGACGCGTGCACCGGCCACGGTACGCCGCGCGGCAGCGCACTGCTCGAGGCTCTCAGCGGGCCGCGAGCGTCAGCGACTTCTTGAGCCTGAACCTCCCAAGGCCAATCACCACCTGTCCCGCCACGGCGTGCTGCGCCGTCGACGAGACGTGAGCGTGACCGCTCGACCGCGCGGGATCGCGCTCAGAGCGCACGCCGATCGACTTCCCTCGACGCGGCAGCGCGCGGCGGCTCCGGCGACTATCGGCTGCGCGTGCCCCGGCAGCTTCACCACCAGCGAGAGGCCCGAGAGAGTGCCACTCCGATTGTAGAGTCTGAGCGATGTCGGTTTGTCGTACTCCGGGGCAGCCTCGGTGGCGACGAGCGGTCCGAGTGACGTGCGCCAGTAGGGCCCGGCCACCGGCGGCGTGAATACCTGCGGGGTTTCGCCGGTCGCTTCCTGTGCCACGAACGAGCCCGACGGACGGCTGGTCGGGGGAATGAACTCGAGCTGCGCCGTGGACGACTGGGGAACGGGGAAGAGACTCCCGTGTCCGGGACGCCAACCCTCCGGTAAGAGGAACATCGTCCCGTCGCCGACCGCGAGCAGCCGCAGGTGGCTATAGCCGTACGCCGATGCAGAGATCGGTACGACTCCGGGCAACGCGAGTCTGGAGTCGGTCGAGAACGTCACGCCCGGCAGCTCGTCGAGGTGGCCCGGGACGCTTGCCTCGTCGCGCCCGAGACTCTGCGCGTAGAGGCCTGCGGTCCAGAAGAGGCAGACCGCGACGAACAGGCCGACGAAGACGCGTGCGGCCGTCGAGAGCGGCGGATCGCCGCGGAGCCGCCCACGCTGGTGGACGGCGTGCGCGATGAGCAACACGCCCGCCGCGGGAAACAGCGTCGCGACCAGGTACGGCGTGTTGAACGGGAAGGCGGCGAACGCGGCCAGACCGCCGACGATCAGGAGCAGTCCGCCGAGGATCAGCGCGACCTGGCTGAGCAGCGGATGAGCTCCAGGAACCCGCTGACTTCCGCCTCGTCGAAGTGACGCCGTAGTTTCGGCCGCGCCAGCGTGAACTCCAGCTTTGCGACCAAGCGCTCCATCACGACGAGCTCGAACGCGGGATGCGGGATAAATAGCTGAGCCGAACGAGCCGGCCTTGCGCCGGGATTGGCACCAAAGACAAGCCACGAAGTGGTGTGGACTTCGACGAGCGGGTGGCGTCTAAGCACGCGATGGACGCTCTTCGGAGCGTTGGAGCGATTTGGCGTCGCCGCCGTCCCAGGCTCCCGGCGCTCATCGAACGAGAGGTAGCCCCCATGCATAGACGGGTCCTGTTTTTGGTGGCCGCGACCGTCGGCGTGCTTCTGTTGGCCGGCTCGGCCGCCGCGGTGCGGGCGGGCAGCTCGAGCTCGCAGCCGCGGGTTCTAGCTGCCGCCCCGTACGCAAAGGCGGCGGCGAGCATTCCGCGCACGCCTGCAGCTCGGGCCGTGAAGAAGGACATGGTCTTCGGCCTCGAGCAGACGGTCACAGGGTTCAACGTCCTGAATCTGAACGAGGAGGCCTTCTACGCCGCGATCGTCGCCGGCACGCCGATCGTCCGCGGCGCCTTCGTGGTCGATCAGAACGCCCACTACCACCTCGACCTCGCCTCCAAGGTCGTGGCCAACAAGAAGTTCTTCAAGATCTGGATCCGCAAGGACGCGAACTGGAACTGGCTCGGCCACAAGCCGGTGCCGGTTACGGCGAGCGATTTCATCTACACGTGGAAGCAGCAGATCGCGCCGAGCAACAACGTGGGGTCCAGCACGGGCTACACGAACATCGCTTCGGCGAAGGTGAGCGGCCACGGCAAGGTCGTGACCTTCTTCTGGAAGAAGGGACAGGCGTTCGCCGACTACCGCGACATCTTCACGGAGGTCCTGCCCGGGTTCGCGCTCAAGGGGCAGTCGTACAACACCTACTGGACGAACTGCGTGTGCGGCAACGACGGCCACCCGATCTCGGACGGCCCGTACTACATGTCGAACTACACGCCCGGCCAGGGCATGGTGCTGAAGGCCAACACCAAGTGGTACGGCAAGAAGGCCGGCCTGAACACCATCGACTTCAAGATGATCACCGATACCAACTCCGAGATCGAGGCGATGCGCGGTGGCGAGGTCGACGCGATCGCACCTTCCCCGGAGTCCGGTCTGTCGACGCTCGTGCATCAGGGGAACCTCGTCTACAGCGCGATCCCCAGCATCGGCCAGGAGCACTGGGATCTGGAGGTCGGAAACCCGGACAACTCCCTGATGAAGAAGCTGTACATCCGGGCGGCGCTGGCCGAGGGGATGAACCGGCAGTCACTGATCAGGGCGCTGTACGGCCCGATCGCACCGGGCCTCAAGCCGCTGAACAACCCGGAGTTCGAGCTCGGCTCTGAAGCCAACGGCAAGAACGCGTTCTTCTCGAAGTACAACTACAACCCGAAGGGCGCAATTGCGCTCCTGAAGAAGAACGGGTGCACCGGCGGTCCGTCGACGCCGAGCGCCAACAACCACAGCGTGTGGTCTTGCGGCGGTCAGAAGACCGAGTTCAGGTTCGACACCACCACCAGGCAGTCGCGTGAGCAGAGTGGTGCGATCTTCACCCAGCAGCTGATGGCGATCGGGATCAAGCTCGACCCGACGTACCACGATGCCTCGAGCTTCTTCGGCACGTTCCTGCCGGCAGCTCACTTCGACATCGGCGAGTACGGCTGGACGTTCGGCAGCGCCGATCCGTCGAACTGGGACTCGATCTACCAGTGCTTCAACGCTCCGAGGAACCTGGGCGGATCGAACTACAAGCGCTACTGCAGCCCCAAGGTCGACGCCCTGATCAAGAAGGGCGACTCCAATTTCAACCCGAAGACGCGGCTCGCGCAGTACCAGCAGGTCGCGAAGATCCTCTCGGATCAGATCTCTGTCATCCCGCTCTACGCGCCGCCGACGATCTTCGTCTACAAGAAGGCGCTGAAGGGAGCCTCCGCGTCGAACAACCCGACGAGCGAGGGTCCGACGTGGAACATCCAGGACTGGCATTGGTAAACCCTCCCCAATAGCCGGTTGACCAGTACGCGCGGCGGTGCAATGAACACCGCCGCGCGTACTGGCATCACACACGCCGCGCTACTGGTGTTCGCCAAGTTCCGCCGAATTACGTCTAGAGACAAGAAGGAGGCGGATCCGGAGCGAACGTGCTCGAGGACCAACGGAAAATCCAGGCGCGCGATCTGCTGCTTCGGCTTGACCGCTCGCGGCGTGCCCCCGTGTCGCGTCAGCTTGAGGAGCAGATGCGCGGGGCCATCCGGTCGGGTGCCCTGGTTGCCGACGAGCAGCTTCCGTCGACGCGCGTGCTCGCGGAAGATCTTGGCGTCTCTCGGGGCGTCATCCTGCGCGTCTATGGCCAGTTGGCGGCCGAGGGATACATCTGTCTTCGCCAGGGCGCGGCCCCAACCGTGCGGTCCGGGGGGCTCGACACGAGGACCCTCCCCCCTCGGAACGGAGGCGGAATCGTCTATGACCTCAGGCCGCACCTTCCCGACGTCGCGTCTTTTCCGCGCCAGCCATGGCTACGAGCCGTGCGCGAGTCGCTGGCGCACGCCCGGGTCGCCGACCTCGGCTACAGCGACCCGGCGGGGCTCTGGGATCTTCGTGTGGCTGTCGCGAACTACCTCTCCCGCACGCGTGGCGTCGCCGCCCATCCTGCGCAGACCTTGATCACCGCCGGCTCGACACACTCCTTCAGCCTTCTCAGCCGGGTCCTGACTCGAAGAGGAGATCGCAGGATGGCCTTCGAGAATCCCAGCCACAGGTTGCTTCGGGCGGTGGCCTCGATGGGGGGTCAGACGGTCGTCAGGGCGGCGATCGACGAGTCGGGCGTGTGCCCCGACACGATCGAACAGGCGGAGTCACTTGTCGTTTCGCCTGCGCATCAGTTTCCGACGGGAGTCGTCCTGGCGCCTCAACGGCGAACCGAACTCGTCGACTGGGCGCACCAGGCCGAGGCCCTGATTCTCGAGGACGACTACAGCGCCGAGTTTCGCTACGACGGAGCCCCCACCGGCGCGCTGCAGAGCCTCGCGCCCGACCACGTCGTCTATCTCGGCTCGACCGGGAAGACGTTTGCCCCCGCGCTTCGTCTCGGCTGGATGGTGCTGCCGGAACCTCTGGTCGACGACGTGTCGCGAGAAGTGGCGTGCAACATGCTGCACGTTTCAGGTCTCGATCAGCTCGCCTTCGCACGCTTCTTGCAGTGCGGAGATTTCGACCGGCACCTCCGGCGCATGCGACAGGTCTACGGTGCCCGTCGCAACTTCATCACCGAGTTGCTGGCCGAGTCTCTTCCAGACCACGAGGTCCGCGGGATTGCCGGAGGACTCCACGTCGTGCTCGGCATGCCGTCGCACTCAGCGGCCGCGTCGGTCCGCCTCGGAGCGCAAACCCTTGGAATCGGCATCGACTCGATCGACCAGCATTCGTTCGCCGACTCCGCAGGCCCGGCCGGTCTTGTCATCGGATACGCCGCTCTACCTGAACCGACGCTCGAACATGCGCTCGGGAGGCTGGTCGAAGTCATTCGGAGATACGAAGAAACGCATCGGGGATGAGCGTCGCGGCCCGGTGAGGTTCTCGTACTCGGGAAAGACGGGCAGACGTCCGCTTCGCCGTCCGGCCGTGGGCGGACGGGGAGACATCCGGCCCAATGTGCGCAAGACCGGCGGCCGATGTGGCGACTGGCAGCAGCAATCAACCCGGGCGACGTGCTTGAGGCGATTGCCGGCCGCGGCTTAGCTTGGGCGACGGTTGCGCCGAAGAGGACACCGGGGGGCGCTTCGTCCATCCAAGTAGCCTCGGAGGGTGCGGGCGATCGAGGACGAGCCTCCGGTCGACCCGGAGTCGCGCGAGGTCGCGGTGACGCTCGCTGCGGGCGGGCCGCGCTGGGTCTCGCCGGACGGGGAATTCGCCATCTGGTCGGCCTCGCTCGAGAACGGCCTACCGCTCACGCTGCGCGGCCCCCTCGGCTCGGTCGCCGCGGGCGAGAGCATCGTTGTCGCAGGCGCGGTCGAGCGGCACGCGCGTTACGGCTGGCAATTCTCCGTCGAGTCTTTCCGCTCGGTTCTCCCGCAGACGGCGGAGGGCGTCGCGCTCTGGCTGCGGCGCCGCGTCCCTGGTATCGGCCCAACCTTCGCGCGTGCGATCGTCGACCACTTCGGCGCCGAGTACGTCTTCGCCGAACTCGACCGCGATCCGGAACGCCTCCGCGAGGTGCGGACGAAAGCAGGCCGCGCGATCTCGCGTCGCGCAGTGGAGCGGGCGATCGAGGCGTGGCGCGAGGTGGCCGCCGTCCGCGAGGTCGAAGCGTTCCTCTTCTCGCACGGGCTCGGCGCAGGTCTCGCCGCGCGGCTCGTTCGCACGTACGGGACGGACGTGATCGCCGTGCTCGAGGACGATCCGTACCGTCTGACCGAGGTGCCGCGGATCGGCTTCCGTGTGGCCGACCGCGTCGCGCGCTCGCTTGGCATCGAGCTCGACGCGCCGCAGCGGCTGCGCGCGGGCGTCCTCTTCGTGCTCACCGAGGCGGCCGGTAACGGAAACGTCTTCCTACCGCTTCCGGAACTGTGGCTGGCGGCGGCGCAGCTGCTAGAGGTGCACGACGCGGATCCGCTCGAGGCCGCGCTCGTCCGTCTTGCGTCAGACGAGGAGATCGTCGTCGAGCGCGAGCGCTCCTATCTCACCGAGCTATGGGAGGCCGAGACGCGCCTGGCTGCTGCGCTGGCGGAGCGTGCGGCCGCGCCCGACGACGAGCTGTTCGACCCTCCGGCGCGCCCCGAGCGGATCGAGGTATCGGACGAGCAGTGGGAGATCGTCGAGCTCGTCCGCACGCGGCCGCTCGTTCTCCTCACCGGGCTCCCGGGCGCCGGCAAGACGCACACGCAGCGCGTCGTCGTCGAGCTGGCGCGCCGCGCCGGCGTTCGCGTTCTCCTCTGCGCGCCGACGGGGAAGGCGGCGCGTCGGATGCGCGATCTGACCGGCCACGACGCGGTGACGATCCACCGCGCGCTCGGCTACTCGCCGAAGGAGGACAGGTTCATGCGCGACGAGGAGGATCCGCTCTCGAACGATGTCGAGCTCGTGATCGTCGATGAGGCGTCGATGCTCTCGCTCGAACTCGCCGATGCGTTGTTCCGCGCCGCTGGCGACTGCCACGTCCTGCTCGTGGGTGACGCCGACCAGCTGCCGCCGATCGGCCCGGGCCGCGTGCTCGCCGACCTCGTCGAGAGCGACGCGACGTCGCGCGTCCACTTGACCGCGATCTACCGGCAAGCCGCGCGCTCCCTCATCGTCCGCAGCGCGCGCCGCATCAATGGCGGTCGGCCGCCGTTCCTCTCCCTCGCCGAGGCGCACGCCGAGCTCGGAGAGCAGGAGCTCGACGAGGACTTCTTCTGGATCGCGCGCAGCGGCCCCGAGACCCTGCGTGAGGCGGTGCTCGACCTGGCCTGCGAGGCGCTGCCGC
Organism: uncultured Actinomycetes bacterium; assembly: GCA_963819275.1. Taxonomy (GTDB): domain Bacteria; phylum Actinomycetota; class Thermoleophilia; order Gaiellales; family Gaiellaceae; genus Palsa-739. The sequence continues at coordinate 7,704 of CAWFVH010000015.1, read as the reverse complement.
GGCGCGGCTTCGACCCGCGCACCGAGGTGATGACGCTCGTCCCGATGCGGCGCGGAATCGTCGGACTGATCGAGCTGAACTCCGAGCTCGAGCAGCGCCTCAATCCAGGTGGAACGCCCGTCGTCCGCGACCTCCGCGTCGGCTCGCGCATCGTCCAGACCCGCAACGACTACACGCCCGAGCGCGAGGTGATGAACGGCGAGGTTGCATTCGTCCTAGCCTGGGACGAGGAGGAGGGCGAGGCGCTGCTCTCGCTCGACGACGGCGAGCGAGAGGTCACCGTCCCCGCATCTGCCCTCGAGACCTACCAGCTCGCCTGGGCACTGACGATCCACCGCGCCCAGGGATCGCAGTTCCCGGCCGTCATCGCGCCCTGGTCGTCGCAGTACCACGTAATGCTGTCGCGGCCACTCCTCTACACCGCGGTGACGCGCGCGCAGCGGCTGTGCGTCCTCGCCGGCGAGCGACGGGCGCTGCTGACCGCGGTCGCGCGCGCGGAGGGACGGACGCGCCACTCGTCGCTCGCCGAACGGCTGCGCTAGCGCCCGCCCCCACCCCTCTCAACGCCGAGCGCCGGCTTTGGCCTCACTTGCCCCCAGCTACGCAGGCTGCAGCGTCGTGAGTCTGTCGATGGAAGAGCAGCGATCATGCTCCGACGTGCCGGGGTGGGTAGAGCAGCGCCGCGAAACGCTGCGCTGCTCAAACGAGTGATCGGGAGCGGCGGCCCTTGAACTATCCGGGGCCTGCTGTATGTCTTGAGTGTGCCGCAGTCGCTTCAGGAGTACCTCACGTGTTGAGTGACCGCCGCGGACCGCGGTGTCTGCTGTTCCCGGTACGTCTCGTGCTCGGATCGTTTGTCGGCTTAGCCGTCCTCTTGGTCGGAGGGGCGGTGCCGGCGTTGTCGTTCTCGTCGGTTGGCACGTCGTCGGGCACGACTGCCGTCCAGTTGCCTCAGCGACTGTGCGCAGTCGCCCCGCCCGGTGAGTCGTCGTGCTTGGCGATCCGACTGGTGACGAGGCAGGTCTCTTCGGCAACGGCAACGAAGCTCCGCGAAGCCGGGCTGGCGCGGCCGGCCGCGGTGAGCTCCGTCGCCTCAGGCCCGGCTGGCGGCTATTCGCCCGGCCAACTCGCGGCGGCTTACGGCGTTAATCCAGCCGCGGCGACGAGTCAGACCGTGGCGATCGTGGACGCCTTCCAGGATCCGAGCGTAACCGCGGATCTCGATGCGTTCGACGCGCAGTACGGGCTCCCGGCCGAGACATCGACATCGTTCAAGGCCGTAAGCCAGACCGGTGGCAGCGTGTCCGGGATCACCACCGATGTCGGCTGGGCAGGCGAGATTACCCTCGATGTAGAGGCTGTCCGTGGGCTCTGCCACGCGTGCAAGATCCTGCTCGTCGAGGCGAACAGCAACAACAACAGCGACCTCGGCGCCGCGGTCAATGAGTCCGTGTCGCTCGGCGCCACCGTCGTCAGCAACTCGTACGGCGGCACGGAGTTTCCGTCTGACCCGCAGGCCAGCGACTACAACCACCAGGGTGTCGCCATCCTTGCTTCGACCGGCGACGACGGCTGGTACGACTGGGATGGGTTCAATCTCGGTGTCGCCTCCAGCGGCGCTCCGCAGGTACCCGCGTCATACAGCACGGTGGTGGGCGTCGGCGGGACGACGCTCGACCTGAATCCGGACGGAATCCGGGCGAGCGAAACGGTCTGGAACGACAATGGCCCGTTCGACGCCGAGGGCTACGCGTTCGCCAACACCTACGGAATCACGGGCGGCGCGGCCGGCAGCGGTTGCAGCTCGATCTACACCGCACAGACCTGGCAGCAGGACGTCGCCGGCTACAGCACCCTCGGCTGCGCAGCAACGTTCCGCAACGGTGTCGACGTCGCCGCCGACGCCGACTACTTCACCGGTTACGACACGTACGAGACCACGAACTGGTGCTCGGGGACCGACGGCAACGGCAACACATGCCCGGCCTCGAATCCAGGCTGGGAGACCATCGGCGGCACCTCGCTTGCCTCGCCGCTCGTTGCGGCGATCTGGGGACTCGCCGGTGGGCCGGCCGGCGTGAGCTATCCCGCAATGACGCTCTACGGCCATTTCCAGACGGCTCCCGCGCAGCTCTACGACGTGACTGTCGGCGGCACCGGTGCGTGCGACAACACGGACCCCGCGCCCTGCGGGAATTTCTTCGGCGTATCGAACCCGAACACTCAGGGCGCGGGCCTAATCGATTGCCAGTGGGGCGCGACCGGCACCGCGGTATTGGCAAACAAGTATCAGTGCAATGCCGAGCCGGGCTACGACGGCGTCTCCGGCGTTGGGACGCCGAACGGCATCGCTGCGTTTCAACCGCTCTCGCCGTCCGCTCTGATCCAGAGCCCGGGCACGTTCACGGTCGGCGTCTCCCACAACTTCAGTGCGTCGGGTAGCAGCGCGCCGTTCCCCGGCGACTCGATCACCCAATACAAGTGGAACTGGGGCGACGGGCAGACGACGACAACCGCAGCTGCCACGGCGAGCCACACCTACACCTCGCCGGGCACTGAGACCGTCACGCTCGCCGTCACGGACAGCGACTCGCCTCTCAACGCAGGCCGCACCGGCAGCGAGTCGATCCAGGTCAGTGTTCAGGCAGCCACCCAGACTTTGACGGTCGCGACCACAGGGAACGGATCGGGCGCGGTCAGCTCGAACCCGGCCGGCATCAGCTGCGGGTCAATGTGCTCCCACGCGTACACCACGGGGACGAGCGTGACACTCACGGCGACGCCAGCAAGCGGATCGGTCTTCTCCGGCTGGTCGGGCGCCTGCTCAGGCACCGGCGGTTGCAGCGTGACTATGAGTCAGGCGCAGTCGGTGAGCGCGACGTTCACCCTCCAGTCTTCCGCGCCCGTGTGTCTCGTCCCTAAGGTGAAGGGCAAGAAGCTCGCCGCCGCGAAGAGGGCGCTCACGCAAGCCCACTGCAAGGCGGGCAAGGTCACGAAGAAGTTCTCGAAAGTCAAGAAAGGGCGTGTGATCTCGCAGAGGCCGAAGCCGGGAACGAACCTGGCGCCAGATGCGAAGGTCAACCTCGTGATCAGCAAAGGAAAGAGGCCTTAGCCAAAGCAAATAGAGTGGTTCCTAGCGCTTCTTAGCCTCCCGATACTTTCCGCCGTGAACGGTTGGCGCTGCGATTGGGTACTGGGATCGAACCAGTGATCCGATACCACGTGCTTACGACACTGGACATCCTCCGCGCTTAGACCCACTGCGTGCTACCCGCGTGCTTGGGTGCTGTTGCTCGTGCGGTCGAGCGTGTCGAGGGACTGCATCTCGGCATCGGTGAGTTCGAAGTCGAACAGCTGGGCGTTTGAGCGAATCCGGTCTTGGTGGCTGGACTTTGGGATGACGATGGCCTCGTGTTGGATTGCCCAGCGCAACATGACTTGGGCGGGTGTGCGATCGAGCCGCTCGGCAACGGCGGTGATCGTCGGGTCGTCCGGGCCTCGTCCGCGTGCGAGCGGGCTGTAGGCCTCAAACACGATCCCCTGCTGGTTGCAGTACTCGAGGAGTCGGCGCCGGTAGTGGTACGGGCTGAACTGCACCTGGTTGACCGCCGGCACGCGCGTTGCGGAGCGGACGAGTTTGGCCAGTCGATCTTGGCCGAAGTTGCTCACTCCGATCGCGCGTGCTCGTCCGCGTTCCTGCAGCGACTCGAGCTGCCTCCACATACGCGCGTTTGCGAGCGGGAGCGGCCAATGGATCAGGTAGAGATCGACGTAGTCGAGACCGAGCCGCGTGAGGCTCTTGTCCAGCTCGCGCGCGGCGCTCGGCCATCCGGGCATCAGCTTCGTGGTCACGAATACCTCTTGGCGCGGCAGGCCGGAGCGCCTGAGGGCAGCGCCGACGCTTTGCTCGTTGCGGTACATCGAGGCGGTGTCGATGTGGCGGTAGCCAGACTCGAGCGCCCACTCCACCGCCTGCTCCGTCTCGCGGCCGGCGGCCATCTGCCACACGCCCAGGCCGAGCACTGGCATCCTCACACCAGTTGCAAGTTCGCGCGTCGGCTGGACGATCGGCAACTCCACAGTTCCGGCCCGCCAGAAACGATACGCATCCCGCTCTGGGCCGGTGTTCGGGAATGCCCGCGCGGCAGGGCATTGAGTGGGTATGGGATCTTACGGAGCGGCGGCGCCATCAGCGCGTCCAGCGCTTCTCTCCGCCGTTGCGCTTGCATCGGGCGGCGGTTCTTATCAAAGTCGGCTCAAGTGTCGCGGAGCCCGCAAAGGCGCTGGGGCCGAAGACTGCGTTCCATCCATGCTCGGGCGCGGCCGTCGCGTCGCGCTGCGCGACCGGGTCGGAGATGGTCGAGATCAACATGCCGTTCACAGCACTCCCGGGCGTTACGCTCGGCGGTTAGAAGCAGTCGGGCTCTGGTCGCGAGCTCTCGATCGACACGCTCGTACAGTGTCCCGAGACGAAGGGCGTGCTCCTCTCCACGAGCCCGAAGCCCTTCAACCCGTTCGGGCTCCGGCTGCGTTGGTCTCCGGCTCCGCCCGGACGATCGTCTTCTTCCCGGAGGGCGCGTTCGGCCCCACGAACAACTGCGTGGGCATCGGCGACGTGCTGCGCCGGCGCGGGCCGCAACCGCGCGGCCCTGTCGACCCTCCGGCGCGAGCTCGGCCGGGGTCGCGAGCTAAGCGAGGTGCGCATCCTCGATCTGCTGATCTGGGCCGACCAAGTGTCGCCGCCGTGATCGGCGACGGTCCGGTCAGTGATGCGCCGCCCGACTTCCGCTACGGCCCAGCCGGTAACCGCGGAGCGACCTCCAACTACGACCATTGGCACGACCACCGCTAAAGGTCAAACGAGTCGGCGTTGCTGAGCCCAGCGCGAGAGCTCGTGGCGTGAGGTGAGTTGGAGCTTGCGGAGCACGCTCGACACGTGGGCCTCCACAGTCTTGATAGAAAGATGGAGGCGGGCGGCGATCTCCTTGTAGCGGTAGCCGCGCGCGATCAGCTGCAACACCTCACGCTCGCGGGGCGTCAGATTGTCGAGCTCTGAATCGCCGCCGAGTGGCTCGCCCGCCCGGAAGGCGTCGAGGACGAAGCCGGCCAGCCGTGGCGAGAAGACGGCGTCTCCCTGCGCGACACGCTCGATCGCGTCCTCGAGCTCGGTGCCCGAGATCGTCTTCGTGACGTAGCCGCGGGCGCCCGCCCGGATGACGCCGATCACGTCCTCTGCCGCATCGGAGACCGACAGAGCGAGAAATTTCACCGCGGGCCGCTCCTGGGTCACGCCCGCGATCACGCCCTCGCCGCCTCCGTCGGGAAGGTGGACGTCTAGCAGCACGACCTCCGGGTCGAGCTCCCGGATCAGCGGCACCGCCTCGGCCACCGTGCCTGCCTCGCCGACGATGTCGACCGAGTTCGCGATCTCGCCGCGCACGCCGGCCCGGAACAGCTCGTGATCGTCGACGAGCACGACGCGCCGCTTCATGACCACCTCCGCGGCAGCCGTAACTCGACCTCGGTTCCGGACTCGGGGGCGCTGACGATCGTCGCCGTTCCTCCGGCGCGTTCGAGCCGCCCTTCGATCGACTCGGCGATCCCGCGCCGATCGGGAGCGACCTTGGCGCGGTCGAATCCGGCACCACGGTCTCGCACGAACACGCTGACTGACTCGGCGCCGACCTCGGCGTAGACGGCGATCTCGGCCGCTCCGGAGAACTTCGCCGCGTTCGTCATCGCCTCGCGCGCCGCTAGCACCAGCTGGCGCGTGCGGTCGTCGAGCCGGACGTCACCTGCGCTCGCGAGCTCGATCGGCACGCCGTGTAGCTCCTCCACATCGGCCGCCGCGTCAGCGAGCGCCGTGACGAGCCCGCTTGCGTCCGCGACGCCGCTGCCGTACAGCCAGCCACGCAGCTCGCGCTCCTGCCGGCGCGCGATCGTTGCCACCCGCGCCGAATCTCCAGCGTGGCGCTGGATCAGTGCGAGCGTCTGCAGGACGGAGTCGTGGATCCGTGCGGCCACCTCGGCGCGCTCCTCCAGCCGAATTCGTTCTGTCCGCTCCACCGTCAGCTGCCACACCCAAGGCCCGACAACGAGAAGCAGCGCACCGGCCACCGCACCCGGCGCTAGGAAGCCGCCGCTGGCCCCTCGCCGGCCGAGCAAGATCACCGCGCCCGCCATCAACAACGCAACTCCGAGCCGCGGCAGCGAGCCGCCTGGGCGCAGCGAGCCGCCGGCCGCAAGCACGGTGACGAGACCGGCGACGAGCAGCGTCGCCCCGAGCAGGGCCGTTCCCGACAGGCCGAGCGCGAAGAGGATCGCGCCAGACGCGACCGCGAACAAGGCCGCCGCCGGCAACGCGCGCCGGCCCCGCGCGTAGATCCACAACGCGAGATAGACGAGGATGCCGGCGCCGCCCGCCAGAGCCAGGATCGCGAAAACCAGCCGCACCAGGGTCGCGTCGACAGCGAGTCGTGCCGCGATGCCGCCGCACACGCCCGCGATCACGCGGTCGTCGCTGCTGCGCTCGAACAGCAGCGCGCTCAGTGCTCAGCCTCCACGAACGACGGCGACCTTACCCAGCCCGACTGTCGCGTCGATCACGTAGCCGCCCCGAGTGCCGGTCTTGACGACTGCGTTCCGCCCTGAGTCCTCCCGGCTGAGCACGTACACGTCTCCCAACTTCGTCCGCGCATCCACCTGAACGGGAACACCTTTGGGAACGACGACCCGCAGCTCGCCTACACCGACCTTCGCCTTCACGTCCAGCTCCTTCGCGCCGGGCCGGATCGCCGGCAGGTCGATCCGCAGATTCCCCACGCCGAGCCGGTAGGACGGGGCGATTGCGGCTGCGGTCGATGGCGAATAGACATGATCTCCGACTCCGTCGCCGAGGCTGACGTTGAACCACGAGAACGCGAGCACGACCGCGGTGACGACGGCGGCGAGCGTCGCGGCGACGAGGGCGACGAACACCTTCAGCAGGCGGCCGCCCCAGCGAGCGCTTCGGCTCACCCAGAGGATGACGAGGCCGACGACGAGGACAAAGATCCAGCCGGCGCCGGCTTCGGGCCTGAACGCGGCACGCGAGAGAAGCACGATCAGTGCGGCGCCAGCGATCGCGAGGCCAATCAGCGGCCAGGGCCGCTCTTTTCGCTCAGCCAGCACCTGCTCCGCCAAGGAGCGTTCCTTACCCTCACCCGGCATGACGATGGCAGCGGCGAGATAGACGAGAACTCCCGCCCCTCCGAGCAGGGTCAGAACGACGAAGCCGACGCGAAAGGCAGTCGGGTTGAGCTCGAAGTAGCGGCCGAGTCCGACGCAGACGCCAGCGAGCATTCTGTCCGACGAGCTCCGCTCGAGCCGCCGCACAGTGGGGGTATGTGTGATGTGTTCGGTCATGCTCCGAGCCTGCCTGGCCCGCGAACCCACGGCCATCCGGACTTTCCCTGGTCCGACCCTCACCCGCAAGTGGACGAGGAGTCAGGTGCCATGTGCGGCGGGAAGTCCGCTTCCGGCAGTTCAGAGCGACGTGCCGGGATTACTCGCCGGGGACGATGAGGCCGGATTCGTAGGCGGCTACGACGGCTTGTGCGCGGTCGCGTAGGTTGAGTTTCCGGAGGATGCGCCCGATGTGCGTTTTCGTTGTTTGTGGCGCGACGACCAGCGTCGTGCTGATTTCGGCGTTCGACAGGCCGCGGG
>CAWFVH010000014.1:0-14322 GCA_963819275.1 uncultured Actinomycetes bacterium | reverse complement strand
GACCCGTGTGAAGAAATCGCAAGGGCTCGGGCCCGCCGATTCGGCGGACCCGAGCCCTTAGAGAGTGGAACTGTTACGAGCCGGCTGCGAGCCTGTCGGCCCGGCGCAGCAGCTCTCGCACGTTCGCGAGGCCGCTGGTCACCTGACCGTGGTTCGGCATGTCGCCGGCCGCAGCGTCGGCAAGCACCTTCTTGATCTTGGTGGCTGCCGTATCGCGGTCGTCTCCGAGTTGCTGGAGCGCCGCCGCCGTCGTGTCGTAGGCGCCGTCGTTCGAGCTCGATCCGGTAGCAAGTGCCGTCGAGTCGGCGAGCAGGGTGTCGGTCGCGAGCTGCCCGACGCTCGAGTTGATCTGGTCGTAGCCCTTGGCCAGATCCTCGGTCGCCTGCAGCGCAGGAGTCACCGAGGCGAGTGCCTGGGTGATCACGTGCCCGTCGGTCTGGTAGTCGTCCTTCAGGCCGAGGAGATAGAGCAGGGTCGGCCGGTAGTCGGTCTCCTCGACCCACGTGCCCTGAGTGCTGGCCTCCGGGACCGTGTGGGTCGAGTTCGGGTCCTGCGACTCGTTGCCGCCGGCCGGGCCGGGTCCATCAACGCCGTCGTGGGCGACACCGGGGCCGGTGATCCCCATCCAGGTGACGTCGACGTTGGGCGAGTAGTACCCGTGGTCGTATGCGAACGCCGGGTTGATCGCCACGTTTGCGCCCGAGGTGCCGAAGAAGTAGTCGGGCACCGGGAAGATCGAATACGTGGGCGTCCGGAGCGGATCGTTCGTCTGCATGTGCAGGACCCGTTCCTCCGTTTGGTCGGCCTGGTATTTCGCGATGTGTTCGCCTATGGCCCCGCTGTACGGATTGTTCGCCGTCATCGCAGCCGTGTCGCGTTCGAGTTGCCGGACGGAAGGGTTGGTGCCCGACGGCTGCCCGTGTACGTAGATCGAAGCCCCCTGGGCGTCGAGGTCGAACTGCGTCCCGGCGCTTGGGGTGGTCGACAGCAGGCCCCTGATATTGGCCGCGAGCTCGCCGATCTGACCGGTGGCGTAGTGGCAGGCCACGGTCACTCCGTCACAGCCGGTAGGCGTGGGCTGGGTTGCCCGGCCGACGTTCGCGCCGGCGAACTGGTCGTTCTCCTCGGCGCTGATCATGAACAGCGTGTTCGCAGGCGTGATGCCGTCGGCCTGGAGGCGCTGGAAGAACGTATTGAACGCGTTGTCGTAGCTCTTGAGGGCCGCGACGGAGCAGGCATCGCCCGGGCCGAGCGCGTTGTTGGGCGAGGTGCATCCGGTCGCCCCCGTCTTCTTGTCGTGGGTGTCCGAGATGTAGCCGTATGTCACCGGGATACCGGCCTCCTGCATATCGGCCATGTAGGCCAGCGTCTGCGACGCCGTCGGACTGAAGCCGGGGAACCCCGGGTGGTTGGTCAGGAACGCGCCGTTGATCTGGTTCCCGTCGAGATCGACGAGGTTCCCGGCGGCGTTCGTAACCTCGTAACCGTTGTGCGTCAGGTTCGGTGTGCCGGCCCCCAGCTGCGGCGCGACGTATTTCGCCCCGAACAGCCCCTGGAAGCCGTTGTAGCCGCCCGGTTCGCTCGGAAGCAAGTCCGGCTGGGCGGTCTGCGACGGGGTCGTCTGGTTGCCCCGGTTCGCCTGGGCGTTCGCGCAGATCGCGTCGCCCTCGGCGCAATGGACGGCGACACCGACGTAGTCCGCGACCTCGGCGTCCTTGAAGCTGTCCGGGTCCGCATTGAGCTGCTGGACCTCGGGCGAATTCGTACCGAAGACAGTCGTCAGGTCGGGGTTCGTGTTCTCCAGCACCATGTTGGCCGTGGAGAAATCGCCGACCGAGCAGCCGGCACGCGTGAAGGGCACCCACGGTGCGGGCGTGATCTTGTTCGGCGTCCCGCTGGCCGGCGTCGTCGCCGAATAGCTCATCGTCGGCGCGGTGTCGTGTCCGGCGGTCGGCCCTCCGCCCTTCGTGTCGGCTACCGGGCTCGTCCAATAGGCGAAGGACGTCGCTGTGTCGGTAGAGCCGTCGGGGTTGTACGTGTTGTAGGAGTTCGTCAACGGCTGGCCGTGGCGGTCGCCGTAGAGGCCTGTGTAGATCGAGAGGCTGTCGTCGGCGGTATGCGCGATCATCGGCGTGTGCGAGTTCGAGAACACCGTGCCGTTCGACTCGAGGAAATTGAGCAGGTGAGGCATCTGCTCGAGATCCGACGGGACGTTGGGGTTGTCCCGGAAGAAGTGGACGTTGTCGAAGACGATCTCGACGACGTGCTTGACCCCGTTCCCGAGCTGACAGGACGAGGTCGTCGGGTCGTTCGCCGTCTTCTTCGAGCTGCTCGCGCCGGCGATCTGCACAGCTACGAGCACGGCGATTCCGGCGGCTACGAGCACCACCAGTGCTGTGAGTCTCTTCATTCGATTCCCCCTCGGTTCGCGGTTGACTCCTTGCCGCAGTTGGCAGGGCGAGCCTCCCCTTGACGCGCCACCGCATGGGCATCGCGGTGGTGACGCGCTAGAGACGAAGCTGTAACCCTGGCCGGGCGGGAGACTTACAAACCGCGGGGGCGGGCTGCGCCGAACAACCTGCCGGCCTCGGCCTTCACGAAGCCCATGCGCTCGTACATCGCCTCGAGCGTCGGCTCGCTCGCCCTGCGGGCCTTCTCCGCCCCGACCGCAAGTAGGCGCTGCAGTTCCCGCTCGTCACTCCGCAGCGCGTCGAACTTGTCCTGGATCGGTGCGAGGAGGGTGACGACCGCCTCGCCGACGGCTGCTTTGAAGTCGCCGTAACCCGCGCCGTCGAAGCTCTGCTCGAGGGCGTCGATCGGCTCGCCGGTGGCGACGTTGAGGATCTCGAGCAGGTTCGACACTCCTGGCTTTTCCTGCGGATCGTACCGCACCTCGCGGCCCGAGTCCGTTACGGCCGATTTGAACTTCTTGCGAATCGCGTCGGGCGGATCGGTCAGGTAGACCGCGCCCTGCTCGGGGGAGAGTGTCGTGGACATCTTCGAGTTCGGATCCTGCAGGTCCATGATTCGCCCGCCGATCTCGGGGAACTTGCCGTCGGGCACGCGGAACGTCTCGCCGTAGCGGTAGTTGAAGCGCTCGGCGATGTCGCGGGCGAGCTCGAGATGCTGCCGCTGGTCGTCGCCGATCGGGACGAGATCCGTCTGGTAGAGGAGGATGTCGCCCGCCATCAGCACCGGATAGGTGAAGAGGCCCGCCGAGATGAACTCGTGCCGGTCCGATTTCTCCTTGAACTGCGTCATGCGGCCCAACTGGCCGTAGCTCGCGACAGCCGACAGCAGCCATGCGGCTTCGGAGTGAGCCGTGACGTGGCTCTGGCAGAAGACTGTCGACTCCTCGGGGTCGAGACCGGTCGCGAACAGCATCGCCGCGAGGTCGAGGCTCGCCTCGCGCAGCTCTCGCGGCTCGTACTCGACCGTGATCGAGTGCAGGTCGACGATGCAGAAGAAGGCGTCGTGCGTCTCCTGTGTCTGGGCGTACTGGCGGAAGCCGCCGCTGTAGTTGCCGAGCGTCTTACGCCCGGTCGGCTGGATCCCGGAGAAGACGCGAGGTTTCGCGGTTTCGCCTGTCGCGGTGGTGTCTGCGTCAGCGGCCATGGAGCCTGATTCTGCCTAAGCTGTTCCGATGGCGATCACAGGCGCACCGGAACTGCTGATCGTGATGGGCGCGAGTGCCACCTCCGAGCAGGTGGACGAGGTCGTCGCGCGCCTCGACGAGGCCGGCTGCTCTGCCTTCGTCACGCCCGGCCGCGAGGCGACCGTGATCGGCGCGATCGGCGAGCGGGAGCTGCTCTCGACTTTGCCGCTCGAGGGCTTCGCCGGCGTCGAGCAGGTGCTGCCGATCCTCAAGCCGTACAAGCTCGTCTCGCGCGAGCTGTCGCCCGATCCGACGGTGATCGAGGCGCGCGGCCGCCGCATCGGCGACGGCTACTTCGGCTTCATCGCAGGCCCGTGTACGGTCGAGACGAGGGACCAGACGCTCGAGACGGCGCGGGCAGTGGCCGCCGAGGGAGTGACGATGCTGCGCGGTGGCGCGTTCAAGCCCCGCACCTCGCCGTACGCGTTCCAGGGGCTCGGCGAGGAGGCACTCGAGATCCTGATGGAGGCGCGCGCCGAGACCGGGCTGCCGCTCGTCACCGAGCTGATGGATCCGCGGCACGTCGAGGAGGTCGTCGAGGCGGCGGACGTGATTCAGATCGGCGCCCGCAACATGTCGAACTTCTCGCTCCTCTCCGAGGTGGGCCGCGCGCCCAAGCCCGTCCTGCTCAAGCGCGGGCTGTCCTCGACTGTCGAGGACCTGCTGATGGCCGCCGAGTACATCGTCAAGGAGGGGAACTCAGAGGTGATCCTCTGCGAGCGCGGGATCAAGACCTTCGAGACGGCGACGCGCTTCACCCTCGACATCGGCGCGATCCCCGTGCTCAAGCAGGAGACGCACCTCCCCGTGATCGTCGACCCGTCCCATGCGGCCGGCCGGCGCGACCTCGTGCTGCCGCTCGCGCGGGCGGCCGTCGCGGCCGGAGCGGACGGGATCATCGTCGAGGTGCACCCGCGGCCCGAGGAAGCGCTGTGCGACGCAGCGCAACAGATCCCGACTTCCGAGTTCCACGACTTCTCCGACGAGATCCGAGCGCTCGCGTCCCTCATGGGACGCACGATCGGTTGAGAATCGAGCCCGCTGCTTCCCTGGTCGGGCACGTCGTCGTGCCCGGGGACAAGTCGATCTCGCACCGCGCCGTCCTGATCGGGGCGCTCGCGGAGGGGGAGACGCAGGTGCACGGCTTCGGCCGTTCGGGCGACACTCAGGCGACGGTGGACGCCGTGCGGTCGCTCGGTGCCGAGGTCGAGGACGTCGCCGACGACGAGCTCGTCGTGCGCGGAGTCGGGCTGCGCGGATTGCGCGCCGGCGCGGTCGACTGTCGCAACGCGGGGACGTTGATGCGCCTCCTGACCGGCGTTCTGGCGGGACAGGACGGCGAGTTCACGCTCTCGGGCGACGAGTCGCTCACCCCGCGGCCGATGGAGCGCGTCGCCGGTCCGCTACGCCGGATGGGCGCCGACGTGGAGACGACCGACGGCCACGCGCCGCTTCTCGTTCGAGGCTCCGGCGCGCTGCGCGGGATCGAGATCGAGCCCGAGGTCGCGAGCGCGCAGGTGAAGTCGGCGATCCTCCTCGCGGGCCTCAACGCGGAGGGTGCGACGACGGTCGTCGAGCGGCTCCCGACCCGCGACCACACCGAGCTCATGCTCGAGACGGCAGGAGCCCGCGTTCGCCGCAGCCCCACGTCGGTGACCGTGGAGCCGGCCGGAGCGCTGCGACTCGACCATGCGATCGTCCCCGGGGACTTCTCGTCGGCCGCGCCGCTGCTCGTCGCCGCCGCGCTCGTCCCGGGCAGCGACCTCACGATCCACGATCTCGGCGTCAACCCACGGCGCACCGGCCTCCTCGACGTGCTCGAGCGGATGGGAGCCCGCGTCTCGGTCTTCGAGCGCCGCCGCGCAGGTCGCGAGCCGGTCGCGTCGGTGCAGGTGCAAGCGGGAGAGCTCATCGCGACCGAGATCGGCGCCGCCGAGGTGCCGGGTCTGGTCGACGAGCTCCCCCTCGTGGCCCTGCTCGCGTCCCACGCGCGCGGCGAGACGCGAGTGTCCGGAGCCGGCGAGCTCCGCGTGAAGGAGACCGACCGAATCGAAGCGGTCACCGACGGCCTGAGACCACTCGGCGCGCGGATCCGCTCGCAGCCGGACGGCTGGCGGGTAACGGGGGTCCCGGTCCGGCTGCGCGGCGGCCGGGTCGACGCTCGCGGCGACCACCGCATCGCCATGCTCGGGGCCGTTGCGGGGTTGGCCTCGATGGAAGGTGTGGCGATCGAGGGCGCCGACACCGCCGCTATAAGCTTCCCCGGCTTCTACGAGCTGCTGGAGACGGTGACGAGACGGTGATCGTGGCAATTGACGGCCCCGCGGGTGCGGGGAAGAGCACGGTGGCGCGGGCGCTCGCGGAGCGCCTCGGCTTCCGCTACCTCGACACCGGCGCGATGTACCGGGCGCTGACGTGGCTCGCGATGCAGCGCAGGCTCGACCTCGGTGACGCGCAGGGGCTCGCGCAGCTCGCGCGCGAGCAGCCCGTCCTTTTCTCCGAGGACGACCGGGTCTGGATCGCGGCGACCGACGTCACCTCGTCCATTCGCAGCGACCGCGTCGACCGGATGGTCCCGGTCGTCGCGCGCCATCCGGCGGTGCGAGACGTGATGCGCGATCGGCAGCGCGAGCTCGGGCGTAACGGCAACGTCGTGATCGAGGGACGCGACATCGGAACGGTCGTCGCGCCGGACGCCGAGGTGAAGGTCTACCTCGTCGCCGACCGCGACGTGCGTGCGCGGCGGCGGATGGCGGAGCGCCCCGGCATCGGCGCGGACGCGCTCGCCACGGACCTGCGGAAGCGCGACGCAAAAGACGCCGAGCGGATGCAGCCCGCTCCGGACGCGATCGAGATCGACACGACGGACCTCGAGGTGCCGGACGTCGTCGACCGGATCGAGGCGCTCTTCCGCGAGCGCTCCCCGGCGTGACGGCGCACGACGTCGTCTGGGCGCTCGGGCGCCCCGTGCTCGGCGGCTCGGCGGCGGCCGCGACGCGACTCCACTCCTACGGCGGCGAGCGGATTCCACGCACCGGCGGCGTCGTCTTCGCGTTCAACCATTTCCACTGGATCGACATCCCCTGCTTCGGCTGGGTCTGCAAGCGCCACCTCTACTACCTGGCCAAGGTCGAGGCGCACCGCGTGCCGGGTCTCGGCGAAGTGATCCGCAGCTTCGGCACGATCTCGGTGCGCCGCGGCGAGTCCGATCGCGACGCGGTGCGGAGGATGCGCGAGGTCGTGGACGCGGGAGAGGCTCTCGGCGTCTTCGTCGAGGGGACTCGGCAGCGGAACGGCGTTCCCGGACACGTGCAGCCGGGCGCGGCGATGGTGGCGCTGCAGGAGAACGTGCCGGTGATCTGCGGCGCGATCCACGGCTCGCAGGACTGGAAGATCGGCAACTTCGCGCCCGTCTCGATCGCGTGGGGCGAGCCGATGCGCTTCGCCGGGCTGCCGCGCGGCGGCAAGGGATATCGCGCGGCCTCCGAGCAGATCGAGGCGGAGCTGTACCGGCTCTGGGCCTGGCTCCGCGACCTGCACGAGGCCGGTAGGCCGCGTCACGCAACCCCGCCGACGCGGGACGACGCCCCGCCGGTCACGCTTTCAGCGTGAACGAGGGCGACGAGTCCGAGCTGCTCGAAGCGGCGCCGCCGCCGCCGCTGCTGGGCGCGGTGGCGATCGTCGGCTTCCCGAATGTCGGCAAGTCGACCCTCGTCAACCGGTTGACCGAGACGCGGGCGGCCGTCGTGCACGAGATGCCCGGAGTGACACGCGACCGCAAGGAGCTCGTCTGCGAGTGGCTCGGGAAGCGCTTCGTTCTCGTCGACACCGGCGGCGTCGACATCGCGGACCCGGCCCCGCTCACCCGTGCGATCGCACAACAGGCGCGCGAGGCCGTGGCAGAAGCCGATCTCGTGCTCTTCGTCGTCGACGCGCGCGTCGGCGTGACCCCGGGCGACGAGGAGGTCGCGCAGATCCTCCGCGAGTCGCACAAGCCCGTGCTGGTCCTCGCGAACAAGATCGACGACCCGATCCAGGAACCGCTCGTCCTCGAGCTGCACCGGCTTGGGCTCGGCGACCCGATCCCGATCTCCGGCCTGCACGGAACCGGCAGCGGCGACCTGCTCGACCGTGTCATCGCCGAGCTCGAGCGTCTCGCGCCGGCGGGGCGCCCCTCGCTGCCCGACGACGCGATCCGCGTCGCGATCCTCGGCCGCCCGAACGTCGGCAAGTCGAGCCTCGTCAACGCGCTCCTCGGGCGGGAGCGGCTGATCGTGAGCGAAATCCCCGGCACGACTCGCGACGCCGTCGACACCGTGCTCGAGCGCGGCGAGCGCACCTTCGTCCTGATCGACACCGCCGGCCTGCGGCGCAAGCGCCGTCACCGGCAAGGAATCGAGTACTACTCCGAGCTGCGCGCGATCGAAGCCGCCGAACGAGCCGACATCGCCCTCGTCCTGGTCGACTCCGCGGAAGGGATCGTGGAGCAGGACATCGCGGTCGCCGACGTCGCCCGGCACGCCGACTGCTCGACGTTCGTCGTCCTCTCGAAATGGGACGCGACGACGATCAACGTCGACGACGTGCGCGGAGAGCTGCGCCGTCGCCTGCGGCAGCGGCCGCCGTTCGTGGCCGTCTCGGCGAACTCGGGACGCGGCCTCGAAAGGCTTCTCGACGGTGTCGCAGAGCTGTTTGACCGGCACATGAAACGGATCCCGACTCCCGAGCTGAACCGCGCGCTCGGGGAGCTGCGGGAGGCGAGGCAGCCGCCGAGCGGGCCGCGCGGCCGTCGGCTCAACCTCCTCTACGGTGCCCAGATCCGCGTGCGCCCGCCGCGCTTCCGCATCTTCGTCAACGACCCGGGCCTCATCACGCGCGACTATGGCTACTGGGTCGAGAACCGGCTGCGCGAGCGCTTCGACCTGGAGGGCGTGCCGGTCTCGATCGACTTCGTGAAACGATCCTGACGTGAGGTTCCTCGTTGCCGGAGCGGGGTCGTGGGGGACGGCGTTCACGCGGGTGCTCCTCGACCGCGGCCACGACGTCGTTCTCGCCTGCCGTACGCGTGAGCAGGCCGAGGCGATCTCGAGCACGGGCTGGAACCCGCGCTACCTGCAGAGCGTCGACCTGAGCGCGGCCAAGGCGGTCGCGCTCGCGGACGCGCCCGGAGACGTCGACGTCGTCGTCGCGGCGGTCCCGAGCCAGGCGTTCGCCGCGGTGGTGGCCGCGCTGCCGGGCGATGCGCCGGTGCTCAGCCTCGTCAAGGGGCTCGATCCGGAGACCGGCGAGCGGCTCTCGACCCGCGTCGGCGACCGTTCGGTTGCGGTCCTCTCGGGGCCGAACATCGCGGAGGAGATCGCCATGGGGCTCCCGACCGCCTCCGTGATCGCGAGCGAGGACGGGTTCCTCGCGGGCCAGCTGCAACACGCCCTCAACTCCGGCCTCTTCCGTGCCTACGTCAATCCCGATCTCGTCGGCGTCGAGCTGTGCGGGGCGGCAAAGAACGTGATCGCGCTCGCGGCCGGCGGCGTGGACGGGCTGGGGCTCGGCGACAACGCGAAGGCCTCGCTCATCGCGCGCGGGTTGGCGGAGATGACCCGGCTCGGCGAGGCCGCAGGCGCGCGCCAGGAGACGTTTGCGGGTCTCGCAGGCATCGGCGACCTGGTCGTCAGCTGCTGCAGCTCCAAGACGCGCAACCGGCAGGCCGGCCAGCTGATCGCCCGGGGACTGACGCCCGAGCGGGCAGTCGCCGAGATCGGTCAGACGGTGGAAGGGCTGACCACGGCGCCGCTCCTGCGCGACCTCTCGCACCGCCTCGGCGTGGAGCTTCCGATCACCGAGGGCGTATGCGCCGTCCTCTCGGGCCAGAGCGTCACCGACCTGGCGGCGGGGCTCATGGACCGGGAACCGACGGAGGAGTAGAGCCGCGTTGGCTAGCCTGCCACGCATGCCTATGCGCTCGTTCTCCTTCACCTCCGAGTCGGTCACCGAAGGCCATCCCGACAAGATGGCCGACCAGATCTCCGACTCCGTGCTCGACTCCGTCCTCGCCGCCGACCCCAACGGACGCGTCGCCTGCGAGACGCTGATCACGACCGGCCTCGTCGTCGTGGCCGGCGAGATCACCACAGAGACCTACGTGGACATCCCGCGACTCGTTCGCGACCGGATCCGCGAGATCGGCTACACGCGCGCGAAGTTCGGCTTCGACGCCGATACGTGCGGTGTCGTCGTCGCAATCGACGAGCAGTCGCCCGACATCGCACAGGGCATCGACCGCTCGTACGAGAAGCAGCACGGAGAAGGCGACCCGCTGGACGGCTCGGGAGCGGGCGATCAGGGGATGATGTTCGGCTACGCCTCGAACGAGACCGACGAGCTGATGCCGCTGCCGATCATGCTGGCGCACCGGCTCGCGCGGAGACTCGCCGAGGTGCGGAAGGCCGGCGTCCTCCCGTACCTGCGGCCCGACGGCAAGACCCAGGTGACCGTCCGCTACGAGATCGACGAGCACGGCCGCCAGCGGCCGACCGAGATCGAGCGGGTGCTCATCTCGACGCAGCATCGCGACGGGCTCGACTGCGAGGCGCTGCTCAAGCCCGACCTGATCGAGCACGTGATCGAGCCGATCCTGCCCAAGGATCTGTACGACTCGAGCCGGCTCGGCGATCGCGACTTCGTCTATTGCAACCCGACGGGAAAATTCGTGGTCGGCGGCCCGATGGGCGATACGGGCTTGACCGGGCGGAAGATCATCGTCGACACCTACGGAGGAGCGGCGCCTCACGGCGGCGGCGCCTTCTCGGGCAAGGATCCGACCAAGGTCGACCGCTCGGCCGCCTATGCAGCGCGCTGGGTTGCGAAGAACGTCGTCGCGGCCGGCCTCGCCGAGCGCTGCCAGCTCCAGGTCGCGTACGCGATCGGCGTCGCGCATCCGCTCTCGGTTCTCGTCGACACGTTCGGCACCGAGGCGATTCCGGTGCCGAGGATCGAGGAGCTCGTACGCGGGCACTTCGACCTGCGTCCGGCTGCGATCCTCCGCGACCTCGACCTGCGCCGGCCGATCTACACGAAGACCGCGGCGTACGGCCACTTCGGGCGCGAGGACGGCGACTTCACGTGGGAGCGCGCCGACCGCGCCGAAGCGTTGCGCGCGGCAGCCGGGCTCGCCGAGGCTACGACGGTCTAAAGGTCAGGAGCATCGTCCAGGCGCCGCCGTCGTCGGCGACGCGCGCGAAGCCCAGTCGCTCGTAGAGCTGTCGCGCCGTGTTCTCGGGCTCGACGCTGAGGCTGACCGCCCGGTACCCGTCGGTGCGTGCGACCCCGATCAGCGTCTCCAGGAGCCGGGTGCCGATCCCGCAGCCCCGGCTGGTCGGCTCGACGCCGACCGTCAGCTCCGGTACGTCGGGGCCGACGAAGCCATAGCCGGGCTCGTCCGCCGGGAAGAGCCGGAACCAGGCGGCTCCGAGTTGCCGGCCGCCTTCGCAGACCACCCCGGCGTCGCCGAGCCGTCCCCAACCGCTCAGGTAACGGGCCACGTGGGGATTCGCGTGCACGGTCTCCGGCGGCGGTTGCGCCTCCGGTCGCCAGGTCGCCGCTTCGTAGAGCATCGCCTGCAGAAAGGGAAGATCGGCCGCCGTAGCGGCCCGCACGATCACGAAGGCCGGACGAACAACCCGGCGGCGGCCTTCTCCGAGATCGCCCGCTCGCCGACGTTCTCGATCGCGACCGTGAACTGATCCGCCGCCGGCTCGGCCGTGCGGACGAGGATGCTCGTGCCCGGGACCAGGCCCTGGTCGTAGAACCAGTGCAGGAGATCGCCGTCGTGCTCGGCGAGGCGTACGACCGTCGCGCGCGTCCCGGCCGACAACGAGGCGAGCGGTGCGAGCTCGGCGTTCTCCTCCTGCTCGACCTCGGGATCGACGGGCCAGCCGTGCGGGCAGCGCTGCGGATGGCCGAGCTTGTCGTCGATCCGGTCGATCATCTCGTCGTCGAACGTGTCGCCGAGCTCGTCGGCGCGCTCGTGCGACTCGTAGGCGGTGTAGCCCATGAAGTCGGTGAGGAGCCGCTCGATGATCCGGTGCTTGCGGACGACACGCTCGGCGCGCTCGCGGCCGGTCTCGGTGAGCAGCGCCTCCTTCTTCGTGCCGCGCTCGATCAGGCCGTCGGCCTCGAGCCGCTTCAGCATCTCGCCGGCGGACGCGCGCGAGACGTGGAGCATCTCGGCGACTCGGGAGGCGAGCGGGGGCGAGCCGGCGCCGTATGGCACGTACTCGCCGATCGGGAAGGCGAGGAAGTAGATGGTCTCGAGGTACTCGTCAACGGAGTGGCCGGGTGCAGGCATGCCGCTATATTGCCGCCGGGCGTATGTGTAAGGACACCCTTACAGGATGAGCACCTCAGAGATCCTGCTGCTCGGCGCGATCGCCGGCGCCACCATCTTCCTCGGCCTGCCGGTCGGGCGGATGCGCGGCCTGAGCGCGAATGCGCGCGCCGGTCTCTCGGCCCTCGCGACCGGAATCCTCGTCTTTCTCTTCTGGGATGTGATGTCGAACGCGGTCGATCCGATGGACACCGCGTTGCAAGCGCACGACTGGAGCCGCTTCGCCGGCTTGGCGGCGCTCGGGATCCTCGGCTTCGTCGGCGGGCTGATGAGCCTCGTCTACTACGAGGCGTGGATGAAGTCCCGCGCGGGCAGGCGGGCTTCGCCGCTCGTCGGGCCGGGTGCGGCGGCGGTCGACGAGTTCACGAGCCGGCGCGTGCTCGATCTCTCGATCCCGGCGGTGCGGCTTGCGTTCCTGATCGCGATCGGGATCGGCGTCCACAACTTCGGCGAAGGTCTCGCCATCGGGCAGGCCGCGGCGTCGACGAGATCAGCCTTGCCGTGACCCTCATCATCGGCTTCGGCCTGCACAACGCGACCGAGGGATTCGGCATCTGCGGTCCGCTGACCGGCGAAGGGATCCGGCCGAGCTGGAAGCTCATCCTGCTGCTCGGCCTGATCGGCGGCGGCCCCACGTTCCTCGGCACGCTCGTTGGGCAGGCGTGGACGAGCGACGCGGTCTCGGTGCTCTTCTTCACCGTCGCCGGCGGCTCGATCCTCTATGTCGTCCAGGAGTTGTTCGCGGTCAACCGCAAGTACGGCCACCCGGTGCTGATCATGTGGCTCCTCGTCCTGGGAGCCCTGCTCGGCTTCGCGACGGACTTCGTCGTCACCGCAGCCGGCGTTTAGAGCACTCAGGCGTACAGACGCTCGCCCAGCCCAGCGGCGTCTTTCAAAAACCGGACGGAGGGTTGAAGCGGTCGGCCCGGGTGACAATGTCCGCGTTGCCGCGCTCAATACTCAGTTGGGCGCTCGCGGCGTCCGCACCGGCGCGGGCGGCAAGCTCCTCCTGTGTGGGTGGCTTTCGGCCAAACAGGCGCTTGATCTTCTCGCTGATCTTCATGCGCACAAGTCTAAGGCCGAAGCCAGACCATGCCCGACTCAGGGGTCCTTCCCGAACACTGGCCCAGTCCTGGCTTCCTGCCTGTGACGGCTTGCCGTGTCATGGCGTATAACGGGATGAGATGACGGAGTTCGGGCAGCGTCACGCAGCACTCGTCCCGCAACGTCCCCGCTGCGTCTACCACCCCAGACCCGGCTGGGTGGTCCCGACCATGGCCGGCCTCGTCGTGCTCGGCCTCGCGGGAGCCTCCGGGATCCTGGTAGCTACCGGCCGTCGCGAAACCTGAGCAGCGGCTCGTCTGACATCAGACCCGTGCCGCCTTCCAGACGTTCGCGGTTCGGAGCGCCGCGCGTGGGGGCACTGGTGGGGCTCGCCGTCATCGTCGTCGGCGGGGTGCTCTTCATCACGCTGCGCGGCGGTGCGGCGGCGACCACCGGTTACGACGCCTCGTATCCGCAGTGCTCGGGCTCCTATCCGTCGAAGCCGCTGTTCGGGATCGTCGGAGTCGACGGCGGGCTCGCGAACAACGCAAACCCGTGCCTCAGCGGCGAGCTGCAATGGTCGCACGGCGCGCCTGGGCAGAAGCGCCCGCAGCAGCCGCCCCTTTCGCTGTACATCGACACTGGTAACCCCGGCGCGCACCACGTCGCGGACTGGCCTCGTGGCGGTGCTACACCGCTCTACGGTGCCTGCAACGGCAAGCTGACGAACGCCTGCTCCTACCTTTACGGCGAGCAGCGCGCCGCCCACTCCTACAGCCTCGTTTCCGCCCTCGACCCGGCCGCGGCCACAACTGCTCCGTGGTGGCTGGACGTCGAGCTCGCGGCGAGCTGGGCAGGGACATATGAGCTGAACATCGCCGCGCTGCGGGGCTTCATCGCCGGCCTGCACAACGCCGGGGCAGCCGGGCCGATCGGGATCTACTCCACCAGCGACCAGTGGCGTGAGATCACGGGGCTGAGCGCGCAGACGACGCAAACGGCCTTCAACGACCAGCTTCCCGACTGGGTGGCCGGAACCAGGGCCATGCTTGCACAGGCGCGGCGGAACTGCGCGAACGGCGGCTTCACCGGCGCGCCGCCGACGCTCGCGCAGTACCGCATCGGCCCGCTTGACGCCGACCTGCGCTGCAGCGGCGGGGTTGATCGCAAGATCGCCCCGTTGGGATGAGCCCGGGGCGCTGGCCCTGGCAGCTGGTCACGACCATGCGCATCCGTCTCT
>CAWFVH010000013.1:0-33546 GCA_963819275.1 uncultured Actinomycetes bacterium | reverse complement strand
GGTCGCGTAGCAGCTAGCTAGTCCCAGACCTTGACCGGCCGGTAGAGCGTGTCGCGCTGCACGGCCGTCTTGCCAAGTGAGCGGATGAGGTGGACGAGCTCGTCGGCGCTCGTGCGATGCGTCGTGCCGGCCGCAGAGACGACGTTTTCCTCGATCATCACCGAGCCGAAGTCGTCGGCGCCGAAGCCGAGCGCGACCTGCCCGATCTTCTTTCCCTGCGTCACCCACGACGAGCCGATGTGCGGCATGTTGTCGAGGTAGATGCGCGAGACCGCCTGCGTGAGCAGGTAGTCGAACGAGGTCGGCCGGGACTCGGCCGGCACCAGCGCGACGAGCCGGTTGCCGTCGTCCTGGAACGTCCACGAGAAGAACGCCCGGAAGCCGCCCGTCTCGTCCTGCAGCTCGCGGATCCGGCGGAAGTGCTCGACCCGCTCCTCGAGCGTCTCGACGTGGCCGTACATCATCGTCGCCGTCGTCGAGATCCCGAGCCGGTGCGCCTCACGCATCACGCCGAGCCACTCGTTCGTGTTCACTTTCTTCGGCGCGATGATGTCGCGCACGCGGTCGACGAGGATCTCGGCGCCGCCGCCCGGGATCGAGTCGAGGCCAGCGTCGCGCATCCGCGTCAGCGTCTCGGGAACCGTCAGCTTCGACCGGCGCGCCGCGTGTACGACCTCCGACGGCGAGAGCGCGTGGAGGTGGATCGGGTAGCGCGCCTTGATCGACGAGAAGAGATCCTCGTAGTAGTCGACGCCGAGGTCGGGGTGATGGCCGCCCTGCATGAGCAGGCCGGTGCCGCCGAGCGCGAGCGTCTCCTCGATCTTCTTGAAGATGACCGGCTTCGGCAGCAGATAGCCGTCCCGCTGGTCGCCGGGGCGGCGATAGAAGGCGCAGAAGTCGCAATCGGTGACGCAGATGTTCGTGTAGTTCAGGTTGCGGTCGATGATGAACGTGACGCGCTCGGGGTCGTGCAGCCGGTTGCGGATCGTGTTGGCGGTGCGACCGACCGCGACGAGGTCGCGGGAGCGGAGAAGCGCGACGGCGTCCTCGTCGGTGATCCGCTCGCCGGAGGTCGCGCGCTCGAGGATCTCGGCGACCGGAGTGCGTTCCGCGACGCTCACGCGACTGCGGCGCCTGCGCCGGCGGTGGTCTGCACGAAACGAAGCTCGGGCACCGTCTCGAGCAAACCGGCGTCGCGGGCGAGCTCGAGGAACGTGTAGAGCCCGGCACGCTCGCGCGGCCCGAAGCGGTAGCGGAGCTTCTCGAAGTAGCGAGCGAGGAAGCCGGCCGGATACCCGTAGCGCTCCGCGGCCTCGTGGGCGAGCTGCTCGGGCTCGGCGCGCGCGAGCCGCACCGAGGAGACCAGCGCGTCCTCGAGCTCCGCGAGGCCCTCGGCCAGCGGCTCCGGGCACGCCCAGACTGCGAACACCATCGGCAGCCCCGTCCGCTCGAGCCACAGCCGGCCGAGGTCATGATGCGGCGTCGGATCCTCGAATGCGGAGCGGAGAGCCGCGTCGCCGATGAGGAGCTTCGCCTCGGCATCGCCGGCCTCGTACGCATCGAGCGGCGCCTGGTCGGCCTCCGGCAGCAGCACCTTGACGAGCGCGACCGAGGTCGCCGACTCGGGAGTCACCGCCACGTTGCGCACCTGCTCGAGCGGCTTGCGCGAGACGAGCTGGATCGAGTCGACCGCGCCCTCCGACGCGACGCAGAGCCGCGGCAGCAGGCGCAGCGAATCGGCGTGACGCGCGTACTCGATCGAGGAGATCGGAGCCGTGTCGAGCTCCCCCGCCACGAGCATCCGGTTCAGCTCGGTCGGGACGCCCTGCACCTCCTCGACCTCCGTGTCGACGCGGTAAAAAACCGGCGCCATGTTCACGTACGAGATGCGGCCGAGCTTCACCATGGCCGCTCCTCCACAGCCGCGATCGCGGAGCGCCGATCGGGATAAACGCGCACCTCCGAGACGAGATCGCCGGCGAGGACGAGAACGTGATGCCGCCCGTCGAGGTGCGGATCGACGACGAAGACGTCGTCCCTCTCGAGAATGATCGACGGTTGCACCCGAACTTCCTTCTCACGCATCCGCGCGAACATCTCGAGCACGTCCTCGCGGTTTCGGCACAGCTCCCCCGGCCAGAGGCCTACCCACACGACATTCGCCGTGAGTGCCTCGGCGAAGTCGTCGAGCGAGCGGTTCCCGATGGCCTCCTGCGCGCTCACCGAATCGCCTCGAACGCCGCTTCGGCGGCGGCGCGACTCGGATAGTCGCGGATCTCGACGACGACGTTGTCCTGGACGATCGCGATCTGATGCAGTTCCGGGATCTGCGCCGGTGGGTCGACGTGTGGGTCGTAGAGCACCACGCCGTCTCGCTCGGCGAGCACCTCCGGCGAGTACGAGCGGCCACTGTCCCGGATCTGTTCGAGCCGCGCGTTCACCTGGTCGGCGCTTCGGCAAAGCATGCCCGGAAGCACGCCGACCCAGACCACGTCCGGAGCGAGTGAGATCTCGGCGATGTTCACCATCGGCGCAGCTCGTTGTAGAGGCTGTCGCGCTGGACGGGCGTGCGGCCTGCTTCGCGGACGAACCGGACGAGCTCGGCGGCCTTCTGCTCGGTGCCCGCGCTCGCACCCGCCGCCTGGAAGATCTTCTCCCGCACGACCGTGCCCTGGACGTCGTCGGCGCCGAAGTGAAGTGCGACCTGCGCCAGCGGGAGGCCCATCATGATCCAGTAGGCCTTCACGTGCGGGACGTTGTCGAGCAGGAGACGCGAAACGGCGATTACCTTCAGATCGTCGGCACCCGTGGTGAAGCGGAAGCCACGACGCTCGAAGACGGTGTTCTCCGGGTGGAATGCGAGCGGGATGAAGGACAGGAAGCCGTTCGTCTTGTCCTGCTGGTCGCGGAGCCGCAGCAGGTGGTCGACGCGCTCCTCGTAGGTCTCGACGTGGCCATAGAGCATCGTGCACTGGGTCGTGATCCCGAGCCGATGCGCGGTGTCGTGCACGTCGAACCAGTCCTCAGGGGGCTCCTTGCCCGGTGCGATGAGCGCGCGTACCCGGTCGGCGAAGATCTCGGCGCCGCCGCCGGGCATCGAGTCGAGACCAGCATCCTTAAGCGTGCGCAGGACCTCCTCGTGCGAGCAGCCCTCGAGCCGCGAGATGTGGTGGATCTCGGAGGCCGTGTAGAACTTGAGGTGGACGTCCGGCAACGCCTCTTTCAGCCGACGCAGGAGGCCGGCGTAGTACTCGAGGTCGACGTGCGGGTTCTCGCCGTTGACGGTGTGGATCTCGGTGAAGTGGTGGATCTCATGCTGGGCGACCGCGTCCTCGACGAACTCGTCGGTCGTCAGCGTGAACGCGTCCTCCTGCTTGCGAGTCTTGGCGAAGGCGCAGAATTTGCACTTCACGCGGCAAACGTTCGTCTGGTACAGGTTGATGTTCTGGACGAAATAGACCTCGTCGCCGCCGCCCCGCTGCCGGCGCGCGAGGTCGGCGAGGTCGCCGAGCGCGAGCAGGTCGTCGGTCTCCATCAGCGCGACGCCGTCGTCGAAGTCGAGCCGCTCGCCGGCGAGCACCTTGTCCCGGATCGGAGCGAGCGTGTCGAGCGTGTCGAGAACTGCCACCTCTCGGCCTACCTTTCCCGGTCGACGACTGCGTGCGTCAGGGCCTCGAGCTCGTCTCGGTGTAGCTCGCCGTCGAGCCGTCCCCTGGCCTGCCTAGCGTAGTCGAGGGCAACCTCACGGGATTCGTCGAGGGCTCCCGTCGCGGCGACACGCAGGAGCGCGCCGTCCATCGGCCCGCCCGCGAGCGCGGCCCGCACGACGGCATCCCGCTGCGCGGCGAGCAGGAGCGGAAGCGTCGGAGTGCCGTCGCGGAGGTCGGTGCCGGCGATCTTGCCCGTCTCGATCGTGGCACCCGAACAGTCGAGGACGTCGTCGGCTATCTGGAAGGCGATCCCCAGCGCCAGCCCGTATTCGCCGGAGCCGCCGCCGAGCCGGCACGCCGCCTCGAAGAGCTTCCCCGTCTTGAGCGCGCAACGCTCGAGATACGCCTCGATGGTCGTGGCCGGGTCGCGGGTCTGCGTCCGCTGCAGCGCTTCACCGCGCGCGAGACAGAGGGTCGCATCGGCGAGGATGTCGACCGCCTGCGCACCACCCGTCGCGCTCAGCTCCGAGAACGCCCGTGCGAAGAGGTAGTCGCCGGTCGCCCGCGCCGCAGCCGGCCCGTAGATCGACCAGGCGGCCGCTTTGCCGCGCCGGAAATGGGCGCGGTCGATCAGGTCGTCGTGGACGAGCGTCGCCATGTGGACGAGCTCGACCGCAACGCCGGCGGCGAGCGACGGCTCCGTGCCGGGCGGCGCCGAGAGGAAGACCAGCGCGGGCCTCAACCGCTTGCCGCCCGCCGCGAGCGCCTCGTTGCCCACTGCAGCGACGAGCCCCGGATGCGTGGCGACCGTCCGAGCGAGCCGTTCCTCGAGCCCGTCCAGATAGTCGTCGAGCCCCGGCACCGCCCGGAGCTCTGCGAGCGACGCGGTCACGCCGGAACCTCCCCCACGTGGAGGGCAACGATGCCGCCGGCGAAGAGCCTGAACCGCACGGCCTCGAAGCGGCAGGCGGCGAGCAGCTCCGCGAGCTCCTCGGGCGGGGGGAAGCGCCGCACGCTGGCGGGCAGGTACGTATACGCGTCTCCGCCCGGGAGAACACGGCCGAGCAGCGGCACGATCCGGTCGAACCAGAGACGGTAGAACGGCGCGAGCCACCCGCGCGGCGTCGTGATCTCCAGGATCCCGAGCCGGCCGCCGGGACGCAGCACGCGGCGCAGCTCCCTCAGCCCGGCTTCGAGGTCGTCCACGTTGCGTATGCCGAAGCCCACCACCGCCGAGTCGAAATGCGCGTTCTCGAACGGAAGCGCGAGCACGTCGCCCTGCACCCACTCGAGCTCGGGAGCCTTGCGGCGGGCGCGCTCGAGCATCCGCTCGGAGAAGTCGAGGCCGACCACATCCGCGGCGCGCGCCTTGCGCGCGGCGAGGGCGAGGTCGCCCGTGCCGCAGCACGCGTCGAGCACGTAGTCGCCCGGCCGCACCGCCTCACGCACCGTCGCCCTGCGCCAGCGCTGGTCGAGGCCGAGGGTCATGACCCGGTTCATCGCGTCGTAGACCGGCGCGATGCGATCGAACATCCGCTGCACGCCCTCGGCCGGCAGCCGGCCCGACTCGACCGTCATGTCTGCCCCCAGCGCGGCGTCAGCGCGTGGTCGAGTCCGAGCAGGTCGAGGGCGCGCGCGACCATGAAGTCCACGAGCTGGTCGACCGTCTCGGCGCCGTGGTAGAAGCCGGGCGCGAGGAAGAGGATCGTCGCTCCGGCCTCGCGCAGCGTCAGCATGTTGCGCAGGTGGATCGCCGAGAGCGGCGTCTCACGCGGCATGAGCACGAGCCGGCGCTCCTCTTTCAGCGCAACCGACGCAGCCCGGTGGATGAGGTTCGACATCGCGCCGGAGGCGAGCGTGCCGAGCGTGCCCATCGAGCACGGGCAGATCACGTACGCGTCGACCTTCGCCGAGCCCGAGGCGTACGGCGCGCTCCAGTCCTCGGAGTCGTAGATACGCGCCGCGCCATGCGCGTGCTCGAGCACCCGCGCGAGTGTCTCGTCGCGGGGCAGCGTCGGATCGGCGAAGAGCTCGGTGGCGAGCACTTCGATCCCGGCGCGCGACGCACACACGCCGATCTCGCAGTCGGCAGCAGCGAGCGCTTCGAGCAGCCGAGCCGCGTATGGCGCTCCCGAAGCGCCTGTGATCCCGAGGAACACGTGCATTCCCGGGAATCCTCGCTGTTACTGCTTGCCCTTGGAAGCTTCGAGGAAGATCGCGAGCTGGCGCAGGCGTTGCTGGCCCAGCGAGGAGAACGACGGCATCGGCGACCCGGGAGTGACCGACGAGGGGTCATTCAGGTGCTTGATCTGCGTAGCGATGCCGAGGTGCCGGCTGGCGATGTCGGTCAGATCCGGCGCTCCCAGCAGAGCGCCTCCCACCCCGTCATATGTGTGGCAAGCCGTACAGCCTGCCCTCGCGAAGAGGTTGACGCCCGGTACGGCGTTCTTCGGCAATTGCTCGTCCTTGATCCAGGTCGGGATGTTCTGGACGACCTCGGAGGCGAGTGCCTCGTTGGCCGTCGCGCCTTTCCACGTCAGCACGCCCATCGAGACGATCGTGAGGACGGCGGCGACCATCGCAACGGGGCGAGCCGACGGCCTGCGCACGCGGCGCCGGTCCATGAACGGCAGCATCAGCAGCAGGACGAGCGCGATCGTCGGCACGCCGATGGTGCCGAGGAAGACCGACTCCGGCCACTTGAAAACCCGGAGGAGATAGAAGAGGAAGTAGAAGTACCAGTCCGGCCGCGGCACGAAGCTCGTCGTGCCCGGGTTCGCGGGAGCGTCGATCTCGGGACCGAGAATCCCCGGATGCGTCGGATTGTGGCCCGGCGCCCAGGCCGACCATTTCCAGATCACCGCGAGCCCGATGATCGTGCACACGACGACGAGGCTCATGATCGTGTCGTGGAACATCGCGTACGGGTAGAAGGGCTTCCCGCGCGCCTTGACGTCCGCCTTGTAGCGCGCGAAGCCGGCGCGGTTCTCCTCGGCGCGCGACGGCTTCTCCTTCGGGATAGCGGCCACTACTCGCTGCCTCCCGGCTCAGCCTGCATCGCCTGGGCACCGGCCGAGCGCGGCACGGGCCGCATCAGGCCGGACCGCCGCCGCTCGGGCTCGGCTTCCTCGGGTTCCCCGCCCGCCTGGTCCTCGGACCACGGCGGCGAGGTGACGCCGAGCCGGATCACGAGGTAGAGGTGCAGCGTGATCAGGGCGATGATCCCGCCCGGGATCACGAGCATGTGCAGGGAGTAGAAGCGCGTCAGTGTTGCGCCGCTGATCTCCTGGCCGCCACGTAAGAACTGGGCTAACCACGGTCCTAAGAAGGGCGCCGTCCCGTTGAGGTTGATCCCCACGACAGTCGCCCAGTACGCGGTCTGATCCCACGGCAGGAGGTAGCCGGTAAAGCCCTCCATCATCCCCATCACGAGGATGAGAACGCCGACGATCCAGTTCAGCTCGCGCGGGTACTTGTAGGCGCCGAACAGGAAGACGCGACCCATGTGCAGGAACATGAGGATGATGAAGACGCTCGCTCCCCAGCGGTGCATGCCGCGGACGAGCCAGCCCAGCGTCAGATGGTCGGTGATGTTGACGATCGACTCCCAGGCGACCGGCTGGCCGGTGTGGGGGTCGATGTCCGCCGAGGGCACGTAGTACATCGCGAGGATCACGCCGGTGACCGCCTGCACGAGGAACGCGGTCAGCGCGGCCGACCCGAGCGTCTGCATCCAGTTGATGTCAGACGGCACCTTGCGGAAGAGGAAGTACTTGACGCCGCCGACGAGACCCGACCGCTCCTCGAGCCAGTCGAACGGGTAGACGACGATCTCCTCCATCTTCTGGCGGCGGAGCTCGCTCTTCGAGAGCTTCCGTTTGTAGGTGGTGGCCATCAGTTGTGCGGCGGCTGGAGGGGATAGAGCAACTGCTCCGGTCCGTCGATGTGCTCCCCGGGCCCGGCCTGCTTGTACTTGTAGATCTGGGCCTGGGCGCCCGTCCCGACCACGTGGGACACCGAGTACGTGCCCAGCAGAACCAGGCGACCGTGATTGATCTCGAACCCGTAGCGGTCGAGCGCGCGCGGAGCCGGGCCGGCCGTGCGGTTGCCTTCGGTGTCGAACTGGCTGCCGTGGCACGGGCAGCCGTAACCCGCCGGGATGACCGGCACGAACTCCGCGGGGCCGGTCAGCGTGTGCTCCTTGATCGTCGGCTTCCCCGTGAACCTCAGGCCGCTCGGGCCGTTCGCCTGCGTGGGGCAGCCGAGATGCGTGCAGCGGTTGGAGATGATCGAGAAGCTCGGCTCGCCGTTCGTCGCAGGGCCGTTGTTGCGGAGGAACGCCGCCCGTTTGGACACCTCGCCCTCGGTCGGGTCGACGATGAAGGTCGCGACGTACCACTGGTTGAGCGGAAATCTCTCGATGGGGCCGAGGTCGACCTTGTGCAGCTCCTGACCGAGAAAGCCTGGGAGCACCGCGAAACCCGCGATCGGGATCGTGATCAGGCCGCCGATCGCCGCGCCGAGTCCAAGCGTCGCGCCTTCGAGGAAGACGCTTCGCGTGACCTGGGTCTCGGACACTGCGGTGAGCGTGACCTGGTGCGGGTCGTCCTCCTCCAGCTCGCGCCGCTCCGGCTCCACGACGACGCTCTCCTGGCGCAGCTCGGCGGTCGCGTCGCGCGCCCAGAGGACCCCGAAGACGATGGCGATGACCGCGCCGATCGTCGAGATCAGCAGCGGATCGATCACGAGTCCGACGAGGACTACGACAATGCCGATCGCGAAGCCGATCGGCCATAGCGTCGGCGGCGGGAGGTGCGCCTCCTCGTGGGCCGATTCGTGCTCGGTGTCGGGACTCGGCTGTTCCGGCTCCACCGATCGAAGTCTTACCGCAAACGCCTACCGAGCGGAGCGGGAACTAACCGATTTCGTAGTCGTTCCAGCGGCGCGTGACGAGCTCCTTGATCTCGGGGCTCATCTCGATCTCGTCGGGCCACGGCCGCGCGCCCTCCTCCGGCCACTTCGCAGTCGCGTCGATGCCGAGCTTGCCGCCGAAGAACTGCCGCTCGGGCGCGTGGTCGAGATGGTCGAGCGGGCCTTCCGAGAGAATCACATCGCGCTTCGGGTCGACGTTGGCGCCTGCATAGAAGAGCACCTGCTCGTAGTCGTGCACGTCGACCGATGCGTCGACCACGACGATGCACTTCGTGAGGCTCATCATCCCGAGCCCCCAGAGCGCGTGCATCACCTTCGCGGCGTGGCCCGGGAACTGCTTGCGGATCGAGACCAGACAACAGTTGTGGAAGGCGCCGGCGACCGGCAGGTCGTAGTCGACGACCTCGGGCAGGGTCGTGCGCACTGCAGGCAGGAAGATCCGCTCGGTCGCCTTACCGAGCCAGGCGTCCTCCTGCGGCGGCTTGCCCACCACGATCGAGGGATAGATCGCGTCGCGCCGCATCGTCATGGCCGTGACGTGGAAGACCGGGAACGGCTCGGCCGCGGTGTAGTAGCCGGTGTGGTCGCCGAACGGCCCCTCCTCGCCGACCTCGTCCTTGTCGATGTAGCCCTCGAGCACGATCTCCGCGCGGGCAGGTACCTCGACTCCGACGCTGACTCCCTTCACGAGCTCGACCGAATCCCCGCGGAGGAAGCCGGCGATCATGAACTCGTCGATGTGCTTGGGTAGCGGCGCGCTGGCCGAGTACGCGGTGATCGGGTCGAGCCCGAGAGCGACGGCAACCTCGATGCGGCCGTCGGTCGCGAGGTAGTCGGCGCGGCCGTCCTTGTGGATCTGCCAGTGCATGAAGGTCGTGTTCCGGTCGATGACCTGCATCCGGTACATGCCGACGTTGCGGCCGCCGCTCTGCGGATCGTGTGTGATCACCGCCGGGAGCGTGATGAACGGAGCGGGATCTCCCGGCCAGCAGCGCTGGATCGGGAGGAGGCCGAGATCGACGTCGTCGCCGCGCAGGACGATCTCCTGGCACGCGCCCTTGCCGACGGTCTTGGCGCGGGCATCCGCGATCGACTTGAGCTTCTGCAGGCCGCGGATCTTCTCCATCACTCCTTGCGGCGGTTGCATCTCGAGCACGTCTGCGACGCGCTTGCCCACGTCGTCGAGGCGCTCGACGCCGAAGGCGAGGCACATCCGCCGCTCGGTGCCGAACTGGTTGATCAGGAGCGGATGCTCGGACCCTTTGGGCTTCTCGAACAACAGCGCCGGCCCGCCGGCCTTGACGGTGCGGTCGACGATCTCGGTGATCTCGAGATCGGGATCGACCTCGGCGGAGACGCGGACGAGTTCGCCCTCGCGCTCGAGCAGCGCGATCCAGTCGCGGAGGTCTTTCACGGGCACCGCGCGAGTGTACGGCGACGCGATCTTCAGGCGACGTGGAGTGTGACCGTCTTCCGGCGCCAGGCCTCGTCGAAGAATCCCTTCGCAGTGATCGCCACTTCTCGCCCCGAGACTCGAATGCCAATCGGCTGATACCCGTTCAAGGCCGGGATCTCATATCGGTTGAACGACCGGCCTCCGTCCTTCGTCACCGAGAGCGACGCGGTGCCCACGCCGCACGCCGGGCAAGTGCCTGTGAAATACGCAACGCGCGGACCGCGGAGCGTCCACGGGCCGAGGTACGAGTCGAGCTGGTGCGGCGCGTTGACGCCGAAATACGACTCGGCGAAGACGAGATGCCAGGTACGGCCGGCATCGCTGGAACGGGCGCCGACGTATCCCTCCTGGTTCATCGCAGCACCGTTGTCCCAGACGACCCACGCCGTCGAGCCGCTGCAACGAACGACTGCGGGATGGGGATAGCTCGGGGTCCAGATCCCCGGCTCGTGGTAAAGGGTGCCACCGCCCCGGTCGACGATCCGCATGTTGTCGACGCGGATGCCGCAGTCCTTGCCGCTTCTCGCAGCTGCAGACGGTCCGCCGGCTGAGAGCGATGCGTTCGGACTCCGACCGGCCATGATCGAGTGGACTCCGAGCGCCACACCGGCGAGGACGGCGACGAAGGCTGCTGCACCGATCCTCCGGCGCCGCTGACGCGCCCGCGCCTCACGGATCAGAGCCTCCGATTCGTCGTGCGCCGGCGGTCTCGGTGGGGCCAGCATGTAGTGCTAGTTTGACTAGCACGACTGCGAGCGTCAAGCGTGGCGGAGCGAGGGTCTAGCGGGCTTAGCTCTCGCGGCTGCGGCGCCGCTGCTTCGCCACCCAGTGGCTCAGTTCGCCGAGGGCGATCACGCAGACGAAGACTCCGCCCGTACCCAACATCACCAGCACGACCTTCCGCCCCTGCTGGGCCGCTGTCTCGATGGCCAGTAGCGAGTGAAAGAGCGCAGCGAGCACGGCGAGAATCTAGCTCACTCGGAGCTCGGCATGCGCCGCGAGTGCTGCGTCGACCGCCTCGTCTCCGGCCGCGGCCCGGGCGACCTGGTCGAGCGGCGCCGCATCGCCATGCAGCCGAAGCGCGATCCGTGCCTCATCGAGCGCACCGCGGCCGAGGAGCGCGGCGGTCGCCCCCCAGAGCGGTCCGTCGCCTTGCGTCTCCTCTGCCCGGATCTGGCTGCAGAGCGAGATGAGCTCGGCGAGATCGGCGACGGCCGCAACGTCCTCCAGAGCGGAGATCCGTGCGACGCCGTGCGCGTAGAGGTAGTCCCCGAGCAGAAGCGCGGTGTCGTCGTCGGGCGGCGCGAACAGGCGGGGCCGGCCGTAGTGCACGAGGTAGCCCTCGTAGATCGTCTCCAGCCCCAAGGCGTAGCGGGCTTCTCCGAGTGCCGAGAAGACGGCGCTGCGATTGCGTTCGGCCTCGGGCAGCAGGCAATCGGCCCAGAGCGAGCTCTCGGCCGTCGCGCCGACGGCCATGGTCTCCCAGACGTCAGCGAGCAAAACTCTCCACGGCGGCGACGGTGCGCTCGATCTCTTCGGTTCCGTGGACAGTCGAGGGGAAGAGCGCCTCGAACTGCGAGGGCGGAACGTAGATGTCCTGCTCGAGGAGGTGACGGAAGAGCGCGCCGTAACGCTCGGTGTCGCAGACCTGCGCGTCCTCGAAGTTCCGCACCGGCGCGTCGGTCTGGAAGAGCGTCAACAGCGCGCCGACCCGCTGCACCCGGCCGAACGGAGCGAGGCCCTCCTCGAGGAGGGCCGCGCGCCGCTCGAGCTCGTCGTAGACGGAGCGGTCGCGCAACCGTCTCAGCACCGCGAGGCCCGCCGCGGTGGCGAGCGGGTTCCCGGCAAGCGTGCCCGCCTGGTAGACGGGGCCGGCCGGCGCGAGCAGATCCATGATCTCGGCCCGGCCGCCGAACGCCGCGAGCGGCAACCCGCCGCCGACGATCTTGCCCAACACGGTGAGATCCGGGAGGACGCCGTAGCGCTCCTGCGCGCCGCCGCGCGAGACGCGGAAGCCGGTGATGACCTCGTCGAAGACGAGCAGCGCGCCCGAGACGTCGCAGAGCCGGCGCAGCGTCTCGAGGTAGCCCGGGTCTGGCGGAACCACACCCATGTTCGCCGCGACGGGCTCGACGATGATCGCCGCCAGCCCCTCGCCATGCTCGAGGACGGCGGCCGCTGCGGCGTCCGTGTCGTTGTAGGGGACGACGATCGTGTCCGCAGCCGCTCCCGTCGGCACGCCGGGGGAGGCGGGGATCCCGAGCGTCGCCAGGCCGGAGCCGGCGCTCGCGAGCAGCGCGTCGGCGTGGCCGTGGTAGCCGCCGGCGGTCTTGAGGATCCGGTCGCGCTTGGTGAACGCGCGCGCGAGCCGCAGCACGCTCATCCCCGCCTCGGTGCCCGACGAGACCAGCCGGACCTTCTCGACAGACGGCACCGCGTCGACGATCTCCGCAGCGAGCTCGACCTCGGCTTCGGTCGCCGCACCGAAGCTGGTGCCGCGAAGCGCCGCCTCCCGAACAGCCTCGACCGTCTGCGGGTCGGCGTGGCCGAAGACGAGCGGCCCCCAGGACATCACCCAGTCGAGGAGACGCCGGCCGTCGGCCGTCTCGACGTACGCGCCGGAGCCGCTATCGACGAAGACGGGCTCGTCGAGCCCGACGGCTCGCATCGCCCGCACGGGCGAGTTCACGCCGCCGGGAATCAGCTCGAGCGCGCGCCGGTAGAGCTGCGAGCGCTGCGTCAGAGCCACGCCGGCAGGTCTCGCGTCCAGTAGCTGACGATCAGGTCGGCACCGGCGCGCTTGATCGCGGTGAGCGACTCGAGCGCCGCGGTTCTCTCGTCGAGCCAGCCGGCCTGAGCGGCCGCCTTGATCATCGCGTACTCGCCCGACACGTTGTACGCCGCGAGCGGCGCCTGTAACGCGTCGCGTGCCGCGCGGATCACATCGAGATACGGCAACGCCGGCTTGATCATGATCGCGTCGGCTCCCTCGGCGAGATCCATTTTGCACTCGCGCAGGGCCTCGCGGACGTTGGCGGGATCCATCTGGTACCCGCGCCTGTCACCGAACGAAGGAGCCGAGCCGGCCGCCTCGCGGAAGGGGCCGTAGAACGCAGAGGCGTACTTCGCCGAGTAGGCGAGGATCGGCGTGGTCTCGAAGCCGTGGTCGTCGAGGGACTCGCGGATCGCGCCGACGCGGCCGTCCATCATGTCGCTCGGTGCGACGACGTCGGCCCCCGCCTCGACGTGGCTGACCGCGGTGCGCGTGAGCAGCTCGAGGCTCCGGTCGTTGTCCACTTGGCCGTCGACGACGACGCCGCAGTGGCCGTGCGAGGTGTACTCGCACAGACAGACGTCGGTGAGCAGGACGAGCTCCGGGAAGCGCGGCCGCAGCGCGCGCAGCGCCAGCTGGACGATGCCGTCCTCCTCCCAGGCGCCGGTCGCCTCCTCGTCCTTGATCTCGGGGACGCCGAAGAGGATCAACGCACGCACTCCGGACGCGGCCAGCGACTCGGCCTCGTGCAGCAGTCCGGTGATGTCGAAGCGTGCCATCCCGGGCAGCGCCTCGTTCGCGACCGGCTCGGGCGCGACGAAGAGCGGCATCACGAACTGGTCGAGCGAGAGCTGCGTCTCGCGCACGAGCCCGCGCAGCGAGGCCGTACGGCGAAAGCGCCGAAGCCGCGTGACCGGAAACGAGCTCACGCCGGGATGGTACGCCGCTCGCGACTCAGGTCGCGCGTGCCGGCGGCGTCTCCGGCACGGGGGTGTGCTCGCCGGTCAGCTCGACGCCGACCTCGGTAAGCGGCTCGGGCTCACCGGCCGTCCACTTCTGAAACCTGATCCGCTCGGAGAAGAACTCCCACGCGGCGCGCCCGGCGGCGAGCAGCGGTAGCG
This sequence comes from uncultured Actinomycetes bacterium, assembly GCA_963819275.1. Classification (GTDB taxonomy): domain Bacteria; phylum Actinomycetota; class Thermoleophilia; order Gaiellales; family Gaiellaceae; genus Palsa-739. The sequence goes on along the minus strand of CAWFVH010000013.1, from coordinate 19,614 downwards.
CGACGAGAATCCCCGGGAAGCCGTAGATCTCGCCGCCGGCTAACAGGCCGAAGATCACGAGCAGCGGGTGGAGGCGCAGCGTGTGCCCCATCACCCTCGGCACGATCACGTGACCCTCGAGCTGCTGGATGCCGAGGAAGAGGAGCGCGACCCAGACCGCCGAGATCGGGTGTTGAACGAGCGCGTACAGAACCGGCGGGATCGCGCCGAGCCAGGGCCCGACGTACGGAATCAGCTCGGTGAAGGCGGCCCACGCGCCGAACGCCGCCGCGTATTTCTGCCCGTTCGGCATCAGCCCGACCATCCCGAAGATCCACAGTCCCACGCCGACAGTCAGGCCGATGATCAGCGAAAGCAGGAACTGGCCCTTGACGTAGCTCGCGACCGCCGACTCCATCCGCACGATCAACCCGCCACGCCCTCGCGGTGGGAAGCGCCGGTCGACGGCGTCCGTCAACCGCTGCATGTCGAGCAGCATGTAGATCGAAACGACGACGACCAGCAGAGCGTCGAAGAGGAGCGTGACGACGGCGACCCCGGCTCCCTCGGCCCACCGAAGCGCCCTTGTCGTGTAGTTCTGGACATCGTTCGTCCCGACCTGGTCGAGGAACTTCCGTCCCTGGTGCTCGACGTGGACGCTGCTCAGGTGGTGCCGGTCGAGCCAGCCCTGGAAACGCCCCAGATCCTGCTCGGCACCCGTCTGGGGCGGGTGTCCGGAATCGGCCGTAAAGTAGTTGTCCACCCGGTGGGAGGCGGTGCGCGTCTGCTGCACCACCACCGTGGCGAGAGCGAGGATGGCCAGTGCGACAACGGCTGCGAACGCGAGATAGACGAACGCAACCGCCGGCCCGCGCGGGATCCGCGCCCGACCCAGCCCTCGAACGAGCGGATTGAGAAGCAAGGCGATGAGCAGCGCCACGAGGAAGAGGAAGAGCACGTGACGCACCGCTCCCGCCACCGCCCAGATCAGCAGCAGCGTCAGTGGCAGCAGCACGAGCTGGGCCCAGCGCGGGACCACGATCGTGATGGGCGCGGGCGGCGGCATGCGCTCGGGCATGCGCTCGATGGTAACGCCGGGATCCGTCAGATCCAGGGCAATTTGGCCCTCGACCGGTTGGAGGATCCGCGACAGTTCGATAAGGTGCCGCGCGACATGCCGTCCTCGCGCCCCAAAGGGAGGCGGCGGGTCGATCGCCATCGCGCGCGCGCTGCGCGCCGGGCGCGCCGGGTCGCCCTCCTCGTCCTGCTTTCCGCAGTCTTTCTCGTCGCGCTCGGTCTCACCGCGTTCGGCGGCACGACGAAGACGAAACGCGTCTCGGCCATCATCCCCGGCCCGAGCCAGGCGACGGTCGCGCAGACACGGCCCGGCACCGAGATCGTGGCGCAACGCGGCGCTCTCAGCCTCCAGCTCCCGATCTCACAGAGCCGGCTGACCGCTATCGGCTACCACACCGCCGGCGACGGCGCCCTCACACTCGACCCGGTCGGCCACCAGGCGAACGAAGGGGTCGTGCAGCGGGTCGTGCACGGCATCTTCGGCGGCGGCGACGCCTCGCCGAAGTGGTATCAGCTGGCGGGCGGCGGCACGTCCGCGCTCGACGTCGGCGCGCCGATCGGCAGCGACGTCTACTCGCCGGTGGACGGATCAGTCGTCGCGATCCGCCCCTTCGTCGTCGAAGGCAAGAAGTTCGGCTCCGAAATCGACATCCAACCGCAGACGGCTCCTTCGCTCGTCGTAGCGGTGACGCAACTCGTAGCCGACCCGGCGCTCACGGTCGGCACGTCGGTCGTGAGCGGCGCGACGAAGCTCGGCCGGGTGGCCGACCTCGCCGGGATCGAGCGACAGGCCCTCGCGCGCTATACGAACGACGCCGGGAACCACGTGACCCTCGAGGTTCGCGCGACGCCCGTGCAGGCGACCGGCTAGACGGAGGCCCTTTGAAGATCCTCTTTCTCGCGGACGTCTTCGGCGTCCCGGGTCGCAGCGCCGTGGAGAGGCACCTCCCGAGCCTCCGCGAGCGCTACGACGCCGACCTTGCGATCGTGAACGGAGAGAACGCCGCCGACGGAGCGGGCATCACCGCCAAGCTCGCCGACAAGTTGCTCGCCGCCGGCGCCGACGTCGTTACGCTCGGCAACCACACCTATCGCCGCGGCGGTATCGCCGCCTACCTCGCGGCCAGCGAGCGCGTGATCCGGCCCGCGAACTCCGGAGCCGCGGCGCCCGGACACGGGATGGCGGTCGTCGAGGCGCGCAACGGCATTGCCGTCGCCGTGGTCAACCTGCTGGGCCAGCTCTTCCTGCCGACCCCGGTCTCGCCGTGGGAGATGGTCGACGCGCTCGTCGACGAAGCACGCGCCTCGGCGCCGGTCGTAATCGTCGACTTCCACGCCGAGGCGACGAGCGAGAAGGTCGCGCTCGCGACCTGGCTCGACGGCCGGGTCACTGCGGTCATCGGCACGCACACGCACATCCAGACGAATGACGCGCGAGTCCTCCCCGGCGGCACCGCGGCGCTGACCGACGCGGGGATGACCGGCCCGCACGACTCGGTGATCGGCGTCCGGTCGGAGCTCGCGATCGCCCGGATGCGCGGTCCCCTACCGATCCGGTTCGAACCGGCCGAAGGCGACGTGCGGCTGGAGGGCGCCCTCGTCACGTGCACCGACGCCGGACGCGCCGAGAAAATCGAGCTCGTCCGCGTTCCCGCCTAGCTCCGAAGCGGGCGGCCGCCTCACTGTTCCTGGGTGGTGCAGCCTGGCGCGTGGTACGTCACCGACCGCGCCTGCGACCACTGGACGAAGCCGATCGCCTTGCTCTTCTTGCCGCGGGCGTTCGGCTGCGTCCTGATCGCGATCGTTGCGCTCACCGGCTTTCCCGAGCCGTTTAGCGCGAGGACGAAATGCAACAGAACACGCGCCGATGCGGGGCAAAAGACGGTCGGCCAGCGGATGTCGCCCGCGTGAACCACGCCCGCCGACGTCAGGCCGCGATGCGTCATGGCGACCTGCTTCGTCACGGAGCGGCAAGCGCCCCCCAGTCCGTACCGCGGCTGCCCGGTACTGATTCCCAGCAGGCCGGTGGAAGAGTTCGGGTTACCGGTCGTGATGGACACATTCGCGGTCCCGATCGTGGGATTGCCGGCGAAAGCCGAGATCTGCAACGCCCCCTGGGTCGTGGCGCACGAGAAGGTCCGTCGCACCTGCGTCTCGACCCGATTGCCTGCGGCCAGGCCGAGGGACGCCCCGTATACGACGACAGCGAGAGCCACCGCTCCCGCAAGACCGAACGTCTTCATCGGGTACGAAGCTAGCGCCCGCTTGCTGCTATTGCAACGGAACCGGGACTTCGCGATCGGAGTAGGTCCCATCGGCCGGCACGGTGGTCGGTTCCTCGCGCGGCTGCGTGACCAGGTGCCGCAGCGGCACCGCCGGCGCGAGCAGCGCGATCGCGGCGAAGGGATAGAACCACGGGATGTACGTGTAGAGCCAGTAGGTGAGGACGAGCTCGAAGCCGGCGAGGAGCGCGGCGGTGAGCGCGGCGAGCTGCAGCGGCGACTTGCGGCGCGGGAAGAAGGCGGCCGCGACCGCCCCCACGAGGAGCATGACCTGCAGGACGCGCTGCACGAGGTGGAGGTCGGGCAGCCCCCGCGCGTGGTACTGGCCCCAGTCCCAGAGCGACCATGGCGCCGCACGTCCGACCTGGAAGCCGACCGTCCGCGTCCAGAAGACGTGCGCCTCGTGGAACGCGTTCGGCTCGAGCAGCAGGACCGAGAACGCCACGAGCGTCGCCACCGCGAAGCCCCAGGCGAATCCCGCGCTTGGCTTCCGCCCCGGATAGGTCAGCCACATCGGCGCGATGAGCAGCGAGGCAAACTTCGTCCACCCGGACAGCGCCGCGAAGATGCCTCGCGCAACGGGTCTCGAGACGAGCCAGAACCCCCAGACGAGGAAGCACGGCATGATCGTGTCGTTGGTGTTCGAGTTCGAGACGTACTGGGTGAACGGGTAAGCCGCCCAGGCGAACGCGAGCACGGCGCCGAGCCGCTGGCCGCCGAAGCGGAGCCCGACGAGGTAGAGGCCGAGCAGCGTCAGCAGGTCGAACGCGATCGCCGTGAAGTGCGAGGCCGGCAGGTCGTCCCACTTCCCAGTCCAACCCAGAAGTGCGTAGCCCGGGATGTACGACTCGTACGCGACCGGCCCGTACGTGTCACCTTCGGGATTCGCGCTCTCGCAGCGGCCGTTCGTCTGAATCCAGTCGCGGATCTCGCCCGAGGAGTCCGCCGGCCCGCACGCCTTCAGCGCCTTGCCGTTCGGGGCCGTCGTCTCGACCGGGAAATTGCCCCAGGGCGCCTGGCCGTGGACGATCCGCTCGGCGCCGATCACACCCGAGTAGCCGACGTCGATGACGTTCGAGCGCTCGACATTGAGCCCGACCCGGAACCCGACCAGGAAGATCGTGGCGGCGAGCAGCACCCACACCGGCCAGCGGGGCGCACCCGGTGTGCCGCGGTTCCGGAAGCCGATCCACGTCGAGCGCAGCACCACCCAGACGAGCAGCGGATAGAACAGCGACACCGCCGCGAACACGTGGCCGTGGTTGAAGAACCACAGCGACGCGGTCGGCGAGAGGAGAAACAGCAGATCGAGGCTGCGCAGCGAGAACGGCCGGCGCCAGTCGCACAGGCCGACGAAGAAGATGAGGCAGAACATCCCCCAGATCCACGGACTGTTGATCGCCGTCCCGCCAAACGCGCCCGGCGACCCGCGCGCCATCCCCCACGCCACCTGCGGCCCGGTGAACGCGTCGCTCACCGTGCCGGTCGAGTCGACCACCGTCCCCTCGGCGATCTCGCCGGCGGCGCCCCACGAGATCTTGACCGTCCACTCGCCGGTCTTCGCGTCGTAGGTGGCCTCGTGGCTGCGGCCCGAGTGCGGGTAGCGCGTGAGCCAGGACGCGACCGTCGGATCGCGCTCGACGATCCGCAGCGCCTGCGCGGCCGTGAGCGAGGAGTGCTTCCGCGCAGGAACGAGCGGCGTCTGGAGGAGGTGGCCTTTCCCGTCGAACTTCGGTCCGGTCGACGTCGTGGTGCCCGACGCAAGGGCGACCGGAGCGAACAGCGCCGCTGCGAGCGCGGCTACAGCAACCGCGCGAAAACTACGGCGCAGCACGACGGAACGACCAGAGCTTGTTCCCGACGAAGTTGAGCGGGGTCACGACGACGATGGCGACAGCCTGCCCAACGAGCTTGTCCACCCCGGCGCTGCTGACGAGGACATCGAGCACAAGGAGATTGGCTCCAAGCGCCCCCAGCGAGACGAGCAGGAAGCGCATCCCCTGAACGCCGACGTGACCGCGGTGCTCACGAAAGGTCCAGAGGCGATTCCACGCGTAGTTACTGGTGACGGCGACGAGGAACGAGCAGGTCGCGGCGAGGAGGAAGTGCAGTCCCGCGTGCAGCAATGCGCCGTAGACCGCGAGATTGATCAGGTACCCGACGGCGCCGACCGCGCAGAACTTGCCGAGCTGTTGCCAGTTGCTAACAGACCGAAGCGACGCAAGCAGACGAAGCCTGGAAGGCTTGGGCCGCGGAGGCTCGAGGGTGGCGGCCGGACGTTCCACGGTCGAAGGCGAGGGTAGCGCCTTCTCAGCTACGCGCCGGGGAAACGTGCCGGGCGCGGACCGTCACGCCGGCCGGACCGACCTCGCGGACGACGTCGTCGTCCGCCACCACGAGCGACTCGACGCTGCCGCCTGGCGCGAGGGTGAGGTCACGAAGCTTGCCGAGCTCTGCCGGTCCGCTCGCGACTGCATCGCCCAGCAGCCCGCGCAGAGATCGCGAGCGCTCTCGGTAGAACTCCAGATCCTCGAGCAGCAGGAGGGCCGATGGAACCTTGATCGCATCCGCCTCGACGTCGGCCGCGGCGAAGACGAGGAAGCGGAGGCTCTCGTCGCCGCAGAGCACGACGAAGCCGAGCGCACGCCACTCGGCCGCGTCGAGCAGCAGATCGACCGGGCGGCCGAGGCGGATTCCGTGGAGCTGCACCGGAAGCTGCAGCAGCTCAGTCGCCGACCTCGACCCCACGTTTTCTTATCTACCCGCCACGAGCGGAACGAAGCGGCACGGGACGGTACGAAGCACGGCAGGTCCTTCCGGGCTTCGCACGACGACCTCGAGCCATTGCCCGTCGGCCCCGCCGACCGGAACGACGAGCCGGCCACGCGGCTCGAGCTGCTCGTAGAGCGCGGGCGGTGCCTCGAGCGCGGCGGCCGCGACTGCAATCGCGGTGAACGGCGCGCGCTCCGGGACGCCGCGCGTGCCGTCGCCGACGTGCAGCTCGACGCGATCCCCATAACCGGCGGCGGCGAGATTCGCGCGTGCGCCCTCGGCGAGCTCCGGGATTCGCTCGATGCTGTGCACCTCCGCGCCGAGCTCAGCGAGCACGGCTGCCTGGTAGCCCGAACCCGTGCCGACGTCGAGCACGCGCTCGGTCCCGTGCAGCGCGAGCTGCTCGCAGATGAGCGCGACCATGTAGGGCTGGGAGATCGTCTGCTCCGCGCCGATCGGCAGCGCAGCATCGGCGTAAGCCGTCGAGCGGACCTCCGGCGGAACGAAGAGCTCGCGCGGCACACGCTCCATCGCGGCGAGCACCCGCTCGTCCTCGATGCCGCGGCGCCGAAGCTGCTGCTCGACCATCGATGCCCGCTCGTCAGTCCACACCCGCGGGAGCCTCCATCGACGGTGGCGCAGCCACGCCGAAGTACTCGAGAACGGCGGGAGCCACGTCGGTGATCCGCCGGAGCTCCGCCTGGAGCCCCACGGTCAGCACCGGAACGAGCGAATCGCCCGGGACAAGCGAGCCGTGGCTGCCGCCGCCGGCGTGGTGGCGACCGCCCAGGTCGGCGAGCTCCCAGCCCTCAGCCGCCGAGACGAGCAGCTCGCCCGCGTTCGGATTCGCGAGCGCCGACCGCGCGCGCCAGGCGGCGTCGGGATGCTCGAGCTTCTCGACCGGAGCGTCGGCACCGTCCCGCCGGGCGACGACCTCGTCCCCCTCAAGGCGAAGCGTGACGTCGACGGCCGGGAAGCCATCGAGCCGCTGCGCGAGCTGGGCCGGCTCGACCCGTGCGCCGGGCCGGAGGTAGACCTGGCCCGCGCGGTTCGACGCGGTCACGACGATCTCGCCGGCGATGTCGGCGAAGGGCTCCTCCAACCGCGCCGCCCGGTCGACTCGCGTCTGGCCGTGATCGGAGAGGAGGACGACGGCGTAGCGCTCGAGGAACTCGTCCGGCCCCCCGGCCGCGTCGAGGAGCGTGCCGATGGCGGCGTCGGCCTGCTCGAGCGCATGCTCGGCGCCCTCGCCGTCCGGCCCGCCCGCGTGCGAGGCGAAATCGAAGCCGGAGAGGTAGAAGGCGAGGAAGTCGAAGCCGTCGCGCGTGACGAGCCAGCGCCCGACCGCGGCGGCGTACGCGTCGACCGAGCCGCCGCGGCGGCTGCGGACCGCGAACGGCGCTCCCGTCCGGTCCGACTCGAAGAGCCCGTAGTAGAAGAATCGCGTCGGGCCGTAGGCGGCGCGGCTCAGACCCGGAACCGTCGGTAGGTGGCGGTGGCGGCCGCGGTAGCACGTGATGTTCACGGCAGCCGCGACGAGTCCCGCATCCTCGAGCGCCTCGTAGATCGTCACAGCGTCCTTCGAGAGGTGCCGCGCGTTCATGTTGAAGATCGTGTCGAGCAGCGACTGCGACAGACCCGCGGCGCGCACGGCGGCGAAGGAGGATCCGTACTCCACGATCCGGTGCTCCTGCCCGCTCCACCAGACGAGCGACGGAATGTGGTGGACGCCCGGCCCGGCGCCTGTCGCGATCGACGTGAGGCAGACCGGGGTCAGCGACGGGAAGACCGACGTCGCTTGCCGGTAGTCGCCCTGGTCGGCAAGGAATGCCAGAGCCGGCGCGCGGCCGCTGGAGACCGCGCGCTCGAACGCGGCCGGAGTCATCCCGTCGACGACGACGAGCACGAGCTTCTTCTGCATGGCGCAGGCCCTACTCGTCGCGGGCGAGCGTCCGCAAACCTGCGTAGCGCTCGGGCCGCGATCGCTTGAGCAGCGGCACCAGACCCACGAGGACGAGCACAATCAGGTAACCGGCGGCCGGGATCCAGGCGAGTGCAGCGACCAGGATCGCGCCGCAGGCGACGAGCACTCCGGTGGCGACGCGCGTGCCACCGCGCCTGAGTGCGCCGCTCACCGTCTGCGTCGCGCAGATGGCTCCGGCGAGACCCCCGGCGATTCCGGCGGCGCGGTCGCCCCAGCCGCCCGATTGCCAGCTCCCGATCTCGTAGCCGATGCCGGCGCCCACGGCCCCGGCGAGCAGGATCGCGAAGATCCGCGCTCCGCGCCCCTCGCCGGCGATCCCACCGAACAGGACGCCGGCCGCCGCGCCGAGCCCCGCGCTCACGCCGATCCAGTACCAGGAACCCACATGGGAACCGTAACCGCGCGTGCCTCTTCACCGTTGTTCGTCCAGAGATCCCGCCAGGAGGCCTCAACGTGACCGACAACCTTCCGCTCCTCGTCTTCTTCACCTCTCGCCGTTCGGGCCCCGCCCGGCGGATGGAGAGCCTGCTCGCGCACATCGCCCGGAAGGACCGAGGGCGCCTGCGCGTGACCAAGGTCGACGTCGACGACCGTCCCGAGCTCGCCGAGCGGTTCAGGGTGCAGCAGGTGCCGTCGCTCGCGCTCGTGGTGGAGCAGCGCGTCGTCTCGCGGCTCGACGGGCGCGCGACCGCGCCGCGGATCGAGTCGATGCTCGAACCGCACCTCGGCGACGTCGAAGTCGCCGCGGTCTAGCTGGAGCTCTCGAGCCGCGCGATCACGGCGAGGCCGAAGTCGGCGGCGTGTTTGCCGTCGATCACCCGGTGGTCGAACGTGACCGAGACGTTCCCCATCCGGCGGACGACCACCTCGCCGTCACGGACGACGGCCCTGTCCTCGATCCGGTGGATGCCGAGGATCGCGACCTCCGGATGGTTGATCAGCGGCGTCACGAACAGGCCCGCGGCCTTGCCGGCGCTCGTGACGGTGAACGTGCCGCCGCGCAGTTCCTCTGGCTTCAACGTGCCGGCGTTCGCAGCCTCGGCGAGGCGTCGCACCTCGGCGTCGAGGTCGTCGAGCGACAGCTGGTGGGCTCCGTGGACGACGGGGACGACGAGTCCCTGTTCGGTCTGCACCGCAATCCCGATGTCGTAGCGGTCGAGCAGCACGAGCTCCCCGTCCTCGACGCGCGCGTTGAGCTCCGGGAACTCGCGCAGCGACGCCGCGACGGCCTGGAGCACGAGCGGAACGAGCCGCTTCAGGTCGACGCCCGAGAAGTCGCACTCCTCGACCCAGGTCACGGCCGGGATCTCGCGGTGCGCGCGCGTGAGGTGCTCGAACATCTGGCGGCGGATTCCGTGGAGCTGGACGCGCTCGCCTTCCTTGGCCGCGCCGGAGACACCGCCGCCGGCCGCGGCCCGGACGTCCTCCTCGGTGATCCGGCCCTGCGGCCCCGTGCCGCTCACCGCGGCGAGGTCGATGCCGAGCTCGGCCGCCACCTTGCGCACCAGCGGCGTCGCGCGGACCTTCTCCTCGGCGCGGGCGGCCGGCTGGGGCGGGCTCTTCTGCGGTTCGGGTTCGGCTGTGGATCCGTCGCCGCCGATCACGACAAGGACGGTGCCCACGGGGGCGACCTCGCCTTCGGGGACGAGGATCCGCGAGACGGTTCCGCTCGCCGGCGACGGGATCTCGACCGTCGTCTTGTCGGTCGCGATCTCGACGAGGGGGTCGTCCTCGGCGATCTCCTGTCCCTCGGAGACGAGCCAGCGAGAGATCTCGCCTTCGGTCAGTCCCTCGCCGAGGTCGGGCAGCTTGAACTCGTAGGCCACGGGCCGCAGTTCTAGCTGATCGCGTCGTCTCGAAGGACGGCGTGGACGCCCTTGACCTGGTTGACGACCTGGGTCACGCGCAGGTCGACCGCGACGCTCGCCAGCGCGAGCGCTTCCTTCCGGGAGACTGCGAGCTCCCGTTCCATCAGGTCGAGGATCGTCTCGACGGCCTGCTCGGCGGCGGCATCGAGATCCTCGTCGAAGCCGAACGCGAGCCAGGAGTCGGCCGTTCGGGCGATCGGGGAGCGCAGCTCGCGGTCCTCGACATCGAGCGTGAGAGTCGCCCGCTCGAGCGGGCACTCGATCGCGGTTCCCGAGACTTCGCCGTCTCCCTGCGTGCCGTGGCCGTCCCCCGCCATCAGGAGCGCGCCGTCGACCGGAATCGGGAGGTAAAGCGTCGTGCCGGCGACGAGCTCCTTGCAGTCGATGTTGCCGCCCCAGCGCCGCGGCGGCGTAGTCGTGTGCTCGCCGGGTTCCGGCGGGGGCATCCCGATCACGCCGAGAAACGGCGTCGAGCGGACGCGGCGCTCGCCGTGATGCCACCAGTCGCCGTCTCGCGACCACGTGAACGTCTCTCCGTCGGCCCAGGTTCGTCCCCAGTCGCGCGGGACGACCTCGTCGACCCGCACTGCGAGCGTCTGCCCGGCGCGCGCTCCGCTGACCTCAACGGGACCGTAGAGCGCGTGACCCGCGCCCTCGGGCCGGTCCGGCTTGACGTCGGGATCCCAGAACCAGCCCGCGTTCGGCACCTGGAACGTGACGGAGCCGCCGCGGTCGACCGTTTCGACCGGGTCGTAGTCGCGCGAGAACCAGCCCTTCACGCGCGCGGCTCCTGGACCCAGGCGTCCGCCGGTGCGAGCAGCACGCGCAGGCCGATGCGCTGTCTGTTCTCGCCGCGGAACTCCCACAGCGAGACGGCCTGCTCGTCTCCCGCCAGCTCCGGAGCGACCTCGGCCGGGACGTAGCCGCCCTGCAGACGCCGGTCAGCATCCCAGACGGCGACCGCGTTCGGGTCGTGCTCGTTCTGCGGCTCCCGGACGAGCGCGAGCCGCCGACCCGGCGCGAAGGCCTCGTCCTGCAACGCGTCAGCGCGGTAGGACGCGCCTGCGAGCTTCACCACGCGCACCCGCGGATCGTCCCACTTGATCGGCTCCCCGCTCGCCGCATCACGCAGCCAGTAGCCCGACTCGCCGCGCTCGAGCCAGATCCGTAAGCGCTCAGAACTCGAGGAGCTTCCGGGCGGCATCGACGACCCGCTCGACCGACGGCATGTAGCGATCCTCGATCTTCCAGTACGGATACGGCACGTCGAAGCCGGTCACACGCAGGACGGGGCCGTGGAGATCGAGGATTGCCTTCTCGGCGAGGATCGCTGCGATCTCAGCACCGAAACCGGCGGTTCGCGGCGCCTCCTGCACGACCACGACGCGACCCGTCTTCGCCGCGGACGCGAGCAGAGCGTCCTCGTCGAGCGGCCGCAGTGAGCGCAGGTCGAGCACCTCGACCGAAGCGTCGCCCTCGAGCGCGTCCGCCGCGCGCTCGCACACCGGCACCATCGCGCCGTAGGCGACCAGCGTCACGTCTGTCCCTTCGCGTGCGAGCCGGGCCTCACCCAACGGCACGACGTGCTCGCCCTCGGGCACCTCCTGCTTCTCGCCGCGGTAGATGAGCTTCGGCTCCAGCAGGACGACCGGATCCGGGTCGCGGATGGCGGCCGCGAGCAGCCCTTTCGCGTCGGCCGGCGTGGACGGGATCGCGACCTTCACGCCGGGCGTGTGCACGTAGTACGCCTCGGGCGAGTCGTCGTGGAGCTCGGGCGCGCGCACGCCGCCGCCGTACGGCATGCGGATGACGAGCGGGAACTCCATCTTCCCGCCAGTGCGCCAGCGGTAGCGACCGACGTGCGTGATCAGCTGGTCGAGGCACGGATACGAGAAGGCGTCGTACTGCATCTCGCAGACGGGCTTCCAGCCGGCCATGCAGAGCCCGATCGCGCCGCCGAGGATCCCGGCCTCCGCGAGCGGCGTATCGACGCAACGGTTCTCACCGAAGCGGTCGCGCAACCCTGCAGTCGCGCGGAAGACGCCGCCTGCGCGTCCGACATCCTCGCCCAGCACCATCACCGCGTCGTCGCGCGCGAGCTCGACGTGGAGCGCATCGTTGACGGCCTCGACGAGGAACAGCTCAGCCATTCCAACCCTCGCGGAGGTTCGGCGGCGGGAGGACGTAGGCGTTGTCGAAGACGAGCTCAGGGTCGGGCTCCGGCTCGGCCTCGGCCGTGGTGATTCCCTGCCGCATCGTCTCGAGCGCCTCGTTCTTGATCTCCTCGGCAGCCGAGTCGTCGAGCACCCCGAGCCGGCGGAGATAGGCCTCGTAGCGGCCGACGCACTCGTTGCGCTTCTCCTCCTCGACGCGGTCGAGGTCGATGTACACCCGCGGGTCGTCGGCCGTCGCGTGCGGGGCGGCGCGATACGAGACGGCCTCGATGAAGGTGGGCCCACCGCCCGTGCGCGCCCGCTCGACCGCCTCCCGCGTGGCTTCGTAGACCGCGAGCACGTCGCCGCCGTCGACCCGCACTCCCGGCATTCCGTAGCCGACGGCCTTGTCGACGAGCGCCTCGGCATGCGTCTGCGCCTCGAGCGGCGTCGAGATCGCCCACTGGTTGTTGTTGCAGAAGAGGATCAGCGGCGCCTGCATCACGGCAGCGAGGTTGGCACCTTCGTGGAAGGCGCCTTCGCTCGTCGCGCCGTCGCCGAAGTACGCGATTGCGACAGTCGAATTGCCCTTGAGCTTCTCGCCCCAGGCGAGGCCGGCGGCGTGCGGGACGTGCGTCGCGATCGGCACGCAGATCGAGGCGACCTTGAACTCGGCCGGGTTCCACCAGCCCGCCGGGTGGCCCCGCCACCAGTGGAGAACGGTGCTCGCCGGAATCCCGCGCAGGAGCCCGATCGCCGACTCGCGGTAGCTCGGGAAGATCCAGTCCTCGCCGGCGAGCGCGTGCACCGAGCCGGCCTGCATCGCCTCGTGGTTCCAGAAGATCGCGTAGGTGCCGATCCGGCCCTGGCTGTGGTAGACGACCGAGCGCTCGTCGTACGTCCGCAGCAGGATCAGCGAGCGGTAGATCGCGAGGAGCTCGTCCGGTCCGAGGCCGTCGACCTCGCGGTCCTCGTCGATCACACGCCGCAGCTCGTGCTCCTCTGACGCCACCCGGGCCACGCGCGGAAGCGTACTCGCGCGCCGTCTACTTGAACTTGAAGTCGGCCCGGTGGCTCGTCCCGTCGTTCATCTTGAGGATCAACGCGCGACAAGTGCCCGCCCAGCTCTTGTCCGTCTTCCAGATGTAGCTGTACGTGCCGCTGCCCGCGTCGTAAGTGAGGGAGCTACCTCCCGTCGTGAGGGTCGAGTCGATTCCGTCGGCCGGTGCCGTCGAGTCACAGGGAATCATCTGCGACTTTGGATAGCCGGATGCGAAGATGTTCAGTCCCAGGTTCCCGCCGAGGCTGAAAATGACCGGGATCGCGCTGCCCGCCTTGGCGACGTTGATCACCGGCTGGTTGTCGACCGGCGAGAAGAAGCCGTTGAACGGGTACTGGACGACGTAGTTGCGCTGCAGCGAGCCGATGACGTTCCCGTCGGCGTCGAGCGCCTGAACGACGAACGTGTGAACGCCGAACGTCGAGGTGTCGATCGGGCTGCCGCTCGGGACGGTGCCGATGCACTGCGCAGCGGCAGGCCCGCACTGGTACGTGGCGTTGACCGCCTGGCCCTGCGCATAGGGGCCGGCGGGCGCTTTGAGCAGGATCTGGACGCCGCTCGGCGGGGTGTTGCTGTTCGTGGAGGTGAAGTTCAGGCCCTTGTTCGCGCTGTAGCTCACGTTGACGCCGTCGGTGGCCTCGATGAACACCTCCGGGTCGTGCAGGACAGTAATCGTCCCGGTCCAGAGCGTCGGGTCCTGCGCGGACTGCGAGAGCTGGAGGTAGTGCCAGTGGCCGTCGTTGACGAGCGCGGCCACCTCGGCGACCTGGCCCGAGTCGCTGCTCACCCTTGCGGTGACCGTCGCGACTCCGCTCGTGTCCGACACGTTCACCTGCGAGATCAGCGGCGCGACCTGATCGGCGCTCTGGGAGTAGAAGACCTCGAAGGTGCCGCCGGTGAAGTGCCGCTGCACCCCGGCAGGGCCTGAGCCGGTCGGCCGGAACTGGTCGCTGACGTTGAGGTAGTCGCGCTCGTTCCCGAAGGCCAGCGAGTGCTCGAGCGTGAACGGGCTCGCCGGGAAGAAGATCGGCGAGACGTTCGGTGCCGGCTCGTGCGCCGCCAGGTCGATGGTCGGGTAGCCGAGGATCGCGTTCGTGTTGGTCTCGGCGGAGGTGAGAGTCTTGATCCAGACGCCGCGGGCCGGCAGCGACGAGGTCACCTGCTGGCTCGTGATCGGCATGTTCGGCCGGTAGAGGCCGAATTCCGACTGCGTCGTGTCACCGGTCGCGGGGAAGGTGACAGTCGCGCTCTGCGTGCCCGTGACCGTGTCGGCGTTCGTCGTCAGCGGCGTAAAGGTCGGGCTGCTGCCGGGGGTGCTGAAGTGCCAGAACGGCAGGCCGTAGAAGGTCGTCTCCTCCATCACCTTCTCGTCGTAGACGTCGTAGGCGCCGGCCGTTGCGAAGTACTGCTGCAACGCGTTGACCCACTCCTCGCCGACGGAGCCGGAGCCGGAGTCGGAGTGGAGGTTCTTGGCGAAAAGCGCGAGCAGGCGCTCGGAGAGCGCGACGGACGCGCTGTCGCCGTAGCCGTAGCCGGTGTTCGCGATGTACATCGCCGCCTGGTCCTGCGCGTAGAGCTGTGGCCAGTCGAGGTACTTGTTCACCGGTGACGTCGGGCCGCCGAGCGTGTCGGAGATGTTGAGCCCGCCGTGACAGCCCATCGTGAAGAGGATGCGCGCCGCGAGGGCGGCGCTCGCCTCGCCGCTGTTCGCGAGGTCACCGGCCGCGGACTCGAGCTCGAACTGGTTGTAATGCGCATCAAGCGAGACGATAGAGGGCGGGTTGCTCGACTGGAGGGCGTTCGTCAGCACGTCGTTCGCGTTCCACGGGGCGACGATCGCCTTCCACGTGATGTCGTTGTCGGTCACGACACTCACGAGGCTGGTGGGCCAGGCGGGCTCCGTAACGCCTGAGGTGCCTCCGGGACTCTGTGCCTGGAACGTGAGGCCGCTCGGATTCCCCAACGTGGGCTGAACGATGGCACCCGTTGCATAGGCGGTCGAAGCCTTCCAGTCAGCGCCCGGATTGTTGATCGCAGGAACGTTCGGGCGGAAGGTGTCAGGCGACGAGAGCCCCGTGAAGTTCGCCATGAGGTTGTCGTTGACGGCCTTGGCCCCGTCGGCGAGGAAGTCGTAGCCGGTCACGAGCGCCGACGTCGGGTTGAGCGTTCCGACCCCGCTCTGCGGCGTGCCGGTGTACCCGGAGCTCAACAGATACCGGTTGATCTGACCGGTGATGTCCCCCGGCGTCTCGACGAGGCGCGAAACCGAGATCTGCGGCAGGAGCAAGCTGCGGCCGAGCCAGGGGATGTTCGTGAAGGCGCCGTAGGCACCGTCGGTCAGGATCTGGTTCTTCGCAGCCGAGGCGTACAGGGCGTTCCCCTTCGTCAGGCCGTTCGTCGTGAACGCGAGGTCGGCCGCCTCGTTCTCCTCCGGCGACAGCAGGACCGGATCGGGCGCGTCCGCCATCGGAGGGCCGGCCTCGTCGGAGCCCACGAGAACGATGTAATGGAGGCTCGGGAGCCCGGTCGCCGAGTTGCGGTACGACGCGACGACGTCGTTGATCGATCTGACGACGTTGTTGCGGGCCGTCGTGTCGCACGGAGTCGCATCCCACGCGGAGTAGGCGCTGCGCACGCCCGGATCGCCGTCGACGAAGAGCACGGTGCCCGCGACCTCGGAGCGTGCGGCGAGCGTGTTGAGCGAGTTGAGCAGCGTCGTCACTGCCGTGCTGCCGTACATCGCGGTCAGCCGCTGCTTGTCGACGATGAAGAGCGTCTTCGTGGTGGTCGGGAGCGAGCTCGGAAGCGCCCCGGCCGGGAAGCTCGACGGGGGAGTGTTGTTCGGCCAGGTCCTCGCCGGGCAGTTCGGCAGCGGCGGCGGCGGCTTCTCCTGTACGCGCAGCACGAACGGCGTAGTGCTGGTCGCGCCGTTGTAGCCGCTGACACCGATCGTCGCGTAGCCGCTCTGGCCGGCCGTGATGATCCCAGCGTCCTCGTTGACCCCGCCTCCGCGGTTGGCCGACGTGCTCCCGACCGGGGTCGAGCCGACCGGCGTGGAGCCGACGGGCGTCGAGCCCACCGGCACGTCCTGCAGCGTGTCGGGCGGCAGCGCCAGGCCGTTCGCCGAGAACCCGACCGCGGAGTCCTCGATCGGCGTCGAGCCGACCGGCGTCGAGCCGACAGGCGTAGTGAAGAACGACGGCGCGGCCGGCACGCTCATCGTCAGGTCGAGGTCAGCACCGGAGGGCACATTGAGGAAGGCGGAGATCTTCGTACCCGTCGGCAGGCCGTCGAGCTTCACCTTGTAGAAGGCCTGCTCGCCGCTGAACCCAATGTGCCCGGCGACCAAGGTGTCCGGCTGGATCTCGGTCGCGCTGGACGAGTCGCTCGCCTCGGGATTCTGGTGCACGGTGACCGGCCCACCTGTCACTCCGATCGAGGTGGCGGCCGTCTCCGCGGTGACATGCGTCGAGAAGGTGCCGAGGGTCAGCCCGACCCAGGCCTTGAATGTGAGCGTCATGGCCTCGAGGCTCGTATCGCCCGCCGGACAATCGACCGTCCACCGGTACTGGTTGTTCTTCGCCGCGGCCGCCTCGTCGCTACCGACCACGGTCGGGTCTCCCGCCGGCTGCGCAGCGTTGTTGCCGACCTTGAACTGAGCCGAGCCGTTGACCGGGAAGAAGCCCTTCGGCAGGTGAGCGCTGATCACGTACTCCGGCGCGATCGAACAGTCGACGCTGTTGCCGATCGCGTAGGTGACCTGGGAGGGAGTCGCCGAATAGGGCTGGAGCCCCTGGATCGGCAGGGTCTCCCACGGGAAGCCGGCAGCGCCGATGATCGCGACGACGAGATCGTTGATCGTGATGTTGTTCACGGCCATCGCGGCGGCGATGTCCGAGAAGGTCGCCGTCGGCAGAATCGCGTCGGCCTTATAGGCGTCACCGAGCGTCTTCCCCGCGCAGCTGAAGCTTCCGGTGCAGTTGACGACCGGCGCGAGTGGGTTGATCTGGGAAAGCTGGATGTTCGCGAGCAGCGAGGCGGTCACGTCAGTCGAGCCCACCGGGGTCGAGCCGACGGGCGTCGAACCCACGGGCGTCGAGCCGACGGGCGTCGAGCCGACCGGCGCCGAGCCGAGCTGACCGGCGACGTCCATCTGGAGCACGGTGGTGGTCGGGCCTGCGTTCGTGCAGTCGCCACCATTGTTGGGGATCTCGCCGTTCGTGCCACACCAGGCGTTGAAGCCGCCAGGCAGAGCGGAGAGCGGCGTGTTGCCCACCAACAGCGTCGACCAGTGCACCGTCCGGAGCAGCGTCGTGCCGAGATCGACCTGGCTCATCGGCAACGCCTTGAGGTGCTGCAGCGACGTCTTGCCGTCCGAGCACGCCGCCGAGCTGTCCTCCACGTCCTGGAGCGTGAGTGAGTTCAGCGGCTTGCCGAGCAGCGGGCCGCACAGGATCTGATCCCAGGTGACGCCGTGAAGCTGGATCTGCGAGAGCAGCACCGACGAGAGAGCCGTCGAGCCCACGGGCGTGGAGCCCACGGGCAAGTCGAACAGACCGGTGGATCCCACCGGCGTCGAACCCACGGGTGTCGAACCGACCGGCGTCGACCCGACCGGAGTCGACCCCACCGGCGTCGAACCCACGGGCGTCGACCCGACCGGAGTCGAGCCCACCGGCGTCGACCCGACCGGAGTCGAGCCCACCGGCGTCGAGTTCGTCGATCCCGCGAAGAACGAGAGCCAGGCGTTCGGAATGGTGTTCAGCGGAACCTCGTCGATCCCGGCGCCGGCGTTCGACGGCGCCGCGTTCACGGTCAGGTTCGACAGTCCTGCGGAGAGGGCGGCGCCGTAGATGGCTATGTCCTGGCAGCCGACGCAGCCGTTGTCGTTCGCGGACTGCGTCCACGTGACCGTCAGTGTCTCGCCGTCCGTCGCAGCCCTGTAGTCGAGCGTGAAGATCGCAGGCAGGTTCTGGCTCGGGCCGGGGGAACTCGGGAGCGCATGGATCGTCTGCACGAAGTCGGGAGCGCTCCCGTCGGAGAGGTGAGCGGTCAGCGTCCCGTCCGCATAGTGAGCAGACGTCCAGATCGTGAGCCTCCGCATCGACGTGTCCGCGGGGACCGTGAACGACAGGCCTTGCCCGAGCGCGGGCGCTGCGATGCCGCCGAGGGCGGCGGTGCCGGTGGCGTCCGGGGCTCCGTCCGTCCAGTCAAAGTTGAAGGGGAGCGAGCTGTCCGGGAAACCGCCAAAGCCGCGCGTGGGCGTGCCGTCCCCGTTGACGATGCTCAGATCGCTGATCTGCCGTCCCCCGGTGGTCTTCGTCTCGCTCGGGGTCAGCGCCGACGGCGGCAGATCCCCGCCCGCGCTGTTGTTACCCCAGAAGGCCCAGTCAGAGTCGCCGGCCGCGGACAGGTCGACGGGCTTGACGACCGACTGGGCGCTGCTTCCCGACAGCTGGCCGCCGGCGCTGACCTGCGTGCCCCAGTTCGGGAACGAGTTCCGCGACGGCGCCGACCCATTCGTCAGCTGGACCTGATTCGTCCCGTCGGCGTTGGCCATGAAGACGTTGAAGTTCTGACCGCCGAGATCGCGGACGAACGCGATCTTCGAACCGTCGGGCGACCAGGCAGGGTCCGCGTCGAAGATCGGCGCCTGCGTGAGGTTCTGCTGGTTCGACCCGTCGGCGTTCATGAGGAAGACGGACTCGCCGCCCCCGCAAATCGGGGCCTCCGCCAATCCCCCGATATCGCAGCGATTGCTGACAAAGAGGATCTTCGAGCCGTCCGGCGACCAGTGCGGGTTCCTGTTCGCCCCGTCTGTCGTAGCTGTCGTGAGCGGCCCGGTGACGGCTTGGGACGCGACGTCCACCGTGAAGATCTCGTTCGTTCCGTTCGTGTCGTCGTTGTAGGCGATTTGCGAGCCGTCGGGGCTCCAGGACGAGCCGCCCACGGCTCCGTCGGTGTCCATGACCTGCGTCTGGCCCGAGCCGTCGGCGTTCATGACGAAGAGTTGGAAAAATCCGCCGCGGTCGCTGTCGAAAGCGATTTTCTTCCCGTCCGGAGAGAAGGTCGGCTGCTGGTTCGATCCCAGCGAGGTGAGCTGACGCGGATTGGTGCCGTCGCCGTTGATCGCCCAGATCTGGGTGACCCCAGCGGAGGTGCTCTGGTAGACCACCGTATGACCGTTTGGGGAGATCGACGGCAGCGAGTCGGTCACTGTGGACAGGTCGTCCGTGAGTTGCTGGACGTTCGTCCCGTCGGGGTTCATCGTGAAGATCTGCGAGTTGCCGTTGCGGTTCGACTCGAACGCGATCGACTCCGGCCCCGACGCGCCCGCGGGGAACGCGAACACCGCAAGCGCAGCCACGGTCGGCACCAGGAGCAGGAGTCCCCGAGTCAGGTTCGTCCCTCGCTTCGCCCGGTCTGCCCGCGCGCGCTG
>CAWFVH010000012.1:0-62189 GCA_963819275.1 uncultured Actinomycetes bacterium | reverse complement strand
GCTCTGCCCGTAGGGACTGCGGTAACACCGCCCGTAGAAAGGAGGTCATCCGGCATGCAGGAGCTGCGCACCAGGACCCCCCGGCCTTCCGAACGGACGCACCGAGTGCCCGTCCTGCGGGGAATTCATCGCATGGGAGGGCGAGCCGCCGACGGACTGCCCTATCTGCGGCGAGGTGCTTCTGCCGGGGGTGTCGTGAGGCTCGCTCGCCCGGCGGGCTAGGGCTGGGCCATTGCTGGGCAAGGCCGCGTTCGCGGCAATGCATGTCGGCGTAGGATCGCGTCGATGGCGCCGAACCTCCAAGTGATACTTGTTTCGCGCCCGGTTGGCGAGCCGAAGGAGTCGGACTTTGCGTTAGTCGAGTCGGTGCCGCCGGAGCCAGGCGACGGCGAGGTGCTGGTTCGCGGCCTTTGGCTCTCGCTTGACCCTTACATGCGGGGCCGTATGAGCGAGGCGCGTTCGTACGCGCGACCCGTCGAGCTCGGAGAGGTGATGGCGGGACAAGGTGTCGGCGAGGTGGTCGAGAGCCGCTCCCGGCGCTTCGCCGCCGGCGAGATCGTGGTAGGGCCGTTCGGTTGGCAGGAGTTCGCCGCGGCGCCGGCGCATCACCTCCGCCCGGTCGACCCGGAAGTCGCCCCGATCTCGACCGCGCTTCACGTGCTGGGGATGACCGGCCTGACCGCCTACTTCGGCTTGTTCGAGGTGTGCCGGCCGCTGCCGGGAGACACCGTCGTCGTCTCTGCCGCCTCAGGCGCGGTCGGCCAGATCGTCGGACAACTGGCGCGGATCGCAGGCTGCCGCGCGGTTGGTCTCGCCGGTTCGACTGAGAAGCTCGACGACCTTCTGCAGCTGTACGGCTACGACGCAGGGATCGACTACAAAACCGAAGACGCCGCCGAGGCGCTCAAGCGGACATGCCCCGACGGCGTTGACGTGTACTTCGACAACGTCGGCGGCGAGATCTCGGCCGCCGTGCACAGACGGCTGGCGCAGAACGCGCGCGTCGCAATCTGCGGTCAGATCTCCGAGTACAACCAGGTGCCGCCGCAAGGCGGCCCCAATAGCCTCCGTTTCCTGATCGTGCAGCGAGTGCGCATGGAAGGCTTCCTCGTCTCCGACTTCGCCCACCTGTTCGAACCGGCGCTCGCGCGGCTCACGGCATGGCTACGCGAAGGCCGCCTCCGTTACCGAGAGGATGTCATGGAGGGGCTGGACAAGGCCCCAAGCGCGTTCATAGGCCTCCTGAACGGCGAGAATCGCGGCAAGCTCCTCGTCAAAGTCGCCGACCCGTGAGCTTCGACCCCACCGTCGTCCAGAACGCGATCTAGAGAAGGGCCGAACGGCCAATCACCCTTGGCACATCTTGCGCGGCGGCACCGGGATCGGCGGTACTGGGCTCGAACCAGTAACCCCCGCGGGTTGTGTGTCAGCCGAAGTCGCTTCCCTGGGAAGAGTCGATCCTCTCCGACTCAACCGATGCGGATCAGTTTCTTGTTGACAAACTCGTCCGCGCCGTAGCGGCCAAGCTCGCGTCCGAACCCGGAGCGTTTGGTGCCGCCGAACGGCAGCTCGGCACTGTCTGCGCCGACAATGTTCACGTAGACCATGCCGGCGTCGATCCCGTCCGCGACACGCTCGGCTTGCTCGGGGTCGTTCGTCATCACGTATGAGCCGAGTCCGAATGGCGTGTCATTTGCGAGCGCTACCGCCTCCTCCTCCGATCGCACGCGATAGACCTGCGCGACCGGGCCGAACAGCTCTTCACGGTAGATGTCGTTCTCGGGCTTGATGTCCGTCAGCACCGTCGGCTCGAAGTAGTTGCCGTTGCGCTTGCCGCCGGCGACGATCGTCGCGCCCTGCTCGACTGCACGCCGAACCTGGTCTTCGAGGCGGTCGGATGCGATCTGAGATGACAGCGGCCCGAGCTCCGTCCCGCGCTCGTGCGGATCGCCCTGTCTCACGGCGGTGAGCGCGGCCGTGAATTTCTCGAGGAACGGCTCGTAGAGCTCGTCGATCACGATCATCCGTTTCGCGGCGTTGCACGACTGGCCCGCGTTGTCGATCCGCGCAGCGACGGCCTCCTCGACCGTCTCATCGAGGTTGTCGGTGCCGAGGACGATGAAGGGGTCGGAGCCGCCCATCTCGAGCACGATCTTCTTCAAATTCCGGCCGGCGATCTCCGCAACCGCAGCGCCGGCGCGCTCTGAGCCGGTGACGGAGACACCGCGGACCCGCGGATCGGCGATCACCCACTCAATCTGCTCGTTCGTGGCATAGATGTTCACGTAGGCGCCGTCGGGAAAGCCTGCGTCGGCGAACATCTGCTCCATCGCCTCGGCCGACTGCGGGCACTGGGGCGCGTGCTTCAACAGGATCGTGTTGCCGATGATCAGGTTCGGCCCCGCAAAGCGGGCGACCTGGTAGTAGGGAAAGTTCCACGGCATGATCCCCAGCAGGACGCCGAGCGAGCTGCGGCGAACCACGGCGGACCCTTCACCCCCGAGGAGCTCGATCGGCTCATCGGCCATCAAAGCCTCCGCTTTGTCGGCGTAGAACTCGTAGATCGACGCGCAGAAGTCGACCTCCCCTCGAGCCTGTCCTACCGGCTTGCCCATCTCGGCGACGATGATCTCCGCGAGTTCCTTCCGCCGTTCGGAGTGCAACTCGCCGACGCGCCGCACCAGCGAGGCGCGATCGGCGACAGTCGAAGCTTGCGACCCCCGGTGCGCCTGGTCCGCGCGTGCAATCGCGCCCCACAGCGCGTCATCTGTGACCGTCGGATACTCCTTGACCGTTTCGCCGGTCGCGGGGTCGACAACTGCGTAGATGCTCGTCACTTCGCTCCTCCATCAGTTGGACGGGGGCCGACTCTACGCATTTCGCGTCGGCACTACGATGTCTGGCGCCTGGTGATACGGCTATCGCGAAGGGGTCAGGTGAGAGAACGCTCGCCCACTCGAGCGACGCTCCCTGGTGGTGTCGCTGTCTCTACGGGACGTAAGGGTGAATATCTCTGTTCGGGGAGGACTGCGACGCGCGGCCTACCGTGAGCGCGTCCTGTTATCCGGGGTTTGGGCGGCTTAGACTCGGCCGGTGGCGACGTGTTCTTCATGCGGCAATGAGTTGCCGGGCGAGTTTCCGTTCTGTCCGTTCTGTGCTGCGCCGCTGAGCCAGGCAAAGTCGGCGACGGCAGAGGAGCGGAAGGTCATCTCGGTGCTGTTCTGCGATTTAGTGGGCTTCACGGCCGCGTCGGAAGCCGCTGATCCGGAGGACGTGCGGGCGCGGATTCGGCCGTATCACCGGCGGTTGCGCGAGGAGATCGAGCGGTTCGGGGGCACGGTCGAGAAGTTCGTCGGCGACGCCGTGATGGCGGTGTTCGGCGCGCCCGTCGCGCATGAGGACGACGCCGAGCGGGCTGTACGGGTCGGCCTCCGGATGCTGGAGGCGATCGAGGAGCTGAACGCTCACGATCCCACGCTTTCGCTCCAGGTGCGCGTGGGGATCAATACCGGTGAAGCCGTCGTCGCTCTCGAAGCTCGGCCGGAGCTCGGCGAAGGGCTGGTGACCGGCGACGTCGTGAACACCGCGTCGCGGCTGCAAGGAGTGGCTCCGGTAAGCGCGGTCGCAGTCTCGGAAGCCACCTATCGAGCCACGGAGCGCGCCTTCGACTGGGAGCCGCTCGAGCCCGTGGCGGTGAAGGGCAAGGCAGAACCGCTGGCGCTGTGGCGCCCGTTGCGTGCGCATGCCCGACTCGGGTCGGACGTGACCCGGAGGCTCACGACGCCGCTCGTCGGGCGCGAGCTCGAGAAGACGCTGCTGATTGGGGCTTTCGAGCGCGCGGCGCAGCAGCGCTCGTGTCAGCTCGTGACGGTGGTCGGCGAGCCCGGCGTGGGCAAGAGCCGTCTCTGCGCCGAGCTGCTCACCCACGCGGACGGCCAGACCGGACTGACGCGCTGGCGCCAGGGCCGCTGCCTTCCGTACGGCGACGGGATCTCGTTCTGGGCGCTCGGCGAGATCGTGAAGTCCGAATGCGGCATTCTCGAGTCGGACTCGCCCGCGCAGGCCGCCGCGAAGCTCGAGCAGTCGATGGCCAACGACGACCCGGAGCGCGCGTGGCTCGTGGCCCGGCTGGCGCCGCTCGTGGGCGCACCGGCCGAACCCACCTCCCAAGAGGAGTCGTTCGCCGCCTGGAGGCACTACTGCGAGAGCCTCGCCGTAGAGCGGACGACAGTGCTCGTCTTCGAGGATCTCCACTGGGCGGATCCGGCGCTGCTCGCCTTCCTCGAGCGTCTCGCGGGTTGGGCAGAGGACGTGCCGCTGCTGCTCCTCTGCACCGCGCGTCCCGAGCTCTACGAGCGCCGTGCGACTTTCGGAGCGGACGCCCGAAACGTGCAACGGATCAACCTCTCTCCGCTCAGCGACACCGAGACCGCTCAGCTCGTCTCGGCGCTCCTCGAGCGCACGGTGCTCCCTGCCGAGACGCAGCAACAGCTGCTCGAGCAGGCAGGCGGGAACCCCCTATACGCCGAGGAGTTCGTGCGGCTCCTCGCGGATCGCGGTGGCCCGGGCGACCAAGGCGAGGTGCCGGATTCGGTGCATGCCCTCATCGCCGCTCGCCTCGACACGCTGGCTTCCGACCGCAAGAACCTGCTCCAGGACGCGTCGGTTCTGGGCAAGGTGTTCTGGGCCGGCGCGCTCGCGTCGATGGGCGACCGTGACCCGGCCGAGGTCGAGCAGGCGCTGCACGAGCTCGCGCGCAAGGAGCTTGTCCGGCCGACGCGCGCCGGCTCGATGGAGGGCGAGCACGAATACGCCTTCTGGCACGTACTCGTGCGGGACGTCTGCTACGGGCAGATCCCACGCGCGGCGCGGGCCGCCCGTCACGAGGCGGCCGCCGCCTGGCTCGAGGCGAAGGCCGGAGAGCGCGTGGAGGACCTCGCCGACGTGCTCGCGTACCACTTCGAGTCCGCGCTCGAGCTGACACGGGCCGCAGGCGGCGACAACACAGAGCAGCTGCAGGTGCAGGCCGTTCGCTACCTGGCAATGGCAGGCGCGCGGACCCTCTCCCTCGACGTCGACCGCGCCGCACAACAGCTCTCGCGCGCCCTCGAGCTCTCCCCGAACGACGACCCCGCACGGGCCGTGCTGGTGGAGCGCTGGGGGCTCGCCGTCCAACAGCAGGGCCGGCTCGAGGAGGCGAGGCAGGTGCTCGATGAAGCCGTCGATCTCTACCGCCAGCAAAACGATCCGGTGGCAATCGGCCGCGTCCTGACCCGCATGGCCAACGTGTCGCACCGTCTCGGTGACCCACGGTGCGAGGAGATGCTCGCAGAAGCCATCGAACTGCTCGAGACTCAGCCCCCGGGGCCGGAGCTCGTGGCCGCGTACACCTACAACGCCGGCCGCGGGTTATTCACAGAAGATGTCCCGAGAGTGCTCAAAGGCGCGGAGAAAGCGTGCGCGCTCGCCGCAGAACTCGGCCTGCCCGAACCGGCGTTCGCCCTACACCTACGCGGCCTTGCCCTAGAGGGAGAGAAAGGGCTCGACGACTTGCGGCGAGCTCTCCAGCTCGGCCTCGAACAGGGGCTCGGCCGCGAGACCGCGGTCATCTACGGCAACCTCGCCCTCGCCATCTTTGCGGCCGAGGGGCCCCAAGCCTCGCTCGCTGCCTTTACCGACGCCAATGCCTTCTGTGAGCGACGCGGAATCGTCGATGTCGCACTGCAGAATTCGTCCTCCATCCCGGAGCTCTTATCCCAGCTCGGCCGGACCGAGGAGGCGCTTTCCGAGGCCGACCGAAGCGCTGTACCACTTGAGGCCAGCGGCGACATGGCCTGGATCGACTTGCGAGCGCTGCGGATGCAGCTGCTCGCCGAGCGCGGTTCGCCCGAGCAGGCCCGCGGCGTCGAGGAGCTGGTGGATGCGGCCCGCGAGACAGGGCTCCCTGCCTTCGTCGGAATGGCGCTGGCCGCTGGCGCCTATGTGCTGCTTGCTCAAGGTCGGGCCGAGTTGGCGCGCACAACCCTGCGAGAGCTCGACGAGCTCGGCTACATGTGGGCTGGCACGGCCTCGCACCTCAGGTTGCTCGTGAGCACGGCGCTCGCGCTCGATGAATCGGCCCTCGCCGAGCGGTTCGTCGGCCGCTTCGACTCGAACGCCCCCGTTACTCGGCACATCCTGACCTCGGCCCGCGCCCAACTCGCGGAAGTCGACGGTGATCCTGCGACCGCCGTCCGGCTCTACGAAGAGGCGGCCGCGGGTTGGGACGAGTTCGGCAACGTCCCCGAGCGCGCGTACGCGCTGCTCGGCCATGGCCGCTGCCTCCACGCCCTCGGTGATCCCAGTGCTGAGCAACCACTTGCCAAGGCACGCGAACTCTTCGCCTCAATGGGGTACAAGCCGGCCTTGGCCGAAGCCGAAGCGCTACGCCAGCAGGCCCAGGCAGCCGCGAGCTGAGAGCGTCATTGTCGTTCGGGAACAGCGACATGGGGTTATTCGGAAACACTCGCCAAGCTCGAAGGAGTGAGCCCCAGTAGCCCCCGTTGGTGACACATGGGACTGACAAGAGCGTTCGAGGGAAACGCTACTCGGGACGCTCCAGCAACAACAGAAGGAGAGCTTTCTGGACGTGTAGGCGGTTCTCGGCTTCGTCCCAGATGGCGGAGCGTTCACCGTAGAGCACGTCCGCGGTCGCTTCTTCGCCTGCGTGCGCCGGGAGGCAGTGCAGGACGAATGCGTCGGGCGCGGCGAGCGCAAGAAGCGCGTCGTCGAGGCGGTACGGCTCGAGGTCGTGTAGCCGCCGTGCGCGTTGGCTCTCCTGTCCCATGCTGATCCACGTGTCGGCGACCACAGCGTCGGCTCCGGCGACGGCCTCCCGCGGGTCGAGCACCGTTTCGACCCCCTTGGCTTCGTAGCCGGCCGGCGAGGCCGCGACGACTTCGTAACCGAGCAGCTCGCCGAGCGCTGCGAGAGAGGCGAGGACGTTCGAGCCGTCTCCCACCCAGGCGACTCGTGCGCCCTCCAGCGAGCCGAGCCGGTCGCGAATGGTGAGCGCGTCGGCGAGGGCCTGGCAGGGGTGCTCGTCTGCGGTGAGGGCGTTGATCACCGGGATCGAGGCCCACTCCGCCCACGCCTCGAGCTCCGCCTGCTCGTGCGTGCGGACAGCGAGCGCATCGAGATAGCCGGAAAGAGCGCGAGCGGTGTCGGGCAGCGATTCGCCGCGAGAGATCTGCAGCTCCTCGGGCGTGAGAGCGATCGCACAGCCGCCGAGCTGGGCGATCCCGGCGGAGAAGGAGACGCGCGTGCGCGTGGAGTGCTTGGCGAAATAGAGGCCGAGCGTCGCGCCGGGAAGAAGCGACTGCCTCGGGTTCGTACGCAGGTCGACGGCGAGGTCGAGGATCGCCTCGGCCTCGGCAGGGACGAGGTCGGAGATCCGCAGCAGGTCGCGACCCGCAAGGGAGACGGTCAGCATTCCCAGCGCTCCTTTGCCGCCGAGACGGCGGCCGAGACGTCGCCCAGGCGCTGCACTCGAGGCGGTGGCTCGAATGTCTCGTTACGCACGGAGCTCGCCACCTGCTCGTGGGCGTCGCGGAAGGGCACACCTTCGAGGACGAGCGCTTCCGCCGCGTCGGTCGCGAACAGGAGCGGGTCGGACGCCGCCTCTGCAAGTCGTTCCCGTTCGAACTCGAGCCCGGCTACCAGCACCGTCAGCGCGCCGAGCGCGCCGGCCACGTCCTTGCGCGTCGCGAACAGCGGCGGCTTGTCCTCCTGCAGGTCTCGGTCGTACGCAAGCGGCAGTCCCTTGACCACCGCGAGGAGCCCGGTGAGCCGCCCGATCGCCGTCCCCGCCTTGCCGCGGGCGAGCTCCGCGACATCCGGGTTGAGCTTCTGCGGCATCATCGAGGAGCCGGTGGCCGCGCCTTCGGGCAGCCCGGCGAAACCGAACTCACGGGTCGTCCAGAGGACGAGCTCCTCGCCGATCCGCGAAAGGTGCGTGAAGAGGACGGCGGCGGCGTAGAGGTAGTCGAGGACGAAGTCGCGGTCGGCCACCGCGTCGAGGGAGTTGCGGACGGCGTTCGGCGGCGGTGGCAGCGGCAGCGTGGAGCCGGCGAGAGCCCCCGCACCGAGCGGCGACGGCGCGGCCTGCTCGGCAGCGAAGCGAAAGCGCGCCCGGTCGCGCTCCAGCATCTCGGCCCAGGCGAGCAGGTGATGACCGAGCGTGACCGGCTGTGCTCGTTGCAGGTGCGTGTAGCCCGGCATTGGCGTTTCCGCCTCGCGCTCGGCATGGTCGAGCAGCGGGACCACGAAGGCTGCCAGCGCCGCGTCCGCCTCGACACATGCAGCCTGGACATACAGCCGGACCGCTGCCGCGACCTGGTCGTTGCGAGAGCGGCCCGCGTGGATCTTGCGTCCGACGGCCCCGAGCTCCGCCTCGAGGTACGAATGGACGTCCTCCGCCGTCGGGTCCACAGCGGCTAGGCGGGCGAGCGTCTCCCCCACTTCCTCGAGTTCGGCGTCGTCGAGAATCCCGGCTGCATGCAGCCGCTCGGCGTGGAGCAACGTTCCTGCCACGTCGTACGGCAGGAGCTCGGCATCGTCGGCGCGCAAAAAGGCCCACACCTCCGGCGCGAGCTCTGCGGCGACCCGTCCGGACCACAGGGTCACAGCGGCCGCACACCCAGGCGCTCGAGCAGCGTCCTCGTGTCGGCGAGGTCGTTGACCTGTACGGCGAGCTGGCCGATGCGGTCGCGCGGCGTGAACGCGGTCTCGCTCCGCTCCATGCTCAGGCGCGCCGAGTCGTACGTGAGGTCGCCCTGTGTGTCGAGAATCGTGTAGTCGTCGCCGCGGCGTAGCTCGATCGTCACCTCGCCGGTCACGACGGACGCGACCCAGCGCTCGAGCGAGTCGCGCAGCATCAGCGCCTGCGGATCGAACCAACGGCCCTCGTAGAGCAGCCGGCCGAGCCGCCGTCCATCCTCGACGTAACACTCGAGCGTCGCCTGGTTGTGGAGGGCGGTGAGAAGCCGCTCGTAGGCGATGTGGAGGAGCGCCATGCCGGGCGCTTCGTAGATGCCGCGGCTCTTTGCCTCGACGACGCGGTTCTCGATCTGGTCGGACATTCCGAGCCCGTGCCGGCCGCCGATCTCGTTCGCCCAGCGGATCACGTCCACCGGGTCGCCGACCGGCGCTCCCCCCTCGAAACCGATCGTGACGACCTCCGGCTCGATCTCGACGGCCGGTTCCCAGAAGCGGCAGCCCATGATCGGCTCGACGATCTTCATGCTCGTCTCGAGCAGCTCGAGATCTTTCGCCTCGTGAGTCGCGCCGAGAAGGTTCGCGTCGGTCGAGTACGCAAGCTCGGCAGAGATGCCGTGCGGGAGGCCGCGCGCAGCGAGCCACTCGCTCATCTCGGTTCTCCCGCCAAGCTCGGCCACGAACGCTTCGTCGAGCCATGGCTTATAGATCCGCAGCCGCTCGTTCGCTAGCAGGCCGTAGCGGTAGAAGCGTTCGATGTCGTTGCCCTTGTACGTCGAGCCGTCGCCCCAGATTTCGATGCCGTGCTCGACCATCGCGCGGACCAGCAGCGTCCCGGTGACCGCGCGTCCGAGCGGAGTGGTGTTGAAGTACGTTCGGCCTGCGGTGCTGATGTGGAAGGCGCCGCAGCGCAGTGCCGCGAGACCTTCCCGCGCGAGGGCGTCGCGGCAGTCGACGAGTAGGGCCTCCTCGGCGCCGTACCGCTTCGCGCGCGCAGGGACCGCCGCAATATCCGGTTCGTCGTACTGGCCGAGATCCGCGGTGAAGGCGCTCGGGATCGCGCCGTTCTCGCGCATCCAGGCGAGGGCACAGCACGTGTCGAGACCTCCGGAGAAGGCGATCCCGATCTGCTCGCCGACCGGCAGTGACTCGAGAATCTTGCCGCTCCGGGTCTCGAGAAGACTCACGCCGCCTGCCTCCTCATCCGGATCTCCTCCGCGAGTTCCGCACCGGTCGTCGGCTCGCGTGACACGAGGAGGATCGTGTTCTCGCCCGCGACCGTGCCGGCGATGTGCGGGTGGTGAGCGACGTCGATCGCCTGGGCGAGCGCTTGCGCGTAGCCGTACGGCGTCGTGACGACGACGAGGTTCCCGCTCGCCTCGACCGTGAGCGCCCAGCGGGAAAGCGCCTCGGCCACGTCCGCGTCGAAACCGGGCGTGTCCTCGGGGAAGGCGTAGACGAGCCGGCCGCTCGCGTCGCGCACTTTGACGAGACCGAGCTCGTGGATGTCGCGGGAGACGGTCGTCTGCACGACGTCGTGCCCCTCGCTGCGCAGAGCCTCCACGAGTCCGGTCTGGGTGGCGATCGGATGTTGCCGGATGAGCCGTTGGATCGCCGCGTGCCGCTCGGATCGGTTCATGCGAGAACCTCGGCAAGGATCGCGAGCGCCGCATCGACGTGCTCTGCCGTGACGACGAGCGGAGGAGCGAGTCGCAGGACATTCGGCCCAGAGGTGAGGCAGACGAGGCCCGCGTCGAGCGCCGCGTCCACGACGGGCTGCGCCGGGCCTTTGAGCTCGGCGCCGATGAGAAGGCCGGCTCCGCGAGCCTCGACCGCGCCGGGCAGTGCTGCGAGGCCGGCGAGCAAGCGCGCCCCGTTCTCGCGCACCGACTCGAGGAGTCCTTCGTCGATCGTGTCGAGCACGGCGCCCGCGGCGGCGCAAACGACCGGGTTGCCGCCGAAGGTCGAGCCGTGGTCGCCCGGCCCGAACGCACCCGCTGCTTCGTCGGCCACGAGCAGGCAGCCGATCGGAAGCCCGTTCGCTAGGCCCTTGGCGAGCGTGACGAGCTGCGGCCGAACTCCGAGCTGCTCCCAGGCGAAGAAGGTCCCCGTACGGCCAACGCCGGTCTGAACCTCGTCGAAGCAGAGGAGCGCACCGAGATCGTCGGCGAGCGCGGCCGCGAACGCGACGAACTCGTCGGTGAGCGGGATCACGCCGCCTTCGCCGAGCACGGGCTCGAGCAGGATCAAGCCGACGTCCGCGCAGGCCGCCGCGTGGAGCGAGGTGTGGTCGTTCGGGACGGCGAAGCGAATGCCGTCCAGCAGCGGCTCGTACGCCGCTCGCTTCGCCGCCTGGCCGGTCACGGCGAGCGCGCCCGTCGTTCGGCCGTGGAACCCGCCCTCCAGAGCGATCACACCCGTCTTGCCGGTTGCCTTGCGGGCATACTTGAGCGCGCCTTCGTTCGCTTCGGCGCCCGAGTTGCAGAAGAACGCCCGGCCGCCTTCGAAGCGTTCCGAGAGTTTGGCTGCGAATTCGGCGGCGGGCTCCGTGGCGAAGAGGTTCGAGGCGTGCCAGAGCCGGTCGAGCTGCGCATGCGCAGCGGCGAGCGGAGCGGCGTGCAAATGGCCGAGCCCGACGACGGCGATCCCGGCGGCGAAATCGAGATAGCGCCGGCCCGCATCGTCCACGAGCCAGACGCCGTCTCCTGCGACGAACGTGACTCGCGGCGGCGGGTAGACCGGCAGCAGCGCGCTCCCGAGCATGGCGCTCACGCCACGACCGCCGTGGAGCCGATCTCGGTAACGAGCCCGCCGCGTGCCGCCCGTGCGGCGGCGAGCAGCTTCGGCACAATCCCGCCGTCGAAGCGGCCCACGCCGACGAGCGCTTCGGCCTGTGCGGCGTCGATCGTCTGCAGTAACTCGCCGTCGTGGAACACCCCGGGAACGTCGGTCAGGAAGAGGAGCCGCTCGGCGCCGAGACCCACGGCGAGCGCGGCTGCCGCCTCGTCGGCATTCACGTTGAGCGGGCCTTCGGCCAGAGGAGCAACGACGGGGACGAGACCGGCGGCGAGCGCATCGACGATTGGCGCCGGCGCGCACGGCAGCGGCTCGCCGACGAGGCCGAGCTCGGGGACACGCCGGGCGGCAAGGCCGATTTCGTCGCCGAAGAGCGGCACCGCGCGTGGTCCGATCGCCGCGCACAGTTCTGCGTTGACGGCCTCGAAGCTCTCGCGCACGATCTGGAGCACCTCGGGAGTCGTGACGCGCCTTCCGGAGACGAACCGAGGCTCGAGACCGCGCCGCGCCATCTCCTCCGAGATCTGCGGACCGGCTCCGTGCACGAGAACTGTCGGGCCGTCCGGAACCCGCGTGCTTGCCAGCGATGCGCCGCCGACCTTGAGGACGAGGATGCTCACGACCGGTAGTCCGCGTTGATGCGGACGTAGTCGGAGGACAGATCGGTCGTGAGGTAGGTCGCGACGCCGGCGCCGAGTGCCAGGTCGAGCTCGATCGCGCAGTTGCCGTTCGCCAGTACCGGTTCGTCGCCCGTCGGAACGCCCGAGAGCAGCACGGGCACGTCGTCGATGACGATCGTGAGCTTGTCGGGATCGAGACGCGCGTAGCCGCCGTCCCAGCGAGCCGAACCGGCGGCCGCTGCGATGCGACCCCAGTTCGCGTCGTGACCGTGCAATGCGGTCTTCACGAGCGGGGAGGTCGCGACCCGCTCCGCGATTGCGCGCGCCTCCCCCTGGCTCGCCGCACCGCGGATGGCGATCTCCGCCAGCACAGTCGCACCCTCGCCGTCGGCGACGATGTTGCGAGCGAGCTCAGCGCACACCCTGCGTAGGCAGAGCGCGAATTGCTCGTCCGTTGCGGGCGTCCGCTCGATTCCACTCGCGCCGTTCGCGAGCAGGATCACGCTGTCGTTCGTCGAGCACTCTCCGTCGACCGAGATCGCGTTGAAGCTTGCGTCCACTGCCGGTCGCAGGAAGTCGGCCGGCTCGCCCGAGTCGAGCGGATAGTCGGTCGTGACGAGCGCGAGCATCGTCGCGAGGTCGGGATGGATCATCCCCGACCCCTTGGCCATCCCACCGACCGCGAATCCCTCCCCTCGCGCAAGCGACTCCTTGGGGCGCGTGTCGGTCGTCATGATCGCCTCGGCCGCTGCCGCGCCGCCCGTTCTCGAGAGCTGGAGAGCCGCCGAGCGAACTCCGGCTAGCACCTTGTCGACCGGCAGCGGCTTTCCGATCACACCGGTCGAAAGGACGAGCACCTCCTCCGACCGGAGACCGAGCAGCCAGGCGGCCTCGGCCGCCGTGGCGCGGGCCGCGATCACGCCCTGCTCGCCGGTCGCGGCGTTCGCCACGGCGGAGTTGACGACCACCGCCTGCGGGTCCCTGAGTCCGAGATGCTCGCGGCAGAGGATCACCGGAGCCGCTTGGACCCGATTTGTCGTGAACATCCCGGCACCGACGGTGGGGACGAGCGAGCGGATGAGCGCGAGGTCACGCCGCTCGTTCTTGCGCAGGCCGGCGTGAACGCCGGCGGCTACGAAACCACTCGCAGCGGTCACGCTCATACGAGCACCCCACTCAGGCGGAGGCCGGCCGTTTCCTCGAGGCCGAGGGCAATGTTGGCGTTCTGGAGCGCCTGCCCCGCCGCGCCCTTTCCGAGGTTGTCGAGCGCGCAGGCGACGATGGTGATGTCCGTCGCTGCGTCCTCGAAGACGCCAATCTCGGCACCGTCGCCGTGTTGGACGCGTGCGAGCTCCGGCGCGACGGCCTCCGGCAGGACGCGTACGACGTCGCTACCCGCATACGCGGCCTCGAGCAGCTCCCGCGCGTCCCCCTCCACCTTTGCGTAACACGTCGCGAGCAGACCGCGACGCACCGGCAAGAGGTGCGGGACGAAGCAGACCGGAAAACCGAGCATCTGAGCTATCTCGGGAGCGTGCTGGTGCGTACCGACGCGATACGGCGAGAGGTTCTCGAGCACGAAGCCCGCGTGCGAGCCCGCCTTCAACTCGCGCCCCGCACCCGAGATGCCCGACTTGCCGTCGACGACCACCGAAACGGGATCGAGTACATCCGTGAGCGGTGCCAAGGCGAGGAGGGCCGCCGTCGCGTAGCAACCAGGGTTTGCGATCAGTGCGCCTTGCGGCGGAAAGAGCTCCGGCAGCCCGTAGCTCCATGCCCCCGGCGCAGCCGGATAGTGGCGCAAGGCAGCCTCGGGATCCGCGAGACGGTGTACGCCGGACAGATCGACGACGACCGACCCCTCGCACGTTTCGACGAGCGCGGCGCGCTCGTTGCCGAGACAGAGGAAGACGACATCGGCGCCGACAGCGGCCGCGTCGTCGTTCGGGAGGAACCTCGGCAAGGAGCCATTGAGGCGGACGTCGAGCGCCGAGGCCGACTCCCCGGCGAGCGAGTCGGAGCCGAGCGCCGCGACCTCGAGCTCCGGGTGGCGAAGCACTCGGTCGAGCACTTCCTGCCCGCAATAACCTGACGCGCCGAGAATGACCGCCGAAAACACAAACGCATGATAAGCATATTCACGCATATTATGCGTCAGCCAGCCTCCTCTTTGCCCGGGGTTGATCTCGGCGGGTCCTCCCGTTAAGGTGCGGCTCACGCGAACGGCGATGCCGCCGTCCGCAGAGGCAGTGGAGCCTCAGGACTCATAGGAGTCCTGGGGCTTTTTTTGTTGGGCGAACAGAAGGAGCGACCGTGCTAGGAGCAGCCCTCTACCCCTCGTACCTCAACCCGGGCGACAACGCCTGGCAGTTGACCGCGGCGACGTTCGTCGGCCTGATGAGCATCCCCGGACTCGTCGTCCTCTACGGCGGCGTGATGCAAAAGCGCTGGTCGGTGAACAGCATGATGCTCGCGTTCGTCTCCTTCGCGGTCATTCTCGTCGAGTGGGTGCTCTACGGCTACAAGATGGGCTTCGGCTATCCGTGGCACGGGCTCTCGCACTCAGGCTTCTTCGGCAACTTCATCGGCCAGCCTGGCAGCTCCCTCAGCCCCAAGGACCTGCAGGGCCAGGGGAACATCCCGCTGGTCGGGAAGACCGACTTCCCGCAGTCCTCCCTCCTCTACTTCCAGTTCGTGTTCGCCGCGATCACGCCGATCCTGATGCTCGGCTCGGTGCTCGGGCGCGTGAACTTCAAGGCGTGGATCCCGTTCACGCTCCTCTGGGGAAGCTGCATCTACACGGTCAACGCGTTCTTGATCTGGGGCGGCGGTTTCTTTGCCCACAAGGGCGCCGTCGACTTCTCGGGCGGCTATGTGATCCACCTCTCCGCCGGCGTCTCCGGCTTCGTCGCCGCGGCGGTGATCGGACCGCGTCTCGCCCGCGACCGCGAGATCGACGCGCCGAACAACCTGGCCATGGTCGCGGTCGGTGCGGGACTGCTCTGGATGGGCTGGAACGGCTTCAACGGCGGCGACCCGTACAACGCGGGCGTCGACGCGGCCTCCGCCGTGCTCAACACCAACCTCGCCACCGCCGTCGCGTTCCTCACCTGGCTCGGCTGCGACTACGCGACGAAGCGCAAGCCCTCGCTGCTCGGCAGCGTCAACGGGATGATTGTGGGTCTCGTCGCGATCACGCCCGCCGCCGGCTTCGTCAGCGGCTGGGGAGCGATGGCGATCGGTTTCATCGCAGCCGTGCTCGTTTATGCCGCATACAACTACCTCGCGCTGCTGCGCCCGTTCCGCTCGGTCGACGACACCCTCGGTGTCGTCTATACGCACGGCTTCGCGGGACTGTTCGGCGGTCTGCTCACCGGCATGCTCGCCGATTCGGCGATGCAGATCGTCCCCGGCGCCTCGGTCACCGGCGGTCTGCACCTCCTCAAATGGCAGGCGCTCACGGCCTTGTGGGTGATCGTCTTCTCCGGTGTCGGCACCTTCTTGATCCTCAAGTTCGTCGCCCTCTTCGTGCCGCTCCGGATGACCGAGGCCGAGATGGAGGCAGGTGACCTCGCCATCCACGGACACGAGGTCTACCCGTCCGACATCCCGTCGCTTGCCTTCCCGCATGGGATACCCGGCGGTGCCGCGGCCGTTGGGACCACTGATCCGGCGCCGTCGACCTGACCCGATGACTGCGATCATCGTTTCCTACGACGGAACCAACTCGGACCAGGACGCGCTCGCGCTCGGCCGGCTGCTGGCCGGTGCGGGCGCGTCGCTCGAGCTCGCCTACGTCCGTCACGCACACGAGGCGGAGCGTGGCCTCGAACGGCTCGCGCAAGACGAGGCCGAGGTGCTGCTACGCGAAGGTGCCGCATCGGTCGGCCTTCCTGACGCGCCCCGACATGTCATTCTCAGCGGCTCGACCGCCGAGGGCCTCCGCGACCTCGCCGCGGAGCGCGGCGCAACCGCGGTCGTGTTCGGCTCGGAGTACCGGACGGCGAAGGGGCACCTCGACCCGCAGCCGACCGCGCGGCGGCTGCTCGACGGTGGTCCGGTCGCGCTCGCTCTCGCGCCCGCCGGGTTCGCCGAGCGCGACAGCGAGCCAATCGGAGCGATCGCGGCACTGAGCGAGGACGGCGACCCGTGCGCTCGGGAGACGGCCGAATCACTCGCCGGCCGTCTGGGGGCGGCGGTGGAAGAGCGCGCCAGCCGCGACGCCGGGTTGCTCGTCGTCGGCTCGAAGCCGGGCACGGTCACAGGCCGCGTCCGAATCAGCGCCGCGGCCGAGTATCTGATCGAGCTCGCCGGCTGTCCAGTGCTCGTGCTGCCGCGCGGCGTCTCGGTGCTCTTTGCGGCAGGAGGCGGGTAGTGCCGGCCGAGTGCGCTCGGCTGCGACGGTCGCTGCAGCGGCGGGATCGCCGCTTCCTCGCAATCGTCGCGGCGGTCGTCTTCCTGGGCGTCCCGACGGCGCTCGTCCTGGCCGACCGCAACGCGAAGCCCCCGACCGGCTGCGTCCGGCGCCTCGAGCGTGGCTTCATGGGCGGCCAGACGGTGACCGTCTGCCGCAATCAGTCGACGGAGCCACCACAAGCGGAGAACGGCCTTGACGGATCCTCCGGCACCCATCAGACTCGGCAATCCGATGCCCGCCGCGACGAACGCTCCGAAGCTCGTCCTTTCGTTCGTCGCGCGCATCGACTCGCGCTAGTCGGCATTCCTCTCCGCCAAGCCGACTAGCAGATAGGGGCGGAGAGCTCACCAGTCCCTCGTCCAGGGAGGCGTCACCGTTGAGCAGTACCGACAACCGAGCTCGCGCGACCGGCCTCTACGACCCGAGGTACGAGCACGACGCGTGCGGAATTGCCTTCGTCGCACAGCTCGGCGGGACCCGCAGCAACGAGGCTGTGCGGCGCGCCCTCATCGCACTCGCCAACCTCGCGCACCGGGGTGCGTCCGGCGCAGACGCCGACTCGGGCGACGGAGCCGGAATCATGGTGCAGATTCCCGACCGGCTGTTCCGCGCGGAGGTCGGCGACCTACCGCCGCAGGGCAGCTACGGCGTGGGCGTGTTCTTCCAGCCTGCCGGTCAGGAGTTCGAACCGCTGGTCGAGCGGATCGCTACGGCGGAGGGGCAGCAAGTCATCGCCTGGCGCGACGTACCTGTGGATGCGTCGGTGCCGGGCGCTACCGCTAGACGGACCATGCCTCGGATCCGCCAGGCGGTCATCGCCGCCTCCCCCGGCCTCGATCGCGACGCGTTCGAGCGGAAGCTCTACGTCATCCGCAGGCTGGCCGAGAAGGAGGCGGCGGGGCTCGTGGTCCCGAGTCTCTCCTCGCGGACGCTCGTCTACAAGGGGATGCTGACGGCGCTGCAGCTCGACCGCTTCTACCTCGACCTCACCGACGAGCGCCTGGAAAGCGCGTTCGCCATCGTCCACTCGCGCTTTTCGACCAACACGTTTCCGAGTTGGGAGCTGGCGCACCCCTACCGTTTGATCGCTCATAACGGTGAGATCAACACGCTGCGCGGCAACGCGAACTGGATGCGTGCGCGCGAGTCGCAGCTCTGCTCCGAGCTCTTCGGCGACGACCTGCCGAAGGTGCTGCCGGTGATCCGTGAAGGGGGCTCCGACACGGCGACCTTCGACAATGTGCTCGAGCTGCTCACCCTCGCCGGCCGCTCGCTGCCGCACGCACTGATGATGATGGTGCCGGAGGCCTACGAGAACCGCGACGACCTGCCCGAGGAGCTGCGCGGCTTCTACGACTTCCACCGCTGTCTGATGGAGCCCTGGGACGGACCGGCCGCGATCGCCTTCTCCGACGGCCGGATCGTCGGCGCCACGCTCGACCGTAACGGCCTGCGCCCCGGCCGCTGGTACGAAACCGCCGACGGCTGGGTCGTGCTCGCCTCCGAGGCCGGCGTGCTGCCGGAGCCGCCGGCGAATGTCGTCCGCAAGGGTCGGCTGCAGCCCGGCAAGCTTTTCGTCGTCGACCTCGAGCAGCAGCGGATCGTCTCGGACGAGGAGATCAAGATGCAGGAGGCGACCGGGCGTCCGTACGGGGAGTGGTTCGAGGCCGAGGCCGTTCGCCTCTCCGACCTTCC
Organism: uncultured Actinomycetes bacterium; assembly: GCA_963819275.1. Lineage (GTDB taxonomy): Bacteria > Actinomycetota > Thermoleophilia > Gaiellales > Gaiellaceae > Palsa-739. Next base: position 43,907 of record CAWFVH010000012.1, on the reverse strand, counting down.
CGACGCCGAGCAGGTCAGCGAGCCGGAATCTCCCCTGCGCACGCGGCAGCTGCTGTTCGGCTACGCGCAGGAGGACATGAGGGTCATCCTCGCACCCCTCGCCACGAATGCCGAGGAGCCGATCGGTTCAATGGGCAACGACACGCCACTCGCCGCACTTTCAGGCGCGACCCGGCTCCTCTACTCGTATTTCAAGCAGCTGTTCGCGCAGGTGACGAACCCGCCGATCGACCCGATCCGTGAAGCAAGCGTGATGAGCGTCGGAGCGAGCGTCGGCTCGGAGCGCAACCTGCTCACCGAGAGTCCTGAGCACGCGCGGCAACTTCTGATCGACAATCCGATCCTGCGGGACGCAGAGCTCGAGCAGCTGCGCCAGGTCGAGTCCGACGTCTTCAAGTCGTGGACGATCGACACGACGTGGCCGGTTGCGGACGGCGCTGCAGGGATCGAGACCACCCTCGATCGAATCTGCGCCGAGGCCGACCTCGCCCTTGCCGCCGGGGCGAATATCCTGATCCTCTCCGACCGTCGGGCCGGGCTGAATCGCGTGCCGATGCCGTCGCTGCTCGCGACTGGAGCCGTAAACAACCACCTCGTGCGCGAGGGCACGCGCCTGCAGACCGGGATCGTGGTCGAGTCCGGCGAGCCGCGGTCCGTGCACTCGATCGCCGTGCTGATCGGCTACGGCGCCGCCGCGGTGAATCCGTACCTGATGCTCGAGACGCTCGCCGACCTCGCTGAGTCCGGCCGGCTCGCCGGCGACATCGACGCCGAGCAGGCGCAGGCCAGAGCCGTGAAGGGGATCGCGAAGGGTCTGCTCAAGACGATGTCGAAGATGGGCATCTCGACGATCGCGTCGTACTGCGGAGCACAAGCCTTCGAGGCGGTCGGGCTCGCACCCGACCTCGTCGAGCGCTGCTTCACCGGAACCGCCTCGCGCATCGGCGGCATCGGCCTGCGCGACGTCGGCGAAGGCGCGGTGCAGCGGCACGCGCGCGCGTTTCCGGGCACGGGCCGAGAGCTGCTCCCGGTCTTGGGTCTCTATGCCTGGCGGCGCGACGGCGAGGCGCACATGTGGAACGCGGAGACGATCTCGACCCTCCAGCACTCGGTGCGCTCCGGCTCGGCGGAAGCGTATGAGCGCTATGCGGCCGCCGCGAATGAGGACGCGGCGCGCCTCGGAAACCTGCGTGGACTGCTGCGCTTCCGCTTCCCAAACGGTGGCGGCATCTCAGTCGACGAGGTCGAGCCGGCGCTGGAAATCGTGAAGCGCTTCTCGACCGGAGCAATGTCGCTCGGCTCCATCTCGCGCGAGGCGCACGAAACGCTCGCCCGGGCAATGAACCGCCTCGGCGGCCGCTCGAACACCGGTGAGGGCGGCGAGGACCCGGAGCGCTTCGGAGACGAGCGCCGCTCACGCATCAAGCAGGTCGCTTCGGGACGCTTCGGCGTCAACGCCCACTACCTGGCGAACGCGGACGAGATCCAGATCAAGATGGCCCAGGGTGCGAAGCCGGGCGAGGGCGGCCAACTGCCGGGCCACAAGGTCGACGGCTACATCGCCTCGGTGCGGTTGACCACGCCTGGGGTCGGGCTGATCTCGCCGCCTCCACACCACGACATCTACTCCATCGAGGATCTCAAGCAGCTGATCTACGACCTCCGCTGCGCGAATCCGCAGGCGCGAATCTCGGTGAAGCTCGTCGCCGAAGTTGGGGTCGGCACCGTAGCGGCAGGCGTCGCGAAAGCGGGCGCCGACCAGGTCCTGATCTCGGGACATGAGGGCGGGACGGGGGCCGCGCCGCTCTCCTCGATCCTGCACGCGGGCATCCCGTGGGAGATCGGCCTGGCCGAGACGCAGCAGACGCTCGTCCGGAACGAACTTCGCTCACGGATCTGGGTACAGACCGACGGGCAGCTCAAGACCGGACGCGACGTCGTGGTCGCAGCCCTACTCGGTGCCGACGAGATGGGGTTCGCCACCGCACCGCTCGTCGCGGCAGGCTGCGTGATGATGCGCGCCTGCCACCTGAACACCTGTCCGGTTGGGATCGCGACGCAGGATCCGGAGCTGCGGCGACGCTTCACCGGACAACCCGAGCACGTCGTCCGCTTCTTCTTCTTCGTCGCCGAGGAAGCGCGCAGGCTGATGGCGCAGCTCGGGTTGGCTCGGTTCGACGAACTCGTCGGGCGAGTCGATCTGCTCGCTACTGATGCCGCGGTAGGCGAGTGGCGGGAACGAGGCATCGATCTCTCGGCAGTCCTCGCCGAGCCCCACGGCGACGGCCCGCGACGGCGGGTCGAGGCGCCGCCGGCGATGCCCGACGACACGCTGGGCCGTCGCCTGGTCGAGCTGGCACAGCCGGCGATCGAGCACGGCCGGCCGGTCACGGAGACGGCCCTGATCGCCAACACCGACCGCACGGTCGGCGGCCTGCTATCGAACGCCGTGACGGTCGCCCACGGTGCCGCCGGACTGCCCGAGGGAGCGATCCGGCTGACGCTGCGCGGCGCGGCCGGGCAATCGTTCGGCGCCTGGCTCGCGCCCGGGATCGAGCTGACGCTCTACGGCGAGGCGAACGACTACGCCGGAAAAGGACTTTCCGGCGGCGTGCTGGCAGTTCGTCCGCCCGAGGACGCCGGCTTCGTCGCGGAGGAGAACACAATCGTCGGCAACACGGTGCTGTACGGCGCGACCCGCGGGCGCGCCTTTTTCCGTGGACTTGCGGGCGAGCGGTTCGCGGTCCGCAACTCGGGCGCTCGGACCGTTGTCGAGGGCGTAGGCGACCACTGTTGCGAGTACATGACCGGCGGCGTCGTGGTCGTGCTCGGCGCGACCGGCCGCAACTTCGGGGCGGGAATGACGGGCGGCGTGGCATACGTCCTCGACGACGCGGGCGACTTCGAGGCCCGCTGCAACCGAGAGCTTGTCGGCCTCGAGGCCGTTGAGGACGACGAGGAGTTGCGCGCACTTGTCTCGGAGCACTTGGCGCGGACGGGCTCCGCAGTGGCGGCCCGGCTGCTCACGGATTGGCGGCCGTCTCGTTTCGTGACGGTGATGCCGCACGACTACCGGCCGGCGCTCGAGCTGGGCGTGATCTCCACCGGGGGCGACGGCTTCTACACGACCGAGTCGGAAGAAGCGCTCGCGTAGTGGGCAGGCTGGGCGCTTTCAAGAGCATCGCCCGCGTCGGCATGCAAGAACGACCCCCGTCCGAGCGCGTCCATGACCAGCATGAGTTCGCGCGTCCGCTGCCCCACGCCCAACTGCGGGAGCAGGGCGCGCGCTGCATGCAGTGTGGCGTGCCGTTCTGCCACAACGGCTGCCCACTCGGAAACCTGATCCCCGACTGGAACGACCTCGTGTATCGCGATCGCTTCGACGAGGCGATCGTCGAGCTCCACCGCACGAACAACTTCCCAGAGTTCACGGGCCGACTCTGCCCGGCGCCGTGCGAGGCGGCGTGCGTGCTCGAGATCGAGGAGGGCAACGCGGTCTCGATCAAGCAGATCGAGCTCGCAATCATCACGCGCGCCTGGGAGTTGGGTTGGGTCGCGCCGCAGCCGGCCGCGGAATCCAGCGGCCGCAGCGTGGCCGTCGTCGGCTCCGGGCCGGCGGGTCTCGCTTGCGCACAACAACTCGCCCGCGCGGGCCACGCCGTCGTGGTCTTCGAGCGCGACGAGACGGCTGGTGGCGTACTCCGGTTCGGAATCCCCGACTTCAAGCTCGCCAAGGAGGTGATCGATCGGCGGCTCCGCCAGCTCGAGGACGAAGGCATCGACTTTCGGTGCGGAATCGAGATCACGAAGGCTGAACAGCTCGCCGACTTCGATGCGGTCGTGCTCGCGATCGGGTCGCGGGTCCCGCGCGACCTATCCGTGCCGGGCCGGGAGCTTCCGGGCGTTCACTTCGCAATGGACTACCTCTCGGCACGCAACCGCGACGTCGCAGGCACGGTGCGGCCGGAGATCACGGCGCGCGACAAGCACGTCGTCGTGGTGGGCGGCGGCGACACGGGCGCTGACTGCGTCGCCAACGCGCACCGCGAGGGTGCGGCCTCCGTAACCCAGATCGAGCTGCTCGGGGAGCCGCCCCCGACGAGAGCAGACGAGCTAACGCCGTGGCCGATCTGGCCTGTCAAGTACCGACGCTCGTACGCGATCGCAGAGGGTGGCGAGCAGCGTTTCGCGCTCTCCACCACCGGCCTTTCGGGCGTGGGCCGGGTCGAGCGAATCCACTGGGTCCGGAACGCTGGCGCACCCCCGTTCGACGCGATCGCAGGAAGCTCGGAAGAGCATCCAGTCGATCTCGTCCTGCTCGCAATGGGCTTCCTCGGCCCGGAGGCACGACTCGTCGAAGCGCTCGAGTTGGAACGTGACGCACACACGAACATCGCCGCCAGCGAATACGAGACCTCGCGTCCAGGCGTGTTCGCGGCCGGCGACGCAAGACGCGGCCAGTCGCTCGTCGTCTGGGCGATCGAGGAAGGTCGGCGCTGCGCCGCCGCGGTCGACGCATACCTGGCCCGGAGCCCCCGGGCGAGCTTGCCTGGCGAAGTCCGCCAGTTCACCGGCAATTAGGGTTCGCCGGGTGCTCGCGACGCTTGCAGCTCGCGGCCGGGAAACCGCCCTCATCGACCTCCGCCTCGTGCAGCTTGCCGAGGGCGAGCGCGAGACGCTGCGCGACGCCGGTGAGATGTGCGCGATTGTCCTTTCGGGGACCGTCGACGTGACGGTCGGCGATTCAGAGCTTGGCGGGGCGACTCGTTCTGGTGACATCTTCGAAGCCGGTGGCGATGCGGTGTACGTCCCGCCTACCGAGACGTTGACGCTCGCCGCGCAGGAAGCCGCGACCGTGGCAGTGGCGGCGGCCCCGCTCTCCGATCGACCAGCGGGCGGCGCCCGCCTGATCGCCGCTTCTGAGCACGACGTGCGTACCGCGGGGATCAGCAACTGGTCGCGGACCATCCGCACGATCCTCGGTTCTAGCCAGGACGCAGGAAGGCTCGTGCTCGGCGAGACGGTCAATCCGCCGGGCAACTGGTCGTCGTATCCGCCGCACAAACACGACCGGCAAGCGCCGCCCGACGAGGTGGCGCTCGAGGAGGTCTACTACTACCGCTTCAAGCCGCAAGCCGGCTTCGGGGTGCAGCTCCTCTACGACGACAGCGATGAGCGCGCGCAGATCGTGCGCGACGGCGATGTGGTGGCAATTCCGTCGGGCTATCACCCCGTCGTTGCCGCGCCTGGCTACTCGCTCTACTACTTATGGGTGCTCGCGGGAGAAGGACGCGACCTGGTGCCGTTCTTCGACAACCGCCATGCGTGGATCCAGGAGCAAGCGTCCTGAGCGGGCTCTCACTTGCGGGACGCGTCGCTGTCGTCACTGGTGGGACCGGAGTGCTTGGCGGGGCAGTTGCGCGAGGGCTCGCCGAGGCAGGCTCAGCGGTCGCCGTGCTCGGCCGGTCTCCTGAGCGGACGGAAGCACTGGCGGAGGAGCTGCGAAGGAACGGAGCGGACGCGCTGGGATTGGTCGCAGACGTGCTCGACGAGGAGCAGCTCGCCGTGGTGCGGGACAAGGTGCTCGAGCACTGGGGCGGGATCGACATCCTTGTCAACGCAGCGGGCGGGAACATTCCGGCCGCCACCGTCGACGAAGGCTCGTTCTTCGAGCTCTCGACCGAGGCGTTCCAGGATGTGGTCAGGTTGAACGTCGACGGAACACTCCTGCCTGTGCGCGTGCTTGGCGAGGCGATGCGAGCCGAGCCGTTTCCTGGCGGCGGCAGGTCGATCGTTAACTTCTCGTCGATGGCTGCGCGGCGCGCCATGACGCGGGTCGCCGGCTACGGCGTCGCGAAGGCCGCGGTGGAAAACCTGACGCGCTGGCTCGCTGTCGACCTCGGTCGCGCAACCGGCGGCCGCCTGCGCGTGAACGCCGTCGCCCCCGGATTCTTTCTCGGCGGGCAGAACCGCTCGCTGCTCGTCGGCCCGGACGGGAGCCCGACCCCGCGCGGCGAAGCCGTGCTCTCCCGAACCCCGGCAGGCCGCTTCGGCGAGCCACGCGAGGTGAGCGACGCGGTCGTCTGGCTCGCCGGGCCGGCCGCAGCGTTCGTGACCGGAGCCATAATCCCCATCGACGGCGGGTTCGACGCATTCAGCGGCATCTGAGCTTGCGGGGACCCTTATCTTCGTGTCGTTCCCCGGCCCCGCGAGCCGGTCACCCCCAGCTGCGATCCGTGGTCATATCGCTATCTCGAAAGGTTCCGAGGTCTGCTACGACCGTGGCCTGTCACGCCGGAGGTCGCGGGTTCGAGTCCTAGCGGCCCGGTCACGACCTCGTAGTCGATCCCCTGCTCATCCAACGCCTTCTGCACGCGCCAGCACGGGCCGAACTTCCAAGGCGTCGAGCAGCGATGGAGCTTGACTCCCATCCCGCCGACGATACTCCGCCGCGTTCGGCCATCCCCGTCGGCGATAGATCGGGGACAATCGGGACATGAGTGAGCCGTGGATTGAAGGGCCTGGGCCGCCGAAGTCAGCGCCATCCGCGCCCGAGCAGCGAGTCAGTGGGCTAGTCCCCTTCGTTCACGTCGAGGACGTTCAGCGCTCGATCGACTTCTACTACCACCTGGGATTCATCCTCGCGAGCGTCTACAAATACAGAGGAACGCCGATCTGGGCCGACCTACAGAGCGAGGAAGCCGCGCTAATGGTCACCACGGACGGCGACCCGATCGACCCAGCCGGGCAAGGGGTGCTGTTCTATCTTTATTCGCACGACCTGCCCGCGCTGCGCCAGCAACTGCTTGCGAACGGGATCGACGCTGGCGAGATCGAGGACGGAACCCCTGGGCCGTCAGAGCAGATGCAGCTCACCGATCCGGACGGGTATGTCCTGATGGTCGCGCAGATCGAACCCGACGAATCGAGCTAGCAGCAGTCGGCGCCGTTCTGCTTCGGCGGGCGAAGGGTTACCGTTTCGGCCACGCCTCTCACCACCCCTCTGGCGGAGCAGACGGGGCTTTCGATCCGCGCGGCGGGCGGTTACTTGTAGTCCTGCGGCTCTGTGGCGCCGCTCGAACGGGTCGCCAAGATCCGAGGCTTTGTTCCTGGCGTGACGATCGCCACAGTCCGGCGATTCCGAAGGTTGAAACGGTCAGGGGTTCAGGCCGCGGGCGTGGTGATCTCGCGAGCGAGCGCGAGCAAGCCGAGCTGACTAGCTAGCTGCGCGAGGGTGTGAGCCTCAGAGCGACGAAGGGCGAGAATCTGGCGGCGGTGGAGCGCTCGATCAAGCAGGAGCGAGAGATCATGTGCAGCAGAAGACCTGCCGGCCCGAGCGGCCGCCGCGTCGCGGAGCCGCACTGCCTGAGCAGGATCGAGATCGACACGGCGCCCACCAACGTCGAGGACGACCGGGTAATGCCCTGATGCCGACCCCGAGACTTCGGTGTGCAAGGCCACAGAACCAGGAACGAGCAAGAGCGTAACCGGGGTTCGCCTTTTCACGGGCCGCTCACTCGGCAGCCCTAGCTTGGAGGGGCGATGGACGATGCCTCCCTTGAAGAGGCGATCCTGCTTGCGCTTCGCCGCTCACCTGGCAGCCGCTCCGATGCGCTGGCCGAGGCGGTCGGGTTGCCGCGAACAAACTTCGGCCGACAGCTGAAGCACCCCCTCCAGCAGCCACTGGACCGGCTTCTTGCTGCAGGGGACATCGAGGAAGATCACGGCCGCTACGACCTCACCGTGGATGGCCGAAGAAGACTTGCCGAGCGCAGCGGGGCTTACCGGTAGGGCCGGCGCCTACCAAGTCGCCTCACTCGGCACCGGCCAACCGATCTCCTCGTGACCGCCGTCATACACACGACCAGACGGCCGGGGTCGTTCGATCCTAGGCGGCGTGGGAATTGGGATGTCCCTCTCCTTCACTGACGCTCGCTTGGGGCGAGAGGACCGCTCGCGGGAGGGCCGCTCGTGTCTTGAGCCTGCACGGTGGCCCCTCGAACCACTCCGCTGCTGATACAGGCGCACAGCCTGAGAGGCCAGCACGAACACAAGCAGGCACGCGAAGCCGTTCTTCAGGCCGACGCCGAGCCAGATCGCCGCAGCCATGAACGCGAACGCCGCCACCAGATAACGCTCCACCACCGATCTCACGACTACATCTCCTTGGTGTAGCTGCCGAGATCGATCAAGTTCGCCACTCCTTCCCGTGCTCCTCGCACATGAGGCGACACCAGACTCGCCTGGGCCAGCGTCCTTTTCCCTGACTGGGAGGCGCAACGGCGGGGCACCAGCGAACCCGGTACCGGGACGCCTGCGAGACGATGCCCTCTGTCGCGGGATGTCGCGCGCCGCATTGCTGCACGATGAACATCGGGTCAAGTGCCCCACTGCGAGCGGGCCCATCTCCCCTCCTTGCCATCCGCGGGCCGTTCGCTTCTCCCCGCCTAACGTCCGAAATGTTCCCGCCCATCCTGGGGAGGCCGAGGGTCGGCCCATCGATCTATGAGTTGTGCAGGGTCAGGGACCTATCTGCGGCGGCGGCGCGTTGGCTCTAGCCAGTAACGCCCGGGCTTTGGGGGCCAGTACCACCCGGGGACGCGCCTTCCCTGACTTCGCGCTCGCGCGGATGGCCCGGCTGGGCCAAACGACCGCTATGAGGATCGTCCTACCTTGGGTGCGGGGCGGCGGGTCTCTCTGGGCTGGGTCAACCAACTACTCTCAGGGTTCTCCGGCTCGGAACCGTCGCCCCTCATCTGCCACTCTTGGTCTAGCGCTGCGACAGCCGAGCGCGCAGGGGCTAGGCGCAGACTGCAACGGGGCCAAGGGGAGACAAGGACGTCGCCGGCGCACCGGCCGTCGAACCCCTCCGCCCCCGCAAAGCTCAGCGAGGGAAACTTTGCTACCTCGCGTGCTGGACTAGCTTCGGTACCAACTCCCGGTCGTTGAAGATGTCGATCGCGACCGCCCGCCCGCCTTGCACGGTGAACGCGAGAAGCGCGAACGGGTGCTCGCCGTCGTACGCGACGACGCCCGCTGCGCCATTGATCAGGGCGGGCCGGACGAACGGCGCGAAGCGGCTGAACTGCAGCGCACCGCGAGCGGCTTGTTCCGCGCCTCGCAACTCGCTCACCCGCTCGTGGTGGTGGTTGCGGATCACGACCTCTGGGTCGAGAACCGCGACCAGGCCTTCGAGGTCGCCGCCTTGCGATGCGGCGAAGAAAGCCTCGACGACTGTGCGTTGTACCCGGAGGTCCAGATCGGGGGCAGGCGCTGTGTCCTGCACGCGTTGCCGCGCCCGGCTGGCCAGCTGGCGTGTTGCCTGGGGCGAACGGTCGATCAGCGTGGCGATCTCGTCGAACGGCACCGCAAACATGTCGTGCAGGACGAACGCGACGCGCTCCGCCGGGGCGAGCGTGTCGAGCACCACCTGTAGCGCCACCCCGACCGCGTCGGCCAGCAGCGCTTCGTACTCGGGATCCTCACGGCTCGCCGGTGAGACGAGCGGCTCAGGCACGAACCCGTCGAGAGGTTGCTCCCGGCGGGTCGAGCGTGCGCGGAGCACGTTCAGGCAGATCCGCGTGACCACAGTGGTCAGCCAGCCTTCGAGGTTCTCAATCTCCTCCGCCCCGGTCCGCTGCAGCCGCAACCACGCCTCCTGGACGGCGTCGTCAGCCTCGCTGAGAGAGCCGAGGATCCGGTAGGCGACCGACCGCAGCCGTGGTCGCTGACGATCGAACCGGTTGGCGAGCGCGACTTCGTCCATCCGTCACATCCAGCCGTCGTTGCGGGTCATACCTACCAGACCCCGGCAATCAGCACGATGTGACGAGAGGATGTTCGATGGCACGGATTCAGGGCGTTCAAAGGAGCGAAGCCGGTCCGATGGTGAAGCTGGTCTACCGGCTCGGGCCGCGGATGATGAGGAAGCTGACCGGCCGCGAGGCGTCGATCGGCAGCGGCATGGAGCCAATCGAGATCTGGGCCCACAAGCCGAAGTTGATGATGGCGATGGGCAGGTTCAACGGGGCGATCCGCAAGCCGGGGGCGCTCGAGGCGCGGATCCGCAACCTCTGCGAGTTGAAGGGCTCGGCGATGATCGGCTGTGAGTTCTGCGTCGATCTCGGCTCCCAGATCTGCCGCAACTCAGGCTTCTCCGACGAGGAACTGCTGGCGATCCCGCAATACGAGAGCAGCGAACTATTCAACGAGCGCGAGAGGGTCGCGCTCGACTACACGGTCGCCGTGATGCGCACCCCGGTCCAGGTCAGCGACGAGCTGTTCGCAAACGTGCAGAAACACTTCACAACCGAGCAGATCGTCGAACTCACCGCGCTGCTCACACTCGTCAACCTCGACCGGTTCAACGCCGCCTTCGAGATCGGCTCCGCAGGCTTCAGCGCGGGAATGGCCTGCGTCCCACCAGACAAGCCAGCGGCGGCGCAACTAACGAAAATCGCGTAACTCCTGCGATGTGCGCAGGCGGTACCAGGCTCGAACCGGTGATCCCCAGCTACGCAAGCTGGATGAGCGGACATCTGTGCGACTACCGCTTGGGAAGCTGACGGTGAAGTGGCCCGCGTCGCTGTCTTTACGGGACAGGGTCAGGTGCCCCGTGACCTTCGCTAGATGGATGTCTCTTGGAGGGCGGAGAGGCGTTCTCGCGTGCGACGGGAGAGCGGGATGATCTTCTTCTGCTCGTAGCGGTCGAGCGCCTCGCGCCAGGCGGCGATCGCATCTTCGTGGCGGCCGGCGGCCTCGAGCACTTCGGCGAGGTCAGAGAAGGTATCTGCTTGAAATTTCGGGGAGTCCGTTTCGAGGATGTACGTCAGTGCTTCTCGCGCGAGCCTCTCTGCCCCGGTGTGCTCGCCTCGGTGAGATGCGACGAGCGCGGTGGCCTGCCGCCAGAGCGACTGGCTGAGGGGGTCTCGTTGGTTGAGTCGTTGGTTGAGCTCTCGGGCCTGTGCCGCGCGTTGTTCAGCCTCCTCGTAGCGTCGGGCCAGACACAGCTCCCGGCCATGCCATCCCGCGTATCCGGCAACCCCCGCCGTCTGGCCGCGCTTCTCGAGCCAGCCGCACCATGCGCCGAACCGATCCGCCGCGGCCTCGTGGTTGCCCGACAGAGCCTCGAGTTCACCGCTCGCCCAATCGGCCTCATGCCCTAACTCGTGCGCGTGCCGCTCGGCCGCGTGAGCGAGAACACGCGACTCGTCGATCCGATCGCTCATGGCGAGCAGGAGCGCGCGGATCGAATCAATCGTCCACCATGAGTCGAGGCCATTGAGTAGTTGCAACGCCTCGTCGACCGGGATCGGCCCCTCCATGAGCGCCCGCGCGTACAGCGCGTCCGAGCGGTTGTGCGGTCGGCCGACGAGCGTTTCGTAGCGTCGTGCCATTTCGGCCGCATGCGCGATCCGGTCGCAGCGACAGCGGAAGTTGTAGGCGCCGTTCGCGAGCGCGAACCAGATATTGGCGAGACCGGCGTGATCTTGTGTCTCCTCGAGTAAGGGCAACGCCGCGAGACCGAGCTGCTCGGCATCGTCGGCGGACCCCTCGCCGGTCCAGAGCCGCATCTGTGCCGTAAGCGCGCGTGCAAGCGCAGCGCCGGCCGCGTCCGCGTTGGCGTCGGCCCGTCGCGCAGCCTCTTCAAGGAGCGGCTCTGCGTCACTCGCGACGAAATGGCTCATCGCAAACCCGACCTCCAGATGGACATCCGGCTCTTCGACGAGCTTCATCGCACGCCCCAGAAGCGAGTGCGCGGCCTCCAGATCTCCGCGCCAGCGCGCGCGCTCGCCGGCGGCCGCCAGTCGTCCGGAAGCCTCCCGGGCAACATCACCCTCGGGCCGACCGAGCTCAGCCAGGTAGAGCGCAGCCTGCTCCAGGTGGTAGCCGAGGATCTCGTCCAGCTCGACGAGGCTCTGCCCATGCTCCTCGAGCCAGTCTGCAAAGCGTCGGTGGAGTTCGGCGCGCGTAGCTTTCGGGAGCGCCTCGTACGCGGCGTCGCGGATCAGGAGGTGGCGGAAGCGGTAGGCGTCGTCGTGGGGAAGCTGGGGTCGGTCGGGACGGACGAGGTCGCGCCGGACGAGGGCCGCGAGCCGAGGAGTGACCTCCGTCTCTTCCGGAGCGAGCGCTTGCACGGTGCCGCGGTGGAAGAGCTCTCCCTCGACCGCACCGCGCTCGAGTACGCGCCGCTCGGGCTCGTCGAGCTGATCGAGGCGCGCCGCGAGCAGCGCGCGGAGCGTGGCGGGCACCTCGGCGTCCTCGCCGAGCGCGGCCATCTCCGTCAGGAAGAGCGGATTGCCGCCAGAGGCGCGCAGAATCCGCTCGCGCACCTTGTCAGGCACGTCTTCTCCGACGAGCTCACCGGCCTGGTCCTCCGGCAGCGGCTCAAGGCGCAGTGCTGTCGGCCAGCCCGGACGACGGTCGAGCAGCTCGGGCCGCGCCATGCAGATGAGCAGGAGCGGCGCACCCGCTGATAGCAGCGCGGTCGATTCGATGAGCTCGAGGAACGTCTCCTCGCCCCACTGGATGTCGTCGAAGCAGACGACCAACGGCGCCTGTGCTTCGAGCAGCTTGCGGAACCCCCAGGCGATCTCGTCGGTGCCGGCGAGCGTCTCGCTCTCCCCGAGCAACGAGCTGATCGCCCTCGCGGCGTGCTCGTCGTCCGGGCGCGTGTGGAGTTGCTTCACGACCTCGACGACCGGCCAGTAGGTGATGCCTTCTCCGTAGGAGAGACATCGGCCGCGCACCACGCGCACGTCGATCTTCTCCAGGGCCTCCGAAACGAGGCGCGACTTGCCAACACCGGGGTCGCCAACGACCGTGACGAGCTCGCAGCGCGGACCGGCGAGCGCTCTGTCCCACGCATCCACGAGCTGTTGCAGCTCGCGCTCCCGACCGACAAAGCGGGAAGCGTGTGATCGCTGGGCCGCTTCATGCACCGCGATGAGCGGATACCCAGCAACCGGCTCGCTCTTGCCCTTCAGCTCGAGCAATCGCTTCTCGCCGGCCTCGATCGCTGCCCCGACCAGCGCAAGCGTCTCTGCTCCGATCAGTACCACGCCGGGCTCCGCCGCCTGCTCCAGGCGCGCAGCGACATTGACCGCGTCACCGGTGGCGAGCCGCTCCTCGGTGCCGGTCAGCACCTCGCCGGTGTTGATTCCGATCCGGCCCTCGACGCCGAGCTCCGGCAGCGCTTCCCGCATCTCGACCGCGGCGCGGCAGGCGCGGAGGGCGTCGTCCTCGTGGGCGACCGGTACCCCGAAGACCGCCATCACCGCGTCTCCGATGAACTTCTCCACCGTGCCGCCGTGCGACTCGACGATTCCGCTCATCCGCTCGAAGTAGGTCGCCAGCAGCGCCTGCAACGCCTCGGGATCGACCGACTCTCCGAGCGCGGTCGAGCCGACGACGTCGCAGAACAGCACAGTCACGACCTTGCGGTGCGCACTGCTCGTCACGAGTCGAGGCTAGAGCATGAGCGGCGCCGCGCATAGCTGAGGCAAATGGGCGCCTTCCATGCCAACGCGTGTCGCTGTCGTTCCGGGACAGCGGCAACCGCGTACCCCCAACTTACGACCTTGGTGTGGAGAAGGCCCCTGCCGGCCTGAGCCGGCAGGGCTATTGACGGGAAGGACGTGTTAGAGCGCGGGGATGGTGTCGAACACTCCCCATGGGGTGACGGCGCCGGCTCCGTTGATCGTGGGCATTCCGTTGTTGTAGAACGGGACGCCGGCGAGGTAGGCATCACCGAAGTTCAGGTACAGCGGCTTGCCGTTGTAGGTCACCTGATGGGTTCCGTCTGGCCTGACGATGATCCCCACAGCGTGCTGGTCCACGCCAGGGCCGGCCTGTGCGCGTCCCGAGGTGAGGACGGGCTGCCAGTTTGCCGCAGAGCACGCTCCCTGACATGCGCTCCGATGACCGCTGTCGGCGCTCGAGGTGTAGACCGGGAAGGGTGCGCCGCCCGGCGGGAACAGCGTGGTGAAGTCATTGCTCATCGTCGCTGCCAGCACGGTCTCGTCCGGCCCGGTGCCGTTGACCGGCGCGGTTTCGAGCTCCAACTGCGCGGTGCCTGTTGCGGGAAGGCCGCGGCTCGGATCGACCAGGTACCAGGTACCCGGAGGGCTCGTTACCGGGTCGAACAGGTTGGCGCCTTCGATCTCATCGGACGACTCGTCGAAGATGAAGCGGTACAGCGGCTGGCCGGCATAGGTCACCTGCTGAACCGCAGGCAGGCCGGTGATATCGCTGCGGGTCACGGTTCCCAGCAGCGTAGGGTTGATTCCCGGTCCGGCGATTGGTGCGCCGTTGGTGAGGAGCGCCGGCCAGAGGACGGTGTCGCAGGGGGCTCCAAGGTCGTTCGCGTTGTCGCTGCACCCATAGGGGGTCACCCCGCCCGAGAGAGCGTGCAACTGATCCGAGGTGAGCAGGTACAGCGAGCAGCCCGCGTACGTGCCGGAGCCCACGACGAGCACCTTTCCGAAAGGCGACTTCGTTTCGGCCGACACCGTCGCGGGCCCGGTGGGCGCGCTGGTCACGGAGTCGGCACAGGAAGTGCTGTCGGCCTTCGCCGGCGAGCTGAACCCGAGGGCTAGGGCCACGAGGGCGAGGGCGAGCGCGCCGGCGGTGGCCAAGCGCGCCTGCAGCGGCCGGTCGTGCAAGCGATTTAGCGTGGTCATTGCGACCTCCGTTGGTCTGGGTAGGAGTAGGGGTCGAGGATGCGCACCTTGGTGATCCGCTCGACCGGCAGGTCATTGCGGCGCGCGGCTCGTCGTATCGCTTCCGGGCTTGGTGCCTCGTAGAGGCAGAGCATCCATTCGGTGTCTTCGCTCACGTACGAGTGCATCCACGTAACCCCGTTGTCTGTATTCCGCTCGACGACCTCGTCGACGGAGAGCTCAGCGACTCCGGACAGCGCGCGCTCGACTAGGTAGCGGGGCATGCTGCGAAGCTACGACGCTTGCGGCTGCGGGCGAATCGGCAGGACTACCCAGATTGGGAGGGCGCGTTGCCCAACTTGGACGCAAGCCCGAGACGCACGGCCTCGTCACGGGCCTGTGCCCGCGTAGGCACCGACAGCTTGCGAAGCACGGCAGAGACGTGGTGATCGACCGTACGTTCGGAAAGGAAGAGCCTGCCCGCGATCTCCGCATTGCGCAGGCCTTCGGCCAAGAGGCCTAGCACTTCGAGTTCGCGCATCGTCAGTCCGGAGGGGTTCTCGCGGGTCGACGGGCGCGGCCCGCGCGGGAGGCCGCGAACTCCTTGGTCGCGTAGGCGGCGAGCGACGATCGCGGCCGCCGGCTGTGCACCCAACGCTCGAAGCTCTTCCACCGCGCGGAGAAGCAGATCCTCGGAGTCGGTCGCCGCCAGTACGAGCGCGGCTTCGTACGGCGCATCGAGCTCCACCCATCGTTCGGCGGCGCGAGGCAGATCGCCTTCGAGCTCGGCAGCCCATGGGTCGGGCACGTCGAGCAAGAGCTCCTCATGTAGGCCGGCTCGGCGACGCCAGCAGGCGAGCTCTCCGACAATCCACGGAGCGCCACGACGCACTGCAAGCGCTAATGCGGCCTCCGTCAGCTCCCCGACCGCATCCGCCCGCCCCTCGAGCCAGGCAGCCTCCGCCCTCGCGACGGCAGCCGGCTCCACCCGCTGCAGCTCCCCGGTGGGTTCGGCGAGCTCCCACGCCTCATCCAGCAGGGGCCAGGCTTCCGGATCTCCGCGCCGCGCGCGCACGAGCCCTGCGACCGACAGCGCGACGACTCTCGGCACGGGAGCACTGCGGGGATCGCGAAGGACGACACTGGCGGCGTCGGCAGCACCGTCCCAGTCGCCGCGGTCGAGCTGCAGCCGCGATTTGAAAGCGTATGAAAACAGCCGCCACAGCTCCAACCCACGTTCGGTGCACAACTCCACGGCGCGGTCGAAGCCGCTGTCTGCGCCTGCATACTTGCGCCCGCGAGGAGACCACCAGAAGAACCCGATCAGCGCGCGTCCGGCGTGGTCGTCGAGGCCGGCCGCGAGCGCAAGTCCGAGTGCCCGCTCGAGTTCTCGCGTGCCCGACTGCCCCGCGAGCGTCTTCGCATTGGCGATGTTCGTCAGCGCATAGACCTCCGCCTCCACATCGGAGAGCTCGATCGCGCGATGGGCCCAAGCGATCGTCTCCTCGCCTTCCTCGAGATGCTGGTGGAGGTGGGAGAGGTTCGCGTACGCGAGAGCGAGCTCGTGGCCCGCGGGTTCCGACTCGAGGATCGAGATCGCTTCGCGGCCCACACCCATGGCGTCCTCGGTACGTCCGAGGTAGCGAAGGAGTCGTGAGAGCGAGCGGAGCGCATCCCCTTCCCGCCGACGACTAGCCGCTCGGCGGAAACATTCGACGGCCTGCCGCTCAGAATCGATCGCGGCGTCGAACTCGCCGATGAGGTAGCACGCATACGCATGCCGGTCGAAGAGTTCGCCGCGCTCCTCGTCGACGAGACCACCGGCGAAGCGCAGGGCGCGTCCGTACTGTGCCGCTGCCTCACGGTGCGCGCCAACCGTGGCTGCGTGCTCGGCGGCCGCCGGCGCTAGCTCGAGCACCGCCCCCGTGTCCTCGGCGCCCTCGGCGTGATGCGCCAGTCGAGCCAGGTCCCTGCGACCGCTGGGCGGGGCATACAGCGCCTCCAACACCGACCGGTGCAGCTCGACCCGACGATGCGGATTGATCGAGTCCTCTACGGCCTGCCGCGCGAGCTCATGACGGAACGCGACGGCATGATCCTCAAACTGGAGCATCCCGGAGGACAGGCAGTCGTCGAACGCCCCCATGGCATCACCGGCAACCGCCTCCAGCAGCCAGAGTTCACTTCGCAACGGCACGGTCGCGACGGCGTCCAACAAGCTGCGCGCCTGCGGACCTAGCCGCGCCGCGCGCGCCAGCACCGCGTCCCGAACGGTCACCGGCAACGCACCACCGCCCGCAAGCACCTCCGTGACGAAGAATGGGTTGCCGGCTGTCCGCGCGTAGAGACCCTCTGCATCGACGCGGTACGGGCGCGCGAGCTCAGCCACGGACTCCGGCGACAACGGGTCTAACACCAACCGGCTGACGCCTGCTGCCGTCGCCACGTCACCAAGTACAACGCGAAGCGGATGCGTACGCGGCAGCTCGTCACTGCGATAAGTCGCAACGGCAAACACGCCGAGTCTCTCGATCCTCCGACCGAGCAAACGCAGCACATCGAGTGTCGCCTCGTCTGCCCAGTGCACATCCTCGATCACGAGCACCGCATCCTCGTGCGACCGCAACTCATCGACCATCGCCGCGTACACCGACTGCGCAGGTTCCTGCGCGGTAACGGTTCGGTCGAGCCGCCCGCCAACTACCGCTGCAATGTCCGCAAATGGGCCGAGCGGCCGAGGCGTCAACAGTCCATCGCATGCGCCGAACAGGACCGAGCTCGAATCCGAGATTCCCGCGCAGAAGCTGCGGACGAGTGCACTCTTCCCGATTCCCGCCTCACCCGACACGAGCACGAGGCGCCCCTGTCCACTCCTCGCCTTCGCCAGGGCCTCTTCGAGCATGACCATCTCGGCGTCGCGCTCGAGAAGTTCGATCGCGACCGAGGCCGTAACACGCGGCCCTTCCGTCATGCGCGAATGGTGATCTCTGCTCGAGAGACATGCAACCCGGCCCGGTAAGGGGCGGTGCTCGATAGGCGCGACCACCGTGCCTCAGGGCTCATTCCCGAACACTGGCCCAAGCCAGCGTCTTTCGTCTAGGACGCACTCGCTCGAGCTTGATCACATGCTCTCTGGGAACGGGGAGTCGGCCTAGAGGGGCGGGAAGTCCGCCGGAGTCATGTCGCCGGCTATCTCGTGCAGCCCTTCGATTGTGTGGTGGCCGAGCTTGCTCGCGTGGGCGCGGAGGGCCTCCTCGCTCGGCGCCAGGTAGACGCAGTAGGTGCGCACGAACCCCTCATCGCCGACGACCACGTGGCTGTGCTCCCACCTGACCTCCGGTAATTCGTTCTTGGTGATCGCACGAGAGCGCCGGCCGAAAACCGGCATCTGATCCTCTTCGACGTCGAAGCTGCGGATGATCAGATAGCGCGGGACGAGGCGAGTCTAGCCGCCGGCCGGCGCGGAGAAGGCACGGATTTTTGCGATAGACGTTCATGTCCGCGTGCTGCGAACCCGCGTACGTCAGGAGTCATTTCCGGAACACTGGCCCACGCGAGGGTCCTTGGTCCGTGGGCTGGGACGACGTGTGGTCGCTATCTCCGGGACTGAGTCAGTGCACGAAGTCAACATTCAGGCGGCCCGAGGCTGGAGTTGGAGGTTGGCCGGGGTTGCACAAATTTTCGACTGGCGGAGCGCTTGTAACCCCTCCGTCACCGTCTCGTAGCGAGGCGGGCACCCATCGCCCGTCCGCGCGCCGGGAGAATCGCGCCGATTCGTCCACGACCTGATCGGTCTTACCGATAGGGAGAGGAAGGGGAAATAGATGACGCGGAAGCGCGTTTTGTTCGTTCTATTCGCTGCGGCCGCAGTCGCGGCGGCTCTCGCCACGACTGCGGCGTCGGCGCGTTCGAGTGCGTCGCTTAAACCGGATACATCGAGCGGCACGGCGACGCCGATCAAGCACGTGGTGGTGATCTTCCAGGAGAACGTGTCGTTCGATCACTACTTCGGCACCTACCCGAATGCCACCAACAGTGATGGGCAGCCGTGGAATGGCCCCCAGGGGGCCAAGATCAACGGCTTGTACAACACACCGGGCCTGAATGGGCAGGGGACGCTGCTGACGAACAACCCGAATACCGACTCGATGGGTAATCAGACCAACCCGCGTCGGCTCGATCCCACGAACATCAACGACATCCTCGTCTGTGACCAGGATCACGACTACAACGACGAGCAGAAGGCTTTTGACGGCGGGAAGATGGACAAGTTCCCGACCACGGTCGCCACGTCGTCCGGGAACAGCCCGACAGGGGTGCCCTGCAAGGCGAGTGACGTCATGAACTACTACGACGGCAACACGGTCACGGGGATGTGGAACTACGCCAAGAACTTCGCCATGAGCGACAATTTCTTCGGCACCACGTTCGGCCCGTCGGCACCCGGGGCGATCAACCTCGTTTCCGGAAACACTGGAGGTGTCGGGCAGATGATCAACGGCGCGGACACCGACGGCGACACGGTTCCCGACGGCGTCGGCGGCCACTCGTTGATCTCGGACGCCCAGCCGTACTACGACGATTGCTCGACACGCGATGCGGCCTCGATGACCGGCACCAATATCGGGGACGAGTTGAATGCCAAGGGACTCAGCTGGGGCTGGTTCCAGGGTGGATTCTCGCCTAGCACGAGCTTCTCGCAGGCTTTGGCGTTGACCGGTAGTTCCGGCCAGCCGACGAGCACGTTCACTCCGGACCAGTTCAAGACCTACTTCTCGAATGCGAACAACCGGCCGCCGAACTCCACCAATCAGGGGCTGTGCAACACGGTGCACCCGATCGGCGTCTCGGTCGGCGGTACGGGCCAATGGGGCTACAAGGACGACTACATCCCGCACCACGAGCCGTTCCAGTACTACGCCTCAACGTCCAATCCGCACCACCTGGCGCCCACGTCGCTCGCGGCGATCGGCACCGACACCCAGTCGTTCGTCGGCGGCGTGCCGCAGTTCAATACGGCCAACCACCAGTACGACACCAGCAACTTCGACGCACTGGTGGCCGCCATCGGGCACGGGTTCCTGTCGCCCGACCATCTTCCGGCCGTGAGCTTCCTGAAAGCGCCCGGCTACGAAGACGGCCACGCGGCCTACTCCGACCCTTACGACGAGCAACAGTTCGTCACTAGCGAAATCAATGCGCTGGAGCGGACGCCTGATTGGTCGAGCACCGCTGTCATCGTCACCTATGACGACTCCGACGGGTTCTACGACCATGTCTATAGCGGCGTCCACAACGCGTCGGACACCAGCGCCGTTGCCAACCCACCCGGCCCTCAGGACTTCCTCACCGGCACTGGGCTGTGCGGCGACGCAACCGCCAATCCGCCGCTCGCGGGACAGAACGGCCGCTGCGGCTACGGCCCCCGGCTGCCGTTCCTGCTCATCTCGCCGTGGGCGAAGAGCGGCGACGTGAGCAACACGCTGACCGACTTCAGCTCAATCGACAAGTTCATCGAGGACAACTGGGGCCTTCCGAGGATCCCCGGATCGTTCGACTCGATCGCTGGGTCGATCAACTCGATGTTCAACTTCAAGGGCAACGGAAACAAGACGCTCTTCCTCGACCCGGTCACCGGCCAACCAACCAAGTAGTGAAGTAGACGCATCCCCCGCTGGGACCTGCCTGGTCACGAGCCGAGCAGGTCCCAGCGGGGGGCTAACA
This sequence comes from uncultured Actinomycetes bacterium, assembly GCA_963819275.1. Taxonomy (GTDB): domain Bacteria; phylum Actinomycetota; class Thermoleophilia; order Gaiellales; family Gaiellaceae; genus Palsa-739. The sequence continues at coordinate 23,523 of CAWFVH010000012.1, read as the reverse complement.
TCGCCAGCTCAGAGAGCCTCGTTCGGGCGCTCCCCCCGGGTCCTTGGACACTTCCCAGTGGGTTATCCCGGGCGAGGCTCTCTTGGCTGAGACACCTACCTCTTGGCTGGGACGCCTAGCTGCGCCCTGACCGCGCCGCGTCCATGTCCCTGGCGTTCGGGGACAGCGTTAGGGGTCATTCCGGAACCGTGGCACGAGGTCTCGGGCTGCACGGGCTGACCTGATCAGCTAGAGGGGCGGGCGCAAGTTCCGCCCCTTCCAGCCCTCAGGGCCGCCACTCCTGAGCAGCGAGCTGGACGGCGTCCCAGGGGCTGCCGAACGGAGGCGTGTAGCTCAGGTCGAGGTCGTTTACCGCATCGACCGACATCGCGTGATGGATCGCGGTCGCGAAGATGTCGACTCGCTTAGGAACCTCCGCGGACACGTGACCGACTAGCTGCGCGCCGAGCAACTGATTCGTCTTTCGGTCGGCGGTGATGCGGATCACGATCTCCTCCGCGCCTGGGTAGTAGCGCTTGTGGTCGAAGACTCTGGACTCGACCGTGGCAGGTTCAAACCCTCCCGCCTCAGCTTCCTCGTCGCGCAGGCCCGTGCGAGCGACCGCAAAGTCGAAGACCTTCACGACCTGTGTCCCCAGCGACCCCTCAAAGAGACGGTCGCCCCCGACTGCGTTCTCGCCCGCCACACGCCCCTGCTTATGGGCGGTCGTGCCGAGCGGCAGGTATGCGTCACTTTCGAGGAGCCGGTGATAGGTGACGACGCAATCCCCGGCGGCGTAGATGTTGTCGAAGCTCGTCTTCATCTGCTGATCCACCTGGATCGCTCCGCGCGCACCGGTTACTACGCCCGCGTCTAGGGCGAGCGCCGTCTGTGGGCGCACGCCGACAACGACGAGCACAATGTCCGCGCTCCCGATCTCTCCCTGCGCGCTCCTGACCGATAGTCGGCCATCGCTCTGAGTGATCTCGGTGACGCCAACGCCGGCCAAGACACGAACGTCGTGCCGCTCCAACTCCTGCCGGACAAGCGCTCCAAGCTCAGGATCGACGGTCGGGAGAACCTCTGGCAGTTGCTCGACAACGCTCACCCCGAGGTCACGCGAGCGTAGTGCTTCGGCCATTTCCAGGCCGATGTAGCCCGCGCCGACGATGATCGCGTCCCTAGGCTCGTCAGCCAGGGCCTCGTTTAGGGCGAAGCTGTCGCCGATCGTGTGCAGTTGATAGACGCCGTCGCTCTCAATCCCGGGGATGGGAGGGCGCACCGGCTCGGCGCCGGTAGCGATCACGAGCTTGTCGTAGCCGAGGGCGACTTCATCGCCTGCGGCCGTTCGCGCCGTGAGTGTCTGGGCGGCGGCATCGATCCGTGTCGCCTCATGCTCTAGGAGCAACTCAATTCCAGCCGATTCAAGCTCGGACGTCGTTCGATGGGCGAGGTCGCGCCAGTCAAGAACGTCCCCAGAGAGGAAATAAGGCAGACCGCAGATCGAGAAATTCGCGAAACCGTCAGCGACGAGAACAGTGACCTCGACCGAGGGATCGCACTCCCGTGCGCGCAGGGCGGCGCTGATACCTCCGTCGCTTCCTCCGACGACGAGAAGCTTCGTCAGGTCTGCGCCTCGGAAGGTGCGGGTTCGCTGTCGAGCCGTGGTTCATCAATAGGCGACGCCGGATTAGTGGCCTCGCCGCGGACGAACTGGTAGGCGAGTGCGGCGAGTGAGGCGCCGCAGATCGGCGCGACGATGTAGAGCCAGAGGGCGTGCAGGTTTCCCGACACGAGTGCTGGGCCGATCGAGCGAGCTGGGTTCATCGAGGCGCCGCTGATCGGGCCGCCGAACATGGCGTCGAGCAAGACGGTGCCGCCGACGGCGATCGCGGCCGCCTCGCCGACTGCCCGGGTATCGGTGGCGACCGCCATGATCACGAACATCAGGAAGAAGGTCATGATCAGCTCCCAGAGGAACGACTGGCCCTGCGATCCGGACGGGAGCGTCGCCCCGACGTTCGCGATATTGCCGAGCGAACCTCGCAGCACTGCCGCAGCCGCGATCGCGCCGATGAGCTGCGCTCCCCAGTAGGTGACGGCTCGGGTCCAGGGGAAGTGTCGGCTAAGCGCAAACGCAAAGGTGACGCTCGGGTTGAAGTGGGCACCGGAGATGTGACCCACCGAGTAGATGCCGAAGGCGATCACAAGCCCGAAGGTGATCGCGACTCCGACGTGGCCGAGTTGGCCGGTCTTCTCGTCGACCATGATCGCGCCGCACCCCGCGAAAACGAGCGCAAAAGTCCCGATCGCCTCGGCGACCAGCGCCCGCAGGTCTTCGATTTTCACTGCTCGGCCGGAAGAAGCTCAGCCATCAAGTCCTGCACCCGCTTGTCGATCGCGTCGCGGATGAAACGCACCTTCTCGACGTCCTGTCCTGCCGGATCTTCCAACTCCCAGTCCTCGTAGCGCTTACCCGGAAAGATCGGACAGGCATCGCCACAGCCCATCGTGATCACCACGTCGGCGGCCTGGACGAACTCATCGGTGAGCGGCTTCGGGAACTCCTCGCTCATATCCACGCCGATTTCTTTCATAGCTTCGATCACAGCAGGGTTGATCTCCTCCCCAGGCGTGCTTCCCGCCGAGCGGACGTGGATCTTGCCGTTCGAGCGGAGCTTCAAGAGTCCCGCCGCCATCTGCGTGCGTCCCGCGTTATGGACGCAGATGAACAACACCTCAGGCTGGTCTTTGGCGACGAGATGCTGCGACTGTCCAAGCGCAATCAGCCGCTCGCGGGCGAAGCGCTCCACCAGGATCGGGACGAATACTGTGATCTTCGATTGACCCAACTGCTCCGAGGACTCGGCGATGTAGCGGGCGATCGTCTCGCGCGAAAAGATGCCGGAGAACTCCTCTTGCAGAGCCTCGGCGGCGTTCTCGACGTGCCGCCTCGTCAACGGATCGAGAACATCTAGCCCACTGCTCGACATGAACTGACCTCCTCCTGATCGACGCTGGTCGATATGGATGATTGCCGATGGCATCCACGCCTGTCAATATCGAAGAGTGAAGACCATCGCCACCATCGCAGCCGCATGCCCACCTCTTCTCCAGGAACCCATCGCCGCGGACGACGCCGAGCACCTTGCGACAGCGCTGAAAGCGATCGCCGATCCTTCACGCCTGCGACTCCTGAGCCTGATCCAAGCCCAACCGGATCACGAGGCTTGCGTCTGCCATCTGACCGAGCCGCTCGGCCTCAGCCAACCAACGGTCAGCCATCACTTGAAGGTGCTGCTCCAGGCCGAACTTGTCGAGCGCGAGCAGCGCGGAAGCTGGGCGTTCTTCCGGGTGCGCAAAGAGCCACTCGCAGCCTTGCGCGGGCTACTGGCCTAACAGGCGCCAACTCGCGCTGCAGGCTGGATGACCGGCAGGCCCTATGCCTACCGAGTTGGAAGGAGAGGGGACGTAAGCACGATCCCGGAGGTGAATTCAGATGGCAACGTACGAGATCGTCCGCGATGGAGTCACCGACACGGTTACCGGCTTGCCTGCGCCTGCTGAGGTTGGCGAGGTGATCTTCTTCGAGGACAGCTTCTGGCGGGTGGACGCGATCGAGGAGGCCACGTCCGGTATCGCGGACGGCCGGCTACTCGTCAGCTTCACGACGGACGCGCCACCGCCGCACCACGCGACCTGAATTCGCAAGGCTGAATCGGGGCTGGCTCGCCGGTCCGGCCGCACCCCTAGTACAGAGCTGGCGGCACCCCATAGGGGTCGGTATTCCCCGGACGCCGCTCGACTCTCCTCTCGCGGCCCGTGCGTAGGGTTCGCACCGGGACGCTAACCCGTCCGTGGAAGCGATGAGGGCTCCAGTCCGGTTACGGCCTGGCGTCTCCCGCCGGGTTGCGCCGCAATGTCAAACGAGACGCCCTGACCCGCCGCGGTCAACAAAGAGGATCTCGCCGTCGATGACGCAACCCGCGCCTCGCGATCCTCGCCCACGGCAGCCGTCGCGCCTAGCCCTTGCCCGAAGTTGGGCGCTCGACCTGGGCCGGCCGGCGAGCCGACGCTATCAGCGGTCAGGTGACAAGCATCACTGCCGTGGCGGCCCTGCGAGGGCGTTTCCAGCCCGGCGCCGGAGGGTGTCGAGTTCGAACAGCGCGATCACGACAACGACCAGGATGTCCACGATAAAGCGGAAAACCATCCCCGCCATGCGCCGCAGCACGGCGAACGACCCGTGTTCGGCCCATTGCAGGCCGCTGCGGGTGTCTTCGAGGGTGCCGCACGCGGCGCCAAGGGCACCGCCGTGCTCTCGAACGCGGGCTGCTCGTGCCCGAATGGGTCGGAAAACGCTCATCGCTAGCCGCGATTGTGACCCACCCGACAGCCCGAGGGGAGGATCACCTAGGCCCTAGGTCGGGGATGGAAGCGGCACTGTCCCCCGTTTTCGGCCCAACCGCCTCCCTTCCCCGGGTGAGAGGACACTGGCCCAGCCGACGGGGGTCTACGTCTGAGCCGCCTCGGGGAACGACCGCTGGACAAGGGAATTCGCTTGGCTCGCTCCGTGAGACGCCGTAGCGGGCAGACAGTGTCTTCGTGTTAGCTGCCGCCGAGTCGGGTGACCAGTTCGAGCATGGCGTCGAGCGCAGCCTCGAGTGGCTTGGTGTCTCGCTGGATCTGGGTGAGCAGGAGGCCGCCCTGCAGGGCGGCCAGCAGCGCGAGGGCGAGCATGTCGGGGTTGGTCTCGGGCGTGAGATCGCCTCTCGCGTGCATCTCTCGAAGACCGCTCTGGATGGCGGCTTGCCAACGCCTGAAGCCCTCGGCGACGTGGGCTCTTGCTTCGGGGTCGGTCTCGGCGAGCTGGCTTCCGAGTGAGCCCACCGGGCAGCCACCGCTGCCGTCGATCTCACGTTCGTGCTCGACCACGAAGTCGCGCCAGGCCCGCAAACCGTCCAAGGTGCTGAAGTCGATCGTCTCCTGCTGGCCGACCATCGTGTCTGCCTGGTGGTCCACCACCGCCCGGACCAATGCCGGCTTGTCGTCGAAGTAGTGGTAGAGCTGGGAGCTCGAGACGTCCGCAGCCGAACGCACGTCATCGATTGTCGTGTGAGCCACGCCTTGCTGAAAGATCAGATCGGCGGCCGCGTCAACGATGCGCTGCCGCGTCTCCTGGCCCTTGCGCGTCAGTCGGCGAGAGGGGGTGCTGGCAGCGCTCATGCAGCCGATTCTACCAACTGAATGGATCGCATACTCCATTCCGTGTTAGAGTGGAGCGGGTAATCCAGTTTGCCGGATCCGCAGCCACCGATTAAAGGGAGAACACGACGACATGGCACCTCAAGGAAAGACCGTACTGATCACGGGTGCAAACGTCGGGATCGGCAAGGACGTGGCCCGGCAACTGGCATTACGTCCCGAGATCGCCCGCATCTACCTGGCGTGTCGGAACCAAGACCGGGCGATAGCGGGAAAGGCCGAACTCGAGGCGGAGACCGGCCGGCGCATCTTCGACATCGTTCTCATGGACGTTGCCGATCTAGGCTCGGTCCGCGCCGGCCTGGCGGCCGTCAACGGATCGATCGACGCGCTGGTCATGAACGCCGGTCGAATCGGCGGCAACTCGATGGACTTGACCGCTGACGGGGTCACCAACTTGTTCGCGACGAACGTTCTTGGTCACGTCGTGCTCCTCGAAGGGCTCTTGGCCGAGGACCGACTTGGCGAGGTGGCGGTCTTCGCCGGAAGCGAAGCAGCCAGGGGAGTCCCGAAGTTGCGGATGAAACGGCCATCCTTCGTCTCAACCTCCGCCGACGAGCTCGCCACCGTCATCAACGGCAGCTACTTCGCCGGCAGAAAAACTGATCCCAACCTAGCCTTCGGGCAGGTCAAGTACATCGGCGCCCTATGGATGGCCTACCTGGCTCGCCAACACCCCGACCGCCGATTCATCACCGTCAGCCCCGGCAACACCACCGGCACCAACGCACCCAACGAACTCAAATTGCCGCTGCGTATAGCGGCCAAATACGTCATGCCCGGCCTGGGTCTCGCCCACAAACTTGACGTCGGCGCGAAGCGACTAGTCGACGGCGTAACCGACCCGACCCTGAATAGCGGCATGTTCTACGCCAGCGCGGCCAACACGCTAAAAGGTCCCTTGGTCAACCAAGCGGACATCTTCCCCGACCTGGCCAACCCGTCGTTTCAGGACCACGCCAACGAAGCCATCCACCGCTTTATCACTCCTAACGCCTACAGGGCTAGCGGACGAAGCGACCTGGTTGAAAGCTGAACACGCCTCTTGGTATTGGCTCGGAACACTCTTCGATCTCGCTCGGCATGAGAGGACTCCGGGGCTCTTGTGACCACCAACTGCGACCGTAGGCGCAGCACTGACCCCTAGCTACCAGAGCTGTGGCGCCTGGTGACAGCTCTCTCTTCTCGACCCAGTCAGTCAGGCAGAGGACGCTCGCCAGGCGAGAGTGGGCAATCGGGACGTCGATTCGCAATCGTCCGGATGTCGCCTATGTTCCCGAGTTGACTCATCCGTGAGGATCCTGGGCTGGGCCAGTGTTCGGGAATGACCCCTGAGGGGGGACCGCCCAGTGTGCTTAGCGTGCTGGCTTTACGAGGAGTGCGTGGATCTGCTTCGTGAGGTCGGCGACGTGTTCGGTCAGTTCCTTGTCTTGGGCCGTGAGGTCGGTGTTTGACTGGAGCAGTTCGAGGATCTTGTCGGTTTCGGTCTTGGCCATATGCTCGAGTCGGCCGTGGCTCCGCTCGACTTTTTCAGAGTGGAGTTTGTCGCGGTCTGCCTGACGGGTCTGGGCGAGCAGGATCAGTGGGGCGGCGTAGGCGGCCTGAAGCGAGAAGAGCAGGTTGAGGGCGATGAACGGATAGACGTCCCAGGCGAAGCCGAAATGCAGCTGGGTCGAGTTCACCACCACCCAGGCCAGGACGGCGATGGTCTGGCCGACGATGTATTGCGGGGTACCGAAGAACCGTGCCGCCTGCTCGGCCATCCGCCCGAATCCATCATTGCCGAAGGCGCCGTGCAGCTGTGCGCGACGATGTTCGAGCTCGCTCATGGGTTCGCCTGATTCCCGGGTCGACACTCCGGCCCGTTGTTCTTGATCTCAGAGTCGCTTCCTCCGCACCAGGTCTCTGTCTGGGCAGCAGTACCGGAGCGATGGCGTACTCGCCTGGGCCAGTGTTCGGGAATGACCCCTGAACAGGCGAGCGATAGCGGCGAGGGTCGGCGATGGGCGAGTCGTCACGCCGCTGGCCCTAGCTCTTGAGCGCTTGACCGGAGCTTGGGCTAATCAACCGCCGTGCGTACTCGGGTACGCCGGTCCGGGGGTGCTGGGCCAGTGATGGCCGGACTACCAGGACAGTCTTTCCGGGTCGCCGGGGGCGGGGGGCGGTCCGTAGGCTGTTGAGGCGTCGGCGAGTGGGAGCTCTCGCGCGATGACCGGGCGGAGCTCGCCCTGCTCGGCAAGGTCGGCGATCCGTCGCAGTTCGTCAGGATCCGAGGCCACGATGAAGAAGATTCCCTGGATTCCGTGGCGCTCTGCCATTGATTGATCTGGCGGTTGCGCCAAGGTCACGAGACGTCCTCCGGCCCGTACCAGTCCGTACGACTCCTCGGGTACTGGCCCACCGAAGGTGTCCACGAGAACGTCGAAGAGTGGTTCACCCGGGGGGAGTGCAGCAGCCACCGAGGGCACTACTCGGTCGGCACCGAGAGTCTTGACCAGCGGCTCGTCGTCTTCGCTCGCGGTAGCCGTGACTTCTGCGCCAAGCCCCTTCGCAAGCTGTACCGCCAGGGAACCCACCCCTCCTGCGCCACCCTGGATGAACACTCGTTCGCCGTGCTGCAGGCGGGCATGATCCGAGAGCGCCTGCCACGCCGCGCTGCGCTGCTTTGCGGCGTGGTCTTCTCCACTTGAATGTGCAACGTAACTCGAATGTGCAACGTAACTCGGGTGGGGTGTTAGCCGAGGCTCACCCCGTCGTACACTCGAGGCTCCGAAGTCCGCCCCGGGGGTGAACCCACATGCCAATGTATGAGATCGTCCGCGATGAAGTCGCCGACATGGTCACCGAGTTGCCGGCGCCGGCGGAGGTTGGCGAGGTGATCCTCTACGAAGACAGGTTCTGGCGAGTGGACGCGATCGAAGCCGCCGCATCTGACGCCGTGGATGGCCGCCTGTTCGTCAGTTGCACGACGGACTCAACGCCGAAGGCGACTTGACCTTCGTCGGGCAGGCTGCGCTGGCGACGACTACCACGCACCAGGCGGCGGGTGCGCCACAGCGACCTTGTCGGCGTCGGCCAGGCACTCGGCCGGCTCGCCCGCGAAGGACGACTAAGCCCCACTGAGCAATGACCGGGCCTCTGCTGAGCCGGCTACGAGATCATGAAGGTCGCCGCCCACCTCAAGCCGACTCGATTGTTCGATCCCCCCGACCTTCACCGGCTCGAAGCCGGCCATTCGAATCAACCGCTCAACTTCCTTGCCGGCACGGTCGTCGTCGGTGGCGTAGAAGAGCGCCGCCAGCTCCGGTGACCGGTTGCTAGAGGACTCGAAGACGTCGGCCGACATGCTTCCAAACGCCATGGCCAAGCCCACTCCGGCTGGCAACCACCTAGCTATAACCTCGCCAGAAGATTGCTCCTTCGGCAGCAGACGTGAGACGTTCCCTTGTGCGTCGATGCCAACCGGATTGCTCGGGACGACCACGAGCTTGTCGGCTAGCGGCTCGGCGATCTCGTCTATCACGCCCTTCAGCACGCCGAACCGCAGCGCGAGGACGACGGCATCGGCGCCCCGCAACGCGTCACGGTTATCAACGGCGACGACCGCACCCCGACTGATTTCTGCAGCCAGCCTTCGCGCCGACTCATGGTCGGCGCTTGAGAGACGGAGGCTCTCGCCACCCGAGGCCAGCTCGCGGGCGATGACCGATCCGATCCCCCCAGTGCCGATGATCGCGGTGGTCATGACCGAGACCGCCCTGTGCGGACCGTGCCGGCACTGTCCGGAAGCGAATGGTTGCGGAACGGGGCGCTTGGTCGAATGTCAAAACGCACGGGATGGCCGTCCCTTCGGTGGTCTAGTCGGAAATGAATTGGTAAGGATCTCCATGGCCGGGGACTGGCCACCTTCGACGTAAGCGATTTCGCGGGTGATCTCGGCACTCATTCGGCCTCCTCGGCAGGCGTACTCGATGGCCAGCGAGCGGGCGTCCAGTCCCCCTCGGGATCCGTGGTTTGCCCCACTTCGATCAAATGACCGTCGGGGTCGCGGATGTAGCAACGGATCTCGTACTGGTGCTGTTTCGGCGGCGTCAGGAAGTTCGCGCCCCGGGCGCTCCATTCGGCGTACACGGCCTCGATGTCCTTGACCCGGATATTGAGGAAGCTGCTGACCCGGTCGGGATCGCGTGGCGTCTCGAGGGTGACCGTGGGTTTGTCGTCGGTCGGGCCTCCGCCCTTGTTGATGATGATCCAGCTGTTGGATAGTGCTACATAGGTCAGGCCTCCCGGACCGGAGAAAGCCAGCCTGCCGCCCAGTACGTCGGTGTAGAAGCGCCGGGAGCGCTCAACATCGTCTGAAACGATGAAGTGGGCCAAGACCAGCTCCTCATCGATGTTGTTCATCCTGACCTCCGTTGTTAGAACGGCCTCGATGGTTTCGCCTTACGTGACGCATCCCGTCCGTGAGCCCCTTGTCCCGGGCCGGTCATAGATCGAGCACGATGTCGTCGCGGGGCTGCGAGCAGCAGATGAGTGCGCTTCCGTCTGCCGGGGGTTCGACCGGGTCGGGGCTGTATTCGACGTCGCCGGCGATGAGGGTCGTCTCGCATGTGTGACAGACGCCGGTCCGACACGACCAGCGGACGGGAACGTCGCATGCTTCGGCGAGTTCGAGCAGGCTGCCGTAGTCGTTGTCCCACGCGATCGCGAGGTCGCTGCGCGCGAACTCGATCGTGGGACCGTTTCCGGGTTTGCCGGCCGGTGCGTGGGGCGCCCTCGCGGGTGTTGCTGCGATGCCGGGGGTCACACCCGGTGCGGGGCCGAATGGTTCGGTGTGGATGTGGGAGGCGTCGATCCCCAGCGCCGCCAGAGCGGCACTGATCTCGTCCATGAAAGGCGCAGGCCCGCACAGGTATGCCTGGGCATCAAGGGGTGGCTCGAGTTCGGCGAGCTCCGTCCCGGTGAGGCGGCCCGCGTGTCGAAGTCCCGGCCTTCGACATCTTCGGAACCTGGACGGCTGTAGTACACGTGGGTGCGTGTGTTTGGGAGCGAGGCGAGAAGAGCCCGAGCCTCGGCGGCAAACGAGTGCTCGTGGCTATTGCGAGCGGAGTGCAGCGCCCAGATCTCGCGATCGGAGTGCTCCTCCGCCAGCGCGTGAAGCATGGCGAGGACCGGCGTGGCGCCGATCCCGGCGCTGATCAGCAGGACGGGTGCGTCCGTCCGGTCCAGGATGAAGGTGCCGCGCGGAGCTGCGATGTCGACTTGGTCGCCGACAGTGAGCCGCGTGTGCAGGTAGCCGCTGGCGACGCCGTCGGGCTCGCGCTTGACGGCGATCCGGTAGTAGCCGGCGTCGGGCGGTCCGCAGAGGGAGTAGTTGCGGAGCACCGACCTCCGCTGCGCGTCGGGCTGGACCCGCACCGTGAGGTACTGGCCCGGGTGGGCGGCCGGAAGCGCCGCGCCGTCGGGGTCCTCGACGCGTATGGAGATCACCGAGTCGCTTTCGCGGGTGATTGCGGTGACGGTCAGCTGACGGAAGCCGGGCCAGGCGGGCGGCGGGTTGGCTGCCGTGAGACCGGCGTTGCCGCTGCCTGGTTCGTTCTCGAGCAAAGCCCGGAACGAGGACTGCCAGCCGGAGCTCAGGGCAGGGATCCTGAGCGCGCGCAGCAGCTGCTGGCGCGGGTGCCCGGGGAGATACAGCAGTGCGTCGACCTCCGCGACACGCATCTGTTCAGGGCCAGAGGCGAGCTTCATGATCTCGTCTCCCGCTTGTACGTCGCCTTCTTCAAGCACGCGGAAGTAGAAGCCCGGGCGGTGGTGCGAGACGAGCATCGCGGGCATGCGCGGGTCGTTCATGCGGATCCCGACGCGGTAACAGGTGACCCGGGGTTGCGTGACCTCGAAGACGGCATCGCCGATCTGGTAGCGATCGCCGACGCACACCTCGTCATCGGCGAGTCCTTCCACGGTGAAGTTCTCGCCGAACTGGCCATAGGTGAAGTCGTTTCGTCCGAGCTCACGCTCCCAGTACCGATAGGAGTCGATCTGGTAAACGAACACTGCGCGCTGCTCCCCGCCGTGCCCGGCGAGATCGCCCTGACCATCACCCTCGACGTTGAGCTCGTCCGACGCGGCGAGGGCCGACCACGGGATCCTTGAAGACGCCGGTGAAAACCGTCTTTCCTCGCCAGTCCACGTTCTTCGGCATGCCGACGTTGACCGACAGCAGGCGCCCGACGATCTCGCGAGACGCCGCTGGTTCAGGCTGCTCGCGGGTCATCACCAGGGTCCACGTACTCGAGGCCGAGTGGTCCGATCGCGGTCACCTGAGTGACGTACTCACCGGACCGCGCCCAGTGAAAGTGAGCTGTCCCGCCGGGGAGAACGATCACGCTACCCGGCGGGTATGCCTCCAACTTCTCGCTGTCGAAGTGTTCCCCGAGACCGATGTAGAAGACACCGGAGATCACTGTGTAGACGCGATCCTCCGGGTGTACGTGCGGCATCAGCTTGACCCCAGAAGGCAGCTTGACCCTGATCACGTAGGGCCCCGGCTCAGTCGGGTCACCCACCAGGACGGCGAGGCGCGCAGACGGCGGGAACGCCGGGAACGGCTTCCACTCGATGTCCTCCGGCAGTACACCCCGGAACATGCTCTCATCGATCTGATGACTCATTGGTCAGCCTCCGGGCTCGGATGTCGATGTCGCCGGCACCATCGCGACAAGTTCGGTCACGATTTCCGCGGCGGGCTGTGACCGTTTGGCGAGCGCAACGCTTTGCCCGGCCCACAGCGATAAGCGGTTCGATCTCACCGGTCGTTCCAACCATCGGCGGCGCTGGTTCATATCGAACGATCGGTTCGCCCGAAGCGAAGTGCGCGATCACCTCGCCCTCTCGCGGTCGACTGCCTGGTGCCGGTCGGCCCGCGGCCTCCCACAGTCTCGGCCGTCGAGTTGTGGATCGCGCGGTGCGAAGCGTCCACCGGCCACCCCACCGCATAGAGGTTGGGGTACCACTCTGCATCGGTCTCGGTAGCGGCTATCAGGCGGCGGCGATACTCCGCGTGAATCGGCATTTCATCGGCCAGCAGGAACCGCGTGCCGAGCATCGCGGCCTGCGCGCCGAGGGCGAGCACGGCCGCGACTCCTCGAGCGTCGCCGATCCCGCCGGCCGCGATGACCGGCACCGGCGCCACGGCGTCGACTACCGCCGGCACCAGCGGGAGCGTTGCCACGCCACTCCAAACGTGCCCCCCGGCCTCCCAACCCTGCGCGATGATGATGTCCACGCCGCATCCGACTGCGCGCCGCGCTTCCTCGACGCTGCCGACCGTGTGCATGACAAGCCCTCCGGCGTCATGCACCAAGTCGACGTAGCCCTGGGATCGCCCCAGAAGAGCGACACGACCCGCAGACCCGCCGAAGTGCCTGATCGACTCGATGGTGCTGATCCAAGGCGAGAACGAAGTTGCCGGCAAACGGCCGGTCGGTTAGGGCTGCCGTCTCCCGAACCACGGCTCCGGCATCATCGGCCCACCCCAGCCCCAAAGTGCCGAGGCCGCCTGCATTCGAGACAGCGGCGGGCAGGCGAGGATCTGCAGACAGTGGTGCCTCGACGATCGGGAGGTCGATCCCCAGCAACTCGCACACCGGCGTTCGCTTGCGATCGGCCATGTCAGTCTCCGTCCGGCCGGGCGGCACTCGATATCCAGTGGCTCCATTCAATACGCGTCCGGTCGCTCCGCTGTTCGGACGAGCTGCTTATTCCAACCGTGGAAGGGCGACAGGTCGCCCGCATCCCATCGTTCGTGGAGGCCGGGCGTTGCCAGGTCCCAGTCGGGGCGGATCTCGCTCGACACGTCACGGAGGTCGTGCCAGAGGTCCACGAACGACGGCCGTCCCCAGAACCAGTAGCCGTTATAGATCCTGTGGATCACGAGCCCGGGCTTGAGCACGAGCGTGTGCGGGATCATCGGGTCGTGCTCGGTATCGGTGTACTCCTGGATGTCGAGGTCTTTCTGGACGATCCGATCCGGATCCTCGAGAAACGGCCACTGGGCGCCGATCGACGCGCGGAACTCCTGGCTTGAGTGGTGGGTGTCGGTCGATATCGTGGCGACCTTGGTGTAGGACACGGCGATCTTGGGATAGTTGGCGGCGAGTTCGAGGTGCTGTTGGTGCTCTTTTGGGCAATAGTTGCCGCGCGCAAGTGTCAGGATCAGCGGATCCTCGCCCTGGATCTCACTGAGCGTGCGAGTGACACGATCTTGGTCGGGCAGCTCGTAGTCGGGGAATGTGCCGCCGGGGGTGATGTCTGAGCGCATGGTTCAAGTCCTTCCGGTCAGGTGAGGTTGATTGGTGCTACCGGCCGGCCGCCTGGCCGCCGTCAACATGCAGCGTCTCGCCGGTTACGAACGTCGCTCGCTCGAGGTAGAGGATCGCGTCCACGACGTCGCTGACTTCGCCGACGCGCCCCAGCGGGTGGAGGGTCTCGAGCCCGTCGTAGGACGCGGGGTCGTGGTCGGGTGTCTTGATGACCCCGAGCGAGACCGCGTTGACCCGCACGCCGCGCGAGGCGAATTCGATCGCAAGCGAACCGGCTCGCCGCGACGAGTCCTCCCTTGGTGAGGGCAGGTAGCGCCGACGGCCTCGCGCTGTCCGCGTTATCGACCAGGCTCGTGGAGATGTTCACGACGTGCCCGCTGCCCCGGGCGGCCATCTCCGCGATCGCCCGTTGGGTGATGTGGAAGAAGCCGGTGAGGTTCACAGCCGTGATCGCCTGGTACTCATCGAACGTGTACTCCGTGAAAGGCTTGCCGATGTAGATGCCGGCGTTGTTGATCAGCGTGTCGATCCGCCCGAAGTGGTCGAGAGCCTCGTCGACCGCGCGCCGTGCGGTTTGCGCATCTGCGATGTCGCCGGCGACCGTCGACGTAATCGCTCTCGTCTCGACCGGCTGGCGGGAACGACAGCGCAACGCCGACGACCGCATAACCCGCACTGCGGTAGCCCGTTACGAGTCCCGCACCAATGCCCTGAGAAGCGCCCGTGATGATCGCGACCGGCGGGCTCATTCCACGAGGTCAATCTCGAACACGATCATCCCGCTCATCGCGCCGCTTGAGTCGTGGTCATAGCGACTCTGTATCACCGGATTGACTTGAAGGCCGCTCTCATCTCGTGGCTGAAGAGTTCCGGCTCCTCCCATGCAGCGAAGTGTCCGCCCTTGTCGACCTCGTTGAAGTAGACGACGTTCGGGTAGCTCGCCTCGACCCAGCTACGCGGCGTCCGCCAGATCTCGCCCGGGAACGTCGTGAAAGCGAACGGGATGGTCGGGGGTGGCAGGGGCTGACGGCCCGCGGCCGGCGCGTCGGGCCCGTACGCCTCCCAGTACGACCGCGCCGCGGAGGCGCCGGTGCCGGTCAGCCAGTACAGCGTGATGTTGTCGAGGATGTGGTCGCGTGTGAGGTTGCCCGAGGGCTGCCCGTCGACGAAGGCGCCGGCGATCTTGTAGTAGGCGTCCGTGTCGTGGTCGATCATCCAGGCGGCTAGCGCGACAGGTGAGTCGAGCAGTGCGTAGCCGATCGTCTGCGGTCGGGTGGCCATCTCGACGAAGTAGCCGTTTCCGGATTGCCCGAAGGTGGCGATCTGCGCGGCCGCGGCGCGCTCCTCGTCGGTGTTCGTCGGCATGGTGCCGCCCAGCGCCGGCACGAGCAGGTTGGTGTGGATCGCGACGAGGCCCTCGGGTGCCTGGCGGCCCATCGCATCGGTGACCCCGGCGCCCACGTCGCCGCCCTGGGCCACGTAGCGGGCATAGCCGAGGCGACGCATGAGCTCGGCCCAGGCCTGCGCGGTCCGGCTAGATCCCAGCCGATCTCGACCGGCTCGCCGGAGAGCCCGTACCCGGGGAGGGAGGGCAAGACGAGATCGAAGGCGTCCTCGGCGCTCCCGCCGTGTGCGGTCGGGTCGGTCAGCGGGCCGACGGTGTCGAGCAGCTCGATCACCGAGCCGGGCCAGCCGTGGGTCATGATCAGTGGCAACGCGTTCTCGTGCTGCGACCGGACGTGGATGAAGTGGATGTCCACGCCGTCGATCTGGGTGACGAACTGCGGCAGCTCGTTCAGCCGCGCCTCGATCCGCTCGAAGTCGTATTCGTCCAGCCAGTAGTGGGCGAGCGCCTGCGCTGTAGCGAGCTGCACGCCCTGCGACCGGTCGTCGACGAGCTCCTTGCTGGGCCAGCGCGCCGCAGCGATGCGCCGACGCAGGTCGTCGCGCTGCTCCTTCGAAAACTCGACCATGAAGGGCCGGATCGCAGTTCCGGTTTCGACGGTGGTGCTCATGGAACGACCTCCCCGTTCGCGAAAGACCCCCGGTATTCCGACGCTACACGTCCGCCGCCGGTGCGTGAGGCACGCGATACCGGACCGCCACCTTTCTCGATCGACACTCCTTGACCGCAAGCACAGCACCTTCGCTAGGGAAGTGTCCTTACGCCTTAAGGGGAACACGGCTCGACTCGGGGCCACATCGGGGCCACCGGGACGACCCCCAGCTGCGACCGCTGGCTGATCCCGTCAGTCAGTCAGTTTCGGGCGCGCCTCTGGCGACCGACTCCGGCGTCACCCTGACACTCGACCGCCTCGCGGGCGATCTCGCCGTCGTTGCGCACGAAGCAGTTGCTTCGCCACCGCTGGCCTCTTGAAGTAGCGAAGGATGGTCGTGTGAGAGACGCCGTAGTCGACCGCGATGGCGCGGAGCGGCTCCTTAGCCGCACCGCGACGGATTAGCTCGGAGTCTGGGACAAGCCGGCGAAGACGGCGTGCATCGACTCGGGCGTTCGACGGGAACTTGGTGTCGTTCGCCAAGGCGCGCCGCATGATCTGGGCATCGATATTGCGGAAGGCGTTCTCGGTGCTTAACCCCGTGGCGTCCCTCACCTGCTCGAGGCCGCCGCCCGCCGCGACCACCGCCTCGGCAAGGTCATCGCTCAGACTGAAGCGATCCCGACTACTCAAACCTCGCGGGGCGTCACGCTCGTCGAGCCAGCCCGGATAGCCCGAGCGACGAGGCCGGCGGCGCGCCCAGGCCTCCAGCCGACGGTCGTGGTCCTTGTCCTGCAGAGCTTGCTGTTGCACGTCCTGCTTCAGACGCCGCAGCGTCGCTTGCCGAGTCTTGCCGGCTTCCCGCAAGCGCAACCGTGCTTCCCGCAATCCGAGCACCCCATCAGGACGCCGGAAGAAGTCACCCAAAGTCGAGTGCGCAACCCCATAGTCGCGAGCGAGCTCCCGCTGCGACTCACCGGCAACCCGCCGGTCGAATAACGCCTCATCCGGGACGAGACGACGCAGACGACGAAGCCTCGACATGGCAGCGATCCTATCGTGATAAACACACCATGAACGCACCAGACGACAATTCAGAAGTGTTACCCGCGTTACCCGGGAAGTGCCGCAAACGCTTACCAGGAATCGAAAGCGAGACATCGCACCCCGTCGCATTCGTCACCGCTTGTTGGGCGGCGGAGCACAGAAAAGGCCCGCAAAACGAGCTTCTCCTCGAGCCGCCTTATGCGCCGGATATCCAGGCCCCAGTTCGGCCGCATCATGCGCGGCGCGGCGCCGTTGATGCTCTTCCGCGTCGTTGCCGGCAACGCCCGGGCCTGGGACAAATTCCGCGCCACGAGCCTGCTGGACGGCGGCCCGCTGTCGTTGCGGGAACGCGAAATCGTCATCGACCGCACCTGCGCGCTGACCGGATGCGAATATGAGTGGGGCGTGCATGTCGCGGATTTTTGCCAACGCCGCCGGCCTGACCGAGAGAGCAAATCCACGCCACCGTGAAGGGCGCGGCCGATGCGCCGTGCTGGTCGGCGCCCGAGCAGGCCCTGATCGCCGCCGTCGATGCGCTGCATGCGCGTGCGACGCTGAGACGACGCCGAATTCGCGGCGCTGTCGGCGCATTTCGACGAAGCAAAAATCTTCGAGATCATGCTGCTGTGCGGATTCTATCGCACGGTGGCCCTATATCGCGAACGGCCCTCGCGTCTGCCGCTGGAGGGACGAAGCGCGGTTTCCGACGGGTTTTCCGGGCAGCGAGCGCCCCGGAGTGACGGCTACGCCACGCCGGCGCGCAGCAGATCGTGCAGATGCACGATGCCGACCGGCTTCTTGGCGTCGGTGACGATCAGCGCGGTGATCTTCGAGGAGTTGAGGATTTCCAGCGCTTCGCTGGCGAGCATGGTCGCGGCCGATGGTCTTGGGATTTTTGGTCATGACGTCGTCGACCAGCGCGGTCATCAGGTCGGGCCGCATGTGACGGCGCAGATCGCCGTCGGTGACGATGCCGACGATGTGCCGCGCGCATCGACGATGCCGACGCAGCCGAAGCCTTTCGACGACATCTCGACCAGCGCGTCCGACATCTTCGTGCCCAGCGGCTTCAGCGGCACCGCGTCGCCGGTATGCATGAGGTCGCGGACATATTTCAGCATGGCGCCGAGCTTGCCGCCGGGATGCAGCACGCTGAAATCCACCGAGGTGAAGCCGCGGCCTTCCAGCAGCGCGATCGCCAGCGCGTCGCCCAGCGCCAGCATCATCAGCGAGGAGGTGGTGGGCGCGAGATTGTGCGGGCAGGCCTCGCGCGCCTTCGGCAGCGTCAGCGCGACCTCGGCGGCCTTGCTCAGGGTGGAATCGGCATTCCGCCGTCATCGCGATCAGCGCGATCCGGAAGCGCTTGGCATAGGTGATCAGGTTCCTCATCTCCGGCTGCTCGCCGGACCACGACAGCGCCACGATGACGTCGTCGGCGGTGATCATGCCGAGATCGCCATGGCTGGCTTCGGCGGCGTGCACGAAGAAGGCCGGGCGTGCCGGTGGAGGCGAAGGTCGCGGCGATCTTGCGCGCGACATGGCCCGATTTGCCGAGCCCCGTGACGATCACGCGGCCCTTGGCCTCGCGGATCAGTTCGACCGCGGCGGCGAACGCCGTGCCCAGCGGTCCCTGCAGCGCGGCGGCAATGCGCGGCGATGCCGCTGCCCTCGGCGTCGAGCGTCCGCAACGCCGATTGAACGGCGGCGTTCGCGTGATCGGTGCCGGATGATTTTGCCATCAGCGGTTTCGTCTTGGCCATGTCGTGGTTCCAGGGAGTGCGGGGCCGGTTCGGGCCCGCGGGCCCTTCCTAGCATGGCCGGATCCGGCGATGCGACGCGGGCGGCCGGTTCTCAACGCCTCATTAACCATAATTGTTTTAACTCCGTTAACGACGTTTTCCACAGGTCGCGCTCCGGCGCGCGTGGAACCCGATCGTCAAGCGTATGAATTCGTTGGGGTATTCTCATCGTGATGTCGGGTCCAGCAAGGGGCCGCCGCAGGCCGCGTGTTCGTTTTACGCGCCGCTCTTGCCATGCCTTGCGCTGATCGCCTGTGCGATGGCGACGCTGGCACAGGCCCAGACGCTGACCCCCGACATGCTGCGCCCGGTGCGCGGCGGCTTCGTGTCGCCGCAGGATCTGCCGCTGCGCAAGACTCGCGGTCGACGACAACCCGACCGATCCCACCGACGATCCCACGCTCGACGACAGCGCGCCGCAACAAGGACACGCCGGCGCCGTCGCGGATCGGGCAGATCCCGACAATATGGCCTGCCGGCCGCGAGCGGCGCGTCCGATGCCGGCTTCGACTCGCTCAACCGCACGCGCAAGAAGCCGAAGCTCTATCCGGGCCAGGCCAAGCCGAAGCCGCCGCCCGGGCCCGGCAGTCCGGCGCCCGACACCGGCGCCGGTCGACCGCGCCGGGTATCTGCGGCTGTCGATGCCGCCTCGGAATCCGCCAACAAGCCGCCGATCCCGCCGGCGATGGCCGGCACCGTGGCCGGCCAGCCGCCGCGCAAGCGGCTGCAAGGTCGACGACGATCCGTTCGGCGCGGTCGGCGATTATGCCGGCAGCTTCCTGATCAAGTCCGCGGTCGAACTCAGCGGCGGCTACGACACCAATCCCGGCCGCACCAACGATGCCGAAGGGCCTGCCGTTCTGGGTGGTGGCGCCGGAATTCCTCGCGGTGTCCGACTGGGATCGCCACGCGCTGGTCGCCGATCTCCGCGGCTCCTTCACCGGCTACGGCAACAGCCTGCCGCCGACCATCGATGGCGCGGTCTCCTCGGCGCCGACCGATGTCAACCGGCCGAATTTCATCGGCCATGTCGACGGCCGCCTCGATGTCACCAGCGACACCCAGATCACCTCGCAAGTGCGCCTGCTGGTTTCCACCGACAATCCCGGCAGCCCGAACGTCCAGGCCGGGCTTGCCAAATATCCGATCTACACGACGCTCGGCGGCACGCTTCGGGCTCGACCAGAATTTCAACCGGCTGGAGATTCGCCGTCGGCGGCACCGTCGACCGCACCGTCTACCAGAACTCCACGCTCACCGACGGCGAGACCTCCAGCAACGACGACCGCAACTTCAACCAGTACGGCGGCGTCGGCCGCGTCAGCTACGAACTGACGCCGGCGATGAAACCGTTCGTCGAGGTCGAGGGCGACAGCCGCGTGCACGATCTCGCGCTCGACCGCAACGGCTTTGCGCGCAATTCCAACGGCGGCTACGCCAAGGCCGGCACCTCGTTCGAATTCTCGCGGCTGTTGACCGGCGAAATCTCGGTCGGCTATGCCGCGCGCAATTATGTCGATCCGCGGCTCGACCGGCTTGCAGGGCCTGCTGACCGCGGCCTCGCTGACCTGGACCGCGACGCCGCTGACCACGGCGAAATTCTATTCCACCACCTCGATCGACGAGACCACGCTGCCCGGCACCTCGGGCGTGCTGACGCACACCTACACCTTCGAGGTCGATCACGATTTCCGCCGCTGGCTCACGGCGATCGGCAAATTCACCTACGGCACGCTCGACTATCAGGGCGACAGCCGCTCCGACAAGACCTACTCGGTCGAAGGCGACCTGATCTACAAGATGACCCGCAACCTCTGGATCAAGGGCACGCTGCGCCGCGACATCCTCGACTCCAACGTCGTCGGCGCGAGCTCGGCCTCGACGGTGGTGATGCTGGGCGTGAGGGTGCAGAATTAGACAGTTCCTCCTGACCGCGACGTCGATCGGTCATCCGCGTCTTGCAAGGCTGGAGGCAGCAATGACGTGGATGCCCGCACAAGCGCCGTGGCATGACAGGGCGTCTTTCCGAACGATCAATGGATACCGGATCACCCGCGTCCAGTGAGCTTGCCAGAAGCGAAGCATGTTCGCGGGCTGATGAGCGCGCTCACCGCGGCAAATTCGTCGTCCCCATCAGGAACTGATCGATCGCGCGGGCGCAGAGCCGGCCTTCGCGGATCGCCCACACCACCAGCGACTGGCCGCGGCGCATGTCGCCGGCGGAGAACACGTTGGGCCGCGAGGTCTGGTAGTCGGCGGTGTTGGCGCGCACGTTGCCGCGCGGGTCGAGGTCGACGCCGAGCGTCTTCAACAGGCCCTCATGCACCGGATGCACGAAGCCCATCGCCAGCAGCACCAGTTCGGCGTCGAGTTCGAACTCGCTGCCGGCGATCGGCTTGAACTTGTCGTCGACCTGCACGCAATGCAGCTTTGCCACCTTGCCGTCGCCGCCGGAGAATTTCTGCGTCAGCACCGCGAATTCGCGCCGCGCGCCTTCGGCCTGGCTCGACGAGGTCCGCATCTTCAGCGGCCAGTTCGGCCAGGTCAGGCCCTTGTTCTCGTGCTCGGGCGGCGCCGGCATGATCTCGAGCTGCGTCACCGACAGGGCGCCTTGCCGGAACGACGTGCCGATGCAGTCCGAGCCGGTATCGCCGCCGCCGATCACCACCACATGCTTGCCGCCGGCGAGAATGTCGGCGGCGTTGCCGAGCGGTTCGCTGGAGACGCGGCGGTTCTGCTGCGGCAGGAAATCCATCGCGAAGTGAATGCCGCGCGAGATCGCGGCCGGGGATCGGCAGGTCGCGCGGGGCTTCCGCGCCGCCGGT
The DNA here is from genome assembly GCA_963819275.1 of uncultured Actinomycetes bacterium. GTDB lineage: Bacteria > Actinomycetota > Thermoleophilia > Gaiellales > Gaiellaceae > Palsa-739. Next base: position 2,287 of record CAWFVH010000012.1, on the reverse strand, counting down.
CAGCGCCAGCGCGTCATATTGGTTGAGCATCTCGCGCGGATCGATCGCGCCCGGCGCGCGTGCCGCCGACATGGGCGCCGTAGTGGAAGGTCACGCCCTCGGCTTCCATCTGCGCGACGCGGCGGTCGATGACGTGCTTCTCCATCTTGAAGTCGGGAATGCCGTAGCGCAGCAGGCCGCCGGCCTTGGCGTATTTCTCGAACACATGCACCTCGTGGCCGGCGCGCGCGAGCTGCTGCGCGCAGGCGAGGCCCGCCGGGCCCGAGCCGATCACGGCGACCTTCTTGCCGGTCTTGTGCGCGGCGATTTCCGGCTTGATCCAGCCATTGTCCCAGGCGCGGTCGACGATCGCGCATTCGATGGTCTTGATGGTGACCGGGTTGTCGTCGATGTTGAGCGTGCAGGAGGCTTCGCACGGCGCCGGGCAGATGCGGCCGGTGAATTCCGGGAAATTGTTGGTCGAGTGCAGGTTGCGCGAGGCTTCTTCCCAGTTGCCCTGATAGACCAGATCGTTGAAGTCGGGGATCTGGTTGTTGACCGGGCAGCCCGGCGTGCCCGGCGCCACCGAGCCGGTGCCGTGGCAATAGGGAATGCCGCAATTCATGCAGCGCGCGGCCTGGTCGCGGGTGTCCTTCTCGCTCAGGGGAACGACGAATTCGCTGATAGTTCTTCACGCGCTCGGCGACCGGCGTGTACTTGCGATCGTGCCGGTCGATCTCGAGAAAACCTGTAATCTTGCCCATTACACCTGACGCCCCTGCAGCTCTCTATCCCCGTCATCCTGAGGAGCGGCGCTCGCCGCGTCTGAAGGATGGGACGCAAGCCTCATGTTCGGCTTGCATGCCTTCCGAGGCTGCGCTCGCATGACGCTTCCCTCGGTATGACGTCTCGTATTCTTACGCCCCGATCGCGATCTTCGGCTCGGCGTCGGCGTTGGCCTTCATTTCCTTCAGCGCGCGGCGATATTCCACCGGCATCACCTTGCGGAATTTCGGCAGCCACGTCTTCCAGTTCGCGAGAATGTCGGCGGCGCGCTTCGAGCCCGTCAGCTTGGCATGGCGCGTGATCAGGATGTGCAGCCGCTCGACGTCGGAGTCGAGCAGGTCCTTGAACACGTCGACCCGGCCATGGGCCTCGAGATCGCCGGTGTGGTGATAGGTGTTCTCGTTGATCATCTCTTCCGACAACACCGGCTCGAGCTCGACCATCGCCATGTTGCAGAGCTTGTCGAAGTCGCCGGCCTCGTCCAGCACATAGGCGATGCCGCCGGACATGCCGGCCGCGAAGTTGCGCCCGGTCTTGCCGAGCACCACGACGATGCCGCCGGTCATGTATTCGCAGCAATGATCGCCGGCGCCTTCGACCACGGCGACCGCGCCGGAGTTGCGCACCGCGAAGCGTTCGCCGGCGATGCCGCGGAAATAGCATTCGCCCTCGATCGCGCCGTACATCACGGTGTTGCCGACGATGATCGACTCCTCCGGCACGATGCCGGAATTGTGCGGCGGCCTGACGATGATGCGGCCGCCCGACAGTCCCTTGCCGACATAGTCGTTGCCTTCGCCTTCGAGATCGAAGGTGACGCCGCGCGCCAGCCAGGCGCCGAACGCCTGGCCCGCGGTGCCCTTGAGGCTGACCTGGATGGTGTCGTGCGGCAGGCCGGCATGGCCGTAGATCTTCGCCACCGCGCCGGACAGCATCGCGCCGGCGCTGCGGTCGGTGTTGTTGATCTCGGTCTCGAACTTGACCGGCGCGCCGCGGTCGAGCGCGGCTTGCGACTTCTCGATCAGCTTGCGGTCGAGCACGGCCTCCAGATGATGGTTCTGGCTTTCGGCGTGATAGATCTTCTGGCCCGGCAGTTCCTTCTGGCGCACGAACAGCTTCGAGAAGTCCAGCCCCTTGGCCTTCCAGTGCGCCACCAGCTTGGACTGGTCGAGCATCTGGGTCTGGCCGACCATCTCGTTGAAGCTGCGGTAGCCGAGCGCGGCCATGATCTCGCGGACTTCCTCGGCGACGAAGAAGAAATAGTTGATGACGTGCTCGGGCTGGCCGGTGAAGCGCTTGCGCAGCACCGGGTCCTGCGTCGCGACGCCGACCGGGCAGGTGTTGAGATGGCACTTGCGCATCATGATGCAGCCGGCCGCGATCAGAGGCGCAGTGGCAAAGCCGAATTCGTCGGCGCCGAACAGCGCGCCGATCACGACGTCGCGCCCGGTGCGGAAGCCGCCGTCGACCTGCACCACGATGCGGCTGCGCAGCCGCTCGCGCACCAGCGTCTGGTGGGTTT
>CAWFVH010000011.1:0-200769 GCA_963819275.1 uncultured Actinomycetes bacterium | reverse complement strand
GCGATGCCGGGGGCGGGACTTGAACCCGCACGGCCCGAGGGCCACCCGATTTTAAGTCGGGCGCGTCTGACCAGTTCCGCCACCCCGGCGCGGTCAGCGTAACGCTCGCCGCCTGGACGGATACCCTGCGGCCCGATGCCGCCCGCGACGCACGACACGATCGTCATCCTTTCCATCCTCGGCGTCGTCGGCCAGGTGCTGATCGTCGTCGGAATCGTCATCGGCCTGCTCGCGCTGGCGGGCGTCCGCGGGCCGCTCGAGGGTCTCCGCAACCTGGTCTGGGGCTACGAGTTGTGGGGCGCGTTCGTCGTCGCCTCGATCGCGACCGGCGGCAGCCTGTTCTTCTCGCAGATCGCTCACTTCCCGCCGTGCGAGTTCTGCTGGTTTCAGCGCGTCCTGATGTACCCACTTTCGATCCTCACGCTGCTCGTCGCCGCACGTGCGGACAACCGGGCCGCTCGCTACTTGCTTCCGCTGCCGATCGTCGGCGCGGGCACGGCCGTCTATCACCTCCTGATCGAGAACCACGTGATCAGCGAGCCGGCTGCCTGCCTCGCGTCCGCGCCCGGCGGCTGCGGCGTGAAGTGGATCAACGAATTCGGCTACATCACGATCCCGACGCTCGCGCTCACGGCCTTCCTACTTCTCATCGGATTCTTGGTTCTGGCGTCCGCTGGAGCGGCCGACGAGGCCGAACTCCCCGCTACCCTTCCGGCGCATGCCGAGCGGTAAGAGGGCAAGACAGCAAAGGGCGGAAGCCGCGGCCGCAATGCGGACGCCGCCGGCCGTACGCTCGAAGGGCGCCGCGGGCCGCGCACGCCAGGCCTCGCCTCGCGCGCTCGCGATCGCAGGCGGCGTCGTGCTCGTCGTGATCATCGCCATCGTACTCGGAGTCGTTCTCTCGAGCGGTGGAAGCGGCGGCGGCTCGGGAGTCGTCCCGGTGAGCGACATCCACGGCCTCCCGCCGACCGGAAGCGATACGTCGGCGGTCGCGCTCCCCGGCTCGCCCGACGCGAACAACCTCTTCAAGGGGATTCCGCAAAAAGGGCTCACGCTGGGGAATCCGAACGCGCCCGTCCACATGGAGATGTTCGTCGACGTGCAGTGCCCGTTCTGCCGCGACTACGAGACCAACAACCTGCCGGCGATCGTCACCAAGTACATCCGGCAGGGCAAGGTGCAGCTCACGCTCAGGCCCTGGGCATTCCTCGGCGGCGCCGGGTCACAGTCGTTCAGTGGCCGCCTCGGCCTGATCGCAGCTTCGTTCCAGAACAGGGGCTTCGAATACGCCAAGGTCCTCTACGACAACCAGGGGACCGAGGAAACCGGCTGGCTCAACAGCCAGATGATGGCCAACATCGCGGCCAGCGTGAACGGCCTCAATTTGGCGCAGTGGCAGGCGGACACGAACAGTTCCGAGCCGAAGTCGATTGCGAGTCAGGTCGATTCGGACGCCAAGACCCAGAACGTGGTCGGGACGCCGACGGTGTTCGTCGGGCCGAAGGGCGGCAAGCTCGTGCGCGTCGGGTCAGCTGGCACTGAGCCCAACCTCCAGCAGACCGAGCAGGCGATCAACGCCGTGCTCGCGAACTCCTAGCGCTCGACGTCACCCCGGCGAAAGTGCGCAAAGAGCGCGCTTTTCCTGCTTGACGTTTTCGGCCCCACCCACTTAGGCTCTGCGAGCCGGTTCCGATGGACTTACGGGTTCGTCGGGGCCGGCATTTTCGTGCCGTCCGACAGGGCCTCTAGGGTTCCACGCCCCCCATGATCGTCGGACTCCTCATCGGCCTCGTCGTCGGAGCGGTCGGCTCCTGGCTCCTGCTGCGCAGCAAGAACGCCGAGCTCTCGGCCCGTTTCGGCGCGCTCGCAGCCGACGCGTTGCAGCGGAACAACGAGTCGTTCCTCGACCTCGCCTCGGGCAAGCTCGAGCTGCTCCAGAACGACGCTACGCACGAGCTGGAACAGCGCAAGAAGGAGGTCGAGCATCTCGTCGAGCCGATCCGGGAGTCGCTCGACAAGGTCGACGGCAAGCTGCAGGACCTCGAAGTCGCGCGCACGCGTGCGTACTCGGAGCTGAGCACGCAGGTCCGCCAGCTCGCCGAGACCCAGACCCAGCTGCGCAGCGAGACCGGGAACCTCGTCAGCGCACTACGCGACCGCCCCAATGTGCGGGGTCGCTGGGGCGAGATCCAGCTGCGCCGGGTCGTGGAGATGGCCGGGATGCTCGAGCATTGCGACTTCGAGACCCAGGCGCATGTCTCGACCGAGGACGGCCGGTTGCGGCCGGACCTGATCGTGAAGCTGCCGGGCTCCAAAACCGTCGTCGTCGACTCGAAGTTCGCGGGTCAGGCCTACCTCGAGTCGCTCGGCGCGCGCAACGACGAAGAGCGCGTCGCGAAGCTGCGCGACCACGCGCGCCAGGTGCGGGATCACATCGCCAAGCTGTCGGGCAAGAGCTACTGGTCGCAATTCGCGTCCGCACCCGAGTTCGTTGTGCTCTTCATCCCGGGCGAGACCTTCCTGAGCGCGGCACTCGAGCAGGATCCGTCGCTGATCGAGGAGGGCGTGAATCAGCAGGTCATCCTCGCGACGCCGACGACGCTCATCGCCCTACTTCGCGCCGTCGCCTATGGCTGGCGCCAGGAGACGATCGCCGAGTCGGCGAGGACGATCAGTGAGCTCGGCCGCGAGCTGTACGGACGGCTTGCGACCCTGACCGAGCACTTCGCGAAGGTCGGCCGCGGGCTCGAAACCGCCGTGCGCTCGTACAACGAGACGGTGGGCTCGCTCGAGACACGGGTTCTGCCGAGCGCACGCAAGTTCCGCGACCACGGGATCTCGCCTGCCTCGGAGCTGGCCGAGCTTCCGGCCGTCGAACGAACCGTCCGACCGGTCACCGCGCAAGAGTTGGCGCCGGGCGACGATTCGGCCGCAGACGCCGCCTAGAACCGACCTCGAAAACGTGCCGTGCCGGGAACGTCAATCCGGCCAGAATCGTTTAATACAGCAGACACGTTTTCCAGAGAGGAACACATGAGCGACGTACGTGATCTGATCGTGATCGGCGGAGGGCCTGCGGGATACACCGCGGCTCTTTACGCCGCGCGCGCAAACCTACAGCCGCTCGTGATCGAGGGCTTCAGCTGGGGTGGCCAGCTCATGATCACGAGCGACGTCGAGAACTATCCCGGATACCCCGACGGGATCATGGGCCCCGAGATGATGTCGGAGTTCCGGCGCCAGGCCGAGCGCTTCGGCACCGAGTTCGTCACCGACAACGTGACCCGCGTCGATTTGTCGGAGCGGCCGTTCCGGGTCTGGGTCGAGGACGAGGAGTACCGAGCTCGCTCGGTGATCGTCGCGACGGGCGCGAGCGCCCGCTGGCTCGGGATCGACTCGGAAGAGCGGCTCAAGGGCCGCGGCGTCTCTGCCTGCGCCACCTGTGACGGCGCCTTCTTCCGCGACAAGCACATCTTCGTCGTGGGCGGCGGTGACACGGCGTTCGAGGAGGCTCTCTTCCTCACCCGCTTCGGCTACAGGGTCACGCTCGTCCATCGCCGCGCAGAGTTCCGCGCCTCGCAGATCATGGTCGAGCGCGCGCGCGGCAACGAGAAGATCGAGCTCAAGACCCCGTTCGTCGTCGAGGAGGTGCTCGGCGACAACTCGATAAGCGGCCTGCGCCTGCAGAACACCGAGACCGGCGAGACCGAGGACGTCGAAGCCGGCGCTCTGTTCGTGGCCATCGGGCACGACCCGAACACGAAGCTCTTCGTCGACCAACTCGACCACGACGAGAACGGCTACCTCGTCGCGAAGCCGGGGACGACCGAGACGAACATCCCCGGCGTGTTCGCCGCGGGGGACGTCCAGGATCACATCTATCGCCAGGCGGTGACGGCCGCGGGCAGCGGCTGTATGGCGGCTCTCGACGCCGAGCGCTTTCTCGCCGCCGAGGACGGCCACTCCGGCACAGCCCTCACGGCGCCGAGGCCCGAGGCCGAGACGACACAGGTCTAACCGCCGCACCCACCCAGCTAGCCTGACGCCCGTGCCGCACTTCATCTGCCCGAACTGCAAGGAGCGGTCGATCGACATCGACCGCAAAGAAGGGATGTTCGACGAGGCCGTCGCCTGCCACCACTGCGGCTTCGGCTTCCTGTTCGAGTTGATGGACGACTACTACCCGGCGCCGACGACCGGCCTCGTGACATGTGACCAGGAAGGCCGCATCCTCGCCGTCGGGCGCGGAGTCTTCGAGCTCAGCGGGTGGAACGAGCAGGAGGTGCTCGGTGCGGACGTCGTCTCCGCCTTCGGCCTCGAGGGCTTCGAGGAGGAGAAGAACCCGGTCAAGCTCTCGCTCGAATGGGGCGTGCGCCGTCTGAACGAGCAGCTGCAGCTGCGCACCCGAAGCGGGCACATGAAGCGCGTGATCGGCGACTTCTTCCCCGCGCTCGACGAAGACGGCGGCCTGCTGGTCGCTCTGACGCCGGCGCTCGGCTAGATTTCCGGCCGGCGCTGCCAGGCGCCTGGGCGATGGAGCTCGCCACGAACCGCCATAAAGGCTGATGGCTCCTACGATCGAGAGGAGCCGGAATGCGGACGATCGTGGCCATCGGCATCGCAGGAGCGCTCGGGGCGCTTGCGCGCTACGGACTGGACGGAGTGGTCTCCCGACGCTTCACGGCGTCCTCGTTCCCCTGGGGGACATTCGTCGTCAACGTGAGCGGCGCGTTCGTGCTGGGCTTGCTGATGACGCTCATGACCGAACAGCTCACGACAGCCCCGTGGCTGCGATCGGCGCTCACCATCGGGCTGCTCGGGGCGTACACGACCTTCTCGACCCTCTCCTACGAGACCTACCGCCTGCTCGAAGACGGCGCGGTCGGCCTCGCGGCTGCGAACATGCTCGGGAGCATGGCCGCCGGTCTCTTTGCGGTCTACCTCGGAGTCGTCGCAGGGAGGGCGCTGTGAAACTCGAGGGCGAAGGCAAGCTGCTGCGCCTTTTCATCGGCGAGTCCGACACCTGGCACGGGAAGCCGCTCTACCAGGCGATCGTCGAGCGTGTGCGTCAGGAGAGCCTCGCGGGGGCGACCGTGCTCCGCGGCATCGAGGGATTCGGCGCCGACTCGCGGCTGCACACGTCGCGCATTCTGCGCCTGTCCGAGGATCTGCCCGTCGTGATCGAGATCGTCGACACGCCCGAGCAGATCGACCGAGTGGTGCCGATTCTCGACGAGATGGTCGGGGAGGGAATGCTCACCCTCGAGCGTGTGCAGATCGTCTCCTACCGCTCCAGCGACGACTAGCGCACGACGGCACAATGGAGGCGTGGAATCGCTCTGCGGAACCCTCCTCGTCGCGTCGCCGGCGCTGATCGACCCGAACTTCCATCGCGCTGTCGTCCTCGTGACGGAGCACACCGAGGAGGGTGCGGCGGGGCTCGTCCTCAATCGCCCTTCTCCCCTCGAGGTGGCTGGCGCCGTGCCGCAACTGGAGCCGGTGGTCGACGACGGCGAGCCTGTCTGGGTAGGCGGGCCGGTGCAGCCGGAGGCGGTGCTCGTACTGGGCGAATTCCTCGACCCCGACGACGCCGCCGTGCCGCTCTTCGGCGCGCTCGGCTTTCCCTCCCTGTCGGACCCGGAGGAGATCGTCCCGGCCACGACCCGGCGGCGGGTCTTCGCGGGGTACGCGGGTTGGGGCGAGGGCCAGCTCGAGGCCGAGGTCGACGATGAGGACTGGATCCTCGAGCCTGCCCTGGCCGACGACGCTTTCACCGACGACCCGGAAGCCCTGTGGCGCGACGTCCTGCGGCGCAAGGGCGGGATCTACGAGCTCGTGGCCCGCATACCCGAGGATCCTCGCGTCAACTAGCTCCTACAGTCGCTCGAACGCGAAGACGTTAGGTCAGGCGCGGCAGCGGGAACCGGTCGCCGTGGCGCCCGGCAATCGCATGCACCTCGGTCAGCCGCCGGTCGCGCGCGTCGGCTTCCATCGTCACGAACATGCTCGTCGTCGAGAGGTAGCCGACGAGAGCAGCGGGGCTCGACTCCCAGACCGTTTCGACCACGGTGCGCCCCGCCTCACGGAACCACGGCTCGCCGGGCAGCTCCTCGTCCCGATACGGCTCGTGGCCTGCGTAGCCGATCAGCCCGCCGAGCTCCTGCTGCAGCGGGTCGCGCTCGTCCCACCAGTTCCAGAGCAAGGCGAGCCCGCCTTCGACGCCGATCACGCGATGTAGCTCGGGCAGCGCCTGGTCGCGGTCGAACCAGTGGAACGCCTGCCCGGCGAACGCAGCATCGACGCTTTCGCCTGGCAGCGGGATCGACTCCGCCGACCCTTCGTGCGCCTCGGCTTCCGGCACGGCGGTTCGGAGCTGCGCGAGCATGGGGAGCTCCCGGCTCGACCGCCACGACGTCGAAACCGAGGCCGACGAGACCACGGGTCAGCTTCCCCGTCCCTGCCCCCAGGTCGAGAACGCGCGACGCGACGGGCTCGAGCCCGAGTCCGTCGGCCGCCCAGCGCAGCGCCTCCTCGGGATACTCGGGACGGTGCCGCTCGTACTCGGCTGCGACGGTCTCGAAGCTGCGGGAGCGCTCAGACACGGCTCGACGGACAGAGGTCGCTCACGACGCAATCCTCGCAGCGTGGTCGCCGTGCGTCGCAGACGCGGCGGCCATGCCAGATCAGAAGGTGCGGGAACCGCGCCCAGTCGGCGCGCGGCACGAGCCGGACGAGGTCGCGCTCGATCTTGACCGGATCCTCCTGACGCGTGAGGCCGAGCCGCTGCGAGATGCGCCGGACGTGCGTGTCGACGACGATCCCCTGCGGCTCGCCGAGCTCCGAGGAGACGACGTTGGCCGTCTTCCTCGCGACGCCCGGCAGGCGGACGAGCTCCTCGAGCCTACGCGGGACCTCTCCGTCGAAGTCCTCGAGCAGCATCCGCATCGTCCCGCGCAGGGCTTTCGCCTTCTGCCGGTAGAAGCCGGTCGCGAAGATGTCGCGCTCGAGCTCCTCCTGCGGCACCGCGAGGTAGTCCTCGGGCTTGCGGTACTTCTCGAACAATGTCTGCGTGACGCGGTTCACGTTCACATCCGTCGTCTGCGCCGAGAGCATCACCGAGACGAGCAGCTCGAGCGGGCTCCCGAAGCGAAGGGCGATCGCCGCGTCGGCGTGCTCGATCGCGAGCCGCTCGATGATCGGGCGAATCCGCTGCTTCTTCGGCCCGACGCGCTTCCGGGCCTCCTGCACGAAGCTACGAGGCAACGGCTTCCGGCTGGCGCGATCGCAGGCGAGGCCCGGCACAGACGAGGTCGAGCGCCGGGCAGCCCGCGCACGCGAACTCGCTCGGCGTCGGCCGGAACTCTCCGGCCTGGATGCGCGCGATCGCCGCCGAGAGCTCGGCCTCGAGCTCGGCCACGTCGGCTCGCGAGAACACCGCCTCCACGGGCGCATCCGGCCGCTCGAGGAAGTGGTAGACGACCGCGACCTCGTCCGCCCCGGCACGGAAGCACGCGAGCGCGTAGACGAGCCGCTGCAGCCGATAGTCCTGCTCGACGATCTCGTCGGGAGACGCCTCGCCGAGCGCGTTCGTCTTGTAGTCGACGACTAACGCCCGGCCGTCGCGCAGATAGAAGGCATCGATGAAGCCGTGCACGAGCACGCCGTCGTGCTCGAAGGTGAAGTGGCGCTCCTTCTCGACGCCCGTCAGTGCGGCGACGCGGCGCGCCAGATCCGATTCGCAATACGCGGCCACGAAGCCGCGCACCAGCTCGTCCTCGAGCTCGGGCACGACCGGCGCGGCGAGGTCGATCTGCTCCAGCAGCGAGTGCACCGCGGTGCCGATCTCGACCCCTGACCTCTCTTCCGGCTCGGCGGCTTCGACCTCCACGGGCCGCTCGCTCAGGCCGAGGCCGTAGCGCGCGAAGTACTTGTACGAGCACTGCTCGAAGAGGGACAGCGACGTGAACGAGAGCCTGCGGACGCGCAGGAGCGGCGGTTCGGGCAGAGCAACGAGCGGCGGCAGCTCCGGCGCAGCGGCGCGCGCGACCGCGACCTCCTCGAGCTCGGCGAAGAGCGCTAGCTGGCCCGGCTCCTCGATCTCAGGCTCCGCCGTCTCGGGCTCCACGGCTACCGGCTCTTCGAGGCGATGGCGGTCGACGCGGACGAGTAACCGCGCATCCCCGCGCACCAGCTCCACGGGTGTGTCGCCGGCCTGCGCGAGCTCCTCGTCGGCGGCCAGCCGGTCGAGCACCCACGCGATCGGCGTCGGCGTCGGCGTCTCGCGCTCCGAGCCGAGATCGACCGAGCCCGAGACGATCAGCCGCTCCTTCGCGCGAGTCATCGCCACGTAGTAGAGGCGCAGGCGCTCGGCCCGTTCCGCCTCCTGCCGCGCCTCCTTCACCGCCTCGTAGTCGAAGGCGCCGCGGCGCTTCGCGGTCACCGGATCGGCGACGCGGAAGCCGAAGCGGCCGTCGGGCAGCGCGAGGATCTCGTCGGGCGACGGCGGCACGCGGTCGCGGCCTGCGTCGGCAACGATCACGACCTTGAACTCGAGCCCCTTCGCGGCGTGGATCGTGAGCAGTCGAACGGCGTCCGCTCCCTCCTCCTCGGCGACCGCCTCGAGCTCGCGCGCACCGACCGCCTCCTGCTCGGCGACGAAGCGGACGAACCCGTCGACGTCCGGGCCGCGCAGCTCCTCGTACGAGCGGGCGAGGCGTGCGAGCTTGCGCAGGTTCGCGTAGCGCCGCCGGCCGTCCCACCGCGCAAGCACGGCGAGGTCGTAGTCGTGCTCGGCCACGACGTGCTCGCACAGCCGCTCCAGCGAAAGCCGCGGCATGGTCTCGACGAGCCGGTCGTAGCGCTGGCGGAAGGCGCGCATCAGCCGCTCGTCGCGTTCCGCGAGGCCTGGCGGCAGCGAGTGCTCGAGGCCGGAGTAGAGCGGACGTCGCGAGGCGACGCGGCGCAGCAGAGCGAGGGCGTCGTTCGAGACCCCGACGAACGGCGAGGCGAGCACCGACGCGAGCGCCATATCGTCGTAGCGGTTCTGCAGCAGGCGGAGGTACATGAGCAGGTCGACGACCTGTTGCTGGCCGAAGTAGCCCTTGCCGGTTGCGCGGTACGTCGGCAGCCCCGCGCGTCTCAGCTCGTCCTCGTACCACTCGGCGTCGGTGCCCGCAGCGAAGAGGAGGACGATCTCGCCCGGCGTCGCCGCGCCGCCGTCGACGAGCTCTCGCACCCGCCGCGCCACCGCGCGCGCCTCCCCGCGCCGCCAGTGGACGCCGCTGTCCTTGTAGCTCTCCTTGTCGGTGACAAGGAGTTCCACGGGATGGCCGAACACGGGGTCCGGGAACTCGGCCGCAGCCGCAAGCTCCTGGAACTCGCCGCCGAAGTCCGGTCCGAAGAGCTCGTTGACCGCGGCGAGCACCTCCGGCCGCGAGCGGTAGTTGAGCGTGAGCGAGAGGGGCTGCTCGACGGCTTCGCGCCGTTCGCGGAAGACCTGCACGTCGGCGTGGCGGAAGCCGTAGATCGACTGGAATTCGTCGCCCACGAAGAAGAGCTCGGTCTCAGGCGTCCGCAGCAGGTCGACGATCTCGGTCTGCAAACGGTTCGTGTCCTGGAACTCGTCGACGAGGATCGAGCGGAAACGTGCCTGCTCGCGCTCGCGAAGATCCGGCTGCGAGAGTAGGAGGTCGCGCGCCTCGAGCTGCAGATCCGCGAAATCGAGCGCCGACTCCCGCGCCTTTGCCTGCGCGTACCGCGCGGCGAACTGGGTCAAAAGCTCCTGCAGGAGGGCGCGGTCGCGAGCGGCGGCCTCGTCGAGGGCCGCCTGCTCGACGGCGCCGAGAGCCTCGCCGTACGCGGCCGCACGGTCTCCGCGCGCCTTGAACCCGGTCAGGTTCATCAGCCGGTCCGGCCGCTGATCGCGCGCGAGGTGCTCGAGCAGATCGGCGGCCGTCCGCTGCTGCGCCTCGGTCGCTTGCGGATCGGCGGCAAGCAGGGTCGCAGCGGCACGCAGCTCCTCCATCCGCTCGGAAAGCTCCGGCCGCGAGGCGATCGCCAGGTCGAGTTCGCGCCCCGCCGCGCGTAGCGTCTCGTAGACGCTCGTCAGCATCCGGCGCAACCGGTCGCTGCCGTACGTGGCGAGGAGCTCGAGGCGCTGCGGATCGTCTCCCGCGCAGAACTCTGCCAGCGCGGTGCCGAACGCCTCCGAGCGGAGCACGGCCGCCTGCGCCTCGTCGAGCTCGCGGAAGCGCGGATCGAGCCCGGCGGCGAGCGGATACGCCCGGAGCAGGCGGGCGCAGAAGCCGTGGATCGTCGAGATCCAGGCGCCGTCGAGCTCGCGGGCGAGGTCGTGCCGGCCGCGCTCGGCGAGCGCCGCGCGGATCCGGGTGCGGAGCTCGCCTGCGGCACGGCGCGTGTACGTGATCACGAGGATCGAGTCGACGTCGAGCCCGCGATCGCAGACCGCGCGGACGACTCGCTCGACGAGCACGGCCGTCTTGCCGGTACCTGCGCCGGCGGAGACGAACACCTCTCCGCCCGCCTCGACTGCCGTGACCTGCTGCGGGTTGAGCTCGTAGCCGCTCATGCGCGCTCGATCCGGCACACCGTCCAGAGGTCGCACCAGGTGGGACATTCTCCGCCGAGCGGGTCGTGACGGACGTCCCCATCGCCGATCCGCTCGGCGAGCGCCGTCGCGGTGCCGCGGGCCGACTCGACGACGCCCCAGAAGGCCTCCTCGTCGAGGTAGTCGTGCGAGACGTACCCGGGCAGCGTCTCCTCCTCGGAACCTCGGACGAGGCCGCGTGGCTTGCGCGCTCCGGCGAGCGGCCGATAGAGGCCGCCGAGCGGCTCGAGCCCGACGAGGTCGCGCAGGACGAGCATGTAGAGCGGGATCTGGAGGCGCAGCTCGCTCTCGATCTGCCTCGCCGAGTGCGCGCTCTTGCCCGACTTGTAGTCCTGGACGATTCCGCGAGCGCCGAACGGGTCGACGTCGATGCGGTCGATCTTCCCCGAGAGCGTCAGCCTGTCGCCGAGCTCGAGCCCGCGCTGCAGCTCCGGGGCGGCGCGCTCGCTGCCGAACGAGACCTCGAAGCGCCGCGGCACGAGCGGCGACGACGACTCGCATTCCTCCTCGACGAAGGCAGCGAGATCGCGCCAGAGCGTTTGGTCGAGCTCCCGCTCCTGCATCTCGGTCAGATCCATCCGCACGCCCGCGAGCGCGTCGTCGAGGCAGCGGCGCATGAGCCCGGTCGCCGCTTCGACATGTTTCGGCTCGAGCTTCTCCACGCCGAGATCGGCCGGGATGCGCGAGAAGAAGCGGTAGAGAGCCTGGTGGGCGACACTGCCGCGCTGCTTCGCGTCGGGCTCGGCATCGATCGTCTTCGGATCGAGGAAGCGCTCGACGAACCAGGCCGAGGAACAGTCGGCGAAGCGCTCCAGCTCCGTCACGCCGAACGAGGTGCGAGAGCCGAGCTGTTCGAGCACGAGCGGATGCGTGAGCCTGGTGGGCCGCTGGAAGGCGGCGAGCGCCCGCTCCAGTTTCCGTTCCCATCCGTTCGCGCGGGCGAGCGCCTCGGCGTCCGTTCTGTCGCGGGACGCCAGCTCTGCGAGCGCGCGCAGCCGCTCGCGCTCGGTTGGCGCCTCCTCGAGCGGCCACGTCAGCGCCGAGAGCGGACGACGGCGAGTCCAGCGGCGCACGTCGTCGTTGTCGAAGGCTGCCTCGACCTCGTGCCAGAAGGGGCTCGCCTCGCGCGGGCTGCCGTCGTCGTCCGCCGCCTCGCGCACGAGATAGAGCCGCTCCGATGCGCGCGTGCAGGCCGTGTAGAAGAGGTAGCGGTCGCGCTCGACCCGGTCGGGCTTGGTCAGCCGCGTGCCGCCCTCGTCGAGCCCACGCCTCGTCTCCTCGTCGAGGAACGGCGAGCCGGCGTCGCGCCGCGGCAGACTGCCCTCTTCCAGACCGAGCACGAAGACCGCGTCGAAGCGGCGCGTGCGCGCGCGCAGCAGGTCGACGACCGCGACGCGCCCTGCGTCGTCGCCCGTCCGGCGAGGAAGCTGAGCGCGTTCGACGGCTGCGAGCACGTCCTCGCGACTCAGGTCGCCGGTCAGCTCGTGCCAGCTCGCGAGCTCGGCCAGCAACCTCCGCAGCGCCTCGTAGGCCCGGAGGTCCACGCGGCTCGCGGCATCCGCTGGTGGCCGCTCGAGGCCGTACGCATTGCGCAGCATCCGTTCCGCGAGCTCGCGCACCGCCTCGACCGGATCGGTTGCCTCTCGCAGCTCGGCGAGCGCCGGCAGCGCGGCTCCGTCGCGCATGCGTTCGGCCTCTTCGACCACCCGCTCGGGCGCCTGAACCGCACGCCCGCGGAGCCGGCCCTCAACGAAGTCGACCGACCGCCGCTCGAGTCCCGAGAACGGCGAGCGGAGGAAACGGAAGAGGTCGTTTCGCGTGCCTCCTGCCCAGGCGAAGCGCAACAACCCGGCGAGCGCATGCACGAGCGGGGTTTGCGTGAGCCGGAGTTCGCCGTCGATTGCATATGGGATCCCGGAGGAGCCAAGCACCGTCTCGAGCGCGCCCCGAACCCGGTCGTAGCCGGGAACGACGATCCCAATCTGCTCGGGCGACGTGCCGCCGCGCGCCAGCGCGAGCACTTCTTCGGCGACGAGTTCGAGTGTGCCGCGACTGCCCGCGCCTTCGAAGAAACGGACGACGCCGTCGAGCGGCGGCGCGTCTCGCGGCTGGTCCGCGAACAGCGTGCGCTCCAGATGTGCGAGCGGCGGCGGCGCCACCGCGCCGTAATTCGGAGGGAGCTCCTCGACGCCCTCGGCAAGGCCGGCGAGATCCTCCGCCGTCCGCCGCAGCGCCGCGAACGCCGGCCGCCCGGGCTCGTACGGGAGCGAGACCGTGACCTCGGTGCGTGCGGCCAGTGCCTCGAGCAGAGACCACTCCGCACCGGTCAGATCCTCGAAGCCGTAGGCAAAAACGGGCTCGCCGTGCCACGCGGCGAGGTCGGCCCGGAGCCGCGATACGGAGTGACTGCGGAGCAGACCGCGGTCCCAGCGCTCGAGGCGTTCGAGCTCGTCCCGGTAGCCGGCGTACAGCACCCCGAGCTCGCCGCCGATCGCCGCGGGAGCGAGCAGTCCCTCCTCGAGCTCGTCGAGTGTCCGCTCGAGCGCCTCGACGAACCCCGCGTGCGCCGCGGAACGGGAGTAGCCATGGAGATCGGCCGCGGCCACCACACGGCGCACGAGCAGCGCACGCTCCGCGCGCCGCAGCGGCCGCCGAACGTCGCCCGAGCCGAAGACGACACGCTCGAACAGATCGTCGAAGGTGCCGATCGAGCCGCCGAGCAGCGCGTGACGCAGCCCGAGCAGCTGGCGTTCGACGCGGTCGACGTCCGCCCGGTTCGGCACGATGAGTACCGGTTCGGGCCCCTCGGCGACGTCGAGCGCGGCGAGATAACGGTCGAGCAGGAGCTCGACCTTGCCCGCGTTGGCGGGCCCCACGATCAGGCGGAGCGGCACCCGCCTACGCTAGCGCGAGTACGGGACGGGCTCTAGCTCGCGATCAGGCGAACGCGGCGTTCTTCGGCTTGCGGCCGCGGCGGGCGGCGGCGCGACCCGGCATGTTGCCCGCGCAGTCGTCGCAGAGGTCCGCCTGCTTCGCTCCGCGGCGGGCGTCGGTGTACGTCACGCGCATCACCGCACCCTTGCTTTCGTCGACCTCGTTCCCACACTTGTCACATACGAGCACCGTTTTCCGAGCCACCGATCTCCTCCTTCGCGTGAGAGTCTTGCGAGGAAAACTACAGAAACGCGCCGCGCGCTATGCAGCTTCGCGGGCGCTCCTGATACGCCAGGAACGGAGCAAGCTGAGCACGCCCTGTTCCTCGGGCGAGAGGCTTATATCTCGCGCCTTCACGAGGCGCAAATGCCGTGGACGAAAATCGTCGATCGTTCGCCCCTCCAGGTACTGCTCGACGACCGCCGGCGAAACGTACGACTCGCGCGTCACGGCAGGCGTATTTCCGAGCTGGTCGGCCACTCGCCGCATGACTGAGCTGATCGATCGCTTCTGCTCGGTTTCCGAATCCGGAACTCCCTGCTTGCCGGCCAGTTCCGCGAAGTAAACGGCCGCGAGAAGCGTGCCGCCCCAGGTCCGAAAGTCCTTCGCGGTGAACTCTTCTCCGAGATGGGTCTTCACGTAGTCGTTGAGCCCGTTGCTGGTGAGGTTGTGGAGATCGCCTTCCCAGCGGTACTTGAAGACGTGCGCGCCGCCCTTCACCTTCAGCAGGCCGCGTACGGCGTCGGCGAGATCGTCGTCGACGAGCTCAGAGCAGACGCGAATGCCTGCCTTCGACGGGAAGGAGAGCTTGATCCGCCGGCCGCGCACCTCGATGTGGCGCCGCTGCAGTGTTGTGACTCCATAGGTTCCGTCGCGCATGTAGCGCTCGGAACCGACGCGGAACCAGCCGAGCGAGATGATGCGAAGCGCGACGGCCGAGACACGTTCGCGGTCGAGCTCGTCCCGGTCGAGATGCTCGCTCATCGCCGCCCGCAAGTCGGGCAGTCGTTCGCCGAAGAGAATCAGGCGGTTGTACTTCGCATTTTCCTGGGCGGCCCGGTAGCTCGCGTTGTAGAGATACTGCTTCCGGCCTGCCTTGTCGTAGCCGGTCGCCTGGAGCTTTGCTCGCGGCCCGGCGGCGATCCAGACGTCTTTCCAGGCGGGCGGGATGGCGAGCTGTTCGATGCGCTCGAGGAAGACCTCGTCGCGGATTTGCCGTCCGCGCGCGTCGAGGTAGCGGAATGCGCGCTTGCTTCCCGCCCGGGTCGGCATCTCGCTTCTATAACGACACTAGACTGGCCGCCGATGCGCGACGAGCAGACGATCGTCGTCCTCGACGGCGACGAAACGGGACAGGAGCTACTCGACGAGAGCCTGCGTGTGCTCGAGCCCGACGTGATCGGGGTCGAGCTCGCCTTCCCACGCTTCGATCTCTCGCTCGAGACGCGTCGTACGACCGACAACGGCGTCGTGCACGAGGCGGCCGCGGCGATCCGAGAGCATGGCCTCGGCCTGAAGGCGGCGACGGTCACTCCGGAGGGCCGCGGCGACATCGGGTCCCCAAACCGCATCCTGCGCGAGGAGATCGGCGGCAAGGTCATCGTCCGCACCGGCCGGCGGATCCCGGGTGTCGCGCCGCTGGGTGGTGTGCATGCGCCGATCTCGATCGTCCGGATGGCCGTCGGGGACGCCTACGGCGCGAAAGAATGGCGCGAAGGCGAGGGCGATGACGAGGTCGCGTTCCGCACCGAGCGGATCGAGCGCCGCATCTGCCATGCCGTGGCCGAGTTCGCGTTCCGCCAGGCCGAGCGGACCGGCGCCAAGGTCTTCGGCGGCCCGAAGTACACCGTCAGCCCGACGTACGAGGGAATGCTGAAGGAGGAGATGGACGCGGCGGCGGAACGCCACCCGGAGGTGCCGTACGAGCCGCAACTGATCGACGCGACGTTCGCACTCCTGCTTTCGTCCGCCGGCGATCCGCTCGTGATCCCCGCACTCAACCGCGACGGCGACATCCTCTCCGACCTCGTCCTGCCGCTCTTCGGCTCGATCGCCGGTTCCGAGTCGCTGCTCGTCGCCTTCGAAGACGGCTTCGAGCCGTCGGCGATCATGGCCGAGGCCGCGCACGGGACCGCGCCCTCGCTGCAGGGGAAGAACGTCGCCAATCCGATGGCGATGATCCTCGCGGGAGCGGCACTGCTCTCACACGGCAGTGAAGAGATGCAGCGCGCAGGCCGGGCGATCCGCGAGGCGTCCCTCGAAGCGGTGGGACAGGGGAACCGCACCGCCGACCTGGGCGGTCACCTCGGCACGAGCGAGTTCACGGACGACGTGATCGGCCGCGTTCGCGCGAAGCTCGAGGTCTGGGCCAGCTTGTAGCGCGGTTACGCCGACGCGGCGTGCCAGGTGTCCCAGCCGTCGGCCCAGGCGTCGACGAAGAGCTCGGCTGCGACCGGATCGAACTGCGCCCCCGCCTCCGCCTCCACCTCGGCCAGCGCCTGCTCGTGCGTGAGCGAGCGGCGGTACGGCCGAAACGAGATCATCGCGTCGAACGCGTCGGCGATGGCGAGGATCCTGGCCTCAACCGGGATGCGGCGTCCGCTCAGCCCCGCGGGATAGCCGCCGCCGTCCCAGCGCTCGTGGTGGAAGAGGACGTAGGGAAGCGCATCGTGGAAGCGGCGTAGCGGAAAGACGAGTCGCGCTCCGTCGGCCGGATGCCTGCGGATCTCCGCCAGCTCGTCATGCGTGAGCGGTCCCGCCTTGCCAAGCACCTGCGGGCTCACCTTGACCTTGCCCACGTCGTGCAGCGGCGCGGCCCAGCGCAGAGACCGGATCCGCTCGCGATCCCAGCCGAGCTCGAGCGCGATCGGCTCGGCGAGCGCGGCGACGCGGGCGCCGTGGCCGACAGCCTGGTCGCGCTCTTCGAGCGCGCGTGCGATCGAGGCGAGCATGCCCGGGACGGATTCCGCGTCCTCTTCCGAACTCCTACAGCCGGTTCTCCAGCCACTTCTTGCCGAAATGCGTGATCAGGAAGAAGACGAGCGCAGCGGCTCCGATCACGATGGCCGCGTAGATCCCGTAACGCTGGATGGCGTCCGCGGCCGCGTTTCCCGCGTAGTACGCGACGAGGCCGACGAGCGTGGCCCAACAGATTCCTCCGGCCGCGTTCCAGAAGAGGAACTTCCGCCACGGCATGCCGGCGATTCCAGCCACCCAGGCGGCCGTGTAGCGGAGGACCGTGACGAAGCGGCCGAAGAAGACCACCTTGTCGCCGTGCTTCTTCATCAGGCGTTCGGTCGGAGGCAGGTAGCGCTCCGAGAAACGGCGCAGCGGCCCCCAGCGCTCGAGGAGGTTGCGGCCGCCCCAGCGGCCGATGATCACGTAGCCGAGGTTGTCCCCCACGATCGCCGCGGCGGCGGCGACCGCGATCACCACGACGATCGAGTAGTGGCCCTGCGAGGCCAGTACGCCGAAGGCGATGAGGGCGGTCTCGCCGGGCAGCGGGATGCCGAACGACTCGATCATCACCACCACGAAGAGCAGCGGCAAACCATGGCTCGTGAAGAAGTCCGTCACGGTGCGTAGGCTACGCGGCTAGTGAGGGTCGGCATTCCGCGCGAGACGACGCAGGGCGAGCGCCGTGTCGCGCTCGTTCCCGAGAGCGTGGGCAAGCTGGCCGCCAACGGCTTCGACTTCGTCGTGGAGCAGGGCGCCGGCAACGCCGCCTCGTTCCCAGACGATGCGTACGGCGAGGCCGGCGCGACGCTCGGCGACCCGTGGGAAGCAGACGGCGTCGTCAAGGTCCGCAAGCCTTCGGCCGACGAGCGCGGACGGCTCCGCTCGGGACAGATGCTCATCGGCTTTCTCGAGCCGCTGTCCGACCAGCCCGGTGTGGAGGCGCTGGACACCGCCGGTGTGACGGCCTTCGCACTCGAATCGGTGCCTCGAATCACTCGCGCGCAGTCGATGGACGCGCTCTCCTCGCAGGCGACAGTCGGCGGGTACAAGGCCGCGCTCCTCGCCGCTGAGCATCTCCCCCGGTTCTTCCCCATGCTGATGACGGCCGCGGGCACGGTGCCGCCCGCGAAGGTGCTTGTGATCGGCGCGGGTGTCGCGGGGCTGCAGGCCATCGCAACGGCGCGTCGGCTCGGCGCCGTGACCACCGGCTTCGACGTGCGTCCCGTGGTGCGCGAGCAGATCGAGAGCCTCGGCGCGAACTGGCTCGACCTCGGCGTAACGGGCGGCGAGGCCGAGGGGGGCTATGCGCGCGAGCTCACGCCCGAGGAGATGCAGGCACAACAGGACGCACTCGAGGGCCGGATCGCCGACTTCGACGCCGTCATCACGACGGCCGCCGTCCCCGGACGGCCGGCGCCGAAGATCATCCCGGCCTCAGCAGTCGAGGCGATGCGCCCAGGATCGGTGATCGTCGACCTGGCGGCCGAGAGCGGCGGCAATTGCGAGCTGACGGAGCCGGGCGAGATCGTCGAGCGCTCCGGAGTGACGCTGGTCGGGCTGACCGACATCGCCAGCACGATGCCGTACCACGCGTCGATGCTGTTCTCCCGGAACGTCCAGGCGCTGCTCCTCCACCTCGCGCCGGAAGGGGAGTTGACGCTCGACTGGTCGGACGAGATCACGGGCGGAGCATGTGTCGCCGGCAAACAGGAGGTGACGGCATGAGTCACAACACGATCCTCGTTTTCGAGGTGACGATCCTCGTCCTCGCGATCTTCCTCGGCATCGAGGTCATCTCCAAGGTTCCGACGCTGCTGCACACGCCGCTGATGTCGGGGACGAACGCGATCCACGGCGTCGTGATCGTCGGCGCGATGATCGTGCTCGGGCAGCCCGACAAGTCCGCGTTCACCTGGGTCGTCGGCTTCGCGGCGGTCGTGCTCGCCGCGGCGAACGTGGTCGGCGGGTTCGTCGTCACCGACCGGATGCTCGAGATGTTCAAGAGCCGCGAACGGCCGAAGAAGCCCGACGACGCGTGAGCTACAACCTCTCGAATCTCCTCTACCTAATCACGATCGTCGCGTTCGTCCTGGCGCTGCGCTTCCTCTCGAATCCGGCGCACGCGCGGCGCGGCAACCAGATCGGCGCGGCGGGGATGCTGCTCGCGATCGTCGTCACGTGGATCAAGGTCGGGTCGACGAGCTGGTGGGCGATCGCGCTCGCGATGCTGATCGGCGGGAGCTTCGGTGCCGTCGCCGCACGCAAGGTGCGGATGACCGCGATGCCGCAGATGGTCGCGCTCTTCAACGGCGTCGGCGGCGGCGCGGCGGCGTTGATCGCCCTCGCCGAGATCCACCGGGTCTTGCCACCGCCCGGCGCGCCGACGGTCGACATCTCGCTAGGGATCGTCCTCTCGGCGCTGATCGGCTCGATCTCGTTCGCAGGTTCGATGGTCGCGTTCGCGAAGCTTCAGGAGCTGATCGGCGGCAAGCCGATCACCTACGCGGGCCAGCAGTTCGTCAACGGCGCTCTGTTCGTCGGGGCGCTCGGCTGCAGCATCGCTCTCGTCGCCGGCGTCCAGGACGAGTGGCTGCTCTGGGTCACGGTCGCCGCGTCGCTCACGTTCGGTGTCCTGTTCGTGCTCCCGATCGGCGGTGCCGACATGCCCGTCGTGATCTCGCTGCTCAACGCGTTCACGGGCCTCGCCGTCGCGCTCGGCGGCTTCGAGCTCGAGAACAACGTCCTGATCGTGAGCGGCATGCTCGTCGGCGCGAGCGGCACGATGCTGACGCTGCTGATGAGCCGGGCGATGAACCGCTCGGTCGCGAATGTCCTCTTCGGCGCCTTCGGGAAGGTCACGGTCACGGCTGCCGACACCGCGTCATCGGACGGCGGTCAGAGCGTCCGCAGCGCGAGCGCCGAGGACGTCGCCGTGATGCTCGCGTACGCCCACAAGGTCATCTTCGTGCCCGGCTACGGGCTCGCGGTGGCGCAGGCGCAGCACGACGTCCGCCAGCTTGCCGACCTGCTCGAGGCGAAGGGCGTCGAGGTTTCGTACGCAATCCACCCCGTCGCCGGCCGCATGCCGGGTCACATGAACGTGCTCCTCGCCGAGGCGAACGTCCCGTACACGCAGCTGAAGGAGATGGACGAGGCGAATCCCGAGTTCTCGCGGACGGACGTCGCGGTCATCGTCGGCGCCAACGACGTCGTCAACCCGGACGCGCGCTCGAACCAGGGCTCGCCGATCTATGGCATGCCGATCCTCAATGTCGACGACGCCCAGGCGGTTGTCGTGCTCAAGCGGTCGATGAATCCGGGCTTCGCGGGGATCGAGAACCCGCTCTTCTACAACCCGAAGACAGTGATGCTCTTCGGTGACGCGAAGGACTCGATCACGAAGCTCATCGCCGACGTCAAGAACCTCTGATGGCGATCGTCGGCACGCACATGCTGCTCTATACGCCGGAGCCGGAAGCGCTGCGCGCAACGCTTCGCGACGCGTTCAGGCTCGAGTTCGTCGAAGCGCACCCCGGCTGGCTCATCTTCAAGCTGCCGCCGGCCGAGCTCGGCGTCCACCCGGGAGAGGAGACGAAGCACGAGATCTGCTTCATGTGCGACGACCTGACGGCGACCGTCGCCGAGCTCCGCGCGAAGGGAATCGAGTTCGACGGCGAGCCGGAGACGAAGGACTTCGGCGAGACGATCACGATGGTCTTGCCCGGCGGTGTCCGCGTGCTGCTCTACCAGCCCACGCACGTTTCGCCGCTCGATCTCTAGAAAAAGCGCGCCGGATCGAGCAGCTCGAGCTGCGGCGACTCTCGGCCGAGGATTGCGTCGGCCACGAGCTCGCCGCACGCGAAGCCCAGGACGTTGCCGTGCCCGGAGTAGCCGCCGGCAACCCAGACGCGCTCGTCGCGGCCCGGTACCGCTCCGACGAGCGGCAGCATGTCCTGAGTCAGCCCGAAGATGCCGGCCCAGCGGTGCGTCACCTTCACCTCCCGGCCCGCGAGCTCATACAGGAACGACTCGAGCGAGTTCTGAATCGTGGGCGTGGTCTCCTCGACGTTGGTCAGCTCGTCGAGGATCGAAACGTCGCGGAAGCCGCCGAGCAGGATCCGGCTGTCGGGCAGCTGCTGCCAGTAGTCGAAGCCCTGACGGGCGTAGTGCGGGCGGTCGTAGAGCACTCCGTCGAGGCGTTCGCTGGCGATCACCTGGCCGCGAGTCGGCCAGATCAGGTCGGAGAGCTCCGAGACGAGACCGTGCCCGTAGCCGTCGGTTGCGACGACGACACGCTCGGCGTCGAGCGCCTCGAGGTCCTCGACCTCGTCGTGCTCGCGGATCTCGGCTCCTGCCCCGGTCGCTGCCGCCGCGAGTCGCCGGACGAAGCGCGCGGGTTGGATGGCCCCGTCGTGCGGATGGGAAATCGCACCGTGGAAGCGGCCTGCGGCGGCGCCAGGCACGTCGTCCAGCCATTCCGCCTCGAAGCCGTCCTCGCGCAGCGCCTCGTACTCGAGTCGGATGCCATCGCGCTCTTCCTCGTCGCCCGCAAGGCGGTAGCTGCCGGTGCGCCGCAGCGCGTCGCCGGCGAGCTCGGTCATCCGGTCGAGAGCCTCTTCGGTCCAGCGCCAGTAGCCGGCTGCCTGCTCGGCGCCGTACGTCTCGCGAGCGACGTCGTAGCGTGCGGCCCCGCCGCCGAGCGCGAAGCCGCCGTTGCGCCCGCTCGCGCCCTCGGCCACGCCGCGCGCGTCGTGCACCCGGACGCGCAGGCCGGCCTCGGCCAGCCGGAGCGCGGCAGAGCAGCCCGTGACGCCGGCACCGACGATCGCTACGTCGACGCGGCCGTCGATCCTCGTCTCGGGCCGCGACGGGCTCTCTTCTTCCAGCCAGTACGGATTCACGAAGCGCGACGGTACACGCCGTCGCAGACCGCCACGCGGCCTTCGAGCTCGAGCTCGAAAAGAGTCCGCGCGATTTCGTTCGCAGCAAGGCCTGTCTTGCGCACGAGCTCGTCGGCGCTCGCAGGCAAGAGCTCGAGAAGCGGGGACTGTTCGCCCTGCTGAGGTTCGAGCTCGATCCCGAACGACGCGAGGACGTCGCCGGAGCTCGTCAGCGGCGCCGCGCCGAGCTTGAGCAGCGCGTTCGTCCCCGCCGACAGCGAGCTCGTGATCTCGCCGGGAACGGCGAAAACCTCTCGGCCCTCTTCGAGCGCGAGATCCGCCGTGATGAGCGCGCCGCTGCGCTCGCGGGCCTCGACGACGACCGCGGCGGCGCAGAGTCCGGCCACGATTCGGTTGCGTGCCGGGAAGCGCCACGGAGCCGGCTCGACTCCCGGGGCGTACTCCGAGACGATGAGACCCGAGGCCGCGACCCTGCGTGCGAGCTCCGCGTGCGCGGCGGGATAGTCGCGGTCGATGCCGCAGCCGAGCACTGCGACGGTCGCCCCGGTTCCCTCGAGCGCGCCGCGATGCGCCTCGGCGTCGATCCCGCGCGCAAGGCCGCTGACAACGACGAGCCCCGCCCCGGCCAGCTCCCGGCCGAGGCTGCGTGCCACGGACGCGCCGTACCCCGAGCTTGCGCGTGCCCCGACGATCGCGACCGCCGGCTGCGCGAGGAGCTCGGGCTTCGCCACGCCACGCACGAAAAGCCCAGCCGGAGGATCGTGGATCGCTCGCAAGAGCGGCGGGAAGCCCGTCGAGGAACGCGCCAGGAAGCGGTACCCGTCCGCAGCGAGCCGCTCGAGATATGCGCGTTCGTCGAAGCGCCGTTCGAAGGCTCGCCAGCGCTCGCCGCGCGGCGGGTTGACGAGATGCGTACCCGTCTCGGAGGCGAAGACGGCGAGCGCGAGCTCACGCATTCGCGAACTCGTCGGGCGACCGGTAGGACAGGGCCTCGGCGACGTGCTCGGCGCGCACCGAGTCGGACTCGGCGAGCGCCGCGATGGTGCGCGCGACGCGACCGACGCGCGCGTACCCGCGCCCGGAGAGATGGAGCCGGTCCGCCGCACGGCGAAGCAAGGCGTCGGCCTCCCGATCTCGAGAGGGCGCCTTCGTGGCGAGTCGCGCACGTGCCGCGGCCACGCGCTCGCCGACGGCCGCCGAGCTCTCGGCCGGCGCGGAGGCCAGCTCCTCCCCGCGTACGCGCGGAATCGCGAGCACCAGGTCGAAGCGGTCGAGAAGCGCGCGCGACAGCTTGTCCCGGTAGCGCGCGAGCCGTTGCGCCGAGCAGCTGCACTGCGAGGCCGGATCCCCGCGACCGCCGCACGGACACAGATTCATCGTCGCGACCAGCTGAAAACGTGCCGGGAAGACGACGCGGCCGGCCGCGCGCGACACGGAGATGAAGCCGTCCTCGAGCGGCTGGCGCAGCGCTTCGAGCGCCGGCCGCTGGAACTCGGCGAGCTCGTCGAGGAGCAAGACGCCGCGGTGCGCGAGGCTCGCCTCGCCCGGCCTCAGATGCGGCCCGCCGCCGACGATTGCGGCGGTCGAGGCGCTGTGGTGCGGCGCTCGGAACGGAGGCTGCGAGACGAGCGGGTGCTCCCGGTCGACGAGTCCCGCGACCGAGTGGATTCGCGTCACCTCGAGCGCAGCGGCAGAGTCGAGCGCCGGCAGGACCCCCGGCAGCCGGCGGGCGAGCATGGTCTTCCCGGTTCCCGGCGGGCCGCCGAGGAGGACGTTGTGGCCACCCGCCGCGGCCAGCTCGAGCGCCCGCCGTGCACGTTCCTGTCCGCGTACGTCGGCGAGATCTGGTGCTCCAGCGGTGGCGTGGTTGTTTGGCGCGAGCGGTGCCTCCGGCTCCAGTTCGAGCTCTCCTCGGAGATACGCAACCGCCTCAGCGAGATGCCTGATCGGCAGCGCTGCGACACCCGCGAGCGCGGCCTCGCGAGCGGCATCCGCAGGGCAAAGGAGACGCTCGACGCCCAGCCGGCGCGCTCCCTCGGCGACCGCGAGCACGCCGCCGACCCGCATGAGCCGGCCGTCGAGCGCGAGCTCTCCGACAGCCGCCGTGCGTTCGAGAGCGCTTCGCGGTAGCTGCTGTGACGCTGCGAGCAGCGCGAGTGCGATGGGCAGATCGAAGCCGGAGCCCTCCTTGCGCAGCTCGGCCGGCGCAAGGTTCACGGTGATTCGCCCCTGCGGAAAGTTCAGCTCCGCGGCTGCGATCCCCGAGCGGACGCGCTCCCGCGCCTCCTGGCAGGCTCGGTCGGCGAGGCCGACGATCGCGAAGCCCGGAAGCCCGTCGCGAACGTGCGCCTCGACGTCGACCCGCCGCGGCTCGAGGCCGACGAGAGCATGAGTGACCGCGCGTGCAAGCACTCTCGGACGCTACGAGCGAACCCGCTACGCGGGTGTGCCGGATTGGTCGAGGATCCCTTGCGGCTTGGCTAGGGTAAGCGGCGTGGCCGAGGGCGAGCGCGTTCAGAACCTGCTGAGCCTCGCGCTCGAGGACTCGTCGGAGAACCCACCGGGGCATCGCTTCGCCGCGATGTCGCTCAGCCGCGCCTTCGGATCCGTTGCGACCGGCATGGGCGTCTACGAAGCTCGAGCCCGGCAATGCCTCCTGGCCGTACCACTTCGAGGCGGCCGAGGAGGAGTGGCTGATCGTGATCGAGGGCGAGTTGACACTCCGCACGCCCGAAGGCGAGACGGTGCTGCGCGCCGGCGATGTCACGTGCTTCCCGGCGGGCGCAGCCGGAGCGCACGCGGTGCGCAACCATACGGACGCGCCTGTGCGGTTCGCGATGCCCTCGACGAGGGCGCCCTACGGCGGCGCGTCCGTCTACCCCGACAGCGGCAAGCTGAGTGTCTGGGGCCCCAACTTCCACCACCGCGGCCTGCTCGGCGACCCCGTCGACTACTGGGACGGGGAGCAGTGAGCATCGCCAACCTCTTCGAGCTCGAGCTCACGGCCGACGAAGACGAGCCGTCCGGCTACGGCGCAACCTACGCCCGCGTCGGCCCTCTCGTGGGCAGCGAGCAGCTGGGGCTGTCGGTCTACGAGCTCGAGCCCGGCCTGAGCATCTGTCCCTACCACTACGAGAACGCCGAGGAGGAGTGGCTGATCGTCCTCGCCGGCCGGCCCACGCTCCGCACGCCCGAGGGCGAGCGCGAGCTCGGGCCCTGGGACTGCGCGTTCTTCCCGAGCGGCGAGGAAGGGGCGCACAAGGTGACGAACCGCACCGAGGAGACGGTTCGCGTGTGCATCTGGTCGAACAGAATCGCCGTCGCGACGTCGGTCTATCCGGACTCGGAGAAGGTCGGCGCCTGGCCCCCGGGCAAGCTGTTCCGCCTGGCGGACGCGGTCGACTACTTCACAGGCGAGACGTGAGCGGCGACGGCGCGGACTGGCCGGAGCCGCTGACGGTCCGCGAGGTCTCGGCCGAGCTCGACTGCTCCGAGGACGAGGTTCGCGCTCTGATCCGCGACAGCGAGCTCAAAACCGTCGCCTGCGGGATCCGGCCCGGCCTCGTCCCCCGCCACGAACTCGACGACTACCTGCGCCGGCTGCGGCATCCGCGCAAGGCGAACGAGACCGCCTAGGTCGAGTCGGCGAGCTCGCGCAGACGACGCACGCGCGGGGAGTCGTCCTCGGCGGTGACCGCGAGCGCCGCGCGGGCCTGCTCTTGCGCCTCGGCGTCGCGGCCCAACGCGGCATAGTCCTCGGCCAGCTCTTCGTGGAAGTACGTGTCGTCCACGCCCGCCTCGTCGGCCCAGGCGACGCACCGCTCGTGCGCTACCGCTGCCTCGTCGGCGCGGCCGAGCGCTCGGAGCGCCTTGCCGACCGCGTACCGGGCGATCTCGATCTCGTGGGGCCGCGACTCGTCCTGCTCGCGGGCTGCGAGAGCGAACTCGAACGCCTCCAGCGCTTCCGCCGCATCACCGGCGTCATAGCGCGACCAACCCAGGTTGTTGTAGAGCGGGCCGAGCCAGTAGCGAACACCCGGATCGTCCGACTGCGACGCGATCTCGACTCCGCGGGCCGTCCACGTCTCAGCGTCGTCGACGATCGCGAGCATGTGCGTCGCATCGACGGCGATCACGGTCTCTCCGTCCGCCTGAGCTCGCTCGAACGCCTGCGCGAACTGCGCGAGACCCGCTCCCGGCTGCCCGGACGACCGCTCCCGCCGTCCTCGCTCGAGCAGCACTCGCGCCTCCGCCCCACCGAGCGCTTCGGCATCGTCGAGCAGCGCGTCGCACTCCGCGAACCGGCCGCGCAGACCCTCGACTCGCGCGAGCTGCGTCAGGACCTCGGCCCGGCCCGAATCCGTCGTCTCCAGCTCGAGCTGCGCCCGCAGGCGTCCCTCGGTCGCGTCGAGGTCGTCGAAGTCCCACAAAGGACGAAGCCTGTCGCCCATCGCGACGACCTTAACCGTCGAAGCGCCTGATCCCCGTGCCCGTACCATGCCGCGCGTGGACGAGCCGCCGGAGCTTCGGCGCAACAATCACTGGCGAATGGCCGTCTGGAGCCTCCGCGTGGGGTATGTCGGTCTCGTCGTGGCGGCTGCGGGCTTGATCGTGACGCTGACGGGAGGGACGTCCTGGATCCTCGCTGTCGGGGTGATCATCTGGCTCGGCACCGTCGCCCTGACGCTGACCGGATTCCTGCTGGCCCGACGGGAGCTGCCCGAGCCGCGACCGACCTTCTGGTCGATGCGGTTCATGCTCGTTCACGATTCCCCACACGCCGCGTCTGCGGCGGATCCCCCGCAGATCTAGCTCGCGCGGGCGACGAGAACATCCTCGAAGTACTCGCCCGCGCGCCGGCCCGTGCGCCGGTTGACGTGGCGGCGCAGCCGTTCCTCGAGCTCGAGCCCGGCGCGTGCGAGGATCGACGGATAGAGGCCGCGGCGGTCGTTGACCACAATCAGGATGGGCGCTCTGCGCCGGAGCTTCACTGCGGACTTGGCGAGGACGGCCGCCACCCCGTTGCGGTACGCCTCGAGCGCAGCGAGCGACGTACCCGAAGCTGCGGCGCCGATCTCCCGCTCGCGCCGGTCGTCGAGCTCGAGCAGCTCGTAGGCGTACCGATGCTGCTCGTGGTAGTCGATCAAGCCTGGATACGGCGGCGAGGTGAGGATCCCGTCGTACGGCCCGGTCAGGTCGGTCTCGCGTGCGTCTCCGTGGAGCACCGTCGCCTCGCACTCCACCTCGCGCACCCGGGCGAACGCCTCGATCCTCGCCAGCGCGTCGAGCGTGTAGCGCCGCAGAAACCCGGACGCCGACTCGACCGGCCGGCACTCGCGGCGGTGCTTGTAGCACCAGTACGCGCCCCGCTGCGGCTCCTTTGGCGCCTCGAGATCGAAGTGTGCCGTCTGCCGGGCCGACCGGGCAGCGCGTGAAAGGACCACGCGCAGGACGTCGCCGTGCCGGTAGTCGGGAATCAGGTCGCGAAAGGCGAGGAGCTCGGCGAGAGCCTGCGGCGCGTACCACTCGCGCAGGTACCCGCTCGCGCGCGGCCGGCGCCGCGGCAGCGACTCGACCCGGGCATGCGCATCCCGCAGCTCCTCCCGTAGCTCGGCAAGGTCGTACGGAGCCGTCTTGACCCGCATCAGGAGACTGTTGAACGCGGCGATGTCCACTCCGGTCGCATCGAGCCCGGACTCGAGCGCCTGCACCAGCGTCGTGCCCGAGCCTGCGAACGGATCGAGAACGTGGTCGCCGGGCGCGAAGTAGCGGCCGAGGAGCACCTCGACCAGTTGCGGGATGAACTTGCCGTGGTACGGGTGGAGCCGGTGGACGTGCTTCGTCCGCTCGCGTTCGGGCAGGTCGGTCTCCGACCACGAGAGGTCGAGGTCCAGCGTCGCGTACAGCTCGTCCTGCGTGACGGCCATGGATCGGACTTCGGCGCCGAGCTCAGAACGCCTGCGGCACGCGCTGCATACGTCCGTCGCGCACCGCGATCACGTCGAAACCGACGGCGAGCTCGCCGAGCTCGGGTCGCGTGCCGAGCCACGCCTCGGCGGCCCGCCGGAGCCGCCGCCGCTTCTCGGCCGTCACCATCTCGAGCGGGTCGCCGAACCTAGCGTTCTTCTTCTCCTTGACCTCGACGAAGCGGAGCGTCCGCCCGCGTCGCACGATCAGGTCGAGCTCGTTGCCGCCGGCCCACACGTTCTCGCCGAGGATCGTCCACCCCCGCAGCCGGTACCAACGCACCGCTTTCCGCTCGGCCGCGTAGCCGGAGCCTGGTCTAGGCAACGGCCTCCTGAGGCTCGTAACAGAGCGCCTGGAAGCTGAGCCGGTGCACAGCCGAGGGCCCGATTGCACGAACGACGGCGGAGTGGCCGGGGGTGATGTAGCCGACGTGCTGCGCGAAGCCGTACGCGGGGTAGAGCGCGTCGAGGCGGCGCATCAATCGGTCGCGCGTGACCTTGGCGACGATCG
Source organism: uncultured Actinomycetes bacterium (assembly GCA_963819275.1). GTDB lineage: Bacteria > Actinomycetota > Thermoleophilia > Gaiellales > Gaiellaceae > Palsa-739. The sequence continues at coordinate 172,872 of CAWFVH010000011.1, read as the reverse complement.
ACGCAGCCGCGATCGCTGCGCTCTTCTCGTCGCCGTCGATGACTGCCGTGTGCTCCGGCGCGGTCGGGCCGAGTCGAAAGCCGTCGACGAGACACGCCTCGGCCGGCGGGGTCAGGGCCTGGAGCATCGCGCGCAGGCCGGCAAGGTTCGAGCGATGCAGCCCGTGCCGATCGATGTCGCCCGGAGGGATCACGCGGACGGCGACTCGGGCGGCGCAGCCGATAACCGCGCGAAACAGGTCCTCGCGCCGCTCCGGTGAGCACTGCTTCGAATCGTTGAGGAAGCCGAGAGGACGGACGCGATGGTCGCGTAGCGACCCGTAGTCGAGCAGGACGCCCGCCACGACGAGCGGCCCGGCGAGGGAACCGCGCCCTGCTTCGTCTGCTCCGGCGACGAAGCGCGCACCGAGGCGTCTGTCGAAGCGCAGGAGCTTCTGGCCGGTCCTCTTCTGCACGCCCGCGACGATAGCGCGCGATCCGGCGGCAGACAGTGCGTGTGAGGAAGTTGCCGGAGAGTCGTTACTCGGCGGGAGCCGCTTCGGGCTCCTCGGCCGTCTCGGCCTCGTCGGCTTCGCACGCCTCGGGCTCCGCCGCAGCCTCGGGCTCGGCCTCTGCCTCTGCCTCGGGCTCGGCCACCGCCTCGGCCTCGGCCTCGGGCTCCAACGCTTCTGGCTCCTCGGCAGCGCTCTCGGCGGTCTCGACCTCGTCCGTGGCCACCGGCTCCTCGACCCCGGCCTCCTCGGTCGGCTCCGCCTCGGCCTCCGCCCCGGACTCGGGCTCCGCGAGTGTCGTCTCCACCGTTTGCGGCAGCTCCGACCCGTGTCCGTACCGCCGCTCGCGAACGCGCGCCTTCTTGCCCACCCGGCCGCGCAGGTAGTAGAGCTTCGCGCGGTTGACGTCGCCGATCGCCATGACCTCGATCTTCTCGATCTTCGGCGAGTGGAGCGGGAACGTCCGCTCGACGCCGACGCCGAACGATTGCTTGCGGACGGTGAACGTCTCGCGTGCGCCGGCTCCCTGCCGCTTGAGCACGATCCCCTCGAAAACCTGCACCCGGCGGCGCTGCCCCTCGATGACCTGGAAGTGGACGCGCACCGTGTCGCCAGCCTTGAAGCGCGGCACATTGCGCAGCTGAGCGCGCTCGAGATCCTGGATGACGTTGCTCATGAAAAGAGGGCCTGACGGCCGACGGCCAAGGGTAGCGGAATAGCGCCCGATCCGATTCGTCTAGCGAAAGCCGATTCGATCGGGTGGCCAGTAGACGAAGAAGACGGTGCCGATGAGATCTTTGCGCGGCACCGAGCCCCAGGTGCGCGAGTCACACGACTGCGAACGGTTGTCTCCCATCATGAAGTACGAGTCCGGCGCGACCTTCCACGTCTTGCCGAAATGCTGGCTGTCCGCAAGTCGGCGTGCCTTCGTGAGATACGGCTCTTTCAGTTTCACGAAGCCCGGCGAGCCCGGTTGTTTGACCAGGATGTTGCCGTGCTTGTCCTCGTGCACGATCTCGTTCGGCAGACCGATCACGCGCTTGACGAACGTGCCTCCTTCGCCGCAATCCGTTTTGGCCGTCTCCGGGGTGTTGAAGACGACGATCTCTCCGCGTGACGGCCCGCCGAAGCGCAGGCAGATGCGGCACGCGAGCACGCGGTCGCTGGAGTCGCCGAGGCAGCCGGGGCCCGGCTTGGCGCAGTTCAACGCCGGCTCCATCGACGACGAAGGGATCCGGTACGGGTTGACGACGAAGACCTTGAGGAGAACGACGATGGCGACCGCGCCGACGATCGTTAGGATCCAGTCGAGCGTGACCCGCACGCCGTGGGGCAAGCCGGGAAAGAGCCGAGCGAGCGGATCCCGGCTGCGCGGCCGATCGGCGTCGGCGCGGCGTTCGTCGCTCTCGTAGCCGTAGCCGCGGTATGCGCCGTAGTCCGGCGGCTCCCACTCCTGCGACGCGTGGTGGCTGTACTCCGGCTGCTGCCATGGCTCGCCCGGAGTCGGCCAGTCGCTCGGATCGCCCTCACCTGGCTTGGGATCGTCCTCCGGCCAGCCGCCCGGTGACTCGCCCTCTGCCTGCGGCTCCCCCTCGGGCCAGCCGCCCGGCGACTCCTCGTCGTCGTCGCTACCGGGAGGATTCCAGTCCCAGCCGTCGCTCACGTCACGTGCTCCCGCCGCCACCTGTCGACACGGGCATGGTCGCCCGACAGGAGCACCTCGGGCACGGGCCAGCCCCGGAACTCGGCGGGCCGCGTGTAGTGCGGGTACTCGAGACCGCCGCCGAGCTCGTCGGAGAAGCTCTCGAGCTCGCCGGACCCTTCGGCGAGCGCCCCGGGCAGCCGCCGCGCGACCGCATCGAGGAGCGCCATCGCCGGCAGGTCGCCGTTCGAGAGGACGTACGGCCCCACCGAGATCGCGTCGGTCGCGAGATGCTCGACGATTCGCTCATCGAAGCCCTCGAAGCGCGAAGAGAGAAGCGTCAGCGCCGGCACGGTGGCCAGCTCCTCGACGACCGCCTGCGTCAGCTGGCGTCCCTTGGGCGTGAGCGCGATCACCGGACCGGGCCGCTCTGCTCCGTAGACGGCTTCGAGCGCGGCGGCAACCACGTCCACGCGGAGCACCATCCCCGCTCCGCCGCCGTACGGCTCGTCGTCGACCTGGCCCGCGCGCAACGGCGTCGAGTCCCGATAGCTGAAGAGCCGGAGCTCGAGCTCGCCGCCGAGGACGCTTGCCAGCGGCCGCTGCTCTGTCAGCCAGGCATAGGCGTGGGGAACGAGAGTGAAGACGTCTATGCGCACAGGCTGGGCTATTCCTGGTCCGAGAATCCTTCGGCGACGACGATTCGCCGGCCGGCCAGATCCACCTTCCGGACGCACGCCTCGACGAGGGGCAGTGACGCACCGGAGTCGAGCTCGAGCACGTCGTTGCCAGGGTACTCCAGGACTTCGCGCACCCGCCCCAGCTTCCGCCCGCTCTCTTCCTCGACGTCGAGGCCGACGAGCTCGAAGACGTAGAACTCATCCTCGTCACCGAGTGTCGGCAGCGCGGCGCGCGCGACGGCGAGCTCTGTGCCGCGCTCCACGGGCCGGTCGAGCTTGATCACCGGCCGTCCGCCTGAACCGTGACGCGAGACGACGACGGAAGCCGGTTCGCCGCCGGCGTAGAGCGTCGCGCCCTTCGCGAAGACGCCCTTTCGCTCACTCGGACGTTCGACGAAGAACGCGCCGTCGAGCCCGTGCGGCTTCCCGACCCGCCCGACGCCGATGAGCTCAGAGTCCACGCTCGGTGAACTCTGCGACCGCTTCTTCGCGGGAGGCCTTGAGCTCCGCGCCGTCGTACGGCGTGCGCCGGTGGACGAGGTCGAGCAGCCAGTACGCGCCGGGCTCCTCCTCGTACGGCATGCCGACGCTGCCCGCGTTCACGACCCGGACTCCTGCGACCCTGCGTTCGTACTGCGTGTGCGTGTGGCCGCAAACGACCGTCGGCGCGTCGACCTGCTCGAAGAGGAACGCGATCCGCTCCTCGGGCGTCCGCTCGGTGAAGATGTCGACGTCGTTGCGCGGCGAGGCGTGGCAGTAGAGCACGTCGCCGATCTGGGCCGTGGGCGGATTCGCCAGCAGGAAGTCGATCTGCTCCTGTGAGAGCGCCTCGCGCGTGGCATCGAGCGCGCCGTCCGGGGCCAGGCCCGGCTCGCTCGGGTCGAGCTCGCGGTCGGCGTTGCCGCGGATCCACACGGCGCGGTCGCCGAGCGCGCGCAACCGCTCGAGCGTCTCGGCGGGCCGCTCACCGCCGGCCACGACGTCGCCGCCAACGAGGATCGTCGCGTCCTCCGGCACCTCGGCGAGCACCGCCTCGAGCGCGGCGAGGTTGCCGTGGACGTCGTACAGCGCGGCGACCGGCACCGGAACTAGTCGACGATCTCGAGCTGGACCCGGCGTCCCGCCTCGACCCCGCCGGCGCGGACGATCGTGCGCAACGCGCGGGCAAGCCGGCCCTGCCGGCCGATCACCTTGCCGATGTCGTCCTCGGCCACGTAGAGCTGGAGGACCAGCGTGCCGTCGGGCTCCTCGATCTCATCGACGCGCACGGCGTCGGGCTCGTCGACGAGCCGGCGGGCGAGCTCGGCTACGAGCTCCCGCACGGGCTACTGGATTCCCTGTGCCTTGAGGAGCTTCGCCACCGACTCGGTCGGCTGCGCGCCTTTGGCGAGCCAGCCACGCACCTTCTCCTCGTCGAGGTCGATGAGCGACGGATCCGACTGCGGGTTGTAGCGACCGACGATCTCGATGAACTTGCCGTCGCGCGGCGAGCGCGAATCGGCTGCGACGACGCGGTAGATCGGGTTCTTCTTAGAGCCGACCCGCGTCAGCCTGAGCTTCACTGCCATCCGGTTACCTTCTCGCTTTCTTTTTCTTCCGCTTGCTGCTCGCCTTGCGAGTCGCACTCGGCTTGGGCTTCGACCCGGCGATGGTAGGCGCTCCAGCCGTCATCCCGGGCAACTGCGGCATCTTGCCGGATCCCACCATCTTCATCATCTTCGCCATCTGCTTCCGCGCGTCGATGAGCTGATTGATCTGTTCGACGGTAGTGCCCGAGCCCGCGGCGATCCGCTTGCGGCGCGAGGCGTCGATGACGTGCGGGACGCGGCGCTCGTGCGGCGTCATCGAGAGGATCATCGCCTCGACCCGCTTCAGCTGGTGCTCGTCGACCTGGTCGAGACCCTCGAGCTGGTTGCCGAGGCCGGGAATCATCTTGAGGACGCCCTGCAGCGGCCCCATGCGGCGGATCATCCTGTAGCTCGAGAGGAAGTCGTCGAACGAGAACTCGCCCTTCATCATGCGGCGCTCGAGCTCTTCCTTCTCGTCTTCGGCGATCGACGCCTCGGCGCGCTCGATCAGGGTCAGGACGTCGCCCATGCCCAGGATCCGGGACGCCATCCGGTCCGGGTGGAACCAGTCGAGCGCATCGAGCTTCTCGCCGAGCGACGCAAGCTTGATCGGCTTGCCGGTGACGGCGCGGACCGAGAGCGCCGCGCCGCCGCGCGCGTCTCCGTCGAGCTTCGTGAGGACGACGCCGTCGAAGTCGATCCGCTCCTGGAAGGCCTGCGCGACGTTGACCGCTTCCTGCCCGGTCATCGCGTCGAGGACGAGGAGCACGTTGGTCGGCTTCGCCTCACGGCGGACGGCGGCGAGTTCTTCCATCAACGGTTCGTCGATATGCAGCCGGCCCGCCGTGTCAAGGATCACGACGTCGCGCTCGTCCACCCTCGCCTGCTCAATGCCTTCGTGGACTGCCTTGACCGGATCGCTGCGCTCGCCGGCGTAGACCGGCACGCCGACCTGCTCGCCGAGCTGGATGAGCTGCTCGATTGCCGCCGGCCGCTGCAGGTCGGCGGCGACGAGGGCGGGTTTCCGCCCCTCGTTCGAGAGCAGGAGCGCGAGCTTGCCCGCGGTCGTGGTCTTGCCGGACCCCTGCAGGCCAGCGAGCAGGATCGTGGTGGGCGGATGCGGCGAGAACGCGAGCCGCGAATCGGACGAGCCGAGGAGCTCGGTCAGCTCCTCCTGCACGATCTTCACGACCTGCTGGCCCGGCGTGAGGCTCTTGCGCACGTCCTCGCCGAGCGCACGCTCGCGTACGCGGGCGACGAAGTCCTTCACGACGCCGAAGTTGACGTCCGCCTCGAGCAGCGCGAGGCGTACCTCGCGCATGGCGCGGTTGATGGCCTCCTCGTCGAGGACGCCGCGCCCGCGGAGGTCGCCGAGGGCGCTCTGGAGCTTGTCGCTGAGAGCGTCGAACATCAGCCGCAGGGTACCGGGGCTCGAAGCGTCGGCGGCCGAGCCGCCGACGCCCGGCGGGTAGACCGCGGGGCTGGAAGCGTCGGCGGCCGAGCCGCCGACGCCCGGCGGGTAGACCGCGGGCTGGAAGCGCCGGTGGGTGCCGCTAGCCGGCCACGAGCGCGCGGGCGTAGTCGCCCGGGTCGAACGGCTGGAGGTCTTCCAGCGCCTCGCCGACCCCGATGAGCTTGACGGGCAAGCCGAGCTCGTAGGCGATCGCGATCGCGACGCCTCCTTTCGCGGAGCCGTCGAGCTTCGTCAGTACCACTCCGGTGACGCCGACGGCCTCGCCGAACAGCCGTGCCTGCTGGACGCCGTTCTGTCCGGTGGTGGAGTCGACGACGAGCAGCGTCTCGTGCGGCGCCCCCTCGAGGCGGCCGCCGATGACGCGACGCACCTTCGCGAGCTCCTCCATCAGATTCGTCTGCGTGTGCAGGCGGCCCGCAGTGTCGACGACCACGACGTCGCGACCGCGCGCGACCGCCGCTTCGACGGCGTCGTAGGCGACGGCTGCGGGATCCGCGCCACGCTCGGAGCCGACGAAGTCCGCGCCGGCCCGCTCGGCCCAGATCTCGAGTTGCTCCTCGGCCGCAGCGCGATACGTGTCCGCTGCGGCGACGACGACCGAGCGGCCGTGTTCCGCGAGCCGCGCCGAGAGCTTGCCAATCGTCGTCGTCTTGCCCGTGCCGTTGACACCGACGACGAGGATCACCGTGGGCTTCTGCGCGATGTCGAGGACAGGCGGCTCGCCGAACAGCTCGGCCACCTCTTCGGCGAGAGCCGCATTCAGATCCGCGAGCTCGCCGCGCGCCTCGAGCCGCCGCACGAGCTCGGCAGTCGCTCGGACGCCGACGTCGCCGGCGATGAGCGCCTCCTCGAGCCGCTCCCAGTCGGCGTCGTCACCCGGATCGAAGGACGCCGCCGCGACGAGCTCGCCCGTGAGAGCCCGGCGCGACTTCGAGAGCGAATCGCGCAATCGCGAGAAGAGGCGGCCGCCGCTCTCCTCCTCGACCGCCGGCGCCGTGTCCGGCTCGCCCAGCAGCTGCGACCAGCTACGCGGCGAGCTGCCACTCCTCGGCGCGGATGAGCGGCACCTCGGTGCCGTCCGCCAGCACCGCGTCCACCCCGAGCTCCGAGTCGCCGACCATGAAGTCGACGTGGATGTTCGAGACGTTCATACGCTCGTCCGGCTCGCCCTCGAACGCGTTCGCGATCCCGAATCCGTAGGCGATGTGGCAGGTGGCGTTCTCGTCGAACAGCGTGTTGTAGAAGAGCGTCTCCGTCTGGCCCACCCGGGACTCGCCGGTGACGAGCGCGAGCTCGCCGAGCCGGTCGGCGTTCTCGATCCGTTCCAGATGGCCGCGAACGATCTCCGCTCCCGTCTCGGCCTCGACGCCGACGATTCGTCCGTCTGCGAACGTCAGCTCGAGCCCGCGGATGAGCTGTCCGGCGAGGCTGAGCGGCTGGGTCGAGCGGAGCGTCCCCTCGGCCCGGCTCGGATCGGGGGTGGTGAAGATCTCCTCGGTCGGCATGTTGGCGACGTACTCGACGCCGGAGGCAGTCTCGAAGCGTGCGCTCGCCCAGCGTGCGGTCGGAAGCAGCCCGACCGTGAAGTCCGTCCCGGGCCCGCGGTAGTGGAGCGCGTCGGGCCGAAGTTCGGTGAGCGCGGCCGCCCGCCGGTCGAGCCGGTCGAGGTGCTCGCGCCACGCGGCTACGGGGTCGGGCTCGTCGAGCCGGAAGCAGAAGGCGACGAGCTCCCACAGCCGCTCGACGTCGGGCTCGCCCAGAACCTGCCGTGCCCAGCCTTCGTTCGGCCCGCCGGCGGCGCACCAGTTGAACGCGCGCTCCTGATGCAGTCGCCGCTGGATCTCGGCCGTCTCGAGCTGGATCGCACGACTCACGCGCTCGCCGTCGAGGTCCGCCAGAAGCTCCGGCTCGGGGTTCCCCGAGACTCCGATCAACGCGTTGCCCGCGTGCCCCTCCGTCACGGCCTTGGACCACGCCGGCGAGTACGAGAGCGCGTCGTCGGGCCCGAGCTCGATCATCGCCCGCTTCACGTGCTGGTCGTCGTAGATGACGTTCACGTACGACGCCCCGGCCCGGTACGACTGCCGCGTCAACGCGCGCATCAGATCCGCAGTGTTCGACGAGGCCGTGGACGTAGACCTCTTGCCCGGGCTGGACGTTCGCGCCGACGCCGACCGCGAGCTCGGCGTAGCGCTCGAGCCTGTCGGCGCCAGTGCTCATGCGAGCTGCCACTCCTCGTTGCGGACCAGCGGTACCTCCGATCCGTCGGCGAGCACCGCGTCCACCTCGAGCTCCGGCCCGCCGACCATGAAGTCCACGTGTATGTTCGCGACGTTGAAGCCGTCGTCCGGCTCCCCGTCGAGCACGAACGGCAGTGCCGCGCCATACGCGATGTGGCAGGTGGAGTTCTCGTCGTAGAGCACGTCGTAGAAGAGCTTGCCCGCCTGGCCGACGCGCGACTCTCCGGTGACGAGCGCGACCTCGCCGAGCCGGTCGGCGTTCTCGATTCCCTCGAAGTGGCTGCGGACGAGCTCCGCACCGCTCTCCGCCTCGACGCGGACCGCCCGGCCCTGCTCGAACGTCAGCTCCAGGCCGCGGACGATCTGTCCGGAGAGGGGAAACGGCCGAGTCGAACGGAGCGTTCCTTCGGTGCGTCGTGCGTCCGGCGAGGTGAAGACCTCTTCGGTCGGCATGTTCGCGACGAAGCGGATCCCTGACGCCGTCTCCCCCGCTCCCGCCATCCAGCGCTGCGTTTGGGAGCAGCCCGACAGTCAGGTCGGTGCCGGGACGCTCGATACCGAAGCGCGTCGGCTTGAAGCTCGTTCAGGCTCGCCGTTCGCTCGTCGAGGCGCGCGAGGTGCTCGTCCCAGGCTGCCACCGGATCCGGCTCGTCGAGCCGCATGCAGAAGGCGACGAGATCCCACAGCCGGTCGACGTCCGGTTCCCCGAACACTTGCTCCGCCCAGCTCTCGGTCGGCGCGCCGACAGCGCACCAATTGACCGAGTTCTCGGTGAACTGCTGGAGCATGATCTGCATCAGCTCGGGCTGCACCGCCCGACCGACGCGCTCGCCGTCGAGGTCGGCCAGCAGGTCCGGGTTGGGGTTGGTCGACGTCGTGATCAACGCGTTGCCGGCAATAGAGCTCACGGCTTTCTTCAGCCAGTCGGGCGAATGCGTGAGCGCCTCGTCGGGCCCGAGCTCGATCATCGCCCGTCTCACGTGGCCGTCGGTGTAGAGGACGTTGACGTAGGACGCGCCGACGCGGTAGGCCTGCCGCGCCAGAGCACGCGTGAGGTCGTGCTGTTCCACGGCGGAGTAGAGAAAGACCTCCTGGCCCGGCTGGACGTTCGCGCCGACGCGGACGACGAGTTCCGCATAGCCCTCAAGGCGTTCGTCCATCGTCCGCGATCCTACGTGGACCGCTCGATTAGGCTCCCGGCATGCGCGAGCTGAAGCCCGGCGTCTGGCACTGGCAGACACCGCATCCCGACTGGTCGTCCGAGGAGTGGTGGCCCGAGCTCGTCTCGTCGTATGCGATCGAGCTCGGCGACGACATGGTGCTGTTCGACCCGCTGTCCATCCCCGCCGAGCTGCGTGAGCGCGCGACCGCCGTCGTCCTGACCGCGCCGTATCACGAGCGCGACGCGCGCAGCCTCAGTCTCCCCGTGCACACGCCGCCCGCGGACACGTGGCAGGACTGGGTCGAGAAGTTCGGCATCGATCCCGACCGTGTGCGCGGCATGGAGAGCGAGGATCTCGCCTGGCTGCGCGCGGGCGACGGTGAGGGGCAGTTCCACGGCCCGGGAGCGTGGCCGTTCGGAATCCAGGCGTACGCGGGCCGCGAGGACAACGACGTCATCCTCTGGCTCCCGTCCGTCAACGCGCTCGTCTCCGGCGACTCCCTCTCGGACTTCGGCGACGGGCTCGGCATCCAGATGGGTGGCCGCAAGCACCAGACGCGCGACGACGTCGCCGCACAGCTCCAGCCGCTGCTCGACCTGCCGGTCGAGCTCGTCCTGCCGGCGCACGGCGAGCCGACGGATCGCGGAGCGCTCGAGCGCGCCCTCTCCTAGCGCCGCTCGAAGACCGGGTAGCGCGCGTCGGCCTCGACGCAGGCGGTGGCGAACAGCGCGGTGCCTCCGCCGCCGGCGAAGAGCGAATAGCGCGGCGGCAGGCGAGCGGCCTGCGCGAGCGCGTGGACCGCGAAGCGGCGGGCACGGTCGAGCCACCGCTCGTCCTGCGTCCGCTCGAACGCGGCGAGCAGCGCGAAGCCGTTGCCCGAGGTGCCGTGGCAGATCCCGTGTCCCTTCTCCTCGCCCGGCGGGCCTGCTCGCCAGACCAGCTCGGCACCGGCCAGGAGGAGCTCCTCGTCGAGGTACTCCCGCGCTGTCGAGACGACTCCGGGCGCGCCGACGCACCACTGAAGCTTCCCCTCGCTGCTCCAGTTCGCGAGCCCGTCCTCTCGGGTCGCGCCGCGTGCGAGAGCCGCCGCCGAGTCGGCGCGGAGTGCCTCGTTACGCGCATCGTCGACCTGGAGCAACGCCAGAACGTTTCCGGCGAGGCCGTGCACCGTGCCGAGGCCGCGGAAGCTCGTTCCCCACAGCCGCTGCGTCCAGAGGCCGTCCGCATCACGGCGGGAGGCGAGCGCTTCGGCGGATTCGCGAGCCAGGTCGTCCCAGCCCAGCGCCGTCGCGGCGACCAGCGTTCCGGGCGTCCCCCACATGAGGTCTTCGGCTTCGTTGGCGAGGTTCGCGCGAATCAGAGACCGCAGCTCGCCTTCGCAGCCGAAACCCAGCCTGCACGCGACGAGGAGTATTCCGGCCTCGCCGGTGAGGAGTCCGGCGGCGGCCGGCTCCGGGACGACTTCGCGCGCCACGTAGTCCGGCTCGGCGCGCCAGCGCTCGAGCGTGCGAGCCGCGACGGCACCCAGATCGAGCGTCGTCTCGGCGAGACCGGCGCGTCGCAGACCGTCGAGCGCGAAGACCATTCCCGCCGCCCCGACGTAGAGGTTCTTCAGCGGCAGCGGAGCCTTGTAGCCGTCCCACTCGTGCGCGGGCCAGAGCTCGTCGGGATCGAACGCGGCGTCCGCCTCCGCGACGATCGCGGCGATCCGGTCGTGCACGCGCGCTTCGTCCCACGGCTCATCGGTGAGCGGCTCGAACCCGCTCGGGTCGTAGAGCACGGCTAGGCGGCGCTCGCCGCCTCGGCTTCTTCGCGCGGCAGGCGGCGCGAGACGACCTGCGAGACGCCTTCGCCTCCCATCGTCACGCCGTAGAGGACGTCGGCGGCCTCCATCGTCCGCTTCTGGTGCGTGATGACCACGAACTGCGCCTGGTCGGAGTAGCGGCGCAGGAGGTCGACGAAGCGGCCGATGTTCGTGTCGTCGAGCGCAGCCTCGACCTCGTCGAGGAGATAGAACGGGCACGGCCGCGCGAGGAAGAGCGCGAAGAGGAAGGCGATCGCGCCCAGCGCCTTCTCGCCGCCGGAGAGGAGCGAGAGCCGCTGCACGCGCTTGCCGGCGGGACGCAGCTCGACCTCGACGCCTGGTTCTCCGCCGTCCTCCTCGGCCTCGGCCTCCGTGAGCCGCAGGCGGCCCTCGCCGCCCGGGAAGACGGTGGCCGTCACGTCTTCGAAGTGGCGGCGGACGGCATCGAAGGTCTCGGTGAAGCGTCGCTCCACTGTCTCGGTGAGCTCGGTGCGGAGCTTCTCGATCTCGGCGAGGCTCTCCTCGAGATCGGAGCGCTGCGTAGCGAGCTCCTCGAGCCGCACCTTCTCGGCCTCGTATTCCTCGTGCGCAAGCGGATTGACCTGACCGAGCGTCTCGCGGCGGCGCTCGAGCCGCTCGACCGTGGCGACGAGCTGCTCGCGGTCGTCGCCCTCTGCCGGCTCGTCCGCGTTCGCGTGCTCGAGCCGCCGGCGCGCCTCGTCGGCCTCCGCCTCGAGCCGCGCAGCCTCGATCTCGACGCCCGACGCCGCTTCGGAGACGCCCGCCAGCTCCTGCCGCAACTCGACCTCGGCCGCACCGAGGCGGCGCAGCTCGGCGCCCAGCTCGCCGCTGCGGGCCGCACCGGAATCGACCCCTGCGCGTAGCGGTGCCTCGAGATGCGCGACCGAGACCTCGAGGGCGCGCAGGAGGCGCTCGGCCAGCTGGACACTCCGGTGGGCGAACGGATTCCGCTCGACCGAGTAGGCGGCGTCCGGAATCGCCTCCTCGAGCCGGCCTCGGAGCTCGTCGCACTCCGCCGCGAGCGAGCGCCGGCGCGCCTGCAGCTCGAGCAGCATCGCCTCGGCCGTCTCGCCGGCGAACCACAGCTCGCCGCGCTCGGGGTCGTAGCCGAAGCCTTCCGGCGTCACCGCCCGCACCGTCGAGGAGAGCAGCTCCTCTTTCGAGACCACTGGAGTCTCCGCGACGAGCTGCTCCGGATCGCGGCCGACGAGGACGACGAGACTGCCGAGACCCGAGTCTCGAGCTCGCTCGAGCAGCGCAAACGCTCCTGCGGCATCGTCCCGGACGACGGCGGAAGCCGAGCGGCCCAGCGCAGCCGTGACGGCGCGCTCGCGGCCGGGCTCGACCTCGAGCAGCGAAAAGGCGATCCGCTCGCCGTCCTCCGCGAGCGCGCGTGCCGCCGGTGGCAGGCCTTCGCGCTCGGCCAGCGTCCGGTCGAGAGCGAGCAGACGCCCCTCGAGCAGGCGGATCTCGTCTGCGAGGGCTGCCCGCTCGGCACGAATGGACTCGTCGAGGACGCGACGCGGGCGGGCAAGCGCGTCGCGAAGCCGAAGCACGCGCGCCTCGACCGACTCGCGCCGCAACTCGAGGCGCTCGGCCGCGCTGCGGAGCCGGTACAGAGCCTGCAGCCCCTGTTCGCGCGCGCCCGCCGCGTCCGCGAGCTCCTCCTCGGCTCGACCGCGCTCGGCGAGCAACGCCTCGAGCCTCTCCTCCACGCCGTGTCGCCGGGCGGCGGCGGCGGTACGCCGGGTCTCGAGCTCGGCGAGCCGCTGCTCGAGACCTTCGAGATCGAGCTGCGCGACGCGCGCCAGCAACCGCGCGATCTCGACTCCAAGCTTCTGCGCCCGCTCGGCAGCGGTCGCCTGCAGCGCCAGCGGACGGAGGCGCTTGCGAACCTCGGCCTCGACGTCGCGGGCGCGCTCGACCTCGAGTGCGACGCGCGCGAGCTTGAGCTCCGCGCGATGGCGCCGCGCCTTGAAGCGGCCGAGTCCCGCCGCCTCCTCGATCAGGGCTCTGCGCTCGGACGGCTTCGACGCGAGGATCGCCTCCACCTTGCCCTGGCTGATGATCGAGTGCATCCCCTGGCCGAGCCCGAGGTCGGCCAGCAGCTCGACGAGGTCGAGCCGCCGGACAGCCGCACGATTGACGAGGTACTGGCCTTCGCCGCCGCGATGCAGCCGGCGCGCCACCGAGAGCTCCGCAAAGTCGACGGGCAGGGCACCGTCGGCGTTGTCGAAGAGGAGCTCGACCTCGCAGAAGTCCGCAGCCCCGCGCGAGCCCCCGCCGGCGAAGAGGACGTCGTCGGGCTTCTCGGCCCGCAGCTCGGTCGGGCTGAGCGAGCCCGCGGCCCAGCGAATCGCATCCGAGACGTTGGACTTGCCGGAGCCGTTCGGGCCGACGATCACGCCGACGCCCGGCTCGAGACGGATCTCGACCGGGTCCGGAAATGACTTGAAGCCACGCAGCTTGACGGCGCGCAGATGCACCGCAGGGAACCTAACGACGCGGTAGGACGCTACTCGTCGTCTGTTTCGCGCGTGAGCGCCGCGTCTGCATCGTTGGGGTCGTCGGCCTCGGTAAAGATCTCGAGGATCCCGCGAGGCTCGGAGTCGGGCTCCTCTTCCGTGAGCCGCCGCAAACGCAGCTCGGAATTCGTAGGTCGCCGCTCAGCCATGAGGCGGGACAGGATGCCAGAAACCGCAGCACCTCCAACAGAAACGCGCCGGCGGTTAGCGGCGAGTGCCGGTGACGAGCAGGTACTCGCGCTCGTCGACGTAGCTTCCGTCAGGCTGCCGCCCGGTCTCGAAATGTGCGCGGGCCGCCTGCTCGAACTCGTCCCGGCGCTCGGGCTCGAGGTTGTCGAGCAACACCTTCACCGGCCCGAAGCGGGGTGCGAAGTACTCCCATGCATGCTCGGGGGACTCGTCCTCCCAGCGCGAGATCCGCCGCTCGACCGACAACTCGAACGCGTCGCCGAGGCTGTCCCGGACGTAGTTCTCTTCGCCCCAGGCGACCGGGAGTCCGGCCCCGGGCGGAGGCGGCGGCTGAAAGGCGCCGAACACCTTGAACATCTCGCCGATGGTGCCCTCCGGCGTCCAGGCCGAGAACGCGAGGCGGCCACCGGGCCTCGTCACGCGCCCGAGCTCGCGAGCGGTTGCCTCGTGGTCGGGGGCGAAGATCATCCCGACCGACGAAGTGACCTTGCCGAAGCTCGCATCCTCAACATCCAGGTTCTCGGCATCGCCGACGCGGAACTCGATGTCGTAACCGCCCGCCTCGGCACGTGCCCTGGCAACGTCGATGAGCCGCGGCGAGAGGTCGATGCCGGTGACCTGCGCGCCGGCGCCGGCGGCAAGCTCGGCGAGATTGCCGGCGCCGCAGCCGACGTCGAGCCACTGATCGCCCGGCTGAGGCCCGAGCGCGTCCACGAGCGCAAGGTGCATGTCTGCGATCGCGTCGGCGACCTCCTCGAAAGCACCCGCCGACCAGACGGCCGCCTGCCGCTGCTTGAGCTCGGTGAAGTCGGTCATGTGGACGAAGCTACTCCTCGGCAGAGCCGTTTTCCAGCTTCGAGAGCGCCTCGCGGGCGGCCTCCTGCTCGGCTTCCTTCTTCGTCCGGCCATCCCCGCGACCGAGCTCCTCGTCCTCGACGAGCGCAGCGCACGTGAAGCGACGCTCGTGCGGCGGTCCCTCGACCGAGATCTCGGCATAGGTCACCCGGCGGCCTCTGCGCGCGAGCAACTCCTGCAGGTCCGTCTTGTAGTCGACGCGAGTCGTGAGCGCGTGTTCGATCTGCTGCGAGAAAGCGTCGACGACCGCCCCCTCGACCGCGGCGAAGCCGTGCTGCAGGAAGAGGGCGCCGAGCGCGGCTTCGATCACGGCGGCGAGGACGTTGCGATTCTCTGCCAACCGTTCGCGCTCCTCGGCCGTTTGCGTGGGGGCCGCCCGCTCGACGAGCCGCCGGCCGAGGTCGAGCTCGCGCGCGACCTCTGCGCAGGTCGCGCGCGAGACGACGTGAGAACGCACCTTCGCGAGCTTCCCCTCCGAGAAGTCGGGGTGGCGCGTGTAGAGCGCGTGCGCGACCGACAACTCGAGGACGCTGTCGCCGAGGAACTCGAGCCGCTCGTACGAGGCGCCACGCTCGCTCGCCCAGGACGTGTGCGTGAAGACGGGCTCCGCCAGCTCCGGCGGGAGCGCGTCGATCAGCTTCGCGAGGTCGGAGTCCGCGGCTACTGGTGCGACGTGACGTAGTCGACGGCTTGGCCGACGGTCTGGATCTTCTGTGCGTCCTCGTCCGAGATCTTGATCCCGAACTGATCCTCGAGCTCCATGATCAGCTCGACGAGGTCGAGTGAGTCGGCGTCGAGATCTTCCTGGAAGGAAGCCTCCTCCGTGATGTCCGCCTCCTCGATGCCGAGTTGCTCGGTGAGGACCTCCTTGACCCGCTCGTAGACTTCCTCGCGCGACGCTGCCATGTCACCTCGTTGTGTTGTGGGGGCTGGAAAGCGCGCCGATCATACAACCTGAGCCTTCTCGCGCAGGCGCGCAGCGAGGCGGCCGACGACATCGTGGTCGACGCCGCGCGCGGCGAGCCGGATCGCGTTCGCTATCGCGGTGGGCGAGGAGTTGCCGTGCGCGATCACGGCAAGCCCGCGCAGCCCGAGCAGATACGCGCCTCCGTACGTGTCCGGGTCGAGGCGTTTGCGCAGCCTTCTCGCGGCGGGACGAATGAGAAAACCGCCGAGAGTTCCGGCTGTCGAGGCGGTGATCTCCTCGCGGAGGGAGTCGAGCAGCGTCCTGATCGTCCCCTCGACCGCCTTCAGCGTGACGTTGCCGGTGAAGCCGTCGGTGACGAGCACGTCGGCGGCGCCCTCGAGGACGTCGCGGCCCTCGGCGTTGCCGCGAAAGTCGAGATCAGAGGCGACGAGCAGCGCGTGCGCCTCGAGCGTGAGCTGGTTCCCCTTCTCCGGCTCCTCGCCGATCGAGAGAAGCCGCACGGTCGGCCGGTTGACGTCGAGGATCTCCTCGGCGAAGACGGCGCCCATCGTCGCGAACTGGAGGAGGTGCTCGGCGCGACAGTCGGCGTTCGCGCCGGCGTCGATCAGGACCGAAGGGCCGTTGCGGGCGGGAATGGGAACGGCGATTGCGGGACGCCGCACTCCGGGGATGCGCCGGATGTACACGAGGCCCGCGGCGAGCATCGCTCCGGTGTTGCCTGCGGACACGACGGCGTCGGCCTCTCCGTCGGCGACGGCCTTGACGGCTCGAACGAGCGAGCTGTCGGTCTTCGTCCTGAACGCGTCCGCGGGCTTCTCGTCCATCCCCACGACCTGCGTGGTCGCGATGAGCTCGAGCCCGCGCGTGTCGAGATCGGCCGAGCCGAAGACGACCGGAACGATTCCGTCAGCCGCGGCTTCGTGAGCCCCGTCGATGACGGCCTGCGCTCCGCGGTCGCTGCCCATTGCATCGACGGCGACGCGGATCATCTCTGGAGCTTACGGAGCGTGGACGCGGAGCGGCTCGACCTCGCGGCCCTTGTACGTGCCGCAGGTCGGGCAGACGCGGTGAGGGCGCTTCGGCTGGCCGCAGTTGTCGCAGACATTCACCTTCGGCGCGCTGATCGCGTGCGTCGCACGCCGCTTGTCACGGCGCGACTTGGAGGTTTTCCGCTTCGGGACAGCCATCGCAGCGGGCCACTATAGCCTGCGGATCGTGGACACGACGGACATCCTCGCGCGCTTCGACGACCAGATACGGCATCGCGCGGCGCCCGATTGTCTCTCGATCGGCAAGAGCTGGAGCGCCGTGCTGTGGCCTCCGGACGACGGCGACGTCGGGCCGCTCGTCGCGCGGATGCGCGAACTGCCGGGCCACGTCGAGTGGAAGTACTACTCCCACGACGGGCCCGAGTTGCGCGAACGCCTCCTCGCGGCCGGGCTCGTGCCGGAGGACGAGGAGACGGTCGTGGTCGCCGAGGCGGCGTCGATCCAGCCTCCGCCCGACGACGTGGAGCTGCGTGAAGTCACGGCGCAGTTCGTGGAGCTCGCGGCGAACGTCTTCGGCCGGCTCATCG
Source organism: uncultured Actinomycetes bacterium (assembly GCA_963819275.1). GTDB lineage: Bacteria > Actinomycetota > Thermoleophilia > Gaiellales > Gaiellaceae > Palsa-739. Next base: position 155,717 of record CAWFVH010000011.1, on the reverse strand, counting down.
ATCTGCCCGAGCACGCGGTTGGCGTCGTTGCGGTCGTCGACGGGAAAGCCGTCTCGGGCGGGCGCGTCGACTTCGAGGACGGCGTCGAGTTCGCCGGTCTCTACGGTGGCTTCACGCTGCCCGAGTTCCGCGGCCGGGGGCTCTATCGGGCGACCGTCGCGAAGCGCGCGGAGCTGGCGCGGGAGCGCGGCTACGGCTTGCTGTACAGCGATGCGCTCCCGACGAGCCGACCGATTCTCGAGCGGCTGGGCTTCGTGCCGATCACCACGACGACACCGTTCGTCTTCCCCGATGCTTAGCCCGGGCGGGCGCGGGTAGCGTCGAAGCATGGACAGACGCAAGCTCGGCACACAAGGACTCGAGGTCTCCGCTCTCGGCCTCGGCTGCATGGGGATGTCGGAGTTCTACGGAACGACCGACGAGGGCGAGGCGATCGCGACGATCCACCGGGCACTCGAGCTCGGCATCGACTTCCTCGACACGGCCGACATGTACGGCAGCGGTGCGAACGAGCAGCTCGTCGGCAAGGCGATCGGCGATCGGCGGGACGAGGTCGTGCTCGCGACGAAGTTCGGCAACGTCCGCAATGCCGACGGCTCGCGCGAGGTGCGTGGCGACCCCGAGTACGTGCGGCAGGCGTGCGAAGCCTCGCTGCGGCGGCTCGGCCTCGATCACGTCGACCTCTACTACCAGCACCGCGTCGACTTCCGCGTCCCGATCGAGGAGACGGTCGGCGCGATGGCGGAGCTCGTCGAAGCGGGCAAGGTTCGCTACCTAGGGCTTTCCGAGGCGTCGCCCGAGACGATCCAGCGGGCGCACGCAGTGCACCCGATCTCTGCGCTGCAGTCCGAGTACTCGCTCTGGACACGTGACCCGGAGGACGGCTCGCTGCCGGCCTGCCGCGAGCTGGGCATCGGCTTCGTCGCCTACAGCCCGCTTGGCCGAGGCTTCCTGACCGGCCAGATCCGCTCACCCGAAGATTTCGGAGAGGACGACTTCCGCAGCCGTCTGCCGCGATTCCAGGGCGAGAACTTCCAGCGGAACCTCAAGCTCGTCGCCGACGTCGAGGAGCTCGCAGAGGAGAAGGGACGAACGCCGAGCCAGATCGCCCTCGCCTGGGTGCTCGGGCGTGGCGACGACATCGCCCCGATCCCGGGAACGAAGCGGCGGTCCTATCTCGAGGAGAACGCCGAGGCCGTGGACGTCGAGCTCACCGACGATGACGTCGAGCGGCTCGAGCAGGCGTTCCCGAAGGGCGCGGCCGCGGGCGAGCGCTACCCGGACATGTCCACGATCGACCGCTAGCGCCGGCTAGTCGGGCTCGCGGAGCGACTCGAGCGCCGCCCAGCGTGGGTCGGTTCTCTCGTCCACGTGCTCGTGCGGCTCGGCGTTGAGGTCCTTGCCGCACTCCGGACACAGGCCGGCGCAATCGTCGCGACAGAGGATCTGGTCGGGCAGCGCGAGCGCGATCGCGTCGCGCGCCCAGGCCGAAAGGTCGAGCCGGTCGTCGGAGAGATACTCGGCCCGTTCCTCATCGCTTTCGGGCTTCGTCGCCTGGTACTCGCGCAGCCGGAGCGAGAGCGGCAGCTCGGCGTCGGCGAGGCAGCGGAAGCAGGGGCCGGCGAGCGTGACCTCGAACGCGAGCTCGAGCACCGTGCCGCTCGCCGTGCGCGTGACGACTAGCTCGGCGGTGACAGGGTTCGGCTGCGGCTCGTAGCTCTGACCGGCCAGGAGGAGCGGCTCGAGCTCGATCTCGACGCGCTCGCGCGCCTGGTCGCCGGAGCGAATCCGCAGCGTCCGAAGGTCGAAATTGGTCATCCCGCCACCGTAGCGCGGCGACCGGTGCGACTCAGGGAGCCACGCGGGGAAGGTCGGCCAGCCCGGGCACAGCCGGCAGCTCGCCCCGCTGAGCCTCCTTGCGCCGCAGGTACGGCCGGAGGGTCTCGGGCAGCGGTTCGGCGTCCAGGTGCCGCTCGCGAGCGAGGACGAGCATCGCGACCGAGGCGAGGATGACCGCTCCCGCCGCGAGCTCGCGACCGCCGATCGCCTCGCCGGCGAACGCCCAGCCCAGCAGGACGGCCACGGCGGGGTTCACATAGGCATAGGTCGAGACGAGGACGCTCGAGGCACCGCTCCGCAGCAGCCAGCCATACGCCGTGAAGGCGACGATCGAGCCGAAGACGACGAGATAGGCGAACGCGGCAAGCGAGCCGGCCGAGATCGCTGCCGGGTGGACGCCGCCGAGCTCTCCCATCGCCGCTCCCGTGACGGCCAGGAACGCGGCAGCGCAGAGCATCTGCATCGATGCGGACAGGAACGGCGCCTCAGGCAGCGGCGCGACGCGCGCGTACGCGGAACCGGCCGCCCAGGCGAGCGCGGCGCCGAGGATGACCGCTGCGCCGACGGGATCGACGTGAGCGCTCTGGCCGACGAGCAGCACCACGCCGAGCAGGCCGGCGGCGATCCCGGACAGGGCGCCGAGCGAGAGCCTGACGCCGAAGAAGGTGCGGTCGAGGAGCGCGGTGAACAGCGGTACGGTGGCCACGAGCAGCGCGGTCAGCCCCGAGGCGACCCGCTGCTCGGCCCAGGCGATGCCGCCCGTGTCGACGAACAGCAGCAGCCCGCCGACGATCGCCGCAGACGTCCACTCGCGCCGGCCCGGACGCGTGCGGCGCAGGTCGCCCCGCCACGCGGACCAGCCGTACAGGAGCGCACCTGCGAGCCCGAACCGAACCGCGAGCATGAGCAGCGGCGGCAGGGTCCGGTCGGCGACGGCGATCGCGAAGTACGTCGATCCCCAGACGACGTAGACGATGCCGAGCGCTGCGATGACTTTCGTTCTCACGGCACCATGGTGCCGGGGATCATTGATCAGGGCAAGTTGGGTTATTGTTCATGTCGATAATGAGCGCTAATCAATGGCTGAGCGTCGAATTGCGCCACTTCGCGGCGCTGGAGGCGGTCGCGCGTACCCGCTCCTTCGGCCGCGCGGCGCGTGAGCTCGGCTACACCCAGTCGGCGGTCAGCCAGCAGATCGCCCAGCTCGAGCGGATCGTCGGCCAGCGGCTCTTCGAACGACCCGGCGGCCCCCGGCGCGTGGAGCCGACCGAGGCCGGGCTCCTGTTGCTCGGCCACGCCGATCGAATCGTCGCCCAGCTCGACGCCGCGCGGGCAGACATGGCGGCACTCGCGGAGGGCTCAGCCGGAACGCTTCGCGTGGGCATCTACCAGAGCGTCGGCGCACGTCTCCTCCCCGCTCTCGTCCGCCGGTTTCGCGCGCAGTGGCCGCGCGTCGGAGTTCGAGTGCGCGAGGAGAGCGCGGCCGCGGACCTGATGCGACTGGTAGAGCACGGCGAGGTCGACCTGACGTTCGCCGAACTGCCGCTGCCGGAGGGGCCATTCGAGTGGGCGGAGGTGCTGCAGGATCCATACGTCCTGCTCGTCTCGGCCCACTCCGAGCTCGCTCGGCTCGGCTCGGCGCCGCCGCTGCGGGAGGTTGCGAAACTGCCGCTGATCGGCCGCCGAACGACCGACGAGCCCGACCGATTCCTCGCCGGCCGCGTTCCCGAGCTGAACGTGATCTTCCGTACCGACGACAACGGCACGCTCGGCGCGCTCGTCGCCGAGGATCTCGGCGCGGCGATCGAGCCGCAGCTCGTCGTCGACCCGCGCGACCGCGCCGTGAAGGCGCTGCCGTTCGGCTCGCGGATCCCCCCACGCACACTCGTCCTCGCCTGGCACCGCGACCGCTACCGCTCGCAGGCCGCCGAGGCGTTCGTCGAGCTCGCCCGCGAGGTCGCGAACCCCTAGAAGGGAGCTCTACCTTGCGCCGCAAGACAAACCGTACTACCATGCGGCGCATGGCAGTCGAGAGCCGTCGCAGCCAGATGCTCCGCGGAGTCCTCGACCTCTGCCTCCTCGCCGTCGTCATGGACGAGCCCGCCTACGGCTACGAGATGACGCGGCGATTGCGCGAGCGGGGCCTCTCGACCGTCGGCGAGGGCTCGATCTATCCCCTGCTCGGCCGGCTCGAGCGCGACGGCCTCGTTGCGACTCATCGTGCGGCGAGCGACGGAGGCCCGCCGCGGAAGTACTACCGCGCCTCGCCGAGCGGGCGCAGGGCGCTCGCCGAGGGTATGCGCGCGTGGCGCGACGTCCGCGGCGAGGTCGACTCGGTTCTGGCGACGATCGAAGCGGAGGTGGCGTGATGCCCGCGTTCATCGAGGAGTGCCGGTATGAGTGGAAGCGCCTCGGCGTGCCGGATTCGCTGGCCGAAGAGATGGCGGCGGAGCTCGAGGCCGATCTCGCCGAGGCGCAAGCCGACGGCGTCTCGGCAACCGAGATGCTCGGGGAGAGCGACCCGCGGCGCTTTGCTGCCAACTGGGCCAGGGAACGGGGGCTCGTCGCCGACGCCCCGCCAAAGAAGAACCGCAGACGGTGGCTCTGGGTCGCGGCCTTCGTCCTCGCTCTCGTCTTTGTCGCCGTGCTCGGTCTCTTTGCGGCGTGGGGCGTCTCGACAAAGGTTCATGTCAGTGCGCCTCAACCGCAGGCGGTCGGCGGGCTGGTGGTTCCGAGCCTCGTCGGGCTGAAGGCCTGCCACGCGAAGCGAATCGCCCTCGAATCGGGCCTCAGGGTTCAGCCGTTCCCGCACAGCCGCTGCAACGCAATGGTCATCGCGCAGCAGCCGTTGCGAGGCTCGCTGATCCCGCAACAGCGCGGGGGTGCGCACACCCCCACCGTGATCCTGCGGCTGCGCGGCTAGACGCTAGAAGCGCTCGTCGTCGGCGACGTCGCCGTTGGCGGCAAGACCCGCGATGACCGTCTCCTGCGAGCGCTCGTGCAGCCGCTCGCGACCGCGCCGAACCGCCGTGAGGAAGCGCTCGAGATTCACTTCGAGGGAGGCGAGCTGGTTGTCGGCCCAATCCTCCATCTCGAGCTTCATCTCCCGAGCGTTCCGCCGCGCGTCGTCGACGATCTCGTCGGCCTGCCGCTCGGCGATCTTCACGATCTCGGTCTGCGACGCCTCGCGCACCGCCTGTTCCCGCGCCTCGGCGAGTAGCCGGTCGACCTCGCGCTTCGCCTCGGCCAGCATCTCCTGGCGCTCCTTGACGATCCAGCGGGCCTGCTTGATCTCCTCGGGGATCGTCGCGCGCATTTGGTCGAGGATGTCGTAGATCTCCTCGCGGTCGATCCGCACCTGGTCGGTGAGGGGAACGGCCTTGGCGTTGTGAACGAGGTCGTCGAGCTTGTCGATCAGAACCAGTACGTCCATTGGCTCAGCAGTGTAGCCCCCTCGGCGGAGGACGCCTACCTCAGAACCGCTCCAACAGCCACTCGTGCACCTGCGGGATGCGGTGGGCGAGCAACGTCAGATGCCCCTCGGTGTCGCTGATCTCGGCCTCGACGCCCGGGATCCGCTCGGCAAGCCAGCGACCGTGGGCGACCGGCGCCATGAGGTCCTGCGTGCCGTGCAGGAGCAGAACGGGGCTGCGGATGTCGCGCAGCTCGAAACCCCACGGCTTGACGACCGCGAGATCGTCGTCCCGCCAGCCCTCGATCCGCTTCGCCGCGCCCTCGGACATCACCCTGTAAGCCCACTCGGCGAACTCGGCGGTCATCACCTCCTGGTCGAGCGGCGAGAGGACCGTCAACATCGCCTGCCGCAGCCCGTCCGGCCCGGCGGAGAAGAACTCGGCCTGCGCGCTTACGACAGCCGGTTCGAGCGCCTCGCGGCCGGCCAGCACCAGCTCGAACTCCTCGACGTTCGCGTCTCCCATCCCAGCGAGCCAGTCGAGCCCCTCGACCCCGTACGGTGCGGGGGAGGCGAGCGTCGCCGCCGCCACGCAGCGCTCGGGAAGAAGCGCCGCACAGGCGAGCGCGTGCGGGCCGCCGCCGGAGTGGCCCCAGGTCGCGAAGCGATCGGCACCAAGCCCGTCGAGCAACTCGGCGACGTCCGCCGCGATGTCGGCGAACGAACGTCCCGGCCACGCACTCGATCCGCCATAGCCCGCCCGGTCGAAGCCGATCAAGCGAATGCCGCGCCTGCGGGCGTCCTCGATGTCCGACGGGTGCAGCCGCCCACAGGCAGGCGTGCCGTGATGGACGACGATCACGGCGCCGTGCGGATCTCCCTCGTCGTAGACGTGCAGCGTCCGGCCGTCGGCGAGGGTGAGGTCGAGCTCGGTCACTCGCCGGGACGCTCGGGCGTGCCGGGCCGCCCGTCGGGGAAGAGCTCGGCGAGGCGGCGCGCCACCGGCCCGGGCACGAGGGCCGAGACGTCGCCGCCGAACGCGGCGATCTCCTTCACACCGCTCGACGAGACGAAGCTCACCTGCGGGCTCGCCATCACGTAGACCGTCTCGATCTCGGGCGCGAGCGTCCGGTTGAGCTGGTTCATCTGGAACTCCCACTCGAAGTCGGAGATGACGCGGAGTCCCTTGACGAGCACTTTCGCATCCCACTTGCGCGCGAAATCGACGACGAGCTCGCGGAAGACGTCGATCTCGACGTTCTGCAGACCGGACAGCGCGCCGCGAAGGAACTCGACCCGCTCCTCGACCGCGAACATCGGCTCCTTGTGCTGCGGCGTGCCCACGACGCCGACCACGACGCGGTCGAAGATCCCGGCCGTGCGCGTGAGCACGTCGACATGTCCGTTCGTGACCGGGTCGTACGTGCCCGGCGCGATCGCCGTGATCACCGTTCCGCTCCCTCGAAGAGCGTGACGCGCGTCTGGCCGTACTTCCGGCTGGTGCGCACCGGCAGCGGCAGCTCGGGCTCGGTGCGTGCGTCCGTCTCGACGACGAGGAGGCCGTCCGCTGCGAGCAGCGGCGGTAGGTGGCGCGCGAGGCGGGGCTGAATCTCGGTGAGCATTCCGTAGGGAGGGTCGACCAGCACGAGATCGTACTTCGCGCCCGCGGTCGCCTCCTTACCGATCGTCCGCAGGACGTCGCCGCGCACGACTCGCGCGCCGGTGAGGCGCACGTGGTCGAGGTTGCGCTCGATCGCCCGCACGGCTTCTGCGTCGTGCTCGACGAACAGGGCACTCACCGCACCGCGCGAGAGCGCCTCGATCCCGAGCGCACCCGAGCCGGCGAAAAGATCGAGAACGCGGGCGCCGTCGACCGGGCCGACGAGGTTGAAGATGTTCTCGCGAACGCGGTCGGAGGTCGGCCGCGTGTCGAGCCCGGGCGGGGCGACGAGCTTGTGGCCCTTCCTGCTGCCGGCGATCACGCGCATCGGAAGATCGTCGCATGGCCCGGCGAGGCCCTGCTCTAGGCGGCGCGGCGGAGCTCCTCGACCTGGCGGTGTGTCTCGCGATAGATCCGCAAGAGCCGCTCCGAATCGATCGACGGCACCTTCTGCTCCGGGCTCCGACCTCGGAGAAGCGCAAGCAGCCTTCTCATGCGAGCGCCTCGGGGTCGATCTCGGCGAAGAGCGCCGCGGCCGCTTCCTGCACCGGCCCCGGCCCGACCCCCGGTGCTGCCGCTCGCGCCCGCTCGAGCAAGTCCCGATCCCGTCGGAGATGCGCGAAGCGAAGGTCGGAGAGACCGGACTGGCGCGTGCCGAGCAGTGCGCCGCCGCCGCGGAGCTCGAGGTCGACCTCGGCGAGCTCGAAGCCGTCACTCGTGTCGCAGAGCGCCTGCAGCCGCGCGTGTGCCGACTCCGTCAACTCCTCCTTCGCGCGCGAGACGAGCACGCAGTACGACTGCTCCGCGCCGCGTCCGACGCGGCCGCGGAGCTGGTGGAGCTGCGCGAGCCCGAAGCGGTCCGCCTCCTGGACGATCATCACGGTCGCGTTCGCGACATCCACGCCGACCTCGATCACCGTCGTCGCGACGAGCACGTCGAGCTCGCAGGCGTTGAAGCGCGCCATCAGGTCGCGCCGCTCGGCCGCCTTGAGCCGTCCGTGCAGGCAGCCCACCCGGAACTCGCGCAGCTCGGCGTGACGCAGCCGCTCGGCCTCCTCCTCCGCCGCGCGCGCCAGCGAGGTCTCGGACGCCTCGATCAGCGGACAGACGACGTAGGCCTGCCTCCCCTCTCGCAGCAGACGCGTCAGGCGCGTGTAGGCCTCGGAGGCCCGGTCCTCGGTGATCCAGCTCGTGATCACCGGTTTCCGCGAGGCCGGCGGCTTGGCGATCTCGGACACAGCGAGGTCGCCGTAGACCGTGAGCGCGAGTGTGCGCGGGATCGGCGTCGCCGTCATGTGCAGGACGTGCGGAGCGCGACCGGCCCCCTGTTCCTCCGCGGACTCGTCGCGGCTTTGCCGCGGCGAGCTTCCACGAATGAGCGCCGAGCGCTGCTCGACACCGAAGCGGTGCTGCTCGTCGACGACCGCCACCGCGAGGTCGCGCAACTCGAAGCCTTCCTGAATCAGCGCGTGCGTCCCGACGACGACGTCTGCGCCCAGCGCGGTCTCTCGCTCCCGCTTCTTGGAGGAGCTCGTGAGCAGTGCGCAGCTAACTCCGAGCTCGAGACACAGGTCGGCGATCGTGAGAAAATGCTGCTCAGCAAGGGTTTCCGTCGGCGCCATCAGCGCTCCCTGACGTCCGTTCTCGACCGCACGCAGCAGCGCGTAGAGCGCGACGACGGTCTTGCCCGAGCCGACGTCGCCCTGCAACAGCCGCTGCATCGGGACGGTGCGAGTCAGGTCGCCGTCGATCTCACGGATCGCCTGCTCCTGGTACGGCGTGAGCGCGAACGGCAGCGCGGTGCGGTAGCGGTGGATGAGGTCACCGGGCTCGCCGAGCCCGGGCGCGAGCGTCCTCTCGCGCTCGGCCACGCGACGCGCAATGCCGACCTGCAGGACGAGCAGCTCCTCGAATGCGAGCCGCTGCCGCCCGGTCTCGGCCTGGGCGAGGTCGCGCGGACGGTGCACCGCCGCGAGCGCGTCTCGCTTCAGCGCCAGCCCCGCGCGCTGCCGCAACTCAGCCGACAGCGGATCCGGGACGTGGAGCACGAGCGGAAGCGCCGCGTCCACCACGCGACGAACGGTCGCGGCGGCGATCTCCTCTGCGGCGGGATAAACCGGAGCGAAGTCGGCGGTGGCGCGCGCCTCGTCGCCGATGTCGTAGGAGCGGGGCTCGAAGCCGTAGCGCCCGAGCTTGCCGCGCAGCCGAACCTCCGTTCCGGGCTGCAGGCGGTCGGCGAGCCAGGGCTGGTTGAACCAGGTGACGCTGATCGCGGCGGTGTCGTCGGCGACGCGCGCGACGATCCGGGTCCGCCGCCGCCCGCGCATCGGCCGCTTCTCGACGTTGAGCACGCGGCCGTTCACCACCACCTCCTCGCCGTCGCGCAACGCGGCGATCGAGACCACGTCCGCGGCCGTCTCGTACCGCCGCGGACGGTGCTCGAGGACGTCGCGCACCGTGGCGAGGCCGAGCTTGCCGAGTTTCCGCTGGGTAGCTGCAGCGACGCCGGGCAGCGAATCGAGCCCCAGCTCGAGGCGCTCCGGCCGGAGCGCGCGCGGCGTCGGCGGCCAGGCCCGGGGTTGGTCCAGGCCTGCAAAGACCGTCTGTCGACGGGTGGCTGTCATCGTGGGCGGCACCGAGCGGACTGAGTATTCCGCGGGGACCGGACGTCAGTCTCCGTCGCGGAACCAGAACAGCGCGAGCGTGCCAGGCCCGGCGTGCGCGCCGATCACCGCGCCGAGCGTGACCACCAGCTCGAGATCCGCCTGAGGACGCCGCTCGCGGACGAGCGCTTCAAGCTCCGCCGCCCGCTCCGGAGCCGCAGCGTGCGCGACCGCGAGCCGGTATGCGGGGTCGTCCGCGGTCTCGGTCTCGAGAGCCTTCGCGAGCTCGGCGAACGCCTTCTTCTCCCCGCGCACGCGTTTGACCGGCTCGACCTCGCCGTCGCGGATCGAGAGGATCGGTTTGACGTGGAGCAGCGTCCCGGCGAGTGCGGCCGCCTTCCCGATGCGGCCGCCGCGCTGGAGGAACTCGAGCGTGTCCACGGTGAACAGGAGCCCGCGCTCCCGGCGGTACCGCTCGACGAGCGCGTCGACCTCTTCGTCGGTCGTGCCGCGCTCGAGCCTCCGCTGGATCGCCAGCGCGAGCATCGCGATCGACGCCGACGCGGTCTCCGTGTCGATCGCACGCACGATGCCGTGCCCGAGCTCGGCCGCCGCCCCTTCCGCACTCGCGAAGGTGCCGGAGACGAGCGCGGACACGTGAAGCGAGAAGATCCGTTCGAAGGCGCGGAGATCCTGGTAGCAGGCGAGGAAGTCGCCGGGTGTCGGCTGCGACGTCGTGGGAAAGACCGGCGAGTTGCGGAGGCGTGCGTAGAACTCCGCCGGATCGATGTCGACGCCGTCGCGGAGACTGTCGGCGCCGAAGTTGACGTAGAGCGGCACCACGCGCCAGTTCGGGAAGCGTTCCGCCGCGTCGGGCAGGTCGGCGGTCGAATCGAGAACGATCGCCGTGTTCTCGGCTGTGAGCTTCACGGCACCGCGGCGGCGTCGAGGATCGCGGCGACGATCTCGTCGAGTTCCTGATCCTTCGCCAGGCAGGCGACAGCGCCCGCTTCGAGGAGCGCCTCGCGCTCGGCCGCGTCCGCGGAGGCCGTCAGCGCAACGACTGCGACGCCCGGCACGGTCGAGACGACTTGCGCGGTGGCCTGGATGCCGTCGAGGGCGGGGAGCCGGTAGTCCATCAGCACGACGTCCGGCCGGTGCTCGACCGCCGCCGAGACGGCCGCGGCGCCGTCACCGACGGACGCCACGACGTCGATGTCGTCCCGCATCCCGAGCAGAAGCTCGAGCGCATCGCGGAAGACGTCGTTGTCCTCGACGAGCAAGACCCGGACCGGCGGCATCCATTGGAGCCTATTCCGCTCCAAGCAAGAGGGGGTAGTGAGGCTGACCGCCCTCGTGCACCTCGACCTCGACCTCCGGATGCTTCGCCGCAAGCCGTTCGACGAGCGCGTCGAGCGGTGGCGGCTCTGCGCCGGCGAGAAGGGTCAGGAGTGCCCGTGGTTCCGCAAGAAGGCGCTCGACGACTTCCAGCGCGACCTCGGAGAACTCGTCTCCACCCGCGATCGGCTCGCCATCCACGAGCCCGAGCCAGTCTCCGCTCCGGATCGCCAGCCCGTTCAATTCGATGTCGCGCGAGGCGCGTGTCAGCTCGCCTGTCGCGACTGCAGCGGCGGCTGCGGCCATGTCGGCGGCGTTCTCGGCGGCTCCGCGCGAGCCGTCGTAGGCGACGAGCGCGGCGAGGCCTGCCGGGATCGAGTCCGTCGGGACGATCTCGACGAGGAGCCCCGACTGCTCGGCGGCGTGCTCGGCGGCAAGCCGCACGTTCGAGTTGTTTGGCAAGAGGATCCCCTCCTCCGCGTCGAGCTCCTCGAGCGCGGCCACGAGCTCGGCCGTCGACGGATTCGCGGTCTGCCCGCCGGCAACGATACGGATCGACCCGACCGGCTCCGCGAGCGTCTCGAACAGGCGCCGGTTCCCCTCGCCTGCGACGACCGCGACGATGCCGCTCTTCACCCGCGCCGACGGGACGAGCGAGAGCCGACGCTCCCGCTGCTCCTGCTGCTCGTGCATGTTCGCGATCTCGACGCCGTCGATCGTGCCGGCCTCGGTACCGAGCGAGAGCGCGGCGCCCGGGTCGTCGGTGTGGACGTGCACCTTGAGCGCGGATTCGTCGCCCACCACGACGAGCGAATCGCCCAGCCGCTCGAGCTGCGCCTCGAGTTCGTCGCGATCGAGCGTCTCGCCCTCGACGACGAAGACGGTGCAATACCGATACCGGGACGGCTCGAGATGGATCGCGTCTGAGCCCGACGGCGCCTCCTCGGCAGGCGCCGCGGGCAGCACCTCGCCGGTGACGGCGCCCGCCAGTCCGCGCAGGAGCTCGACGAGACCAGCGCCGCCCGCGTCGACGACTCCCGCCTCTCGCAGGACGTCGAGCTGCTCGGGCGTGCGCGCGACGGCATCGTCCCCGTGCCGGACGAGCTCGACGAGCAGCTCGCCCAGCGGCTCGGGCCCGGCCGCACGCCGCTCGGCCTCTTCGGCGAGCTCGCGGATGACCGAGAGCATCGTCCCCTCGACCGGCCGCCGCACCGCGCGATACGCCGCGTCGGAGGCACCCCGCAGCGCGCGAGCGGTCAGAGCCGGATCGATCCCGTTCGTCGACTCGGCGAGCACCTCGACCACGCCACGCACGATCTGGCTGAGGATCACGCCCGAGTTGCCGCGCGCCCCCATCAGCGCGGCGCGAGCGACCGCCTGCGCCAGCGCCGGCCGTTCGGCCGGCTCCGCCGAGGCGACGGCGTCGGCGACGGCGCGCACCGTCAAGGTGAGGTTCGTGCCGGTGTCCCCATCGGGCACGGGATAGACGTTGAGGTCGTCGATGCGGCTGCGGCTCGTCTCGAGCGAGACAAGCGCGGCGCCGACGAGGCCGCGAACGAGCTCGAGATCGGTCCGCTCGGTCACTTCCCCCCGGTTCGGACGTCGTCGACGTGCACCTCGACGGCGCCCACAGTCAGCCCTGTCAGGCGCTCCACCTCGTAGGCCACGCGATTGCTGACGCTCGAGGCAACCTCGGCGAGGTTGAGGCCGTACTCGACGACGACGTGGAGGTCGATCGTCACCTCGCCGTCGTCGCGACCGATCTCGATCCCGTGCGGCCGGCCGCGGGCACGGGCAAGCTGCCCGCGCAGCGATCCCTTCATCCCGACCACCCCGTAGCACTCGAGCGCCGTCTCGGCCACGATCTGCGCGATCGCCTCGCTCGAGATCGTGATTCGCCCGAAGCGCGAAGTGAGCACGTGTCCCGCTTCCATTGCTCGCTTGGACCGGCGACCCCGGCACGCGGTTGCGAGCAGAATCCCGGCATGACCGACAACAACATCTGGACGGACGAGTGGGACGAGGGCGAGGACTGGTCGGGCGGCGGCGCGCGTGCGAAGCGCTTACCGCACGCGGAACGCCTCGGCGCCACGGTCTACGAGCTGGGACCCGGCAACTTCGTCGTCTACCACTTCCACCACGGCGGCGAGGAGATGCTCGTGGTGCTCGACGGCGAGATGACGATGAAGACGGAGGAAGGCGAGCGGCTCGTTACCCGTGGCGAAGTGGTGGTCTTCCCGGTCGGCCCGGCGGGCGCGCACGGTTTTCGCAACAACGGCGACGGAACCTGCCGGTTCCTGATGGCCTCTTCGCTACAGCTGCCCGAGGTCGTGGAGTACCCGGAGCTCGGTCAGATCACCGCGCAAGCCCGGTCCGGCTCGCAGACCGGCGAGCAGCTCTGGTTCATCTACGACGTCCCGAAAGACGACTAGCTCTACAGAGCTTTCTGGACCTTGCCGGCTTTGAGGCAGCGCGTGCAGACGTACGCCCGCGTCGCCTTGCCCGCGAGCAAAACGCGCACCCGCTGGAGGTTCGGGTTGAAGCGCCGCTTCGTGGCCACCATCGAGTGGCTCCGGTGATTGCCGAAGCCGGGCTTCTTCCCGCAGACTGCGCAAACCTTGGACATCGGCGGCCCAGAATAGCCGACAGCCGGGGCTAGCCGGACTTCGCCTGCCGCCGCACCTGCGAGAACAGGTCGGCCATCTCGAGCGCGGTGCGTGCGGCGTCTGCACCCTTGTCGAGGCGCGCCTCGGCTTGCTCGGTCGTGTCCACCGTGAGGACGCCGAATGCCACCGGCACGCCGGTCTCGAGGCCCGCGAGCTGGAGACCCGACGCCGCCTCGCCCGCGATGTAGTCGAAGTGGGCCGTCTCGCCGCGCACCACGCAGCCGAGCGCGATGACGCACGAGTAGCGGCGCGTCTTCGCGAGCGCCATCGCGCCGATCGGGAGCTCGAACGCGCCGGGAACCGGCATCACGGTGATCCGTTCCTCGGCCACGCCGGCAGCTGCGAGCGCCTCGAGCGTCGAGGCGAGGAGCCGGTCGGTGATCTCGCCGTTGAACCGCGAGACGACGACCCCGACGGTGCGGTCCGCGCCGGACGGAGAGCCCTCGAGGACGGCGACGCCGTCGGGGATGTCGAGCTCGCCGGGCACGTGGGCGGCAGCCGGGGGCTTGTCCTCGACCTCGACCTCGGGCTCGGGCTCGGGCGTCGCGGGGGCGACCGTCGCGGCCGGTTGCTCGGGCTCCGGCTTCGGTGCAGGCGGTACGGCCTCCGCCGCCGGCTCGGCGGCCCCGGGCCAGCCTGGAGGCGGCTCGACGACTTCCGGCACGGATTCCTGCGCTTGCTCTTCTTCGCCGGCCGGTGCCTCGCCCGGCCAGAAACCGCCAGTCCCGCTCATTCGCCCTCCGACTCGTACTTGAGATCCTGGTGATGCAGCTTGTGTCCGAGCTTATCCCGCTTGGCGGCCAGATAGCGCGCGTTCTCGGGGTGCGGCGGCATCTCGATCGGTACCTGCTCGGTCACCTTCAAGCCGTACGCCTCGACGCCTGAGACCTTCTTGGGGTTGTTCGTCAGCAGCCGCATCGTCGTGATCCCGAGGTCGGCGAGGATCTGGTTGCCGATCCCCCACTCCCGCTCGTCGGCCGCAAAGCCCAGGGCGAGGTTGGCGTCGACGGTGTCCAGCCCCTGCTCCTGCAGCTCGTACGCCCTGAGCTTGTTGAGGAGCCCGATGCCGCGCCCCTCCTGCGCCATGTAGAGGAGCACGCCGCTGCCTTCGGCGGCGATCGCCGCCAGCGCCGCCTCGAGCTGCTCGCCGCAATCGCAGCGCAGCGAGTGGAAGACGTCGCCGGTGAGGCACTCCGAGTGGACGCGCACGAGGACGTCGTCGCCGACTTCGCCCATGACGAGTGCGACGTGATTACGGCCGGTGAGCGTCTCGCGGAAGGCGACCGCCCGGAAGGCGCCGAACTCGGTCGGCAGCTGCACGGAGACGACGCGCTCGACGAGCTTCTCCGTCCGCCGGCGGTACTCGATCAGGTCGGCGACCGTGATCATGCGCAGCCCGTGCCGCTCGCAGTACGGCACGAGGTCGGGAACGCGGGCCATCGTTCCGTCCTCGTTCATGATCTCGCACACCACGCCGGCCGGCGCGAGGCCCGCGAGCCGGGCAAGATCGACCGCAGCCTCGGTCTGCCCTGCGCGGACGAGGACGCCTCCGTCGCGCGCGCGAAGCGGAAAGACGTGGCCCGGCTGGACGAGGTCGTGCGGCGTCGATGCGGGATCGATCGCGACCTCGATCGTGTGCGCACGGTCGGCCGCCGAGATGCCGGTCGTCACGCCTTCGCGAGCTTCGACGGAGTTGGTGAACGCCGTGCCCAGCCGCGCCTCGTTCCGCTGTGTCATCTGCGGCAGGCCGAGCTCTTCGCAGCGCTCGCCGGTGAGACAGAGGCAGATGAGGCCGCGCGCGTGCGTCGCCATGAAGTTGACTGCCTCGGCAGTCGCGAACTGCGCCGCGACCACGAGATCGCCCTCGTTCTCGCGCTCGGGGTCGTCGACGACGACGACCATCTTCCCGTTCCGGATTTCCTCGACCGCCTCCTCGATCGAGGCGAATGGGGTGACAGCCGAGCTCATGACAGCCTCGCCGCCAGGAGACGCTCGACGACCTTGCCGAGCACGTCGGCCTCGAGGTTGAGCTCGTCGCCCGGTTCGAGGCGGCCAAGAGTCGTCACCGCGAGCGTGTGCGGGATGAGCGCGACCTCGAAGCCGTCGTCGTCGAAGGCGGCGACCGTGAGCGAGACCCCGTCGACCGCAATCGACCCCTTCTCGATGCAGTAGCGGACGACGGTGTCGGGCGCGTCGACCCAGATGCGGCGGCTGTCTCCTTCCGGCGTGACCGAGCGGACGCGGCCGACGGCGTCGACGTGGCCCTGCACGACGTGGCCGCCAAGGCGGTCGCCGACTCGCAGCGACGGCTCGAGGTTGAGCGTGTCGCCGGGCTCGAGGCCGCCGAGCGCCGTCCGCGAGAGCGTCTCGGGCACGACGTCGAACGCGAGCCGGCCGTCCTCCACGTCCACGACCGTGAGGCAGACGCCCGCCACCGAGACGGAATCGCCGACCTGCGCGTCCGTCGCGGTCTCTGGTGCCGCGACCACGAGCCGCGAGCCGTCGAAGGCAACGAGTGTTCCGAGCTCGAGGACGATGCCGGTGAACATGCGGCAAAGGTTACGGCTCGTGCAGGTACGCCTCCAAGAGCACGTCTTCTCCGGAGAGCTCGGTGCGCAGGTGGAGCAGCTCGAGCGGCTCGTCGAGATCGCCGAGCAAGTGCGGCCCTTCGCCCGCGACGACGGGCGCCACGAAGAGGAAGAGCTTGTCGACGAAGCCGGCGGCGAGGAACGCGGTCGCGAGCGTCGGCCCACCTTCGAGCAGCAGCGACTGCACACCGTCGGCGGCGAGAGCACGGAGCTCCTCGTCGATGGTGCCGCTGCGCAGCTCGAGCTCTGAGCCCGGCGGCAGCTGGCCGTGCCCGAAGGCAAGCCGGCGCGGCTGAGTCTCGACTCCGACGTCCCGCGCGTCGAGCCGCGGCGCATCCGCCCGCACGGTTCCCATCCCGACCGCGACCGCGTCGGAGGCTGCCCGCAGCTCATGCACGCGCCGTCTCGACTCCTCGCCCGAGACCCAGCGGCGACCCGGAACCGTGACCCGACCGTCGAGCGTCACCGCGGCCTTGTAGGCGACGAAGGGCCGGCCGAGGGACTTCCAGACTCGCCAGGCCTCGTTCTGCCGGCGCGCGTCGAGATCTTCGAGCAGCTCGACCTCGATACCCGCCGTGCGGATTCGGTCGAGCCCCCGCCCGTCCACCAGCGGGTTCGGATCGCGGGCGCCGACGACGACGCGCGCCACTCCCGAGGCCACGACCGCGTCGGCGCAGGGTGGCGTGCGGCCGTGATGCGAGCAGGGTTCGAGCGTCACATAGAGGGTCGCGCCGCGTGCTGCATCGCCCGCCTCGTCGAGCGCGATCGCCTCGGCATGCCGGACTCCGTCGTAGGAGTACCAGCCCTCCCCCACGACTTTGCCGTCGTGTACGACGACCGCGCCGACGAGAGGGTGGTCTCGCGTCTTTCCGCGTCCGCGCTCGGCCAGCTCGAGCGCGTGCTCGAAGTAGATCAATCGAGATCCTGGACGAGACCGTGGTAGGCGCCGGCGAGATCCTCGCTGCCGAAGACCGCCGAGCCGGCGACGAGTAGCGACGCGCCTGCCTCACGCGCCGGGCCGATCGTCTTGGGATCGATCCCGCCGTCGACCTGGACATACACGGCCTCGGGCAGGCCGTCGCGCAGGCGCCGGATCCGGCCGAGCGCTTCCGGCATGAACTTCTGGCCGCTGTAGCCGGGATGGATGCTCATGCAGAGGACAAGGTCGGCGTCGGCGGCGACCGCGGCGACGTCCTCCGGCTCGCTCTCGGGGTTGAACGCGACGCCGACCTGCAAGCCGTGCTCCCGGGCCGCGGCGATGGTCGCGGGCACGTCGTCGACGACTTCGAAGTGGAAGGTCGCGCTGTCTCCGCCCGCGCGGGCGATCTGCGGGAAGTGCCGCAGCGGATTGTCGACCATCAGGTGGCAGTCGAGAACCCCGCCCGCGTCGTGCACGAGAGGTGCGATCGATTCGAGCACGACAGGGCCGATCGTGACCGGCTCGACGAAGTGACCGTCGCCGACGTCGAAGTGAAAGACGCGGCAACCGGCGCGCAGGAGCTCCTCGATCTGCTCCCCGAGACGCGCGAAGTCGGCCGCGTAGAGCGACGGCTCGACCTCTGCATCCCGCACCCAGTCCCGCCAGCTCACCCGGCGATCGTACGCGGGAGCACCGGCGGAGGGCCGCTCGAGGCGGCCCTCCGCTCGGGTCATGCCGTTACTTGGCGCAGGGGTTGCCCTTGATGTCCCTGTGCACCGTCGTGAAAGCGACGTCGGCCTGCGGGCCGGGATCCGGGAAGACCGATGCGAACGGCGTCCCGTACTCGGCGTTGGCCGTGCCTCCGAAGTTGTTCGTCGTGCCGGTGTAGTTCGGCCCGCCGAACTGCCACACGCAAGGCCCGCCGGGACCGCGCGGCCCTGCGGGGCCGGGGCCGTGGCCGGGACCTCCGGGACCGGAGAACGTCCCGCCGCCGTTCAGGTGCCCGGCGGTGTAGATCGGATAGAACTGCGCCTCCACCGGCTGGCCGGTGCAGCCCACGCCGGTGTCGACGTTGCATTCCGCCTCGAAGCTGGGCGTGTCGGTCTCGAAGGCGACCTGTCCGAACGGGTCCTTCGTCCCCCGGATCGTCGGCGTCATGAACTGGATCGGCTCCGGGTCGAAGGCGGCATCGTGCGCCGCCGTGTTGTTTCCGGCCCAAGCCGCCGACGTGTAGGCCGGCCCGTCGAAGTCGAGGTCGCCAAAGATCGCCAGACACCCGCTGACTTGTACGAGCGACGACAACGAGGCCGGGAAGCACGGGAAGTCCTCGTCGGGCTCGCTGGGATCGGCCGGATCCGTGGAGGAGTCGGCGCAGGTGAGCGACGAGGTGTCGACCGTGTCGCAGTACTCGAAATGCCCGATCTCGTCGGAGCCGGCGACGTTGTACCTGTGGTCGGCCCACGAGGAGCGCGTGGCCTTCGTCGAGGTGTCGAACTCCGGATGGAACGAGTACGGCGCTTCGTTGCACGTGTTCGAGTTCGGCTGGTACTTGATCTGCTCGAACCCGTTCGCGGCACTGGCCGTCATCGACCCGGTCTGGTGGGACGTCAGGTCGTTGAGCACCACCCTGAATCCTTGCGGCGTGTCGAACATGTGCAGCTGCAGCCGGTCGCCGCCGTTCATCTGCAGGTCGGTGGCCGGGTTCGGATTCCCGGTGTCAGGGTTCGTGATGAGCGAGATCGGGTCGGGCGGCGCATGCGGAACGCCGCTGTGCGTGAGGTAGGCCCAGTTGACGGGCTCCAGCCCGACCCGAGTTCGCGCAGGCATCGTTGTTCACGGCGCCCGTTGGTCGATGTTGAGGCTGTCGATCGTGAGAGAGACGCACCACTTCGTGCCCGGGCAGTCGAAGCCCGTGAACTGCGGCACCCATCCCGGGGGATAGAACTGCAGCTCCATGTAGGCGTTGCCGGGAGCCTTACCGATGTAGTGCGGGCTCTTAGGGTTGGTGTCGTCGAAGATGTTGCTGTCGCTGTCCGGCTTGCAGTTCTTGTGCTGGAACTCCGGCGACGACTGCGTGTCGCACATGATCATCCCGAACCAGTAGGCGGCCCGCTGTGTGAATGCCCAGTCGACGCCGTTGGCGCTGTCCTGCGTCGGCTGCGTCGGGGGATCCTTCGGCAGACGGATGTTGTAGGTGACGTCATTCCCCGACCCGTGCCGGTGGTCGTAGAACAGGATCGACGGCTCGTCGTGCCCGACGTACGGGCCGCCGGCGAGGTCGTTGATCGGTTCGCCCGGGTCCGTGCACAGCGGCAGGACGATGTGGCAGGTCTTCGACGCACCGCTCGCGGTCGAGCCTGGACCGGACGAAGCCGCACCACTCGCGGGATTCAGCACCGCGGCTGCCGCCACAAAGAACGCGAGGATCGCAGCGAAACGCATTGGAAGTCTCCCCTCTCTCGACTTCGTGACCCCTCTACTCGGTGCGAAGCCGAAACCGTCTCAGTCGCGCACGAGGCGGGCGACGAAGAACCCACTCGTGCCGTGGACGTGCGGCAGCGTGAGGAGGAACTCCGGCCGCGAAGGGTGCGCGAACGCCGGCCACTCCTCGCCGAGCGGCAGGACGGTCAGCCCGCTCGCGTCGACCACCGCCTCGCACTCGTCCGGGTTCAGGGTGCACACCGAGTAGACGATCGTGCCGCCCGGCCGCACGCGCTCGGCGGCGGCGCGGAGCAGCGCGAGCTGGAGCTCCGGCAGCGGCTGCGCCCGCCAGCGCAGATCGGGCCGTTGAGCGAGAACGCCGAGGCCCGAGCACGGCGCGTCGACGAGCGCGCGATCGAAGCCCTCGAGGTCCGGCGGCAACGCGGTTCCGTCCGCCTCGACGACGGAGATGTCGGAGCGGCGCATCGTCGCGAGGTTCTCGCGCAACTCCCGCGCGCGGGCCGGAGCGATCTCGACGGACGTCACTTCGCCGCGCAGCTGGCCCGTCTTGCCACCGGGCGCCGCGCAGAGGTCGAGCACACGCTCGCCGTCGCTCGAGCCGACGCACAGGCCGGCGAGCTGGGAGCCGCGGCTCTGCGGCCAGACCCGTCCCGCGGCGACGAGTACCTCGGCGACGCGCTCGACGCGGTACGCGCCCGGGACGTCGGTCGGCTCGGAGCCGAGCGGAGGCTCGCCGCGCACCAGCCGGACAGTCGTTTCGAGCGGTTCGTTCATGGCGCGCATCAGCCCGAGCGCGCCCTCATCCCCGAGCACGCGCGCAAACGTCTCGTGGATCCAGTCGGGATACGACTCCTTGAGCGCTCCGTCGGGCAGCGCCTCGAGCAGCGGCCGGATCCCGGCGTCGAGCCGTCTCATCACGGCGTTCGTGAACGGAACCGCACGTTCGAGCCTGGCGCGACGCACGAGCTCGACCGACTCGTTCACAGCCGCGTGCGGAGCGGTGTCCGTGTAACCGAGCTGGTACGCGCCGAGGCGAAGCGCCGCCCGCACGGGCGGATCGAGCTTCCTGACCGGCCGCCGCCCGAGGGTCTCGATCGCGTGGTCGAGCGTCCGCACGCGCTGCACGGATCCGTAGGCAAGTCGTTGAGCGAACGCGCGCTCCCGCTCGTCCAGGCCCTCGGCGGCGCTGCGGAACGCGCGATCCGCGTACGCCTCCTGCTCGAACACGCGCAGGAGCACCTCGTAGGCCGCCTTGCGCGCGGGGCTGATCACGAGCGGCAGACGAAGATCGCCCACCCCATCGCCGCGCGCTCCCAGGCCAGATAGCGCGCGCGCTGGGCAGCGCCGCGCTCGCGGAACTCCTCCGCCTGGGGATGGCCGGGATTCGTGGCCAGCCAGGTGTCGAGCGTTTGCCAGTGGAGCGACTCGTAGCGGTCCCAGTCGTCCTCCGAGGATGAGATGAGCGAGACGACGCGCGCGCCGGTCGACTCCACCCGCTCGACCGTCTGCGCGAGCGGCAGCCACTCGTCTTCGTCGGTGCGAGGCGGGCCGTCGGCAGCGGGAGGCAGGGGCCACTCGCGCCAGTACGGCTCGCCGACGGCGAGGAGCGGGGCGGCAGGGCGCAGCCGCTCGACCGTGGGCACGAGGCCGTCGAAGACGAACGTCGCGCCGAGGCACAGCGCCGCGTCGTAGCGGCCGAGCTCGTAGGTGGAGGCATCCGCCTCGACGATCTCGATGCGGTCCTCGAGGCCCGCGGCCGCGACACGCTTCCGGGCGGCGGCGACGAACTCCGGCGCTCGCTCCACACACGTCAGCCGGCAGCCGAACGTCTCGGCGAGGATGACGGCCGGCCCGCCGATGCCCGAAGCGAGGTCGACGACGTGCGAGCCGGAGCCGAGGCCCAGCCGCTCGCCGAGCAGGCGGATCTTGTCGGCGCTGGTCGGGTTCTGGAGCTCGTGCTCCGCCTCGACAACGGCGTGCCACCAGGTCATTGACGGCCCCGCAGATAGGCGTCGTAGGTCATACGCCGGCCGCCGGCGGGCTGCACCTCGACCGGCTCGAACGCGCCGTCATCCCCCACTCTCGCCTGCCAGACGATCAGATCGCCGAGCCGCGCTCCGATGTGCGGCGAGAGCGCCCGCACGCGGTTGACGAGCTCCTGGGCAGGCGCGCGAGAATCGAGCTCGCGATCCTCGGGCCGGATCTTCTCGGCGTACGTGACGCCGTCCTCCGCCTGCGGTTCGAACCGAGGCTCGCGGTGCGAGAGCACCTCGCCGAGCAGCTCCGCCGCTGCCTCGGCCGCGTGTGCGTAGATCGTGCCGGCGTCCTCGTCCGGGCCGATCGGGAAGGCTCGTCGCGCCGCGACCGGCCCGGCGTCGAGCGCCTCGACGGTGAGATGGATCGTGACCCCGGTCTCGTCGTCGCCCGCGATGATCGCGCGCTCGACCGGTGCGGCGCCTCGCCAGCGCGGCAGTAACGAGGGATGGACGTTGAGCCAGAGCGCGCGCTCGAGCAGCTCGTTCGGGATCAGGAGGCCGTAGGCGCAGACGACAACCGTGTCCGCGGCGATCTCGACCGATCCGTCGAGCTTCGCGGGCTGCGCGACCGGGATCCCGAGCCGATTCGCGACCTCCTTCGCCGGCGGAGGCGCGACTTTCCGGCCGCGTCCCTGCGGCTTGTCGGGCCGGGTGAGCAGCTGTACGACGTTGTGCTCGGCCGCGAGCCGTTCCAGCACGTCCGCCCCGAACGGCGCGGTCGCGGCGACCGCGAGGCGGCGCGCCATGCTCAGCTGATGACGAGGCGAGGACGCAGGCTTCCGAGCGCCTCCCGCCGCGCCTCGGGTGTCGTCCGTTCGAGGATCAGGACGCCGTCGAGGTGGTCGGACTCGTGCTGTGCCACCCGGGAGTACGGCTCATCGAGCTCATACCGGACGTCGGCCCCGTGCTCGTCCTGCCCGGCGATCGTGATTGTCATCGTCCGCTCCACAGGCAGAAGCACGCCCTGGATCGAGAGGCACCCCTCGTCCTCGACCGCGGTCTCGTCGCCGCGCTCGACGATCTGCGGGTTCGCGATGGCGACGGTCTCGTCCTCGGCGATCTGGAAGACGAACAGCCTCTGCAGGACCCCGACCTGCGTCGCGGCGAGCCCGATGCCGCTGGCGTCGACCATCAGCCGCTTCATCCGCTCGACGAGCTGCCGCAAATCGTCGTCGAACTCCTCGACCGGGCGGGCCGCCATCTTCAGCGCCGCATCCGGGTACTGACGGATCTGCGCGAGCGCCAGGCGACGTCGCGCCTGCTGCTCGGGGTCGAGCTCCTCTTCCTTGACCTGTCCTTCGATCTCCGCCATTTGGCCGGACTGTACCCTCGCAGACGTGGATCCCAGGACGTTGAACGAGACGCTGGGGCAGGGCGCCACGCGGGCCGAGACGCCGCGCGAACGGCGCGAGCGCGAGCGGCTCGAAGCCGATCTCGAGACGAGCCCGGTGCGCGGGAAGCCGCTGCGGCAGCGGCTGCGCAACTTCCGTCCCGACCCGGTGTCGGGCATCCAGGCGCTGAGCGGGCCGACGGCCTGGATGCGCAGGTTGCGCGCGATCGAGGACGCCGTCGAGCAGAACGAGCGGCGGCTCGGCGAGGAGTGGCGGACGCTCGCCCGAGACACCCGAGACACGACGGAGTTCGCCGCCGCCTGGCGCAAGCTCGCAAGCGAGTGGAGCTTCGCCGAGGCCAACGAGCTGATCGAGCGCCACAACCGCAACTTCCCGGCCGAGGCGCGCCTCGCAATGGATCCGCGCACCCGCGACTTCGTCCGCATCAACGGCCGCTCGTATGTGCGCGAACTGCTCGACGAGGAGTGGATCCTCGAGCGCTTCCCCGCCGATCGCGGAGCCGCACTGCCGTGATTCGGCCGGTGCGGCCGGAGGACGCCGAGGAGCTGGCGGCGCTCTATCGCGCGAACCGCGAGTTTCTCGCGCCGTTCGAGCCGGCGCGGCCGCCGGATTTCTTCACCGCCGACGGCCAGCGGGCGCGGCTCGAGCGGCAGCTCGCCGACGCAACGCATCCGTTCGCGATCGTCGACGGCGAGGCGATCGCGGGGACGATCAACCTCTTCAGGGTCTCGAGGGACGGCCCCGCGAGCGGCGTCATCGGCTACTGGATCGATCGAGCGAGCAACGGGCGCGGTCTCGCAACCGGCGCGGTCGGCGAGATCCTCACGTACGCCTTCGACAGGCTCGACCTTCATCGCGTCGAGGCGGCGACGCTCGTCGACAACGTCCCCTCGCAGCGCGTGCTCGAGAAGAACCACTTCGAGCGAATCGGGCTCGCCCGGAACTACATCTGCATCAACGGCGAGTGGCGCGACTTCGTCCTCTTCCAGCGCCTCGAGGACAGCTGAGCTAGTGGCGGTTCTCGCTGTGCTGGGCCGCGCCCTCGACAGCGGGCAGCCACGGCTCGCGGCGCTTGATCCAGACCTCGGCCTCGGGCTGTAGCTCGAACGGTGCAGCGTCGAGCGAGCCGAGCCGTATCTCCGCCGCGTCCTCCTCGAGGGTGAACAGGCTCGACCCGCAGTGCGGACAGAAGCTCCGCCCCTCGTAGGTCTTGTAATCGCCGTCGACCGAAAAGGCCTCGCGCGGCCACTGCCCGTAGATCGTGTACGTGCTGCCAGACTCCTTGCGACAGTCGGCGCAGTGACAGCGACCGACGTGGAACGGCTCGCCCTCGACGGAATAGCGGACGGCGCCGCAGAGGCATCCTCCGGTGCGCATCAGACGGATTGTGGGTCGACGTCGACGACCGCGTTCAGGCCTGCGCGGCGCATCGCCGGAGTAGCCGCGGCGAGCAGCGCGGCGGCACGAGAGGCCAACGCGCGCGGCCGGTCGGTCTTACCCACGAGCTGAGCTCGGTGGCGGCCACGCAGCCGCAGCAGCGGCGCAGGCCCGAGCAGCTCGAACTCCGGCAGCCCCGCCTTGAGCTCCTCGAGTGCGCGGGTCGCGTCGGCCAGGTCGGGCCCCGAGACGAGCACGCGGACGAGATGCCGGAACGGCGGGTAGTCGAGTGCGCGACGCCGCTCGAGCTCGCCGGCCAGAAAGCCGTCGACGTCGTGGCGGGCGGCGTGCTGCACCGCACGCGACTCCGGCTGAAAGGTCTGGATGAGGACGCGGCCCGGCGCGTCGCGGCCGCTGCGGCCGGCGAGCTGCGTGAGCAGTTGGAAGGTCCGCTCCTCGGCGCGGAAGTCGGGCAGGCCGAGACCCGTATCGGCGTCCACAACCGCGGCGAGCTCGACGCCGGCGAAGTGGTGTCCTTTCGCGACCATCTGCGTCCCGACGAGGACGGCGCGGTCGGCAGCCGCAAACCGCTCGAGCGCGCTGCGCAATTCGTCGGGCTTCGCGATTGCGTCGGCGTCGAGGCGGATCCGCTCGAGCTCGGGGACATGGCGCTCGAGCTCGCGCTCGAGCCGCTGTGTTCCGGCGCCGATGCGCGCGAGCTCGGGGGAGCCGCAGGCCGGACACGTCTCGCTGACCGGCTCGCGCGCGCCGCAGTGGTGGCAGCGGAGAGTGCCGTCCCCATGCAGCGTCAGGGCGACGTCGCAGTTGGTGCAGCGCCGCGTGGCGCCGCAGGCGCGGCAATGCAGGGCGGGCGCCATCCCCCGCCGGTTGAGCAGCAGGATCGCCTTGCCGCCTCCCTCCGCAAGCCGGCCAAGCTCGGCGAGTAGCGGGGACGAGAGCGGATAGCCCGTCTCGTGGCGCAGGTCGACGATACGAACCGTCGGCAGCGGCGCGGCGATCCGGCCGCCGAGCTCGAGCCGCTCGAGCGTGTGCCACGACTCCGGCCGCGGCGTCGCGGAGCCGAAGATCGCAACAGCGCCTTCGAGTGCCGCCCGCTTCGCGGCCACCGTGCGGGCGTCGTAACGAGGGTCCGACTCCTGCTTGTACGACGCATCGTGCTCCTCGTCGATACAGATCAGGCCGAGCGACGGAAGCGGCGCGAACACAGCCGAGCGGGCGCCGACGACCACCGGCGCTTCGCCTGACACGATCCGCTCCCGCTCGTCCCGCCGCTCGGCCTCGGAGAGGCCGGAGTGAAGCACCGCCACACGGTCGCCGAAGCGTGCGCGGAAGCGCCCGAGCGTCTGCGGCGTCAGCGCGATCTCGGGGACGAGGACGATCGCGCCGCGTCCGGCTGCGAGCGCCGCTTCGCAGGCGCGGATGTAGACCTCGGTCTTGCCGCTGCCGGTCGCGCCCTCGAGCAGGACGTTGCCGCCGCCGCCGGCGAGGAGCGACTCGATTCGCGCCAGCGCGCGCTCCTGTCCTGCGGAGAGATGCTCGGGCGCCGGCTCGGCGGGCAGCGCCGCCCCGGCCGCCACCTCCCTCCGTTCGCCGCGCCGCGTCGGCTGGTACGGAGCGACAAGCGCCAGCGCGCGGGCGGGCGTGGACCCGTAGTAGTCGGCGAGCCAGAGGGCGAGGTCGACGAGGGCCGGCGGAAGCGTCTCGAGCACGCGGTCGGCCGCGACGGGCTCGACGTCGGGCGGCGCCTCTGCGTCGGCGTCGACGACGACGCCGCGGCGCTTGGCGTTGCCGAAGCGAATCGCGAGGACCGCTCCTTTCCCGACCTCGTCGTCGATCTCGTACGTAAAGAGCCGGGCGAGCGAGCGAGCGCTGACGATTGGGTAGACGGAGGCGAGGCGCGACACGGGCAGCGAGCGTAGCCGCGCCCCTGGTCGGCATCAGTTACGGGACTGCAACTCTCGTTCGCCCCGTCGGGATGATGCCGCGGTCGGCCTTACTGCAACTATGGAAGTGCGAAAGCGCGGAAACGAAGGAGGAGATGCATGACCGACGAGATCGAGCTCGGCCCTGTCGACTATTTGATCATCGAGTGGCCGTCCGGCACGCAGCCCAACGGCGAGGGGTTGAAGGAACTCGCCGACCTGTCGGACCGCGGTCTCATCCGCGTGCTCGACCTTGTGTTCGTGACCAAGGGCGACGACGGCGTGGTGGCCGGCCTCGCGCTCGCGGACATCGACTCCGACGGCGAGCTCGACCTGGTGGAGTTCGCAGGCGCGTCGTCTGGGCTGATCGGCGAGGACGACTACGACGACGCCGGCGGCGCGCTCGAGCCGGGCGCCTCGGCCGCGATCCTGCTCTACGAGAACCGCTGGGCACGAGGCTTCGCCGCGGCCGTCACGTCGAGCGGCGCGCAGCTCGTCGCAAGAGGCGGGATTCCGATGTCCGACATCGTCGAGGCTGCCGAGATGCTCGACGCCGCAAACGCATAGGAGGACAAGAGATGCCATTGCTACGAGGAGTCGCCCGCGTCGCCGTGATCTCGGGAACCGCGACCGCGGTCTCCAACCGCGTCTCGCGCCGGCAGGCCAATCGCTGGTCTCAGGATGACCAGGGCCAGTACGAGGAACAGCCCGCCGCAGCGCCCGCTGCGCCGGCGGTCGATCCGCTCGAGCAGCTGAAGCAGCTCGGCGAGCTGAAAGCGTCCGGCGTCCTCACCGACGCCGAGTTCGAGGCCCAGAAGGCCAAGATCCTCGCCGGTTGACGCCAGGCAACACCTGACGCACGACGTGAAGGCCGCCTCCGGGCGGCCTTCACGCTTGCGCGCTACTTCCTGCCGGTGAGCTTCGTGCAGGAAGGCGACGACGCGAACGCCGACTGCAGCTCGCCGCCGTGGAGATTCTGCAACGTGGTGACGGCGGTCGTGATCGACCCCTTCATCGAGCCGAGGGTCGTGCTGATCGTCGTGACCGCCTGGAGCGTGCTCCCGCTCGATGCCGCCTGCTTGACCTTGTCCACGTCGGCGGAGATCTTCGTCGCGAGATTCTCGATCGTCGTCTGAGCCGTCTGCCCGGCGACGGTGTTGGGCTTGCCGAGCCCCTTCAGAGTCGTGGAAAGGGTTTGCGTCGCCTGCTCCGCACCGGTGAGAGCCTTGTCGATCCCGTCCTTGGAGGGGTTCTGCGTGAACGATTTCGCGGCGGTCTGCAGCGCGAGCTCGTACGTGTTGACGGCGGTGCAGACTCCGGTCGCCCAGTCTTGCGGCGACGCGCCACCGGCGGCGCTGGTCGTCGTCGTGCTGTTGCCGCCGCCGCACGCGGCGAGCGAGAGCGCCACGCAGGCGAGGATCGAGAGACGGATGCGCACGGTCGTGACCAGACTGCCACGGCCGACACCCGCGAGGATCATCCCAACGGGGCGATCTTGCGATCAACCTCCGCCGCTGCAGCGCAGGTCGCCGTCAAGCGGGCCGATGCGGTACTGCGCGAGCGTCGGCGGCGCGCCGGTGAAGCCGCCGTTCGCGCAGTTCCGCCGCGCCTGTGCGAGCGTGGCCCTGGTTCCGGCCACCCAGTCGGGAAGCTGGTCGTTGAAGGCCGTTTGCGTCGTCTGCGCGCTCAGCCCCGTGATCTCACGCCACTGGTCGCTGGTGGAGTAGATCCCGATCGGCCCGGCTGCCCCGGCGTTGTGCAGGCCGGCGATGAAGCCCCGCAGCGCGGCGATGTTCAGCTCATATGTCCCTGCCCAGCTCGCCGCGAGCTCGACGTCCAGCCACCACGGAGCAGTTGTGGCCGCGGCCGGGTCGAGGGCGGAAACGAGGCTGTAGGAGTGGGCGGCGCGCTGCTCGCCGTAAAGGTAGGAGCAGGCGTTCGTCAGCTTGCCGTTGCAGGCACCGTAGAGCGGTGTAGCACCGCCACGAGGCCAGTCCGCGACGTGGTGCGCGCCGGGGTTACCAGTGTCGATGTACAGCGAAAGGGGCGGCTGCTGCGGGCGCTTCTGCCCAGGCGCGCCGTGCGACCATTGCAGCTCGCCGCTGAGGCACGGGTTTGCGTTGTTCGCGAGCCCGCCGTCGACTCCGACGATCCCGAACAGCGGCTTCGACGGATAGGAGCCCGAGCACTGCGGATACGAGGCGTCGTAACCGGTGGTCGCCGCCGCACCGCCGCGCAGCGTGATGAAGAGCACCCCGCCGACGACGATGACGGCGAGCCCCACCAGTGCCCCCACGCGCGGCGCTCCGAACCGCGAACGTCTGGAAGGCGGCACGGGTCTGATGTCAGACGAGCCGCTGCTCAGGTTTCGCGACGGCCGGTAGCTACCAGGATCCCGGAGGCTCCCGCGAGGCCGAGCACGACGAGGCCGGCCATGGTCGGGACCACCCAGCCGGGTCTGGGGTGGTAGACGCAGCGGGGACGTTGCGGGACGAGTGCTGCGTGACGCTGCCCGAACTCCGTCATCTCATCCCGTTATACGCCATGACACGGCAAGCCGTCACAG
This sequence comes from uncultured Actinomycetes bacterium, assembly GCA_963819275.1. GTDB lineage: Bacteria > Actinomycetota > Thermoleophilia > Gaiellales > Gaiellaceae > Palsa-739. The sequence goes on along the minus strand of CAWFVH010000011.1, from coordinate 126,976 downwards.
GCAGGAAGCCAGGACTGGGCCAGTGTTCGGGAAGGACCCCTGAGTCGGGCATGGTCTGGCTTCGGCCTTAGACTTGTGCGCATGAAGATCAGCGAGAAGATCAAGCGCCTGTTTGGCCGAAAGCCACCCACACAGGAGGAGCTTGCCGCCCGCGCCGGTGCGGACGCCGCGAGCGCCCAACTGAGTATTGAGCGCGGCAACGCGGACATTGTCACCCGGGCCGACCGCTTCAACCCTCCGTCCGGTTTTTGAAAGACGCCGCTGGGCTGGGCGAGCGTCTGTACGCCTGAGTGCTCTAAACGCCGGCTGCGGTGACGACGAAGTCCGTCGCGAAGCCGAGCAGGGCTCCCAGGACGAGGAGCCACATGATCAGCACCGGGTGGCCGTACTTGCGGTTGACCGCGAACAACTCCTGGACGACATAGAGGATCGAGCCGCCGGCGACGGTGAAGAAGAGCACCGAGACCGCGTCGCTCGTCCACGCCTGCCCAACGAGCGTGCCGAGGAACGTGGGGCCGCCGCCGATCAGGCCGAGCAGCAGGATGAGCTTCCAGCTCGGCCGGATCCCTTCGCCGGTCAGCGGACCGCAGATGCCGAATCCCTCGGTCGCGTTGTGCAGGCCGAAGCCGATGATGAGGGTCACGGCAAGGCTGATCTCGTTCGACGCCGCGGCCTGCCCGATGGCGAGACCTTCGCCGAAGTTGTGGACGCCGATCCCGATCGCGATCAGGAACGCAAGCCGTACCGCCGGGATCGAGAGATCGAGCACGCGCCGGCTCGTGAACTCGTCGACCGCCGCCGCACCCGGCCCGACGAGCGGCGAAGCCCGCCTGCCCGCGCGGGACTTCATCCACGCCTCGTAGTAGACGAGGCTCATCAGCCCGCCGACGAAGCCGAGGATCCCGAGCGCCGCCAAGCCGGCGAAGCGGCTCCAGTCGTGCGCTTGCAACGCGGTGTCCATCGGATCGACCGCGTTCGACATCACATCCCAGAAGAGAAAGACGAGGATTCCGGTCGCGAGGGCCGAGAGACCGGCGCGCGCATTCGCGCTCAGGCCGCGCATCCGCCCGACCGGCAGGCCGAGGAAGATGGTGGCGCCGGCGATCGCGCCGAGCAGCAGGATCTCTGAGGTGCTCATCCTGTAAGGGTGTCCTTACACATACGCCCGGCGGCAATATAGCGGCATGCCTGCACCCGGCCACTCCGTTGACGAGTACCTCGAGACCATCTACTTCCTCGCCTTCCCGATCGGCGAGTACGTGCCATACGGCGCCGGCTCGCCCCCGCTCGCCTCCCGAGTCGCCGAGATGCTCCACGTCTCGCGCGCGTCCGCCGGCGAGATGCTGAAGCGGCTCGAGGCCGACGGCCTGATCGAGCGCGGCACGAAGAAGGAGGCGCTGCTCACCGAGACCGGCCGCGAGCGCGCCGAGCGTGTCGTCCGCAAGCACCGGATCATCGAGCGGCTCCTCACCGACTTCATGGGCTACACCGCCTACGAGTCGCACGAGCGCGCCGACGAGCTCGGCGACACGTTCGACGACGAGATGATCGACCGGATCGACGACAAGCTCGGCCATCCGCAGCGCTGCCCGCACGGCTGGCCCGTCGATCCCGAGGTCGAGCAGGAGGAGAACGCCGAGCTCGCACCGCTCGCCTCGTTGTCGGCCGGGACGCGCGCGACGGTCGTACGCCTCGCCGAGCACGACGGCGATCTCCTGCACTGGTTCTACGACCAGGGCCTGGTCCCGGGCACGAGCATCCTCGTCCGCACGGCCGAGCCGGCGGCGGATCAGTTCACGGTCGCGATCGAGAACGTCGGCGAGCGGGCGATCTCGGAGAAGGCCGCCGCCGGGTTGTTCGTCCGGCCTTCGTGATCGTGCGGGCCGCTACGGCGGCCGATCTTCCCTTTCTGCAGGCGATGCTCTACGAAGCGGCGACCTGGCGACCGGAGGCGCAACCGCCGCCGGAGACCGTGCACGCGAATCCCCACGTGGCCCGTTACCTGAGCGGTTGGGGACGGCTCGGCGACGCCGGGGTGGTCTGCGAAGGCGGCCGGCAACTCGGAGCCGCCTGGTTCCGGCTCTTCCCGGCGGACGAGCCCGGCTATGGCTTCGTCGGCCCCGACGTACCGGAGCTGACGGTCGGCGTCGAGCCGACCAGCCGGGGCTGCGGGATCGGCACCCGGCTCCTGGAGACGCTGATCGGGGTCGCACGCACCGACGGGTACCGGGCGGTCAGCCTCAGCGTCGAGCCCGAGAACACGGCGCGACAGCTCTACGAGCGACTGGGCTTCGCGCGCGTCGCCGACGACGGCGGCGCCTGGACGATGCTCCTGACCTTTAGACCGTCGTAGCCTCGGCGAGCCCGGCTGCCGCGCGCAACGCTTCGGCGCGGTCGGCGCGCTCCCACGTGAAGTCGCCGTCCTCGCGCCCGAAGTGGCCGTACGCCGCGGTCTTCGTGTAGATCGGCCGGCGCAGGTCGAGGTCGCGGAGGATCGCAGCCGGACGCAGGTCGAAGTGCCCGCGTACGAGCTCCTCGATCCTCGGCACCGGAATCGCCTCGGTGCCGAACGTGTCGACGAGAACCGAGAGCGGATGCGCGACGCCGATCGCGTACGCGACCTGGAGCTGGCAGCGCTCGGCGAGGCCGGCCGCGACGACGTTCTTCGCAACCCAGCGCGCTGCATAGGCGGCCGAGCGGTCGACCTTGGTCGGATCCTTGCCCGAGAAGGCGCCGCCGCCGTGAGGCGCCGCTCCTCCGTAGGTGTCGACGATGATCTTCCGCCCGGTCAAGCCCGTATCGCCCATCGGGCCGCCGACCACGAATTTTCCCGTCGGGTTGCAATAGACGAAGTCGCGATCGCCGAGCCGGCTCGAGTCGTACAGATCCTTGGGCAGGATCGGCTCGATCACGTGCTCGATCAGGTCGGGCTTGAGCAGCGCCTCGCAGTCGAGCCCGTCGCGATGCTGCGTCGAGATGAGCACCCGCTCGATCTCGGTCGGCCGCTGGCGGCCGTGCTCGTCGATCTCGTAGCGGACGGTCACCTGGGTCTTGCCGTCGGGCCGCAGGTACGGGAGGACGCCGGCCTTCCGCACCTCGGCGAGTCTCCGCGCGAGCCGGTGCGCCAGCATGATCGGCAGCGGCATCAGCTCGTCGGTCTCGTTCGAGGCGTAGCCGAACATCATCCCCTGATCGCCCGCTCCCGAGCCGTCCAGCGGGTCGCCTTCTCCGTGCTGCTTCTCGTACGAGCGGTCGATGCCCTGTGCGATGTCGGGCGACTGCTCGTCGATTGCGACGACGACACCGCACGTATCGGCGTCGAAGCCGAACTTCGCGCGCGTGTAGCCGATCTCGCGGATCCGGTCGCGAACGAGTCGCGGGATGTCCACGTAGGTCTCTGTGGTGATCTCGCCGGCCACGACGACGAGGCCGGTCGTGATCAGCGTCTCGCAGGCGACGCGTCCGTTGGGGTCGGCGGCGAGGACGGAGTCGAGCACGGAGTCGGAGATCTGGTCGGCCATCTTGTCGGGATGGCCTTCGGTGACCGACTCGGAGGTGAAGGAGAACGAGCGCATAGGCATGCGTGGCAGGCTAGCCAACGCGGCTCTACTCCTCCGTCGGTTCCCGGTCCATGAGCCCCGCCGCCAGGTCGGTGACGCTCTGGCCCGAGAGGACGGCGCATACGCCCTCGGTGATCGGAAGCTCCACGCCGAGGCGGTGCGAGAGGTCGCGCAGGAGCGGCGCCGTGGTCAGCCCTTCCACCGTCTGACCGATCTCGGCGACTGCCCGCTCGGGCGTCAGTCCCCGGGCGATCAGCTGGCCGGCCTGCCGGTTGCGCGTCTTGGAGCTGCAGCAGCTGACGACCAGGTCGCCGATGCCTGCGAGACCCGCAAACGTCTCCTGGCGCGCGCCTGCGGCCTCGCCGAGCCGGGTCATCTCCGCCAACCCGCGCGCGATGAGCGAGGCCTTCGCGTTGTCGCCGAGCCCCAGCCCGTCCACGCCGCCGGCCGCGAGCGCGATCACGTTCTTTGCCGCCCCGCACAGCTCGACGCCGACGAGATCGGGATTGACGTAGGCACGGAAGAGGCCGGAGTTGAGGGCGTGTTGCAGCTGGCCCGCGAGGAACCCGTCCTCGCTCGCGATCACGGAGGCGGTCGGGAGCCCCATGGCGATCTCCTCCGCGATGTTCGGCCCCGAGAGGACCGCAACCGAACGGTCGCCGACGCGGGTCGAGAGCCGCTCGCCGGTCTCCGGATCGAGCCCCTTGACGAGGCTGAGCACCGGCGCATCGCCCGGCAGCGCGGCCACCACCGCGGCGAACGCCTGGCTCGGGACCGCCGCGACGACGACGTCGACGTCTCCGGGCGCGTCCGCGAGCGCGACCGCCTTGGCCGCGCTCAGGTCGACGCTCTGCAGGTAGCGCGGGTTCCAGCCCGTGCTCGAGATCGCCTCGGCCTGCTCACGCGTACGGCAGGCGAGAACGACGTCGTGGCCGCGGTCGAGGAGCACCCGCGTGAACGCCGTCCCCCACGACCCCGCTCCGGCAACGAGGAACCTCACGTCAGGATCGTTTCACGAAGTCGATCGAGACCGGCACGCCCTCCAGGTCGAAGCGCTCGCGCAGCCGGTTCTCGACCCAGTAGCCATAGTCGCGCGTGATGAGGCCCGGGTCGTTGACGAAGATGCGGAAGCGCGGCGGGCGCACGCGGATCTGGGCACCGTAGAGGAGGTTGAGCCGACGGCCGCGCGGCCCGCTCGGCGGCTGCCTCGCCTCCCGCAGCTCCCCGAGCGCGCGGTTCAGCTCGGGAGTCGGGATCCGTTTCATGTGCCGGTCAAACAGCTCTGCGACACCGTCGAGAAGCCTTTCGAGGCCGCGTCCCGAGTTCGCCGAGACGGCCACGAACGGCGGCCGCTGCCGCAGGCGACGGCGCAGCTCTCCGCGCACGTCGTCGACGTTGATCGTCGTCGCGTCCCATTTCGAGAGGACGACGAACGTCGAGCAGTCGGCGTGCCGGGCGACGTCGGCGACCGCGATGTCCTGCTCCACGATCCCTTCCGCGGAGTCGACCAGGACGAGGGCGATGTCGGCTCGTTCGGCGGCTTCGATCGCGCGCAGCTCGGAGTAGTACTCGATTCCTTGCCGGTGACGGCGCTTGCGCCGCAGGCCGGCGGTGTCGATCAGGACGAAGGTGCGCTCGCCGCGCTCGAGCACGGTGTCGACGGCGTCGCGAGTCGTGCCGGGGATTTCGCTCACGATCAGCCGCTCCCGCCCGAGGAGCGCGTTGACGAGGCTCGACTTGCCGACGTTCGGGCGGCCGAGGATCGCGACGCGGATCGCGTCGTCGGGCAGCGAGGGGCGCCCCGCCGGCGCGAGACGCTCGAGCTCGGCGATGACACGGTCGAGCAGGTCGCCGCTGCCGGTTCCGTGCAGGCCGGAGATCGGGATCGGGTCGCCGAGCCCAAGCCGGTGCAGCTCGAGGACGAGCGGTTCCTGGATCGGGTCGTCGATCTTGTTCGCGAGGACCAGCACGGGCTTGTGCGACTCGCGGAGGATCTGCGCGACCTCCTCGTCGCCCGGGGTCACGCCGACGCGCGCGTCGACGACGAAGAGCACGAGATCGGCTTCTGCCACGGCCTCGCGCGCCTGTTGTGCGATCGCACGGGTGAGCGGGGCCGGGTCCGCGATGTCGACGCCGCCGGTGTCGACGAGAACGAAGCGCTTCCCGAGCCACTCGCAGACGAGCTCCTTGCGGTCGCGTGTCACTCCGGGCATCTCGTGCACGACGGCCGCCCGCGTCTCGGTCAACCGGTTGACGAGGGTCGACTTGCCGACATTCGGGAAGCCGACGATCGCCACCGCGCCCAGCAGCGGCGGCGGCGGCGCCGCTTCGAGCAGCTCGGACTCGTCGCCCTCGTTCACGCTGAAAGCGTGACCGGCGGGGCGTCGTCCCGCGTCGGCGGGGTTGCGTGACGCGGCCTACCGGCCTCGTGCAGGTCGCGGAGCCAGGCCCAGAGCCGGTACAGCTCCGCCTCGATCTGCTCGGAGGCCGCGCGATATCCCTTGCCGCCGCGCGGCAGCCCGGCGAAGCGCATCGGCTCGCCCCACGCGATCGAGACGGGCGCGAAGTTGCCGATCTTCCAGTCCTGCGAGCCGTGGATCGCGCCGCAGATCACCGGCACGTTCTCCTGCAGCGCCACCATCGCCGCGCCCGGCTGCACGTGTCCGGGAACGCCGTTCCGCTGCCGAGTCCCCTCGACGAAGACGCCGAGAGCCTCTCCCGCGTCCACGACCTCGCGCATCCTCCGCACCGCGTCGCGATCGGACTCGCCGCGGCGCACCGAGATCGTGCCGAAGCTGCGGATCACTTCGCCGAGACCCGGCACGCGGTGCGCCTCGACCTTGGCCAGGTAGTAGAGGTGGCGCTTGCAGACCCAGCCGAAGCAGGGGATGTCGATCCAGTGGAAATGGTTGAACGCGAAGACGACGCCGCCGGTGCGTGGAATCCGCTCGCCGCCGTAGGAGTGGAGTCGCGTCGCGGCCGCCGCCGAGCCGCCGAGCACGGGGCGCCCGAGCGCCCAGACGACGTCGTGCGCCGTCACGCCGGGGAGCGCTCGCGGAAGAGCGCCTCGATCCGGTCGACGACGTCCGGCACCTCGAGGTCCGTCGTGTCGATCTCGATCGCGTCCGGAGCGGGCTGCATCCGCTCGGCGTCTTTTGCGTCGCGCTTCCGCAGGTCCGTGGCGAGCGCGTCCGCGCCGATGCCGGGGCGCTCCGCCATCCGCCGCCGCGCACGCACGTCGCGGTCGGCGACGAGGTAGACCTTCACCTCGGCGTCCGGCGCGACGACCGTTCCGATGTCGCGTCCCTCGATCACGACGTTGCCGTTACGCCCGAGCTCGCGCTGCCGATCGCGCATCACGTCTCGCACCGCCGGATGGCGCGCGACGACCGGGACCATCCGGTCGACGCGGTCGCTGCGAATGGACGAGGTGACGTCGGTCGCCGCGATCCAGACCCGGTCGTCCTCGGAGAAAAGGACGGGCTGCTCGCGCGCGAGCTGCGCGAGCCCCTGCGCGTCACCGAGGTCGAGCCTGCGCTGCATCGCGAGCCACGTCAGCGCCCGGTACATCGCGCCGGTGTCGAGGTAGCGGAAGCCGAGGCGCTCCGCGAGCGCCCGCGCCACCGTGCTCTTCCCCGCACCCGCGGGGCCGTCAATTGCCACGATCACCGTCTCGTCACCGTCTCCAGCAGCTCGTAGAAGCCGGGGAAGCTTATAGCGGCGGTGTCGGCGCCCTCGATCGCCACACCTTCCATCGAGGCCAAGCCCGCAACGGCGGCGAGCATGGCGATGCGGTGGTCGCCGCGAGCGTCGACTCGGCCGCCGCGCAGCCGGACCGGGACCCCAGTTACCCGCCAGCCGTCCGGCTGCGAGCGGATCCGCGCGCCGAGTGGTCTCAGGCCGTCGGTGACCGCTTCGATTCGGTCGGTCTCCTTCACGCGGAGCTCGCCGGCTCCGGACACTCGCGTCTCGCCGCGCGCGTGGGACGCGAGCAGGGCCACGAGCGGGAGCTCGTCGACCAGACCCGGCACCTCGGCGGCGCCGATCTCGGTCGCGATGAGCTCTCCCGCTTGCACCTGCACCGACGCGACCGGCTCGCGACCTGCGCGGCGGCGCTCGAAGACCGAGACGCGGGCTCCCATCCGCTCGAGCACGTCGAGGAGGCCGGTGCGCCGTGGGTTGACGCCGAGATCGTGGATCGTGAGGTCGCTGCCCGGGACGAGCGCGGCGGCGACGAGCAGCGGCGCGGCCGACGAGAAGTCCCCGGGGACGATCGCATGGTCGAGTCGCAGCGCTCCGGCCGGCTCCACGGTCACCGACGTGGGGCTGCGGCGAACGCGGGCTCCTGCCGTCTCGAGCATGAGCTCGGTGTGGTCGCGGGTCGGGAGCCGCTCGACGACCGTCGTCGCACCCTCCGCGTTGAGGCCCGCGAGGAGGATCGCCGACTTCACCTGCGCGCTCGCGACCTCGGGCTCGATCTCGATCCCGCGCAGCGCGCCGGAGCCTCGAACGAGAAGCGGCGCGTGGCCGTCGGTCGTCTCCACCTCGGCGCCCATCCGGCGTAGCGGACCGGCGACGCGCTCCATCGGCCGCGGGGTGAGCGACTCGTCGCCCGAGAGCGTGAACTCGCCGTCCTGTCCCGCCAGAACGCCGGTCAGGAGGCGCATCAACGTCCCCGCGTTGCGACAGTCGACCGCGCCGGCGCGCAATCCGCGCAGCCCGACTCCGCGCACGACGAGCTCGTCGTCGGCGACGTCCTCGACCTCGACACCGAGCGACCGCACGGCGTCCACCGTCGCCTGAGTGTCGCCCGAACGGCCGAAGCCGTGCACCTGCGTCTCCCCCTCCGCGAGCGCCCCGATCAGGACGGCGCGGTGCGAGATCGACTTGTCCCCGGGCACGACGACGTGCCCGACCAGGGAAGCAGCGGGCTCGATTCTCAACCGATCGTGCGTCCCATGAGGGACGCGAGCGCGCGGATCTCGTCGGAGAAGTCGTGGAACTCGGAAGTCGGGATCTGCTGCGCTGCGTCGCACAGCGCTTCCTCGGGCCGCGGGTGCACCTCGACGATGATCCCGTCCGCTCCGGCCGCGACGGCCGCCCGCGCGAGCGGCAGCACGAGGTCGCGCCGGCCGGCCGCATGGGACGGGTCGACGATCACGGGGAGGTGCGTCTCCTGCTTGAGCACGGGGATCGCGCCGATGTCGAGGGTGAAGCGCGTCGCCGTCTCGAAGGTCTTGATCCCGCGCTCGCAGAGGATCACCTCTGAGTTCCCCTCCTTGACGATGTACTCGGCGGCCATCAGCAGGTCCTCGACAGTCGAGGACAGCCCGCGCTTGAGCAGGACGGGCTTGGGCGCGCGGCCCACCTCGGAGAGGAGCGAGAAGTTCGACATGTTGCGGGCGCCGATCTGAATCACGTCCGCCGCCTCGACGACCTCCTCGACGTGCCGCGGATCCATCAGCTCGGTGACGAGCGGCAGCCCGGTCTCGGCGCGCGCCTCCATCAGGATCTCGAGTGCCTCCTCGCCGAGCCCCTGGAACGCGTACGGCGAGGTGCGGGGCTTGAACGCGCCACCGCGCAGCATCGTCACTCCCTCGGCGGCCACTGCCCGCGCCGTCTCGAGCGTCTGGTCCCTCGTCTCGACCGTACACGGGCCTGCGATGAAGCCGAAGTAGCCGTCGCCGATGCGGCGGCCACGCGCCTCGATCACCGTCGGATCGGGCGACAGCTCGCGCGAGACGAGCTTGTACGGCTTGAGGATCGGCAGCACCTGCTCGACGCCGGCGAAGCCCTCGAGCGGCAAAGTCGAGAGCAGCTCCCGCTCGCCGATCGCGCCGATCACGGTCGCCTCGCGGCCGGGCGTGACGAAGGCAGAGCAGCCGGCCTCGTCGAGGCGCGCGACGACCTCGTCCACCTGCTCGGAGGTGGCACTCGCGCCCATCACGATCAGCAGTTCCGGTGCGCCTGTGATCGCCATCGGAACAGCTTAGGCAGAATCAGGCTCCATGGCCGCTGACGCAGACACCACCGCGACAGGCGAAACCGCGAAACCTCGGGTCTTCTCCGGGATCCAGCCGACCGGGCGTAAGACGCTCGGCAACTACAGCGGCGGCTTCCGCCAGTACGCCCAGACACAGGAGACGCACGACGCCTTCTTCTGCATCGTCGACCTGCACTCGATCACGGTCGAGTACGAGCCGCGAGAGTTGCGCGAGGCGAGCCTCGACCTCGCGGCGATGCTGTTCGCGACCGGTCTCGACCCCGAGGAGTCGACAGTCTTCTGCCAGAGCCACGTCACGGCCCACTCGGAAGCCGCATGGCTGCTGTCGGCTGTCGCGAGCTACGGCCAGTTGGGCCGCATGACGCAATTCAAGGAGAAATCGGACCGGCACGAGTTCATCTCGGCAGGCCTCTTCACCTATCCGGTGCTGATGGCGGGCGACATCCTCCTCTACCAGACCGATCTCGTCCCGATCGGCGACGACCAGCGGCAGCATCTCGAGCTCGCCCGCGACATCGCCGAGCGCTTCAACTACCGCTACGGCGAGACGTTCCGCGTGCCCGACGGCAAGTTCCCCGAGATCGGCGGGCGAATCATGGACCTGCAGGATCCGAACTCGAAGATGTCCACGACGCTCTCCTCCGAGCAGGGCGCGGTCTACCTGACCGATCCGCCCGACGCGATTCGCAAGAAGTTCAAATCGGCCGTAACGGACTCGGGCCGCGAGGTGCGGTACGACCCGCAGGAAAAGCCAGGAGTGTCGAACCTGCTCGAGATCCTCAACGTCGCCACCGGCGAGCCGATCGACGCCCTCGAGCAGAGCTTCGACGGCGCGGGTTACGGCGACTTCAAAGCAGCCGTCGGCGAGGCGGTCGTCACCCTCCTCGCACCGATCCAGGACAAGTTCGACGCGCTGCGGAGTGACGAGCGGGAGCTGCAGCGCCTACTTGCGGTCGGGGCGGAGAAGGCCCGCAGGGCGAGCGAGCCGACGCTCGAGGCGATGTACGAGCGCATGGGCTTCGTGAAGGCCGGAGCGGGCCGCTTTTTCGGGGCGGCCCGCCCACGTGGGCTCTAGCTCTTAACCCTGTCCGGCCAGAGCGTTCGCCTGAGCCACGATGCTCGTGCAGTTCTTGAGATCGTTGGCGCCAGGGATCGGCGTGTTGTTGAACTCGGCGTTGAACAGGTCGCTCTTGATCTTCGTCGCGAGCGCGTCACGTGCGGCACCCAGAGACTGGATCTTCGAGAGGACCGAGTCGTATGTCGAGTCGTCGCCACTCGACCCGGTCTCCAACGCGGCGGTGTCGGCGACGATCATGTCCGTACCGAACTGGCCGACGCTCGAGTTGAGCTGCTTGTAACAGACGGCCAGACTCTGATACTTCGGCTGGCCGGCCTTATCCGGTGGGTTGGTGAGGTCCTCGACGAGGACTCGACCGTCCTCGACGTAGTCGTCCTTCAGACCGACGAGCGCGAGGAGCGTGGGCCGCATGTCGGTCTCGTCTCCCCACGTGCCCGGATCATTGCTCTGCGTCACCAGCTTCGGGTCGGAGTTGGCGCCGTCGGCCGAGTTCGGTCCCTCCGCTGCCGAGCGGCCGTCGACGCCCTTGTTCGCCACTCCGGGACCCGACAATGCCGAGCCACGAGTTGTCGATCTCGGGGGCGTAGTAGCCGTGATCCCACGCGAACCCGTTGCTCGTCGAGACGCAGTTCGTGCTCGCGTTGGCGGCATTCGTCCCCGCAGGGCAGCCGTCGACGTTTGGCTCGTGTCCTTCGTACCCGAGGCCATGAAGAAGTCGCCCTTCGGCCAGATGGTGAAGGACGGCGTGCGGTTCGGATCTGCGTTGGTGAAGTGCAGGAGCTGTTCGACCTCCGGGTCGACCTCGTAGTTCGTGAGGTTCTCCGTCGCGTTGTCGAAGGTGTCGAAGACCTGCGCGTCGCCGAAGTCCCGTTCGAGCTGCCGGGTCATCGGATCGGTCGGACCGGGATTGCCGGTGATGTAGACGGAGTTGCCCTGCGGCTCGTCGTAGAACGGCGTCGTGTTGTTGAACTCGTGCTGCAGCAACCCGTGGATGTTCACGAACTGCTCGCCGATGGCGGGCGTCGTGCCCTGGTTCGCGTAACTGCACGTGTAGTCGAGCATGCCCGGGGTACCGGTGCAGTTCGGCTGGACGGTGCGGCCGACGTTCGCGCCCGCGAAGTGATCACCCTCCTCGTTGCTGAAGAGGAAGACCGTGTTCGAGGCGTTGATGCCGTCGTCCGAGACGCTGGAAGAACTTCGCGAACGCCGCGTTGTAGGAGGCCAGCGTCGCCTTGTAGCAGGGGTCGGCCGGTCCCTCCGCAGCGCTACTGCTGGTGCTCGGGTTCGTGCACCCTGTCGTCCGCCGGCTGTCTTCTTCTCGTGGGCGTCAGAGATGTAGCCGTAGACGACCGGCACACCGGTCTCCAGCATGTCCGCCGTGTAGGCCAGCGTCTGCGACGCGCTGATCGGGCCGAAGCCCGGGAAGCCCGGCGTGGTTGGTCGTGAACGCCCCGAGCATCGTGTTGCCGTTGAGGTCGGTCAGGTTGCCCTGCGCGTCGACAACCGGATAGCTGTCGCCGTTGACGACGCGGTTGCCACCCGAGTTCGCGGCGGCGGCGAGCTGCGGCGTCAGATACTTGCTCCAAGAGTGCCTGGAAGTCGTTGTAGCCCCCGGGCTCGTCGGGTAGCGAATCCGTCACTGCGGTGGGCGACGGAGCGTTCTGGCCGAACTTGACGGCTGTGCGTTCCCGCAGAACGAAGCGCCCTGTGCGCAGTGGACGCCGAGACCGACATTGTCCTCTCCTGTCCTCGAAGAGTTGGGATCGGCGTTGAGTTGCTGCACCTCCGGCGAGTTCGCGCCGAAGAAGTGCGCCAGGTCGGGGTTCGTGTTCTCGAGCACCATGTTCGCGGTCGAGACATCGCCGACGTTGCACCCCGCACGCGTGAACGGCACCCAGGGCGCCGGCGGCGTCGAGGGCGGCGAGCCGGCGGCGGGTACGTTCGGCGAGTACGGCTGGTTCGGGCTGAAGTCGACCCACGCCGTACGTGCCCCTGTCCAGTAGGAGAACGACGAATGCGAGACGACCGAACCGTTCGGCAGGTAGGTCTCGTAGGTGTTCGTGATGGGCTGGCCGTGCCGGTCCCCGTAGAGGCCGGTGTAGCCCGTGAGCGAGTCGTCGGCCGTGTGCGCGATCAGCGGCGTATGCATGTTCGAGAGCAGCGTGCCGTTGTTCGTGATGAAGTTCTTGAGGGCCGGCATCTGCTCGAGGTCCGACAGCACGTTCGGGTTGTCCCTGTTGTAATGCGTGTTGTCGAACAGGATCTCGACGACGTGCTTGACGCCGTTTCCGAGCTGGCACGACGACGCGGCCGGTGTGTTCTTGGCAGCGGCGGTGGATGCCGAGGCACCGAGTGTTGCTGTGACCGCCGCCGCTGCGGCGACAGCCACGATGAATGCCGCGAGTGCGGCCTTGCGCATTCCCCTTCTCATTACCTCCCCCTCGATTGGTAGCTGAGACGCGCCGACGCTACTAGGTCTGGCCCGGCGCTCGCCGCCGGGAACGGGAGTTGTCACGCCACTGTTACGCCGTGTTCACCGCGCCGCAGTCGCTCGACTTCGGCAGATTCGAGATCGCGGCGCGCAGGGCTCGTTTCAGGGCTCACGGCCTCTTTACACGCGTCGTTTACGGTCGCGACGTGAACTCGGGACGCAGCCTCGCCGGAGCCGCTTTCGCAGTTGCGCTGGCGACGTCCGTCGCTGTCCCGGCGGCCGGCGCAGAGCCGGCGACGCCGCGCACACTCCTGACGACGAAGGCACCGATCCGCGCATTCGCTCAAGATTCGAGCGGGTGGTTTCAAGAGGCCGGTTTCCGGTAGCTGCTTTCGCAGCGCTGGCGTTGTCGGTCGCCGCCCCGGCGGCCGGCGCGGTGCCGACGACGCCGCGCACGCTCCTGACGACGAAGACATCGATCCGAGCGTTCGCCCAGGACACGAGCCGCGTCGCCTGGGTCGGTTCGAAGTGGCACCTCGACACCCGCAAGCTCGGGCCGAAGGCGACAACTTTCCTCGTCGGCACCGCGCATCCCTTCGTAGGAGGGAACGACGCCGTGATGCCGCAGCTCGCGCTCGCGGGCTCGCGCGTCGCCTGGACGCGTAACGGCGGAGGCAACGACTTCGAGACGGCCATCTTCGTCCGGAACGCCGGCGCGAAGGCCAAGGCACGGATCGTCTTCAACACGGCGGCAGACAGGGAAGAACGCACAGGCAGTTACTTCGGCGCCCTGGCGGCCGGGGGCTCGACGCTCGCCTTCACCACGGTCGACTACCAGTGCGTCGATCCCTCCGATTGCTCCGAGCTGGCCGCCGCGCAGCCGTCCAGGGTGGGCGGAGCTTTCCGCGTTATCGGCACGTCGCACACTGCCCAGGTACCGAACGCGCCCGGCTCGCTCGAGCTGGCGGTGTCGGCAGGCCGGGTCGCGCTCCTTCCCGCGCCGCAGCTGCTCTCGCCCACCCAGATCGCCGACGTCTCCTCGCCGTCACTCGTGCGGCCCGGCGCGAGAGTCCTGATCCGCAACGCAACCACCGGTGACCTCGTCTCGGCGTTCACGCCACCGGGAACCGTGAAGGCGCTCGCGCTCACCGGCTCGGTTGCCGCCGTGATCGACGACCTCGGCGACGGAACGAGGCAGATCGAACGGTATGACGCGACGACCGGCACCCTGCTCGGCACGACCGGCAACATCGCAGTCGGCAACACGCTGTCGGCCGCGGATAACACGTTCGTGTACGCCGTCGCCGGCGAGAAGATCGAAGCCATGGACGCGAAGACGGGTGCGCCGCGGGTGCTCGCCGTCTCGCCCGCGCCGCCCATCGGCCTATCGATCGCCGGCAAGCGGGTCGCGTGGGCGGTCAACGCGCACGGCCACGGCCGGGTTCTCGCGCTGACGCTTCCCTGAGCTGCTCCACCTCGACGGCATCGAGTTCGCGCCACGCGCCCGGCTCGAGCCCTTCGAGCGTGAGGCCCGCGTACCCCCGGCGATGCAGCCGCGTCACCGGATGGCCGACCGCCGCGAGCATCCGCTTCACCTGGTGCTTGCGTCCCTCGTGGAGGACGAGCTCGACGCGTCCGGCGCCGACGCGGCTCGCTTGCGCGGGAGCCGTTGGCCCGTCGTCGAGCTCGACACCCTCCCGCAGCCTCTGCAGTGCAGCGTCGTTCGGATCGCCCTCGACCTCGGCGACGTAGGTCTTCTCGACGCCGTAACGCGGATGAGCGAGCCGGTGCGCGAGCTCCCCGTCATTCGTGAGCAGGAGCGCTCCCGTCGTGTCCGCATCGAGCCGTCCGACCGGAACGACGCGCGGCTCGTCCGGCACGAGCTCGACGACCGTCGGCCGCCCCTTTGGGTCGCGCGCGGTCGTGATAACGCCGGCCGGCTTGTGCAGGAGGACGTAGCGCAGCGGCTGCCGCGAGAACTCCTCCCCGTCCACCGCCACTCGGTCGTGCGAACCGACGACCGTGTTCAGCTGCCCCGGCTCGCCGTTCACGGTCACGCGGCCCGCCTTGATCAGCTCGTCGGCGCGCCTACGTGACGCGACTCCCGCCCGGGAGAGAAACGCGTTCAATCGCATCCTGAAAAGATAGGGGCGTGCCGCACTACATCTCGCTCATCCGCTGGACGTCGCAGGGCCGAATGGGCTTGCCGGCCTGGCGTGACCGGGTCGAGGACGGCGAGCGCGAGATCGAGGAGGCCGGCGGAAAGCTCGTCGGAGTCTGGGTGACGCTCGGCCGCTACGACGTGGTCGAGGTCTTCGAGGCGCCGGACGACGACACGGCGCTCGAGATCGTCACCAAGCTCAGCCACCACGGCGCCGAGCAGACCGAGACGCTGCGCGCGTTCACGCGCGACGAGGCGGAAAACATCATCAAGAAGCTCTGACGCCGGCTACGCGGAGCGCTTCTCGGCCACCGCATGCAGGCGGTCCCGGATCTCGGCCGCGTCGCTGCCCACGTCGTCGAGGCGCGGCAGTTCCGAGAGGCTCTCGAGCCCGAAAACGCGCTCGAAGAGGGGCGTTGTGCGATAGCGCACGGCTCCGCCTCCTCCGTTGTCACGGCCCGCCTCCGCGATCAGTCCGCGCTCGAGGAGATTCGCGACGGCCGAGTCGGCGGAAACCCCGCGGATCCGCGCGACGTCCGGCCGTGAGCACGGGCCGAGATAGGCCACGATCGCGAGCGTCTCGAGCGCCGCCTGGGAGAGGTTCCGCTGGGCGGGCCGCTCGAACAGGCGCGCACAGGCAGCAGCCTCCTCGCGCGCAGCCCGGAACGCCCAGCCGCCGGCGACATGCTCGAGCACGATCCCGCTCCGTTCCTCTGCGAAGCGCTCCCCGACGAGACGCAGCGCCTCCTCCACCCGCTCCGGATCGTCGTCTGCCGCCGCGGCGAGCTCCTCCAGCGACAGCGGTGCCGAGGCGACTACGAGCAGCGCCTCGAGCGTGCGCGCGAGCCGGTCGAGCGGGTCTGCGGGAATCAGGCGGAGCGGACGGTCCATGCAGCGGTCCTTTCTGGTTGGGCGTTGTTCTCCTTCGCGAGCCGGCTGACGCGGATCGGCGCGAACGGCGCGGCCTGCTCGATCGCGAGCTCCCCCGCCCGCCGCAGCTCGAGCACGGCGAGGAAGGCAGACGCCTGCTCGAGGCGCGTCAGCTCGGCTACTTCCGTGTCGAAATCGAACCGTGACCTCCTGCCGAGCAGCGCGCGAAAGCGCTCGAGGAACTGCGAGACGGGTGGGAAACGCAGCGCCATGTGCGAGAGCGAGACGTCGGGAGGATCCTGCGCAAGCAAACGGAGCACACCGGCCAGCGCTGCGGGATCCTGCGGCGCGAGCGGCGTCTCGACCTTCGGCGCGAGCGGCGCCGGGCCGAGCCGGAAGTAGCGGTCGCCTTCCTCGGCCAGGCGTTCGCGCAACCAGGCGGCAGCCTCCTTTGCCCGCCGATACTCGGCCAGCCGCCGAGCGAGCTCTTCAGCCGCCTCCTCGGGCCCGAGCTCAGAGAGCTCGGCCTCCTCGTCAGGGAACAGTGCGCGTGCCTTCAGCTCGAGCAGCGCCGCGATGAGGACGAGGAACTCGCCACAGGCCTCGAGGTCGAGTTCCTCCCGCTCGGCCAGACGCTCGAGGAACGCGGTGACGATGCCGGCGAGGTCGACGTCGCGCAGGTCGAGCTCCTCTTTCAGGACGAGCGCGAGCAGCAGGTCGAACGGCCCCTCGAACGCGTCGAGGTCGAGCTCGAGCTCCCGGACGATCACGTCCAGGACCCTAGTGCCGTTACCGGACGCGGCTCTTCGGGACTGCCATGCGCGGACCAGTCGGCACCGCGCGCCGCTTCTGCTCGGGCTTCTCGGACGGCTCCTGGTCGTGGAAGAACTGCCACCAGACGAAGAAGCCGACCGACAGCACCCAGATCCCGAGCGAGACCCAGAAGTTGACTCGCTCGTGGAGGAAGTAGTTGGACGGGTCGATCCGCAAGACCTCCTCGAACGTGCGGAAGGTCGTGTACCAGGCGACGTAGAGCGCAAAAAGGCCCGGCCGCTTGATCGTGAAGCGCCGATCGACCCAGAGCAGGACGCCCACGCCGAGCAGATCCCAGATGAACTCGTAGAGGAAGGTCGGCTGGTAGTAACCGAAGTGCGTGAGCGACTGGTACTTCGCCTGGATCCCTGTCTGGTGCGCCTGGTCGATCCGCAGCGCCCACGGCAGGCTCGTCGGCTTGCCGTAGAGCTCCTGGTTCCAGTAGTTCCCCCAGCGGCCGATGCCCTGCGCGAGCAGGATCCCCGGCGCGACCGCGTCCATCATCAGCGTGACGCTGTTGCCGGAGCGCTTGACGGCGATCGCGCCGGCGAGGAGGCCGAACGGGATCGCGCCCCAGATTCCGAGACCGCCGTCCCAGACGGCGGCGAAGCCGTACCAGTGGGCGTGGATCGCGGGATCCTGGTTCCAGCTCGTGAGATCGTGGTAGAGGCGCGCGCCGATGACGCCGGCGATGACGCCCCAGAGCGCCATGCGGAAGACGAGATCCCAGTCGCCGCCCCAGCTCACCCAGCGCTTGCCGGTGAGCCAGATGCAGGCGGCGATGCCGAGCAGGAGCATCACGCCGTACATGTGCAGCGTCAGCGGCCCGAGACTGAAGGTGCCGCTCGAAGGCGAAGGGATGGAACCGAGGACGAGGCCGGTCATTTCCGGGCCTCATTGTGCCCGCACGCGGCGACGATCGCTGCGGGAGGCGGTCTAGCTCAGGATGCGGATCGCGAGATCGAGCGGGCAGCCCCGCTGGACGAGCTCGATCGCCTCGTGGAGGTCGACGTCCGTCCGGGCTGCAAGCGCCACGGCGTCGTCGCCGGGGAAACCGACGCGCATGAGCTCACTGGTGCGCCAGCGCTCGACGCGCTCCGGTTCGGTCTCGACGACCTCGATGTGGGTGTCCGCAGGCATATCCGCAGGTTCCGCTCACACTTTCGGGAAGTTCGGGCAATTGGATCTCCCCCTCCGGGGGGATTTCTCACTACTACTGGACAGCTGCCGCGCCCAGCAGGGTCCGAACCTCCGCGAAGAAGTCGGGAACAGGGTTCACGCGGTGGTGGTCGCCGAGCTCGAGCTTCTTTTCGCCGTACGACGTGACGACGTCGACGAAGACGAGCGTTTCGCCGGGGAACTGCTGCACGACCGTGCCGAGCTCGCGGATCAATCCGGCCGGAGCGATCCGGCCGTCCACCTTGAGCCGGACCTCGCGCCGTTCCGGCGTCGCTTCGAACGCGGTCACCTCGAGCGCGACGAGCTTCGTCTCGCCCTGCTGCTTGTGGTCGACGCGGCCTTTGATCGTGAGCACGGCATCCTCGACGAGCAGATCGCGCGCGGCCGCGTACGTGGAGTTGAACACCACGACCTCGACCGAGCCGGTCACGTCCTCGAGCTGGACGAACGCCATCGGCTCGCCCTTCTTCGTCATCGTCGTGCGCACCCCGGCCACCATGCCGCCGGCGAGGACGGTCTCGCCTTCGCGCCGCCGCTCGAGCTCGGCGAGCGTGCAGTCGGTGCGCCGGCGGAGTTGGTCGCGGATCGCGCTCAGCGGATGCTCCGAGACGTAGAGGCCGAGGCTCTCCTTCTCGAGCCGCAGGAGCTCGCTCTTCTCGAACTCGCCGTCCGGGATGGTGGCGTGGTGCCGTGACGACGAGGCGGGCTCTTCGCCGAGGTCGAAGATGGAGGCCTGCCCTAGGAGCCGGTCCTGCTGCTGCCGTTGGCCGTACGAGAGCGCGTCCTCGAGGACGTGGAGCATTCCCTGGCGCGACGCGCCGGTCGAGTCGAGCCCACCGCACGAGACGAGCGACTCGAGCGAGCGCTTGTTCGCCACCGACGGATCTACCCGTTCGGTGAAGTCCCAGATCGAGGCAAAGGGGCCGCCCTCCTCCCGGGCCGCGACGATCGCGCGGCACGTGGCCTCGCCGACGTTCTTGACGGCGTTGAGCCCGAAGCGGATCTTTCCCTCGACGACTGCGAAGTCGACCTGCGACTCGTTCACGTCGGGCGGCAGCACCTCGATCTCGAGCTCGTCGCACGCGGCGACGTAGAACGGAACCTTGTCCTTCGTGTTCATCACCGAGGAGATGAGCGCGGCCATGTACTCGCGCGGGTGGTTCGCGCGCAGCCAGGCCGTGCGGTACGAGATCAGCCCGTAACAGGCGGCGTGCGACTTGTTGAACGAGTAGTCCTGCGCCTGTTCCATGTCGGCCCAGAGCTGCTGCGCAACACCGGCCGCGGTGCCGCTCGCGGCGCATCCCTCGAGGAACTTGCTCTTGAGGGAGGCCATGAGCGAGTGGATCTTCTTGCCGATCGCCTTGCGCAGGTCGTCGGCCTCGGCGGGTGAGAAGCCGGCGATGTGCTTGGCGATCTCCATGTACTGCTCCTGGTAGATGCAGATGCCGTACGTGGGCGCGGTGATCGATTTCAGCCGCTCGTCGGGGTAGGTGACGGGCTCCTTGCCGTTTTTGCGGCGGGCATAGACCGGGATGTACGCCATCGGGCCCGGCCGGTAGAGCGCGCCGATGGCGATCAGGTCGTCGAAGACGGTGGGCTTGATCGAGCGCAGAGCCTCGCGCATCCCTGAGCCCTCGAACTGGAAGACGCCGATCGACTCGCCGCGCGCGAGCATCTCGTAGGTCTTCTTGTCGTCGAGCGGGATGGTCGAGATGTCGAGGCCTGGCACGAGTTCGACGGCCTTGTCGATCACGTCGAGGTTGCGGAGGCCCAGGAAGTCCATCTTGAGCAGGCCGAGTTTCTCGATCGTGGTGCCGTCGAACTGGGTCACCAGTTCCTGGTCGGCTCCCTTCTGCTGCAGCGGCACCGTGTTGACGAGCGGCTCGGCGCCGATCACGACGGCGGCTGCGTGGATCCCGTCCTGGCGGGTCAGGCCCTCGAGCGGGCGCGCCAGCTCGACGATCTCTTTCGCGACGGGATCGGCGTCGATCTCGCGGCGCAGGTCGGCGCCGGGCTTCAGGCAGTCGTCGAGGAGCTGGCCCGGACCTTCCGGAATCAGCTTGGCGATCTTGTCGACGACGCCGTACGGATGCTCGAGCACACGACCGGCGTCGCGCACGGCGGCGCGGGCGGCCATCGTCCCGAAGGTGATGATCTGCGCGACGCGGTCGCGGCCGTACTTCTCGCGCACGTAGTTGATGACCTGGTCGCGGCCGGCGACGGCGAAGTCGATGTCCATGTCGGGCATCGACTTGCGGCCCGGGTTGAGGAACCGCTCGAAGAGCAGGTCGTAGCGGATCGGGTCGAGGTCGGTGATCTCGAGGCAGTACGCGACGAGGCTCCCCGCGGCCGAACCGCGGCCCGGCCCGACGCTGATCCCGTTTCGCTTCGCGAACCCGACGAAGTCCGCGACGATCAGGAAGTAGTCCGAGAAGCCCATTTCCTTGATCGTCTTCAGCTCGAACTGGAGGCGCTCGCGGAGCTCCGGCGAGACGACGCCGTAGCGCTTCTCGGCGCCCTTCTCGCACAGCTCGACGAGGTACTCGAAGGCGTCGCGGCCCTCGGGGGTGTCGAACTTCGGGAGCAAGATCCGATCGAGCTCGATCTCGACGTTGCACCGCTCGGCGACCTCGAGCGTGCGGCGCAGCGCGTCCTCGCGGCCGGGGAAGTCGGCTGCCATCTCCTCGGGCGTCTTGAAGTAGAAGTGGTCGGTCTCGAACTTCCACCGATTCGGGTTGCGGAGCGAGTCGCCCGACTGGATGCAGAGGAGCGCCTCGTGGGCGCGCGCATCGGAGTGGCGAAGGTAATGGACGTCGCCGGTCGCGACCGTGGGCAGACCGCGCTTTTCGGCCAGGGCGACGAGCTCGGGGTTGATCCGCTGCTGCACGTCCAAATGCGCGTTCTGCAGCTCCGCGTAGACACTGTCGCGGCCGAAGATCTGCTCGAGCCGGTCGAGCTCCGCCTCCGCGTCGGCCGGACGGTTCTCCTCGAGCGCTTTGCACACGCGGCCCGAGAGGCAGCCCGAGAGCGCGATCAGGCCCGAGCCGTGCCGCTCGAGCAGCTCCCAGTCGACGCGCGGCTTGTAGTAGTAGCCCTCGAGGTAGCCGAGCGAGGAGAGCTTGATCAGGTTCGCGTAGCCCTCGTTCGTCTCGGCGAGGAGCGTGAGATGCGCCTGGCCCTTCTGCTGGACCTTTCGGTCGTCGGTGACGTAGACCTCGCAGCCCAGCACGGGCTTGACCCCCTCGTCGCGCGCGGCCTTGTAGAGGTCGACGGCTCCCGCGAGCGAGCCGTGGTCGGTGAGCGAGACCGCCGGCATCTCGAGCTCGGCGGCGCGCTTCGCGAGGTCCGGAATCCGGCAGGCGCCGTCGAGGATCGAGTACTCGGAGTGGACGTGGAGATGAACGAACGGCGCTTCGGGCACGGGAAGTCGATCGTACTGCCCGCTCCGGCGGACAGCGGTCCGGCCCAGGCAGCCCCGAGCGGAAGGGTTTACGATCGGCATCACGGTGCTCCCGAAGTCGAAACAGGTCGCCGCCGCAATGCTCCTTGCGAGCCTCGTGGCTCTCGCCGCCGGCTGTGGCGGCGGTAGCAAGAACGGCACGCCCGGGACGACGCCGTCCGCAAGCACGCCGACCACGAGCTCGGCGGCGACGACATCCAGCAGCTCGAGCTCGGTTCCGAGCTTCGCGAGCGCGAAGAACTGTCAGGACCTCGCGGGCCTCGCCGCGAAAGTGGCGACTGCGGTCACGGCGACGTCGGGGAATTTCGCCAACGTGCTCCAGACCGAGTCGAACGAGTTGAAGGCGTTGGCGCAGGCCGCGCCGTCCGACATCCGCGGCGACTTCCAGACGTTCTCGACTGCGTTCTCCGGCTTCCTCCAGGCGCTCCAGAGTTCCGGCTACAAGCCCGGCTCGAAGACCCCGCCCACTGCGGCCCAGATCGCCGCGCTCTCGACGGCGGCGCGGTCGTTCGACTCGCCGAAGCTGAAGCAGGCGGAGCGGAATCTCACCGCCTGGGCACACCAGAACTGCAAGGGCGTTCACGTCGGCGGGTGAGCCCGGCCGAAGCGTAGACCTCGTTCCCTGCAAAACTTCCGGCATCGTCAGGCGCCGCACCGTCCTACTCGCCGTCGCGGTCACGTTGCTGCTCGCGGTCGTCGCGATCGCGGCGCGCGGACGGCCGCTCGGCTCCGGCGGCGCCGGCCACGCCGGGTTGCCGGGCTCGTTCTGGGATTACCTGTACACGACAGTCGTCATCCTCGCCGTGCCGCTCCTGATCTGCGGAGTGTTTGCGGTCATGTTCATCCGCCGGCGCCAGAGCAAGCCGCGGTCGTTCTGGCAAAGCATGTGGCGAGTGCTGATCGCGTACGCCATCCTCGTCGCTCTCGAAGTGTTGATCCTGCCGCGCCTGCACTTCCACCTGCACGGCACGGAGCAGCAGCAGAGCGGCCACCTCGGGGCCGGCCGGAATGGCCACGCGTCGAGCCACAACGGGACGCGTTCGCCTCGGTTCCAGTGGCGCGAACTCGTGGTCGTCCTGAGCCTCCTCTTCGTCGTAATGGTCGCGACCATCGTCGCTCTCAGGCGACCGCGTTCGGATGAAGAGACGTTCTCCGACACGGCTCCCGAGGCACTCGCGGCGGCACTCGACGAGTCGCTCGACGACCTCCGCACCGACCCCGACCTGCGCCGCGCGATCATCGCCGCCTACTCCAGGATGGAGCGAGCTCTGGCCGCTGCCGGGATTCCTCGCCACCCCGCCGAAGCTCCTCTCGAGTACGTCGAGCGAGCGCTTCTCACGCTCGACACCAGCTCCGCCGCCGTCCGCAAGCTCACGGATCTCTTCGAATGGGCTAGGTTCAGCCACCATGAGCCGGAGCCGTCGATGAGAGACGAGGCGGTGGATGCCCTCGTCGCGGTGCGCGACGAGCTTCGCGCCTCGGAGCTGGTTCCGGCGTGAGGCTCGCTGGGCGGCTCGCGTGGGCCTCGTTCCTGGCGGCCGTCGTGCTCGTCGTCCTGCTCGCGATCCCGAAGCTGTCGACGTCGCGCGCGCTCGCCATCTGGGTCCTTGTCGTGGCCGCGTTCGCTCTCGTCGTGCTCATCCGGCATTCCCGGGCGCACGCCGGCCCGAAGCCCGCCCGCCGCTTCGAGTCGGCGCTTCGCGGGCGGAAGGCGGCGGACTCGCAACCCGAGGAGCTGGTGCGGATGGAGCGCGAGCTCATCCTCGGGAGCGCCGACGCAGATCACGCGCATCGGCGGCTCCTGCCGCTTCTGCGGGCGACCGCAGCGGCTCGAATCGCCGCCAGACACGGATTCGAGCTCGAGCGCCGGCCCGACGCCGCGCGCGCGCTGCTCGGCGCGGACGTCTGGGAGCTGCTGCGGCCCGACCGGCCCGAGCCGGCGGACCGTCATGACCCCGGCGTCCCGCAAGCGCAGATCGCCGCCGTGATCGCGCGGATCGAGGCCCTATGACGTCGCTCGTCGAGCTGCGGGAACGCGCCGAGTCGATCCTCGTCGAGGTCGAGAAGGCGATCGTGGGCAAGCGCGACGCGCTCGAGCTGATCCTGCTCGCGCTGCTGAGCGACGGCCACGTCCTGCTCGAGGACTACCCGGGGCTCGCCAAGACTCTGATCGCGCACTCGTTCGCGCAGGCGACCTCGCTCCGCTTCGCCCGCATCCAGTTCACGCCCGACCTGATGCCGGGCGACGTGACCGGCTCGCAGATCTTCGACCAGCGGACGGCCGACTTCGTCTTCCGGCCCGGTCCGATCTTCGCCAACCTCCTGCTCGGCGACGAGATCAACCGCGCTCCACCGAAGACGCAGGCGGCGCTGCTCGAGGCGATGCAGGAGCGCCAGGTGACGATCGAGAACACGACCCACCGGCTCGAGCCGCCGTTCCTCGTGCTCGCGACGCAGAACCCGATCGAGTACGAGGGCACCTACCCGCTCCCCGAGGCGCAGCTCGATCGCTTTCTCGTGCGGATCTCGATCGGCTATCCGAGCCGCGACGCCGAGATCGAGATGCTCGATCGCCGGCTCGAGCGCGGTGTCGACGACGTCGAGCTCCAGCCCGTCGTCGATGCGGCGACGCTCCTCGGGATGCAGCGTGCGCTCGAGCAGGTGCACGTCTCGGCGGCGATCGAGGGCTATGTCGTGGACGTGGTGACGGCGACGCGCGAATCGCATCGGCTCGCAGTCGGCGCGAGCCCGCGCGGCAGCATCGCCCTCGTCAAGCTCGCGCGCGCGAAGGCTGCTCTCTCCGGCCGCGACTTCGTCATTCCCGAGGACGTGAAGGCGGTCGCCGCGCCGGCGCTCGGGCACAGGCTGATGGTCCGGCCGGAGCTCTGGGTGCAGCGGCTGCGCGGTGAGGACGTCGTGGCCGAAGTGCTAGAGACGGTGCCGACGCCGGCCGCAGAAGACGCCGCGCGCACCGCCCAGCCGTGACCGGCCACATCTCGCGGCGCCTACCGGCGTATGCCGTTCTCGCCGCGGTCGGGCTCGTCGCGGGGCTCGCCCTCGGCAGGGTCGAGCCGGTTGCGCTCGCGGCACCTTTCCTGCTTGCGGTCGTCGCCGCCGTGGCCGGGCACGAGCCGCAGGTCTCGGCCCGGTTGACGCTCGATCGCGACCGGGCGCTCGAAGGAGACGAGCTCACGGCGACCGTCGAGGTGTCCTGTCCGAGCGGACTCGATCGTCTCGATCTGCTCGTGCTGCTGCCGCCCAGGCTCAGCATCGAGGGAGGGCCTGCTCGGGCGATCCGCCTGAGCGCCGGGGAAGAACGAGCGGTCGAGCTGCCGCTCACATGCGAGCGCTGGGGAGCGTTCACGGTCGGGCCGGTGCTCGTCCGCGGCCGTGACCTGCTCGGCCTTCGCTCGTGGGAGGGCACTGCGGGCGAAGCGCAGAGGTTGCGCGTCTACCCAACCGAGGAGACGCTGCGCTCGCTCGTGGCGCCGCTCGAGACGCAGGTCTTCGCAGGCAATCAGGTCGCGAAGACCCGCGGCGAGGGAATCGAGTTCGCCGACCTTCGCGAATGGCAGCCGGGGGATCGCGTGCGGCGCGTCAACTGGCGGGCGACCGCGCTTCGCCGGTCGCTCTGGGTGAACGAGCAGAACCCGGAGCGCAACACCGACGTCGTCCTCTTCCTCGACACCTTCGCCGAGGTGCGCGGAGACGGACGGAGCACGAACGACCGCGCCGTCCGTGCCGCCGCGACGCTCGCGCACGGCTATCTGCAGCGGAAGGATCGCGTGGGGCTGGTCGGCTTCGGCGCGTTCCTCTCCTGGCTTCTGCCCGCGACCGGCACGCGCCAGCTCTACGCGATCATCGAGACGCTGCTCACGAGCCAGATCGTGACCAGCTACGCCCTGCGCGACGTCGACGTCCTGCCGCCGCGGACGCTGCCGGCGAAGGCGCTCGTGATCGCGATCACTCCGCTGCTCGACGACCGCACCGCCGCCGCCCTCCTCGACCTGCGTGCCCGGGGCTACGACCTGATCGTGGTAGAGGTTTCCCCGCTCGAGCTGGTCGCGCCGAAACCCGGCTCGTCGTTCGAGCTCGCGCACCGGTTGTGGCGCCTCTCGCGCGAGGCGCAGCGCTGGCGCTACCAGCAGGTCGGCGTCCCCGTCGTCACCTGGCGCGACGACGAGCCGCTCGCCGGGCCGCTCGAGGAGGTGATGGCATTCAGACACCTCGCCCGGCCCGCGTAGCGCTCGCCGTCGGAGCGGCCGCTGCCTATGGAGGCGTCCTCGCAGACGCGCTTTCGCGTGCGCCGTCGCCGGTCGCCGGATTCATCCCGGGCGCCGTCGTTGGCGCGCTGCTCTTCGCTGCCGCGCTCCTGTTTGACGGACGCGCTCTCGGCGCGGCGCTCTTCCTCGCCGGCGGGACCTACGTCGCCGCGGTTGCCGGGGCAGGAGAGGGAGTCGACGCGAGCGCGCCGCTCGTGGCTGTCTTGCTCCTCCTCGCCGGTGAGCTGGCGGCCTGGTCGCTCGACGAGCGGTGGCGGATCCGGGCCGAGGAACAGCTGAACTGGCGGCGCGGCGCGGCGGTCAGCGCGCTCGCGCTCGGCGGCTTTGCCCTGGCAGCGCTCGTGGTCGCCCTCTCTGCGGTGCAGCCGAGCCATGGACTGGGCTGGACGGTGCTCGGCGCGGCCGCGGCTGTCGGAGCCGCCGGCACAGGCATCTGGGTCGCGCGCCGCTAGCGGCTCGGCTCGGCTGCGTCTCCGGGAGGCACGCCGGGCGACAGAAGCGGGAAGTAGTGCCAGGCGACGTGCCTGAACACGTCGAGGATGACTGCTGCGGTGGCTTCGGCTGCCGGGTCGTCGAGCTCGGACGGGAGCTTGAGCCCGAGCCCCCTGGCGTGTTCGATGATTCCGTGTCCCATGCTCTTGCCGAGGCCGCTGAGACCCTTTCCGAGAGCCTCTTCGTCGAGGTGCCACGCGGGCACGGGGAGCGCGGTGACGGTCGCCCACGTTCCCGGGTCGCGGGGCTCGTCGAGGGTGAAGAGGTCGTCGAAGGTGCGTGCGGCCGCGTCTCGCCGGGTCAGGGGCTCGCCGAGATCCCAGGCCTTCCGCAGGGTGGCGATGAGCGAGGTGTGCCGGTACTCGTCGTTGAAGACGGCCCCTTGCGGAACCCAGGGGGAGACGAGAATCGCGGGAACCCGGTAACCGGAGCGGTCGAACCTGAAGCCGAGCTCACCGGCAGGCGCGGCTGGGTCGGGCGGAGGCACGGGTCCGGGCGGAACGTGGTCGTAGGTTCCCCCCGGCTCGTCCCACCCGACGAGCAGGGCGGTGTTCCAGACGTTCGAGCCCGACTCGGACGTGCTCGAGCGATAGGTGTCGAAGATGCGCAGCAGGAACGCCTCGCCGGCCAGCGCCGAGGACGGCGGGTCCAGCGAGTCGGCATCGATGGCCACACCCAGCGAGCGGCCGAACGCCGGGTGGTAGTCGCCGTGCCCGGAGATGAAGTTCGGCTCGATCAGGGAGAAGTCCGGCAGGGTCCCTGCGGCGGCGTCGCGCTCGAACTCGGCGAACGGGACCACGTTCGTCGCCAACCTGTCCTTGAGTCGCGAGTAGTGGATGATGCCGTGGAACGAGAGCGGCATCGGCTCCACCACGTAGATCTTCCAGGTCTTGCCGTGCTGCTCGAGGCGCTCGAAGATCGTCTCGGCGTCGTTCTTCCTGAACCACTTCCGGACAGGGCTGTTCACAACGATTCCGGACGACGTCGCGGCGGTCCAGAAGGAGCGGTTCATGAACGTTTGCGAAGGCACCTCCGAGAACCAGTGGTCGAAGACGCCGAACTCGCGCGCGATCCCGTTCAGGACCGGTAGCTGCTCCGGGGTGTAGCCGGTCATGATCTGCGCGTACTCGTCGTAGGTCGGCTGCCGCCCCGTTTCGCCGGTGAACGTGCTGATGTAGTCGGTGACGAAGCCGTCCATCGTCGGCGTTGCCCCCGGCGGCGGCGCGTTCCACGGCTCGCTCACGCCCAACCCGATCTTGAAGCGGTTCGGCTCGTCGAGGACGTTGAACAGCTGCGTGTTCGTGTGGAACCACTCCTCGCCCGAGTCGGGATTCGGCGCATCCATGTCGGTCGCGACCGCGTACGGCACCACGTTCCTGTCGGCGCCGTGCTCGGCCCACTCCGGGATCGGGTTGCTCAGGTTCTTGCCGATCACACCGTCGAAGTTCTTCCCGTCCTCGGGCAGGTAGAGGTGGCCGAGCACGTTGTCCAGGGACCGGTTCTCGAACAGCACGACCACGACGTGGTCGAGGGCGTTGGCTGCTCTCGGAGCGGGCATTACGGCCTCGAGTCAGGCGTCGTTCGGTCTGGCGGACTCGGTGAAGAGGTCGCCCTGGGCCGCGGCCGAGCCCGACCTGCCCCCACCTGCGCCTCGCAGGACGTAGGCAATCCCGACGGCGATCGCTGCTCCCACCAGCGGCCCGACGACGTAGACCCAGTAGTCGGTGAACGTCGTGCCAACGAGATCCGGCCCGAACGTGCGGGCGGGATTCATCGACGCCCCGGAAATCGGGCTGCCCCAGAGACCCGCGAGCGCGATGTAGCCGCCGACGCCGAGCGCGCCGAAAATCCCGATGTTCTGGGCGCCGGAGGCCGTTCCCAGAATCACGCTCACCAGGCCCAGCGTGAGCACGGCCTCCATGAGCATCGCCTGCCAGCTCGCATACCCGTGCGCGGGATAGTTCGAGCCGTACTTCGCCGACACCTTGATCACGCCGCGCAGGAAGAGCGCTGCGACCGTCGCACCTGCCAACTGCACGACGACGTAGCCGGGAACGCGCCGCCACGGGAAGTCGCCGCGAAGCGAGAAGGCCACGCTGACGGCGGGGTTCAGATGGGCACCCGAGACCTTGCCCATGAACATGATGATCCCCATCACCATCAGCCCCGGCGCAACCACGGCCGCAGACCGCGTGATGGTGTCCGGAAACGCCTGGCTCATCATCCCGCCGCCGGCGGCGACGAGCACGAGTAGGAAGGTTCCGTAGAACTCCGAGAACAGCCGGCGCCATTCCTGGTTCGGGTCCTGGAAATCCGCCATCGGACCCGTGATGTCGCGATCGATCCACCCCAGAACTCCGCGCTCGGCCCGCTCAACTTCGACGCTCACGTCACGCCCTTTCGACGAAGGCGCCAAAAGCTACGAGCCCCGGTGGGCCGAAGTCTCATCCCGACGGTATGAGATTCCCGGCCGGACCTAACCTGTGCAGGCGACGGTGACCGATCCGTCGTGCTTGTGGACGAGAGCGATCTGGCCGGGGACTCCCGGACGACGCAGGGCCGAACCGCCGAACCAGTGCGGAACTCTCGCCGCCGGGCCGTCCTTGCACCTGAGGAGGGTGCCGACCTTCGCGTTGGCGATGGTCGTGGTTCCCGAGACCGTGATCGGGCCGGAAACGGCTCCACTGGTCGCATCGCAGCCGGCGGAGAGGCAGCCGACGACCGCCAGCAGCACCACGAGACGAGAGCGCGGCAGCCGGCCTCCTCTCAGTTCCCAACCATCGGATCGGGCATGAACTCGCGGACATCTTGAGCACAGCGGCAGGCGACGGCGAGCTTGGCCCCCCACTCCAGCGCCGCCTCGCGCGACGGGAGGTCGAGGATCGAGAAGCCGCCGATGTAAGCCCGGCTCTCCGGATAGGCGCCGTCGGTGACCGTCCCATCCGTGGCCACCACGCTCAGAGTCTCAGAGGGAAGAACCCCGCCGCCGAACACCCACACGCCGGCGTCCATGGCGTCCAGCACGACCGCGCGAGCGGCATCGGACACAGCGGGAAGGTCCTCCCGCGGAAACGTCATCGCGCCTTCGTCGAACGAGATCAGATACCGCGGCATCGTCTGGCTCCCTTCTCGGCGGCTCCGGCCGAGGGTAGATGTGTTTGGAGATAGACCGCCCGACGACCGCCGACTCATCGCCGGTCTCTAGGATGGAAGCGTGGATCGGGCCGAGTTGAAGGCGGTGCAGGCGCCGCTCAAGGACCGGTATCGCGAGGAGCCCGGGGCCGCCCTCATCACGCTGCGGGCCGACGGAGTGCTCGACTCCGAACAGATCGCGTGCAAGGTCGAGACCGGGCGCGTGCTCGTCGAGGCCGGCCTCCACCCCGCCACCGGCGGCACCGGAGCGCTCGCCTGCTCCGGAGACATGCTTCTCGAGGCCCTCGTCGCATGCGCGGGCGTGACGCTCCGCTCGGTCGCCACGTCGATGGAGCTCGACGTTGCGGGAAGCGTCCACGCCGAAGGCGATCTCGACTTCCGCGGCACGCTCGGCATCGACCGCGAGGCTCCAGTGGGCTTCGCGGCGATCCGGCTCCGCTTCGACCTCGACTCGGACGAGCCGCAGGAGTCACTCGACAAGCTGCTCGAACTGACGGAGCGTTACTGCGTCGTCTTCCAGACGCTTGCCGGCGGCGTGCCGGTCGAGCTCGCTTACGCCACCTCGTAGGCCATCAGGATCGCGTCTGCGTACTCTCCGCCCCGGCGGTAGTGCTCCTTGCGGAAGCCCTCGCGCTCGAAGCCGAACCTGTGGTAGAGGGCGATTGCGGCTTCGTTCCACGGGAAGACGTGCAGCTCGAGCTTGCGGACGCCCGCGTCCTGCGCCCAGTCGACCGCTGCCTGCAGGAGCGCCGTCCCGACCCCCTGCCGGCGCGCGTCGAGCGCGACCATCAAGCCGACGTCGGCGACGTGCGCGCTCGCAGGATGAGGGTCGCGCCCAACCGAGAGCCGGCCGACAAGCGTTCCGTCGTCGCGCTCGGCCACATAGACCGCCGCGTGCGCGTACCGCCGCAACGCCTTGAGGAAACGGCGCTCGTCGCCTGCGCTTCGCCACTCGCCGGCGATGCTGATCAGCCACCCTTCGGGCTCGGCGCTCACCGCGTCGGCGAGCCGCGCCAACTGCTCGGCGTCGGACGGATCGGCGTGACGGATCCGGAAGCTCACGCCTCGACTACTACCGCGCCGCCGCCGCGCCGTGGATCCCCCGCCGCCGCGAGCGAGCCGTCCTCCCGGATCTCGACCGCCGAGACGCCGCCGAAGAAGAGGTTCCGCTGCCGCCAGCGGACGACGGGGTAGCCGGCCGCCTCCAGCTCGTCCGCCACCGCCGCGTCCTCGCAATGGACGACACCCTTCTCGAAGTGGAGCCTCGGCGCGTCGACCGCCTCCTCGAGCTCGAGCCCGCGCGCGGCGACGTTGGTCAGCACCTGGAGAATCGCGCCGTGCAACCGGGTGCTGCCGGCGGAGCCGATGACGAGCCGCGGCACCCCGTCCCGAAGCAGTAGCGACGGCGCCATCAGCGACGCCATCCGCGCGCCCGGCGGGTCCTCGCGCACGAGATGCGTCTCTCCCAGCATGTTGTTCAGCTGGATGCCGGTGCCGGGGACGACGACACCGCCGGATGAGCCGAGCGAGCACGACAGCGAGGCTGCGTCGCCGTTGCCGTCGACGGCGCTGATGTGCGTCGTACCGCCAAGCGCTTCGTCGCGCATCGCGTCCAGCACCTCCATCGCCTGGATGACGGCGAGCGGTGTCGGCTCCGCGTCGCCGAGCGTCTCGAGCCCGACCTTGAGCAGGCGACCGCCGCTCGAAGGCGACGGGCAGGTCCAGAGCTGCTCGCCGCGGTACGAGGCTGCTACCGGCTCACGCTCGAGGACCTCGTAGCGGGCGAGATCGGCGAGCGTGATCGGCACGTAGGCGGCGATCCGCTCCGCGAGCTCGCCGTGGTAGAGGCAGCCGGCTCCCTCTGCCGCAACCTGCTCGAGCGTCTTCGCCAGCTCGGGCATCGCCAGCCGCTCGCCCTCGACGAGATTGCGGCCCGGCCCGTACAGCGCGTCGCCTTCGAGCGAATACCGCAGCAACGGGTCGAGGATCCGGTGCAGGAACGCCTGTGCTTCGTTGAGGATGACGCCCTCGCGCGCGAGTCGGATGGCGGGAGCGATCAGCTCCGCCCAGGGCACCGAGCCCCACCGCACATGAGCTTCCCAGAGCCCGAGCGCCGCGCCCGGCACGGCCACGGACATCGGGCCCGTGTAGAAGATCTGCTGCGAGTCGCCGTAGTCGACGACGAGCCCCACGAGCTCGTCCGGCGAGGCGGCTCGTTCCGGAAGGGCGACGAAGAAGTCGAGGAGCCGCGCGCGCCCCTCTGCGGCACGATGGACGAGCAGGAACCCCCCGCCGCCCGGACCGGTGAGCGGGCTCTCGCAGATCCACGAGACGGCCGCGGCCGCGATGCACGCGTCGACGGCGTTGCCGCCCGCGCGCAAGACGTCCGCCCCGGCTTCGGCGGTCAGTGGATGCCCGGCTGCTAACGCGCCTTTCATGCCGCGAGCGTACGCTTTGACGGATGGCCGACGTGTCCTACGCCGGCGCGGCACGTGCGTCGTGGCGGCGGCTGCGGGTTTCGCGCGAGACCGCGTTCTGCACGGGGCTCGCAACGGCCGCGGCGTCGCTGCTCGTGTGGCTCGCCCCGCCCAGCGGCGACCTTGCGGCGCACGAGTACCAGCGCTCGCTCTTCCTCGGTCACGGGCTCACACTCTGGGACAACTTCTGGTACGCCGGGCGCTACGCCTTCGTCGGCTACAGCGTCCTCTACTACCCGCTTGCCGCGGTGTTCGGCATCCGGCTCCTCGCCGTGGTCACGATCGCGCTTGCCGCCGGTGCCTTCACCGTGCTCCTCGAACGGGAGTGGGGATCCACGGCCCGCTGGGCGGTCCGCGCCTTCGCCATCGTCTGGGCGGGAGTGCTGATCACCGGCCAGTACCCCTTCGCGCTCGGTGTCACGTTGGCGCTCTTCGCCCTGCTCGCGTTCCGGGCCGGGCGGCGCTGGCTCGGTGCCGCACTCACGCTGCTCGTGCTCGCGGCGAGCCCCGTCGCGCTCGTCCTGCTCGGCGTCGTGCTGGTCGGGATCGCCGTCGCGCGTCGCGCGCCGCTGAGCGGACGCGCAGTGCCGGCTCTCGGGCTCGTGCTCGCCGCGGCGGCCGAGGTCGTTTTGCTGCGGCTCTTCCCGTTCGGCGGCTCGCTCGGTTTCCCCCCGAGCGAAGCTGCTGCGGCGCTCGTCTTCTGCGGGATCGGGATCGCGTGCACGATCGGACTCGAGCGCGCGCGCGTGCTGCGCTTCGTCTTCATGGCGTACGCGATTGCGATCGCGGTCTTCTACGTCGTGCCGTCCGGGCTCGGCGACAACGTCGCGCGGCTCCGCTTCCTTGCTCTCCCGCTCGCGCTGCTCGTCCTCGCTCTGCGCCGCTGGCGTCCCGTGAAAGTCTCGATCGTCGTCGCCGCACTCGCGCTGTCGTGGAACGTGACCCCACTCGCCGCCGGCTGGGCACGCGGGACTCAGGACGTCACCTCGCACGCAAAGGTCTGGCAGGCCCCGGTCTCGTACCTGCACGCCCATCTTCGCCCCGGGTATCGCGTGGAGGCGGTCGATACGACGGACCACTGGCCGGCGTACTACCTAGCCTCGGCGAAGATCCCGCTCGCGCGCGGCTGGTTCCGCCAAGACGACTTCCCGTTCGACGAGCTCCTCTACCGGCACCGGCTCGCCCCGATCCCGTATCGCCGCTGGCTCCGGCGGCTCGGCGTGGCCTACGTCGTGGTCACACGCTCGCCACCCGACTACAGCTCACGCGCCGAGAAGCGGCTCGTGCGCAGCGGCCGTGCGGGCCTGCGCCGTGTGTTCTCGACCCACGAGATCTCGATCTACGCCGTCCCGCATCCAAAGCCGATCGTCGACGGCCCCGGCCGGCCGAGCGTGCTCAAGTTCCGCGAGTCCCGACTCGTGATCCAGGTCTCGCGCGCCGGCGAGTACCTCGTCGCGGTGCACTGGTCGCCGTACTGGCGCGCCTCGACCGGCTGCCTCCTCCGGAGCCCCGACGGGATGGTCGACCTCCATACCCACCAAGCGGGCGTCGTGAGGATCTCGTTCGACGTCGATGTTCACAGCCTCCTCGCCGCATTCGCGGGCAGGAGCCCGAAGTGCCGGTCGAGCTACGAGACCTCGCGCACCAGCTCGGACAACGGCTTGCGGTTCGCCCCCGACGACCACTCCTCCGCCGTGTGGCTCGCGGGCTTGCGCGCGCGCAAGGGATAGGCGAAGGAGAGAATCGCGCGCACCTCGCCGCCGCAGATCTCCGCGGCTGCAGCTGCATCGCTGACACCGTTCGGACACGAGACCACGCCTTCGCTCCACGCCGCGAGCATCATGTTCTGCGAGCAGCGGCCGACGTCGAACCCTCCCGCCTCGCCGACGATGGCCACGGCGAGCGCGGCCGAGCGGACGTTCTCCGGCGCGTAGACCGCGTCCGCCAGACGGTCCTGCGCTGCTCCCGACACGACGACGAACTCCCAGCGCTGCGTGTTCCGCGAGCTGCCGGACAGCCGGCCGGCGTCGAGGATCCGCTGCCGCACCTCCTGCGGGACCGGCGTGTCGGCGTAGCGGCGCTCGTCACGCTTCGACGCGATCGCGAGGTAGGTGTCCATCGCGGCGGTCGGCCTCAGGTGCGGAGGAAGGACGGCACGTCGAGGTCGCCGCCCTCGACTCCCGGCTGCCGGCGCGGTTGCTCCGTGTGGGGCGTCCCGAAGTCGCCTCGCGGGCGGCGACCGCGGCCGCCGAAGCCTGTGGCGACCACCGTCACCCAGACCTGCCCGTTCAACCGGTCGTCGACGGTCGCACCGAAGATGATGTTCGTGTCGTCGGTCGCCGCGGCACGGATCACCTCTGCGGCGTCGTTCACCTCGACGAGCGACAGATCGTCACCCCCGGCGATCGAGAGGAGAATTCCGCGCGCGCCTGTGATCTCGGCGTCGATCAGCGGCGAGCGCAGGGCGCGTTCCGCGGCCTCCTTCGCCCGGCCGTCACCGGTCGAAGAGGAGAAGCCGATGCCCATGAGAGCGGTGTCGGAGTCGGACATGATCGTGCGCACGTCCGCGAAGTCGAGGTTGATCAGGCCGGGCATCGTGATCAGGTCGCAGATCCCCTGCACGCCCTGGCGGAGGACGTCGTCGGCCACCTTGAAGGCGTCGAGCATCGAGGTCGACTTCTCGAGTACCTCGAGCAGCCGGTCGTTCGGGATCACGATGGTCGTGTCGCAGGCTCCGCGGAGGTCGACGATCCCCTGCTCTGCCTGGCTCTTGCGCTTCGTTCCCTCGAAGCGGAACGGCGTGGTGACGATGCCGACCGTCAGCGCGCCGATCTCTCGCGCGATCCGGGCGACGATGGGCGCGGCACCCGAGCCGGTTCCTCCGCCCTCGCCCGCGGCGACGAAGACCATGTCCGCGCCGCGCAACTCCTGCTTCAGCTCGTCGTAGGCCTCGTCGGCGGCGCGGCGGCCGACGTCCGGGTCGGCGCCCGAGCCGAGGCCCTGCGTCAACTCGCGGCCGATGTGGATCTTGACGGGCGCGTCGCTCGTGCGCAGCGCCTGGATGTCGGTGTTGACGGCGATGAACTCGACCTGGCTGATGCCGGCGTCGATCATCCGGTTGACGGCGTTGAGACCGGCTCCGCCGACGCCGACGACCTTGATCACCGCCAGGTACGCGCCGCTGTCGGCACCCGTACGGTGCAGACGTGCCGGCGATTCCGGCAGCGGCTCGAGGTAGTGCGAGACCGGCGGGAGATCGGCGGGGCGCAATTCGGGCTCGGGCGGCTGAGGCGGCGGCAGCGGATCGGGATCCGGCGTAGGCGTAGGCGGCTCCGGGTCGGGCAGCGGCGTGGGCTCGGGCGTGGGCGTCGGAGGCGCAGGATCCGGCGTCTCGACCCCGGACTCCTCCCAGCTCGGGACGTGCTCGACCGTCCGCTCGTCCGGCTCTGCCGGCGCTTCCGGAGCGGCGGTTGCGGCGTCCTCAGCCGGCTTCGGCTCGGTCTCGCCACTGTGCTCTGCCTGCTTCTGTGCCGCCTCCGTCGCGCGGAAGAGCTCCGCCAACGGGCCCTCACGCATGCTTGCGCGCCGACGCGCCATCGAGCACCTCCTTCGCGAGATCACGGTACATCGAGGCGGCCTCGCCGCTCGGGTCGTATTTGAAAATCGACTGCCCCTTCACCGGCGCCTCCGCGTAGCGCACCGTTTTGCGGATCTTCGTGTTGAGCACCAGGTCGCCGAAGTTCTCCTTCAAGATCTCAACGGCCTCGCGCGAATGGAGGAGCCTCCGGTCGAACATCGTCGCCAGGATGCCCTGGATCCCGACGTTCGGGTTGAGGTTCTCGCGGATCATCGAGAGCGTGTTCTCGAGCTGCACGAGTCCGCGGAGCGAGAGGTACTCGCACTGGACGGGCACGATCACGCCGTCGGCCGCGACGAGCGCGTTGATCGTCAACAGGCCGAGCGACGGGGGCGTGTCGATGAGGACGTAGTCGTAGTTCTCGCGCACCGGCGCCAGCGCCTTCTCGAGGGCACGCTCGCGGCCGATCATCGAAGCGAGGGCGAGTTCGGCGCCGGCGAGGTCGATCGAGGAGACGGCGACATCGACCTCGTTCGTGCGCACGATCTCGCCGATCGGCAGCCGGTGGCAGAGGACGTCGAACATCGAGCGGTCGATCTCGTCGGGGTTCCACCCCTGCGACATCGTCAGGTTGCCCTGCGGGTCGAGGTCGACCAGGAGCACGCGAAGTCCCTGCTCGATGAGCGCCACGCCGAGGTTGAGGGTCGTCGTCGTCTTCGCGACGCCGCCCTTCTGGTTGGCAAAGGCGATGACCCGGGCCATCGAAGGACCGCTATCGGCCGTCCGCGCGTGCGGACGAGCTAGTAACCGCGTGAGCGCCATCCCTGCTGACCTTTCGTAGCCCCGTAGTCGAGTCCTTCTCGATTAGGTTCCCCCAAGTGGAGCGGAGTTGATGGAGCGGAAGTGGCGCGTCCTCACGGTGGTGTGCGTGGCGGTCTTCATGCTGCTCCTCGACATCACCGTAGTCAACGTCGCACTGCCGAACATCGACAAGGAGCTGAACACCTCCTTCACCGATCTGCAATGGATCGTCGACGCCTACGCCCTTACGCTCGCGGCGACGTTGCTCAACGCCGGCTCGCTCGGCGACATACGAGGACGCAAGCGCGTCTTCCTCGGCGGGATCGCACTCTTCACGCTGGCTTCGGCCTTGTGCGGCGCGGCGCAGTCGCCGACCTGGCTGATCGTCGCACGGGGGGTGCAAGGAATCGGCGGCGCCGCGATGTTCGCCGTCTCGCTCGCGATCATCTCGCAGGAGTTCCACGGCCGCGAACGCGGCACGGCCTTCGGCATCTGGGGCGCGACGGTCGGGGCCGCGGTGGCGATCGGGCCGCTCGTCGGGGGCGCGCTGACGACATACGTCGGCTGGCGCTGGATCTTCTTCGTCAACGTCCCGATCGGCATCGCCTGCGTCGCGGCGGGGCTGCGCGTGCTGCACGAGACGCGCGACGAGGAAGCCGGCCGCTTCGACACGCTGGGTCTCATCACACTCACGGGCGGCCTGTTCGCGCTCGTGCTCGGCCTGCTCCGCGGCAGCGACTGGGGCTGGTCGAGCGGGCGCGTCGTCGGGCTCTTTGTCGCCGCGGCCGTGCTGCTCGTCGCCTTCGGCTTGGTCGAGCTGCGGCGGGAGTCGCCGATGCTCGACATCCGCCTCTTCCGCGTGCCGACCTTCACGGGCGCCCAGATCACCGCCTTTGCGATCTCGGCCGGGATGTTCGCTCAGTTCCTCTTCCTGCCGCTCTACCTCGAAAACGTGCTGGGCTATTCCGCCGTGAAGACCGGCGTGGTCTTCCTGCCGCTCTCGCTGCTCGCGTTCATCGTCGCGCCGATCTCCGGGCGGCTGTCAACACGCGTGCCCGTGCGCCTCCTCTTGTCCGGGGGACTCGCACTCTGCGGCGTCGCACTCCTGCTGATGTCGGGAATCTCCGTCTCCTCGACGTGGACCACTCTCCTCCCCGGCTTCCTCGTCGCCGGTGTCGGCATTGGGCTCGTCAACGCACCGCTCGCGTCAACCGCCGTCAGCGTCGTCGAGCCGCGTCACGCGGGCATGGCCTCGGGCACGAACAACACGTTCCGGCAGATCGGGATAGCCACCGGGATCGCGGCGCTCGGCGCGATTTTCCAGAGCCGGATCGCTTCGTATCTCGCCTCGACGCACTCCTTGCCGCCCAATGTGGTGAAGCCCTTCGCGCAGGCGATCGCATCCGGCGCCGGCCGGCTGAGCACCGGCCCGAGCTTTCCGGACACGGTCACAGCTCAGACCGCCCACGCAGCCTTCATCCACGGTCTGAACGGGATCCTCTTCGTCGCGGCGTTCGTGCTCTTCGCCGGCGCGATCCTTGCGTTCGTACTCGTGCGGCAGAAGGATTTCGTCGCCAGCGGTCCTGCGGTAGAGGCCGCTGCCGGCTAGGCCGCTGCTGCTGCTGCCGCCGCCACCGCCGCGCGGGCGCTATGCGAGCGCTTGAGTCGCAGCGCCAGCTGCCAGGAGGCGATAAGGAGGATCACAGCGGCGCCCGTCACGATCACGAGCGCCTGCGCGGCGACCGAGAAGGCGATCGCGTCGGCCGTGTGGAAGCCGCCGAGGGCGAGGATCGCGGCGCCCGCGCCCGCCTGGGTCGCAGCGCCTGCAGGAGCGATCGGGAGAGCAGCGGAAGCGGCAGAGGCGACGAGGAACGCAAGCGCGAGCACGAACGAGCCCGGCATCGAGAGCGCGTTGAGCAGCAGGAAGACGGCGACAGCGCGGAGGGTCCACGAGACCGAGATGAGCAACCAGGCCGCCCACGCCTCCTTCGTGCAGTGCGTGTGTGCCGCGACCCAGCGGCCGAGCCGCCAGCGCGTCACGAACGACATCCGAGCGATCTGCGGCAGGAAGGCCACGACGAAGGCAGCGGCAATACCCGCTGCGGCCACGACGGCGAAGCCTGCGCGCGTCGTCCAGTGAGTCGAGCCGGCAGCGGCGACCGAGGCCATCGGCGTCAGGGCCGCGTTGTCGAGCATCCCCAGCACGATCAGGCTGAGACCGAGCGTTCCGATGCCAGTCTTGGTGCCCGGGTAGCGCCTCACGACCGCGATGCGGATCGCATCGTCGACACGGCCCGGCAACGCGATGCCGCCGACGCAGGCGGCGCCGCCCGCGAAGGCGAGTGCGTCGGCGGTCGGCCGCTCGCTCGCGTGGAAGAGCCGTTGCCAGCCCCACGCCTTGAACGCGTAGGCGGCAAGGAAGAGAAGAGCCGCGCCGGAGGTGAGCACCGGGTCGGCATGGTGGATCGGCCAGCCGCCGCCCACGAAATGGCGCACGCTGACATACGCGACGCCCAGCAGGACGAGGCCGAATCCGGCGTTCAGCACGAGCTGAATTTTCCGGTTGGAGAGAAGCCGCAGCACCACGGTCGCAACGGTGCTATCGGCCCTGTGGGTTTGGAGCTTGGTCACTCGATCGGGTCGGCCTCGATAGCCAACGTAGCCGGGCTTCGTGAGCTTCTTGTGAGGTTCCGCGGCCGCCAAGGTCGAAACGGAGCTCGCGACCACCGTCTGTCCGTAGAGCGAGATTCCCAATCTCCCCGGACCGGCCGACCGTGCCGAGAGGAGCCGCAGTGATCGCGAGTGGCCCCGTTGCGCCGACATCGACGATGCGAACCGTCTGCGCACCGGAGGCGAGGTTCTGCCGGACGACGACGAGGCGGCCCACGGACGGATCGTTGCCGGCCGCGCCGGCGTAGACCGCGACGAGCGTGCGGCCGTCGCTCATGAGCCACCCGTTCCGCAGCAGGAGGACGGACGGCGGAATCGGTATGGGTGAGTCGGGACCGAGCATCCGGGCCGGAATCGGGCGGCGCGAGGCCGATTCGGGAGGCGCAACCGGCTCGGTGCTCGAATCCGTCGTGGCGACCGAGCCGAGACGCTGCAGGGCGGCTGCCTTGTCCGGCGGCGCGGATGTCGCGAAGCCGAGCCTAGGGATAGCGAAGCCGCCTCCAACTACGAGCGCGCAGGCGGCGATCGTCAGCAGCCGAAACACGCGAGCTCCGAGCCGACGAGACCGTTGTTGAGCGAGCCGAGAGTGTTCCACGCGGCCGACGGCGTCAAGCCGACGCCGGTCGAGGCGATCACGCCGGCGAAGGAGTAGCGACTCTGGTTGGCGGTCCACCACTTCCGCACGACGGTCCATTGATTGGCGTTGGCGGCGTAGTAGATCTCCGGCAGAGGCAGCGCGAGCCCGTGATCTGAGACGTATCCGACGTCGCTCGCGTGCCAGCCGTTGTTGCAGGGGCCATCGCTGCTACCGCTCTGTGGACAGCCGTCGGCCGAGCCGAAGTCGTAGTACAGCGCCCAGCCTGGCGCCGCATCGCCGTTGACGAGCTGCCTGGTAATCGATACGCCGTCCCAGCTCGGCTCCAGGTCCGACGCGGCATCCGCGGTCTGGCTGTCGTAGCCCTTCGACGCCTGGTAGCCGGCGAGATTCTCGGCGCTTGCCGACTGGTAATAGCCCGCATACCACGCATCGGTGCTCGACATCCCCGAGCCGGACAGGTGGTAGTTGCTGTTCGCGTAGACGATGTCCACCGAGCCCCGGACGTGGCAGTTGTGGTACCCGTCAGCGGCGCGTTCGAGAGCCGCGACGATGTCGGAATTCGAGAACGTCGTATTGCTGAAGTCGATCGCACCCCAGGTGCCGGCGGCGAGCTTTCTCGCCGCCCCGAAGTCGAGCAGCAGGACGCGGAGGCCGGTGCCCGGCTGGGCTTTGGCGAAGTCGCAGCCACGCGC
The DNA here is from genome assembly GCA_963819275.1 of uncultured Actinomycetes bacterium. Taxonomy (GTDB): domain Bacteria; phylum Actinomycetota; class Thermoleophilia; order Gaiellales; family Gaiellaceae; genus Palsa-739. The sequence goes on along the minus strand of CAWFVH010000011.1, from coordinate 86,677 downwards.
ATAGGCGTAGGAGCTGAGCGCAGCCGGCGACGAGCCGTAGACGTACCAGGCCGTCACCGGCGACGGGGTCGCGGCGGCGCCCGCCGGAAACGAAGCGAGCCCGGCGACGAGCGAAGCGAGCAGGAACGCCCCGCGCCGCATCAGCGGCTCCCAGCCGTGACTCGCGGTTCCCCCGCAGCGGCGAGCGCTGCGACCGCGTCCTGCGCTCGCGGATCGCGCTCTCGCTCCGCCCACACTCCGGCCTCGCGGACGAGCTCACGAAGCTCGGCGAGGAGGGACGGCACGCCGGCCCCCTCACGTTCGAGGGCCTCGATCCGCTCCAGCCGAGCCAGTACCGCGCGCGCCTCCTCCATGCCTCGAAGGTAGGCGGCAACTCGTGACGTGTCTGTGGCAGCTAGCTCGCGCGTTGCTGGAGATTCGCGACCACGCCCGTGGCACCCAGCAGTGCCTCGTCGAGATCGCGAACGAGCGCCCGCCGGTCGTCGTGCAGGAGAACCGCGACGAGGAGGCGACGCAAGAGCTCGCAGCTCGGCTCCCGCAATTGCCCGGCGAGCTCGGAACGCTCCGCCGGCGTCGCGCCGAGCAGCGTGGCGCCGCGCATGGCCGCGGCCCACCCACCGTCGCCCTCGCCGAGCGCCGCCTCGAGCGCATGGCGCAACTGCTCGCCACGGAACGGCTCCGACTGGAAGAGCGCGAGCTCCCAGCGGTCGAGCGCGTCGCCGAGGTGCGCGTCGTCGTCCGCGGCCGCGAGGCGGACGCGCAGGTCGCTGGCCACCGAGGCGCGGAAGGGGTCGAGACGCGTCGGCTCGCCGGGCGGAGCCGTCGCGGCGATCGGCAGCACCGGCCGAATCCCGTAGGGCCGCCAATCGAGACGCTCGAAGAGAACGGGGCCGGCCGCGACCGGCGCCGCCGTGGAGAGGCGAATCGCCGTGACCGCATCGGCCAGCTCGCCCGGTGCGTCGGGTGCCTCGGCAGCTCCGTTCGGCAGCGACCGCTCGAGCTCGAGCACGCAGGTCCGATCCGGCTCGCGGCCGAAGTGCCGCGGCAATAGGCCTGCCGCCTCCGGCCACATCGCCGCGATCTCGCCCGTGGCGGCGACCCGGACGCGGATCCCGTCGCCGAGCTCGATCTGGGTGCCGACCGAGAGGCCGACGAGGGGAGCAACCGCGCCGTAGGAGTGGCCCTCGCCGTAGAGCGACGTCTCGAGCTCCTCGTAGGCGCGCGCGAACGCGCTGTCGTCCCAGTCGAATCCGCCACAGCCCTCGGCGGTGCGAACGAGGAGCGGGACGAGGACGCTGCGGTAGACCGCGCGCTGCTCGTCTCGGACGTCTCCTTCGTGCGCACGGGCGAAGATCCGCGCGGCCGGCTCGCGCAGCAGGTCGGCCACGGCGTCCTGGACGTCGACGCGCGAGAAGAGGCGCTCCGTGCGCGCCTCGACGAAGCCGCGCACGAGCGGGCGATACTCGTAAAGCGTCGGACGACCGTAGGAGCCGTGCTCCTCGAAGGCGAACGGAAGGTTCACGCCGTCCTCGAGCTCGCGCGTGAAGACGGCGAAGGCGCCGAGACAGAACCGACGGAGCGTGTCGTGAAGGTGCGGCGAGCGCATCCGGTTCTCCTACGACGGCGGCGGCAGGCCTCCTACCTGACACTTCGGGCACCAGTACGCCGTGCGCGCGTGCTCGCCCTGCGGCGCCGAGCGAACGACGCCTCCACAACGCGGGCAGGCGCGGCCCGCGCGTCGGTAGACGTGCCGCGGCGGCCGCGGCCCGTCGACCGCGGCTCGCATCCGCCGGTGCGAGATCTCGAGCGCGCCGAGAAGCTCGTCGTCGCACAGCTCGTTGAGCGTCCGCCACGGCGAGATGCGGGCCTCCCACAGCGCCTCGGCGCGCCAGAGGTTGCCGATGCCGGCCACGAGACGCTGGTCGAGGAGCGCGTCGCCGACCTCCCGCTCCTGCGGCGTGGCGCGCAGCCGCGCAAGCATGGTCTCGTAGTCGGGCGGTTCGCCGAGGATGTCCGGCCCCAGCCGCGGCGCCGATCGACTCCCGAGGAGCTCGAGCACGGAGCCGTTCCAGAGGACGGCCTCGTACTCGGCTCCCCGCAGAACGAGCCACGGCCGACCCGCCCGAGTCGTCCCCCGGCGCTCGACGCGCCACCTGCCGTTCATGCGCAGATGACTCCTCAGGACGAGGCCGCCGTCGAAGTGGAGCAGGAGGTTCTTGCCCACCGCCTCCACCCGCTCGAGCCGGTGGCCGTCGAGCCGTGCAGCGAGCCCTTTCACTGCCGCTCGCGGATGCGGCGTCTCAACCTCGACGCGCTCGCCGACGAGGACCTGCAGCCGACGGGCCGCGCGGTGGAGAGAATCTCCTTCCGGCACGCGCGGAAGCCTACGATTGAGTCGTGATTCGGCCTTCTATCGGCGTTCGCTGGTGGCTGGGAGTCGCCTTCGCCGTGGTCGCTGCGACCTCGACGGCGATTGTCGTCGCCCAGTTCTCCAACAACTCCGAGAACGCGTTCCGGCGTAACGCCGAAAAGCAGGCACTCACGGACGTACAGACCGCGGCGGCGAAGGGTCCCACGACCGCAACCCTCGACCGAGTAGCGGCCAAGCTGCCGGGAACCGTCCGCCTCCACCTCGTCGGGGCAGAGGCGACTGACTCCGCGGCTTCTAGCCTCGAGCGGAGCGCGGCGAGCTCGGCGCTCGCCGGCAACAACTTCTCTCAGGGGACATCCGACGGAGGGACGTTTGTCGCCGCAATCCCTTACCACGGCGAGGCGCTCCTTGCGGTCAGCAAGCAACCGGCCACGGCCGAGGCGATCGACACGGTGAACGGCGAGGCGCTCCGGGCGGGCGTGATTGCCGGCGTGATCGGCGTCATCGTCGGACTCTTGCTCGCTCAGCTCATCGCGCTGCGACTGCGCCGTCTCAGCGCAGCGGCCGAGGCGATCGCACACGGCGACTTCGAGACGCCGCTCCACTACCGCTTCAACGACGAGTTCGGCACGCTCGCGCAGAACTTCGACCGGATGCGACGCCAGCTGCGCCGCTCCTTCCGCCGCATCGAGGCGGAGCGCGACCGGCTGAGGCTCCTGCTCGAGCGCCTGCACGAGGGCGTTCTTGCGATCGATCAGGACCTGATCGTCCACTTCGCGAACACGGAGGCGCGCCGTCTGCTCGGCGGCCGCGTGCAGGAGGGAGACCCGCTGCCCGAGCCGTGGCAGACCTTCGAGCTGCGGGAGTTCGCCCAGGGGCTCTTCAGCGAGCGGGCGAGCGTGACGCAGGTGCACGTGCGTCCTGACGAACAGCACGCGTACGGAGTGGTCGGCATTCCGTCCCAACCCGAGACCGACTGGGCGCTCATCGTGGTCGACGACCTGACCGAGCAGGAGCGGCGAGAGCTCGCCGAGCGCCAGTTCGTGACGAACGCGGCCCACGAGCTGCGCACTCCGCTGACGACGATCATCGGCGCGGTCGAGCTGCTCCAGGCGGGCGCGAAGGAGGATCCCGCCGAGCGCGACCGCTTCCTCGCCCACATCGAGCGCGAGGCCGGCCGGCTGGCGCGCCTCGCCCGCGCGATGCTGACGCTGGCACGCGCGCACTCCGGGCAGGAGCCGCCGCGCATCGAGGCCGTCGAACTCGCACCGCTGCTGCATGAGATTGCGGCGGGGCTCCAGCCGCACGCCGGGGTCGCGGTCGACGTCGAGGTCGACGAGGGGCTCGCGGTCGAGACCAACCGCGACCTGCTCGAGCAGGCGCTGCGCAACCTCGGCGAGAACGCCGCGAAGCACACGGCGCAAGGTTCCGTCGCCCTGCGCGCCTACAACGTCGGCCGCACGATCACCGTGGAGGTCGAGGACTCAGGCCCAGGGATCAGCCAGGAGGTGCAGCGCCACGTCTTCGACCGTTTCTACCGCGGCGAGCGCGACGCAGACGGCTTCGGCCTCGGCCTCGCGATCGTCCGCGAGTCGGTGCGCACGCTCGGCGGCCGCATCGAGCTCGACTCCTCGCCCGGCCAGGGAACCGTCTTCCGGATCCTGCTCGCGCCGGCGCGCGTGCGGGAGCGGGTGCCCGCGGCGTGAGCGTCGTGCCGGCAAACGGAAACGGCGAGCGGATCCTGCTCGTCGACGACGACGCGGGCGTCCGCGACGTCGTGGCCTTCACGCTGCGGCGCGAGGGCTACGAGGTCGACGAGGAGCGTGACGGGCCGTCGGCGCTCGAGTCCGGGCGCACCGGCCGGTACGCGCTCGTCGTCCTCGACGTGATGTTGCCCGGCCTGTCGGGCGTCGAGGTGTGCCGGGAGCTGCGGGCGGAGAGCGACGTCCCGATCCTGATGCTGACGGCGCGAGACGCGGAGTCCGACCGCGTGCTCGGGCTCGAGCTCGGCGCGGACGACTACGTAACGAAGCCGTTCTCGAGCGCCGAGCTGCTCAGCCGCGTGCGGGCGATCCTGCGGCGGCGCGAGCTCGACCGGGCGGGCGGCGGGGCGACGGTGCGGAAGCTCGGCGGCCTCCAGATTGATCTCGGCCGGCACGAAGTGCTCGTCGACGGCGACCGCGTCCACCTGACCCTCTCCGAGTTCAAGGTTCTGTCCCTCCTCGCCGAGCAGCCCGAGGCGGTGGTCTCGCGCCGCGAGCTCATGCAGCATCTCTGGGCGAGCGAACACGTCGGCGACGAGCACGCCTGCGAGGTGCACATCTCGAACCTGCGCCGCAAGATCGAGCGGGACCCGACGCAGCCGGAGCGGCTCGTCACGGTGCGCGGTTCGGGCTACAAGCTCGTCGCAGCCTGAGGTCCCTGGCGCTCAGGCGAGAGACGCTCGCCCAGCCGAGCGCTACTTGCCCCGCTTGGCCTTCTGGTGGCGGAAGCGGACTTCGAAGGGCTTGCTCTCGGCCTGCTGCCAGGCTTGTCCGCCTTGCGGCTGGCTGTTCGCTTCCGCGATGTAGGTCGTGCGCGCTCGAGGTCGCACGCTTAGCCGCCAAATCAACTCGCCCCAGGGGTGAACGTGGCTCTTCGGCGTGGGGTGCAACTTCGCCGTGACGACCGCTATGCGCCGGAACGGGTGGTAGCGGTTGTGGCGGGCCAGCACGATGATGGGCTGCGGCGACCCTGGTCCCGGCGGTGACAGATCGTAATCCTGCAGCCTGCCGTGCAGCCTGATCGTCGCTCCACGGCGAATCGTGTGGTGTCTTGCGCTCAGGGAGACCCAACGGCGGTCGGCGGCGATGACGATGCTCGCCTGGAAGGTGTCGTCGACCGTGTATGCGTAGTCGCCGACGTAGCCACTGCCGTACCCGTTGGTGCACTGTCCGTAGCCACCGGGCGCAACCTGGATCGAGCACGACCCGCTAGCGAAGACAACCGTATGGGTCACGGTGTCGGGGTTGAACCAGACGGGATACATCCCCGCCGGGATCGTCAGGACGGCAGGCGAGGGACCAGTCGGGGTCAGCGCGATGAAGGCCGCGTCAAGTGCCGAGCCGTCTGCGGGGGAAACAAGCAGGGCCAGCACTCCGACGAGAGCGACTTGCACGATTAACCGCCAGCGCCGCCCCATGACCTCCCGACCTTAACTCCGATGGTGCGCAACGCGCCCGCCCCGTTCGTCCAGACATCCTCTCCTCCTTCGGGGATCACTCCGGAACACTGGCCCGGCCAGCGAGGGCTGCCAGCGACCGTCCCCGCGACCGTGCCCGGCCGCTCCGAGGGAGTCGCTGAGGGCGGCCATTGGTCCAACGGGACCGGTTCGCAAGACATGGAGCTGACGCGCTTGCAGAACGGCGCGGTCACGATCTCCCGCAAGCCGTAGCTAGCCGCTCAAGGCTGCTCGGGCGGCGGCGGCTTCTCCGGCGATTGCCGACGACTCCTCGATCGGGAGGATCGGGGTGACGCTAAATCGCAGCCACGGCGTAAACGGGGCAGTCGCCCTCGCGATCGTCGCAGCGCTGTCGGCCTCGACGATCGCAACGCCACCCGAATTGTCCGCACATCCCCAGAAGCCCTTGAATTCAAAGCCGTCGGGTGGCTGCCACTGTGAGAAGAAGGCGAGATTCCGCTCGATAGCCGCCTCGCCGGTGTCCGTGAACTCCCAGGTCGTGTGAAACAGCACGCCGCACCTCCCGTGATATCGACGGGGCGACCCTACAGGGCAGTGCCGCACTACTCAAGGTCATTCCCGAGCACCGGCCGGCGTGGCGTATCCCAGCGCCTTCCGAGTTCGTTTAGACGAGCACCGTCCCGTCTGGTGGTCGGTCCCGTCCTCTCTCGAAGGAGCCCTGAATGCCACTGCTCTGGATTCTCGTCATCGCCCTGATCATTCTCGCGGTCGCCGGCGGCGCTGCTGTCAGCAGCTTTCTCTGGCTCGTCCTGGTCGTCGCTCTGGTCGTCGCGGTGTTCGCGATCGTCTCGGGCCGTCGAGCGGTCTGACCCTGAGCCGGCGGGATGGGGCGCCCGATCGTGGGCGCCCTCTCCGGACTCGGCACGTCGATCAGGACGGCGGCCTCCACCCTCTCGCCAGCGTCGTCTGCCCCACTTCGATCAGATAGCCGTCGGGATCGCGGATGTAGCAACGCCATTCGGTCTCGTGCTGCTTCGGCGGCGTCAGGAACTCGGCGCCGCGCGCGCTCCACTCGGTGTACACAGCCTCGATATCCGCGACCCGGATGTTGAGGAAGCTGCTTACCCGATCCGGGTCGGGCGGCGTCTCGAGCGTGACCGTGGGCTTGTCGTCCGTCGGCCCGCCTCCGACGTTGATGATGATCCAGCTGTTGGCGAGCGCGACGTATGTCACGTCATCGCCCGACTCGCCGGAGATGACCATCTTGCCGCCCAGCACCTCCGTGTAGAAGCGCCGGGAGCGCTCGACATCGTTCGAGACGATGAAGTGGGCCACGACCAGGTCCTGATCGATGGTGCTCATGCGACCTCCGCTGTTGAGGGCTATGCGCGAAGCACCGCGCGACGCGGGCCGGCGACGAAGCCGGCCTCCACGAGCAGCGGCATCGCGACAGTCTCCGTGACCGGCTCGCCGTCGAAGCGCTCGACCGCCAGGCGCTTGGCTCCGCCACGCTTGACGAATCCGACCAGCGCTTCGAGCACCGGCCGCAGCCACTCGTCGTCCGGCTCCCGGAGCGGAACGAGCGAGCGGCCACCGCGCTCGACGAAGAGCGCCGCCTCGCCGCCGAGCAGCACGACGTGCGCTCCCGCGACGCGCGCAGCCCGAGCTCCCGCGCGCTTCGGCCACGGGATGACGGCGCCGTACGGCTGGGCCGGATCGGCTGCCGCGAGCACGAGCGGCTCCGGCTCGTCTCCGTCGCGAGGACGTAGCTCGCGCAGCCGCTCGACGGCGCCGCCGAGCGCGAACTGCGCGCCGCCGAGGCCTTCGACGAAGTAGCCGCGCCGGCACGAGCCGAGGGTCTCGAGCGTGCGGAACTCGCCGTACACGGCGCTGTAGCCGCCCTGGATTCCTTCCGCGCGCACCGCGTCACGCGTCACGATGCCGTGCCGCTCGAGGAGCAGTTCGGCGAGTGCGCGTCGGTCGGGCGTGTCGCCGGCAAAGAGCTCGGCGGCGAGCGACCAGCGTCCCTGCGTCGCCGTAGGCCGATGGGCGCGAGAGCGCGAGAAGCGGCGCGCACGGCGATCGGGCCGCGGCGGCTGGTAGCGGCGTTCGGCACGAAGCGGCGACCAGGAGTCGTTCGTCACCTCGCCGCTCCAGACGAGATCCCAGAGCGCCGGCAGCGCCGTCTCGGCGTCGAGCTCCGTCGCTGCGAGGAGCCCGTCCCAGAAGAGCGCGCCACCGGTGAGCGCGGCGCGAATCGCGTCGTGCGCTTCGCTGTCCGGCGGGGTCGCGGCAGACGGGCGCCCGAGCAGTGCAGCGTCGTCACGGAAGAAGAGAGCGACGCGGTCGAGCCCGGCTCCGACCCAGACGAGCTCGCCCGATGCACAGAGGGCGTCGAGCTGCTCGGGGCGGTATTCGGGCACGCGCCGCGGCAGCACCTCGGCCTCCCAGAGCGCCACCGGGAGCGCGAGCGACTGCAGCGGGACGAGTGCCTCGCGCAGCGACGCGCGGCGATCAATGCCGTGCCAGCTCGGTAGGAAGCGTCCGAGTGCCGCCTGCTCGACCGGCTCCACCTCGCGACGGAGCGCAGCGAGCGACGCACGCCGGAGCCGACGTAGGACGTCGGGGTCGCACCACTCGCGCTCGCTGCCGCCCGGGCGAAGCTCTCCGCGAACGAGCTTCTCGTCGCGCTCGAGCTCGCGCAGCTCCTCCTCGACCTCCAGACCGAACCACGCCGAGACCTCGGCGGTGGTGAACGGCCCGCGTCCACGCGCCCAGCGCGCGACGAGCAAGCGCAGCGCATCCTCCACGGGCTCGATGAACACGGCGGGAAGGCCCGACGGCGGGACGATGCCCAGCCCGTCGCGGTAGCGGCCCGCATCCTCTGCCGCCGCCAGCCGCTGTTCGCCGGCGATAGGAACGCGGATCGCCCGCCGTTCCGCCTCGAGGATGGCCGCGTGCGCCTCGTCGAACTCGCCGCTGCGCAGGTCACCGCGCAGGCGCAGCAGGTCATGCAGCCGCTCGGGATCGGTGGGGAACGGCCGCAGCGACGCCTCGACCTCGGCGAGCGCAGCCGTGTCGATCAGCTCGCGCAGTTCCTCCTGGCCGAGCAGTTCCCGCAGCAGATCGCGGTCGAGCGAGAGCGCCTGCGCACGCCGCTCCGCCGGCGGCGTGTCGTCCTCGTACATGTACGTCGCGATGTAGTCGAAGAGCAGGGAGGAAGCGAACGGTGACGCCGTCGCGGTCTCGACGTCGACGAGGTCGAGCTCACGCGCGCGCAACCGGCCCAACAGCAGCTTCAGGGCAGGCAGGTCGAACACGTCTTGCAGGCACTCGCGGTACGTCTCGAGCACGATCGGGAAGCTCGAGTACTTGCGCGCGACCTGGAGCAGGCCCTGCGCCTTCAGCCGCTGCTGCCAGAGCGGCGTCCGCTCGCCCGGCCGGCGACGCGGGATGAGCAGCGCCCGGGCTGCGTTCTCGCGGAAGCGCGCGCCGAAGAGGGCGCTCTGCCCGACCTCGGCGAGCACGAGATCCTCGAGCTCGTCGGGATCGAGCACGAGCAGGTCGGCCGCAGGCGGCGAGTCGGCGTCCGGCAGATGGAAGGCGATGCCGTCGTCCGACCAGATCGACTGCACCTCGAGACCGAGCGACTCCCGGAGCCGCGCGCCGACGGCCATCGCCCACGGCGCGTGCACGCGTGCGCCGAACGGCGTGAGGATGCAGACGCGCCAATCGCCGATCTCGTCGCGGAACCGCTCGACGACGACCGTGCGGTCGGATGGGAGCGCGCCGGTGGCACGTTCCTGCTCGCGCAGGAAAGTCAGGAGGTTCCGCTCGGCGCGCTCGTCGAGATCGGGAACCTTCGGGTCGCGAGCCGCGAGCAGCTCGCGCGCGAACTTGCCGATCGCCTCGCCGAGCTCGTACGGGCGGCCGATGCCCTCGCCCTTCCAGAACGGCACGGCTCCGGGGACGCCCGGCGCAGGCGAGACGAGCACGCGGTCGCGCGTGATCTCCTCGATCCGCCACGACGAGGCGCCGAGCACGATCACCTGGCCGGCCCGCGCCTCGTAGACCATCTCCTCGTCGAGCTCACCGACGCGGCTCGGCGGCTCCGAGCCGGCGATGAAGACACCGAAGAGGCCGCGATCGGGGATCGTGCCCGCGTTCGTGACCGCCAGCCGCCGCGACCCGGGCCGCCCGCGCAGGACGCCCGCGGTGCGATCCCAAATGATCCGCGGCCGCAGCTCGGCGAACTCGTCCGATGGATAACGCCCCGCGAGCATGTCGAGCACGTTCTCGAGCTGTGCACGCGAGAGGTCGGCGAAGGGATACGCGCGACGGACGAGCTGATGCAACTCCGCGACCTCGACCTCCTCGTCGGCGCAGATCGCAACGATCTGCTGCGAGAGGACGTCGAGCGGATTGCGCGGAATCTGCGTCTCCTCAATCAACCCCTCTCGCATCCGCTGCGCGACCACCGCACACTCGAGCAGGTCGGCGCGGAACTTGGGGAAGATCCGCCCGCGCGAGACCTCGCCCAGCGAATGACCCGAGCGGCCGATGCGCTGCAGGCCGCGCGCCACCGACTTCGGCGACTCGACCTGGATCACGAGGTCGACGGCGCCCATGTCGATCCCGAGCTCGAGCGACGACGTGGCGACGAGGCACGGGATGCGTCCCGCCTTCAGGTCCTCCTCGATCTGCTCGCGCTGTTCCCGTGCCAGCGACCCGTGGTGCGCGCGGGCAAGCTCATCCTCTGCGGCCTCGTTGAGCCGCAGCGCGAGCCGCTCGGCCAGCCGGCGGTTGTTGACGAAGACGATCGTCGAGCGGTGGGCTTTGACGAGGTCGACGAGCGCGGGGTAGATCGAGGGCCAGATCGAACGCGATTCCCAGCCCTCCTCACGCGTCTCCCCCGGCTCGCGCATGTCGTCGACCGGCACCACGACCTCGAGGTCGAGCTCCTTCGCCACGCCCGCGTCGACGAGGGCGATCTCGCGCGCACCCGAGACGAATTTGCCGATTTCCTCGAGCGGGCGCTGCGTCGCCGAGAGGCCGATCCGCTGTGGCGGCCGCGCCGCGAGCGCCTCGAGCCGCTCGACCGAGAGCGCGAGATGCGCGCCGCGCTTCGTGCCCGCAACCGCGTGCACCTCGTCGAGGATCAGCGTGTCGACGCTCCGCAGCAGCTCTCGCGCGCGCGAGGTCAGCAGCAGGAAGAGCGACTCCGGAGTGGTGATCAGAATGTCCGGCGGCTCACGGAGCATCGCCGCGCGCTCCTTTTGCGGGGTGTCGCCGGTGCGGACGGCCACGCGAAGGTCCGAGCGGAGGCCGGCGAGCGGGCCGCGCAGGTTCCGCTCGACGTCGTAGTTGAGCGCCTTCAGCGGCGAGACGTAGAGGACGCGGAGGCCTGAGCCGGGCTCCGCGGTCAACCGATCGATCGCGGAAAGGAACGCGGCGAGCGTCTTGCCCGAGCCGGTCGGCGCCTGGATGAGCACGTGGCCGCCGGCCGCGATCGCCGGCCAGCCCTTCTCCTGCGCGGGCGTCGGCGCAGCGAAATTCCGCTCGAACCAGTCGCGCGTCTCGGGCCGGAAAAGCGACAGCGGCTCCATGGATCGAGCCTAGCGCCGTAGGATCAAGCCGTGCCCGACGCGCTCTGGTTCACCGACGACGAGGCGGCCAACCGCCTCAACGCGCACGATCCGTTCGCGTTGCTCGTCGGCTTCGCGCTCGACCAGCAGGTCACCGTCCAGCAGGCCTTTCTCGGCCCGCTGCGCCTGAAGGAACGGCTCGGCACGCTCGAGCCGGGCAAGGTCGCGAAGGCCGACCTCGAGCCGCTCTTCCGCGAGAAGCCCGCGATCCACCGCTTCCCGGGCTCGATGGCGGAGCGGGTGCGCGACCTCGCCGCCACCGTCGAGGAGGAATACGACGGCGATGCGTCTCGCCTCTGGACCGAGGCCGCGGACGGCGCCGACCTGCGCAAGCGCATCGCTGCGCTGCCCGGCTTCGGCGAGATGAAGGTCAAGGCGCTCGGCTCGGTGCTCGCGAAGCGCTTCGGCGTGCCCGTCGCGCAGGAACTCGTCCCGGCTCATCCCACGCTCGGCGACGTCGACTCGGCGCAGGCGCTCACCGACTACCAGGCCGCGAAGAGAGCCCATAAAGCCGAGTGGCTGGCGTCGAAGTCCACACGCTGATCGACGGCGGCCAGCCGGCCGAGCAGACCGCGCACGCGCTCGCCGAATTCGTCGCGGCCGCGAAGCAGACCGTCGAAGTTGCGATTTACGACGTCAACCTGCCGCCGAACCTCGTCGAGATCGTCGGCGACGAGTTCCGAGCTGCAGAAAAGCGAGGCGTCGCGATCAGGTTCGCCTACAACCTCGATCACGCCAAGGATGTCCCGGTGCCACCGCCGCCCATCACGAATCCGGAGGTGATCGACGGGCTTCCGTTCCCGACGGAGGCGATCCCGGGCGTCCCCGATCTCATGCATCACAAGTACGTCGTGCGCGACGCCGCCTCGGTCTGGACCGGCTCGACGAACTGGACCGGCGACTCGTGGACGCGCGAGGAGAACGTCATCCTCACGGTCGACTCTCCGGCGATCGCAGCGCGCTACCGCGAAGACTTCGAGCAGCTCTGGACGACGCGCAACGTCGCGCGCAGCGGCCGTGTCGACACGGCGCCGGTCGACGGGATGCGAGCGTGGTTCTGTCCCGGTCGCGGCGAGAAGCTCGCCCACCGGATCGCGAAGGCGATCGGCTCGGCCCGCCGCCGCGTCCGCATCGCGTCGCCGGTCATCAGCTCGGCGCCGATCCTCGGCACGCTCGCGGAGGTCGCCTCCGACGGGAAGGTCGACCTTGCGGGAGTGGTCGACGCGACCCAGATCGCAGAGGTGCTGCAGCAGTGGCACGAGAACAAGAACGCCGACTGGAAGGGGCCGCTGCTCCGCACCGTGCTGACGCGCGCGCCGTTCTCGGGCAAGGTGACGACCCCGTACGCCCCGGGCTCGGTGCACGACTACATGCACGCGAAAGTGACGGTCGCCGACGACACCGTCTTCGTCGGCAGCTTCAACCTCTCGCACTCGGGCGAGCTGAACGCCGAGAACGTGGTCGAGCTCGAAGATCCGCAGCTTGCGGAACGGCTCGCGGCGTTCATCGACGAGGTGCGCGGGCGCTATCCGGCCATCACCCTTCCGGGCGGCTCCGGCTAATCGCTCAGTCAGAGGAACCCCCGGCCGATAGGAACGCGATGAAGCGCATCGCGCTCGCTGTAGCCCTCGGTGCCGTCGCACTCTTGACGGGCGCTTCGGCTCGGGCGTTGCGGCTGCCCGCGGCGGCGCACTGCCCGGTGTTCCCGGCGAACAACCCGTGGAACCAGCGCGTGGACAAGCTCCCTGTCGCAGCAGATTCCGCGCAGCTGATCGGCTCGATCGGCCTCGACTCGCCGGTTCACGCCGACTTCGGCTCGGGCACGTGGGACGGCGGGCCGATCGGGATCCCGTTCGACGTCGTTTCGAAGCAGACGCCGACCCACCGGGTCTCTTTCGACTACGCCGACGAGTCCGACCGCGTCCGCTATCCGATTCCGTCGCACGTCCACATCGAGGGCGGCGCGCACGCGACCGGCGACCGGCACGCGATCCTCGTCGACAAGAGCACCTGCCGCCTCTACGAGCTGTACGACCTACGCCACACGGGCCACGGCTGGACGGCCGGCTCGGGCGCCGTCTGGAACCTGCGGTCGAACCACCTCCGACCGGCCGGCTGGACATCGGCCGACGCGGCGGGCCTTCCCATCTTCCCCGGCCTCGCACGGTGGGACGAGGTGTCGTGCGGCCAAATCGGCCACGCGCTGCGCTTCACCGCGCCCCAGACGCGGCGCGCATACGTCTATCCCGCGCGCCACTACGCGTCGAGCTCGAACGACCCGTCACTGCCGCCGATGGGGCTCCGAGTGAGGCTGAAGGCGAGCGTGAACGTCTCCTCGTTCCCGGCCCAGGCGCGCGTCGTGCTGCGCGCCCTCCAACGCTACGGGATGATCCTCGCCGACAACGGCTCGCCCTGGTACATCTCGGGCGCACCCGACAAGCACTGGTCGAACGACCAGCTCCACTCGCTCGGTCGCCTCACGGGAGCCGATTTCGAGGTCGTCGACACCTCGTCGCTGCCCGAGCCCGGGAAGTAGTCAGGCGTTGACGACTTCGCGGAGAAGCAGGATCGCCTCGGGGTCGATCCAGTGGCCGATCGGCCATTCCCGATAGACGACGTCGGCGCCGGCCTCCTCCAGGGTCTCGCGCGCGGCCCGTCCCCACTGCACGGGGATCGTGTCGTCGAGGGCGCCGTGCACGATCGCGATCCGGGGGAACGGCGACACGAGGTCGAGGTCGTAGCCGTCGACGCTCGGGATGAAGCCGCTCATCGCGAGCAGGGCGTCGGGGCGCGGCCGGCCGCGATAGAGCGCCAGCGCGTAGGCCATCGCGCAGCCCTGAGAGAAGCCGCCGAGCACGAGCCGCTCGTACGGCAGCCCGTCGAGGAACTCGGACAACGCCAGGTAGCTCGCCGCGAACGTCTCGCGTTCGGGCGTGCCGAGCCCGCCCAGCACGTACCAGTGCGCTCCGCCGGGCGGTAGCGACAGCGGCCCGCGCGGCGTGTAGCCGTGCAGCCTGCGCTCGGGATCGAGCTCGTCGAGGAGCGGAAAGAGGTCGTTCTCGTCGGCGCCGCGCCCGTGCAGCAGGACGAGCGCGCCCGCCGCGTCACCGGCGGCCGGCCGCTCCCGCACCTGCAGGCTCAAGCCCGCGACCAGTCCGCGCGCGGATCCGGCAGCGGGGTGAGCAGCGGCTCGACACGCTCGCGCAGGTGCTCGAAGTTCGGCGGCAGGATGAGCTTCTCGCCGAGGTGCGCCGGATCCTCGTCGGTCGCGAAGCCCGGGCCGAGGGTCGCGATCTCGTACAGCACGCCGGCGGGCTCGCGGAAGTAGATCGAGCGGAACCAGAAGCGGTCGATGATCTGCGTCGGGTGGCCGCCGGCATCGGCGACGAGGTCGTGCCACGCCTGGTGGTCGTCCATGGTCGAGGCCCACGCGACGTGGTGGACGGTGCCGGCGCCGCCGACTCCGTGCAGCCCGGGCGCGTCGCCGTACTCGATCCAGCCGCCGCGCGTCTCGGCACGCGTGTCCCAGCGGCCGTCCTCGAGCTCGAAGCCGAGGGTCGTCATGAACTCCCCATTCGGCTCGCCGTAGGCACGAACGCCCTCGAAGCCCTGCAGCGCGTGCTCGCGCGGGATCTCGGGATGGTGCGCCACCAGCGGTGCGTCCGCGACGTGCGAGACGACGAGCTCGTGTTGCAGCCCTTCGGGATTGGAGAAGCGGAGCGACTCCCCGTCGGCTTCGACCTCATGACCTTCCGCGCTCAGCCGGCTCGCCCAGAACTCGAGCGCCTCGGGAGAGGCGACGCGCCAGACGACGGTGTGGACCATGCCGTCGCCCGCCTGGCCCGGCTGCGCGTTCGGGTACTCGAAGAACGTGATGTCGGAGCCTGCGTGCCCCTCTTCGTCGGCGTAGAAGAGGTGGTAGACGGTCGGATCGTCCTGGTTGACCGACTTCTTCACGAGCCGCAGGCCGAGGACGCGCGCATAGAAGTCGACGTTCCGCGGCGCGTCGCCGGTGATGCATGTGACGTGGTGGATCCCGTCGAACCGCATCGTCAGCCCTGCGCGTCGGCGAGGAGCTCCTTGGCGGCTTCCAGGTCGGCCTCCCGCACGATGACCTCGCGGGCCCCCGCAGCCATGAAGTCCTCGAGCGAGGAGTCGATCGCGTCGGTGTCGCGGTAGGCGCACTCGATCCCAACCGACCGGAGCAAGCCGCAGACCACCTCGGCCTCGGATTGCCCCGACACGACCTTTACGACGACTGTGCCGTCTTCCGCCACGGAGTGAAGGCTACTCGTGCGGCGTCGTGCCGGTCATGCCGAATGTCGATCCAGTGATGTTGCGCCGACACGGTCGCCGCGGCGATCACGACTCCCGAGACGATGGCGACCACGAGGGCGAGGCCGCGGACGCCCGCGCCGCGGGCCCGGCTGCGCTGCTCGGGGACGGCATCCTCGGCCGTCCTTCTCACTGCACGCGTGAAGTAGACGAGCACGTGCAGTCCCAACAGGACGAGCCAGACCACGGAGGCCGGGCCGTGGAGGCGGCGGGCGACGTCGAGCGCCTGGCCGTGCACGAGTCCCATCGCAACACCGCTGCCGAACAGGACGACCGTCACCGCGACGAAGAGCGGCGCAAGCAGACGCATCGCGATCTGTGGGGGTCCCAGCGCGACGTACGGCCGGCTGCGCGTGTAGTAGCGCGCGAACCGCCAGGCAGTGCTCCCGAGCTTCAGCAGCACCGGCGGGATCAACGCGAGACCGACGAATACGTGCACCGACATGAACGTGTGCACCCCGAGCAGGATCGTCGCCACCTCGACGAGGATCGGAGCCAGCAGGAGCAGCCCGACTGCGGCGGTCAGCCGCTCGTTGCCGACCGGGTTCAGCCGTCGCTCACGCTGCTCGTCCGGGGCCTCCATCAGGGCCAGGTCTAGTGGACAGGTGTGAGAGGACGCTTAGACGGCTACCGTGATCAGCATGCCGTTGCTCGCCAAAGGAATCCTGATGCTCATGAAGACGAGAACCGGCCGCAGGGTTCTCGTCGCGACCACCGTCGGGGTGCTCGAGCTCGCCCGCAGCGAGCAGGCTCACAAGCTCTACGCCAAGGCAGCGGAAGAATCGCGCAGAGCTGCCCGGGCGGTCCGGCGCTAGGCGGCGGCGTGAAGAAGCTGCTCGAGCTCCTCCTCTGCTTCCTGCACCCGCTGGCAGTCGTGCTCGCGTGGATCAACCTCGCCGGCCGGAACGACCTGTCCGGGGGGCAGAAGCTCGCCTGGGCGATCTTCGTGATCTTCCCGATCGTGCCGTTCGTCTACGTCCTCACCGGCGGCGACCTCTGGTGAGGTAGAGCCGAACCGAACGGGCCTGCTCTATCTGACCGTTTCTACGTCGAAGGCGACTTCGAAGCTCTCGAGGCTGATGCGCCTGCCGCGAACGTCTTCGGGGATCTCATCACCCATTCGTTCCCACTGCCCTTCAGATCCGGCGGCTGCCTCCTCGGTGTCAAAAAAAGAGATCACCGACCAGTGACTTTCGTCCTTCATCAAGACCATCACACGCAGGGTTCCCGGCGGGAGCGCGGTCGCTCCACGCTCGACCAGCATTTCGTTGTTGAGCCGACGCATCTCTTCCGCGTCGCCGCCTTCGAACGTCGCGATCCTCGCAATCACGGGATTTCCTCCTCACCTTGCTGACTAGTCGCCGCTGAATTCATGAAGTAGCCACTTACTGGCTGGCCATCCACTCCTTGATTGCCCGTTCGGTTTCGGCGAGCTCTTTGGTCGGGCTGAACTGCAGGAGTTCGGTACCGGCATCCACGTAGGGCCTATGTCCGGGTGGCTGGTAGAAGGCGTCCCCGGTCTCGTAGGACTCCTCATGGTCGCCGAAAACGAAGCGCATCCGTCCGGAGATGACGTAGCCCCAGTGCGGGCACTGACAGGCCCCTCCGGGCAGTGCCTGCAGCGGCCCGTCAAGGTCAGAGTCCGCTCCGAAAGAGATGAAGTCGACCGTATAGCCGTCCATTTCCTCGCGGCGATCGATCACCGGCCCAAACTCCTGAACGACCGATGCCGTCTCTTTAGACACCTTCGGCACGAGCATCCTCCCCTGTTCGGTTGATAGGCGGCGGACCGCATCCCGAGTATCTCGCCTTGCTGCCCGGAGCGCCAACTACACCAACCGCCTCCTCCACCCGTGGCAGCCAACAGACGATTCGTGACTTCAGACACCAGCACGCTGGCCTGGGCCAGTGTTCCGGAATGACCCCTGAGGTCCGCGCTGTCCCAGATAGTCTGCGCGCGTGATCCCGTGGCTCATCTTCGCTGTGGTCGTGGTGCCCTTGTTGGTTGTCGCCTTTGTGGTCGCACGTCGAAGAAACGTGGCCGGCGAGCATCCGGCGAGTGAAGACGCGCAGGAAAGAGCGCAAAGGGAGCAGGAGTTCGCGGCGGCGGAGGCTTACCAAGCGAAGTGGCGTGAGGAGGACGAGGAGAGGTACCACCAGGAGCGCTTGCCATAGCGCGTTCGCCCGGGCCAGTGTTCCGCAATGACCCCTGAGCCAGCCAGGCCCTGGCGTTGGTCCCTCGTTGGGGGTGGCGGTCTACCCTTAGGGCGCCATGATCCAGCTCGGCCGCACGGTTGCAGCAGTTGGTTCCACGCTCGCGATCGCGGTGGCGTTCGGCTGTGGGGCAGCAAGCGGTGTGGCATCGAAGCGGGCGGTGTCGCCCTGCGGGACAGCGACCGCTCCCGCTTGGTCTCCCGACGGGACACAGATCGCCTGGTTCGGCTACCGCTGGCCACCGCCGCCCAACGGCCACGCCACCGGCGCGTACAACATCCTGCGGGCGTTCTGCACCTCGGCCACCGACGGCTCGAACCTCCACCCGCTCCCGCACACGACCTGTGCCGAGCGTTGCTCCAACCTCCTGGGCGACCCGCCGGGTCAGCTCAACTGGGTCGAGCCAAGCCTCCTCGTCTACGGCAGCGACGACGGGATCTACACGATTTCGGTCGGACACAAGGCCAAGCTGCTTGCCAGGGAAGGCCCTGACCCGTACGCCATCGCCGCGGACGGTGATCGCGTCGCCGCCGGGCAGGCGGCGTCCTGCACGACGTGCCCCGGGCCGGTGAAGATCTTCAGCGTCCCCTCCGGCGCCGTCGTCGGCGTCGTCGGCGGCACCAAGCTGAGCAACTTCGAGCCGAGCCTCTCACCCGATGGCTCGCAGGTCGTCTTCGCGCGCGCCCCTGCCAAGGACTCCGGGCCGGGGCCGTCGGTCTGGACCGCCGCGGCCGACGGTAGCCACCTGAAGCAACTGGAAGGGAAGGGCAACAGCCCGCTCTGGTCGCCGGCCGGCAACCTGATCGCCTACGCCGCCGCGCCGACCGGGCCCACCCGGGCGGCACTGAAGCTCGTGGCGCCCCAGGGCGGCGCGAGCAGGACGCTCCTCCGCCGTTACCCGGAGATCTTCGGCTGGTCTCCCGACGGGAAGTACATCGCCTTCGCGGATGGGAAGGGGCGGCTGGCGGTCGTCAACGTCGCGACCGGGAAAGTGCGGACGCTGCTGAAGCCGAAGCCTCACTTTGGGTTGTCGAGTGCCGCCTGGTCGCCGGATTCGCAACAGCTGCTGGCACTAGCGTCGCGGCTGCCGAGCAAGTCCATCTGTCCGAGCAGCCTGTGGCGGGTCCCGATCGACGGGACGAAGCGGCGCCTGGTACACGGCTGCTGACTCCTTGCGGCGCCCGCGTGGCGAGGGGTCAGTCGCCTGGGCCACTGTTCCGGAATGACCACTGAGTCAGTTGCTCTGCGGGAAAGGCTTTCGCACCATGTACCGCAGCGCGAACGCCTAATAGCGGGCAGACGAGCGCTCCCCGGCCAACTCGGGGAGCGCGTGTCCATGCCATCGCCCCTTGTATCCGGCGCTCAGCAGAGGGGGCGCGTCAGGTTGTTGAGGTCGCCGGTGCGAGTGCAGCCGCGAGCCGATCGACCGTGTCGCGCCAGCCGGTCTCGATGTGCTGGAGCCATGCGGCTGGCGTGGCCGCGACGAAGCTTTCCGGCAGCACGAGATGGGTTGTCATCTCGGTTCGGTCGCCGACCCGGCTGAGGACGATGGTGACGAGCGGGCTCTGGTCGAGGTGGTCGCGATCGAGGTCGGGCCAGCCCCCCTCGGCTCCCCACGAGAAGACGAGGCGCTCGCCAGGCACGATCTCGTGGTAGATGCCACCGGTGGCATAGCTCGTGTCTGCGTCGATGATCATCTGCTGGCGCCAGGCGCCCCCGACCGTGAGGTCGACCTCGATTGGTTCCTCGGGAGTGGGTTGGGCGTCGTTATAGAACCAGCCGAGCTGCTCCGGATCGGTCCAGGCCCGGAACACTTCGTCCGGTGAAGCGTCGAGCGTCCAGGTGAGCGTGAATTCGCGGTGGGCGTGGCTGGCGTCGGTCATGAGTCCTCCTTCGGGGCGGTTGTGAGTTGCTGTTGCAGGCGGGCGAACCGCGTCTCGAAGAACACGCGATACGGCGCCATCCAGGCGTCGGCCTGGGCGAGCGGGGCTGGCTCGAGGCGACAGAGCCGCCATTGCGCCGACGGTGTCTTCACGACGAGGCCGGTTCGCTCGAGCACCTTTAGATGACGGGAGACGGCCGGTAGCGAGATCGGGTGCGGTGCCGCAAGCTCGTTCACGGTCGCCTCCCCGCGTGCCAGCTGCGCCAGCATGGCGCGCCGGGTGGGATCGGCGAGAGCGGCGAACGTCTGGCTGAGTTGATCATCGGATCTCATTTGCAGTACTAGTTAATTACCTAGTTGGCTAAATATGACACGCGCGGAAACCGTCGTCAAGTCCTGCGCAGCAATGCGTGACCACCTCAGGTTCCTCAGCCCTCGCGTGGGCGCCGTCCTCTCGCCTCCTGGTTGCCAAACGCCGCCGCTGAGGTCAGCCGACGCCGGCGAGGAGGAACACGCGTGACTCGCGGAGCATCTCGCGCGCGATCACGAGCCGCTGAATCTCCTGGGTTCCCTCGTAGATCTGCGTGATCTTCGCGTCGCGCATGAAGCGCTCTACCGGGTACTCCCTGATGTAGCCGTAGCCGCCGAGGATCTGCACCGCGTCGGTCGTGACCGCCATCGCGACATCGCCGCACTTGAGCTTCGCCATCGCCGACGCCTTCGTCAGCTCTGCATCGTCGGCGCCCTCGTCGACCATGCGCCCGAAGCGGTAGAGGAGACCGCGCGCCGCCTCGCACTCCGTCTCCATGTCGGCGAGCTTGGCCTGGATCAGCTGGTGCTGGCCGATCGGCTTACCCATCGTCTCGCGCGTCTTCGCGTACTCGAGCGCGTAGTCGGTCGCGCCCTGCGCGATGCCGAGCGCCTGCGCGGCAACGCCGGGGCGCGAGCGATCGAGGATCCTCATTGCGATCCGGAAGCCCTCGCCTTCGGAGCCGAGCAGGTTCGCGGCGGGGATGCGGCAATTGTCGAACGTCAGCTCGCCGGTGGTCGAGCCCGAGATGCCCATCTTCGGCTCGAGCCGCGCGACGGCGAAGCCGCGCGTGTCGGACTCGACGACGAAGGCCGAGATCCCGTCGTGGCCCGCGTCGGGGTCGGTCTTGGCGAAGACGGTGTACAGGCTCGCGACGCCGGCGTTCGTGATGAAGCGCTTCGAGCCGTCGAGGACGTACTCGTCGCCCTCGCGCCGCGCCGTCGTCCGCATCGCGGCCGAGTCGGAGCCGGAGCCGGACTCGGTCAGCGCGTACGCCGGCAGCCACTCGCCCGAGGCGAACTTCGGGAGATAGCGCTCCTTCTGCTCGTCGTTCCCCGCGAGCTTGAGCCCCAGCGAGCCGAGCTCCTGCACGGCGAGGATCAGGGCCGAGGTCGCGCAGACTTTCCCCACCTCTTCGATCGCGATCAGCGAGAGCAGCGCGCCGGTGCCGAGACCGCCGTACTCCTCGGCGAAGAAGAGGCCGAAGATGTCGTTCTCGCGGAACAGCTCGACGACGTCCCATGGGAACTCGTGCGAGGCGTCGATCTCGGCGGCGCGTGGCGCGATCCGCTCGCGCGCGAGCTGCCGGACGAGGTCGCGCAACTCCCGCTGTTCGTCGGTCAGGACGTCCCAGGCCACGCGCGAAAGTCTATTCCGGCTTGTGGCAGACCCCTTCGATGTTGTTGCCGTCGGGATCGAGGACGAAGGCGCCGTAGTAGTTCTCGTGATACCACCGGACGCCCGGCGCGCCGTTGTCCGTGCCACCGGCGGCGAGCCCGGCGGCGTAGAACGCGTCGACGGTCGCGCGGTCGTCGCAGGTGAACGCGATGTGAACGCCCGTCGTGTACGGCTCTCGCTGGTGGAGCCAGAAGACCGGGCAGCCCTCGTCGCCGAATCCCACGACGCCGTGCTCCGGCCATTCCGCCAGGACGCTCCAACCGAGCGGTGCCAGCGCCTGCTCGTAGAAGGCGCGGCTGCGCTCGCAGTCACGCACGTTGGGACCGACGTGATCGAACATGAGCGCAGGAAATGTATCCGGACGGGGCGCCTGCCTGAGCAGGCGCCCCGAGATCGGTCAGCCGCGCGGGACGCCGAACTGCGCGAGGAAGTCCTGTGCGCTTTGTGTGTCCATGCGAAGGTCGACGTTGGTCGACCTGCACGCGGTATCCCCCGAGATCGTCGTCGCCGCGATCACGTTCGACGTGCCGAGGAAGTTCGGCCCGCCCGAGTCGCCGAAGCAGGTGCCACCCGCACCAACCGATGCGTTCTGCGTCAGGCGCAGCCAGCTCCCCGTCAGAGCGTTGAAGAACGAGGTGGCGTTGCCGCGGAAGCCGTCGAAGGCGAAGCTCGGCTGGCCGTCACCAACCTGCCGGTCGCCGTCGCCGTACCCGACCGCGGTGAAGGCCGATGACTGCGTGAGCGTCTTGTTGGCCTTCATCGAGTCGAACAACCCCACCGGCGGGAGCGTCGCCGGTGTGATCCCCTGCGGAGCGCTCGCGAGCAGGATCACGGCGATGTCGTTCCCGTTCTGGGCGGGCTTCGGGTTGTACAGCGGGTCCTGAACCATCGTGCCCTGAATATCCGGCCCAACCGCGCTGTTCGTGTTGAACGTGACGAACACGGTGGTCGTGTGGAGGTCGTTCAGCAGGAAGTCGGTGCAATGCGCCGCGGTGAGGAAGACCGTGGGCGCCACGAGCGTGCCGCTGCACACCTCCTGGAGCGTGTTCGGCTGCGACGGGTCGTCGAACGCCATCATCGCGCCGACGTTCGGATGTGCGTTTCCATCGTGCTGGCCGTTCGTGATCGCGTATGCCGAGCCGGCGGAGACGAGCGCGGCCACCACGGCGCAAGCAAGAATCAACTTCTTCGACAACGGAGCCCCCTTCTCGTGATTACCTCACGAACATGATCCTGGAAAACGGCGTCATCCGCACGCTCGACCCTTCGCTCCCGGCCGTGTCCTCGCTCTGGATCGCGGGCGAGCGGATCGCCGGCGGCGTCGGCGTGCACGAGACCTCGCTGCCGACCACCGACTCGGTCGACCTCGGCGGGCGCTGCGTTCTGCCCGGTTTCACCGACTCGCACGTCCACTTCCCCACGTGGGCGCTGTCGCGGAACGACGTCGGCCTGCACGGCTGCACATCGCTCGCCGAGGCGCTCGACCGCGTACACGCCGCGCCGGCAAGGGGAAGCTGGTTGCGCGGGCAGGGCTGGCGCGACGCCGACTGGCCCGACGGGCCGCCGACCCGACAGGCCCTCGACGAGGTCGTGAGCGACCGCCCGGCGATGCTGATCTCGAAGGACTACCACGCGCTCTGGCTCAACTCGGCCGCACTCTCGCTCGCCGGCGGCGACCTCGAGGTCGACGGCGGCGTCGTCGTCCGCGACGAGCAGGGCGAGCCCACCGGCGTCCTCTACGAGGAAGCTGCGTGGCAGTTCAAGGGACGGTTCGTTCAGGTGCCGGACGAGGAGTACGTCGAGGCGATGCGTGCGGGCGTCAAGGTCGCGGCTGCTCGCGGCGTGACTGCCCTCCATGACAAGGACGGCTGGCTCGGCGCGATCGGCCTCTGGCAGCAGCTCGAGCAACAGGGCGCGCTCCCACTGCGCGTCTGGCAGTCAACCCCGGCTGAGCGACTGCCGGAGCTGCGCGAGATCGGGCTGCGCAGCGGTGCCGGCTCTCCCCTCCTCCGTCTCGGCTACCTCAAGACCTTCATGGACGGGACGCTCGGCTCCCAGACCGCGTGGCTGACGGACGGCAGCGGCGTCGTGATCACCACCGGCGAAGAGCTCGAGCAGATCGTGCGCGAAGGCGCCGAGGCAGGCTGGCCGGTCGGCGTACACGCAATCGGCGACGCGGCGAACCGGGCCGCGCTCGACGCCTTCGAGCGCTCGCGCGACGTGTGGCAGCCGCGCGGCCTGCGCCAGCGGATCGAACACGCGCAATGCCTCGCTCCAGAGGACGTCGGCCGCTTCGCCGAGCTCGGCATCGCCGTCTCCCTCCAGTTCACGCACGCACCATCCGACGAGGAGATCGCCAAGCGCTTCTGGGCCGACCGGCTCGACGGGACATACTCGTTCCGCTCGCTCCTCGACTCCGGAGCTCTGCTCGCGAACGGCTCCGACGCGCCCGTCGAGGAGCTCGAGCCGTGGGCCGGCGTGATCGCCGCCGTCCTCGACCACTGGCGCGAGGACCAGCGGCTGACGCTCGAGCAGGCGCTGCACGCCGTCTGCGTCGCCCCTACCTGGCTCTCGCACGACGAGCGCGTCCGTGGGACGCTCGTTCCCGGCCGCTACGCCGACCTGGTCGTGCTCGACCGCGACCCGTTCGCCGGCGAGCCCGAGGAGCTCCGTGAGGTGCAGGTCGTGGCGACGATGCTCGGCGGCCGCTGGACGCACAACCCACCGCCATGGAACTGAAATGACGCAGCACTGACGTGACGCAGCATCGGATCTCACGCGACGAGGTGATCTGGTCGTTCGGGCCGGACCTCGAGCCGGTGCTGGAGGTCGAGCCCGGCGACGTCGTCACCTTCGAGACAAACGACTGCTTCACCGGTCAGATCCGGAGCGAGGACGACCTCGTGACCGAGATCGACCTCTCGCGGATCAACAGCGCGACCGGCCCGGTCGCCGTCAAGGGCGCCGAACCCGGCGACTCGCTCGTGGCCGAGATCCTCGACGTGCGCCCGATCGAATGGGGCGTGGCGACGCTCATCCCCGGCTTCGGCCAGCTGATCGACAAGGTTCAGTCGCCGCTGACGCGGCTCTTCGAGGTGCGCGACGGGATGGTGAAGATGAACGACCGCGTCTCGTTCCCCGCGATGCCGATGGTCGGCGTCGTCGGCGTGGCCACGGACGGCGAGGAGCTCTCGAACGGGCTCGCCGGACGGCACGGCGGGAACCTCGACGACCACTGGCACGGAGCCGGCGCGCGCATCTTCTTCCCCGTTCGGCAGCCCGGGGGCATGTTCGCGGTCGGCGACATGCACGCGGCAATGGGAGACGGAGAGATCTGCTTCACGGGTGTCGAGATCGCCGGCGAGGTCGACATCCGCTTCGACGTTCTCAAGGGCAAGCAGGCGACCTGGCCCGTCACGGAGTTGGCGAACCACTGGCTGCCGCACGCGACCGCGCCGGAGTACGCAGAGGCGCTCGCGCTCGTGGCCCAGGAGGCGGCGTTCCTGCTCGTCGACGAGCACGGCTTCACGATCGAGGACGCGTTCATCTTCCTCTCGGTCGCGTGCGACGCGGGAGTCGCGCAGGCCTGCAAGCCGTGCGAGGGCTTCGGCACGATCGCACGCTTCTCGATCCCGAAGATCGCCGCTTGCCCGGCGCCGTTCACCAGCTAGGGGCCTTTGGCGAAAAGCAGGCTGAGCCGTCGACGACGAGCGGCTTTCCGCCAAAGGCCCTAGACACGCGGCGTACAATCGAGCGCATGGCCATGCGGACGATGAACCCTGTCCACGTAGCGGGCGAGTGCGCCGTGGCGGCGACGGCCGAGATCGTCGGTGCGAAGTGGACGGCGCTCCTCGTCCACGACCTGTCCGAAGGGCCACGCCGGTTCTCGGAGCTCGAACGGTCGTGCCAGGGGATCAGCCCGAGGACGCTCGCCGAGCGGTTGCGCGCACTCGAAGCGGAAGGGATCCTCGAGCGGCAGAGCTACGCCGAGACACCGCCGCGGGTCGAGTACCGGCTGACGGCGAAGGGTGAGGCGCTCCTGCCGATCATCGACGCCATGCGCGAGTTCGGCCACGAGTGGCTCGAGTGCGGCCGCCCGCACCCGCACGACCTCTAGGTCAGTCGGCCTGGTTCAGTCGGCTTGGTTCAGTCGGCCTGGTTCAGCCGGCCGAGCGCGGTGAAGAGCGCCGCGACCGTGTCGATCCCGGCCGCGAAGTACGGGACGAAGAAGCGCTCGTTCGGTGAGTGGATGTTCGACTCCGGCAACGCGAAGCCGCTGAGGATCGTGTCGATCCCCTTCTCGGTCAGCGCCGGCATCAGCGGGATGGAGCCGCCGACGCGGGTCAGGAGCGGGCGCTTGCCGAGCGCCTGCTCGAATGCGTCGAGCGCCAGTTGCACGGCAGGCGCGTCGGCCCGAACGAGCCCGGGGTTCGAGCCGTTCACGACGATCTCGAGCTCTGCTCCCTTTGGAGCGGCGGCAACCAGAAGGGCCGCCGCTGCGTCGCCGACAGTCTCGGCATCCTGCCCGGGCGCGAGGCGAATCGAGAACTCAGCGGACGCCTCGACGCTGAGGGTCGTGTTGCGAACACCCGGCTTGCCACCGATCATCCCGTTCACGTCCGTCGACGGCTCCGCCCACGTCCGGACGTAAAACTCCTCCGCCGCGTTCCCGTCGAGCGGCTTTGCGCCTGCGTCGGAGATGGCCTCGGCGCCGGACGGCAGCTTCGACCACGCGTCGAGCTCCTCCGCGGTCGGTGCCGCGATCCCCGCGCGCAACGGCTCGGGCAGACGGCCGTCCGGCCCGGCGAGCACGGCGTCGAGACAGCGCATGAGCACGTGGATGGCATTCAGCGCGACGCCGCCGTACATCCCGGAGTGAAGGTCGCGATCGCCGGTCCGCACCTTGACGTCGACGCCGACGAGGCCGCGGGTGGCGAGCTCGATGGTCGGGACGTCGCGGCGCAGCATTCCGCCGTCGAAGATCACGCAGGCATCCGCGCCTCGCTCGTCCTGCGCGACCCAGTCGGCGATCGTGTGGCCGCCGACCTCCTCCTCGCCGTCGAACGCGATGCGGAGGTTGACCGGCAGCGCGCCCGCCTCGACGAGTCGCTGTGCGGCTTTGAGGACGAGCCAGAGCTGTCCCTTGTCGTCGGCGACGCCACGCCCGTACGCCCACTCGCCGCGAACCTCGAGCTCGAACGGGTCCGACTTCCAGAGCTCGAGCGGCGCGGGCGGCTGGACGTCGAAGTGGTTGTAGACGAGCACGGTCGGCGCATCGCCGGCGCCGTTCGACGCGGGGATCTCGCCCAGGACGAGCTCGCGCTCGCCGAACGGCGTCAGCTCGGCCGTCCCACCGATGCGGCGGATGAGCTCGCACACCCACTCGCCCGCGCGCTTCACGTCCTCCCGGTGGGCCGGGTCGGCGCTCACGCTCGGGATCGCAATCAACTCCGCCAGCTCGGCGCGCCAGGCCTCATCCACGGGGGGAGACTTTACGGAGATAGTGCGCTCCGCCGCCGAGCGAACCCGCTTCGTCACCCGGATTGAGCAAGGCACACGTCCGCAGTGAGAGGCAGCCGCAGCCGATGCACGTCGTCAGGCGACCGCGGATCCCTTCGAGCGTCGCGATGCGCTCGTCGAGCTCGCGCCGCCAGCTCCGCGAGAGACGCTCCCAGTCGCGCTTCGTCGGAGTCCGGCCGGCGGGCAGCTCGTCGAGGGCCACCCGGATGCGCTCGAGCGGAACACCGGCCGCCTTCCCGGCCTGCACGAGGGCGACGCGCCGCAGCGTGACGCTCGCGTAGCGCCGCTGGTTGCCGTCCGTGCGCCGGGCGGAGATGAGCCCTTCTCGCTCGTAGAAACGAAGAGCCGACTGGGAGACGCCGCTCCGCTCGGAGAGCTCGCCGATGGTGAGTTCTCTCGCCACTTGACTTCAACCTTAGTTGAAGTTCTACGGTTCCGGCATGGCAATCGCGACGACACTCAGCTATGAGGATCTGCCGGCGCTGCTCACGCGGCTGATCGGCGACGAGAAGCACGACCGGAGCTCGTTCTCGACGCTCGACGTGCTCTGGGTTCTCTACGACCGAATCCTCGACAGAGACGACCGCTTCATCCTCTCGAAGGGCCACGGCCCGGCGGCGTACTACGCCGTACTTGCAGGGAAAGGGCTGCTGCCGGCCGAGCTCCTCGACCGCTTAGGCGACTTCGACTCGCCGCTCGGCCACCACCCCGACCGCAAGCTCGTGCCGGGCGCCGAGTTCTCGAGCGGCTCGCTCGGCCATGGGCTCGCAGTCGCCGTCGGCAGCGCCCTCACCGGCCGCCGCGTCATCTGCCTCGTCGGCGACGCCGAGCTCGAGGAAGGCTCGAACTGGGAGGCGGTGCAGTACGCCGGACGCATCGGGCTCGCCTCGCTGACGGCGGTCGTGATCGACAACGACTCGTCCTCGCACGGATGGCCGGAGGGCGTCGAGCGCCGCTTCATGCTCGAAGGCTGGGCGGCGCAGCGCGTCGACGGGCGCGACCACGAGCAGCTCGAGGCCGCGCTGACCCCCGATCCCGAGGCCACGAAACCGCGCTGCATCGTCGCGGAGGTGGAGGCGAAATGACCGCCATGCGCCAGCGCTTCTACGACCTCGCCCGCACCGCGCTCGACGAGGACGAGCGAGTCGCCGTCGTCACGGCCCAGATCGGAACCGACTCGATCGGTGAGCATCCGCGGCACTTCGACGTCGGCATCCGCGAGCAGCTGATGATCGGCGTCGCGGCCGGCCTCGCGCTCGACGGCTACCGACCGATCGCGCACTCCTACACGCCGTTCCTCGTCGAGCGCCCGTACGAGATGCTCAAGCTCGACCTCGGCCACAACGACCTCGGCGCCGTCCTCGTCAGCATCGGTGCGTCATACGACGCCGCACACGAGGGGCGCACACACCAGGCGCCCGAGGACGTCGCGCTCGTCGCGGCGCTGCCCGGCTGGACGATCCACATCCCCGGCCACGTCGACGAAGCCGAGCGGCTGTTTCGTCAGGCACTCGGCGGCGACGGCCGCACCTATCTCCGGCTGAGCGAGGAGACCAATCACGCCCGCGTCGACGGGAGTTGGCTCACCGTGCTCCGCCACGGCTCGCACGGCGCACCGCTCGTGGTCGCCGTCGGCCCGACGCTGACGCCCGTCCTCGAGGCGACCGCCGACCGAGACGTGACCGTCGCCTACATCGCAACCGTGCGGCCGTTCCCGCACGACGAGGTGCGCGACGCACTCGGGACGGGGACAGACGTGGTCCTCGTCGAGCCGTACCTCGCCGGCACTTCGGCTTCAGAGATCGCAGTCGCGCTGCGCGACCGGCCGCACCGCCTGCTCGCGCTGGGCGTCCCGAACAAGGAGTTCCGCCGCTACGGCACGGGAGCGGAGCATCGCGCTGCGCACGGGCTCGATGCCGCCGGGATCGCGAGCTCGCTCGAGAGTTTCCTGGGGCGGTAGCTCAGCCCAGGTCGTCGGCGAAGTCCCAGCCGCGGAGCTCCCCCGGCTCCAGCCGGACGAGCACGGTGTCCGCAGCGGAGACCGACTCCACATACGCCGGGCCGCCCTCCGGGCCGAGGTAGCGAACAGCCATCGAGCTGAGTGGGGCCAGGCCGCCACCCTGGACGAGACGCGCCTCGCCGCGCACTTCGAGCCCGCGGTACGGAGGCTCGTGCTCGTAGACGACGATGCTGGCCCGCGGGTCGCGGCGGAGATGCTTCAGCTTGACGTCGTTGGGGCCGACCGCAACGTCGAAGCCGCCGTCCCGCCACTGATGCCAGACCGGCGAGAGCAGGACGCCGCCGTCCATGCGATATGTGGCCAGAACGGCAACGAGCGGCAGCTCGAGCAGGTCGCCGAGATCCTCAGGCCCGAGCTTCCGCACCGGCGGAGTCTACGCCTGCTACGCGACGTCTTTGAGCGAATCCGTGGCCGCGAGCGCGCGGAGCTTCTTCAGGCTCTGGTTCTCGATCTGGCGGATCCGCTCGCGTGTCACGTTGAACGTGCGGCCGACCTCGTCGAGGGTACGCGGCTGCTCGCCGCCGAGGCCGTAGCGCAGCTCGAGCACGCGCCTCTCGCGTTGCGAGAGCGTGCCGAGGATGTCGCCCAGCAGCTCCTGGCGCAGCGTCGTGTCGGCCACCTCGTCGGGGAGCGGGGCGTTTTCGTCGGTGAGGAAGTGCCCGAACTCCGACTCCTCCTCGTCGCCGACCGGCTTCTCGAGCGAGATCGGAGCCTGCGAGGTGCGGAGGATCTGCTCGACCTCGTCGAGCGGCAGGTCGATGTCGATCGCGATCTCGATCGGCAGCGGCTCGCGGCAGAGCTCGCCGCGCAGCTTGCGCTCGGAGCGAACGATCTTGTTGAGCTTCTCGACGACGTGGACGGGCATCCGGATCGTGCGGCCCTTGTCGGCGAGCGCGCGGGCGACCGCCTGGCGGATCCACCACGTCGCGTACGTCGAGAACTTGTAGCCCTTGCGCCAGTCGAACTTCTCGGCCGCGCGGACCAGGCCGATCGTCCCCTCCTGGATCAGGTCGAGGAAGGGCAGGCCCTGGTTGCGGTAACGCTTGGCGATCGAGACGACGAGGCGGAGGTTCGCCTCGACCATCTCCTGCTTAGCGCCATGGTCGCCGCGCTCGATCCGCTTCGCGAGCTCGACCTCCTCGGCCGCGGTCAGCAGCTGGACCTTGCCGATGTCCTTGAGGAACAGCTGCAGCGCGTCGGTCGAGACCTCCCGGACGGTCTCGTCGATCCGCGCCGGCGCCTTGACGTCCGCTTCGGTGGCCTGCGCGTCGACGACCTCGACCTGCAGCTCCTCGAGCGCCCGGTAGACCTCCTCGATCTGAGCCGGCTCGAGTTCGAGCTCGTCGAGCGAAAGTGCGAGCTCCTCGGCGTTGACACGACCGGCCGCCTGCGCCGCCTCGAGCAGGCTCCGCGCCTCCTCGACCTCGAAAACCTCGCTAGGTGACGCCACCTCTACTGCTGTTTCGGCCATTTCCCCCTCCGTGCGATGCCGGAGGATGCCATGCGCGGAGCCGCCACCGCCATAGGCCGTTCGGCTCATATTTTCTTTACTTGGTCCCATGCTTCCCAATGCTGGAAAGCAGGGTTCGTACTGTTTTCGCGTAGGGCGAGCGAGGAGCCTCGGCAGCGGCCAGCCGAAGCTGCTTCAGACCCTTCGCCGGTTGCGCAGTCGAGATGAGGAGCAGGCCGAGCTCGAAGCGGACGACGGGTGCGTGCGGGAAGACGGCGGTCAGCGGGCCGAGCCGTGAGAAGGCGCGGGGCGACGCCGCCTTGCTGAAGAGCGCGACCGCTGCCGCCGTCCGCGCATACGGGTTGTGCGGCGCGAGCCGAGCAGCAGCAGCGAACTGGCGCTCCGCCGAGACCCGATGCCAGAGTTCCCAGAGGAAGTAGCCGTAGCGGAGCTTCGCCTCGACGTTCCGCCCGCGCGCCGCGCTCGCGAGCGCGCGTTGCTGCGCGGCACGGCTCGCCGCCTGCGGCAGCTTCACCGGCAAGAAGAGGTTCGGCAGGCCCGACTGGTCGGAGGGGTAGAGCTGGTTCTCGGCCTCGACCGACTCGGGCGAGTCGGGGAAGTGCGTGTCGACGCGCTTCCACTCCCTGGCCGCGTCCGCGACGCGCCCGGACCAGTACAGAGCCCAGCCGAGGTGATACTGCGCGGCCGGGCTGTCGGGGTACTGCGCGACCAGCGTCTTCAGCGTGACGAGGCCGTCGCCGTTGGACCAGTCCGCAAAGGCGAGCCCGATCCGGGCCTGGAGCGAATGGTAGCGCTCGAAGATCGCGCGAGCCGCAGCGAGCTTCTTCGCGTTGAGGAGGTCGGCAGCGCGGGAGAGATCCTGCACCTCTCGGCCGCCGCGGAGACCGAAGTCGAAGAAGACCGGCGGAGTTCCCGACTGCGCCTTGATCACCGCACTCGGCACGGTGGTGGTCTCGCCGCGCGTCTGCCACAGCGTCGCCCCCACGACGGCTCCTGCGGCGACGAGCGCGATCACAACGACGAACAGGACGACGCGCCGGCTCCGAGCCGCCGCAAGCGGGCGAACTGCTGTGGCCACGATTTCGAGCGTAGCCGCGAACCGGGTCGCTACATTTCCGAAAGCGATGCCCAGCTACCGCGAACTGTTGCAGCAGGTCAAGTCGGAGATCGACGAGGTCGACGTCACGCAGGCGCGCGACCTGCTCGACGCTCCCGAGCGCCCGCTCGTCGTCGACGTCCGCGAGCTCGACGAATGGACCGAGGGACGGATCCCGGGCGCGATCCACATCCCGCGCGGCAACCTCGAGTCGCGGATCGAGCAGGCGGCGCCCGATCGCTCGCAACCGATCTTCCTCTATTGCGCCGCCGGCAACCGCTCGGCCTTCGCTGCGAAATCGCTCGAGGAGCTCGGCTACGAACACGTCGTCTCGCTCGCCGGCGGCTACACCGACTGGAAGCGGAGCGGCCTCCCCACCGAGCTGCCGCGCACGCTCGACGGCGAGAAGCGCCAGCGCTACAGCCGCCACGTCCTCATCCCGGAGGTCGGCGAAGAGGGCCAGCTCAAGTTGCTCGACTCGCGCGTGCTGCTGCTCGGCGCCGGGGGCCTCGGCTCGCCGTCCGCGCTCTACCTCGCGGCCGCGGGCGTCGGACGGCTCGGGATCGTCGACGACGACCGCGTGGACGCGTCGAACCTGCAGCGCCAGGTGCTCCACTCGACCGGGCGCCTCGGCGACTGGAAGGCCGAGTCGGCGAAGCGGACGCTCGAGGAGCTCAATCCGGACGTCGAGGTCGTGCCGTACATCGAGCGGCTGACGTCCGAGAACGTCGAGCGGATCCTCGCCGACGGCTGGGACGTGATCGTCGACGGCGCCGACAACTTCCCGACGCGGTACCTGATCAACGACGCCGCGGTCTGGCACGACATCCCGCTCGTCCACGGCTCGATCTACCGCTTCGAGGGGCAAGCCACGGTCTTCAAGCCACATGACGGCCCGTGCTACCGCTGCCTCTTCCCGCAACCTCCGCCACCCGAGCTCGCCCCGAGCTGCGCCGAGGGTGGCGTGCTCGGCGTCCTGCCGGGGATCATCGGTTCCCTGCAGGCGAGCGAGACGCTCAAGCTCTGCCTCGGGATCGGCGAGTCGCTCGTCGGCCGGCTGCTCCTGTTCGATGCGCTCGCGACCGAGTTCAGCGAGGTCACTCTCCGCCGCGACCCGAACTGCCCCGTCTGCGGCGAGTCGCCCACGATCACGGAGTACGTCGACTACGTCGAGTTCTGTTCGGGGAGGCCTACGCACGCATGAGCGTCGTGCGGATTCCACCCCAGCTCCGCGGCGAGGTCGGAGGCGCGCGCGAGGTGCCCGCCGAGGGCGGCACGGTGCGCGAGTTGCTCGACGACCTGATGGCCCGCTTCCCCTCGCTGCGCCCGCAGCTCGTGGAGAACGAGGAGATCGCGCCGTTCGTGAACGTCTACGTCGAAGGAGAGGACGTGCGCACGCTCGACGGGCTCGACACGCAGATCGAGCATGGGAACACCGTGATCCTCCTCCCGGCGATGGCCGGTGGGCTCTAGCGTCCGCACCGCGGGCTCCCTGCTCGAGCTCGTAGGCAACACTCCGCTCGTCGAGCTGCCGCGCCTCTCGCCGAAGCCGTCGGTGCGCCTGTACGCGAAGCTCGAAGGCCAGAACCCGACCGGCTCGATCAAGGACCGCGTGGCGCTGTCGATGATCGAAGCGGCCGAGGCCGCAGGCGAGCTCGAGCCGGGCCGCCAGCTGCTCGAGCCGACCTCCGGCAACACGGGCATCGCGCTGGCGCTCGTCGCGAAGCTCAAGGGCTACCGGCTCACCTGCGTTCTGCCGGAGAACGCGACCGAGGAGCGCCGACAACTCTTGCGCCTGTACGGCGCGACGATCGTCGAGTCGCCCGGCGCCGAAGGCTCGAACGGCGCGGTCCGTCTCGCGCTCGAGCTGGCCGAGCGGGAGCCGCGCTACTTCATGCCGTTCCAGTACGCGAACGAGGCGAACCCGCGCGCCCACTACGAGGGCACGGGCGCGGAGATCGCCGCTGCCCTCGACCGCGTCGACGTGCTCGTCGCGGGCCTCGGCACCGGCGGGACGCTGATGGGCGCCGGCACACGGGTGCGCGAGAGCTTCCCCGACGTCGTCGTCGCCGCCGCCGAGCCGCTGCCCGGCGATCCCGTCATGGGGCTGCGCTCGCTCGACGACGGCTACGTGCCTCCGATCCTCGACGTCTCGAAGCTCGACCGGAAGCTGCTCGTCTCGAACGAGGACGCCGTCGCCGACGCGCACGCGCTCCTCGAGCGCGAGGGCGTCTTCGCGGGAGTCTCGAGCGGCGCCGTCCTCCACGTCGGCCGCCGGCTCGCCGACGAGCTCGACGAGGGAGTCGTGGTCTGCATCCTCGCCGACGGCGGCTGGAAGTACCTCTCCGCGGGCTTCTGGCGGGGCGAGGAGATCGACGAGAGCAAGCTGTGGTGGTAGTGCCGCCGGCGGTGCGCGAGGCGCTCGCCGACCATGCACGACAGGAGCTGCCGAACGAGAGCTGCGGCCTGCTCGTATTGCGCGACGGCGTTGCCGACCGCTATGAGCCGGGACGCAACGGCGCCAAGTCGCCGTACCGCTTCGAGCTCGAGGTCGCCCCGGAGCTCTGGTTCCTCGAGGACGACGGATACGGGCTCGCGGTCGTCCACTCCCACGTGTCTGCCCCACCTCGCCCGTCGCGCACCGACGTCGAGAACGTCGGCCTCTGGCAGGGCCGGCCGTACTTCATCTACTCGGTCGCGCGCGACGAGCTCGCCGCGTGGACGATCGCCAAAGGCGGGATCGAGCCGCTCGAGCTCGGGTGACCGATCGCTCGCCTGGGCCGGTGTTCCGGAATGACCCATGGATGTCAGCGCGAGCGGCGTACACTTGAGTCGTGCTCGCTTGGCTTGATCTTGGCCAAGAGCACGTTTGTGATCTACGCCCTGCCCGCGGCTGACGCTGGCGAGACGTACGCCTAGGCTGGAAGGACGACGTGGCTACAACGAGTGAGAATCGGTACGACTCTGACGGGCCTCGCGACCGCTCGCTCCGCGTCGGCGACAAGGAACGCGATGCGGTGAGCGAGATCCTGCGACAAAGCCATGCCGAAGGGCGACTGGACACGGACGAGTTTCAGATGAGACTCGAACGCTGCTTGCCGGCGAAGACCTACGCCGACCTCGACCAGCTCGTCATCGATTTGCCCCGCGACGGGGCTGACGTCGTCCCGGCCAGACAACGGTCGCGCTGGCTGCCATGGCCGGTTCCTTTCATTCTCGTCCCGCTCGCGTTTGCGATGTTCGCCACGAGGGGCCACGCTGCCTGGTTCGCGGTTCCGCTGCTCTTCGTCTTCGTCGTCCGGCCGCTCATGTGGCGAGCGCGGAGAGGTGGACAGACACGCGGGCACTGGGCGCGCGGGCCGATGCGCCCCGGCCGCGTGCCGTAGAGCTGCGCCTAGAGAAGGTGCGGTCGCCTGCGCCGGCGTCCTCGTACCTGAGCGTCGACCGCTTCTACTCGACCTCGTCCTCGTCGACGTAGTCCCCGTTCTCGTCGCGGCGCGGCTCGGGGCGTTGCTCGAAGGTGACCGCGATTCGCTCGATGCGGTTGCCCTCCACCTCTAGCACGTCGAAGCGCATTCCGTCGTACGAGACGTCGTCGCCCGGCTCCGGGGCCCGCCCGAGCTGGCCGAAGACGAAACCGGCGACCGTGTGGAAGTCCTCGTCCGGCAACTCGGTGCCGAACCGCCCGTTGAACTCGTCGATCGAGAACATCCCGTCGACGCGGTACTCGTCCTCGGCGATCTGCTCGACTTGCTCCTCGGGCACGTCGAACTCGTCCTCGATCTCGCCGACGATCTCCTCGAGCAGATCCTCGAGCGTCGCGATTCCGGCCATCGCGCCGTACTCGTCGACCACCACGGCGAAGTGGCTGTTCGTGCGGCGGAACTCCTGCAGGAGCGAAGCGAGGTCCTTCGTCTCCGGGATCACGTACGCCGGGCGCAGCAACGACGCGAGATCGAGGCCCTCCAGCCCACGGTCGTGAATAGCCTTGAAGAGGTCGCGCACGTGCAGGACGCCGACGATGTCGTCGAGCGACTCGCGGAAGACGGGATAGCGCGTGAAAGGCGAGTCGAGGACGACGGCGAGCGCCTCCTCGGCCGGCATGTCGACCGAGACCGCGGACACGTCCGGTTTCGCCACCATCACGTCGGCGACGTCCTTGTCACCGAAGACGAAGACCTTGTCGATCATCTCGCGCTCGTCCTCCTCGATCTGTCCCTGCTGGGTCGAGCGCGAGACGAGCATCCGAAGTTCGGCCTCGGAGTGAACCTCGCGTTCGGCGCCGGGCGGCTCGAGCCCGAACGAGTGGAGGATCGCGTCGCTTGCGGCTTGCAGCGCCCAGATGAACGGGCGAAAGGCTGTCAGGAACCCGCGCACGGGGGTCGAGACCCAGAGCGCCGTCCCCTCGGCGTGCCCGAGTGCCGCACCCTTCGGCACCAGCTCCCCGAAGACGACGTGGAAGAAGCTGAGGATCGCGTAGGCGATGAGCACGGCGAGCACCGTGGACATCCACTTGTCGAACTCGCGCGACAGCGTCGCCTCGCCCAGCGCGCCGATGCCCAGCGAGGTGAGCGTGACGCCGAGCTGCATCGCGGCGATGAAGCGACCCGGGTCGCCCGTGATCCGCAGGACGTCGCGCGCGCGGCGGTTCCCCTGGTGCTGCAGCTCGATGATCCGCGTCCGGCGCGCCGTGACGAGGCCGTACTCCGCGGCCACGAAGAACGCGTTGAGCAGGATCAGGACTGCGACCCCGATCAGCTCGAAGAGGAGTGTCACGCCCTCACCTCGAGGGCGTAGGTACTAGGAGGGTTCTCGACCAACTCTCCGGCCGGAGTATAGGGAGCGACCCGGAGCGCGCAGCCCAAACGAACATACGTTCGCTATCCTCCAGGGATGCGAGCCGAGTACCGAGAGGAGCCGTGCCGCAACGCACTCAACCGCGTCCGCGGCATGCCGTTCGCGTGGACGCTCAATCCCTACATGGGCTGTGCCCACCGGTGCACGTTCTGTTACGTCCGCGCCTTCGAGGCACGCGCCGACCGGCCGTGGGACGACCGCTACGGCGCGAGCATCCGCGTCAAGACGAACGTCGTCGACGTCCTCCGGCGGGAGCTCGGGCGCGCCTCCTGGCAGCGCGAGCCTGCGGCGGTCGGCGCCGCGACCGATCCGTATCAGCCGGCCGAGGGCCGCTACCAGCTGACGCGAGGCTGCATCGAGGCGTTCGCCGAGGCCGCCAGCCCCTTCTCGATCATCACGCGGGGGCCGCTCATCGTGCGCGACATCGACGTGCTCGTCGAGGCGGCCCGCCGCGCGGACGTGTCCGTGACCTTCTCCGTCCCGACGCTCGACGCCGAGATCTGGCGCTGCACCGAGCCGGGAACGTCGCCGCCGCGCCAGCGGCTGCGTGCGCTCTCGCGGCTGGTGGAGGCAGGCATCGACGCGCGCGTCGGCATGGCGCCGATCCTGCCGGGCCTGAGCGACCGGCCCGAACTGCTCGCCGACGTGGTGCGCGAGGCGCGGGCGGCGGGTGCGACGGGGATCTGGGCGAGCCTCCTCTATCTGCGTCCCGGGACGCGCGAGCACTTCCTCGCCGCACTCGAGCGCGACTGGCCGGAGCTCCTGCCCAGGTACGAGCAGCTCTACCGCCGCGGGGCTTATCTCCCGAGGCGCGAGACCGATCCGGTGCGGGAGCAAGTCCGGTCGCTCACACGCAGCCACGGCGTCCGCGACAGGCGGCGTGTGCGGCTCGAGCCCGCCGCGCAGGCCGAGCAGCTCCAGATCGCGGCGATGTGACAGCAGATCGCGGAACTATGATCTCCCGGCTATAGCCGCTGCCGAGATCACTTGCCTGATCGTGGACGACCACGAGGTCGTGCGCGAGGGGCTTCGCCTGTCGCTCAGCCGAGCGCCGCACATCCGTGTGATCGGGGAGGCGGCCGACGGCGAGACCGCCGTCGCGCTCGCCGAGCGGCGCCGTCCCAACGTCGTGATTATGGACGTCCGCATGCCCGGCATGGATGGGCTCGAGGCGACGAAGGTGTTGATGGAAAAGGTGCCCGACAGCTCCGTCCTCATCTTCACGGCCTACAGCGAGCGGAGTCTGCTCAGCCGCGGCCTCGAGTCGGGCGCGAAGGGCTACGTCCTGAAGGAGGCGCCGCACGAGACGCTGCTGCGCGCGATCGAGAAGGTTGCGAGCGGCGAGGGCTACGTCGACCCGGCGCTCATGCCGGCCTTCCTGACGGGCCGCGACAAGGACGACATGCTGACCGGGCGGGAGCGCGAGATTCTCCAGCTCCTGGCCGACGGAATGTCGAACGCCGACGTCGCGACGCAGCTCTTCATCAGCCAGGAGACCGTGAAGAGCCATGTCCGGCACATCCTCGCCAAGCTCGAAGCAGACACGCGCACGCACGCGGTCGCAATCGCGCTGCGCGAAGCGATCATCGACTAGTGAAGGCGTCGACCGACACCGAGAGCCACGCGGCCACCGCTGCAAACGGCGGGCCGGCCGAGCAGGTGCTCGCGGCGGAGCAAGACGAGCGGCGGCGCATCGCGCTGTTTCTCCACGACGGCCCGGTGCAGTCGCTTGCCGGCGTGGCGCTGATGCTCGACGCGTCGCTCGACCTGATCAGCCGCGGCGAGTCCGACCAGGCGCGCGAGATCCTCGACCGCGCGCTGGCCCGCACGAGGACGACGGTCGGGGAGCTCCGCGACCTCTCCTTCAACCTCGAGCCGGTCGCACTGCGCGATCACGGATTCACTGCGGCGGTCGACGCGCTCGTGCAGTCCCGCGGCCGCGAGCACCGGATCGCTATCTCGCTCGACGTTGCGCTGATCGACGAGCTGGGCGAGCGAACCCAGGCCGCGCTCTACCAGATCGTGCGTGAGGCACTCGAGGAAGCCATTCGCCGCGGGCCTCCCTCCCGCTTCGAGGTCACGGCCACCTCCGATGCGCCCGGAACACTCAGCCTCGTGATCAAGGACGACGCGCCGACCGAGCGCCGGCGGCGCGCTCTCGAAGTGCTCGGCGAACGGGCCCGGACCCTCGGGGCCACGCTCACGCTCGACCACGAGGTAGAGGGAACGACCATGAGACTCGAACTGCGCGGCCAGCCGACGGGCGACGATTAGTCTTCGCGCTGTGGACGGCAACGGCGCACACCAGCATCTCCTCTTTGTCTGGAAGACATCGGGCTACGAGCTCGTCGAGCAGGACGGCGACGCGCCGTCCATCGGCTCCCAGGTCGAGGTCGAGGGCGAACAGCTACGCGTGACGAAGCTCGGCCCGTCGCCGCTGCCCGGCGACCGCCGCGTCTGCGCGTACCTGGCCGGCTAGCGCGCCGCGATCGAGTCGGCGGCGGCCAGGCCGAGCACGAGCGCCTGCGCGAGGCCGCTCGAGTAGCCGCCCGTCGCCACGCCGCCCGCATCGACTCCGGCAGCCCAGACGCCCTCGACGCCGGCCACATGCGCCTGCTCGTCAACTCGCAGGCCGCCGATCGTGTGCGTCACCGCACCCGCGACGTGCACCGCGAGGCCGAGCTCCTGGTCGATGACGGTACCGCCGGCCTCCCGGACGGCCTCGATCCGGTCGTTCGTCTCGCTGACGCAGTACCACGCGCGGCGGCCGATCATCTGAACGAGGTCGTTCTCGTGCCACGCGACGCGTCGAGGCGTTATCTCACTCCAGTCGTTCGTGAAGATGCGCGCCTCTCGGCCGTAGAGCTGTGCGAGCGGGACGAAGTCCTCCTCGCT
This sequence comes from uncultured Actinomycetes bacterium, assembly GCA_963819275.1. Classification (GTDB taxonomy): domain Bacteria; phylum Actinomycetota; class Thermoleophilia; order Gaiellales; family Gaiellaceae; genus Palsa-739. Next base: position 47,482 of record CAWFVH010000011.1, on the reverse strand, counting down.
GATCCGCGCCGGCGGGGCCGGCATCGCACGACCGTAGAACTCGTCCATCCCCGCAGTGGTTCGTGCGCCGCGAGCGACGGCGAAGTCGAGTCCGTCGCCCTCGCTCCACGGATTCGCCCGCAGGAGCAGATCGCGCTCGCGCGCCAGCCGACCGCCGAACCCACCCGTCGCGAGCAGGACGGGTGGCTCGGCGTCTGCCGGGAGCGGCTGCTCGAGCTCCACCCCTCCCGCCGCCTCCACGAGAAGCTCCGTCAGCGCCTGTGGGTCGTAGCGGCGGCCGGTCGTGAACGGCTTCTCGGTGTCGCGCCAGACCGGCTCGGCGCCGAGCGATTCGAGCCACGCGAGCCCGCCGTCGAGACGCTCCCAGATCAGCCGCTGCAGCTGTTCGTCGCCGCCGGGGCACTCGTCGCGGAACCGCTCCCACTCGAGATGCCGCCACACGACGCAGGAGGAGAGAAGCATCGAGCCGCCCGGCCGTATTCCCTTCTCGAGTACGCGCGGCTCGTGCCCGAGCTCGCGCAGGCGCGCAGCGGCGACGAGGCCTGCCATTCCAGCGCCCGCAACGGTGACGTGCAACTCAGGTCAGCGAGAACGTCGGCTTGTGCTCGACGTACTCGATCCGGACGCGTTCCGGGCCCCAGACGAACACCGCGAGGGTGTTCGGCGCGTCCACCACGTCGTCGATCTCCACGCCGAGGTCCCGAGCGGCGGCCTCGTGCTCGTCCGCCGAGTCGACGAGGACGGCTAGGTGGTTGAGGAGCGGCCGCTCCGGCGCTCCCGACTCGCCAGGCTGGAACTCGACCCACGCCCCGCCCACCTCGACCCGCGGGTACCCGGATCGACCGGGCGGGGCGGCCCGAAAGCCGAGCGAGCAATAGTCGGTGGCCGCGGTCGGCGGGTCCGCCGAACGCAGCGCGACATGGTCGAGGTCGTAGTCGAGATCCGTCTCGGCCTCGACGAGGCCGAGCGCGACACCCTCTGCCAGCTCGAAGTACGCCTCGCCCTCGCTCCGCCGCTCGATCTCAAGGTCGTCGGGCAGCTGAGCAAGCGCCCCCTCGAGGTCGCGTACGCGCAGCGCGACGTGCTCGAGCGCCCCACGTTCCCGAGGCCCGCCGGCCGCGAAGAGCGTCAGCTTCCCACGCCGTGCGTCGGCGCCGACGAGCGTGAACGCGTCCGTTCTGTCGACCACGTGCATCCCGAGGTGGCGGACGGCGAAATCCGCGACGGCATCGCGGTCTGCGAGCCAGTAGGCGACGTGGTCGAGCGTCTTCGGGTGCATGACCGGCACTTACCCCGACGCGCCGCGATTATTCGATGGGCTCGTTCTGGACGTTGTTCTCGTCCGCATATTTTTGCGTGAGCCCGTTGATGACGTCCGCGCCCTTGTCGTAGGCGTAGTTGATCTCCACGAACGCGTTCCACTTGTCCGGTAGCGCGTCCTCGGGGAAGATCGCCTCGACCGGGCACTCCGGCTCGCACGCCCCGCAGTCGATGCACTCCTCGGGATCGATGATCAGGATCCGGTCGAACTCGTGGATGCAATCGACCGGGCAGACGTCGACGCAGGAGCGGTCTTTGATGTCGATGCAGGGCTCGGCGATGATGTACGTCACAGCGCCCTACTGTAGATAGCCGCCGCGGACGGACGCACCCTCAACCGTCAGGGTTCAGGAGATCCTGAAAGCTCGGCCACGACGTCGGCGAGCCGCTCTGCAAGTGCCGACTTCGCGAGCACCTGGTCGAAGCCGGCCGCGTGCGCAGCGCGCAGCCCGGACGTGTCCGTGTGGTTCGTGAAACCGACGATCGGGATGTCGGGATAGGCGTCCGCGACCTCTTCGGCGTCGATACGCGAGATGTCCGCGAGAACGAGCTCCGGGTCCTCCGTATGGTCGGTCGTGATGAGACGATGGCCGGGCAGGATCGCCTCGAGCTTCCCCCGCATAAAGAGGTCGACCCCACACAGCAGGATCGTGGCCACGAGGGAAGGTTAAAGGGCGATGGACGCTGCATACAAGCGCGGGCTCGAGGCAATTCGCGCCGGACGCTACTTCGAGGCGCATGAAGAGCTCGAAGATGCGTGGCGCGCCGCGCCGGCAGAGGAGCGGGATTTCTTCCAGGGGCTCGTCCACGTCGCCGTCGCGTGGTACCAGGCCGGACGCGGTAAGCCCGTCGCCACCGCGAGCCAGCTGGACAAGGCGACGCGCCGGCTCTCGCCGTTTGCGCCGGAGCATCGCGGGGTCGACGTCAAGGACGTGCTCTTGCAGATCGAGGCGGCTCGGGCCTGCGTTGCCGAGGGCCTGCTCGAGCTCGCGCCGCCGCGGGTCTAGGAGGGTTCGGCGGAAGGCCGCTCGTCGTCGGCGTGCGATGGTCGTTCGCTGACAAGGACGCAGGGAGGTCGAATAGCAGCGCTATTCGAGCGACTGAGGACGCCGCTCAGCGAGCGAGCAACGTGCGCCAGCGGCCCAGTCTGAGTTTCGCCAAACCCTCCTTCTAGGGCTTCGCGAGACCGAGGTCGATCAAGGCGCGATTGACCCCGACCTGGAGCCACCACTCGCGATGGAAGAAGAGAAGCAGCCCCAGCGCGATCAGCACGATGCCGCTCGCCATTTGGATCAGCATGTAGCGATCGCGGAGCCAGCGGAAGGCCCCCATCGCGCGGGCGAACGCAAGACCGGCGACGAGGAACGCCGCGCCCAGGCCGAGCGCGTACGCAGCGAGGAGCACGGTCCCCTTCAGCACGGTTCCGCTCGTGCTCGCGAGGACGAGCACGGCGCCGAGCACGCTGCCGATGCAGGGCGCGGCGCAGACGGCGAACGCCCCGCCGAGGAGGGCGCCGGAACCGCGCCGCCGGGCTCCCGTGAGCAAACCCGGCGCCAGCACGCGCTCGGGCACGGGCAGCAGCCCGACGAACGCGAGGCCGAGCACGATGAGGATGAAGCCGGCTACCTGCGTGCGGGCCTCCGCCGAGAGGACACTCCCGACGGCGGCGGCTCCGGCGCCCAGGACGACGAAGACGACTGTGAAGCCGAAGATGAACGGCAGGCTCGAGACCACGACGCGCCTGGCCGTGCCGCGCTGGCCGAGCTGCCCGGCTTCGACGCTCGACAGCGCCGCGAGGTAGCCCGGAACGAGCGGCAGCACGCACGGCAGGACGATCGAGACGAAGCCGGCGGCAAAGGAGATGCCGAGGCGCCCGCCCATCACTCGAAGCGCGCCAGCACCTCGTCGAGGCGCCGCTCGGTCTCGTCGTCGAGCCCGGAGCCTGCGGGCTCGGCCGGCTCCTCGGGTCCCGACCTGCGGCTCCAGCGCCAGACCCCGAAGGCGAGTGCGAGCGCGCCGGCGAGAACGCCCACGATCGGCAGCCACCACGCGAGCAGGTCGAATCCCTTGTGCGACGGAGCCGCGAGGATCTGCTGCCCGTAGTTTGCGACGAGCGCCGTCTCGATCTGCTTCGCCGTCCAGCAGGCGGCGATCTTCTTCGCGATGAAGCCCTTGATCTGCACCGCGGCCTGCGAGTCGGACATGTCGAGCGTCGTGTGGCAGGTCGGGCACATGACCTGGCCGTCGAGATAGCCCTGCGAGGTGCGCGGCTGCGTGCACGCCGCGGCGGCCGGCCCTGCGAACGCCAGCGCGACGACGACCACCGCGGCGAACCGCAACATCACGCGTCGGCCTTCGCCAGAGCGTCGCGGAACTTGCCGGCAAAGCCCGGATCGGTGATCGGGCCGGCGAGGTGCAGGACGACCCGTCCCTGCCGGTCGAGCACGTACGTCTCCGGCACCTGCGAGATCCCGTATCGCCCGGTCACCGCGCCCGACCCGTCCTCGAGCATCGGGAACGTCAGCTCGTGCGCGTTCACGAAGCGGCGAGCATCACTGTCGAGGTCGTGGTAGTCGACACCGAGGAAGACGACGCCGCGTCGGCGGTAGCTCGTCCAGTCACGCTGGAGCACGGCGGCCTCGCTCTTGCACGGCTGGCACCACGACGCCCAGAAGTTCAGCACGACCGGCTTGCCCCGGTACGCGGCCAGCGAGACCCTGCCCGGACCTTCGAGCCGGTGCAGCGTGAACACCGGCGCCACCGAGCCCACGGTCGGTGCGTGCTGCTGGTGCGCCACCTGCCAGACGAGAAGCGCGAGCAGTCCCGCCACGCACGCGAGCGCCACCAGCTGGGCCGTGCCTTTCAACCGCTTGGTCACGCCGTGCTCGCCGCCTTCAGCTCGCGGTTGAACTCTCCGCTGTAGGCACTGCTGTCGACCGCGCCGAGCACCGGCGCCCCGACGATCCGGCCAGCCGGATCGATCACGTAGGTGACGGGCAGCCCCGGAACGGCGTACGCCCCCAGGGCGAGCTTCTCGTCGGGATCGAACGCGATCGGGTACGTGACGCCGTGCGCGCCGAGGAAGCTCCTCGCGCTGCCTCTGGTGTCTCCGCTGTCGACGCCGAGGACGACGACGCCGTCCGCGCGGTTGCGCCGCCAGAGCGTCTCGAGGGCGGGTGCCTCGCGCTTGCACGGCTCGCACCATGACGCGAAGAAGTTGAGCACGACCGTCTTGCCGTGGAAGGACGCGAGCGAGATGTTGCCGCTCCCCCGGAGGCGCGGGAGCGAGAAGGCGGGCGCTCGTGAGCCGGCCTTGGGCGGCGGCGTCTGGTGCGTCAGATGCCAGACGAGGAGGGCCGCGAGGAATCCGACCCCTGCCACTGCGAGCGACTGTCCCCCGAGCTTCAGCGGCCCCGACACGACGCGCTAGGCCGGGATGATGAAGACCGGCGTCCCGACCCGCACGCGGTTGAACAGCCACTCCGCGGATGCCACCTGCATCCGGATGCAGCCGTGCGACTCGGAGTGTCCGATCGACCACGGCTCATCGGTGCCGTGGATCCCCACCCCCGAGACGCTCAGGCCCATCCAACGCGTGCCGAGGGGGTTGCCGGGGCCGGGCGGAACGGGCTTGGCGCCGGCAGCCCACGAATCCTGGGTCGGCGGGAACCACCACGGGTTCTTCTGCTTGACGACGATCTGGAACTGGCCGAGCGGCGTCGGCCATGCCGCCTGACCCGTCGCCACGGGGAAGACGCGCACGAGCCTCGTGCCGTCGTAGAGGTACAAACGATTCAGTCCGCGGTGGATCACGACGACCGGCTCGGCCTTGACGGAGGCGGCCTTGAGCGTCCGCACCGGCGCCGCAATCACGGTGCGCGTGCCGGCGACGATCGCGTCGCGGATCAGCATGCGCATCGGGAACGGCCGCAATGCGCGGCCCGGATGGGCGGTGCCGAAGAACGGGCGGCTCTTCCGCAGGCGCAGCGTGCCGGCGACTGGCGCGCGATACGTCTTGGCGGCCAGCGTCTTCACCCACTTCGCGACGAGCGTCATGTCCGGCGTCGGCTCGAGCGGGATTGCCGTGTCCACCGGCGCGGTGAGTGCGGTCTGGACGGCCGGCCCGACAGGAAGCGCCGTGTGGAAGTGATGCGGGGAGACCGAGTAGCTGTGGTGCCCGACGTGCAGCACGACCGGGGCGAAATAGGCGTCCTGGACGGCCGTAGTCGCCTCGTCGGCCGTGAGGCCGCTGACGTCCACCGAGCCGATCTGGACGCCGTCCGCGATCACAGTCGGAGTAGGAGGCGTGTCGGCGCGGGCATGCCCGGCCCCCACGCCGAGGGCGCAGACGACGAGACAGAGGATGAAGCCGGCGCGCTTCGCCACGGAACGCCTCGATTCTAGCTTTCGGACGGGAAACCTCCGTCCGGGGAGCGGTCGGCTCAGGTCCTCCGAATCACCACGACGGCGAGGTCGTCGGAGAGGTCGCCGCCGGCGAACTCCCGTGCGTCCTCCGCAACGGCGACGGCCAGCGCGCGGGCCGGCAGCTCGTGGCGCTGCGCGAGCAGCGCGTCGAGACGGTCGTCCCCGTAGAGCTCGCCCTTGTGCCGCGCCTCGACAACACCGTCGGTGTAGAGCACGAGCGACGCGCCCGGTGGGAGGTCGGCGCCGGATTCCACGTATTCCTGGCCGCCGTCGATCCCGAGCACGAGGCCATGCGCCTCCAACGGTCGCGTCGATCCGTCGGGAAGCACGATGCGAGGTGCGGGATGACCTGCACTCGCGGCGGTGACCGTGCCGCTCTGGCCGTCGACGACCACGTAGCTCATGCTGATGAACTTGCCGGCGCCGATCTCGCTGCAGATCACGTCGTTCGCAGAGGACAGGAAGTCGGCCGGCTCCGGATGCTCCCGAGCAAGCGAGCGGAAGACGAACTTCGCCATAGCCATGTCGGCCGTCGCGTCGACGCCGTGCCCCGTCACGTCCCCGAGCACGACGGCGAGCCGGCCGTCCTCGAGTTCGAGGAAGTCGTACAGGTCGCCGCCGACGTCCACGCGCGCCGAGGGCTCGTACACCTCGCCAACCTCGAGCCCTTCGATCACGGGACGGGAACGGGGCAGCAGCGAGCGCTGCATCGTGTCGGCGAACTGCTTCTGCTGCTGGTAGAGCCGGGCGTTGTCGATCGCGAGGGCGGCCTGGGAGGCGAGCGCGGTGGCCGCCTCGACCGTCTCCTGCGAGAGCGGGCTGCCCGGGCGAAAGGAGAAGATGCCGAGCGAGGCGACGACCTCGGTCGGCAGGGCAACGGGAACGATGGCCGCGGTCCACCCCTTCTCGAGGAACGGGACGAGCGCCGGCAAGAACTGCTCTCTGCGGCCGGAGCCGAGCCGGAAGGCCCGCCGCTCGCGAAAGAGCCGCTGCACGTTCCACTGTCCAAACGGGACAGGCTGGGTGAGGATGGTGCGGACCGCGTCGGCGAACGGAGCGTCCCGGATGTGGACCGCGTGCGGCACGAGCTGCTCGCGGCGCTCGTCCGGCATCCTCACGACCGCGGCGTCGAGATCGAGCACCTCGACGACGGTGCGCGCGAGCGCGTCGAGCGTCTCGTCGAGCCGGAGGCTCTGCGCGAAGGAGCGCGACACCTCGTAGAGCGCGCGGATCTGGCGTGCCGCCGCGCGCTCGGCTGCAAGCGCTGCCTCGCGCTCCCGGCCGAGCAAGGTCGCCTGCTCGTGGAGCTGCGCGTTCTGGACAGCGATCGCGAGCTGTCCGGCGAGGGCGGCAAGCAAGGCCGTCTCGTGCGTGCCGGCGGCAGGCCGACCGGCCGGGTACGCGGCAAGAAGTCCGACGACGTCGCCCCGCGCCGTGAGCGGAACTGCGAGAGCCGAGCCGATTCCCGTCTCCCGGGCGGCGTCCGCCGCCTCGGCGAGCCGTGGGTCCCGCGCGACGTCCACGACCTCGAGCACGGCACCCTCGCGCGCCGGGCCGAGCGCGACGTCGAGCAGCGTGTCGGCGACGCGCGAGTGCGGGCCGTCCAGGTTGCGGCTTGCCGCTTCCTCGAGCGTGCCGTCGCCCGTGCCCCAGAGGTAGACGGCCACGCGATCCACATCGAGCAGCTCCGCAACGCGCTCGACGGCGGTCTCCAGGGTGTGCGAGACAGAGAGCTCCGCCGTCGCCTGGACGATGACCTCGAGCAGCGCCTGCGTCCGCTCGAGCTCGAGCGCGAGGAGGCGCGCCCGCTCGCCCGTCCGTAGCGCATGCGCTGCGCGGACACCAAACGTCGCCAGCTGTGCGAGCTGCTCCGCATCCGGCTCCTCGCCCGCGCGATGGAACAGTTGCAGCACGCCGAGCGGCGGCCTGCCGAGCGGCAGCGTCGTCGACACCGCCCAGTCCTGAGGGAGCCCGGCCACCTGCACAGAGGTCGGTTCCGGCTCGGCGAGAGCACGTTCCGCGGCCTCTCGCGCCGTCTCGAGACTCGCGGCCGGGTCGATTCCCCACGAGGTGGCGGGGACGAACGAGTCGTCGCGACCCTCCCAGAGGACGGCGGCGGCAGCCCCTGCGACCCCTGCGGCGAGGCGGATGATCTCAGCCGCCGCGTCCTTCTCCTCCATGGCAACCACGAGGGCCTCGCCGGCCAGCTCGAGCGCCGGCCGCGCGAGCGACGAGACGTCGCCGCCGCCGCCGCCGAACGCGCGGAGCACGAGAGCAGCCTGCGCGGCACACAGCTCGGCGGCGACTCGTTGGTCTGCCCCGAACGGCTCGCCCGAGCCGTAGAGCTCGACCGAGACGGCGTAGCCATCTGCGCGGGCAGGCATCAGCAGAAGCCGGGTGGCGCCGGCGCGCTCGGCGAGGCGGCGCACCGCGGCCGGAGCCTGGGCGAGGTCGTCGAGCGGCGCTTCCGGGAGCTCTGACGCCGGCAGCGCCGTCCCGTACAACTCTGCCGCGAGCGCCTGCGGTGCTGCGACGGCCACGACTTCGAGCCGCGTCGCACCGTCGTCGAGCGCGCGGACGAGCGCGATCTCGGCCCCCGACACGGTCTGCGCGGCTTCGGCCAGAGTCCGCAACGCCTCGGAGGCGCCCGACGACCCCGCCGCAGCGGTCACGGCACGCACGAGCGCCGCGAGCGACGCGGCCCCCAGCCGCGAGTCCCTCGGGTCGAGCAAAGTCGTCATCGCTGGAAAGTATTCCGCCCCGGCGGTGCGGGCGGCGAGCGCGCCTCAGTCCCGAAGGCGCGTTGGACGGCTCTCCCAGAACGTGCCGCCACACATCGGGCACGCCGGAAGTGCACGGCGGACGACCGCTCCGTACCCGCAGTCGGTGCAGCGGAACTCGCCGGTGACGTCGGTTTCCGTGACTGCGAAGTCGACAAGAACAGAGTCGTCGACCTGAACCTCTACGTCCTGCAACTGCCTCGTTGTCCTCGGAGAAGGCGCGACCCCGTGTGCGCCGGTGCACTCTTTTGCCCATACTGCGCCTGTGCAAACGCCGGAGCCAACCCGCCCGTCTCGGATGCGACCGGAGCGCCGACCGGCGCGGCCCGAGCGTGCGACGCCGCTGGCGGGAAGCTGGGGAGTGCGGCTCGCCTGGGTCTCCGGGCTCGTCCTCACGATCTCGGCGTTCACCGACTGGTACTCGGGAACGCTCCCGAACGGCCTGACGCTGTCGGTGACCGGGTGGCATACGGGCACCCTCGGCAAGCTTGTCTTCTTCGTCGGACTCGTCACGCTGATCCTCGAGGCGTCGCGCGAGGCCGGGATCCTGCTGCCGGCGGCGATACCCGACCGGCTGCTCCTGATCGGGCTCGGCGCGCTCGCTGTGATCTTCGTCCTCGTCCGGCTGATCTCCGTCCCGGACACGTACTTCGTCGACCCCGCACGCGGGATCGGGCTCTACATCAGCCTGCTCGGAGCACTGGGCCTCTTGGGCGCCGGGATGCTCCGCACCGCCGAAGAACTTCCGTAACCCCGGCGAGTAGCCCGCGATGACGACGGCGCCCGACGCTGCCCACGGCGCGTCTGCGCTACGCGCGCTGCAGGCAAACCGGAACTTCCGGCTGCTGTGGATCGGGCAGGTTCTCTCCGATCTCGGCACGCAGATCGGAACGCTCGCCTATCCACTGCTCGTACTCGCGCTGACGCACTCGGCGCTCGTCGCAGGTGCGGTGGGAACAGCCGCGGAAGCATCGGCCTTCGCCGTGAGACTGCCGGCGGGAGCGCTGGCCGACAGGCTCGACCGGCGGCGCGCGATGATGCTCGTCGACGCCGCGCGGACGATCGCGCTCGCGACGCTCGCGGTGCTCGTCGCGACCGGCGTGGTGAGCTGGCCGATCGTCATGGTGATCGCAATCGTCGATCGAACCGGCGACACGCTCTTCACTCCCTCCTCGATTGCCGCGCTGCCGCTGATCGTCCCCGACGAGCACCTCGAAGCCGGCTGGGCCGTCAGCGAAGGCCGCCAGTACGCCGCCAATCTCGTCGGCCCACCGCTCGGCGGGTTCCTCTACGGGCTCGGCCGGGCCATTCCCTTCCTCGCCGACGCCGTCTCGTACGGGGTCTCGGTCCTGACCTCGCGAGCGATCACCGGCGACTTCGCGACGAAGTCGGAGCACACCGAGCGCCGCGGCCTCTGGGCCGAGTCGCTCGAGGGCCTGAAGCTGCTCTGGCGCGACTCGTTTCTCCGCGCCGTCCTGATCCAGGCGCCGCTGATCAACTTCGCCTTCAGCGGGGCGATCTTCACGGTCATCCTCGGTCTGCGGCGGAACGGTGTGTCTGCGGTCGTGATCGGCACAGCCGAGGCGGTGATCATGGTCGGCGGAATCGTCGGGGCCGTGCTCGCTCCCCGGATCCGCGCGCGCCTGACCGTGCGCCAGGCGCTCCTGCTGCTCACCGGAGGCGGGACGCTGTTGTTTCTGGCAGCGGCGGCGATCATGCCGTCGCCGGCTGTGGCGATTCCCCTGGCCCTGCCGCTCATCCTCTCGCCGGCGACGAATGCCGCGCTGTTCGGGATCGTGCTCCGCCGCGCACCAGCGTCGATGCACGGGAGGGTCAACGCCGGGCTCTTCCAGGTCGCCACGGCACTCGCCGCGGTCGCACCCCTGGTCGGCGGCCTCGTCGTCAACGAGGCATCGGCCGGCTGGGCCATGGTGCTCTTTGCTTTGGCGCTCGCCCTGGCGGTCGGCGTCGCGCTCGCCTTCCCGCTGCCGCCGGAGGCGGACGCTACCCCGGACTAGACCGGAACGATCGCCTTCGCCTGCTCGACGAGGTCGTCGAGGTCGAAACCCTTGCCCACGAAAGCCCGGGCGCCGCTCGACGCCGCCTGGCGCCTCGCCTCGTCGTCGACCTGGCCGCTGAACATCAGCACGGGAATCGCGCCGGCACCGTGCCGTTCCTGGATGCGCCGCAGCATCTCCCAGCCGTCGACGTGGGGCATCATCACGTCGAGGAGGACGAGGTCAGGCTTGCGGCTCTCGATCGCGGCGAGCCCCTCGTCTGCGCTGGCGGCCTCCTGGACGGCATAACCCTCGCGCTCGAGCTGGAGCCGAACGAGCTCCCGCATGCGGTCGTCGTCGTCGACGAGCAGAACGCTCGGGCCGGCCTGCCGGCGCCCGGGACCGGAGCGCGCGAGGAACGTCTCGAGATCGCCACGCCGGAACCGCCGGTGGCCGCCGGGCGTATAGAACGCCGGGACGCGCCCCTGATCCGACCACTTCCGGATCGTGCTCTGGGCGACGCCCAGGAAGCGAGCGGCCTGCCCGAGGGTTAGCCACTCGGGCTCACGGCGCGCGCTGTCCTCGCGGTAGGCCATGAGCGAATCTTGACCAAAACTGACGCTTATTACACGTGGATGTGGCGCAAGACCCACATCCTCATGGTTTGTAGTCGGTAGCTCCGCGCTGAAACGCGTCGAAGGCTGCGGCAACGACGATCGACAGATCGCGCGCCCAACCCGGGGTCTCGGCGCGTTCTTCGAGTACCTCGCGGGCCCAGCGGTCGGAGTCGCCGTAGACGGTGACGAGCTCTCGGAGCGTGTATGTCTGCCCGACGCGCTTCCGCAGCTCGTCGAGCACGAGCTCGAGAAGCCCGAGCAGCTGCCGGTATCGACGCTCGTCGTTGCGGGCGCCCTCGAGGTGGCGGGTCCCCTCGTCCCACTCCTGGCGCGTGACCTCGACCTGGCTCATCGGCTGCAGCATCGATCCGGCCAGCGCGGCTCGACCTCGGCGACGATGCGCTCGCCGAGCTCGTAGCCCGGCCGGGCGAGAGCGAACGCGACGTGCGCATGGAGGCACTTGAGGCTGCCCCTCCGTCTCGAGCCGGCGATGCCGTAGTCGAGCGAAGCGCCGCCGTCGGTGCCGGTCGTCTCGCCGGCGAGCTCCCTGCGCAGGCGCCGCTGCTCCTCGTCGCCGGCGGCAAGGCTCGCGGCGAGCGCGGCCTCGGCGCGCGCCGCCTCACTCCACCGCTCGACACCTCCCGCGGCCTCGACACGTGACACGGCGGCGACCAGGTGCCGGCAGGTCAGGTAGTACGTCGTCGGGAACGGCTCGCCGTCCGCTCCGTACGGGCTCTGCTCGGTGACAGCCGGAGCGCCGAACGGGCACCTCACCGCGACGCGGCGCAGCGTCCGCGGCTCGCGGCCGAGCTGCCGCGCTACGGCCGCTCGATCGGCGTCAGTGACCACCGGAGGCAGCATGACTGCCTCCATGCTGCCTGCGCCGCCACTGCGGGATGTCCTTGACGATGAAGAGGTGCTCGCCAGGCCGGATGTAGCCGAGCGTCCGCGCCTCGGCCGCGAGCGCGGTGAGTGACGAGGCGTGCTCGAGACGCTTCTCGAGCCTGGCCTGCTGCCGCTCGAGTTTCCGCACGGCCGCGACCCGCACGGCGCGCTGCGAACGGGCGTCGACGAAGTCGTGCAAGGGCCGGTAGTAGAGGAGCCCCACGAGCACGAGCGCGCCAACCGCGAACCAACGGCGGGCCCCCGGTCCACCGATGCCCCAGCGGCGCTTCCTCCTCGTAGCCATCCAGCCGGAGTTCTCCGGCCGCCGTCGGGGTCCTGCGGCGAGGACTAGGGAACGACGTCGACCTTGATCACGTTGGTCGTGCCGGGGATGTTGACGGCCGTCCCTGCCGTGATCACGACGGCGTCGCCGCTCTCGACGATCCCGGCGTCGCGTGACGCCTCGACCGCAAGGCGCCAGAGCTCCTCCACGTCGGACGTCTCGGAGATCAGGAGCGGCGTGACGCCCCACTCGAGCGCGAGCTGGCGCATCGCCCAGTCGACGTGCGTCAGCGCCACGACCGGGCGTCGCGGCCGCAGGCGCGCGACGGCGTTCGCCGTCCGGCCGGTGAAGGTGGGGACGAGGATCGCCTTCGACTGCAGCGCCTCGGCGATGTCGCACGCGGCGTTCGACATCGCCTGGCCGATGGTGGGTTGCTCATGGGCCGAGGGCAGCTCGTGCCGATAGTCGAGGCTCGGCTCGACCGCCAGCGCGATCCGATCCATGTAGGCGACCGCCTCGACCGGATATTCGCCGACCGCCGTCTCGCCGGAGAGCATCACCGCGGAGGTGCCGTCGAGAATCGCGTTCGCGACGTCGCTTGCCTCGGCCCGCGTCGGCTCGGGCGAGTGGATCATCGTCTCGAGCATCTGAGTCGCGGTGATCACGGGTTTCCCGCGCTCGAGCGCCTTGTGGATGATCCGTTTCTGGACGAGCGGCACGAGCGCCGGCCCGATCTCGACTCCGAGATCGCCGCGCGCGACCATCACCGCGTCCGTCTCGGCCAGCACCTCGTCGAGGACGTCGACCGCCTCGGCCTTCTCGATCTTCGCGATCACGTGCGCGTGCGAGCCGGCCTGCTCGAGCAGCGCACGCAGATCGCGCACGTCGGCAGGCGAGCGGATGAAGGAGAGCGCGACGAAGTCGACCCCCGTCTCGATGGCCCACTCCAGGTCAGCCAGGTCCTTCCGCGTCAAGGACGGAATCGGCACCGGGACGCCGGGAAGGTTGACGCCCTTGTGCGAACTGACGAGACCGCCCACCACGACGGCGCACGTCGCGCCGCCACCCTCGACCTTGTCGACCCGGAGCCGCACGCGCCCGTCGTCGATCAGAACGTCATGGCCGGGCTCGAGCACGTCCCCGATCACCGCCGGCGCGATCGGCAGCTCGCCGTCGGAGGCGTTCTCCTCCGCGCAGACCTTGATGCGGTCGCCCGTGTGAAGCACGATCGGTTCCTCGAGCTCGCCGATGCGCAGCTTCGGCCCCTGCAGATCGGCGATGAGTGCGATCGGGCGGCCGACCTCGGACGCAATCTCGCGCACGAGCCAGGCGCGCGCGGAATGCTCGTCGTGCCTTCCGTGCGAGAGGTTGAACCGGACGGCGTCGACGCCTGTCTCGATCAAAGCGCGCAGGCGCTCGCGCGAGTCCGACGCCGGGCCGAGCGTCGCCACGATCTTGGTCCGTCGTTCGATCGCCATCCGTCTCAGGGTACTAACGGGTGCTGCGCGGGAACACGTCCCAGCCGGGGTACCGAGCCCGCCCTCCAAGCTCCTGCTCGATCCGGAGGAGCTGGTTGTACTTCGCCACGCGGTCGCTGCGCGCCGGGGCGCCCGTCTTGATCTGGCCCGTGCCGAGCGCGACCGCGAGGTCCGCGATCGTCGCGTCCTCGGTCTCGCCCGACCGGTGCGACATCACCACTGTGTAGCCGTTGTCCTGCGCGAGACGCACGGCCGCGATCGTCTCGGTCAGCGTTCCGATCTGGTTGACCTTGACGAGGATCGAGTTGGCGACGCCGCGGTCGATTCCATCCTGCAGCCGAGCCGTGTTCGTCACGAACACGTCGTCGCCGACGAGCTGGACGCGATCGCCGAGCAGCCGGGTGAGCGTCTGCCACGAGTCCCAGTCGTCCTCGGCGGCGCCGTCCTCGATCGAGACGATGGGATACCGGTCGACGATCTCCGCCCAGAACTCCGGCAGCTCGGCGCTCGAGCGCTCGCGTCCCTCGAAGCGATAGACGCCGTCGGAGAAGATCTCGCTCGTCGCCGGATCGAGCGCGATTGCCACCCGGTCGCGATGACCCGCGCGCTCGGCGGCCTCGAGGATCAGCTCGATCGCCTGCTCGCTCGAGTCGAGATTCGGGGCGAAGCCACCCTCGTCGCCCACCAAGGTGGAGAGGCCACGCTCAGAGAGCAGCTTCTTCAACGCGTGGTAGGTCTCGACCCCGATCCGGAGGCCCTCGGAGAAGGACTCGACCCCGGCCGGGACGAGCATGAACTCCTGCAGGTCGATCGAGTTGTCGGCGTGCGCCCCGCCGTTGATCACGTTCAGCATCGGGACAGGCAACGTCGTCGCGCTCTCGCCGCCGAGGTGACGGAAGAGCGAAACGCCCGAGCCGGCGGCCGCGGCCTTCGCAGTCGCGAGCGACACGCCGAGCACCGCGTTCGCGCCGAGCCGGCCCTTGTTCGGCGTCCCGTCGAGCTCGACCAGCGCGCGGTCGAGCCCCTCCTGGTCCATGACGTCGCTGCCGAGGACGGCGTCGGCGATCTCGCCGTTGACGTTCGCCACCGCGGTGGAGACGCCCTTGCCGTTCCACGTTCCGCCCCCGTCGCGCAGCTCGACGGCCTCGTGCACGCCGGTCGAGGCGCCCGACGGGACGATCGCCCTGCCCGACGCGCCGGCGACGACCTCGACCTCGACCGTCGGATTCCCGCGCGAGTCCAGAACCTGCCGCGCCTTCACCTCGGTGATCGCACTCACAGCTTCTCCTTGGCCTTGTCGTACCACTCGTCCTGCCGCTCGAGTGGTAGCTCGCTCCAATTCTCCCCCGCCTCCGCCGCGAGCTCCTCGGCAACCTCGACCCGGCGGCGGAAACGCTGCGCCGCACGCCGCACCTCGAGCTCGGGATCCACGTCGAGCCTGCGCGCCACGTTGACTGCCGCGAAGAGGACGTCGCCCAGCTCGTCGCCCGACGGCTCCTCCTGCAACTCCCGCAGCTCGTCGGCGAGGTCGGCCATCGCGCCCGCAAGATCCGGGTACTCGAAGCCCACCGCCTTCGCGCGCACCTGCGTCTTCCGCGCGTAGAGGAGCCCCGGCAGCCCTTCGCCCATCTCGTGGAAGATGCCCTCGCGGCCTTCCTGCTCGCGCTTGATCCGCTCCCAGTTCGAGCGAACACGGTCGGCGGTGGGCGCCTCGACGTCGCCGAAGACGTGCGGATGGCGGCGTACGAGCTTCTCGTGCACGCCGCGGGCCACCTGCCCCAGGTCGCCGGCGCCCCGTTCCTCGAGGAGGAGCGCGAGGAAGTAGACCTGGAAGAGAAGGTCGCCGAGCTCGTCGAGCAGCTTGGCGTCGTCGGCGGCAAGCGCCGCGTCGGCAACCTCGTACGCCTCCTCGACGGTGTGCGGGACGATGGTCTGGGCGGTCTGCTCGCGATCCCACGGGCAGTCGCGCCGCAGGCGCTCGGTCAGGCGCTGCAACTCGAGGAGAGCCGCCGCCGGCTCCTCGCGAGTCTCCTGAGTGCCGGAAGCACCGGCGGCGGAGCCGTCGGCGCCCAGCGGAACGTTCCCGCCTTCGGCGGCCGGCACCTCAGCCGGTGGTGGTCGCGGGCGTGGTCCCGGTCGACGTCGTGGTCGTCGCCGGGGTGTAGCCCGTCTGGTACGAAACCTTGTTCTTGAAGTCGCTCGCCATCTTCGCGAGCCACGCCGTCCACGCCGTCTGCTTCTGCTGCGACTCGAGGTTCGCCTTGATCTGCGCGTCGACCTGCGGGAACGTCTGCGTCTGGGCCGGCTTGACCGCGCCGATCGGCTGGATCACGTGCCAGCCGTAGACGCTGTGCACCAGCGAGAGCTCGTTCGTCTTGAGACCGAATGCAGCCTTGTCGAACGGCGCAACCGTCTGCGAGCACGCCCCGCTCGTCCCGCCGTGCGCGACGCAGAGCTTGCCGCCCTGAGCAGCCGAGCCGGTGTCCTTCGAATACTTCTTCGCCAGCGTGGCGAAGCTCGCGCCGTTCTTCAGCTCCTTCTCGAGCTTCTCGGCGAGGGCCTTGTTCTTGACGAGGATGTGCCGCACCTCGCGCGTCTTGGGCGTCGTGAACGACGTCTTGTTGTCGTTGTAGTACTTCTGAGCCGCGGCGTCGGAGACCTGGACGTTGGACGTCACCTTCGACTGCAGCTTCGAGCTGAGGAGGTTCGGCCGCAAGTTGTACTGCTCGAGCTGGGCGAGCGTGATGTCGTCCTTCTTCAACGCGGCGAGGAACTTCGCCTTGCTGCCTTTGTAGTACGTCTTCTGGATCTGCTCGACCTGCTTGTCGATGTCCTTCTGCGTCACCGAGACGCCGAGCTTCTGGGCCTCCTGGCCGAGCTCCTCCTGCTGCACGAGGAAGGTGACCGCCTGGTCGCGAAGCTGCGTGTACGTATCGGTTCCGACCTTCGGGCACGCCTGGCCCTGAGCCTTGTAGCGCGCGCACGCGACGGCCATCAGCGACGTGAAGTTCGCCTTCGTGACCGACGTGGAGCCGACCGAGGCAATCGAGTCGTTTGGCACATTGCCGCTTCCGCTGCCTCCGCCGCAGGCGGCGAGAAGAGCGACGAGCGCGAGAGTCACGAGCAGGAGAGGCAGACGAGTCTTCATTTCCATCCAGTGAGGTAGATGTCGCGGGAAAGCGCCGGCGCGAGAGGTGGTCTCAGGCTGCTCGGCGCGCGTCCAAGATAGCATCGACCAACTGAACCGCTTGGGCTATTTGCTCCTGCCCGCGAATGCTTACTTCCTGCTTAGACGAGACATAGACGGCGGTTTTCGCGCGGTCCCGGAGCTCGCGCAGCTCGCCCGAGCCGAGCACGAGCCGACCGACCGTGGACCTCCCGCCCTGGAAGATCAGATAGTCGGCGCCGAGGACGGCGACCTTGATCTTCGCCTCCTGGATCAGGAAGAGGTTCTCGACGGGCTCGGGCAGCGGCCCATACCGATCCTCGAGCGCCGCCTGCAGCTCACGCAGCTCGTCCTCGGTTTCGGCGAGCGCGAGCCGGCGGTGGACGTCGATGCGGAGCGCCTCCGAGTCGACGTAGGCGGCCGGGACGTAGGCGTCGACTCGCGCGTCCACGCGCACAGGCCGGGCCGCCGTTCGCTTCTGTCCCTGCAGCTCGGCGACGGCCTCGTTCAGGAGCTCGACGTAGAGCTCGAACCCGACGGCGGCGACGTGACCCGACTGCTCCCCGCCGAGCAGCTCCCCCGCGCCGCGGATCTCGAGGTCGCGCATCGCGATCGCGAACCCGGCGCCGAGCTCCGTGTGGTCGGCGAGCGTCGAGAGCCGCGCCCGTGCCTCCGGGGTCAGCTCGTGGGCGTCGGGATAGAAGAGGTACGCGAACGAGGTGGCGTCGGAGCGGCCCACCCGGCCGCGGATCTGGTAGAGCTGGGCGAGCCCGAGCATGTCGGCGCGCTCGACGATCAGCGTGTTCGCCTGCGGGATGTCGATTCCCGACTCGATGATCGTGGTCGAGACGAGCACGTCGGCGTCGCCGCGCAGGAACGAGTGCATCCGCTCCTCGAGCTCCTTCTCGCGCATCTGGCCGTGCGCGACGAGGAAGCGAAGCCCCGGGCAGAGCTGCTGCAACTGCTCGGCGCGCTCCTCGATCGTCTCGACCCGGTTGTGGAGGAAGAACGCCTGGCCCTCGCGCTCGCCCTCGCGCTCGAGTGCAAGCTTCACGAGCTCCTCGTCGTACTCGCCCACGGTCGTGCGGATCGGCCGGCGCCCTTCGGGCGGCGTCTCGATGATCGAGATGTCGCGCATGCCCGCGAGCGAGAGGTGCAGGGTGCGAGGGATCGGCGTCGCGCTGAGCGTGAGCACGTCGACCTCGAGCCGCAGCGACTTGAGCAGCTCCTTCTGCGCAACGCCGAATCGCTGCTCCTCGTCGAGAACGACGAGCCCGAGCTCCTTCGGGATGACATCGCGGCTGAGAACCCGGTGCGTGCCGATGAGGACGTCGACCTTGCCGGTGGCGAAGTCGGCGAGGATCCGCTTCGTCTCCTTCGGCGACACGAAGCGCGACACCATCTCGACCTGCACCGGGAAGTCGCGGAAGCGCTCGCGGAACGTGTTGTAGTGCTGCTCGGCGAGGATCGTGGTCGGCGCGAGCAGCAGCACCTGCCGGCCGTTCACCGCGACGGCGAACGCGGCGCGCACCGCGACCTCGGTCTTGCCGAAGCCGACGTCGCCGCAGACGAGCCGGTCCATCGGCCGCGGTGCTTCGAGATCCTCCATGACCGCCTCGATCGCGCCCTCCTGATCGGGCGTCTCGCGATAGGGGAAGCTCGCCTCGAGCTGCGGCAGCCACTCGCTCGAGAGGTCGTACGCGATTCCCTCGCGCGTCTGGCGCTGCGCGTAGAGCTGGATCAGGTCGCCGGCGAGCTCGTGGACGGACTCACGGGCGCGCGACTTGAGCGTCTGCCACGCCTTGCCGCCAAGCTTCGAAAGCGCCGGCGCGGATGCGTCGGCGCCGACGTAGCGCGAGACCTTGCCGAGCTGCTCGTGCGGGACGTAGAGGCGGTCCTCGCCGCGGAAGGCGAGCAATAGGTAGTCGCGAGTGATGCCGGCGACCGTGTTCGTCTCGAACCCGAGCAGGCGCCCGACGCCGTGATCCTCGTGCACGACGTAGTCCCCGGTGCGCAGATCGGCGAACGACTGCAGCGCCCGACCGCCGAGGCGGCGCTCGCGCGGCACCCGGCGCCGGAAGACCTGGTGGTCGGGGAGGAGGACGAGACCCAGATCCCGCCAGACGAAGCCACGTCGCGCCGGCGCCACCGCGAACAGCAGCTCGGGCTCGTCGGGCAGCTCGTCTCCGGGCTCGAGCACTCGCGCCTCGACCCGGCGAAGGAGGTTCTGCGTCCGCAGCGCCTCGCCGCGATGAGGGAACGCGACGACGATGCGCTGCCCCGAGCGAAGAAGCGCCGCGAGCTCGCTCTCCGCCTCCGCGAGCCCGCGGGCGGCGATTGCGGGCCGCTGCGCCTCGAACGAGAAGGGCTGCGCCTGCGGGAACGGATCGAGCTCGGTCGAGCCGGCGAGCGAGGGCGGCTCGCGGACGCCGTCCTCCTCCCAGACGCGGCGCACGTCGTCGGGCTGGAAGACGAAGTCGGGCGAGCGGTCGAGCGGCGGGACGAGGTCATCCGGCACCCGCTCGACCGACTCCTCCCCCTCCTCGCCAAGCAACAGACTGTTACTAAGTTCGACAGTGTCCGATCGGCGCTCGGTCGCCGGATAGAGGGTCGCCTCGGCGACCGGGTGGAGCGCACGCTGCGTGAACGGCGAGAAGGCGCGCACCGATTCGATCTCGTCGCCGAAGAACTCGACGCGCAGCGGCTCCCGGCCGGTGGTCGGGAAGACGTCGACGATGCCGCCGCGCACCGCGAACTGGCCGCGGTCGTCGACGCGGTCGAAGCGCTCATAGCCCGCGAGTGCGAGCGACTCTCCCAACCCGTCGACGCCGGGCTCGAGGCTCGGCCGCAGCTCGATCGGCTCCGGGCGCGCCTCGGCCGGCGGCAGGCCTTCCGCCAGCGCTCTCGCCGACGCGCAGACGAGCCCGCCGCGCGCGAGCACGTGGAGCGCGCGCGCCCGCTCGCCGACTAGGTGCGGCGGCGGTGCGAGTCCAGACTCCCAGGTGACGCCGCGGCTCGGCAGCAAGCCGACCACCTCGTCGCCGAGGAACCATGCCGCGCTCTCGGCTGCGTCGCGGGCGTCTGCGTCCTCCGGAAGAAGAACGACGAAGCCTCGCTCGAGGCGCGCGTGAAGCGAGGCGAGCAAGAGCGGCAGCGCCGACTCCGACACGCGGGCACGCGTCGGGAGCGCGTCTGCGAGCGCGACGAGGCGCTCGTGCTCGACGAGCTCCTGGACGAACGCGTGAAGTACCGGACGGTCCATGACGAAAGGCGGAACCGGCGGTTCCGCGTGACTCGATGGTAACGAGAGTCCGCGAGGCGTACATTTCGAAGACGTGCGAGGGGTCGGGCGCTTCGGACCGCTGAAGGAACGGCAGTTCAGGCTGCTCTGGCTCGGGCGGACGGGCTCGGCGATCGGCGACTCGCTCATTCCCGTCGCCCTCATCTGGGCGGTGTCCCATGACCTGAACGGCGGCGCGACGGGCGTTGGAATCGTCCTCGCCTGCTACACGATCGGCGGCGCCTCGGTAACGCTCGCGGGCGGCGTCTGGGCCGACCGGCTGCCGCGGCGCGCGGTGATGATCTTCGCCGACCTCGTCCGCCTCACGACGCAGAGCGTGACCGCCGTGCTCCTCTTCCGCGGAACCGCGCACGTCTGGCAGCTCGCGGTGCTGCAACTGCTCGCCGGAGCGGCGGCCGGCCTCTTCAACCCGGCGTCGAAGGCGCTCATCCCGCAGACCGTGAGCTCCGACCGTCTGCAGCAGGCGAACGCCCTGATCTCCCTGCCCAGGAGCGCGACAAACGTCTTCGGGCCTGCCCTCTCGGGTGCGATCGTCGCGGTCGCGGGCGCGGGTTGGGTCTTCACGGTCGACGCAGCGAGCTTCCTCGTCAGCGTGATCTTCGTCGCGGCGATGAGCGTCGCGCCCTACGCGCGCCCGGCTGCGCACCGCTTCTGGGGCGATCTGGCCGACGGCTGGCGGGAGGTCCGGCGCCTGCGCTGGCTCACTGCCGGGTTCGCCGGGTACGCGGTGGGCAACTTCGGGGTCGGCCTCTACATCGTCGTGGGATCGCTCGTCGCCATCCACCATCTCGGCGGCGCTCCGGCGTGGGGCCTGATCGTGGGAGCTGCTGCGCTCGGTGGCGTGCTGGGCGGCTTCATCGCGTACCGGATCCGCCCCAGCCACCCGGTGGCCATGGCTTTCGCGATCTGGTCGCTGTGCGCGCTGCCGCCCTTTGCGCTCGTCAAGCCGTTCCCGCTACCGGTGGTGATGGCCACCGCGCTGCTCTTCGGCGGGTCGATCCTCGTGGGAAACACGCTGCTGGAAACGGCGATGCAGCAGGAAGTCGAGCCCGGCCGGCTGGCCAGGGTGGCCTCGATCGACCTGCTGCTCTCGCTGTGCCTGATGCCTGCGGGTCAGGCGCTGGCGGGGCCGATCTCCGAGGCGATCGGCATGGACGCGACCCTCGTCATCGCCGGGACGCTCATGTGCGTGCCAAACCTCCTCGTGCTCGGGCTCGTGCCGGAGGTGCGCAGGGTGCGACGGCGCGAGTCCGCCGAGGTCAGCTCTCTAGCGCCGGCGAGTGCGCCTGCTCTTCCCCGATGAAGAGAACCCGGCGCGTCCAGTGCGGCAGCCACCAGTTCGCGTCCCCGAGCAACGTCATCAGCGCCGGCACGAGCAGGGCCCGGATCACGGTCGCGTCGAAGATGATTCCGGCGGCGAGTCCGATCGCGAACTCCTTGATCTCGAAGCCCGGGCTCGAGGAGAGGACGAGGAACGCGAACATCAGGATGAGCGCAGCGCTCGTGACGAGCTTCCCGGTCCGCGCGAGACCGAGCTCGATCGCGCGCGGCGTCGAGCCGGTCTCGTCGTACGCCTCGCGCATCCGCGAGAGCATGAAGACCTCGTAGTCCATCGAGAGGCCGAACAGGAACGCGAAGATCATCAACGGGATCCAGGCGGTGATCGCCTGCGTCGCCGTGATGTTCCAGAGCGACGAGCCGTGGCCCTCCTGGAAGATGAGGACGACGATCCCGAACGCCGCGCCGAGCGAAGCCAGGTTGAGGATCACGGCCTTGATCGGCAGCACGATCGAGCGGAACGCCCGCGTGAGTAGCACGAGCGTCAGGATCAGCACGAACGCGAGCAGGTACGGGAAGTTGTCGTAGATCGCGTGCACGAAGTCGCGGTCCTGCGCCGGCACGCCGCCGAGCGTCGCGTTCGTCCCCGCCAGGACGTCGTCGACGCTGTTGATGACGCCGCCGATCCCGGGCGCCGCGCCGTCGATGGCGGGGAACGCCTCGACGAGCGTGTCCTGGCCACGATGCCAGCCCGGACCGGGCGGCACCGTCGCGCCCACGATCCCGGGTTCGCGGCGCTCCTGAGCGGCCACGGCTTGCGCATTCCCGCCGTCCTCGACGAGGGTCACGAACGGCTTCATCACGCCGGGCGAGATGCCGGCGTCGGCCAGCATCGCCCGGCCCGCGATGGCGGTACCGGTACCGGGGAAGTTCTTCAGCTGGGACTCGTTCGGGTTCAGCTGCAGGCCGATCACGACCAGGACGGTCACGATCGTGATCCCGAGAGCCGCGACGGGCCACGGGCGCCGCAGGACGAAGCGCGCCCAGCGTCCCCAGGCGCCGTCCTCGGGGTGCCCCTCGTCGGCAAACCGCTTCGGCATCACGCGCAGGCTGTTGATCCGTTCGCCCAGCACCGCGAGCAGCGCGGGCATCAGCGTGATCGCGGCGACCACCGAGACGGCCGGAATCAGCATGCCGCCGATCCCGATCGAGCGGATGAACGGCAGCGGCAGGATGATCATGGACAGCAGGCCGACGGCGACGGTCGAGCCGGAGACGATCACCGACCGTCCCGCGTGGGTCATCGTCTCGACGAGAGCCGTCTCGACGTCCTTGCCTTCGCGCAGCTCGTCGCGGTAGCGGAAGATCATGAGCAGCGAGTAGTCGATCGCGACGCCGAGGCCGACCAGCGCGATCAGGAACTGCACGATGATCGACACGTTCGTGATGTACGTGAGCGCCCAGACGAGCGTGAACGTGTTGAGGATCGCCGCCGCGGCGACAGCGATCGGCATCAGAACGGCCGGCAGCGTGCCGAAGACGAAGAGGAGGATCACGATCGCTCCGAGCGCACCGACCACGGCCTCGAGGAGGATGCTGTTGCTGCCCCCGCCGCCGTGCGAGCTCGCCTCCTCGAGCGGGTCGTGTCCCGTCACCTGGACCTGGATCCCGGCGGGCAGCCCGCGGGCGGCAGCGGCGCGGACCTTGGTGGCCTCGCTCGTGGTGGAGAACGTCGCCGGCCCCGGCGGATAGAGCTCCTCGAAGGTCGTGTGCCGGTCCTGCGAGACGTACATCGGGTTGTGCGTCGAGAAATACGAGCTCGTCCGCGAGCCCGGCTGGGACGCGCCGGCGCGCTGCATCGCTGCCGCGATCGCAGTGCTCTTCGTCGCATCACCGGACGTGTGGAAGACGACGACGTCCGGCGGGCGCACGCCCGTGCCGAACGCCTTCAGCGTGCGCTGATTCGCCTCGTAGGCGGACTTGCCCGGAATCGAGAAGCTCTGGTACCAGCGCTTGTGCACCTGGCCGGCCGCGAACGCGCCGAAGAGCGTGAGGACGATCCAGATGGCGATGACCTTCCAGCGGTTTCGGGCCACCAGAAGAGCGAGTCTGCCGAGCAAAGTCGAATCCGCCTGTGTCATGCCATCCCCAGTCATCCCAACCCCTGTTTCGTTCGCTTCTCGATGAACCATTCGGTAACTGAACTGTTCGGTAGCTGTATCATACGCGCATGGCGTCGCGCAAGCCTGTAACCGACCCGACACCTCCGTTCCGGAGTGTCGCCTTCCTGCTCTCGAGCCTCGGCTACGCGGTCTCGCGGCGCTTTCACGAGATCCTGCGGCCGCTGGAGCTCGAGCCCGGCGAGTTCGCGCTCCTGCGCGCGGTCTCCGCAAGCGACGGCGCGCCGCAGAACGCGCTCGCCGAGCGGCTCCACATCTCCCCCAGCTGGATGGTCGCCGTCGTCGACGATCTCGAACGACGCGAGCTGCTCGAGCGCAGGCCCCACGAGCGCGACCGGCGCGTCCGCACCCTGCATCTGACGGCCGCCGGCACGAAGCTGCTGCGACAGGCGGAACGCGGAGCCCGGCAGTTCGACGGGCAAGTGACCGAGCCGCTGAGCGAGACGGAGCTCGAGCAGCTGCTCGAGCTGCTGCAGCGAGTTGCCTCGGGTCTCGACCTGCAGCCCGGTGCGCACGCCGCCCTGCGTGAGCGCGGCTAGCGCCGGTTGATCTCGAGCTGGGCGCGCTCGACGCCCTCTGCGAGCAGCGTCTCGACGGCATCCGCCGCACGCCCGACGAGCGCCCCGGGATCCTCGTGCGACTGGAAGTCGGCGAGCACCCAGTCGGCGAGCGGCCGCGGATCACCCCGTTCCGGGCGGCCGACGCCGATGCGCAGGCGCAGGAAGTCCTGGGTGCCCAGCTGCTGGGCGATCGAGCGCAGGCCGTTGTGGCCGGCGAGCCCTCCTCCCACCTTGAGCTCCAGGCGGCCCAGGTCGAAGTCGCCCTCGTCGTGCACGACGAGAACCTCGCTCGGCTCGAGCTTGAAGAACGCCGCCGCCGGGCCAACCGAGCGGCCCGAATCGTTCATGTAGGTCTCGGGCTTGAGCAGAGCGAGCCGCTCGTCACCGACGCGCACTTCTGCCATCTGGCCGGCGAACTTCCCGCGCCACGACCCGCCGTGCCGCCGCGCGAGCTCTTCCACGACCATCCAGCCCGCGTTGTGACGGTTCCGAGCGTGCTCTCGGCCCGGGTTCCCCAGACCGACGACGAGGTGCAACTAGGCCTCGGAGTCGCCTTCGCCGCCGGAAGCCTCGGACTCGGCCGCACCCTCTGCGGCCTCGCCCTCGGCAGCCTCCTCGCCCTCCGCCGCCTCGCCGCCCTCGGCCTCCAGCGCAGCGAGCTCCTCCTCGGTGGGCTCGGGCTCGACGACCTTCGTCGGAGCGGTGACGGTGGCGACGACCATCTCGGGATCGTCGAGCAGCGTGGCGCCTTCCGGCGCGGTGAGGTCGGAGATGCGCAGCGTCCCGCCGATCTCCATGCCCGAAACGTCGAGGTCGATGTGCTCCGGCATCTCGAGCGGCAGCGCTTCGACCCTGATCTCGCGCAACGGCTGGGAGAGGACACCGCCTTCGCGCACGCCCGGTGCGTCGTCCCCGCCGTGGAGCTGGACGGAAACCGCAGCCTGGATCGTCTGATCGAGCCGCACCTCCTGCAGGTCGACGTGCGTGACGCCGCCCCGCACGGGATCGACCTGGTACTCCTTGAGGATCGACGCGTGCGTCTCGCCCTTGCCGTCGATCTCGACGTCGAGAATCGAGTGCAGTCCGGAGGCACCTGTGAGCGCGCGACGCAGCTCACGCTCGGCGATGGAGATCGCGACCGGCTCGCCGTTGCCGTAGAGGACGCCGGGAATCAGCCCCTCCTTGCGCAGGCGGCGCGACTCGGCCGAGCCGAGACCTTCGCGCTGTACGACGATGAGCTTGGTGCGTTCTCCGGCCATTCCGGCGCAGGAGTGTAGCCGAGAGCCGGTTCGGTACGGTCCTCGACATGGACTTCGAAGACCTCCTGGGAGGCTGGGACGGAGAGCACGCAGTCGTCCGCTACGACGCCGAGAGCGGAGCCTGGATGTTCGTCTGCGTCCACTCCACGGCGCTCGGGCCGGCCGGCGGGGGCACGCGGATGCGCGTGTATCCGGCTGCGGCCGACGGCCTGGCCGACGCGATGCGTCTCTCGGCGGCGATGACGAGCAAGATGGCGGCCGCCGGGATGCCGCGCGGCGGCGGGAAGGCCGTGCTCGCCGTGCCGGAGCTTCCAACCGGCGAGCCGCGGAAGCGCCTGCTGCGGCGGTACGGCCAGCTCGTCGCCTCGCTCGGCGGCACCTACCGCACGGCCGGCGACATGAACATCACGCCGGAGGATCTCGACGTCGTGGCCGAGACGTGCCCCTGGGTCTACGGCACCACGGGACGCGGCGGGAACAGCGGACGCGGCACCGCCCGCGCCGCACTGCACGCGGTCCGAGCGACCGTCGAGCACGTGTTCGGCACGCCGGAGCTCACGGGACGAAGCGTCCTCGTTCAGGGCGCCGGCTCGGTCGGCGGGATCCTCGCGCGCGAGCTCGCCGCCGCCGGCGCACGAGTGCTCGTGAGCGACGTCGACGAGGAGCGGGCCGCCGCGGCCGGCTGCGAAACGATCCCACCCGAGCGCGCGCTCGAGGCAGAGGTGGACGTGTATTCGCCCTGCGCCGTCGGCGGAACGCTCAACGCGGAGTCGATACCGCGCCTGGCCTGCCGGGCGGTCGCCGGCTGCGCGAACAACCAGCTCGCCGAGCCCGAGGACGCCGAGCGGCTGCGTGAGCGCGGGATCCTCTACGCGCCCGACTACGTCGTCAACGCGGGCGGCATCATCCAGCTGATCGGCCTCGAGGACGAGGGCTGGGACGAGGCGCAGCTCGAAGAGCGACTCGCGGGGGTCGGCGACACGCTGCGAGAGCTGTTCGCCGCAGCGGATGCCGAGGGCATCACTCCGGTCGAGGCCGCTGACCGGCTCGTACGTCGTCGCCTGGGCCAAGCCCAGCCGCCTTCCTGACGCTCAGCGAGTGACCCCAGGCCGTAACAGGATCGCAGCCCACTCGCTTCCACCGACCGCAGTAGCGTCGCAGCGACTCCTGCCGACAAGCCCGAGGGCTTGCGAGTCACGAGCAGCACTGACGACGCCCCGGGACACCCTCCGCTCCCGGGGCGTCGTTAGAAGAGCTGGTTCTCGCCGCCGAAGATCGCCGAGACCGAGTCGTCGGCGAAGACGTTCATGATCGCCTCCGCGAGCAGGCCCGAGACGCTGAGGACGGTCATGTTGTCGGGACGCCTGCGCGGATCGACCGGGATGCTGTCCGTCACGACAATGCGGTCGATCTCCGAGTTCGCGATCAGCTCCAGCGCGGCGTCGGAGAACAGGGCATGGGTCACGAACACGTTGACCTCCGAGGCGCCGTGCGCCTTGAGCGCCTTGGCGCCGGCCACGAGCGTTCCGCCGGTCGTGGAGACGTCGTCGCCGACAATCGCCCTCTTGCCGCGCACCCTGCCGGTGACTTCCGTCATCTTCGACCTGGTCGGCCGCGACGCGCATCTTGTGCATGATCGCGAAGCTCGCCTCGATCATCTCCGCGAAGCGCACGCCGTGCTTGGCGCGGCCGGCGTCAGGCGCCACCGCGACGACATCGTCACCCGTAAGCCCCAGGTCACGGAAGTGCGTCGCGAAGAGCTGCAGAGCCGTCATGTGGTCGACCGGGATGGTGAAGAAGCCCTGGACCTGGCCCGCGTGGAGGTCCATGGTCAGGACGCGGTCTGCGCCGGCAAGCTGGAGCATGTCCGCGACGATGCGGGCCGAGATCGGCTCGCGCGGCTTCGCCTTCCGGTCCTGCCGCGAGTACGGGAACCACGGGATGACGGCCGTGATCCGCTTCGCCGACGCGAGCTTCGCCGCCTGGATCATCAGGACGAGCTCCATCAGGTTCTTGTCCACGGGCGGACAACCCGTCTGCACGATGAAAACGTCGGCGCCGCGAATCGACTCGAGGTAGCGGCAATAGGTCTCGTCGTTCGGGAAGGTGCTGAGCTCGACGTCGCCGAGTTGGACGCCGAGCTTCTCGGCGATGGCAGCCGCCAGCTCGGGATGCGAACGGCCGGAGAAAACCATCAGCCGCTTCTCCGGGCCGCGCACGATGTAGTGCTGCGGGGACGGGTCGCTCATTGCGACGCCGCCTTCCAACCCGGGGAGGGCCAGCTCAGTCGCCGTCGGGCTTTCCATGCTCGTCGTAGACCCATCCTTCCTTCGTCGTCTGTCGCGGGGGAAAACCGGCCAGCGAACCGGGAGGGACATCATCCGTGATGACGGACCCGGCTGCAATCCATACGTCGTCGCCAACCTCGACCGGAGCATCGAAGACAGTGTCCACGCCGGTCCTGACGTTACGGCCGATCCTCGTTCTGCCTTTGGGCTCGTCCGGCACGTGCGGGAAATTCGCAGTGATGTTGCCGGCCGCGACGTTCGTTCCCTCCCCCACCTCGGCGTCGCCGATGTACGAGAGGTGCGGGATCTTCGCGCCGGCGCCGAGCGCGACGTTCTTGACCTCGACGAAGGTGCCGATCTTGGCTCCCTCGCCGATCACGCTGACGGCACGAACGTACGCGAAGGGACCGATCTCGGCGCCGCCCTCGATCCGGACGCCGCCGCGGATCACGGTGAAGGGATGCAGAACGACGTCGGGCTCGATCTCGACGCCTGTCTCGATCCAGGTCGTTGCCGGGTCGACGATGGTGACGCCGGCGAGCATGTGCTCCTCGTTGATCCGGTCGCGCAGGAAGGCGGCCGCCGCGGCGAGCTCGACACGGGTGTTCACGCCTTCGGCCTCGAGCGGTTCGTCGGCGAGCTGGACGGCACAGGTCTCGCCGTCGGCGACGAGCAGACCGAGCGTGTCGGTGACGTAGAGCTCGCCCTGCGCGTTGTGCGCGTCGAGCCGCTCGAGCGCCGGCCAGAGCTTCGCCGCGCGAAAGACGTAGATGCCGGAATTGACCTCGCCGAGCGCCAGTTCCTCCGGCGAGGCGTCGGCGGCCTCGACGATCCGGGCCAGCTGCCCGTTCGCGTCGCGGACGATGCGGCCGTAGGCGCCGGCGTCCGCCGGCTCGAACGACAGGACGGTCGCGGCCGCGCCGGCGGCGCGATGCGTTTCGACGAGCGCGCGGATCGTCTCGGAACGCAGCGCCGGGACGTCGCCGTTCAGCACGAGCACGTCGCCGTCGAAGCCCTCGAGAGCAGCCCCGGCGCAGCGGACGGCGTCACCGGTCCCGCGCGGCTCCTCCTGCACGGCCACCTCGACGCCCTCGAGCAAATCGCTCGTCTGCGGCGAGGCGACGACGACGAGCCGCTCGACCCCGGCGCCGCGTGCGGCGTCCACCACCCAGTCGACCAGCCGGCGGCCGAGAACCGGGTGCAGGTGCTTCGGCACCGCGCTCTTCATGCGCGTGCCGATTCCGGCGGCCATCACGACTGCTGCGAGGTCTTCTGCCATGTCAGTGGGAGGTGGCTGGGGCGCCAGGATTCGAACCTGGGATCACGGGACCAAAACCCGTTGCCTTACCACTTGGCTACGCCCCAGGGGCACGGAAGTCTATCGGCGGTCGAGGAACAGGAACGCGAGGGCAACGACGGCGCAGGCGATGAGACCGAGGATCAGCAGCCATTTGAAGAAGACGGCGAACAGGACGAGGACCACGGCCAGGAGCTGCGAGACGAGGAAGATCCACAGGCCCTGGCGCAGCCCGACCGAATGCGAGTTCCGGCCGAGCGCCCAGGCGACCGCAGCGATAGCGGCAAGCGCGACCACGGTCCACTTCGTGAGGTCGTGCGAGAGGAGGACGACGATGCCCTCCGCCGCGGCGACCCAGAGCGCAATTCGGTGGCGGCGGGCCCTCAGCCAGACACCGGGTCCCCGTTCGACCGGCTGCGACGGCGTCTCGGTAACCACCGTTCAACCGTACCACGCAGGTGCTGCGAGCCAGGTGCGGCCGAGACGGCCGAGAGCACTTCTCGCAGCGTCCGCATCTCGGCGGTGATGGAACAGGCCGTAGAGGGTCGGGCCGGCTCCCGAGACGTCGGCGCGGAAGGCTCCTGCAGCTCGCATGTCGTCTGCGAGCGGCGAGCTTGCGAGGTCGTTCGCGGGCAGCGCTGCGAGGTCGCGGGGCCGCTCGACGCTGGCGAGCCCGTCGAGGAGAGCCTGGCGGCGCTCGGCGAATCCGGCCACGTCCTTTCGGGCATCGAAGGCCGCGTAGACGTCGGCGGTCGAGGTCTTCACCGCTCCGTGCGGCAGGAGGAGGACGACCCAGAAATCCTGCGGGATATCGACCGGCTCGAGCTCGCTCCCGTCGCCGGTGCCGAGTTGCGGGCCGTCCACGAGGAAGAACGGGACATCGGAGCCGAGACCGGCGGCGATGTGCTGCAGCTCCTCCGCGGAAAGCGGCTCGGGCAGCGTCTCGTTGGCGAGCCGCAGTGCCGTTGCCGCGTCGGAGCTACCGCCGCCGAGGCCGGCTGCGACCGGGATCTTCTTCTCGATCCGGACGCTCCAGTGCGGCTCGACGCCCGCAGCGTCTGCGAGCTCGCGAAGCGCCGTCGCGACGAGCGTGTCGCCGGCGAAGCCGTGGACGCCGAGCTCAGCCGACTCTTCGAGCTCGATCCGGTCGACGAGGTCGATCCGCTGCAGGACCGTGAGGACCTCGTGCTTGCCGTCGTCGCGCGGCGGGCCGACGACGAGCGCGAGATTGATCTTGGCCGAAGCAGGCGCGCGCTTCATCCCAGCGCCTTCGCAAGCTCGACGAACTCCGTGGGTGCGAGCGCCTCGGCGCGTGTCTCGGGCGGACGGCCGACCGCGGCGAGCGCCCCTGCCGCCTGCTCCCGCGGCGCCGTCCCCGCGAGCGCGAGCGAATTCGGCAGCGTCTTCCGCCGGTGGGCGAATGCGGCGGCAACGACCTCCTTCACCCAGGCGTAGTCGGCGGGCAGCTCCGTGCGCCTGAACGCGACGAGCGCGGAATCGACGTTCGGTTGGGGGCGGAAGACACTCCGCGAAACAGCGTGGAATCCGGTGCGCTCGGCCGCGAGCTGCACGAGCACCGAGACGGCGCCGTACTCCTTCGTTTCAGGCTTCGCAAAAAACCTCTCGGCGACCTCCCGCTGCACCATCACGCACCACAGCCGGACGTTCGGCAGCCCGTCGAGCGACTCGACGACGAGCGGCGTCGCCACGTTGTACGGGAGGTTCGCGACGAGCTTCGTCGCGTCCTGGGACAGCTCGAGTCGGAGCGCGTCCCCGAAGACCACGTCGACGTTGTCGGGGAGGCCGCTGAGCTCGGGCTCGAGGACACGGTCGATCTCGACCGCATGGACGCGGCGAACGCGCTCCGCCAGGTAGCGCGTGAGCACGCCCTGGCCGGGGCCGATCTCGAGCACGACGTCGTCCGGGCCAAGCTGGGCGAGGCGGCCGATCACCTCGAGGATGTTCCGGTCCCGGAGGAAGTGCTGGCCGTACTCCTTCTTCGGCCTTGTGCTCACGGCGGGCCGAAGCATGCAGTGGCGTTGCGGTCGATCCGGCGCTCGAGCTCGGCCGGTTCCTCGCCGCGCGCCTGGGCGAGGGCGGCGAGCGTGTGGACGACGTTCGCCGGTTCGTTCCGGCGTCCGCGTACGGGCTGCGGCGCGAGGTACGGCGAGTCGGTCTCGGCGAGGATGCGATCCTCGGGAACCTGGGTCGCGGCGAGGCGGAGATCGACGGCCTTGGGAAAGGTCGCGTTCCCGGCGAACGAGACGTACCAGCCGCGTTCGAGGGCGGTCGGGAGCATGTGCGGCGACGAGAAGCAGTGGAGTACGACCGTGCCAGGGAAGGCCTCGAGCAACAGCGAGCGTGTCGTCATCTGCTGCTCGCGTGTGAATCACCACAGGTTTCCCCAGCTCGGCAGCGAGCTCGAGCTGGGCGGCGAAGAGCCGCCGCTGGTCGTCGCGCGGCGCATAGTCGCGGAACCAGTCCAGACCCGTCTCGCCGACTGCGACCGCCTTCGGGTGTCCGAGCAGCCCGCCCAACGCGGCGAGATCGTCAGGCGTCGCGGTCCCTGCCTCGTGTGGGTGGATGCCGAGAATCGCGAACACGCCGTCGTGCCGCTCGGCGAGCTCGAGCGCGCGGCGACAGTCTTCGACGTCGGTGCCGACCGTGAGGATGCGCGTGACGCCTGCCTCGGCTGCCCGCGCGACCACTTCGTCGGGGTCGTCGAGCGCGGTGAGGTGCGCGTGGGTGTCGATCACGCGAGCTCAGACGCGAGGACGGCTTCGGCGTCGAGCTTGCGGAACAGCGGGTGCGGCTCCCGCAGCGTCTGGCCGGGCGGAAGCTCGCTCGGCGCCCAGGCGCCGACCCAACCGGCGTAGTCGCCGGTGAGGATCTCGTGGGTGGAACCGTCCTCCTCCTCGACGGTGCGGCGCTCGAGCGGACCGGCGATCCAGCCGTTGTAGCCCAGCAGCTCGTGCAGCACCTGCGAGCTGAAGGGGAGAAACGGCGTGAGGAGCGTCTTCAGCGAGTCGACGGCGCAAAGCGCGACATAGAGAACGGTGCCCGCGCGCTCGCGGTCCGTCTTCACGAGCGCCCACGGCGCCTGGTCCGAGAGGTACTGATTCGCGAGCCCGCTCGTCGCCATGCATTCGGCCAAGGCGGCTCGGAAGCGTGCGTTCTCGATGTGCTCGCCGACCGAGTCGAACGCCTTCTCGACCGCGTCGAGGAGCGCGCGGTCGCCCTCGGTGAGCGAGCCCGGCTCGGGAACGGCCCCGAAGTTTCGCTGCGCGTTCACGAGCGTCCGGTTGACGAGATTGCCCCAGTTGGCAAGCAGCTCGTCGTTCGTGCGGCGGACGAACTCCTCCCAGGTGAAGTCGCTGTCCTGCGTCTCGGGCCCGGCGGCCGTGAGGTAGTAGCGCAAGGCGTCGGGCTCGTACCGGTCGAGGAAATCCTTGACCCAGATCGCATGGCCGCGGCTCGTGCTCGCCTTGCTGCCGCTCATCGTCAGGTACTCGCTCGAGACGACGTTGTACGGAAGCTGCAGGTCGTCGCCGTACCCCATCAGCATCGAGGGCCAGATGACGGCGTGGAAGACGATGTTGTCCTTCCCCATGAAGTAGAAGGTGCGCGCGTCCGGGTTCTGCCACCACTCGCGCCACGCCTCGGGTCGGTCGACGTTGTGCGCCCACTCGACGGCGGCGGAGAGGTAGCCGATGACCGCGTCGAACCAGACGTAGATCCGCTTCGTATCCTCGGGGTAGCCGTCGACCGGAACCGGCACGCCCCAGTCGATGTCGCGGGTCATCGCACGCGGCTTCACCTCTCGCGCCAGGTTCAGCGCGAAGTTGCGGACGTTCGGCCGCCAGTGCGTCTGCGCCTCGATCCACTCCACCAGCCGCTCGCGGAACGCCGGCAGATCGAGGAAGAGGTGCGTCGTCTCGCGGAACTCCGGTGTCGAACCGTCCACGATCGAGCGCGGGTCGATCAGGTCGATCGGATCGAGCTGGTTGCCACAGTTGTCGCACTGGTCGCCACGCGCCTCGCCGTAGCCGCAGATCGGACAGGTCCCCTCGATGTAGCGGTCGGGGAGCGTGCGGCCGGTGGCCGGCGCGATCGCCCCGAGCGTCGTTTCCTCGATCAGGAACCCCTTCTCGTACAGGGAGCGGAACATGTCCTGGACGACGGTGTAGTGGTTACGGGTCGTCGTCCGCGTGAAGCAGTCGAACGACATGCCGAGGCGAACGTAGTCGTCGAGGATCAGCGCGTTGTTGCGGTCTGCAAGCTCACGCGGAGTCACGCCTTCGCGATCGGCCGAGACCATTACCGGCGTGCCGTGCTCGTCGGTCCCGCTCACCATGAGGACGTCGTTGCCCTTGAGCCGGTGATAGCGGGCGAAGACGTCTGAGGGCACACCCGGACCGGCGACGTGGCCGAGGTGCCGCGGGCCGCTCGCGTATGGCCACGCGACCGCGACGAGGATCTTCTGCGGCGTTTCCGCCACCGGCGACAGCTCCTTCCAGGGCTCGGGGAAGGCTCGGAATCATACGAGGCTCCCCGAAGGTCTACGCGGCACGCGACGCAGGAGGACGTTCCGCTGCACGCAACGGCAAGTCGAAAACCTGCGCCGGAGCGATCGAGCCCACGACGCGTCGGCGGCGCCGGCTGCGCGCGGCCACGAACACGGCGCCGACGGCGACAATCGCCGCCGCGCCGTTGAGGATGAGCGGCAGCGGCGTTGCGGACGCCGGTCTTCGCGCCTCAGCCGACCCACTGCCGGCGACGCTCGAACCAATCTCGTGGCCAGCGTCGAGATGGGTCACCTCGGCTGGAGCCGCTGTCTCGACAACCGGCCGCCGGGCATCGTTCGCTGGGCGGACGGTGCGCGGGGTGGTCGCTGCTCGTTCCGGTCGGGTCTCGGCACGGCCCTGCGCGTGACTCGTCGAGCGCGTCTCTGCTCGGGCTTGCGACGTGCGCTCGCCTGCGTGGCCCGCGTCACGCGTCCGGACATGTGTGGTCGTGCCGGTCGGGGTGCTCGACACGGGTCGGCCTGCAGGCTGGGAGCTCGCTGGTTGGGTCGCAGGCGGCGCCGGCGGTGTCGCGTTCGACGCACTTCCGGACGCGGTCGAGGAACCACCGCCAGAGCTCGGCTGCGATGCGGCCGCGTCGGTCTCGGTAGTGCTTCCGGTCGGGAGCGGCGGCAGAAGCCCGAGCGGGTCGAGGTAGCCGTTCGCATCGGTCGTGAGACGAACTCCAAGGTGGACGTACGGCCCGACGACCTCGGGCGTGCCGCTTGGGCCGATAGTTCCGACCGTCGCCGCCCTCGGAGACCGATGCGCCCTTGGTCACACCGATCGAGCCGAGATGCGTGAGGGTGACCGAGTAGCCGTCCGCCGTCTCGATCGTGACCGACTTACCGTTCGTCGGCACCGTCCCCGCAAAGCTGACCGTGCCTGCGGCCGGCGCGACCACGGTCTCGCCCTCGGCGTCGGCTCCGATGTCGATGCCGCGATGCTGCCCGGCGGCGTAGGGGTGCGCCTCGTCGTAGGAGAACCCCTGCAACACCGGCCCCTGCACGGGCCAGCTCCAGGCGTACGCGGCCGGCGTCCACACCAGGAAGAGGAAGAGAAGAAGACCCAGCCGTCTTGTCGTTGTCAGAATGAGCAACAGGAGGCGCAGAATAGCGCGGCCGCTTCTCGTTGTCAAATCTGCTTACAACGTTTGCTTGTAGAGCTGGTTGCGCGAGATGCCGACGAGCTTCGAGACGACCTCCGCCGCCTGAGCTCGCGGCACGCCCGCCGCTACGAGCTCTCGGACGGCGGCGAGGGCGCGCTCCTCGCCTTCGCGACGGTCCGACCGAACGATCGGCCCGAGAACGAGTGTGATCTCGCCTTTGGGTGGCGCAGGGAACCGCCCAACGAGCTCTGCGGCGGTACCCCGCACGACCTCCTCGAAGCGCTTCGTCAGCTCGCGGCAGACGGCAACCTCCCGCTCCGGGTCGGCCGCTGCAAGCGAGCGCAGCGTCGCGGGCAGTCGCTGCGGTGACTCGAACGCGACCGCCGGCCACGGCCAGCCGCTCAGCTCGTCCCACAGCGCAGCGAGCTTCTTCTCGCCGCGCGGAAGGAAGCCGAGGAAGCGGTACTGCTCCGCGACGAGACCGGAGGCGACGAGCGCCGTCTCGACCGCCGACGCCCCCGGCAGCACCGTGACCTCGACGCCGGCGTCGAGCGCCGCGCGCACGAGCCGCGCGCCAGGATCGGACACGCCGGGCAGGCCGGCATCGGAGACGAGCGCGACGCGCTCCCCCACCTCGAGCCGTGGCAGGAGCTCGGCGGTCCGCTTCGCCTCGTTGTGCTCGTGGTACGAGACGAGCCGCGCCTTGATCCCGTGCCGCTCGAGCAGCACGCGCGTGTGACGCGTGTCCTCGCACAGCACGACGTCGGCGGCGGCAAGCTCGGCGAGGACGCGCAGTGTCACGTCCTCGAGGTTCCCGATCGGCGTCGCACAGACCGCGAGCGGCATCAGAGCGCGAGCGTGGCGATCTCGCGCCAGCGATCGGGGGCGACCTGTTCGAAGAGCACGACCGTCGCCGCGCGCGACCGCAAGGGAAGCAGCTGCCGAACGGCGACCTCTGCAGCATCGAGATCCTCTCCTTGGGCGACCGTGAGGTGCGGCGTAATTCCTTCGAGGAGCCCCCCGTAGGGGGTGTGATCTGGAAACCGCTCCACGAGTGCGCGCGTCATCGCAACGAACGGCTCGTTCGGCTCGGGCGCGAGCCAAAGCGTGCCGGGGAAGCGATCGAGCCGCGCGAACGTGACATCGAATGCCCCGAAAGAAGCCAGAGCCTCGGCAGCCCCACCAGTGTCCGGCGGCGCGGGAATGAGCAGGGTCACGTGTGGTGGGACGCCGTGCGAGGGCTTCGACTCGCACGTCCGTTCCCTCCACTCATCGACGGCCGGCGCCAGGTCGGGAAAAGGAATGCTGAACGCGAAGCGCTCAGGCGGCATCCAGCGCCTCGAAGCCGACGAACGCTGCACCGATGAGCCCGGCGGCCGTGCCGAGCTCGGCCTTCGCCAGCCGCACGGCGCTGCGCATCGGCTCGAGGGCTTCCTGTCGCGCGACCTCCTCCGCGGGGCCGCGCAGGTAGTCGTAGGCCGCGACGCCGAAGCCACCGCCGAGGATCACCAGCCTCGGCCCGAAGACGTTGACGAAGGAGCCGATGCCGGAGCCGAGGTACCGAGCGACCTCTTCGAGGATGTCCTTCGCGTCCTGGTCGCCCTCGTTCGCGAGCCGCACGAGCCTGTGCGCATCCGCCGACGGTCCGAACGTCTCCTGCGCCGCCGCCGTCGCCGCGCTCCCGCTCACATATGCCTCGAGATGGCCATGGCCGGTGCAGACGCCCTGGCAGGGACGGCCGCCGTGCTCGATCACGACGTGGCCGAACTCGGCGCCCTCGCCGTTGCGGCCGCGAAAGGGCTTGCCGCCGGAGATGGCGCCGCCGCCGACGCCCGTTCCCAGAGTGAGCATGAGGAGATCGTCCTCGCCTTTTCCGGCGCCGGCCCGCCACTCGCCGATCGCGGCGGCGTTCGCGTCGTTGTCCAGCCCGACGGGGATGCCGAAGCGCTCGTGCATCCGGTCGCGCAGAGGCGCGTTCTCGAGGGGCAAGTTGACGCAGCGCACGACGACGCCGCGAACCTGGTCGATCGGGGACGGCGTGCCGAACCCGACCGCCGCGACCGAATCGTCGAGCAGTTCGGCGACCGCGGCCTCGAGTTCCAGGAGGACGTGCTCCTGCGAGTCCTGCGGGGTCGCCCGCTCATGGCGGCGGACGACGCTCCCGTCGCGGGCGACGACCCCGGCCAGGATCTTCGTGCCGCCGAGGTCGACTCCGATCGCATGGCCCGCCTGCACAGTGGGTACCGTAATCCTCCGCATGTCGGCCTCCGGGGAGAAGCCGTATCGCGTCTATCGCGGCGGCCGGACAAAGGGAAAGGTGCCACTCCAGCGACGCGACCGCGATTCGCGGAGGGCGGTCCGGAGCGACGGCGGCGGCCCAGGCCGGGTGGTGGAGCGGTCTCCACGCCGGCGGCGTCTGTGGCTCGGCTGGACGAGACGACGCTGGGCACTGGTCGTGATCCTCGGCCTGATTCTCCTGACCGTGATCTGGGGCGCGTTGGGCTATCTCTCGGTCTCGAGCGGCGTGCACGACGCCAACAAGCGCCTGCCGAAGAGCGTGGTGCCGACGCTGACGTCCGACTCGGGGCTGCTGCTCTCCAGCCCGACGACGATCCTTTTGCTCGGCACCGACCACGCGACCGGTAAGGGCGGCGCCGGTCGCAGCGCTGACCAGCATTCGGACTCGATCACGCTCCTGCATACCGATCCGAGCCGCCACCGGCTCGTCTACCTCTCGGTGCCGCGCGACCTGCGGGTGAACATTCCGGGCTACGGCTACCAGAAGATCAACGCCGCGATGCAGTTCGGAGGCCCGGCCTTGGCCGTGAAGACTCTGGATGGGCTCCTCGGCCCGGGTCTTCCCGTCAACCACGTCGTGATCGTCGACTTCAACCAGTTCGAGAAGCTCATCGACGCGGTCGGTGGGATCACAGTCGACGTGCCGGAGAACATCCTCTCCAACCGCTTCGACTGCCCCTACAAGACCGAGCAGCGGTGTCTGCAGTGGAAGGGCTGGCGGTTCCACAAGGGCCTGACCACCATGACCGGGCACCAGGCGCTGATCTTTTCGCGCGTGCGCGAGAACCAGCTCGATCCCTCGTTCACCGACTTCGACCGCCAACGCGACCAGCAGCTCGTCGAGCAGGCGACGCTGAGGAAGCTGTCGAGCCCCTCGCTCTTCTTCTCGCTCCCGTTCAAGGGCAGCTCGTTGCTCAAGCCGATCGCGACGGATCTATCGACGTGGAAGCTGATGCAGCTCGCGTGGGTGAAGTTCCGTGTGGGAAGCACCATCCACTGCCGTCTCGGCGGCACCGGCGAGTCGATCGGCGGTTCCGACTACATCCTCAGCAGCCCCGAGAACCGGGCCGTCATCGACGAGGTGCTGGGCCAATCTGCACTCCAGGCTCCGCCGAAGGGCGAGCCGTACGCGCCCGGCTGCGTCGCGGGCGCGAACGCCGGCTTGAAGTAGCTAGTCGCCGGACGTCGGAGCCTTCTTTTCGGGCGCTGGCTTCGACTCTTTCTTGCCGCTGTCGCCGCCTGACGAGCCGCCGTCGCCGCCCTCCTTCTTCTTTCCCTTGCCGTAGTCGGTCGTGTAGAAGCCCGAGCCCTTGTAGTGGATCGCGACCGGAAAGAGGACGAGCTCGACCGGGGAGGCGCCGCAGACGTCGCACCCCTCGGGCGCGGGGGCCGTCATCGACTGGAACCGCTCGAAGGTGTGGCCGTTCGGACAGCGGTACTCGTAGATCGGCACGGCTGCGGACGGTACCAGCGTTCAGGCCGGGATCAGCCCGGCGGCGATTCGCTCGGGACCGGCACCGGCTCGGGCCTGAGCTTCCCGCGAGCGAAGACAAGGATGCGCGACGGCGCGGTCGCAGGAGCCGGGGCGAAGCGCGCGATGGCGCCGACGACCGCGATTGCCGCAGCGAGCTCGTACGCAGCGGAGTCGTTCACGAGCAGCGAGGTCACGATCGCGACCCCGAAGGCGAGCAGGACGTCGCGGGTCGACTGTTGCTGCGCCCCGCGCCACGCGAGCGCGAACGCCGCAGCGAGGACGAGCAAGAGCGGCAGGACCATCTGCCATGCATGTATCGCCGGAACGTAGGACAGCGGCACCCGACTCGCAAGCGACGAGAGCAGCGCGGTGCCGTGATCCGAGAATGCACTGCGAAGGTGATTCGGCCCGCGCTGGGCGAGGCCGCGCGAGACGATCCAGAGCACGGCCAGGGCCGCGGACGCGAGCAGACCCACGAAGCCCTTCACGCCGAGGCGGAAGAGCCGTGCGCCGAGCACCGCGAGCGCGATCCCGAGCGCGATCGCGCCGCCGCCGTCTGCACCGATGCGGTTGTCCGTCATCACGAGGAGACCGAAGAAGCCGAAGACGACGAAGCCCACGATCCCGAAGCGGCGACGCGCGAGGAACGCACCCGCGAGCAGCGGAGCGAGGAGCAGCGTCTCGACCTGGTTACCGATCCCCCAGAACCGCGAGTTCTGCGTCGGACCGAATGGGTTCACCGCCTGCCACTCGGGTCGGGTGACCATCACGACGGCGTACAGTGCGACCACTCCGCCATAAAGCGCGAGAAGCGCAGATTCGCTGCGACAGAGCCGCGCTAAGCCGAGCGCCAGGAGCATGGTCCCCGCCGAGACCGCGGCGCACAGAAGCACCTCGTTCGAGATCTCCCCCATCCCGAGCGCGAGGTTCACGAGCAACGCCGCCGGAACTGCGGTGACGGCCGCCCGCAGGCCGAGCAGCCCGAGGGCGAGCATGACTCCCGCGAGGATGAAGAGAGCCGCGAACTTGAGCCGGTTGTTCGCGCCGATGGCGTGGCCGAGACGGGAAAGCCGGTCGAGCGAGTTCGAAGAAGGTGCCCAGGCGAGCGTCGTCGCGGGGTGTCCTCCCAGCGCGGTCGGCGCGATGTCGACGATCGAGACGAGCCCGGGGATGTGCGTCGTCGGCGACGTCAGCAGCCCGTGGAAGCCACGCCCGATCACCGCGACGCGGTAGAGGCGGTTGTTCGCGATCGGCGCGCCCTTCGGCGGCAGCTGCAGCACGATGCAGAGGTGGTGGCAGTTCGGGAAGACGGCGGCCCGGGTGACGTCGATCAGCGGCTTGCCCTTCGGCACTCCACCGAGCCGGGCGTTGACCTCGCTTCCGCGCACGAGCTCCGCCAGCGCGCGGCGGCGATTCGTCGTCGGCCCGTAGCCAGGCCGCAGGAGCCCGACGGCACCGCGCTCGGCAAGGAGCTTGAAAGTCGGATCGCCGATGCGGTCGAGGACGTAGACGTGGAACGGCGCGCCGGTCGGCGTCTGGCGCGCCGAAGCTGTCCCGGGCACGGCGAGGACCACGCCGACGGACGCGAGCACAGCGAGCAGGGCAAGGAGGCGGACCGGCCGGACCATCAATTGAGCATTCTCACCGAAGTGGACCGTGAAACGAGCAGTTCACCGTTCGGCCTCTTCGAGCAGTTCCTCGAAGCACGGTGCGCCCTCGAACCCGGCGAGCCCGGCCGGGCGCTCGACCCGTTGCTCGCGGCGCCGCCGCACCATCCGCCGGCGGCGAGCAGCGGCGATGGCTGCCGAGGCGCCAACGAGGCCTCCCAGCAGAAAGTCTCTCGCTCTCGCCCTTCCTCTCTCGCCTTCCATGGGACGATTGTGCCTTGCGGTTGTTAACCCTGGGTGACGTTCTGCTCGACGTCGTCGTGCTGCTGTCCGAGCCACTCGTGCCGGGCGGCGACGTTCGCGCGTCGACTCGCGCGGGGGCCGGAGGCCAGGCCGCCAACGTCGCGGCCTGGGCGGCGGAGCTCGGTGCGGACGCGCGGTGCATCGCAAAGCGCGGCGACGACCCGGCCGGCGAGCTCGTGGCGCGGGAGCTCGCCACTCGCGGGGTCGAGCTCCTCGGCCCGGCGGCCAAGGGGTCGACCGGCGTCGTCGTCTCGGTCGTCCGCGACGGCGACCGCTCGCTCGCCTCCGACCGCGGCGTGGCGCCGTCGCTGGCACCCGAGGAGCTCGACGCCGCGTGGCTCGCCTGCGACGTCCTTCACCTCTCGGGCTACGCGCTGCTGCGGGAGCCGATCGCGGAAACCGCGCTTCTGGCGGCTCGTCTCGCCCGCGAGCAGGGCGCACGCATTTCGGTCGACGTCGCAGCCTGGACCGAGATCCGCAGCTACGGGCCGGTGCGCTTCCGCGAACTGCTGGACGAACTCGAGCCGGACGTCCTCTTCGCAACCGAAGCCGAGTGGGAGCTGCTCGGTGGTGCGTACCTGAGTGCACCGGTCGGAGCGCTCAAGCGCGGCGCGCGCGGCTGCACGGTCTTCACCGAGGAGGCGAAGCTCGACTTCGCGGCCCTCGACACCGAGACCGTCGATCCGACCGGCGCCGGGGACGCACTCGCTGCCGGGTTCCTTCTCGGTGGCTCGCTCGAGGAGGCGGCGCGGCGCGGCCTCGACGCGGCCGCTCGCTGCGTCGCGACCGTAGGCTCCATGCCGTGAAGGTGCAGCCGATCACCGACGAGCAGGCGGCCGAGATCGCGGCGTGGCGATACGACTTTCCGTACGAGTGGTACGACACCTCGGCCGATCCTCGCCGAGTCGAGCTGTTCGCGAATCCGGCCCGGCGAACGCACCTCCGCGCGGTGGTGAGCGACGACGGAGACCTCGTCGGCTTCTTCAACTTCGTCCCCGAGGGACACGAGGTGCGACTCGGGCTCGGCATGCGGCCGGACCTCACGAGCCGCGGCCTCGCTCAGCCGTTCATTGAAGCCGGGCTCGAGTACGCGCGCCGCGAATGGCGGCCGCGAACGTTCCGGCTCTGGGTCGCCCGCTGGAACGAGCGGGCACTGCGTGCCTACCGCCGTGCCGGCTTCCACGAGGTGCGGCACGGCGAGGAGAGCCGTTTCGCGGAGATGGAGCTGTCCGCATGATCCGCATCGCCGAAGAGGTCCGCGAAGCGCTCGCCGCGGGCGGCCGCGTCGTCGCGCTCGAGACGACGCTCGTCGCCCATGGCTTCCCGCCCGGCGAAGGCGTCGAGGTCGGTCTCGAGTCCGAGCGGCAGGTGCGCGAGTCGGGTGCGGTTCCGGCGACGATCGGCGTTCTCGACGGAGAGGTTCGCGTCGGGCTGACCCCGGAGGAGCTGACCCGCTTCGGGGCGGAGGCGCGGAAGGCCGGGCCGCGCGACCTCGCGGCGGCTGCGGTTCAGAGCGCCGTCGGTGCCACGACCGTCGGCGGCACGCTTGCGGTCGCGCGAACCGTCGGGATCCGGGTTCTCGCGACCGGCGGCATCGGCGGTGTCCATCGCGGCTTCCCCCATCCTCCCGACGTCTCGGCCGATCTCGCCCAGCTCGCGCGAACGCCTGCGCTCGTCGTGTCGGCCGGCGTCAAGTCGCTGCTCGACGTCCCGACGACCGCCGAGTTGCTCGAGTCGCTCGGCGTGCCTGTGCTCGGGTTCCGCGTCGACACGCTCCCGCTCTTCTATGCCGCGGCGGGCGGGCCACCGGTTTCGGCGCGCGTCGAGTCGGCGGAGGAGGCGGCTGCGGTCGCCGAGGAACACTGGCGACTCGGCGGCTCGGGCCTCCTGCTCGGCAGGCCGCCGGACGAGCCGCTGGAGGACATCGAACCGCTCGTCGGAGAGGCACTGGCGGCAGCCGCTGCGGCAGGCGTGAGCGGTCAGGCGGTGACGCCGTATGTCCTCGGGCATCTCCATGCCGAGAGCGGCGGCCGCACCGAGGCCGCGAACAAGGCGCTCGTGGCGCAGAACGCGCGTCTCGCGGGCGAGGTAGCGGTCGCGCTGGCGACCTAGGGTTCCCGGCATGCCACGGGGCTACATGGAAGGGCCGGCGGCCGACGAGGCCGAACAGCGAGCGGAGGAGGCGGCTCGCGGGAAAGGTCGAAGTGCCGGCGCCCGACCTCCAGCCCGCTGTCTTCGGCTGCACGGAGGACGATCCGGAGCCGCACTTCCTCGGCTGGCTCGGCGAGGTCGACCCGGATGAGCTGTTCGCGACGGGCGCCGCGTGGGGCGTCACCGTTCGCCGCGTGGCCGTCTCGGGCTAGCTACTGGATGGTCGAGACGAACTCGTCGATCGTGAGCGCCGGCAGGGTCTGAACGCGGGTCGAGCCGCGTGCGCCGAGGGCGACCGAGACCTTCGCGATCGTGGCCGTGTCGGGTGCCTCGACGACGTTGACGAAGTCGAACTCGCCGAGCGTGGCCCACTGGTGGAGGACCTTCGCTCCGAGCTCCTCGACGTCGCGGTTGACCTCCTGGAGCCGTGACGGATTGCTCTGCAGCGTCTGCACGCCTTGCTGCGAGACCCGCGAGAGCAGGATGTAGATCGGCATGGCGCGACCTTACTCGACGCGCGCCGCCTGGTCCACGTAGAGCAACGCGGTTCCGATGAAGAGGAGCGGCGAGATCACGACGCTCGCGAGGAAGAGCGCGACCGAGCCCGCAGCGTCCCCGAAGCCGCGCAGCACGAAGACGAGCACGGACTGCGAGAGCAGGACGACGACTGCGAGCGTGAACAGCGACCCGAGCGCGTGCACGAAGTCGGCCCGCGCGAGTCGCCAGGCACGTGCGAGGGCAGCCCGCGGCGGCACGTCCTCCTTCACCAGGACCGGCACGACGAGACCGAGCGCCGCAAGCCAGAGGAGACCGGGGATGACGAAAGCGATCACGAGAAACGGCGCAGGCGCGAACACGAGCCAACCGACCAGCCAGGCGGCCACGAGGGTCCGGCGCGGCGGCGACGCGCCGAGCACGACGGTGCACGCGTAGACGAACGTCGCGCTGATGAGCGCCGCCGAGAGCGTCGGAGCGAGCAGCAACCCCACGCGGCGCGAGACCTGCGTGAAGACGACCGCGATGACGGCAGCCGGAATCCCCATCATCAGACAGGCCCAGAAATGCGCTCCGTAGAACTGGATCGACTCCGCCACGAGCTGGCCGACGGTCCGCTCGGCGGGCGGGAGTGCGGCAGGGCGCGGCTCGGCCATCGGCGCGGAGGGTATCGTCGCCTTCATGAGCTACGACGTCGTCCATTTCGACGGTCTCGAGTGGGAGGAGCGGCCCGGTCACGAAGGCCAGGAGCCGCGTCAGGCCGCAGCGCTCACCGAGCCGGCGCAGATGACCGAGTCGCGCGCGCGGATGTGGCGCTATCCGGCGCACACCCGCGGCCGCCGGCATCTCGATCCCGATCAGGAAGAGGTCTTCGTCCCGCTGCGCGGCACGCTGACGATGCTGCTCGGCGAGCCGGGGGAACGGGTGGACGTCGACCCGGGCGGCGTCGTGGTCGTTCATCCGGGCACGCCGCTCCAGCCACGTAACGAGACGGGCGACGAGATCCTGTTCCTTGCCTACGGCGCGCCGACGCGCCACGGCAACGCCGAGTTCCTAGAGGACGTCGAGACGCTGTAGGGCGCCGGCGAGCGCTGCCAAGGCGTCGTCGAAGCGCCAGCGCGTGCGGTCCGCCTCGTCCGGCGAGTTCGAGATCGCGCGCAGCTCGACCGCAGGCACGCCGGCGAGCTCGCACGCGCGCAGCACGCCGAACCCC
Source organism: uncultured Actinomycetes bacterium (assembly GCA_963819275.1). Classification (GTDB taxonomy): domain Bacteria; phylum Actinomycetota; class Thermoleophilia; order Gaiellales; family Gaiellaceae; genus Palsa-739. The sequence goes on along the minus strand of CAWFVH010000011.1, from coordinate 3,157 downwards.
TCCATCGCCTCGACATCGAAGCCGGTTCCGGCGCCGACCTTGCCGCACGTGGCGATCGGGAGGACGCGCGCCTCGGGCAGCACGGCGCGTGCCTTCTCGAGCAGCCGGGCGTCCGGCCGGGTGCGCTCGATCCGCGGGAACGTCGAGCCGGGATCGATCACGTCGCAGTAGACGGCCGCGCTCCCGAGCACGAGCGCCGGCGGCTCGAGCGTTCGCGAGCCGGCGATCCCGACGTGGACGACGGCGGTCGGCCTGCGCTCGTCGAGCGCCCGCGCAGTCCGCAGCGCCGCCTCGACCGGGCCGATTCCGCAACAGAATGTGTCGAGCCCGTCGAGGAGCGCGAGCTCTCGTTCTGTCGCGGCGACGACGAGCACTACGCCACGACCGCTGCGGTGGCCCCGACCTTCTCGAACCGGAGCTCGCCGTCCTCGGCGTCCACGCGGATCGTGTCGCCGTCGGCGAAGTCGCCCTCGAGCAGGCGCAGCGCGAGCGGGTTCTCGACGAGCCGCTGGATCGCGCGCTTGAGCGGCCGGGCGCCGTAGGCCGGATCCCAGCCTGCCTCCGCGAGCGCTTCCTTTGCGGCGTCGGTCAGCTCGAGCTCGATCCGCCGCTCGGCGAGCCGGTCGCGCAGCCGCGCGAGCTGGAACTCGACGATCTCGGCGATCTGCTCCCTGGAGAGCGGCCTGAACTCGATCACCTCGTCGATGCGGTTCAGGAATTCGGGCCGGAAGACGTCGCGCAGCGCATCCGCCGAGCGCACGTTCGAGGTCATGATCAGCACGGTGTTGCGGAAGTCGACGGTGCGGCCCTGGCCGTCGGTGAGGCGCCCGTCGTCGAGCACCTGGAGCAGGACGTCGAAGACCTCGGAGTGTGCCTTCTCGATCTCGTCGAGCAGGATCACGCTGTACGGCCGCCGGCGCACCGCCTCGGTCAGCTGGCCGCCCTCGTCGTAGCCGACGTAGCCGGGCGGCGCCCCGATCAGGCGCGCGACCGTGTGCCGCTCCTGGTACTCGCTCATGTCGAGCCTCACCATCGCGTGCTCGTCGTCGAACATGAACTCGGCCAGCGCTCGCGCGAGTTCCGTCTTGCCCACGCCGGTCGGGCCGAGGAAGACGAACGAGCCGATCGGGCGGTTCGGATCCTGCAGCCCGGTGCGCGCGCGGCGCAGCGCGTTCGCGACGGCTTCGACCGCTTCGTCCTGGCCCACCACACGCTGATGGAGCCGCTCCTCCATGTGGACGAGCTTCTCGGTCTCGCCCTCGAGCAGACGATCGACCGGGATGCCGGTCCAGCGCCCCACCACGGCGGCGACGTCGTCCTCGTCGACCTCCTCCTTGACCATCGAGTCGACGGTCTGCTCGGAGTCACTCTCGGATAGCTCCTTCTCGAGCGCGGGCAGCGTCCCGTAGCGGATCTCGGCGACTCGCTGGAGGTTGCCGGCGCGCTCCTCGCGCTCCGCTTCCATCCGCAGCGCGTCGATCTGCTGCGTGATCTCGCCGATGCGGTCGAGCGCCTCCTTCTCGCGCGCCCAGCGCGCGGCAAGCCCGTCGCGGCGCTCCTTCGCCTCCGCGAGTTCGGCCTCGAGCGGCGCACGCACGTCGTTCGACTCGCCGCTCATCGCGGCAAGCTCGATCTCGAGCTGCGTCACGCGCCGGTTCGCCTCGTCGAGCTCGACCGGCGACGACTCGATCTCCATCTTCAGCCGCGAGGCCGCCTCGTCGACGAGGTCGATCGCCTTGTCGGGCAGCTGCCGGTCGGCGATGTAGCGCTCGGAGAGAACGGCGGCGGCGACGAGCGCCGCGTCGCGGATCCGCACCTTGTGGTGCGCCTCGTAGCGCTCCTTCAGCCCGCGCAGGATCGCAATCGTGTCGGCCACGGAAGGCTCGCCGACGTAGACGGGCTGGAAGCGACGCTCGAGCGCTGCGTCCTTCTCGATGTGCTTGCGGTACTCGTCGAGCGTCGTCGCACCGACGCAGCGGAGCTCGCCGCGCGCGAGCATCGGCTTGAGCATGTTCGCCGCGTCGACGGCGCCCTCTGCCGCTCCTGCGCCGACGATCGTGTGGAGCTCGTCGATGAAGAGGATGATCTCGCCGGCTGCGTTCTCGATCTCTTCGAGCACGGCCTTGAGCCGCTCCTCGAACTCGCCGCGGTACTTCGAGCCGGCGAGCAGCCCGCCGATGTCGAGCGCCCAGACGCGCTTCCCCTTCAGCGACTCGGGCACGTCGCCGGCGACGATGCGCTGCGCGAGGCCCTCGACGATCGCGGTCTTGCCCACGCCGGGCTCGCCGATCAGGACGGGGTTGTTCTTCGTCCGGCGAGAGAGCACCTGGATCACGCGACGGATCTCCTCGTCGCGGCCGATGACCGGGTCGAGCTTCCCCGACTCAGCTGCGTCGGTGAGATCGCGCCCGAACTTCGACAGCGCCTGGTAGCTGCCCTCGGGATCGGCCGAGGTGACGCGGCGGCCGGCCGTGACCTCGGCGATCTTCGCCAGCAGCTCGTCGCGCGGAACGACATCGAGCGCGAGCAGAAGGTGCTGCGCCGCCACGTACTCGTCCTCGAGCTTCTTCGCCTCGTCGGAGGCCCGGTCGAGCACCTTGGAGAGCGCGGCCGACACGGTCGGCTGCTGCTGCGAGCCCTCGATGCGCGGCTTCTGCGCGAGCGTCGCCTCGGCCTGCGCGCGCAGCGCCGTCGGCGTCCGGCACGAGCTCGCGCGGCAGCTCCTGGTCGAGGAGCGCGAGCAGCAGATGCTCGGGATAGAGCTCCGGGTTGCCGCTCCGGCGCGCCAGCTCCTGCGCGGCCGCGACGGCCTCCTGTGACTTGATCGTCAGCTTGTTGAAATCCATCTAGTTCGTCTGCCTTTCGGGAAGCCGCTCTTCGCGCACGAGCACGAGGTCGCGGCGGTACTGCCTGTGCACCTGCTGGACGTCCTCGCGGTGCTGCTGTTGGAGGCGCTCGATCTGCGCGTGCGCCTTGCGCAGCTCGTCCTCGAGCCGCAGCACGAGCTCGACGCCGGCGAGATTGAGGCCGAGCTCCGACGTCAGCCGCTGCACGATCTGCAGCCGCTCGATGTCCGCCTGGGAGTAGAGCCGCGTGCCGCCGGGCGTCCTTTGCGGCCGCACGAGACCCTTCGTCTCGTACATGCGCAGCGTCTGCG
>CAWFVH010000010.1:0-572851 GCA_963819275.1 uncultured Actinomycetes bacterium | reverse complement strand
TCGCGTCACCATTGCTGCCGGAGGTGGCGGCGGTGCCGATCGAGGTCGGCTGCTTGGTGATCGTCAACACCTCGTTGGTGACGCCGTCATCGCCGCCGCATTCGGACACGCTGTTGTTGTTGGCGTCGCCGGCGTAGTTGACGCCCCAGTAGTAGGTGCCGGGTGCCAGACTCGAGGCGTCGCCGGTGAAGGTCGCCGCGTTACCACTGATCGTGGCCGAGCCGGTCACGCTGGTCGCGTTCGTGCAGGCGGTGTCGCTGTAAAGCGTGAACGATGCGCTCTGGCCATCGAGCATGAAGCCGTCGGTGAAGGTCGCCGTATCCGAGACCGACGCCGACGCATCCGAGCCGACGGTCACCGAGGAAGGATCAGCGACGGTCGTCACCTTGGGCGCGTTGGCGCCGATCTGCAGCACCTCGTTCTGGACGCCTTCGGCGCCGCCGCACTCCGAGATCGGGTTGTTGTTGGTGTCGCCGGCGTAGTTGACGCCCCAGTAGTAGGTGCCGGGTGCGAGACTCGAGGCGTCTCCGGTGAAGGTCGCCGTGCCGCCGCTGATCTGAGCCGAGCCGGTCACGCTGGTCGCGTTCGTGCAGGCCGTGTCGCTGTAGAGCGTGAACGATGCGCTCTGGCCGTCCAGCATGAAGCCGTTCGTGAAGGTCGCCGTATCCGAGACCGACGCCGACGCATCCGAGCCGTCGACGACCGAGTTCGGATCTGCCACGGTGGTCACATTCGGCGAGGCCTTGGTGATCGTCAGCACCTCGTTCTGGACGCCTTCGGCGCCGCCGCACTCCGAGATCGGGTTGTTGTTGGTGTCGCCGGCGTAGTTGACGCCCCAGTAGTAGGTGCCGGGTGCCAGACTCGAGGCGTCTCCGGTGAAGGTCGCCGAGCCGCCGTTGATCGTGGCCGAGCCGGTCACGCTGGTCGCGTTCGTGCAGGCCGTGTCGCTGTAGAGGGTGAACGTTGCGCTCTGGCCGTCGAGCATGAAGCCGTTCGTGAAGGTCGCCGTATCCGAGACCGACTTCGAAGCGTCCGAGCCGACCACCGTCGAAGACGGAGTCGCCATGGTGGTCACAGCCGGCGAGGCCTTGGTGATCGTCAGCACTTCGTTGTTGACGTCTTCGGCGCCGCCGCATTCGGACACGCTGTTGTTGTTGGTGTCGCCGGCGTAGTTGACGCCCCAGTAGTAGGTGCCGGGTGCCAGACTCGAGGCGTCTCCGGTGAAGGTCGCCGAGCCGCCGTTGATCGTGGCCGAGCCGGTCACGTTGGTCGCGTTCGTGCAGGCGGTGTTGCTGTAGAGCGTGAACGATGCGCTCTGGCCATCGAGCATGAAGCCGTTCGTGAAGGTCGCCGTATCCGAGACCGACGCGGACGCATCCGAGCCGACCACCGTGGAAGACGGAGCCGCCACGGTGGTCACATTCGGCGAGGCCTTGGTGATCGTCAGCACCTCGTTCTGGACGCCTTCGGCGCCGCCGCACTCCGAGATCGGGTTGTTGTTGGTGTCGCCGGCGTAGTTGACGCCCCAGTAGTAGGTGCCGGGTGCCAGACTCGAGGCGTCTCCGGTGAAGGTCGCCGAGCCGCCGTTGATCGTGGCCGAGCCGGTCACGTTGGTCGCGTTCGTGCAGGCGGTGCTGCTGTAGAGCGTGAACGATGCGCTCTGGCCATCGAGCATGAAGCCGTTCGTGAAGGTCGCCGTATCGGACACGGTCGTGAGCGAGTTGGCACCGATCACGGCCGAAGACGGAGCTGCGACCGTCGTCACCGAGGGCGACGCAGGGTTGACGACGATCTCCTCGTTGGCGCCGCCGCAAGAAGAGACCGCGTTGTTGAAATCGTCGCCGGGGTAACTGACACCCCAGTAATAGGTTCCCGCGGCGGTCGGTGTGAACGAGGCGCCCGCGAAGGTCGCGACGCCGTTGACGATCGCGGCGGAGCCGCTTACACCCGCGACCGGGACGGTGCAGGCAGCGTCGCTGTAGAGCTGGAACGACACATTCCCGGTCGGGCTGTTGCCGTCGGTCAACGTCGCGGTGTCACCGACGGTCTGCGTGTCGCCGATGTTCATCGAGCTCACGCTCGTCTGGGTCGCGATCGTCGGCGTGGCGCAGTTGGAGATGTCGATCGGCGCCGGGCCGACGAGGTCCTCCATGTTCGAGCTCGTCGAGCTGCCCGAGGTGCGGCTGGCGCCGCTGACGGTGCCGAAGGTCTCGCAGGCCTTGCCGCCGCCGGCCGTGATGAGCGCGCCGATATCGATGCCGGCCTCGCCGAACTCGTCCTGGGCCGGGTCCGGGGCGCCGCTGGGCTTGACGCTGTCCGTCACGCCTGCAGTCGTGTTCACAGCCGCCTCGGCGACGGTCGGGGGGAGGGTCGTGGCTGCCGACCAGGTGGTGCCGGTCCAGGTCGCAAGCGTGATTGTCGGGGTGGCGCTCTGGAACTCGTAGCCGACCAGCAGGTCACCTTTCGTCCGGTTCACGAGGCCGTCGCCGTTCGAGCACGCGACCTGGCTCTGGTTGAATTCGAAGGCAACGTGCAGGTCGGAGTTGATCGTGTTCTGAGGCGCCCGCACCCAGGCGAGGAAGAGGTACGGATGGTTGTTGATCCGCTCGCCCGCGATGTAGATCCGGGCGAGATCGTCCTTGTTCGGCGTCGAGCCGGCTTGGTCAACCGCCGGGCAGGTATCAGCCTGCTTGGTGCCGTCCTTGTAGCTCGTGTCGCTGCCCCCGGTCGCGTCGGAGATGCCGACGAAGTTGAACGCGCCCGAGCTCGCCGTCGCGGTCTGGTACGGCGCGGTCCCCGTCCAGGTCACCGGCGCGAAGCTGTTCCAGTCGGTACAGCCGTCGGCCGTGTGGTCGACCGCGAGGTTGCCGTCATTGTCCTCGAAGCCCGAGCCGTTGATCCCGCAAGCCGTCGAGTCGGCGAGCAGCCGACTCGCGGAGCTCGAGGTCGAGCCGACGGCCGGGAAAAGCGAAGAGCTCGAGCTGGAGAGCGACTGCTCGGCAGGATGCGAAACGAAGGAAGCGTGCCCCTGGGCACGCAAAAGCGAGTGGGTGGAGCTCATGGCGCTCCCTACCGCCGGAGCACCACCGGCCCGATGCTGCGCCGCGGAACGGCTCGACGCCGCCCCCAATGTCAACAGCGAACCAACCGCGACAGCCACGACGGCTGTCCCAACAACATTGCGCCGACACAACAGCCGCCGGCGACCCTTCCCTCGCATACTCATTCTGTCCTGCTCCTTCCGTCGCTTGCGGGCAGGAGCACACTCCTCGCCCAGCCTTCAACTCTCCAAGGAGAGTCGTAGAACGAGTCCGAGTGCGGCGACCCGTTCGATGGGCTAGACCCAGACCACCCCTACGCCTAGACCCGTTCACGGCCGGTGAACGCCGGTTGTCGACCAATTCGACTGCCTGACCCGCAGCGGGTCAGGCAGGGCACGTGACCGGCGCGTACTCGCCGCGTCGTCCCCCGTACAGCCAGGCTGGTTGCCCTTGTCCGCCCGGGTCGGCTGCGCGGCCGTCCCTCGAACGAGCCACAACGGTCGTGCCTCCGAAACCTGGCCGACCCGCCAGGGCGCGGGCCGCGGCGGTCGCCCACGATTCCCGGTACAGGACGGGTACCGAGTTCGTGCACACCGCACCCAGACGCGCAACACGACCGGCCCAATCGCTGACACTGCGGCGCCAGGCGGGCTCGAAATCGAGCCCGCCTTCGCTTTTCGGCGATCAGTCGATCTTGATCGCGACGTGCTTGAGCTGCGTGTACTCCTCCATCGAGTAGATGGACATGTCCTTTCCGTAGCCCGACTGCTTGTAGCCGCCGTGCGGCAGCTCGGACGCGAGCGGCAGCAGATGGTCGTTGACCCAGACGCACCCGAACTGGAGCTTCCGCGCGGCGTTCATCGCCCGGCCGACGTCTCGCGTCCAGACCGAGGCCGCGAGCCCGTAGCGGACGTCGTTCGCCCAGCGGATCGCTTCGTCGTCGTCCGCGAAGCGCTGGACGGTCACGACCGGGCCGAACACCTCGCGCTGGACGATCTCGTCGTCCTGCTTCACGTCGGTGACGATGGTGGGCTGGACCCAGAAGCCGCCGCCGTTGTTCGAGCCGGTCCCGCCGCCGGTGAGGATCGTCGCGCCCTTGGCTCGCTCGAGGAAGCCGAGGATCCGCTCTTGCTGGTCGTGTGAGATCACGGAGCCCATCTCCGTCTCGCCGTTGAGCGGGTCGCCGACCTTGAGCGACTCGACCTGCGGCACGAGCTCGGAGAGCAGCTGGTCGTAGATCTTCGGTCCGGCGATGACGCGCGAGCCCGCGGTGCAGTCCTGCCCGGAGTTCCAGTAGCCGGCGAGGCGGATGCCCTCGGCGACCGCCTTCGGGTCGGCGTCGTCGAAAATCACCATCGGCGCCTTGCCTCCGAGCTCGAGGTGGACGCGCTTGACCGTGTCGGCCGCGGTGCGCGCGATCGTCTTGCCCGTCTCGACGTCGCCGGTGACCGACACCATTCCGACCCCGGGATGCTCGACGAGCCGCTGCCCGACCGGGACGCCGTCGCCGGTCACGACCTGGAGCACGCCCGGCGGGATCACCTCCTGCGCGAGCTGGACGAAGCGGAGCAGCGAGAGCGGCGTCTGCTCGGAGGGCTTCAGGATCTGGAGGTTGCCCGCAGCGAGCGCGGGCCCCATCTTCCAGACGGCCATCATCAGCGGGTAGTTCCAGGGGCAGATGCCGGCGACGATCCCGATCGGCTCGCGCCGGATCATCGACGTGTAGCCCTCGATGTACTCGCCGGTCGACTTGCCCTCGAGGTTGCGGGCGGCACCGGCGAAGAAGCGGAGGTTGTCGGCCGAGAACGGCATCTCGTCGCGCGAGGCCATCAGCGGTTTGCCGACGTTGACCGACTCGAGCTGTGCGAGCTCCTCGGCGTGCTCCTCCATCACGTCGGCGAGCGAGTGGAGAAGCTCGGAGCGCTCCTTCGGCGTCTTCTCGAGCCAGTCCGGCGCTGCGGTCTGCGCCGCTTCGACGGCGCGATCGACGTCCTCTGCGCCGCAGCGCGGCACCTCGGCGATCGTCTCGCCGGTCGCCGGCGCGATGACCTCCATCGTCTCGCCGGACGCCGCGTCGGCGAGCTCGCCGCCGATCAGGATCTTGTACTGGGTGGTCGTGGTGCTCATGTGCCCTCCTTGCTCAGACCGTCGTTATCTCGCCAGCGGCGACTGCGGCTGTCACCTCTGCCGCTCCGCGACGGATCACGCCAGTGTCGCGCATCACGCGTTGTGCAAGCGCGACGGGGATGACGGTGATGACGATGACTGCGAAGGCGACGACGTTGATCACCGGCAACTGCTGGCCCTGCCGGATGTTGTCGAGGATGAAGAGCGGAACCGTCTCCTGCAGGCCGGCGGTGAAGGTGGTGACGATCACCTCGTCGAACGACAGCGCGAACGCGAGTAGGCCGCCCGCGACAAGGGCGGTCGAGAGGACGGGCCAGAGGACGAAGCGGAACGTCTGCCAGCCGTCTGCGCCGAGATCCTGCGACGCTTCCACAAGCGAGGTCGAGCTGCGCCGCAGCCGGGCGACGACGTTGTTGTAGACGACGACCACGCAGAACGTCGCGTGTCCGATCACGATCGTCCAGATCGAGACCGGGATCCCGGCGAAGGTGAAGAACGAGCTCAATGCCATGCCGGTGATGATCCCGGGCAGCGCGAGCGGCAGCACGAAGAGGAACGAGACCGACTCCCGGCCGAAGAAGCGGTAGCGCGCCACGGCGGCCGAGGCCATCGTCCCGAGCACGAGCGCGATCACAGTGGTGATGGCGCCGACCTTCAGCGAGAGCTCGAACGCGCCGCGCGCGTCGCTGTGCCACGCAACGCTGAACCAGTGGAGTGTCCAGTTCGAGATCGGCCAGCCCTGCAGGGTCGAGCCGTTGAACGCGTAGAGCGCGATGATGACGATCGGGATCCAGAGGAAGGCGATCACGAGCGCCGACCAGACCGCGAGAGAGATGCGGGTGCCGCGCGTCGTCACAGTGCCTCGAATGCTCCCAGTCTCCGCGCGATCAGCAGATAGACGCCCATGATGGCCATCGGAATCACTGCGACCGCCGCTGCGAACGGAAGGTTGGTCGCGAAGTTGTCGTAGACGACGTTCCCGATCATCTGTGAGTTCGTGCCGCCGATGAGCAGCGGCGTGATGTAGTCGCCCAGCGTCAGCGCGAACGTGAAGATCGAGCCTGCGACGACTCCCGGCAACGCGAGCGGCAGGATCACCGAGCGGAGCGTCCGCCAGCCGCGCCCGCCGAGATCGGCCGACGCCTCGAGGTACGAGTCCGGGATCCGCTCGAGCGCCGCGTAGACGGGCAGCACCATGAACGGCAGCCAGACGTACGAGTAGACGATCCACATCGCCGTGTTCGTGTACGCGAGGTTCTGATCCGGCAGGCCGAGCCCGTTGAGCGCCCAGTTGATGGCGCCGTTGTGCGCGAGGATGGTCTGCCACGCGTAGATGCGGACGAGGTAGCTCGACCAGAGAGGCAGCAGCACCATCACGAACAGCAGGGCCCGCGTCCGCTTGCTTGCCACCCGGGCCATGAAGAAGGCGAGGGGGAAGGCGAGGATCGCGTCCGTCACGGTGACGCCGGCGGCCATCTTGAGCGTGAAGCCCGCAATGTGGAGATAGGGGTTTGCGGTCGAGAAGATCGTCCGGTAGTTGGCGAACGTCCAGGTGTGCTCGATCTCGGCCGTGAAGGAGTTCGAGGTCCACAGCGACGAGACGAACATGACGCCGAGAGACCCGATGTAGACGATGAGGAACGCAGCAAGCGGGGGCGTCAGCAGTGCGACCGCCCTCAGCCACGGCCGCCGCCAGAGGAATCCCGAGACGCGCAGGCGGGCCCGCCGGATCGGCGGGCCCGCCTCGAGTGCGCCGGCGTCAGCCGCCAAGCGTCACCCTGTGACTTGCGCCCACGCCTGTACCCAGGCGTTGTAGTCCGTGCAGGTTTCCTTCTTCGTCCAGCCGCACTGGGGGATGGGCGTCTTCCAGAACTTGATCGTCTTGTAGTACGAGGCCGGCTCGTTGAGGTGGTACCCCGCGCACGAGCCCTTCTGGATCTTGTTCATGTACGGGCAGGCCTTCGGGTTGACCGGTGTCTCGCCGAAGACGAGCGCTTGCTTTGCCTCCACCTTGGGCGTGGTCACGTACTTCATCCACTTGTAGGCGCAGTTGGGGTGCGGCGCCTTGCTGGCGAGCATCCACGTGTCGGCCCAGCCGGTCGTCGGCTTCGGGACGATCTCCTTCACCGGGACGTGGTTGGCCTTGAGCTGCAGCGTCTGGTAGGGCCAGCCCGCTCCGAGCCAGACGTCGCCGTTCTTGAACGACGTGTCCTCGTCGGCCGCGTAGTTCCAGAACCGCTTCAGGTTCGGCTTCTGCCCCTTCAGCAGCTTCACGGTCGCAGCGAGCTGCGCCTGCGTCAGCTCGTAGGGATCCTTGATCCCGAGACTCGGCTTCGTCTTCTCCAGGTAGAGCGCCGCGTCGGCGATCTGGATCGGATTGTTCGGGATCGTGACGTGCCCCGCGTACTTCTTGCTGTAGATGAGGCCCCAGTTCGTCGGAGCCGGCTTCACCTTCTTGGTGTTGTAGATCAGGGTGTTCGGCCCCCACTGGACGGAGACGCCGTAGTGAACGCCGTTCACCGTGTTGTGTGGCGGGGACTTGAACTGCGGCAGGAACTGCTTCCAGCTCGGGATCAGGTTGATGTTGATCGGCTTGACGTCATGCGCGTAGATCAGCCGCAAGCTCGCGTCGCCCGAAGCCGAGACGAGGTCGTACTGGCCGCCTCCTCCGCCGCCGTTCGCATGCATGAGCGCGAACATCTCTTGCGAGGACCCGGCGTTCTTGCGGTGGATGACGCAGCCGGTCTGGTTCTCGAACTTCTTCGCAAACGACGGGTCGGTGTACGCATCCCACTCGATCACGTTGAGCTGGCCTTCGCCTTTGCCGATCGACGTCGGCAGGCCGCTCCCGGCCCGAACGGTCGCCGCCGTCACGGCGAACGCCGTAGCGATTGCGACCACGACGCCGACGGCGAAGACGTGTCTCGTGCGAATCCTCCTCACGTGCCCTCCTTCTCGATCTCATAGGTGTGCTCCGGCCGCCACGAGAGGCGGACCCGCTTTCCTTGGTCCGAGAGAGCGTCCTGCGAGGACGTCTCGAGGTTCTGGCGGACGACCGACAGCGTCCCGCCGCCGTCGAGGTCGACGGCGTACCGCGTGACCATCCCGAGGTAGACGACTTCCTTCACCGTGCCAGGCTCGCCTTCTCCGTCGTGCTCGTCGGTCATCCGAATCTTTTCCGGCCGGACGGTGAGGCGCCGGCCGTCGCGCTCGAAGACGTTCACCACACCGACGAAGCCGGCGACGAACTCGTTCTGCGGGTGCTCGTAGACCTCCGCCGGCGTTCCGACCTGCTCGATCCGTCCCTCGTTGAACACGGCCATGCGGTCGCTCATCGAGAGCGCCTCCTCCTGGTCGTGGGTGACGTAGACGAACGTGATGCCGAGGTCGCGCTGAAGCGCCTTGAGAAAGATCTGCATCTCCTGGCGCAGCTTGAGGTCGAGCGCGCCGAGCGGTTCGTCGAGGAGGAGGACCGGCGGCCCGTTGACGATCGCGCGGGCGAGCGCGACCCGCTGGCGTTGGCCTCCTGAGAGCTGCACCGGCTTGCGGTCACCGAGCCCCGGCAGGCGAACCCGCTCGAGGACGTCGTTCGCGCGGGCGCGACGGTCCCGGCGAGAGATGCCCTTGACCCGCAGTCCGTACTCGACGTTCTCGGCGACGGTCATGTGCGGGAAGAGCGCGTAGTCCTGGAAGACCGTGTTCACGGCGCGCTGCGAGGGCGCGACGCGAGTGACGTCGACTCCCTGCAGTTCCACGCGGCCGGCATCGGGCCGCTCGAAGCCGGCGATCACGCGCAGCGTCGTCGTCTTCCCGGAACCGGAAGGTCCGAGCAGCGTGAAGAACTCGCCTGCGCCGATGTCGAGGTCGACGCCGGCGACAGCGACCACGTCGCCGTAGGCGCGCCGGATGCCGCTCAGGCGAACGGCGGGGACACCCGCCGTCTGCTCTGTCTCAGGCTCGTTCGGCGCCAGCGTCGCCAAGTGACTCCTCCAGGAGACCGAGCCCGCGCTCGAGCTCCTCGTCCGAAGCGGTCAGCGGCGGCAGGAGCCGGATCACGTTCCCGTCGAGGCCGCACGAGAGGAGAAGCAAGCCCTTCTGGAACGCTGCCGCGGTCGTCGCCTTCGCCGCGTCGGGCGTCCGCTCGCACAGCTCGAGCGCGAGCATCGCTCCGAGGCCGCGCACCTCGCCGACGAGCGGCTGCCGGGCGGCGATCTCTTCGAGGCGCTCGCGCAGCAGCGAGCCCACGCGCTCGGCGCGCTCCGCGAAGTCCGGCTTCGCGAGCTCGTCGAGCACGGCGAGCGCGGCAGCGCAGGCGACCGGATTTCCACCGAACGTGCCGCCGAGCCCACCGACGTGGACTGCGTCCATCAACTCCGCGCGCCCGGTCACTGCGGCGAGCGGCAAGCCGCCGCCGAGCGTCTTCCCCGAGACGAGCAGGTCCGGCTCGACGCCAAGTTCCTCGATCGCCCACATCGAGCCGGTGCGTCCGCAGCCGGCCTGCACCTCGTCGTCGACGTAGACGATCCCGTGCTCGTCGCAGATCCGGCGCAGCGCCTGCACGAACTCCGGTGGCATCGGGATGAAGCCGCCCTCGCCCTGCACCGGTTCGAGCACGATGCAGGCCACGGAGCTCGGCGCGACATCCTGTTGGAAGAGGAGGTCGAGGCTTGCGAGCGCATCCTCGGTCGAGATGCCGCGGAATGGATACGGCGCCGCTGCGCGGTACACGTCCGTCGCGAGCGGGCCGACGCCATCCTTGTAGACAAGCTTCGCCGTCATGGCCATCGTCAGGTTCGTGCGCCCGTGGAACGCGCGGTCGAAGACGACGACGCCCGGTCGTCCGGTCGCGGCGCGCGCGACTTTGACGGCGTTTTCGATGGCCTCGGCGCCGGAGTTGACGAGGATCGATTTCGTCGGCGAATCCGCTGGCCAGAGCTGGTCGAGGCGCCGGCAGAGCTCGATGTACGGCTCGTACGTCCCGACCATGAAGCACTGGTGGAGGTAGCGGTCGGCCTGCTCGTGGATTGCGGCCACGACTGCGGAGGGGCCGTGTCCGAGGTTCTGGCAGGCGATGCCGCCGGCGAAGTCGAGGAACTCGCGGCCGTCGACGTCCCAGACGCGCGCTCCTTCCGCTCGCTCGACGACGAGGGACGGCGTCGAGACGCCGCGCGCGACATACCGCTCGCGCTTGGCGAGCAGGCGTTGGGCGGCGCTGGCGCGTTCCTCTACGGACATCGGCGTCCGGGATTATCGCTGCGCGATGCGGCGCGTTCAAGCGCCAGTTGCCTCGCATTGCGAGGCAGTCGCCCGAGGTTCCTGCGGAAATGCGTGGCCTAGGCTGAGATCGTCTCGAACGTGCCGAAGCGGAGCTCGCTGTCGTAGAGGAAGCGCGTGGCGTCGACACGCTGCATGTACTCCTCGCGATGCTCGGCCACGAACGCGTTGTACGCGTCGCCCGACTCCCAGCGGTCGACGACGAGATAGCGGCCCGGAGCCTCGACGTCGCGAAGCACCTCGGTTCCGATGTAGCCGCGGCCCCGGCGGAAGAACTCGGCCCATTCGCCGTCCATCCCGTAGGTGCGCTCGAACTCCGCGGAATCGCGAACCTCGTAGCTGAAGACGAGTGCCAACACGAGCCTGAGGATAAGGTCCGGCGCATGAACGCCGAAGCCGTTCCCGCCGAGCCCGACGCACGCTCAGAATACGCGGGCGTCCTCCGCTTCTACCACCTCGCGAAGCACCAGGAGTGGCAGGTCGACGACGTCCCGTGGGGCGAGATCCCGTTCGTGCCGGAGGGCAAGGGAAGCGCCCAGCGCCAGGCGCGGCGGCGCGACATCTGGCGCTCGGTGATCATGCAGCAGCTGCAGGCCGACGTCTTCGCGTGCGAGATGGCGTCGCAACTGCTCGCGGCGGCGCCCGATCCGGAGGCGCGCCTCTACTACTCGACGATGGTGCAGGACGAGTCGCGGCACACGGAGGCGTGGCTGCGGCTGATCGGCCAGGTCGGAGGGGAGGGGGAGCGCGACCCGTACCTCGACGAACTGGCGCACATGTTTCTCGAGGCGGATCTGCTCGAGGAGAAGGTCTTCCTGATGCAGGTCTTCTTCGAGCGGCTGATCATCCCGCGCTTCCGTTTGATCGCCCGGTCCTCGCGCGGGACGGTGCTCGAGGATCTCTGCAACCGGCTCGCGATCGACGACGGCATCCATCACGGCGCCGGGATGGCGTACGAGCGGGTGCTGCTCCAGTCGGCGGGGAAGAAGGTGCGCACGCGGCTCGTCGAGGCGGCGAACACGATGCTGCCGATCTTCGCGAACCACGTCCTCTGGCGTCCGAAGGTGCGCGAGGTCATCGGGACGCTGATGGAGTCACGCGACCGGGAGCGGCTGCGCGAGGAGCTGAACCACGGTGTGCGGCTCGCGAACTCGTTGGGCCTGGACGTCTCGGACGTCCGGCTCCCCGCGGGCTGAATTCCGGGACACTGGCCCAGGGGCGGCGACTCGGTTGGCTGCTCAGCGAGATCCGAGCGCGACCGCGAGCGTGCACCCCGTCTTGAGGAGCGCCTCGATCGCGTGCCAGTCGAGCGCATCGTCGACCGCCCTGATCGCCTGGTAGCGGCCAAGGCCGAGCGCCATGAAACGCTCGATCTTGAACTTCTCGACTCTCACGATCTCGTCGCCGCTCATCACCAATCCTCCGCTGTTACAGACTCGGACGGCGGGCACGACCGAGTGGTTAGGCGTCCACACAGAATGCGTACAGGAGAGCGACCACCACCCGAATCCGATCGGCCGACGTCGCGTAGCATCGAGCTATGTGCCGGAACATCCGTGTTCTCTACAACTTCGATCCGCCGACCACCTCCGACGAGGTGCAGGCGGCCGCGCTGCAGTACGTGCGCAAGGTCAGCGGCATGACGAAGCCCTCGCAGGCGAACGAGGCCGTATTCGACCGTGCCGTGCACGAGATCGCGCACCTGACGGAGCATCTGCTCGACGACCTCGTCACGACCGCTCCTGCCAAGGATCGGGAGGCCGAGGCCGAAAAGCGGCGTGCCCGCGCCGTCGCGCGGTTCGGCTAGCTAAGGGGCCTTTGGCGAAAAACAGGCTGAGCCGACAGCGCACACTGCTCGCCCGCTGAGCGGCGTCCTCGGTCGCTCGAATAGCGCTGCTATTCGAGCTTCCTGCGTCCTTGTCAGCGAACGACCATCGCACGCCGACGACGAACGGCTTTCCGCCAAAGACCCCTAGCGCATTCCGCCGCGCTCGAAGTGCGCGCGGAAGAAGTTCTCGCTGCCGGCGGTCGCCATTGCAGCCGACGCGCTGATCTCGAGTGCGAGCGCCGTCGCCGCCACGAGCTGCGCGAGCCGGTACACCTTGCCCGGCCCCGCGCAGCCCATCAGCTCGAGCCAGCGCTTCGGATCGGGGAGCGTCGTGCCGCCGCCGACCGTCCCGACCTCGATGCCCGGGAAGCGGATCGAGACGTGGAGTCCGCCGTCGACGCGCTGCTCCGTCCCGTGGGCCATGGAGCTCGTGCCGACGAGGCCGAGATCCTGGCCGGTCGCGGCAAAGACGGCAGCGATCGCCGACGCCGGAGTGAACGCGACCGACTGCATCCCCGAGGCGACCGCGCCGTGCGTACCGGCCCACGCGAGCTCCTCGAGGTCGCCGACCGTGGTCCGGAGCACCCGCTCGATCGCCGCCTCGGTCAGCGTCGTCTCGGCTATCACCGTCTTGCCGTGGCCCTGCTGGAAGTACTCGTACGACGGCTTCTTATCGCCGCCCATGTTCGCCTCGAGGATCGTGCGCTCGATCGCCACCGGCGCCTGCGGCAGCACGTACGCCATGTTCAGCGCGTAGGCGTTGCGAGTCATCATGTTCGCGCCGAAGGCATCGCCCGTCGTGAAACGCCAGAGGACATGGCACATCGGCCCGACGACATGCGTCTTGGCCTCGCGTAGCACTGCGTAGCGGGAGAGCTCTGCCGAGTCGGCCTCGCGGAGAAACGCGCGCAGCGCGGGCACCTCACTCTCGACCCATCGAGCGAGCTTCAGCGCGTCGCCGGAGTCTTTGCAGATGAAACAGGATGCTCTGGTGATCCTGTCGGCGATCACGTACGTTCGGCAGCCACCGGACTCCGCGATCGCCTTCGCGCCGCGCTGCACCGATGCCGTGAGCCCGCCTTCCGTGTGCGCGAGGGGGACGACGACCTCCTCGTCTGCGCGTCCGGCTTCCACGACCTCGCCGTCCTCCGACAGCTCGTACTCGCCGAGCGAGACGGCGAGTTGCGCGACGGAGACGGGGATCGAAACGAGACCGGTCACCGCCTCGGCGGCCTTTGCCCAAGGTTCGAGGTCGAGCTGGGGGAGGCCGAGCGCCTCCTGGCGCTTACGCACCGAGTCGGAGTCGTTCTTGCGTGACAGGCGTGGCATCGTGCGGAGCCTAGTGGAGCTTCGTTTCGACGACGACGCCGACCGGGACGATCCCCTCGTGCGGGCCTTTCTCGCGCGGATTCCGGAAGCGCGACGCCTGCATGCCGAGCGCGGTCTGACCGACGAGGAGTCGTGGGAGACCCTGCAGGACCTCCCGCGGCACGCGCATCTCGACCGGCTGTTGCACGGCACCCCCGGCCTCCGAAAGGGCTGGTGGGTCGAGCTGGCGTTCAGCGGTCGGTTGTTTCAGCTCGGCCGACTCCAGTTCGAGCCGAAGGCCGGCTTCCTTGCCGTCCACATCCCGGAGGAGGGCGGACCGCTCCGGCCGGCGGCCGTCGACGCCTCACTCGCACGCGCCCGAGAGGTCTTTCCCGATTCCGCCGAGGCCCGTTGCTCCTCGTGGCTGCTCGACCCGCAGCTCGCGATGCTGCTGCCCGCAGGGTCGAACATCGTGTCCTTTCAGGGCCGTTTCGAGCCCGTCGCGGACGAGGGCGTCGACCCGCGCGTGCTCGAGTTCGTCTTCCACACGCTCGACCCGGATCTTGCGCGGCTGCCGCGCGAGACGACCCTGCAACGGACGATCGTCGACCATCTCCGAGGCGGAGGTCGCCTCCACCGCGTCACGGGTACGCTCGCCCTATGAGCGTAGGCTCGACGGAGCTCATCAAGAAGCGAAGGTGCCGGCTTTGCCGGCGCCGGGAGCGGGCATGACCGCAACGCTCATCGACGGCAAGGCTCTCGGCGCGAAGGTGCGCGAGGAAGTGGCCGGGTCGGTCGCCGAGCACGGGCACGTCGGCCTCGCCACCGTCCTCGTCGGCGACGACCCCGCCTCGCACATCTACATCAACCTCAAGCAGAAGGCCGCGCAGGAGGCCGGGATGGAGGCGCGCGACCTGAAGCTCCCCGCCGACACGTCCGAGGCCGAGCTGCTCGCCACGATCGCCGAGCTCGACGCCGACGACGACGTCGACGGCCTCCTCGTGCAGCTCCCGCTGCCGGATCACATCGACGAGAACCGCGTGATCGAGGCGATCGATCCCGCGAAGGACGTCGACGGCATCCATCCCGTCAACGCGGGCCGCCTCTACCTCGGCCGCCCGACGCTCGTCCCGGGCACGCCGCTCGGGATCATGCGGATGCTCGACGAATACGAGATCCCGCTCGAAGGGGCACGAGCCGTCGTGATCGGCCGCTCCGCCATCGTCGGCAAGCCGATGGCGCATCTGCTCCTCCAGCGCAACGCGACCGTCACGATCTGCCACTCGCGGACGCAGGACCTCCGCCGGCACACCGTCGACGCCGACGTTCTGGTTGCCGCCGTCGGGCGCGCACACCTCGTCTCTCCGGACATGGTCAAGGTCGGCGCCACGGTGATCGACGTCGGCATGAACCGCAACGAAGAGAGCGGCAAGTTGCTCGGCGACGTCGATCCGAGAGCGATGGAGCGCGCGGCCTACATGACGCCGGTGCCAGGCGGCGTCGGGCCGATGACGATCGCGATGGTGCTCCAGAATGCCGTTACGGCAGCGCGTTTGCGCAGGCGGCCGGCAGCCATTGCAACCCAGAAAAACTGAGTTAGACTCCGGCCTGTTTCATCAACGCTCGACGGCTCGGTGCCCGGGCCGTCGTTTTTCTGCAAGGAGGAAGGGTTGGCTGAGGGCACCGTAAAATGGTTCTCGAACGAGAAGGGCTACGGCTTCATCGAGCGCGAGGGCGGCGACGACGTCTTCGTCCACTTCTCGGCAATCGCAGGGGACGGCTACAAGTCGCTGACCGAAGGCCAGCGCGTGGAATTCGAAGTCGTCCAGGGCGACAAGGGCGCACAGGCGTCCAACGTCATAGCGCTCTAGGGAACCCCGTCGGACCATAAGGTTGAGGGAGGCCCCGGCAGGGGCCTCCTTCGTTTTGGGAGGATCGAAGTCA
The DNA here is from genome assembly GCA_963819275.1 of uncultured Actinomycetes bacterium. GTDB lineage: Bacteria > Actinomycetota > Thermoleophilia > Gaiellales > Gaiellaceae > Palsa-739. The sequence continues at coordinate 557,329 of CAWFVH010000010.1, read as the reverse complement.
ATGGCGATTGACCGCGAACAGCTTCTGCACGTGGCGCACCTTGCGCGGCTCGAGCTGCGCGAGGACGAGATCGAGCGGCTCGAGGGGCAGCTGAACGACATCCTCGAAGCCGTGTCGAAGGTCTCAGAGCTCGATCTGGCGGACGTGCCTCCGACCTCGCACCCGCTCGAGGTCGTCAATGTCTGGGCCGAGGACGAGCCGCGCCCGTGCCTGTCGGCAGAGGACGCGCTGGCGAATGCGCCCCAGCGCGAGGGCGACTTCTTCAAGGTGCCGCCGGGAGGGAACGCGTGATCGACACGCTCCGCCTCACGGCCGAGGAGGCGAAAGGCCTCCTCGAGCGGCGCGAGATCTCGGGCGCCGAGCTCTTCGCGGCCTACCGCGCTGCGATCGACGACCGCGACCCCGAGCTCCACTGCTACCTCCATGTCTGCGAGGACCCGGGAGGCGACGGCCTGCCGATCGCGGTCAAGGACGTGATCGGGACGAAGGGGATCCCGACCACCGCCGGCTCGAAGATCCTCGAGGGCTACATCCCGGTCTACGACTCGACGGTCGTCGAGCGCTTCAAAGCGCATGGCCTCCGGATCCTCGGCAAGACGAACACCGACGAGTTTGCGATGGGTTCCTCGACCGAGAACTCCGCCTATGGCCCTACGCACAACCCGTGGGACCCGTCGCGGGTGCCGGGCGGCTCGGGCGGCGGCTCGGCCGCGGCGGTCAGCGGTGGTCTCGCGCCGTGGGCGCTCGGCTCCGACACGGGCGGCTCGATCAAGCAGCCGTCGGCGCTCTGCGGCAACGTCGGTCTCCGCCCGACGTACGGCACCGTCTCGCGCTACGGCATCGTCGCGTTCGCGTCGAGCCTCGACCAGGTCGGCCCCGTCGCGCGCACCGTCCGCGACTGCGCCTACCTCTACTCGATCATCGCCGGCCAAGACGAATGCGACACGACGACCGTCGAGTTGCCGCAGCTGGTCCAGCTGCCGCAGGCGGAGGACGTGCGCGGCCTGCGCATCGGTGTCCCGAAGGAGCTGAACGAGGCGGAGGGGATCGAGCCCGGCGTCGCTGCGGCCGTGCGGGCCGCGATCGCGAAGCTCGAGGAGCTCGGAGCCGAGGTGGGGGAGTGCTCGCTGCCACTCTCGGTCGAGTACGGGATGGCCTGCTACTACCTGATCACGCCGGCGGAGGCGTCCTCCAACCTCGCGCGCTACGACGGCGTCCGATACGGCTTCCGGGCCGACGCCGACGAGCGGCTCGAGATGTACGAGCGCACGCGCAACGAGGGCTTCGGCGACGAGCCGAAGCGGCGAATCATGGTCGGGACCTATGCGCTCTCGGCCGGCTACTACGACGCGTACTACGGCCAGGCGCAGAAGGTGCGCACGGTGATCAAGCGCGAGCACGACGCGCTGTTCGAGACGTTCGACGCGCTCGTCTCGCCGACCTCGCCCACCGTCGCGTTCCCACTCGGTGCCCGCACCGCCGACCCGATCGCGATGTATCTCAGCGACCTGCTCACGATTCCCTCCTGCATGGCCGGCCTCCCGGGGCTCAGCGTCCCGTGCGGGCTCTCGGAGGGACTTCCCGTCGGGCTGCAGCTCGTGGGCCCGCAGTTCTCGGAGAACACGCTCTTCCGCATCGGCTATGCCCTCGAGCAGGCAATCGGCTTCGATCCGGTCCCGGAGCGGCTCCGGTGACCTATCGCTTCGAGGATCCCGCTGCGGAGTTCGTGCTCGCGGTCGAGCGCATCTTCGGCGAGCACCCGCGCGTGCTCGACGGCTCGCGAGCCGTGCTCGTCGGCGACGTGAAGCTCCAGCTCGAGGTGGGCGAACGCGAGCTCTGGCTGATCGAGACCCACGGCCCGCTCGAGCACTGGGTCGCGATGGTCCGAGTGGAGGACGACGTCGAGAAAGCGCTCCGCGAGGCCAAGGAGAAGCTCGATGCCGCCTAGTGACTGGGAGCTCGTCTGCGGGCTCGAGGTGCACGTCCATCTCAAGACGCGCACGAAGATGTTCTGCCGCTGCGCGCTCGAGTACGGCGCCGCCGAGAACACGCACACCTGTCCCGTCTGCCTCGCCCATCCCGGCGCGCTGCCGGTCCCGAACAAGACCGCGATCGACATGACGATAAGGCTCGGGCTCGCCCTCGACTGCGAGATCGCCGAGCGCGCGGTCTTCGCCCGCAAGAACTACTTCTATCCCGACCTGCCGAAGGGCTACCAGATCAGCCAGTACGAGGCTCCTCTCTGCGGCCCGGGCCGGTTCCGCCTCCCGACCGAGGACGGTGAACGCGAGATCGGGATCGTGCGAGCCCACCTCGAGGAGGACGCGGCGAAGACCGTCCATGCCGGCGGCGCAACCGGGCGCTCGGTCGGCGCCGACTACAGCCTCGTCGACTTCAACCGTGGCGGCACGCCGCTGCTCGAGATCGTCTCCGCGCCCGACCTCCGCTCGGCCGACGAGGCGATGTCGTATCTCCGCCTCCTGCGGCAGACGATCCGCGAGCTCGGGGTCTCGGACGCCGACATGGAGAAGGGCACGCTGCGTGCCGACGTGAACGTCTCGGTGCGGCGAACGGGCGAAGACGGGTTCCGGCCGCGGTGGGAGATCAAGAACATGAACTCGTTCCGGTTCATCGGGCGGGGGATCGAGGCGGCGTTTCGGCAGCAGGTCGCCGCGCACGAGGCTGGGGAGGAGGTCATCCAGTCGACCTACGACTACGACCCCGACACCGACCGGCTCACGGTGCACCGATCGAAGGAGGAGGCCGACGACTACCGCTACTTCCCGGAGCCGGATCTCGTCCCCGTCGATCCGACGGAGGAGCAGATCGCCGAGCAGCAGCGGCAGATCCCCGACCGCTTGCCCGCGGAGCGAATTCGCGAGCGGGAGGCTGAGCTCGGATTCGGCTTGGCGGCCGAGCTCGTCGCGACGGGAAACGACTCGAACGCGGAGCGGCTTGTAGATGCGGGGCTTGATTGGCAGACGGCCGCGCATATCGCGATGAACCGAGGCGATTTTCTTCAGATCAACGCTCCCGCGCTTGCACGGATCGTGCAGGCGAACGTCACGCGTGAGGCGCTGGACGAGGCGTTCGCTGCCGCTGCAGAGAGTCCGATCAGGGCCGAGGACTACCTCTCCCAGGTTGCGGTCGCGGACGAGGACGCGCTCGCACCGGTGATCGACGCGGTCCTCGCAGCCAATCCGGACCAGGTCGAGACCTACCGCGGGGGCAAGGAGGGCGTACTCGGCTTCTTCGTCGGTCAGGTGATGCGTGAGACGCAGGGCAAGGCCGACCCGAAGGTCGTCAACCAGCTTCTGCGGGAGAAGCTGAAAGGCTAGGCAGGTTGCGGATCGAGTCGCTGAGCGTGCCCAGCGCGGCGGCGACGACGACCGGAGCAGCCAGCACCGCGATCGCAACCTGCGGCGAGGCGTGAGCGAGCAGGAGCCCGGCGAGGAGCGGACCGACCGGCGCCGAGGCGGCTCTCAGCGTGTTCGCGGCGGCCATCGCCCGTCCGAGCAGGCGGTCCGGGATCAGCATGTACGAGTACGCCTGGATCGCCGAGTCGGTGCTCGGGAACCAGAACGCGTGCAACGAGACGCACGCGGCGAGGACGTAGACGCTTGGATAGACGATGAACGCGGAGTAGACGAGCGCCATCCAGAACTCCGAGAGCAGGATCGCACGCATCGGGAAACGCCTCCGCAGGAGCGGGGACAGGGTCGACCCCACCATCAGCGCCACGCCCTGGAACGCGATGAAGAGGCCGATCGCGAAGCCCGAGATCCCCTGCCGGTGCGCGAGGATGATGAGCGCGATCGGCGCGCCCACCGCGACGAGGTTGCTGGCGGCGATCATGCCGGTGGTGGTTCGCAGAAACGGAATCCCCCAGAAGTAGGCGAGCCCTTCGCGGAAGGGCGTGCGGGCCCCCGGGACGCGCTCCTCCTGGAACGGTGTCTTCATGAGCAGGAGCGCGGCGGTCGAGAAGGCATACGAGACGGCGTCGATGAAGAACGGCACGCTGCGCGAGAGGTCGAAGAGCAGGCCGCCGACCGGTGGCGTCACGAGACGGACCGTCGATCCGCGGGCCATCGTCACGCTCGCCGCGTCGGCCAGCTGTGGGGTGGGGACGACCGCCTTCATGGCTCCGCTCGAGCCCGACCGGTAGAGCACGGCGGCGCTCGTGTCGACGAAGGCGACGACGAGGATCAGCCAGTAGGTCTCGTGTCCCGTCAGCACCGCCGTGCCGAGCGTCGCGAGCGCGATCGCCCCGGCCACGTCCGAGGCGATCATCAGACGCCGCCGGTCGAAGCGGTCGGCCGCAACACCGGCCGGCGCGCTGAGGATCACGAGCGGGAGGAACTCGACGGCGCCGACGTAGCCGGTCTTCGCCGCCGAGTGCGTCAGCGCCAGTGTCAGCAGCGGGTAGGCGATTCCGGAGATGCCCGACCCGAAGGTCGAGAGCAGCGAGCCTGTTTGGAAGAGCAGGAAGTCGCGGTTACGCCGCAGCGGGACGAGCCTGGTCACGCCTCCATCGTTGCAGCGGCACCGGCACGCGCTTCGCGTTGTCGCGTGACGAGGTAGCCGGAGCAGGCGAGGACCACGACCGCCATGACCACGAAGAGGATGCGGTAGTCGACGAGAGTCGAAAGCAGCGCGCCGGTGGCAATCGACGTCGTCTGGGCGACCGAGAGCGTGAGGTCTGCCGCCGCCGAGACACGGCCCTGGATCGCGAGCGGCGTGCGCGTCTGGAGGGCTGTCGAGAAGGCGACGATCGCCCAGGCGACGCCGACGCCCGCGATCGAGGCCGCGACGAGCACCACGCCGAGGGACGGCACGATCAGGCAGAGGTCGGCGACGGCGAAGACAGCCAACCCGACGCCGACCACCCGCACTTCCCCGAGTCGTCGCACGAACGCGGCCGCCGTGACGCCACCGGCGATCGCGCCGATCCCCTGGAATGTGCTGAAAATGCCGAAGAACGAGGGCTTCTCGCCGATCGCCGTTATGACCGAGAAGATCAGGGTCTCGGCGAACCCGATGACGAGGAGCGCCACGGCGATGCCGAACACGACCTGGCGGAGCGGCAGCGTCTCCCAGACGTGGCGCATCCCGGCCGTCACCTCGCGCAGGAAGTGATGCTCGGGCGGCGCGGGCTTCTCCTCCTGCACGCGCATGCGCGAGAGGAAGAAGACGGACGCCCCGAACGTGGCGGAGTCGAGCACCGCGACGGCGCTGCCGCCGAACACCGCGTACAGCCCGGCGCCCGCGAGCGGCGCGATGATCCGCAGGCCCTCCCGCGTGGTCGTGAGCGCACCGTTGGCGGGCGCGAGGAGCTCCTCGGGGAGCATGACCTTGAGCAGAGCTGCGCGGGCAGGGGAGAAGACGGTGCCGACGGCGCCGTAAGCGAACGCGACCGCGTAGATCAGCCACGCGTCGCTGCGGTCGTGGACGAGCAGCAGCAGGAGCACGAGCGCGCCGAGCACACAGTCCGAGATGATCATCAGCGGCCGGCGGCGCACCCGATCGGCGAGAAGCCCGCCGAGCGGCGCCAGGAGCGAGCCCGCCGCGAAGGTGAAGAACGTCAGGCCGGCCAGCGCACTCGACCCGGTCAGCGTCTTCACCCAGACGGCGAGGACGATCAGCATCGCCCAGTCGCCGAACGCGGACAGGGTCTGGCCGGCGAGCAGGAGCCGGACGTCGCGCTGGGCGAGGATCTCGCGCATCAGACCGCGCGGAAGACCTTCACATTGCCACTGACGGTGCGACCCCGAAGCACGACGGTCGGGCCGCTTTCTCCCTCGCCCACGATGGGCTCGCTCGCCAGCGGAACCTCCGACGAGAGGTCGCCGGAGGTCGAGCCGGCGTCGACGTCGACCGCCGAGCCCTCGGCGATCCCGATCTCGACGTCCCCGGAGATGCTGGTGAAGCGGACGTCGCCTGAGACGACGGCGTCGAAGCGAATATCGCCCGACACGGTCTTTGCTTCCCCCGAGCCGGCGACCGGACCGAGGCGGACGTCGCCCGAGACGGTCTGCGCCGACACGTCGCCGTCGACTCTCTCGAGCTTGGCGTCGCCGCTGACGGTCTTGAGATTCGCGTCTCCGGCGACGTCGCCCTCCAGGCTGACGTCGCCCGAGACGGAGTTGATGCCGAGCGGTCCGAAGTGTCCTTCGAGCTCGGTGTCCGCCGACGCGGTCTTGACCTTGACGCCCGCACCGTGGGGGACCGTGGCCCGCACGCGCAAGTCGTTGGCGCCGAAGACGATGGTGAAGGGGGAGAGCGAGAAGCCGAACTTCCCCTTGCCGCGGTACGTGACCACGATCCGGTTGCCGTCCTGGCGGATCTCGACCTCTTCGAGGAGGCGCTCGTCGCCGTCGACGGTGATGTTCGACTCCTCGCCCTCGGTCGTCTCGACCTCGATGCCGCCGGAGGGTATGCCGACCTCGAGGTCGAGAGGCAGTGGAGTGTGGAAGGTGCGCTCGAGCATCTCAGTGAGCCACCCGGATCAGCCGCTTGACGCGGAGCCGGATCTCGCTGTCGCGCGCGGCCGGGCGCCGGTCGGGCCGAAGAGTGCTGTTGCGGAGTGCGAGGACGTCGTTGTAATCGGGAAACATGCCTCTCTCCTTTCAGTTCAGTTGCGGCCGTAGCCAGTGAGGCGGTTGCGGCTACCGGTCGATGGGCGGCGTGACTCGACCGCGCGTTGGAGCGCCTGGACGAGCCACGTGTTGACGGACGTGCCTTCGCGTGCCGCGGAGGACTCGACCCGCTGCTTCAGGCTCTCGGGGAGCCGGAGGCTGATGCGGGCCGAGAACGCCTCGTCGGCCGACTCCGACCCCGTGCTGTCCTCGCGGACGAGCACGAGCTGGAGGTCGCGGCCTGCGACGCGCAACTCGACGTGCGCGGAGTCGAGCTGGTCATTCAGCTCGAGCGCCGCTTCGGCGAGGGCGTCCTGAATTCTCCTGCCGAGGGACGCCTCGATCGCAACCGAGAGGAGGTCGGCGGCGCGTGCGATGTTCTCGTCGCCGAGTGCCGCAACGCGGGTCAGGTCCTCTTGGAGCGCCTGGGTGAGACCGTCGATCTGCATGGCGGCACTATGACATCACAGTGATGTCATGTCAAGTCGGAATTGACACCAAAATGACGACGGCCCGCATCAGCGGGCCGTCAGAGCGCATGGTTGAGCGAAAAAGACGCTAGTACAGACCGCAGTCGCGGGCCGTATTCGGCCACGGCGAGAAGCCGCGGGAGTGCGAGGCACGCACTGCGACCCAGATCTGCTCGAGCGGGCTCCAGTGATCCGCGGTGCCCTTGTGGCGCAGCAGCCAGCCGCCGTACGCCTGCTGGAACGAGAGATCCATCTGGAGGCCGCCCCAGTACGGGCTGCCGGAATCCACCCAGCTGCCCTCGTAGCGGTGGATGCAGAGCCAGTCCCGGAGCTCGGGCGGATGGTTTGCGTGCCACCAGGCCTTGTGCGCTCGGTGCCGCCAGCGCCGTGCGAGTTGCCGGAGCTGCGTGGCCGACGGGCGTGCGGCGAGCATGCGGGCGCCGCTCGCCGGCGGCCGGCCGCGCATGACGGTCAGCCAGTGCCGCGTGTCAGCGCGATACCGGCTGATGTGGCGCCGAGAAACGGCCGCGTCCTTCAGTTCCCAGCGCGAGGGTGCCTTCACGGCGTCGGTCGTGGCGACCGTCGCGACCGTGCTGGCGCCGGGACTCGTATTTCCTTCGCTTGCTGCCGAGCGGGCCGCCGCCGCAGCAGTGGCCATGCCTGCGAATGCGAGCAGCAGCCCGCAGGCGAGGATAGAGCGCCGCAAATCGATGAACCTCCTGGTCGACTGCAAGTCGTAGGCCGAACGGGCGGGAAGACGCCCTCAGGCGAGCACCGCTCGGCGCGGCTTATGCGATCGTTCGCACGAGGGTAGCGACCGCGACGTCTGTGCTTTGTTAAGGCAACGCTTGTAACTCAGCGATGGGCCATTTTGGGCCAAAAAGACGCCGGAATGTGCGCAGGTGCGACGAATCCTGCGTAAAGCAGCGCCGCTCCGACCGCAATCCCGATCGCGCTTCCGGCAGCGCCGAGACCCGCAAGCCCGCTGCCCGTGGCGGCTGCGGCAATTCCCGCGACGATCAGTCCGTTCCCGAGGGGGCGCCGGCGGAAGCCCCTCACAGCAACCACGACTACCGCGAGCGTCCCGACGATGTTCGCGACGATCGCGAGGAGGCGGGCAGGTACGAAGGCGAGGTGGTCCTGCGCCGCCGGGATGCCGTGCGCCGCAAAGGTGCCGTGAACCGGCACCGCGAGCGCGATGCCCACGGCGAAGCCCGTGTAGACGAGGACGACCGGCGCGGCGCGGCGGCGGCCCGCGAGGAGGAGCGAGCCCGCGCCCAGCAGCGGCGCGGTGAGTAGACCGCCGGCGGCGTAGTAGACGCGGAACGCGCGGTCGTCCCAGCCGGCGGCCTCGCCCCACGCGATCGCGGCAGCTGCGACCGCGTAGGCGCCGAGCCCGGCCGCCCACGCGAGCAGCTCGGGCCGCCTGCTGCTCCGGTACCGCCGCGCGAGCAGGCCTGCGAGGCGGAAGGCGAGCAGTGCCGCGGCGAACGCGACGAGTGCTTCCATGTCCCGCAGCCTAGATCGCTACGCTCGTGAGATGGCCACGAAGCGGTACCTCTTTACTCCGGGACCGACGCCGGTGCCCCCCGAGGTGCTGGCGGCCGTCGGCGCGCCGGTCATCCACCACCGCAGCCCGGAGTTCCTGCCGGTCTACGAGCGAGTGCTGACCCGGCTGCGCGATGTCTGCCGAACCGAGAACGACGTGCTGCTCTTTGGAGCCTCAGGGACCGGCGCTTTCGAGTCGGCCGTGGCGAACCTCGTCTCGCCCGGCGAGCGGCATCTCGTGGTTTCGGCTGGCAGCTTCGGCGACCGCTGGGTCGCGATGGCGACCGCCTACGGCGCCGACGTGGACGTGCTCCGCTACGCCTGGGGAGAGACCCCGGACGCGGACGACCTTCGTTCCCGGCTCGGCGAGAAGGAGGCAAAGGCGGTCTGGTTCGTCCAGTCCGAGACCTCTACCGGAGTCGTCACCGACGTGCAGGCGCTTGCGGCGGCTGCCAAGGAGATGGGAGCGCTCGTCGTCGTGGACGCCGTCTCGAGTCTCGGGGCCGTTCCGTGCGAAACCGACGCGTGGGGTCTCGACGTCGTCGTCTCGGGCTCGCAGAAGGCGCTCATGACCCCGCCCGGTCTCGGCCTCGCGGCGGTCTCCGACGCTGCGCTCGCCGCGGTCGGCTCATCACCGCGCTTCTACTTCGATTGGGAGCGCACGCGGAAAGGCCAGCAGACGCTCGACGCGCCGGTGACGCTGCCCGTCTCGCTCGTCTCGGGCCTCGACGTCGCGCTCACGCTTCTGCTCGAGGAAGGGCTGGAGGCCGCGTTCGACCGCCACGTCCGGCTGGGCCGGGCTGCGCGAGCCGGAGTCAAGGGGCTCGGGCTCGAGCTCTTCTCTCCAGACGAGGATCGAAGTGCCATCGTGACCGCGGTTCGCGCTCCTGCGGGCATCGACTCCGGCGACGTCATCCGAGGCGTCCGCGACCGCTTCGGGATCACGATCGCGAACGGCCAGGGCGAGTTGAAGGGCAAGATCTTCCGCCTCGGCCACATCGGCTGGTTCGACCTATTCGACATCACGACGCAGATCGCGGCCGTCGAGCTCGTCCTCGCCGACCTCGGCGCCGACGTCGAGCGCGGCGTCGCGGTGACGGCGGCATTGGAAGCCTTCAGCTCCGAGCCGTCGCGCACGTGACACCACGCGTCCTCGTTCGCGAGGAGATCTCGGACGCGGGGGTCGAGCTCCTCCGTTCCCGCTTCGACGTGGACGTCGACGCCGAGAGCCCGCTCGAGGAGATCATCGGCGGCTACGAGGGGATCGTGGTTCGCTCCACGACCAAGCTGACCGCGGACCTGATCGAGCGAGCGGACCGCCTGAAGGTGATCGGGCGCGCAGGCGTGGGGGTCGACAACGTCGACGTCGACGCGGCCACGCGACGCGGGATCATCGTCGCGAACGCGCCCGAGTCCACCGTCGTCTCGGCCGCCGAGCACACCATCGGGCTCCTCGTCGCCCTCGCTCGCAACATCCCGCAGGCGCACGCCGCGCTCAAGCAAGGCCGCTGGGAGCGCAGCGCCTATGGCGGAATCGAGCTCGCCGGCAAGACGATCGGGGTGCTCGGCTTCGGCCGGATCGGCCAACAGGTCGCGCGCCGCGCGCTCGGGCTCGGGATGCGCGTCGTCGCCTACGACCCGTTCGTGGGCGCCGAGCGTTTCCGCGAGCTTGGTGCCGAGCGCGTCGAAACGCCGGAGGACGTCTACGCGGCGGCCGACTTCGTCACGCTGCATCTGCCGCTCAATGCGGAGACGCGCGGCTCGGTCGGCGCTGCCGCCTTCGAGGCGATGCGTCCCGGCGTGCGGATCGTGAACGCCGCCCGTGGGCCGCTTCTCGACGAGGACGCGCTGCTCGCGGCGCTCGGCTCAGGCAAGGTCGCGGGCGCGGCGCTCGACGTGTTCGCGGAAGAGCCGTACGCAGGGCCGCTTCTCGAGTTCGACAACGTCGTCGTCACGCCGCACCTCGCGGCCTCGACCGGCGAGGCGCAGGACCGGGCGGGCGTCATCGTCGCCGAGCAGGTCGTCGCGGCCCTCGAGGGTGGCCTGGTCTCGAACGCCGTCAACATCCCGGTGATCGGCGCCGACGACCTCGAGGTGCTCGGCCCGTATGTGCCGCTCGCATCGAGGCTCGGCCGCATCGCGATGGAGCTCTCGGACGCCTCGGCCGAGGAGATCGTGATCACGGTCTACGGCGCTCTCGCCGACTACGACGCGCGGCTCCTCACCGTGGCGGCGCTCAACGGCGCATTCCAGGGGCGCGCCGACCGGCCGGTGAACTACGTGAACGCGCCGCTGATCGCGGCCGAGCGGGGAATCGAGGTGCGAGAGGAGCGGTCCCGGTCGGCTCGGGACTACACCAACCTCGTGCGGGTGGAGCTGCGGGGCGCGGGGTCCAGGGTCCGCGTTGCGGGGACGACGATCGGCAGTGACCACAGGCTGTGGCTCGTCAACATCCTCGGCTTCGAGATCGAGCTGGAGCTTGCGCCGCTCTTTGTGCTCTGCCTCTACGACGACGTTCCGGGCGTGATCGGCCGCGTCGGGACGCTGTTCGGCGAAGCCGGCATCAATATCGGGGGCATGACCGTCTCGCGCAGCCTGCGCGGCGGCAAGGCGCTCATGGCTCTCACGGTCGATTCGGCGCCGTCGCAGGAGCTCGTCGACCGGCTGCGGGGCGAGGGGTTCGACGACGCACGCGTGATCGCACTCGGGCCGACGGCGGACTAGCCTTCGGCCGGCGCCGAGCGCCCGCGAGGATCGAGCCGGACCACCGTCCGCCGCACCGCGGCCCGGATCTTCTCCACGACCCGAAAGCGTCCGCGGTCCGAGACGACACGCTCGATGTCGGCGTGCTCGTGGCCCGGCACGACGAGGAACGTCGCCGGATCGCCGCGCACCTCCTCGTACTCCGCGAGGCTCGCAGCGACACGGTGGGTGCAGTTTGCGTCCGCGCATTCACAGACGAACTCGGTCTCGTTCGACTCGAAACGCTCCGCGCTCTCCGCGATGCGCTCGTTCACGTCCCGGAAGAGCGCCTCCGTCTTCGCGCGCCGCTCGTGATCATTCAGGTCGTCTCCCTTCAAGTGTGTCGTCTCCCGGATGGACGACGGCGGAGCGTCGGGGCCGGTTGCGCGGGATACGGTGCGAGCGTGGAGCCCTGGCCCGAGCCCGTCGTACGCGTCGCCGAAGTGCTGCAGCGTTCCGGCGTGGACGCGCGAGTCGAGGAGTTCCCGGAAAGGACGCCCACCGCGAGCGCGGCAGCGAAGGCCGTCGGTGCTTCTCGAGCCCAGATCGTCAAGTCGCTCGTCTTCATCGCGGACGGACGCCCGACGCTCGCCCTCGTTCCCGGCGACCGGCGAGCCGACGAGACGAAGGTCGCCGCGGCCGTCGGCGCCAAAGCCGCGCGCGTCGCCAGGCCGGAAGAGGTCGTCGCCGCAACCGGATTCGAGCCCGGAGGTGTTGCACCTTTCCCGCTGCCGGCCATCGCGCAGGTGCTGATCACCGAAGAGCTCCTAGCGCACGATCGCGTCTGGGTCGGCGCCGGCTCCGAGCACCACATGGCCGGCCTCGCTCCGCTCGACCTCGTCCGGCTCACAGAAGCCCGCACCGCAGATCTGACCTAGGGGCCGACTTAGGGGATATTCAAGCCGTCCGGGTACGATTCGACGTTCAGCACCTCGACTGAAGGGACGAGCCGCAGATGCTTGAGACGAAGAAGATCTGGATGAACGGCGAGCTGGTCGACTGGGCCGACGCGACGGTCCACGTCGGCACGCACGGCCTGCACTACGGCTCGGGAGTCTTCGAAGGCATCCGCGCGTATGAGACCGACCGCGGCACGTCCGTCTTCCGCCTCACCGATCACCTCGAGCGGCTGCACCGGTCGGCGCAGCTCCTCTACCTCGAGGTTCCCTTCTCGGTCGAAGAGCTACGAACCGCGACCTGGGACCTGATCGGAGCCAACGAGCTCCCGTCGTGCTACCTGCGCCCGATCGCGTTCGTCGGCTACGGCGAGCTCGGAGTCTCGGCAGTGGGGAACCCGGTCGACGTCGCGATCATGTCGTGGCCGTGGGGCGCCTACCTCGGCGAGGAGGGCCAGCAGAACGGAATCCGCGCCAAGGTCTCGAGCTGGCAGCGGGTCGGTCCGAACGTCATCCCGCACGTCGCGAAGGCGACCGGCGTCTACGTCAACTCGATGCTCGCGGTCGGAGAGGCGAACCGCGCCGGTTACGACGAGGCGATCCTCCTCACGGCGGAGGGCAACGTCGCCGACGGCTCGGGCGAGAGCATCTTCGCCGTGCGCGACGGCGTCATCTACACGCCCGACCTCTCGGCCTCGATCCTCGTCGGGATCACGCGTGACTCCGTGATCCAGATCGCGCAGGATCTTGGCCATCGCGTCGTCGAGAAGCCGCTCATCCGCACAGACCTCTATCTCGCCGACGAGGTGTTCATGGTCGGTACGGCTGCCGAGGTGACGCCGATCCGCGAGATCGACGACCAGGTGGTCGGGCCGCCCGGCCCCGTCACGCAGGAGATCCAGCAGGCGTACCTCGACACTGTGCACGGACGCAGCGAGCGCTGGAGCCAGTGGCTCGAGTTCGCGCCCGCCGGCGACAGGGCCGAGCACACGGCGTGAGGCAGGAGGTGCAGGCGGTCCCGCTCTCGGGGCCGTACATCGGCGAGCGGGAAGAGGAGCTCGTCCTCGAGGTGCTGCGGTCCGGGCGGCTCTCGCTCGGGCCGACCATCGACCGCTTCGAGGAGCTCCTCGCCGAGCGGGTGGGCGCGCCCTACGCGGCGGCCGTGTCGTCCGGTACGACAGGGCTGCATCTGCTCTGTATCAGCGCCGGCATAGGCCCGGGCGACGAGGTCATCACCTCTCCCTACTCGTTCGCCGCGTCAGCGAACTGCTTCATGTACGAGGGCGGCGTTCCCGTCTTCGCGGACGTCGACCCGCGCACGTGGAACCTCGACCCGGCCGCAGTCGAGGCGGCGATCACCGAGCGGACGAAGGCGATCGTCGGCGTCGACATCTACGGCTACCCGTGCGAGCTCGACGAGCTGCGCGCGATCGCCGACCGCCACGGCCTCGCCCTGATCGACGACGCATGCGAAGCGCTCGGCGCGGAGTATCGCGGCGCTCCGCTCGGCTCCCATGGCACCCCGTCCGTCTTCGCCTTCTATCCGAACAAGCAGATCACCACGGGCGAGGGCGGCATGGTGGTCACGCACTCCGAGGAGGAGTGGCACCTGCTCCGCTCACTGCGCAACCAGGGCCGGCCGGAGCCGGGTGGCTGGCTCGAGCACGTCCGGCTTGGCTTCAACTATCGCCTGAGCGACATCGCGGCCGCGCTCGGCATCGGCCAGATGGAACGACTCGACGAGATTCTGGCGCGCCGAGCCGACGCGGCGAACCGCTACGCAGCGCTGCTGAGCTCGATCGACGGGCTCGAGCTTCCCGCGTCTGACGACGCCGACCACCGTCGCTCGTGGTTCGTCTACGTCGTGCTCTTCCCCGACTCGGAGACCCGCGAGCGCGCGATCGAGACCTTCGAGCGGGAGGGCGTCGGCTACAACCGCTATCTGCCCTCGATCCATCTGCAGCCGTACATGCGCGAGCGGTTCGGCTTCGCGGGGGGGCTCTGCCCGGTCGCCGAGGACGTGAGCTCACGCTCGCTCGCGTTGCCGTTCTTCACCGGGATCGAGCCGGCCGCGCAGGAACGCGTGGCCGAGGTTCTGGCCTCCGCCCTGTGAATCTGCAGAGCCTCGGTCGCGCCGAGCCGTTTGCGACGAAGGACGGGTCGACCATCCGTGAGCTCCACCACACGGCCGCGCAGAGCCTCGCCGAGGCCACGCTCGAGCCCAGCCAGGCGACGCAGCGCCACTACCACGAGCGCACCGAGGAGATCTATTTCGTCACCAAGGGCTCCGGCTCGCTGGAAGTCGACGGCGAGACGCGCACGGTTCGTCCCGGTGACGCGATCCTGATCCCGCCGGGTGCGTGGCACACGCTCGAGAACGACGGGACGAGCGAGTTGACCATCCTCTGCATGTGTTCGCCGCCGTACTCGCACGAGGACACGTTCTTCGAATAGCGCCTCGGCGCATGCGATGATCTGGGCATGGCGGACGGCGCCACGCGGATGGTCTTCCTCGGGTTCGGCAAGTGGGCTCGCGCCGACCGGATCTACGCGCTCGAGCCGATCACCGGAGACGAGCGCGGCGGCGGCAGCCGCACACGCGTGTGGATCGACGGCATCGCCGAGCCGATCCTCGCCGGCCGGACCGAGCGCACGATCCTCCAGGACATGGGGCAGGACGCGGCAACGGCGTCCGTCGTCCTCGACGACGCCCTCGACCTCGCCGAGCGGGTCGCGAAGGCGGTCGACGAGGGCTCCTTCGACGTCCGCGATCTCGGGCGGCGCGCGCGCCGCGTGCTCGAAAAGACCGCGGAGCCCGCCGAGCCCGAGCAGCTGTTCTAAGCACGCCGGTGACCGGAGAGCGGCTGACGCGTGAGTTCTTCGCGCGCTCGGTGCACGAGGTCGCACCGGAACTGATCGGCGCGACGCTCGCCGTCGACGGCGTGGGCGGCGTGATCGTCGAGGTCGAAGCGTACGACCAGGATGATCCCGCGAGCCACGGCTTCCGCGGCCCGACCACGCGCACGACGTCGATGTTCGGCCCACCGGGCCACGCCTACGTCTACCGCTCGTACGGGATCCACTGGTGCCTCAACCTCGTCTGCGCGCCCGAGGGCCGGGCCGACGCGGCGCTCGTGCGGGCGCTCGAGCCGACGCATGGGCTCGAGGCGATGCGCGAGCGGCGCGGGCTCGACGCGGCCCGCGCCCTCTGCTCCGGCCCCGGCAAGCTCTGTCAGGCGCTCGGCATCACTCACGCATGCGACGGACTGGTGCTCGACGAGCCGCCGTTCGAGCTCGTTGCGCGCGAGTCGGAGCCGAAGCTCGCCGTCGGCCCGCGGATCGGAATCACGCGCGCCGCCGAGCTGCCGTGGCGCTACGGCCTGGCGGGCTCACCCTTCCTCAGTCGCCGCTTCTAGGATCAGTCTGTGCCGATCGAAGATCTGACCCGGAACGCAGTCGACGTCCTCCCCGCAGGCGGCCTCGAGGCGAAGCTGAAGCTCGGCCGGCCGCTGCGCGTCAAGCTCGGGATCGACGTCACATCCCCCGACATCCACGTCGGGCGCGGCATCCCTCTGCAGCGGATGCGCGCGTTTCAGGACGAGGGCCACAAAGCGGTCTTCATCGTCGGCGACTACACGACGCGAATCGGCGATCCGTCCGGGCGCTCGAGCGAGCGGCCGATCCTCTCGGACGAGGAGATCGACGCCAATGCACAGCGGTATCTCGAGCAGGCGAAGACGATCCTGCGCGACGACCCCGAGCTGCTGGAGGTGCGGTACAACGGCGAGTGGCTCTCGAAGCTCTCCTACGCGGAGGTCGTCCGGCTCGGACGCATCGTCACCGTTGCGCGGATGCTCGAGCGCGACGACTTTCACAAGCGGTATCGCGGCGGCGAGCCGATTTCGGTTTCTGAGCTCCTCTATCCGCTCATGCAGGCGTACGACTCGGTGGCGATCGAGGCCGACGTCGAGCTCGGCGGTACCGACCAGCTCTACAACCTGCTCGCCGGCCGCGAGGTCATGGAGGCGTTCGGCCTCGAGCCGCAGGTCGTGCTCACGACGCCGCTTCTGCTTTCGTGGGACGGGGAGAAGATGAGCTCGTCGGTGGGGAACAACGTTCCGCTCACCGCGGCGCCCGAGGAGATGTTCGGGCGGACGATGCGCATCCCCGACTCGCAGCTCGCAGAGTGGTGGTCGCTCGTCGCCGAGCGACCCGTCCTGGAGGGCGACCCGATGGGGGCGAAGCTCGCCCTCGCGCGCTGGATCGTCGAGCGCTCTCATGGGGCGGAGGCAGCAGCGGCGGCCGCCGAGCACTTCTGGCGCGTGACACACGGTGAGGTTCCCGAGGGAGTGCCCGAGCGCGCGTTACCGGCCGGCGATCCCATCCATCTGCCCGCCCTTCTCGCCGACGCCTTCGGTCTCTCGAGGAGCGAGGCACGGCGGCTTATCGCACAGGGAGGCGTGAAGCTCGACGGCGAACACGTGGGCGATCTCGACCTCCCGCGGGCCCGGCTGTCAGGAGCCGTTCTGCAGGCCGGCAAACGGCTCTTTGTTCGGCTCAACGAAGCCACTTGACGGGCGGTCGGACCCTGCTACACTTCCCCGGCTGCCCGAGAGGGCGGCGTGGAAAAGTCCCTGCAAGCGACTGAAAACGGAGTGCCCCAGGAGGATTCCCCGCAAGAGGAAGTCCAGCAAGTCCCGAGGCCTCTGGTGCGAGTAGAGGCTTTTTTCATGCCGTCTCGACGGCTCGGTCCTTGAAAACTCAACAGCGTGCGTTTACGTCGAGGCCACATCCCTCGGGATGTGGTTGAGAACGAAACCTGTCTCCATCCTTCGGGATGGGACTTTGAGCACAAGCTCAAAGTGACAAAAGACTGGTCGGGATTTCCCGGCCACCTTTCTTCACGGAGAGTTTGATCCTGGCTCAGGACGAACGCTGGCGGCGCGCTTAATACATGCAAGTCGAGCGAGAACCAGGGCTTCGGCTCTGGGGACAGCGGCGAACGGGTGAGTAACACGTGGGTAATCAACCCCCGACACCGGGATAGCCCAGGGAAACTTGGATTAATACCGGATGCTCCGTCTGGCTCTCGAGCCGGCCGGAAAAGGGTAGCTTCGGCCTCCGGTCGGGGACGAGCCCGCGGCGGATTAGCTTGTTGGTGAGGTAAAGGCTCACCAAGGCGACGATCCGTAGCTGGTCTGAGAGGACGATCAGCCACACTGGGACTGAGACACGGCCCAGACTCCTACGGGAGGCAGCAGTAGGGAATCTTGCGCAATGGGCGAAAGCCTGACGCAGCGACGCCGCGTGAGGGAAGAAGGCCTTCGGGTTGTAAACCTCTTTCAGGAGGGACGAAGCCACTCGGGTTAATAGCCCAGAGGGTGACGGTACCTCCAGAAGAAGCCCCGGCTAACTACGTGCCAGCAGCCGCGGTAATACGTAGGGGGCAAGCGTTGTCCGGATTTATTGGGCGTAAAGAGCGTGTAGGCGGCCAAACAGGTCAGCTGTGAAAACTCGAGGCTCAACCTCGAGACGTCGGTTGAAACCGTTTGGCTAGAGTCCGGAAGAGGAGAGTGGAATTCCCGGTGTAGCGGTGAAATGCGCAGATATCGGGAAGAACACCCGTGGCGAAGGCGGCTCTCTGGGACGGTACTGACGCTGAGACGCGAAAGCGTGGGGAGCGAACAGGATTAGATACCCTGGTAGTCCACGCCGTAAACGATGGGCACTAGGTGTGGCGGGTATCGACTCCCGCTGTGCCGAAGCTAACGCATTAAGTGCCCCGCCTGGGGAGTACGGCCGCAAGGCTAAAACTCAAAGGAATTGACGGGGGCCCGCACAAGCAGCGGAGCATGTGGTTTAATTCGACGCAACGCGAAGAACCTTACCAGGGCTTGACATGCACTGGAAAGCCGGAGAAATTCGGCCTCCCTTCGGGGCCAGTGTGCAGGTGGTGCATGGCTGTCGTCAGCTCGTGTCGTGAGATGTTGGGTTAAGTCCCGCAACGAGCGCAACCCCTGTCCCATGTTGCCAGCGTGAAAGACGGGGACTCATGGGAGACTGCCGGTGACAAATCGGAGGAAGGTGGGGTCGAAGTCAAGTCATCATGCCCCTTATGTCCTGGGCTACACACGTGCTACATTGGCCGATACAAAGGGCTGCAAACTCGCGAGAGGGAGCGAATCCCAAAAAGTCGGTCTCGGTTCGGATTGGAGGCTGAAACTCGCCTCCATGAAGGCGGAGTTGCTAGTAATCGCGGATCAGCAATGCCGCGGTGAATATGTTCCCGGGCCTTGTACACACCGCCCGTCACACCACGAAAGTCGGCAATACCCGAAGCCGGTGGCCTAACCCGCAAGGGAGGGAGCCGTCGAAGGTAGGGTCGATGATTGGGGTGAAGTCGTAACAAGGTAGCCGTAGCGGAAGCTGCGGCTGGATCACCTCCTTTCTAGGGATGCCGGAGCTCTTACTCCGGCAGGCGTCGGAACCTTTGATGGCTTTTGGCCGTCGGGACAACCGGCTCGCCTGGAATAAACGTCGATCTCGGCGACTGTGCCATTCCGGTACAGGGACGTACGCTGTTGAGTTTTGAAGGACTGGGCGCTCGAGCCCGCGTGGACCTTGAAAACTCCATAGCGACATCTATACCGGAGTTCTTCTGATCAAGAGAACAAGAGCACACGGTGGATGCCTTGGCACCGAGAGCCGATGAAGGACGTGGGCGGCTGCGATAAGCCCGGGGGAGAAGCTGACCATTCTGCGATCCCGGGATTTCCGAATGAGGAAACTCACCGCTGGTAATGCGGCGGTACCCGTACCTGAATACATAGGGTGCGGGGGGTAAGCCGGCGAACTGAAACATCTAAGTAGCCGGAGGAAAGGAAAGAAACCTCGACTCCCTTAGTAGTGGCGAGCGAAAGGGGATCAGCCCAAACCTGCGTGACGTGATAGGCGGCAGCCGTTGTCACGTGGGGGTTGTAGGGCTCGTCTTGATCCGCCTGCCGGCGGGTCGGGAAGTTACAAAGTCGCGTGTTAGCCGAAGTGGATGGAAAGCCACACCACAGCAGGTAACAGTCCTGTAGGCGAAAATGCGCGGCCTTCCTCGACGAGTACCTGAGTACGGCCGGGCACGGGAAACCCGGTCGGAATCCGCGGGGACCACCCCGTAAGGCTAAGTACTACTCGGTGACCGATAGTGAACTAGTACCGTGAGGGAAAGGTGAAAAGTACCCCGGAAGGGGAGTGAAATAGCACCTGAAACCGTGTGCTTACAAGCGGTCGGAGCCGGCTAGTCCGGTGACGGCGTGCCTTTTGCATAATGAGCCAGCGAGTTAGTCTTCCACGGCAAGGTTAAGGAAACGGAGCCGTAGCGAAAGCGAGTCTGAATAGGGCGATTCAGTCGTGGGAGCTAGACCCGAAACTGAGTGATCTACCCATGGCCAGGTTGAAGCGGGGGTAAGACCCCGTGGAGGACCGAACCCACGTCGGTTGAAAACGGCGGGGATGAGCTGTGGGTCGGAGTGAAAGGCTAATCAAACTCAGAGATATCTGGTTCTCCCCGAAATATATTTAGGTATAGCGTCACGCGTTCAATAACGGTTGTAGAGCACTGTTTGGCCTAGGGGGCCTACCAGCTTACCGAAGTCAGGCAAACTCCGAATGCCGTTATTCCAAAGCGTGGCAGTCAGAGTGCGGGGGATAAGCTTCGTGCTCAAAAGGGAAACAGCCCGGACCGTCGGCTAAGGTCCCTAATTCCATGCTAAGTGGGAAACGATGTCCGATTGCACAGACAACCAGGATGTTGGCTTAGAAGCAGCCACCATTCAAAGAGTGCGTAACAGCTCACTGGTCAAGTGGTCGGGCGCGGACAATGTAACGGGGCTCAAGCATGGAACCGAAGCCACGGACTTCACGCTTTGCGTGGAGTGGTAGGGGAGCGTTCCCAGGGCGGTGAAGCGGCGGCGTAAGCCTGCCGTGGAGCGCTGGGAAGTGAGAATGCTGGCATGAGTAACGAAAGGCGAGTGAGAAACTCGCCCGCCGAATGCCCAAGGGTTCCTGAGTAAAGCTAATCTGCTCAGGGTTAGTCGGGACCTAAGCCGAGGCCGACAGGCGTAGGCGATGGACAACAGGTTGATATTCCTGTACCACGTACCAACCGTTATCACCGATGGGGGGACGGGGTAGGTTAGGGCAACCCAGGCGTTGGTAGTCCTGGGGTAACCGCGTAGGGTGGCTGGTAGGAAAATCCGCCGGCCGTGAAGCCTGAGACGGGATGCCGAGGCCCTATGGGGCCGAAGTGCCTGAAACCATGCCTCCAAGAAAATCCTCTAGGGAGGTTGGACGTGCCCGTACCAAAACCGACACAGGTGGGCAGGTAGAGAATACCAAGGCGATCGGAAGAACCCTCGTTAAGGAACTCGGCAAAATGGTCCCGTAACTTCGGGAGAAGGGACGCCCCGGTAGAGTGAAGCTCTTTACGGGCTTAGCTCGAGGGGGCCGCAGTGAAACGGCCCAAGCGACTGTTTACCAAAAACACAGGTCTCTGCGAAGTCGTAAGACGACGTATAGGGGCTGACTCCTGCCCGGTGCTGGAAGGTCACGAGGAGAGGTTAGCTTTCGAGCGAAGCTTTGAATCCAAGCCCCAGTAAACGGCGGCGGTAACTATAACCGTCCTAAGGTAGCGAAATTCCTTGTCGGGTAAGTTCCGACCTGCACGAATGGAGTAACGACTTGGGCGCTGTCTCAACGAGGGATCCGGTGAAATTGTAGTTTCGGTGAAGATGCCGAATACCCGTGGTTGGACGGAAAGACCCCGTGAACCTTTACTACAGTTTGACGTTGGAGTTCGGGATTCGTTGTCCAGGATAGGTGGGAGGCTTTGAAGCGGGGACGCCAGTCCTCGTGGAGCCAATCTTGGGATACCACCCTTCGTGTTCTGGGCTTCTAACCCGCTGCCGTAATCCGGGGCGGGAACAGCGTCAGGTGGGTAGTTTGACTGGGGCGGTCGCCTCCCAAAATGTAACGGAGGCGCACAAAGGTTTCCTCAGCACGGTTGGAAATCGTGCGTAGAGTGCAAACGCATAAGGGAGCTTGACTGCGAGACAGACAGGTCGAGCAGGCGCGAAAGCGGGTGTTAGTGATCCGGCGGTAACTGGTGGACGTGCCGTCGGTCAACGGATAAAAGGTACTCCGGGGATAACAGGCTTATCCTTCCCAAGAGTCCACATCGACGGAAGGGTTTGGCACCTCGATGTCGGCTCGTCGCATCCTGGGGCTGAAGCAGGTCCCAAGGGTTGGGCTGTTCGCCCATTAAAGCGGTACGCGAGCTGGGTTCAGAACGTCGTGAGACAGTTCGGTCCCTATCCACCATGGGCGCTGGAGCTTTGAGAGGAGTCGTCTCTAGTACGAGAGGACCGAGACGAACAGACCTCTGGTGTATCAGTCGTCGTGCCAACGGCGCTGCTGATTAGCCACGTCTGGATGGGATAACCGCTGAAAGCATCTAAGCGGGAAGCCCACCTCGAGATGAGAGCTCCCATCCCCTCGAGGGAGTAAGGGCGGTCGGAGACTACGACCTTGATAGGCGGGACGTGCAAGCGCAGCAATGCGTTCAGCGGACCCGTACTAATTGCCCGAGGTCTTGATTTGAATTCCGGTTCAGAGTCGCTATGGAGTTTTGAAGGCCTACGCGTATGCGCGAAGCCTTGACAGTTCGGCGGTCATACCGGCAGGGAGACACCTCTTCCCATTCCGAACAGAGAAGTTAAGCTTGCCAGGGCCGATGGTACTCGGAGGGCAACCTCCCGGGAGAGTAGGTCGCCGCCGATTTGCTTGTGAAAAGAGCCGCGAAAGCGGCTCTTTTCTTTTGCCCAACTCGCTCAGGCGGCTGCCTCGCTCTCGGCCTGCTCGCGTTCGGAAGGATCGAGCTCTTTCAGCCGGCGCACGCGCTCCGCGATCGGAGGGTGCGTGACGAACAGCCGCGCCGGCCATTCCTCGGCAAAGGGGTTGATCGTGAAGAGCGGCTCCGTGGCAGGACTACCCTCGAACCCGACGAGCTCGGACGCCCGTTCCAGGCGCCCCAGCGCATCCGCGAGCCCGTGCGGAGAATCGCAGAGCTTCGCGGCAAACCGGTCGGCCGCAAACTCGCGCTTCGGGGAGACGAGCAGGTGGACGCAGGCTGCCGCGACCGGAGCGAGGACAAAGAGCAGGTAGCGCTCGAACCAGCCGCCGATCCGACTCGTCTCGAGCAGCACGGCAGCGACCACGGCCGCCGCCGTCTGGATCTGCACGTCATGGAGCCGAACGTGCGCGATCTCGTGCGCAAGCACGCCTTCGAGCTCCGCCGGCGGGCAGGCGGCGACACATCCGGTGCTCATGATCAAGGCCGAACTGCGCACTCCGCGGCCGGTCGCCGCCGCGATCGGCAGTCCGTCGGGGATGAGGTAGAGACGGGGCTTGAGGATTCCGGCCCGGGACGCGAGCCGCTCGACGGTCGAATGGAGGAGCGGCGCCTCGCCCACCGGCAGCTCACGTGCCCCGACCATTCCGATCACGACGCGGTCGAACGTCCAGTAGGCACCGGCCGCGACCAGTAGGGCGCAGAAGACGAAGATCGAGAGCCCGCGCAGGCCGTCGAGCAGCCAGCCGACGAGGCCGAAGATGGCGACGAGCGTCAGTACGAGCAGCCAGGCCTTGACGATGTTCCGGGCCGCGAGGAGCACGCCTACTGCCTATCGGTCTTCGCCGCCGTCTTCCTGCCCGTCGTCCTCGAGCAGGCCGCGCGGTGGCCAGTCCTCGTTCTGCGGCGCGTCGCAGCGGCTCGAGCAATGGAGCGACGCGATGTTCTGAAGCGGGATCAGGATGTGCCCGTTCAGCTCGATGTGGGCGACCTCGTCGACGTAGCAGTAGGCAGTGAGCACGCCTTCCTGGTAGTCGCCACCGAAGAGCGCGACCTCGACCTGCTCGCCTTTGTACTTGCTCGTGTAGTCCTCCACCTGCCGCTCAGTCTAGTGGCCGGAACTCGCCGTTCTCGTATGCGCAGAGCCAGCGGCCGCAGTTCTCGACGACCGGCAACGCCATACCGAGAGCCGCCGTCTGCACGCGTCGCATCGAGCCGCCGTGCGTGACGACGAGAACGGTCGATCCGTCGGCATGCTGCGACGAGATCCGCGCGAGCGCGCGCAGCATCCGCTCCTCGTGCGCCCGTGTCGACTCGCCGACGAACTCGACGCGATCGCGCTCCACCGCGGTCAGCCCCTCCCAGGTACCCCAGTCCTTCTCGCGCAGGTCGGAGTCGAGCTCGACCGGCAAGCCGAGCCGTTCGCCGACGATCTCCGCCGTCTCGCGCGCACGCGCGAGGTCGCTGGAGTAGATCGCTTCGAGCTCTTCGCCTTCGAGCTCGGCGGCGAGCCGCTCTGCCTGCCGGCGGCCGAACTCGGTCAGGGGCCGGTCGATCTGACCCTGCAGCCTCCCCTCGGCGTTCCAGTCGGTCTCGCCGTGGCGAACCAGGAGGAGCGTGGTCACGACTGACTACGCTAGCCAGCCATGGACCTCGGGCTCGCCGACAGCGTCTGCCTCGTCACCGGCTCGACCGGTGGGATCGGTCTCGAGACGGCGAACCTGCTGCGGGCCGAGGGCGCGACCGTGGTCACTACGGGCCGCAGCGGCGGTGACGTCCGGGCCGACCTCTCGCAACCGGGAGAGCCCGAGCGCGTAGTCCGGGAGACGATCGAGCGGCACGGTCGCCTCGACGTGCTCGTCAACAACGTCGGCTACAGCGAGATCCGCAAGCTCGAGGACGTGACCGACGACATCTGGCAGGCGTCGTTCGAGCTCAACCTGCTGAGCGCCGTCCGCGCCACGCGGGCTGCGCTGCCGGGAATGCGAGAGCGGGGGGCGGGCACGATCGTCAACGTCTCCTCCACGGCGGCGAAGCGCCCGTCGACCGGCATGCCCGACTACTCCGTGATGAAGGCCGCGCTGCTGTCGTTCTCCCGCCTCGTCGCCGACCTCTACGCCAAGGACGGGATCCGCTGCAACGCGGTCACCCCCGGCCCGACGGCCACCGAAGCCTGGCTCGGAGAAGGCGGCCTCGCGGATCAGCAGGGCGAACGCGAGGCAGTCCTGGCGAAGGTGGCCGCAGGCAGGCCGCTCGGCCGGCTCGCCGAGCCCGAGGAGATCGCTTCGGTGATCGCGTTCCTTTGCTCGCCGCGCGCGAGCTACGTCACCGGCGCCGCGTGGAGCGCCGACGGCGGCACGGTTCCGATCATCATCTGACTCAGTAGAGGATCGACGGCAGGTACGCGCCCTCCGGCTCGCGGTAGAAGCCGAGGGTCATGAGCGTCATCAGCTCAACGACGCGGAGGCCCTGCTCGAGGCACCAGCGAAAGAGCTCGGCGTTGCGCAACGGCACGAGGAAGCCCGGGCCGCCGTAGGAATCTGCCGCACCGATCAGCGCTCGAAGGTCGTCGTTCGTGCGGCCGACGGAGTGGGCGAAGAACGCGAGCCCGGTCGTGTAACCGGTGATCTCGCCGTTCCGTTCCGCGACGCGCGCCGACCCGGAGTCGACCGCGTCGGCGAGCTCGCCTGCCCGGTCGTGACCGTGCACGTCGGCGCACAGTCGAGTGCACGCCTCGAGGTCTGCCTCGCTCGCGTCCCTCACCTCGCAGCCGGCGACCTCTGCACCAACCGGCGGCCCCTGCATCGTCGCGACAGCCTCGCGAACATCGAAGCCGAGCTTCGCGTAGAGGACGAGAGAGCGCAGGTGATACGCCGCCTGGAGCAGGCGCACCCCCGTGAACTCGCGCTCGCGTGCCCGGTCGATCAGCACGAGCATGAGCTTCCGTCCGACCTGTGCATCCTGCGCAGCGGGATCGACGGTGATCGGGCCGAGTCCCGCGATCGAGGAGCGCTCGTCGAGGAAGTTGCTGCCGACGATTCTCCCATCGCGTTCCGCAACGACGCTAGAGAAGCCCTGATGCGCGAGCAGACCCGCGACGATCTCGATGGCGAGCTCGGGCGACGGGAAGTCCGGCTGGAATCCGTGCTGCTCCGCGATCGCCCGGAACGCCTCGTAGCAGATGCGGCCGCACGCCTCGGCGTCTTCCCGCCGTCCTGGCCGGACGACGACGCTCGTCTCGCTCGCAACCATGCGCCGCGAGTCTATGAGGTGGCGCCTCAGGAGGCCACTTCCCGCCCCTCCGGCAAGCGGGATACGCTGGCCTGACGATGCCGGAGATCGCCGGACAGGTCGCCGACGGCTTCGCGGCCGCGGTTCGCGAGCACGAGGAGCTGTGGCTCTCGCCGCTTGCCGTGCGCTCGTACGAGACGCGCGGACGCGAGGCGCCCGAAGCCGAATGCCGCTTGCGGACGCCGTTCCAGCGCGATCGCGACCGCATCGTCCACTCCAAGGCGTTCCGCCGCTTACGCCACAAGACGCAGGTCTTTGTCGACCCCGAGGGCGACCACTTCCGCACCCGGCTCACCCACACGCTGGAGGCGGCCGGGATCGCGCGCGGGGTTGCCCGGGCGCTGCGGTTGAACGAGGACCTGACCGAGGCGATCGCCGTCGGCCACGACGTCGGCCACCCGCCGTTCGGCCACGCCGGGGAGCAGGCGCTCGACGAGCTCCTGCGCGAGCGCGGCCTGGGCGGCTTCCGGCACAACGAGCACTCGCTGCGCGTCGTCGAGCGGCTCGAGCGCGACGGCCGCGGCCTCAACCTCACCTGGGAGGTGCGCGACGGCATCCTCAAGCACACCGGCCCGGACGATCCCGAGACGCTCGAGGGCCGCATCGTCAGGCTCGTCGACCGCTTCGCGTACATCAACCACGACATCGACGACGCCGTGCGGGCGGGGAAACTGGATCCGGCCGATCTTCCCGCGGAACCGATAGAGGAGCTCGGCGACACGGGCTCGCGCCGCATCGACACGCTCGTCCACGACGTGGTCGAGAACTCGGCGCGCGCGGGTGACATCGTCCAGACCGGGGAGATCGGCGAGGCGATGCTCGCGCTGCGGAGCTTCATGTTCGAGCGCGTTTACCACGCGCAGGACCACGCGCCGGCGCGGGCTGCCGTACGGCGGATCTTCGACGACCTCGTCGAGCGGCGTGGGATGGACACCGAGTCGGCGACCGACTACCTCGCAGGCATGACCGACCGTTTCGCCCTTTCGTACGCGGCGGAGCTGGACTAGCGCGTGGCGCGGATCAAGGACGAGTCGGTCGAGCGCGTCAAGGCGGTGATGGAGATCCTCCCGCTCGTCGAGGATGTCGTGCGGCTCCGCAAGTCGGGGAGCACGTACAAGGGGCTCTGTCCCTTCCATTCGGAGAAGACACCGAGCTTCACCGTCTCGCCCGCGCGCGGCACTTTCAAGTGCTTCGGCTGCGGCGAGGGCGGCGACGCGATCACGTTCGTCGAGAAGACCGAGAACCTCGATTTCGTCGACGCGATCGAGCTGCTGGCGCAGCGCTTCGGGGTCGAGCTCGAGTACGAAGAGGCTTCGCCCGAGCAGGACGCAAAGCGCCGGCGCGGTGAGCGGCTGAAGGCCCTGCTCGAGCGTGCGGCGGAGTTCTACGCGCGCATGCTCTGGGACTCGGAGGCGGGCACGGGTGCTCGCGAGTACCTCGCTTCCCGCGGGCTCGGCGAGGAGATCTGCCGGGAGTTCCGGCTCGGCTACGCGCCGCGGGGAGCGATGCTCACCCGTCGCGCGCTGCAGGAGGGATACACGCAGGAGGAGCTGCTCGCGGTCGGGCTCGCGAACCGCAGCGGCAACGACTACTTCCAGCGCCGCATCGTCTTCCCGCTGACCGACGCGCGCGGCCGCGTGCGCGGTTTCCAGGCGCGGAAGCTCCACGACGACGACCCGCTGCAGGCGAAGTACGTCAACTCGCCCGAAGGCGAGCTGTTCCGCAAGGGCGACCTCCTCTACGGGCTCGACGGCGCGCGCCAGGCGATCGCCCGCGAGAATCGGGCCGTCGTGGTGGAGGGAAACACCGACGTCATCGCGTTGCGCCAGGCCGGGTTCGCGCCGGTCGTCGCCTCGATGGGGACCGCGCTCACCGAGGCTCAGCTGCGCGAGCTGACGCGGCTCACGAAGCGCCTTTTCCTCTGCTTCGACGCCGACGCCGCCGGGCAGGACGCGACGCTGCGCGGCATGGAGCTCGCCGTGCGCGACGGCTTCACGGTCCGCGTCGTACCGCTCCCAGCGGGGACGGATCCGGCCGATGATCCGGCCGGGTTCCAGGAGCAGCTGGCGAGACCGGTCAGCTACCCCGTGCACCGCGTTCGGCTGATCCTTGAGACCGCGGTCGACCGGGAGAACGCGTGGAACCAGATTCTCGGTTTCCTCAACGCGCTTCCGGACTCACCCGAGCATTTCGAGGCGCGCCGAGAAGTGACGGACCGGCTCGACCTTCCGCCGGAGCTGCAGGCGCTGTTGGCGCCGGGTCGACGGAGCTCAAGCATCGCTTCGACCTCGCCGCGCCTGCTCGACGCGGGACAGCGGCTCGAACGCAGCGCGCTCGCCGGCGTCGCTGCACACGATTCTCTTCTGCCGGATCTCGAGCTGCTCGGACCGGAGCACTTCGACGATGACCTGCACAGGCGCGCGCGCGCGTTCCTGCTCGGGCAGGAGGCGCCTGACGGGGATCTGAACGCGCTGCTTCCCGAGCTCTACGCGCTCCATGACGAGCAGGAGATCACGCTCGAAACGGCGAGCCAGCTGTTGCTGCGGCTGCGCGAACGGAGGCTCGACCGCGAGCTCTCGCAGGCCGACGGCGAGCATCTCGTCGAGCTCCAGCAGGCGCTCGCGAAGCTTCGCGACGAGATCAGAGCCTTCGCGTAGCCGTGGCTACAATGGCCGCCGCCAATCCCCGGTAGCTCAATTGGCAGAGCATCCGGCTGTTAACCGGAGGGTTGTTGGTTCGAGTCCAACCCGGGGAGCTACCGCCTTTTCGCTAGGCGGGCACCGCATGGTGCCGGGGCGACACGGCCAGATGACAAAACGGCGTGCGACGAGACGGCTACTCGTCAGCGCGCGTATCGCGCCCTGCTCTCAGACGGAGCGGCTGGCCGTCCGGCACGCGCTGGAGATCGTGGGCCATGATGACTGCGAGGTGTGGCGTGAGAGCTTCGCGCTTGGTGCCTTCCTCGCTGCGATGAGGCCGGCGCCGGTCGTGCTCTCGCACGACGGTCCGACGATCGGCACCGTGTCGATCGTCGGCCCTTTCCGCGAGTGGCACGTCGCGGACATGCTGATTGAGGCCGACGCCGATCGTCGGCGTTCGTGAGCTGCCCGCGCGTATGGCCGTGGGTGAGGTCGTCAACACGCACCGCGTGATCCGGCGCGCGGCGATCGGGCGAGTGCTCGCCGTCCGGTGAAAGAGCGGGGCGGCGGATGCGACGTGCCGTCCGAAACGCCATCCGCCGCCCCAAGCAACCGTGCCCGTCGCCACACCCGACCGCAGGGCACGTCTGGGTCAATGGAGTGGTCCCTCTCGCCTAGGCCAGCGTCCTCTCGCCTGATGCCGTTTTTTAGGGGTTCGCGTCAGGGGCGACCCCGCAGGCTGATTTCCCTCCGGTCGTCCTTGGCGACCCGAGTCGCAGACCACAACTCTGTCAAGTGTCCGGAACGGACTTGTCTCGGCTGGAGACACGCGCTCTCGGTCGGGCGATGTCGGTTCGAGGGTGGCGGCAGAGCGGTCATCCGCGCTCGGATGGGAGGGTAGGCTCCCCGGTCGTGGCTGACCTCCGCTCCCGCTTCGACGAGCTCCTGCGGCGTCTCGGCGAGATCTCCGACGTCGAGCGCGTCGGCTTCCTGCTCAGCTGGGACCAGGAGACGAAGATGCCGCCACTCGGTGCTCCAGCGCGGGTCGAACAGGCCACGACGCTCTCCCGGATCGGACACGAGCTCGCCACCGCTCCGGAGCTCGGCGCGCTCCTCGACGAGCTGCGGGGGCTCGAGGAAGCCTCCGACCCGGAGTCGGTCGAAGCCAGCGTGATCCGCGTGGCCCGGCGCGACTACGAGAAGAAGCGACGCGTTCCGAGCGACCTGCGCGCCGAGCTCACGCGAGCGGGCTCGGTCGGATATGTCGACTGGCTCGAGGCGCGCGCCGCCGGCGACTTCGAGATCTTCCGCCCTAATCTCGAGCGCCGGCTCGAGCTCATCCAGCGGTACGCCGACTGTTTCACACCGTTCGAGGACCCCTACGACGTCCTTCTCGACGACCACGAGCCGGGTATGTCGACCGCCGACGTGGCGGCGGTCTTCGCGCGGTTGAAGGAGGAACTCGTGCCGCTCGTCGCGGGGCTCGGGGAGCCGGTCGACGACGCGCCGATCCGGGGTGACTTCCCTGTCGAGCGGCAACGCGCGTTCTCGCTCGAAGTTCTCTCGCGGTGGGGGATGGACGATGAGTCGTGGCGGCTTGACGACACGGTGCATCCGTTCGCGACGAACCTGTCGGAGTCGGACATCCGTCTGACCACGCGCTTCGCCGAGAACGACCTGATGGGTGTCCTCTCGTGCCTGCACGAGTTCGGACACGGCGTGTACGAGCGCCAGGTCGATCCACGGTATTCCCGCACGCCTGTCGCGGAAGGCGCTTCCTCGTCGTTCCATGAGTCCCAGAGCCGCCTGTGGGAGAACGTGGTCGGCCGCAGCCTTTCGATGTGGAGCTTCTTCTATCCGCGGCTGCAGGAGATCTTCCCGGAGAAGCTCGCCGAGATTCCGTTGTCCGAGTTCCACCGGGCGCTCAACCGCATCGCGCCGGGAGCGATCCGGGTGGACGCCGACGAAGTCACATACTCGCTCCACATCGTGCTGCGCTTCGAACTCGAGCGGGCGATGCTCTCGGGCGAGTTGGCTCCCGCCGACCTGCCGCAGGCCTTCGACGCGAAGCTCCGCGAGTACCTCGGCGTCGAGCCCGAGAGCGTCGTCGACGGCGTCCTGCAGGACGTCCACTGGTCGGACCCGAACTTCGGCTACTTCCCGACCTATGCGCTCGGGAACGTGATCGGCGTGCAGTTGTGGGAACGGGCGACGAGCGAGCTCGGTGACTTCGACGAGCAGTTTGCACGCGGGGAGTTCGGCCCGCTGCGCGAGTGGCTGCGCGAGCACGTTCACCGCTGGGGGCGCGCCTTCGAGCCGCCCGAGCTGATGCAACGGGCCGCGGGCGGACCGCTCGATCCGGAGCCGTACCTCGCGTACCTGCGCACCAAGGTCGAGGCGCTCGCGTCGGCGTAGCTCTGGGCCGGCGGCGCTGCGGTAGACTCGGAACGTGAGCTGGCTGTACATCGCCTTGCTCGCGGTCGCTGTCGTTCTGGTCGCGGGCGCTGAATGGCCGCGCCTCGAACAGCGCATTGGCGTCGACTCGCGCCGGCAGAGGCAGCGTGCCAAGCGGAAGAAGAACTTTCGTGTCGTCGGGGACGACGAGGCGGACGAGTTCGCGGCCAGCGTCGAGCGGGATCTCGCCAACCTCCCGACGATCGACGACCGCGAACGCCGCTCGCGCTAGCTAGGCGCGAGGCCCGGACGGCGAGCCCGCGTCGGCGTGGTGCTTCAGCCACGCCGTGCGCACCTCGCGCGTTCGCTGCTCGAGTCCGTCGATCAGTCGACAGGCCTCGTCGCGCTCCCGTGAAAGCGTCTCGGCGCGGCGCACCTCGGCCGCGATCTCGGCGAGTGGTGTCGCCGGATCGGAGTTCAGCTTCGTCAGTCGATCCTCGGCGGCGCGGAGGTGCGCCTCGGTCGCTCGCAGCCAGCCGCCGGCTTCGTCGTCGAGCGTCCGCAGCTCGGCCTCGGTGACGACCTCGCCTGCGACAACCTGACGCAGGCGCGCGACGAGTGCGAGGTCGAGCTTCTGGGGGAGGCTGCTCACCGGGACGCGGACACTTACAGATCGCGCGCTAGCGGTGCAGCGTCACAGTGGTGCGAAGAGTGCGCGTGTTCGGAAGCACGGGCCCGACGTCTTCCATGTTCTTCGTCTCCTGGTAGTCCGATGCGGTCACGACGAGCGTCGTCCTGCCGGGGCGCAGGCCCTTGGTGCCGACCGAGAGCACGCCGCGGATGTAGCTGAGCCGGACGACTCGGCCGCCGGCTCTCGCGTAGAACGACTGTGGATCGACTCCGGAGCCCGAGTCGTGCGCGGCGAGGCGGAGCGGCCGCCCGAGCAGGTGCTTCCCGCCGAGGAGCCGGATCGACGGCGGCGACGTGTCGTTCACCCAGAAGCGGAACCTGAACGCGCCCGGCTTCGCCCCCGTCGGCGTGTCGAATACGAAGTCGTAGGTGCCCGGATCGGGCAGGACCGCTCCCACGACCGGCTCTGGGCTTGAGAACCCCTGATACGGGTTCAGGCTCGCCGGCACGCCGGTGTAGCCGACCACACGGTTCTCGTCGTCGCCTGCGACGAGGCGCGGCGAGACCCGAACGCCGTGCGCGTGGCCGATGATCGCGACGCCGAAGTTCGCGACCTGTCGCTCGAGAGTGAAGCGGAACACCTGCTCGGGCCCGCCGAGGCGCGTCGGAACTCCCGGCGCGAGGCCCAGCTCGGGATAGCGATACGACGAGACGCGCGACGCTTGGCCTCTGGTGTCCCCGCGGTAGACGCCGGGCGTGCGCAGCGTCCGGTGCGGGTCGAGCGCGAGCCTCGGCACCTCGACGTGGAACCAGAAGGCGACTCGCCGAACGTCGTTGCCACGAGTCAGCACGACGAAGCCGGTTCCGTCACCGGCCTTGGCCGTCGCCGACACCGTGAGCCGCAGAGCGAGCGACGCACTGGCGACGATGGTCCTGCTAGCCGGCGTGAGCTTTGCCCCGTGCGGCATCGACTGCGCGTGGATCGACACCCTCCACGGAGCGCTTCCGCCTCCGCCGTCAGTGATGGAGAGCTGCTTCGTGTCCGAGAAGCCGCGGCGCACCAGCCCCCAGCCGAGCGAGGTCGGATCGGTGAAGATGAGCGGCTGGTCGGCGCGGACGAGATTGATCCGGCCGCCGCCCTCGCGTAGCACCGAGACCTCGCCGGGGCGGCCGGTCGGATGCACCGCGACTCCCGTCGAGGCGAGCGCCGACTTCACTTGCTCGACCGTCCAGGTTGGGTGTCGCTGCAGGAGAAGCGCTGCAGCGCCGGCCACGTGGGGCGCGCCCATGCTCGTGCCGTCGAGCGTCTCGAAGTCGTGCGGCGGGATGGAGGAGAGGACGTCGACTCCCGGTGCCGTCACATCCGGCTTCAGAAGCAGCGAGACGGGCGTCGGGCCTCCAGACGAGAACGAGGCGATGTGATCCGGGTTCGTCCCGTCGCCGCCCATCGTCGAGGCGGCTGCGGTGATCGCCGCGGGTGCGTTGGCGGGCGAACCGACCGAGCCGTGCCCGGCCGCGTCGAAATCGTTGCCGGCGGCCACGACCGGTACGACTCCGGCGGCCGCAGCATTGTCGAGGGCTTTGACGACGATGTCCCGACTAGGCTCCACCTCGGGCTCGCCGATCGAGAGGTTGATCACGTTCATCCCGTCCGCCACCGCCTGGTCGATCGCCTTGGCGATCTCCGGCGAGTTGCCGTCGAGGCCGTAATCCGCGGTCGGCACCGTCAGCGCCTTGTAGTTCCCGAGATATGCCTTCGGCGCGACGCCAGAGATGGGCGAGCCGTCGTCGGCAGCCGTCGGCGTGTTGTGGTCGCCGGCTGCGATCCCCGCCACGTGCGTCGCGTGGAAGGAGTAAGTGGGGTCGAACGGCCGGTCGGCGTACTTCCAGCTCGTCGACGGCGAGGGGAAGGCGCGCGCGACGATGACCTTTGGCGTCGTGTACGCGGTCTTCCCCTTCGGGAAGCCGGCGGGATACGAGAAGCCCGACGGGTTGAAGTAGGGGTGCGCCTGGTCGATGCCGTCGTCTATGACCCCGATCTTGAGGCCCTGGCCGGCGGTGGCGAGGTTCGAGCCCCAGAGCGCGGTCGCGCCGATTAGAGCCGGGCCTGGATCCGCCGTGGCCGCAGACGTCGAGGCGGGCGTATCCAGTGCGTGATACGTGACGCTCGGCCAGACGGTCGCGCCTGGGATCGCGTGGAGGCGTGCGAGGTTCGAGGCCGGAAGGACCACGGAGACGCCGTCGAGCGCAACGCCGTAGTGCCAGTTGACGCGTGCCGCGGGGATCGAGATGGCGAGCCGGGCCGCCAGCGTCTGTTGAGCGGCCGCCAAAGTGTGCAGGTAGGAGACGGCTGCGGGCGCGCTCACCGCAAACGAATGGCGTCGTCTGGCGGAGGCGGCGAGCGTCCGGTTGTGCGCGACCGCGACGGCGAGGGCAGGGCGTTGAAGGGTGACGACGACTTCGACCAGGTTGCCGGACCCTCGGGGCGGGGCGGCCGCCGATCCTCCCGCCAGCAGCGCGAAGACCGCGATGAGTGCGAGCGCAAACGGGAGCGGTGAGCGACGCAAGGAGGCCGCATGGTACGTGGCTTCTAGGCGAATTGGGGTGCCCCGTTTGGGGCTACCGATCCCGGCTAAACTGGCCGTCCGCGCGGATGTGGCGGAATTGGTAGACGCGCACGGTTCAGGTCCGTGTGGGCTTCGGCTCGTGGAGGTTCAAGTCCTCTCATCCGCATTGTTCTGGTGCACGTCGGTTCCCGCAGGAATGGGTAGGTTTGGACGAGCGGTGGCCAGGACCTAGCCGAATGGGTGAGTGCCGTTTTTCGCCGTCGACCTACGTATCGATTCGACGGCAATGCACGACTCAAACAGAGCGAGGTAGACACGTGGTGACCGCAGAGGCGAGGCCGCACTTGTTCTCGGTAGAGGCCGATACCCCACCGGGGCGCGCTTCAGTGCCCGGCCGGTCGGTCCTGCGCTGCTCGAGAAACTGGGGGAGATCAACTCGGCTGTGCACACCGCGCTCGCGGACGAGCGCACCCGGCTAAGCGAAAGCGGCTACCCGGAGGATCTCCCACTGCCCGCTCTCTGGTGGACGGCCGACGCCTGATCCCGTAGGTCAGGGGCCAGGGAGAGTCCTGACCCGCTTGCGCGCTTGCGGCGGCGCACTCTTAGGAGACCCCGACCCGCTGACGAAGGCTCGGGTTTCAGCTCCTAGGGGTTCTCGTCCTGAACATCCTTGTCCTTACTCTTGACGAGTGAACGCGGCCAGTCAGGGGTTGCCGTTGGTTCCCGTGTGGAGCGCCGCAACCACCCATAGATAGGGAACGCTTCGGCGGCCGAGGGAGCGGGGGACTCGTCCTCCATCACGGCTTCCAGACGATTGTCGGACGACCTAGCGGCCTCCTCTTGTTCGCCGGCCGCCCGCAACGCGACGTTTTCCGCCTCGCGTCGCGCCTCTTCTTGCTCGCGTCGACCCTGTTCCGCGGCTTCGTGCCTGGCGTGTTCTTCAGCTGCGAGGCGGGCTGGGTCTGCGGCTTCGCGTGCCGCTCGCTCCTCGGCTTCGCGTCGGGCCTGCTCTTTGGCCTCGCACGCCGCTTGCTCCTCGGTTTCGCGTCGGGCCTGTTGGTTGGCTTCGCGTGCGGCTCGTTCCTCGGTTTCGCGTCGGGCGTGTTCTTCGGCTGCGAGGCGGGCTTGGTCTGCGGCTTCGCGTGCGGCTTGCTCCTCGGCTTCGCGTCGGGCGTGTTCTTCGGCTTCGCGTGCGGCTCGTTCCTCGGTTTCGCGTCGGGCGTGTTCTTCGGCTGCGAGGCGGGCTTGGTCTGCGGCTTCGCGTGCGGCTTGCTCCTCGGCTTCGCGTCGGGCGTGTTCTTCGGCTTCGCGTGCGGCTCGTTCCTCGGCTTCGCGTCGGGCGTGTTCTTCGGCTGCGAGGCGGGCTTGCTCTGCGGCTTCGCGTGCGGCTCGTTCCTCGGCTTCGCGCCGGGCCTGTTCCTCCGTCTCGCGTCGGGCTTGCGCTTCTGCAGCACGCTCGGCCCGCAGCACCGCCTCCTCGGCGTCGATCGTGTACCGCTCGGCTAGAGCCTTCCGCTCCTCGGGCAGACCCTGGTTCTGGCTTGAAGATCGCCGGTCTCTCGAGTTCCGCAGAGGCTTCCGAAACACGTCTCTGATCGTAGGTGCAATGCGGAGATACAGGAAGCCAGGGTCACCCGTTCTTTCAGGTGGCAGCTTTGCCGCGCGAGTCCAGCTTCGTCTCGAACGCGCGGCGCAGCAGCTCTCCGGTCATGTCTCCCGTCCGGCGCGGGATCCGCTTGGGTTCCTGGCGGACGATGCTGACGATCTCGCCGCTGCGGTCGCCGTAACTGCGCGCATACGCGTCCGCCTCGCGAATCGGCGAGGCTTCGTTCCGCCGCCCGCGGCGGAAGAGCGAGCTGAGCCACCGGAGCACGCGGCTAGCGTCGCAGAAAGCCGGGACGATGCCTAGGCCGCGGCGGGGATGTCGACGACGGCGTCCGGGTAGAGGACGCGCCACACGCGCAGGTAGAGCTCGAGCTCGAGGTGCTCCGAGTCCTCCGGCGACTCCTCGAGATCCACGCGGTCCGGCGCCCCGACGACGGCACACCGTCCGACGCTCGTCAGGAATGCCGCCAGTTGGCCGGTGTACGAGGGATCGCGCAGGAAGAGCTGCATGCCGCAGCTCCAATCTTGGCAGCGGCGCCCTGCGCTCGGACACCCTCGGCCGGGGGATTTCTCGCCCTCGAGCTGCGCTTTTAGGCGGAGCCGAGCGCAGCGAGCACGTCGTCGGCGTGGGTGTCGGGCTTGACGCCCTTCATCACCTTCGCGACCGTCCCGTCGGGCGCGACGAGGAACGTTGTCCGGCTGACGCCCCAGTACGTCCGGCCCCTGTACTTCTTCTCGCCCCAGGTGCCGTAGAGCTCCGAGACCTCGTGCTCCGGGTCCGCAAGCAGTGTGAACGGGAGGCCGTACTTCTCCTTGAACTTCACGTGCTGCGCCTCGCTGTCCGGCGAGATTCCGAATACGACGGCGCCGGCGCGCTCGAAGTCCGAGTACGCGTCGCGGATTCCGCACGCCTGGGCCGTACAGCCGGGCGTGTCGTCCTTGGGATAGAAGTAGAGGACGACCGGCTTGCCGCGGAAGTCGGACAGGCGGATGTGTTCGCCGGCGTCGGTCACGGCGGTGAAGTCCGGTGCAGGCTCGCCCTCGGAGACCATTCTTGCAGCGTAATGAAGCCGGCCGCCCCTACGAGGCGGCCGGCGTCGTCGGGAGACGACCCTTGAGCGGGACCCCAATGCAGGCTGTCCCCCGAGCTGCGAAACGGTTGCGCGTTACAAGTCGTAAACGCAAACGTGCCGGCAGGGGATACGGCTCAGCCGAGGTGCAGGTGCAGCAGGTGCAGATCGGGGAGCTCGCGGTACCGCTCCTCGAGATCGAAGCCGTAACCGACGTAGAGTTCGTCGGGCACGACGAAGCCGACATAGCGAACGGGCAGGTCGTCGACGAGCCGCCGGTACGGCCGGTCGAGCAGCGTCACCGCCGCGACCGAGGCCGGCCCGCGGAGCTCGAACGTGCGCACGAGGTAGTTCAGCGTGAGCCCGGTGTCGACGACGTCCTCGACGACCAGCACGTCGCGGCCGCGAACGTCGAGATCGAGATCCTTGAGCACGCGGATCTGCTGGTGCCCTCCCATGCGTGCGCTCCCGTAGCCCGCGAGCTCGACGAAGTCGAGTGCATGGAAGATGGGAATGGCACGCGAGAGATCGGCGACGAAGACGAGGCTCGCCTTGAGCGAGCCGACCAGGACCGGCTCGCGATCCGCGTAGTCGGCCGCGATCTCGGCGCCGAGCTCGCGAACGCGCACCGCGATCTCCGCTGCCGAGAGATGGATCTCTCCGATCCGGTCGTCGCCCGGCACCGGCCCGGACTCAGCTGGCGAGGTCGAGGTGGAAATGCTGGGCGAGGCGCTCCAGGTCGCGCCGGTAGAAGAGCTTGATCTTGATCTCGGGATATCGCTCGCGCAGCTTGCGCAGCTTGCGGTTCTTGCGGGTCACGAGCGACTGCTTCATGGCGGTGATCTCGACATAGAGATCCTGCTCGGGAAGATAGAAGTCGGGCGCAAATGCCTCGGTCACGCGGCCCTTCTCGTCCTGCTCGAGCACGAATGTCCTGGGCTCGTATTCCCAGGCGACGTCGTAGTAGTCGAGCACCTTGGCGCACTCAAGCTCCGCGGGACTCGCGAACCGCGGCGGCTCAGAGCCGCGATACGCCCGAAAGACCGGGAGCTGAAGCTCCATCGGCCGTCACGGTAGCCACGCCGTCGGATGCCGAGGCAATCCGTACAAGTGTCACCACCTGTTCACCACGCGTCGCCGTCGTGATAGACAACCGCGTGCCGTGGCACGCATCACCCTGATCCCGCAGAAGCGCGAGTTCTTCGAGCTCTACCACCAGGCGGCGGAGAACATCGTCGCGATCGCCGACCGCCTTGTCGAGCTGCTCGAGCGCTTCCCCGAGGGCGCGGACGATCTCGCCCGCGCCGTAAAGGAGCTGGAGCACGAGGGCGATCGCGTGACGCACGAGCTCGTCGATCTTCTCAACCGGACGTTCGTGACCCCGTTCGACCGCGACGACATGTACCGGCTCGCGGGCGCGATCGACGACATCTGCGACCACATCGACGAGGCTGCCGGGAGGGTCGTGTCCTACGGCGTCACCGAGATTCGCCTGCAGGCTCGCGAGCAGGCGAAGATCATTCGGCAGTCGGTGGGGAAGCTTGCCGACGCCGTCGCCCTGCTCGAAGGCTTCCAGGATTCGCGCGCCCACCTGACCGAGCTGCGCGAGCTCGAAGATGTCGGCGACCGGATCCTGCACGACAGTGTCTCGAGTCTCTTCATGGCGCGCGTGGACCCGCTCGAAGTGATCCGCTGGAAGGACATCCACGAGAGCCTCGAGGAGGCCGTCGACGCGTGTGGCTACGCGGCCAACGTGCTCGAGGCTATCGTCGTCAAGAACCGGTAGCCGGACCCGTCATGGGAACAACGCTGGTCGTCCTGGTGGTCGTGATCGGCCTCACGTTCGATTTCACGAACGGCTTCCACGACACGGCGAACTACGTCGCGACCTGGGTCGGCACCCGGGCTCTCTCGCCTCGCCGTGCGGTGCTCGTGTCGGCCGTGGCCAACCTCGCAGGCGCGTTCGTCACCACCGCGGTTGCGAAGACCGTGGCGGAAGGGATCATCGACACGAATCTCGCGACCGAGCAGACGATTCTCGCCGCGCTCTTCGGCGCGATCGTCTGGAACCTCTTGACCTGGCGGCTCGGGCTGCCGTCGAGCTCGACGCACGCGCTCATCGGTGGCCTCGTCGGAGCAGCGCTCGTCCAATCAGGCACGAAAGGCGTCCAGTGGTCGGGGCTCTGGCACAAGGTGATCATCCCTGGCGCCGCCTCGCCGGTGATCGGCTTCGCGGTCGCGTTCGGGCTTCTCGTGCTGATCTACCGGCTGCTGCACCGGCTCACCCCGGGCGTGGCGAACCGCGGCTTTCGCTCGGGCCAGCTCCTCTCGGGCACCTGGGTTGCGTTCACGCACGGAGCGAACGACGCGCAAAAGACGATGGGGGTGATCGCGCTCGCGCTCTATACCCACGGCTCGATCTCGAGCTTCTACATTCCGACGTGGGTGAAGGTCTCGGCCGGCTTGGCGATCGCGGCCGGGACGTACGCGGGCGGCTGGCGGATCATCGGCACGCTCGGCCAGCGCGTCTACAAGATGGCGCCCGAACACGGTTTCGCAGCCCAACTCGCGGCCGGCTCGACGCTCTACGTCGGGACGCGTCTCGGCTTCCCGATCTCGACGACTCACGTCGTCTCGGGCTCGGTGATGGGAGCCGGCGCGACGCGACGGCTCTCGGCCGTTCGCTGGGGAGTCGCCGGCAACATCGTCTTCGCCTGGCTGCTGACACTGCCTGCCGCCGCCCTCATGGCAGCGGCCCTCTACTACCCGGTCGCCTGGATCTTCTAGCGTTCCCGGAACGATGTTCCGGATCGTGCAACTTTCGGACCTGCATTGCGGACAGCAGTTCTTCCTGCCGCAGCACCTCGAGCGCGCCATCGCCGAGGTCAACGAGATGCAGCCCGACGTCGTCGTGATCTCCGGCGACCTCACGTCCAACGGCTTCAAGGACGAGTACGTGCTCGCGCGGGAGTACCTGAATCGCGTCGAGTGCGAGGCGATGGTCGTGATCCCGGGCAACCACGATTCCCGCAACGTCGGGTACGTCCACTTCGAGGACTATTTCGGCGAGCGGAACTCGGTGCTCAACGTCGGCCGGGCGACGATCGTCGCCGTCGACTCGACCGAGCCCGATCTCGACAACGGTCAGATCGGTCGCGGCCGTTATCGCCTGATCGAAGAGGCGTTCGCGGGAGCAGCGGACCTGAGGGTGTTCGTACTCCATCACCATCTGCTCCCGATCCCGGGAACTGGTCGCGAGCGCAACATCGTCAACGACGCCGGCGACGCGCTGGAATGCCTTCAGCGCGCCGACGTGGATCTCGTCCTCGCCGGTCACAAGCACGTTCCCTACGCGTGGAGGCTCGAGGATCTGTTCGTCGTCAATGCCGGAACGGTCTCGTCCTCGCGGCTGAGAGGCAAAGGTCGGCCTTGCTACAACGTCGTCGAGGTCGAGGGCACGCACGTCAATGTCTGGCGCCGCTACCCGTTCCACGGGCAGGAGCTGATCATCCAGTTCTCGACCGACACGAAGACGTACGAGAAGTACACGGCGCGGATCGAGGACGAGGTGCGCTCGACGTGAGGGCGCTCGCTCTCATCGACGGCGAGCACTACGCACCCGTCGTGCGCGACGCGCTCGCCGCGCTGCCGTACGAGGTGGTCGGCGCGCTGCTCGTCGGCGGCACCGAGAAGCTCCGCGGTGGGGAGGACTACGGCGTCCCACAGGTCGATTCCCTCGACGCGGTGGAAGTCGATCTAGTGGTCGACCTCTCCGACGAGCCCGTGCTCGGGCCGCGCGAGCGCATGCTGTGGGCTTCGCGCGCGCTGGGGCTGGGGCTGCCGTACGTCGGCGCCGACTTCCGGTTCGACCCGCCGCCGCTACGGCCGGTCGAGACGCCGTCGCTCGCCGTGATCGGCCTCGGCAAGCGCGTCGGTAAGACCGCCGTCGCCGGCCATGTCGCGCGCGTTCTCTCGGGCGAGCGCCGGGTTGTGGTTGTGGCCATGGGACGCGGCGGGCCTGCCGAGCCCGAGCTGCTCGAGAAGCCGCCGACGCTCGCCGACCTGCTTGCGCTCTCCCGTTCGGGACGGCACGCCGCATCCGACCACCTCGAAGCCGCAGCGCTCGCGGGCGTCCCTGCGGTCGGCTGCCGGCGGGCCGGCGGCGGACTCGCGGGCGCTCCGTTTCAGTCGAACGTGCTCGAGGGCGCGTCGCTCGCCGCGCAGCTCGACCCCGAGTTGCTTGTCTTCGACGGCAGCGGCGCCGCCGTGCCGCCGGTCGAAGTGGATGCACGGATCCTTGTCACGAACGGGAGCCACGATCCGCGCGCCGGTCTCAATGCCTATCGCGTGCTCATCTCCGACCTCGTCGTCGACACCGGTGGCGCCGATCGCGACGCGATTCGTTCGATCTCCGACGTGCCGGTCGTCACGGCCGAGCTTCGCCTGCGTCCGGCCGCTCCGCTCGACGGACGCCGCACGGCCGTCTTCACGACCGGCCCCGCGCCCACGGACGGGCTCGACGCGGAAGTCGTTCACGTCTCACGCAACCTCGCGCACCGCGACGCGCTGCAGGAAGAGCTCGAGCGCGTCGATGCCGACGTCTATCTCGTCGAGCTCAAGGCTGCCGCAATCGACGTCGTGGCCGAGGTGGCGCTCGCGCGAGGCGCGGAAGTCGTGCTCGCCGCGAACGACGTCGTCTCGAGCGAGCTCGACGAGCGCTTGGCGTCACTCGTCCCGGATCGGAGCCCCGCATGAATGAGCCGCGGCGGATCATGCCGTTGCCGCTCGGCGGCGGCGAGCTGGGGCTGCCGTACTCGCGTGGGCTTATGGCGCGCTCGCTGATGGCCGCCGGCGTGGCGGGGCACCGCGCGTACGCGCTCGCGAGCCGCGTCCACGACGAGCTGCGCGAGCGGGGTCGCGGCGAGATCGAGCTCGAGCGGCTCGAGGAGCTCGCGGTCGAGGTGCTGGGCGAGGAGGAGGGATGCGAGTCGATCCAGCGCTTGCGCCGTTACCAGGAGCTTCGGGAGCTCGACCTGCCGATCATGATCTTCATCGGCGGCGCGACCGGCACCGGCAAGTCGACGGTCGCGACGGAGCTCGCGTACCGCTTCGGGATCACGCGCGTGACTTCGACCGACTTCGTGCGCCAGACGATGCGCGCGTTCTTTTCGGAAACGTTCATGCCGACGATCCACCAGTCGAGCTTCGAGGCGGGTGACGTGTTTCCGGACGCGGACGACCCGCTCGAGTACGGCTTCCTACAGCAGGCGAGGAACGTCCTTGTCGGCGTCGGCGCGTCGTCAGAGCGGGCGCTGGAGGAGGGCTGGTCGATCGTGCTCGAGGGTGTCCATCTCGTGCCCGGGATGGTCGAGCTGCCGCGCCCGGACCTCGCGGTCTCGGTGTTCGTCGTACTGTCGATCGCCGACGAGGAAGAGCACATCCGCCATTTCCGCTTCCGCGACGAGGAGGACTCGGAGCGGCCGGAGTCGCGCTATCTCGAGCGATTCGGCGATATCCGCCGCCTGCAGGAGCTCGTCGTCGCGCGCGCGCAGCGCGCCGGCGTGCCCGTGATCGAGAACGAAGACGCCGACAGGGCGGCGCGGACGGTCGCCGACCTCGTCCTCGACGCCGCCGAGCAGAGCCGTACTGTGGCACGGTGACCGAGAGCGTCGAACACGGAGCCGGGGCGGAGCGGCCCTGCCAGTGCCAGTCGTACCTGCGGGCGACCGAGCGGGCGGCGCTCATCTCGGCTCGCTGGCTCGGACGCGACGACGAGCACGCGGCCGAGGAGAGTGCCGCCACCGGCATGCGGGCGACCCTCGACGTCCTGCCGATCAGCGGCCGCGTCGTCTTCGGTTCGCTCGACGACTCGGGCGGCCTCACGCCGGGCGCGATCGTCGGCGCCGGAGGCGATGAGGTCGACCTCGCGCTGGATCCGCTCGAGGGCCGCGGCGTCGTCGCGCGCGGCGGCAACGGCGCGATGTCGATGATCGCGGTCGGCGACCCCGGCCGCTTCACGCAGCTCCCCGACATTTACATGCGGAAGATGGCGGTCGGCCCACTCGCCCGCGGCTCGATCGATCTTCTTCGCCCGGTCGGCGAGAACATCGAGGCGATTGCCGAGGCGTTCGGCCGCCGGGTGAACGACGTGACGACGATCATCCTCGACCGTCCGCGCCACCATGACCTGATCGAGGAGATCCGCAACTCCGGAGCGCGAATCAAGCTCATCCAGGACGGCGATGTCACCGCTGCGATCTCCGCCGCGATCCGCGGCACGAACGACCACCTCGCAATCGGGATCGGCGGCACCCGGCAGGCGGTGCTCTCGGCGGCGGCGCTCCGCTGCCTCGGCGGCGAGCTCCAGGCCCAGTTCTGGCCCACGTCCCGTCGGGAGATCGACGAGCTGCATGCGGCCGGGATCGAGGACTACGAGCGCGTCTTCGGCACCGAGGACCTCGCCCCGGGCGAGGTGATCGTGGCGGCGACGGGTGTCTCGAACGGAGACCTGCTGCGCGGCGTCCGTTTCCTCGCCGACAGCGCCCGTACGCACTCGCTCGTCATGTGCACGCGCTGCAACTGGGTGCGGTTCGTGGACGGGATCCATTTCTTCGCCCGCGAGCGGAGGGAAGAAGTGCGCCTCCTCGGCGTCTAGTAGGACAAGACGCGGCGGCGTAGAGTCGGCGCAAGCGACAGGGGAGGAGAAGATGGCTGTTTCAGTCGAGGGTCTCGCGACCGCGGTGAAAGGCCGTGTCGTCCAGCCGGCCGA
Source organism: uncultured Actinomycetes bacterium (assembly GCA_963819275.1). Classification (GTDB taxonomy): domain Bacteria; phylum Actinomycetota; class Thermoleophilia; order Gaiellales; family Gaiellaceae; genus Palsa-739. Next base: position 514,175 of record CAWFVH010000010.1, on the reverse strand, counting down.
CGCCGACTACGACGAGTCGCGTGCCCTCTACAACGGGATGATCGACAAGCGGCCGGCGGCGATCGCCTACTGCGCCGACGGGGCGGACGTTGCTGCAGCGCTGCGCTATGGCGTCGAGCACGGCCTCAGGATCGCCGTGCGTGGCGGCGGCCACAACGGCGGCGGCCTGGGCTCGGTCGACGACGGGCTCGTGATCGATCTCTCGCAGATCAACGACATCAGCGTCGATCCGGCAGCGTCGATGGCCCGCGCCGGCGGCGGAGTGCTGCTCAAGGACCTGCTCGAGGCGACGCATCAGCACGGGATGACCATTCCGGTCGGGATCATCGGCACGACCGGAGTCGGTGGGCTGACTCTCGGCGGCGGCGTCGGCCACCTCAGCCGAGCCTTCGGGCTCACGATCGACAACCTCGTCGCCGCGACGGTGGTGCTCGCCGACGGCTCGGTCGTCCAGACCGACGCGGAACGCGAGCCGGATCTCTTCTGGGCGATTCGCGGCGGGGGAGGGAACTTCGGAGTCGTGACGTCGTTCTCGTTCCACTGCCATCCGCTCACGAACGTTCTCGCCGGTCCGGTCCTCTACGACCTCGACGACGTGGCCGACGTGATGCGCTGGTACGAGGGCTTCATCGCGTCGGCGCCGGACGAGCTCGGCGGCTGGTTCGCGTTCCTGTCCGTGCCTCCCGGCCCGCCGTTCCCCGAGGAACTGCACTTCCGCAAGGTCTGCGCCGTCGTCTGGACGCAGCCCGGGGAGGAGGAGACTCCGGCGCTCCGAGAGGGGCGCGCGTACGGGAAGCCTCTGCTCGACGGCGTGGCGCCGCTGCCGTTCCCCGTCTGGAACACCGCCTTCGACGGGCTGTTCCCGCCGGGTGAGCAGTGGTACTGGCGCGGCGAGTTCTTCGACGAGATGAGCGACGGGCTGATCGAGGCGAACGTCGAGTGGATGCCGAAGGCGCCGACGTGGAAGTCGACGATGCACATGTACGCGATCGACGGCGCGGCCTCACGTCCCGCGAACGACGAGACTGCGTGGGCGTATCGCGGCGCGCGCTGGGCGCAGGTGGTGGCCGGGATCGACCCGGATCCCGCGAACGCGGGAGCCGTCTCGGAGTGGGCACGCGGCTTCTCCGATGCGACGAGGCCCTACGCGATGCCTGGCGGTTACTCGAACTTCCAGATGGCGGAGGAGCCTGATCGCGTCCGCGGCATGTACGGCGCGAACTACGACCGGCTCGCACGCATCAAGGCGCAGTACGACCCGGACAACGTTTTCCGGGTCAACCAGAACATCCAGCCCGCCGCGTAGCGCGGGTCAGTAACCGGGCGGCGGGCGACGTCCCGCCGCCCGTTCCTGCTCGTCGAAGCGCTTGCCGGCGCGCAGGAACCACCAGGCGAACCAGATCACGACGATCACGGGCCCGATCGCCGCGACCAGGAGGATCACGGTGAGTGCTCCGTTGCCGACGGTGCCGACCACGCCCGAATCGTAGGCGTCTCTAGACTGACTGCGTGGCGACGCGCGAAGACGTGATGGAGGTTCTCCGCCAGGTCGAGGATCCCGAGCTCGGGATGGACATCGTCGACCTCGGGCTGGTGTACGAGGCCGAGGTGCAGGACTCGAAGGCCAAGGTCCTCTACAGCCTCACCTCGATGGGCTGCCCCGCCGGGCCGCTGATCGCGCAGGACATCGACAGCGCAGTGCGGCAGGTCGAGGGGATCGAAGACGTCGAGCTCGAGCTGACGTTCGACCCGCCCTGGACACCGGACAGGATGTCCGACGACGCCAAGTTCATTCTCGGCTTCGGCTAGTTCACGACGTCATCCCTTCAAGGCGATGGCGCACCAATCCGCGCATGAGACGTTGAGCGCATTGCAAAAGTCAAGGAGGTCGCGGAATGTGGTGGGGCATCGGTGGAGGGCTCGCAATCCTGTGGATCGTTTTGCTCATCGTCCTGGGTCTCAGCTGTCTGCGCAAAGGTCACTGGGTGATGTTCATCTTCGGATTCATCTTCCCGCTCTTCTGGATCATCGGAGCGGTGATCCCGGCGAGAAGGTAGGCCGATCTAGGTTGCGGTGCCGCTCGACGGATGAAGGAGCGGCACGCTCCCTTCCCAGCCTGTTTCGAGGACGGCCAGGGTCGTCGGCGGCGTGATCACCACAGCGCGTCCACGCGGCCTCGTCCGGTGTTCGGTGTAGCCACCGGCGGACCAGCGCAACAGCGCGTCCTGGAGGACGAGGTGCGGTGCGTCGTCAAGGAATACGAACGCGCCGTCGGGCAGCTCGGCGAACCGCCGTTCGTGGAGGCGGCGGCCGGCTGTGTCGTCGCCGAGCCGTTCCGCCTCCAGGCGGCGATCGAGTTCGTCGGCGCCAGCCGCTCCGGTGAGGGCGAGGAAGCTGCGGTAGTCGGCGTTTCGGCACTCGGCGCAGGGCCTGTGTCCGGCCGCGAACGCGGTCGCCTCGTCGAGAAAGAAGAGGCCCGTGTAGCGGCCAGGCGCCATCGGCCCCCCGGCGCGGTAGCGACCTCGAAATTCGAGGCGGCAGGAGATCCAGCGTCTCAGCTGCCACTGCCGCCGGATCCGTCCGTGCTCGTCGTGGAGACGGCCGCGATTGCCGTACACAAGGCCTCGCTCGGGCGTCGCAACCAGCTCGCCCAACGGAGTCACCCGGTTCTGGAACGGCATCAGATCGTGAGGACGATCTTGCCCAGCTGCTCGCCGGCCTCGAGGCGCTCGTGCGCAGTCCGGATCTCCTCGAGGGGCAGCACCGAGTCGACGACGGGCAGCGCGCGTCCGCTCGCCACGAGCTCGTAGGCGCCTGCGAAGTCCTCGCCGGTCCCCATCGTGGAGCCGAGGATCGAGAGCTGCTTCCACCAGATCCGATGCAGCGCGGCCGGCGGGTTCGGCCCGGACGTCGCGCCGCAGACGGTGATCCGGCCGCCCGGCGCCGCGACCTGGAGGGAAGTCGCCCACGTCGCCTCGCCGACGCTTTCGAGGACAACGTCGATCCCGCGGCCGCCGGTCGCCTCCGCCGCCGCGGCCCGCACGTCGCCCGTCGCGTGGTTGACGACCGCATCCGCGCCGAGCTCGCGGGCACGCTCGAGCTTGGCGTCGCTCGACGAGGTCACGAGCACGCGCGCGCCGAGCGCCTTTCCAATCGCGAGCGCCGCGGTCGAGACGCCGCCACCGATCCCCCAGGCGAGCACCCACTCGCCCTCGCGGAGCCCGGCCCGCGTCACGAGCATTCGGTACGCGGTCTCGAAAACGAGCGGGAACGCCGCCGCCTCCTCGAAGGTCAACCCCTCCGGAATCGGATGCACGTTGGTGGCGGGCACCGCGATCAGCTCGGCATTAGTGCCGTCGCCGTGCTCGCCGATCACGTGGATCTGGCCGCCGCCCGCCTCGACCCCGGGATTGAGGACGACGCGCTCGCCCGGCTCGAAGCCGGTCACTCCGTCGCCGAGCGCCTCCACGACGCCGGACCCGTCGGCGCCGAGGATGCGCGGCTTCAGCACGGACGGGAGCCCTTTGCGGATCCAGACGTCGAGATGGTTCAGCGCCGACGCGCGGAGTCGGACGAGTACCTCTCCCGGCCCGGCCTTGGGATCCGGTGCCTCCTCGAGCACCAGAACCTCGGGCCCGCCGTCCTCATGGATCCGAACCGCGCGCACCGCGGCAGACTATCCGCGTGACCGCCGCAGAACTCGAAGCCCACGGACGGGAGCTGGGGCTCGACGCCATCGGCGCCGCGCCGGCCGAGCCCTATGCGGGCACCGAGCGCCACATCCGCGAGCGTCGCGAGCGCGGGCTCTTCGCCGACATGCGCTTCACCATGGCGCGGCCCGAGGAGTCATGCCATCCCGAGACGCTGCTGCCCGGCGCCCGCACCGTCGTCTCGGCCGCGCTCTGCTACTGGCTGCCCGAGCCGGAGCGGGCGGCGGGCGAGGGCCGGCTGCCGCGCTATACGTGGTTCGACGCGTATGCGTCGTTGCGGGAGAAGCTCGATGTGCTCGGCGGAAGGCTCGGCGGCGCGTACCGCGTCCTGGTCGACGCAAACCAGCATGTCGACCGTGAGGCCGCGGCGCGAAGCGGCATCGGCTTCTACGGCAAGAACACGCTCCTGATCACGCGGCGGCACGGCTCCTGGGTCGTGCTCGGAACGCTCGTCACCGACGTCGAGCTCGAGCCGACGCCGCCTCTCGACCTCGACTGTGGCGAGTGCAGGCTCTGCATCGACGCCTGCCCGACGGGCGCGCTCGACGAGCCGGGCACGCTCGACTCGACGCGCTGCCTCAGCTACTGGACGCAGGCGCCCACGCCTCCTCCCGCGGCGTATCGCGCCGGTCTCGGGGCGCAGGTCTACGGCTGCGACATCTGCCAGGACATCTGCCCGTGGAATCGCGGCGTCGAGAAGCGGCGTGCGGAGGAGCCACTGCCTGAGGGCGCGACTCCGCACGTCTCGCTTGTCGACTGGCTGCGCTCTGAGCCCGACGAGTTGCGGCAGCGCTTCGCGAGGCTCTACGTCCCTCGGAACGACGGTCGCAGCCTGCAGCTGAACGCCCTTGTCGCGGCAGGCAACGTGGGGGGCGACGGCGAACGGGACGCCGTGACCGCCTTCCTCGACGATCCCGACCCCTCGACGCGCGAGCTCGCCGCCTGGGCGCTCGCGCGCCTCGAGGAGCGAGATGCTTAACCGCCCGGGGCGCTGGCTCGTCCTGCTGCGAGTGCTGCTCGTGGTGGTGGGCGCGGTGGCCGTCGCCCTCACGAAGTTCCCGCCCGGTTACGAGTCCTGGGCCTGGGCGGTCGTCGGGTTCTTCGCCGCCGTGACTGCCGTCTCGGGCGCGCTCTCCGCGATCGAGCTCGGCCCTGTCGCGCGAGTGCGCGCGCGCGTGCTGCTGCTCGGGCTCGACTCCGTCGCTGCGATCGGGTTCGTCGCCGTCTTCTCGTTCGAGACCGGCGAGCCGTGGCGCGCGCTCTATTTGATTCCGGTGGCGGCGGCGGCGCTGCGGTTCGGCCTGGTCGGCGGCATCGTCGGCGGTTCCGTGTTGGTGGGGGCGACGATCGTCGTCGACGCCCTCGGCCCGGGCTTGCAGTGGCGGACGGCGTTCTCGCGGGTGCTCGTCGGCATGCTCGCCGGCATCGTCATCGGTTACCTCCGCGACACGCTCACCGTCGAGCAGAGCCGCGCCGAGGCGCGAGCGGCGGAGGCGGAGCGGCTGCGGGACGAGCTCGGTCACCGCGTCGACGTGCTCGAGACCGCGAATCGCTGCGCGAGAGCTCTCGGCTCGTCACTCGAGCTCGACGAGGCGTTCGGGGCGTTCATCCGCGAGCTGCGTGGTCTTGTCCCCTTCGAGCGAACGGCGATCGTCCTCGTCGAGGGAGACACCGCGACCACGATGGCCACAGCCGGTCGCGGCGCAAGCGAGGTCTTCCCGCCGGGGAACAGCGACCCGATCGAAGGCTCGCTGCTGGAGCGGGTGCAAGAGGGCAAGCTCGTCGTGCGCCGCGATCTGGCCGAACGCGATTCCCCGGCCGACGAGCAGCTTCTTGCGCTCGGGCTGCGCAGCGAGCTCGTGACGCCGCTGTTGGTCGGCGCGCGCACGATCGGGATGCTGAGCCTGTCGCGCGAACGCCCGGACGCCTTCAGCCCGGACGAGATCGAGCTCGTCTCTCTGCTGGGTCGCCTCGTTGCGACCGCCGTCCAGAACATCCGCGCCTACGAGGCCGAGCGGAGACGCGTCGAGGAGCTCGCGCGCCTGTCGGAGCTTCGCGCCGATTTCGTGTCGCTCGTCTCGCACGAACTGCGCAGCCCGATGGCGGCAGTGATCGGGGCCGCCCGGACGTTGCAGGACCGGTGGCGGATGCTGTCGGCCGCTCAGCGCGAGTCGTTTCTTGCGCTTATCGGCGACGAGACGACGCGGCTGGCCGACCTCGTTGGCGACGTCCTAGACACGTCTCGCATCGAGGCAGGGACGTTCAGCTATCGCTTCGACGAGGTCGATCTGGGCCGCGTCGTCGACGAGGCGGTCGAGACGGCGGTGCTCGCACAGCAGGATGTGCCGGTCGTCGCCTCGGTGCGAGGGTCGCTCCCGGCGATCCGCGGCGACCGTGCCCGGCTTCGGCAGGTGCTCGGGAACCTGATCGAGAACGCGGTCAAGTACTCGCCGGAGGGGGGTGAGGTGCGCATCTCGGCCGTAGCCGCGAATGGGGCGGTGCGGATCTCGGTGCGAGACAGTGGGCCTGGGATCCCGCGTGACCAGCAGGTGCGAATCTTCGAGAAGTTCGGGCGCGCGGACGTCGAAGGCGGCTCGAAGCCGGGGACCGGGCTCGGGCTCTTCATCGCCCGCTCGATCGCCGAGGCCCATGGCGGCTCGCTTGACGTGAGCTCCGCCGCCGAGCAGGGCTCGACGTTCACGGTGTCGCTGCCCGTCGGCGAATAGGCCGCTAGGCGCGCGCGCGCATGCGCTCGACGCCGAGCTCCTTCGCGAGCGCCTTCGCGCGCGTCGCGATCGAGCGCCGTAGCTCGTCCGGCTCCAGCAGGATCGCCTCGCCGCGGAGCGAGAGCACCTCGCTCTCGAGCCAATCGTCACTCGAGAAGAGCAGCTCGCGAACCGCGTTGCCATCGGCGAGCGGCCGCGCCCCGCGCTCGATCGCCCAGCGTGCGATCTCCTCGTCATAGAGAAGCTTTGCAGTGCGCGCGTCGCGGAGCCGCGTCGGCTCGAAGCCCTCGCGCGCTTCGAAGCGCTCGCGGGTGAGCTTGGCGCTCCGCATCCGGTCGAGGCGGAACGAACGGGCGCCGTCGCTCGTGCGGTCCCAGGTGTGGACGTACCAGTTGGGCAGTTGCCGCTCGAGCGAGTAGGGCTCGACCAGCCGCGTCGACGGCTCGGCGTCGACCTCCTTCTGGTACTCGATCTCGACGAGCTTCCGCTCGCGCATCCCGCGCGCGAGCCGCGAGATGAGATCGGCCTCCTCGGTGGCCACGTGCGGCTCCGGGGTGCGCGCGAGCTCGAACTGGCCGAACGTCTCCTCGAGCTTCTTGCGGACGCGCGAGAGCGGCGTGTGCGCGTCGGCCGCGATCATCGGCCCGACGTACTCCAGTGCGAGCCGGATCGCTCGCGCCTCGAGCGGCGTCAGCCGCGGCGCGGCGCGGAAGGTGTCGCCCCACAGCTCCTTGTCGACGTGTACCGAGCCGTCCCGCAGCTCGGCGTAGATCGTGTAGCAGCCGCCGCCGAAGTTGACGAGGTTGAGCAGCGAGAGATGCTCTTCCAGCTCGTCCTCGGGGATCGAGGGGAACTTCTCGAGCAGCTCGACCGCCGGGATCTCGGCGTCGCGCTCTTCGCCGCAGGCCGCGAGCAGGTACGCGAGCAGCGCCTGGAGGACCGCGAATCGCTCGGGCGCGACCGGTCCCGCGAGACGTTCCACGACGCTGTCGTCGATCACCGCCGGCTTCTCGCGCGCCGGCTGCGGCGACTCGCCTTCGTGACCGTCGCGCACCCGTCGCAGCGCCTGCGCGACGTCGCGCTTGAGGTCGGCCGGCTCGAGCGGCACCGCGCGGCCGTTCTGGCGCAGCACCCAGGATGCGAGCTGGGGGATGGAGGAGTAGTCGGTGACGAAGACGCCGTCCTCGAGCCGTCCCGTCGCGCCGTAGGTACGCCGCACCCACCACGCGGTGTCGCCACGCACGTCGATCCGCGCGGTGCCGACGATCTCGCCGATCTGCCAGGGAGGCCGTCCTCGGTAGAGCTCGACGTCGAAGTCCGTCGGTGCGCGGAAGTCGCGCTCGCGCCGGGTCGCGAACTTGATGTCGCCGCGGATGCGGGAGACGCGGAAGGTGCGGATCTCCTCGCGGTCGAGGTCGTGGCCGACGACGTACCAGAGCCCGTTGTCGCTGAGCAGCGCGTACGGGTTGAGCGTGCGCTCGTTCTCCTCGTCGCTCGAGATCGACCAGTAGTCGAAACGCACCGTCCGCTGCTTCGAGATTGCGTTCTCGAGCTTCGCCAGCCGCCCGGGCGTTTCGGGCGAGTAGTCGGGGTCGAGGACCTCGACGCGGCTGGCCGTCCGGGTCGGCGCCTCGCTGAAGCCGGGACGTCCGAGCGCGAGGTTCTGGAGCGCGAGCCGCAGCGGCTCGGCGTAGGCGAACTTCCCCTCGAGAAGGTAGAAGGCGGTCTGGAGCGCCGCGAGCTCCTCGTCCTCGAGCTCGAGCTTGGGGAGGAAGTACTGCTCCGAGCGGAGCGTGTACAGCTCCTCGCCGGTGAACTCGTCGCGCTGCGACTGGAGCGGGACGCCGAGCGAGAGCAGCTCGGCCCGGTCGGAATAGAAGCGCCGCGCGAACGCCTCGTCCGACATCTCCGAGTAGCCCTCGACGTTCGACTTCACGTCGCGCGCGGTCAGCGCTCTCCGCTCGGCCATGAGAAAGGCGACGAGCGAGAGCTGCCGAATCAGCTTGTCCGTGTCGTGGGACACCCCGCGCAGCACCCTATAGCCGGGCGCCTGTGGAACGCTGCTGTGGAAGCCTGTGGACGGCGGCGGTTACGCCGCGGCTTTGGTCTCGAGATGCTGGTGCGAGGGGCAGTAGTCGCGTTCTGGCAGGGGGGTCCGTTGGCACGGCTTGCCCTTGCGTGTGGTGGCCCGGCAGCGGGCGACTCCGCCGTCGAGCAAACCCGACTCGATCTGCTCCTCGATGAAGTCGACGGCGGCCTTCACTCCCTGCTCGACCGCCCAGGCGACCTGCGCCTGCGCCGTGATGGGGAAATAGCGCCGGATGTCCTGGAACAGCGCCCGATCTGGCTTCGCGAAATAGAGCGGATCGTTGGCCAAGCGCTCCATCGTCTGCTCGCAGGCCATCAGCACTCCGCGGCGCGACTCGAGTTGGGTCTCACGGTCGGCGTAGGGATCGATCATGTCCTTGACCGAGCGGTAAATCGCCCGTGAGTATTGATACATGCACTGCTGCAGCTGGGCAGTTCTCTCTTCGATCACTCGCGTCTCAGTCTCCTCCCGCAGACCCCGCAAGGCCCGGTCTGAAGCCAAATACCGGCGTGCATCCCCTTTGCACGTGACTCGATCCTACATGGTAACGGCGTTGTCACAAAGTCGCCCGATTTGTTGCCCGGCGAGCTAACAATCGTCGGGGACATGTCGTCGCTCTGCCTACCCGGCTCGCCCGCTGCCAAAACGGCGAGCGTCAGGCCTGGAGGACGACGAGCCGCTCCTCGGTCATCTCGCGGATCGTGTACGCGGGGCCTTCCTTCGTGTTCCCGGAGCCCTTGACGCCGCCGTACGGCATCTGGTCGGCCCGGAATGTTGGCGCCTCGTTGACGGTCACGCCACCGAAGTCGAGCGCCTCGGCCGCCGCGAGCGCCGTGGAGATCGAGGCGGTGAACACTCCCGCCTGGAGCCCGTACTCGGTTCCGTTGGCGCGCGCGTAGGCGTCGTCGAGCGAGTCGACGGCGTTGACGACGCAGACGGGACCGAAGACCTCGTCGCAGACGACGCGCGCCGTTTCGGGTGCCTCGGCGAGCACGACCGGGCCTAGTGGATCCGCGTCGGTCGCGCCGACGAGCAGCGTTGCGCCTGCGGTCTGCGCCTCTTCGACCCACTCCACGATCCGCGTGCGCGCGTCGGCGTCGATCACAGGTCCGACGTCGGTCGCCTCGTCTGCCGGGTCGCCGACGACAAGTGCTTCGACCTTCGGGACGAATCGCTCGAGGAAGCCGTCGAGCACGGGACGCTCGACATAGATCCGCTGGACGGAGATGCAGCTCTGGCCGGCGAAGGAGAACGCGTTCGCCGCGAGTTTCGTCGCTGCGAGGTCGAGATCGGAGTCGGCGGCCACGACGACGGGCGTCGCGTTTCCGAGCTCGAGCCGGACGCGCTTCTTTGCGGCCCGCTCCGCGATGCCCCAGCCTACGCCGCTCGAGCCGGTGAACGTGATCATCCGGACGCGCTCGTCGGCGACCAGGACGTCGCCGATCTCGGCCGACGGACCGACGAGGACGGTGAGCCAGCCCGGCGGGAGGCCGGCCTCCTCTGAAAGCTCCGCGAGCAGAAGCGCGGAAAGCGGCGTCGAGCTCGCCGGCTTGAGCACGACCGGGCAGCCGGCGGCGAGCGCGGGAGCGAGCTTGTGCGCGACGAGATTGCACGGGAAGTTGAAGGGCGAGATCGCCCCGATCACTCCGATCGGTCGCCGCAGCGTGAACGCGATCTTTCCCTCACCGGCCTCCGACGCTGCCATCGGCACGACGTCGCCGGCGAGCTTCCGCGCCTCGACGGCCGCGAACGTATACGTCGAGACGGCCCGTGACGCCTCGACGCGAGCCGTCTTGATCGGCTTGCCGGCCTCGGCGCAGATCGTCTGTGCCATGTCCTCGCGCCGTTCGCGCAGGAGAGCCGCGACCTTGTCGAGGATGGACGCCCGCTCGTGCGCCGGCAGCGGCGTCTCGAGCGCCCGCGCAGCCGCGTCGACCGCGCTCTGCGCCGCGGCGGCACCCGACTTCGGCGCGCGTCCGACGACCTCGCCGGAGTAGGGCGAACGAACCTCGATCCATTGGTCGGTGGCGGTCGTCATATGCTCCCTCCCTTGCTCACCCGCGACGATATCGGGATCCATCTGACGTGTGAGCTCGTGGTCGACGGCGCGACCTGGCCGTGCCTTTCCCACACGATCGAGCACCCGGACGGCCTCGTCCTCGTCGACACGGGGATGATCGAGTCGACGCCGGAGCTCGACGAGTTCTTTCACCCGACCGTGCACCCGCTGCCCGACGAGACCGTCGAGCGGGTCGCGCACGTGGTCATCACGCACATGCACTTCGACCATCACGGCGCCAATCGCCTCTTTCCCGGCATCCCGATCCACGTGCAGCGGGTCGAGCTCGAGGACGCGCGCACGCAGGACGACTACACGGTTCGCGAGTGGATCGACTTCCCCGGGGCGAACTACGTCGAGCACGACGGCGAAGCGGAGATCCTCCCCGGCATCCGGATCGTGCCGGCGCCGGGTGAGACGCGCGGTCACCAGGTCGTCGTCGTGGAGACCGACGAGGGGCCGGTCGTGCTCGGCGGCGACGTCGGCCACTCGTTCAGAGAGGTGGGGGAGGCGGACACGCCCGGCAAGCTGCTCGTGATCGAGCTCGCCGCGCCGACGTACCTCGCGCACGTCCGCGAGCCGCACGTGCCGCACCGGAACTCGCGCTAGCTAGTCGTCCGGGAGCCGCGCCGTGACCGCGGCGAGCACCTTGTCCTGGATCGCCGGCACGTCGTGCATGAGCGCCCGGAACCCGGACGCCGTGAGGACGAGAAGCCGAGCCGGCCCGCGGGTCTTGACCGTCGCGGTTCGCGGCTTGCCGGAGACGAGGGCGATCTCGCCGATGAAGTCGCCCGGGCCGAGCTCGTTGACGACGCGTCCCTTGCGGACGACGTCGGCCTCGCCCTCGACGAGGACGAGGAACTCCGCGCCGCCGGCACCTTCCCGCGTCAGACTGCGCGCCGCCGGCAGGTAAAGCTCGTCGGTGAGCGCTGCGATTTGCGCGAGCTCGCGCTTCGAGCAGCGCTCGAAGAGCGGCACCCGCTTGAGCAACTCGATCTTGGCGTTCTTGCGCAGCATCGACCGCGGTACAGTTTCACGTATGGAGCGTGGAGAGGCAATGATCGTCGACGCCGTTCGTAGTCCGATCGGAAGGAAGAACGGTACGCTCTCGCACATTCGCGGCGACGAGCTCTCCGCCCAGATCGTCAACGCGCTCGTCGCTCGTAACGACGTCGACCCCGCCGAGATCGAGGACGTGCAGTGGGGTTGCGTGACGCAGGTCGACGAGCAGGCTTGGAACATCGGCCGCAACGTCGCGCTCACCGCCGGCTGGCCGGTCTCGGTCGCCGGGACGACTGTGGATCGCCAGTGCGGCTCGTCGATGCAGACGAACTTCAACGCGGCCGCGGCGGTCTGGTCGGGGCAGCTCGACCTCGTCGTCGCAGGCGGCGTCGAGATGATGTCGCGGGTCCCGATGGGCTCGAACCACGGCTCCATGTCGCCGCTCGTCTGGGAACGCCACGACATCGTGATGCAGGGCATCTCGGCCGAGGAGATCGCGACGCAGTGGAACGTGCCGCGCTCCGAGCTCGACCGAATCTCCTACGAATCGCATCAGCGCGCGGCTCGCGCGATCGACGAGGGCCGCTTCGAGAGGGAGATCGTCCCGATCGAGCTCGACGTGCCGGATCAGGACGACTCCGGTGCCGCGCCGACGCTCACGCGCGTCCGCTTCGCTGTCGACGAGGCAGTGCGGCGCGAGACGACGCTCGAGAAGATGGCGACGCTCCAGCCGGCGTTCATTCCCGAGGGCGTGGTGACAGCCGGGAACTCGTCCCAGATCGTCGATGGCTCCGCAGCCGTGCTCGTCGCCTCGGAGGCGAAGGTCTCCGAGCTGGGTCTCGAGCCACGTGCGCGCTTCGTCTCGTTCGGCGTCGTGGGCGTCGACCCGCACCTCATGCTGCACGGCAATCCCGAGGCGTCGGCGAAGGCGCTCGCCAAGGCGGGGCTGACGTGGGACGAGATCGACGTAATCGAGGTGAACGAGGCGTTCGCCTCGGTGGTGGCGCAGTTCCTGGCGGATACGGGGCTGCAGGAGCGCTACGAGGCCGGCGACGTGAACCCGAACGGCGGCGGCATCTCGCTCGGCCATCCGCTCGGCGCGACGGGCGCGCGGATCACAGCGACGCTCGTGTCCGAGCTCGAGCGGCGGAACGCGCGCTACGGCCTCGCGACGATGTGCATCGGCTTCGGCCAGGCCATCGCCTGCGTCGTCGAGCGCATCTAGCGTGAAGATGTCGCTGTTGGCCCTGCTCGCGGCGGCCGTGCTGGTGAGCCTGCCGGCGGCGGCTCGAGCGTCGGTTCGGAAGTGCGGCAGCGTGAGCTACACGGTTCCGAAGACCCATGGCGAAGGCCGCTCGGCCCTGAACAACCTCACGACCCGAGGCGTGTCATGCCTGATCGCACGGAAAGTGGCGACGACGTTCCTCGAGCAGCACGCACCACCCACGGGCTGGCACGTCACCTCCAGAACAGTTGTGAGCCACCACAACACGCTCAGTGAGCGCATCTTCACCCGCGGCTCTGCCCGGGTGGTCGGCGACCTCGCCAACTGAGGCGAGCGCCTACCAGCCGCCGGGGTGGTACGAGAGCCGCGTCGGCGGCCAGTAGGTGAACATCACCGGGCCGATGAGGCTGCTCCTCGGAACGGAACCCCACTTGCGGGAGTCGCAGGAGTCCGGCCGGTTGTCGCCGAGGAAGAAGTACTCGCCTCTCGGTACGTGCCAGGTCTGGTCGAAGTAGGTCGTGTCGGCTAGACGTGCGGAGCGTGAGAGGTAGGGCTCCGGGAGCTTCGTCCACTTCCCGGCGCCGGGCCGGCGGATCCAGATGAAGCCGCGGTCGTCCTCGCGCACGGTCTCGCCCGGCAGTCCGATCAGCCGCTTGACGAACGTGGTGCCCGCGTCGCCGGACCCGCAGAGGTTCGCCTTCGCGGGAGCCGTGAAGACCACGATCTGGCCGCGTTGCGGACTGCCGAAGACGTAGGCGAGCCTGTTCACGAGCACGCGGTCGCTGATCGAGCCGAGGCAGCCGCGGCCGGGGCGGGCGCAGTGCAGCGTGTGCTCCATCGAGGAGGACGGGATCCGGTACGGCTTTGCGACCTCCGCCTGGAACGCGAGGACGAACCCGATCGCCACGGCGAGCGTGACCGTCCAGTCGACGATTTTCCGCCATGGGGCGGGGAGACGGCTCAGTGGATGAAAACTCATCCCGCCGGAAGGATAGATCCGTTGCCGGTCTCAGTCGCGCTGGGCGAGCCAGTCGCCCACGACCGCCATGTAGCGCTCGCGCTCCTCGACGTGCGGCATGTGGGACGACTCCTCGAACACGACCCACTCCGAGCCTGTTATGCCGTCGAGCAGGACCTGCTGCAGCGCCGGCGTCGCCTCGTCGTGGCGCCCCGAGACGAGCAGCGTGGGCACGCGGATCTCGTGCAGCCGCTCCTTCACCTGCCAGTCCTTGCACGAGCCGATGATGTGGAACTCGCTCGGCCCGTTCATCGTCCGGTAGACGGTCGGATCCTCGTCGAGATACTCGAACGACCTCGCGACCTCGGGTGGCCAGGGGATCCGGCACACGTGGCGTGCGTAGAAGACGAGGCACGCCTCCACGTACTCGGGGTCGTCGTACGAGCCGGCGTCCTCGTGCTTGGCGAGGGTCGCCTGAACGTCCTCCGGGAGCAGCCGGCGAAGCTTGTTGGCCTCGGTCGCGAAATCGGCCCACGACGCAGCGGTATCCGCGAGGACGAGCGAGCGCAGCCCTGCCGGCTGCGTGAACGCGTACTCCTGGGCGAGGAAGCCGCCCCACGACTGGCCCAGCACGTGGTGGCGATCGGCGATCCCGAGCGCCTCGACGAGGTTCTGCAGCTCCCTGACGAAGAGGGAGGGCGTCCAGAACTCGGCGCCGCGGTCCGGATAGTGGGTACTGCGGCCGCCTCCGACCTGGTCGTAGTGAACGACGGCACGCGACCCGGCGAGGTCGGTGAGCGAGAGGAGGTAATCGTGCGTCGCACCGGGACCGCCGTGAAGCGCGACGAGCGGCGCGGTGTCCCCGTCAAGGTCGCCCGTCACCCGGTACCAGGTCTCGGCCTCCTCGCCGTCGAGCGGCAGCTTGACCGTGCCCTCGCGGATCGCCACCCGCGTGACTCTATGTCTCCGGGGTTATCCACACCTTCCACGGCTTCCACAGCTGGTTGCGTCCGAGCCGGCCAGGGAGGAGAGTCGAGTCACCCTGATACCGGCGACACGCACCCGACGCAGGGAGCGGGCACTTTCGGAGGCTGAGGCATACGCGCGCTGCCACGGCCAGCGCGCCCTCAGTCCCGTGCGTGTGGCCACTACCCCTGAACGGGACGAGCGACTCCGGACAGCACTCCTGCGCGCGCTGGAGGAGCTCGGTCCCTAACTGACGGCTCGGTAGGCTCCGCCGCGTGAAGGTCGGAGTCGTCGGTCTGGGAACGATGGGCGCGGGCATCGCGCAGCTCGCGGTCGAGGCGGGGCTCGAGACCGTCGGGCGCGAGGTGACCGACGAGCTGGGGGAGACCGCACGCGGCCGGATCGAGCACTTCCTCTCGCGCAAGGTGGAGAAGGGACAGATCGACTCCTTCGAGATCGGGCTGCTGACGTTGACGACCGCGGTCGCCGATCTCGCCGACTGCGACGTGGTGATCGAGGCCGTCGTCGAGGAGCTCGACGCCAAGCGGGAGCTGTTCGGCGAGCTGGAGAAGGTCTGCCGTCCTGACGCGGTTCTGGCCACGAACACCTCGGCCCTCTCGGTCACCGAGATTGCGGGGGCGACCTCGACTCCCGAGCGCCTGGTCGGGATGCATTTCTTCAACCCTGCGCCTCTGATGCCGCTCGTGGAGATCGTCCGTGCCGAGCGAACCTCGGATGAGGCGTTCGACGCCGCATACGCGCTCGGCGAGCGGCTGGGCAAGCATCCGATCCGCTGCCACGACACGCCCGGTTTCGTCGTCAACCGAGTCCTGATCCCGCTGCTCAACGACTGCGTGCGCGTCCTCGACGAGGCCCGGGTCACGCCTGCCGACCTCGACGCCGGCATGAAGCACGGAGCCGGCTGGCCGATGGGGCCGTGCGAGCTCGTCGACCTCGTGGGAATCGACGTGCACGTGCACGCGAGCGAAGCGCTCTGGGAGAAGCTGCGCGAGCCGAGGATGGCGCCGCCGGCCCGCCTCGTCGCAATGGCGAACGCCGGCCTGCTCGGCCGCAAGAGCGGCCGCGGTTTCTACGAGTACGGCTAGCCCGGAACGTGCGACGCTTCGGCGGTCATCAGCTCGAGCTGGAGCGCCTGCAGTACGGCGGCCGAGGCGTTGGTGAGGAGCCGAGCCGACGCCTCTTCCGAGACGCCGCCCGCCCGTAGCGCCTCCGCCAAGGCCTCGACGCGTGCGGCGAGCCTGTCGGCGCGCCGCTGCAGACGATCGTCCACCATGACAACAGAGCTTCGCGAAAAAGCCCGACGCTCCTCTCCGTGCGGAGTACCCTTGGGGCGCCATGCGGCGTCTCATCCTCACTTGCGCCCTTCTCGCCGGCCTCTCGGTGCCCGCCGTGGCGGTTGCTCGTGCGCACACGGAAGCGAAGCCCGGCTATGCCGTCGTGCGCAATGCGGCCGGTGACGGCGGCGTCAACGGCCACGCGATCGTCACGGTCGTCGTGCACGGCTTCGTGCTCGGCAGCGTCAACTCGCAAGGTGAGGCCAGGGTCGACATCTACCAGCTGCCCGGCGAGGCGGACCCACAGACAACCCCGAATGTCTCCACAACCAGCGTCAAGTGGAACGGCCGCCCCGGTCACGAGTTCAACGGCAGCGGCTTCCGCTTCCGGGCGACCGGGGGCTACTACCGCGTGGTCGTGCGCGGCTCCGGCGTCTATCTCTACGTCGGCGGCCAGGGCACGATCGCGGTCCATGGCTCCTCGTTCAACAAGAAGAGCGACGGGAAGTACGCGATCAACGGTCGACCCTTCCGCTCGCTGCCCGCGAAGCGGCTGACGCGCCAACTCGGACAGGGGTGACGGAGATGGCAGACGCACAAACGATCCTCGTCGTCGAGGACGAGCAGGCGATCGCATCGTTCGTCGCCGCGTATCTCCGCAAAGACGGCTTCAACGTGCAGATGACGGCGAGCGGGCGCGAAGCGCTGACGCTCGTCCAGTCCGTCGCGCCCGCGCTCGTCGTCCTGGACTTGATGTTGCCCGACCTCGACGGGTTGGAGGTCTGCAGGCGGATCCGGGAGACGAGCACCATGCCTGTTCTGATGCTGACCGCACGCGACGACGACCTCGACAAGATCGCGGGACTCGAGGTCGGCGCCGACGACTACCTCACGAAGCCGTTCAATCCTCGCGAGCTCGTGGCGCGAGTGAAGGCCATCCTGCGGCGCAGCAAGTCCGGGCGGACGAAGCCCGATGCGGGAGTCATGCGCCACGGCGACCTCGTGCTCGACGCTGGCCGGCGGGAGTGCCACGTCGGGGACACGGAGATTCGGCTCGCGCCGAAGGAGTTCGACCTCCTCTGGGAACTCCTCGATCATCGAGGCCTCGTTCTGACGCGCGACCAGCTGCTCGAGCGCGTGTGGGGCTACACGTTCGCGGGCGACACCCGGACGGTCGATGTCCATGTCCGCCAGCTGAGGCGGAAGCTCGGTGACGACGCGCCGATCGTCACGGTCTGGGGGATCGGCTACAAGGCCGCCCCGGCGCCTGCTGCCACCGGCGGGTAGCGCCGTGTTCAGATCGCTGCGCTTCCGGCTGCCCGCGCTGTTCCTGCTCGGGATCGTGCTCGCCGGGCTCGTCGCAACGGTCATCGCCGTCCGGTTCTTCCAGAGCAACACCCGGGCGCACGCCGCGGCGGAGCTGCGGGCGGAGTCGGCCGGGATCGTGCAGCTCTACATACAGAAGGCGGGAATCGGCCACGTCTCGCTCGCAAACCTCAAGCTCGCCCTCGGCAGTGACAAGCCGTTCTGGGTTCCTGCCGCTCCCGGAGGCCGCCTGCTCGCCGGGCCGCTGCCGCCGCTCTCGCCGAGCGTGCTTCCAGCCGCACGACCCGTCGCCGGCCAGCCGTCCCCCGCGTTCGAATTCCAGGTGAACGGCGGGTCGTATCTCGGCGTGGCGCAGGCGGTGCCACTCGGGAACAACAACGTCTACTCCGGAAGTCTCGTCGTCGCGGAGCCGGAGTCCGCACTCCGCGCCCGCTGGCTGCAGCTTGCGTGGGAGCTCGCGCTCGCCTTCGGGATCGGGATCCCCGTTGCGGGCGTCCTCGTCATCTTCCTCGCACGCCGGATCGCGGAGCCGCTCGAAGCGCTCGCGGCGGCTGCGGACGAGGTCGCAGCGGGCCACTACGACGTGGCGGTCCCGGCGCACACCGGTGCCGGTACCGAGGTCGACCGGCTCGCCGCTCGCTTCGACGAGATGACCGCGAGGCTCGCGGAGTCGGAGCAGCTCTCCCGCAACTTCCTCATGTCGGTCTCGCACGAGCTGCGCACTCCTCTGACCGCGATCCGCGGGCACGTCGCCGCGTTGCGGGACGGAGTCATCGAGGACGAAGCCTCGCAGGAGCGCTCGCTCGAGGTGATCTCCGAGGAGGCGGTGCGGCTCGAGCGCCTGGTCGGAGACGTCCTCGACCTCGCGAAGCTCGACGCGCGCCGCTTCGCGGTCCGGCGCGAGGAGGTCGACATGCGCGCGCTGTGCGAGCGCGCCTATGCGACCTTCGCCGAGGAGGCGAAAGCGCGCGGCATCGAGTACGAGCTCGAGCTCGACGGTGACGCCGTGCTCATCACCGACGGCGACCGCGTGCTGCAGATCGTCACGAACCTGATCGCGAACGCTCTCCACTGGACGCCGTCGGGAGGGCGCGTCGACCTGGGGCTCGCCGCGGCGAACGGCGAGGTCAAGGTCGCGGTCGTGGATACGGGACCCGGGATCGCGCCGCAGGAGGCGGAGCGCATCTTCCGGCCGTTCTGGTCCGGGGACGGAGGCGGCACGGGGCTCGGTCTCGCGATCGCCCGTGAGCTCGCTCTCGCGCTGGGCGGCCGACTCGAGCTCGACAGCGAGCCCGGGCAGGGGAGCCGCTTCGTGCTCGTCCTACCGCTGCGGGAGTTTCAGCCGGCTGCTTGATGCTCGTCGAGGCGGTAGACGACGGCGCCGTCGCGCGTCAGTCCCTCCTCGAGCTTGGCCAGCCGCTCCTCGACGCTCCTCCAGCTCGACGCGATGAGGTCGACGAGCAGGGCGAGATCGTCCACTCGGGCGTGACGTTCGGCGAGGATGTCTCCCTCGATGCGCTCCAGGCGGCGGATGGCCTGGTTCGTGAGGCCACGGACTTCGGCGAGGTGGCGTGCACTCGGCCGGAAGTGCTGGCGGAGGCCGTCCTGGATCGCCTCGGGCAGGCCGACCTCGAACCGGGCGGTGGTAGCGGCGAGCGTCTCGACGGCGTGCCGTGCACGCTCGAGCGTCGCGTCGAACGTGGCGGGATCGGTGCGGCCGGCGGCCGCGTCCTCGATGCGCTGCTGAGCGCGGGCTATGGCCTCCATGTCCACCAAAGCGAAGATAGAACTCGCGTCGGATGGACCTTTCCGAGCTCGACTACGAGCTGCCGCCGGAGCTGATCGCGCAGCATCCGGCCGAGCGGCGCGACGCCTCGCGGCTCCTGGTCTACGAGCGGGCGACGCGCACGGTTCGTCACCGCACCTTCGCCGAGCTGCCCGACGAGCTTCGAGAGGAGCTCGTGGTCGTCAACGACACGAAGGTCTTGCCCGCGCGGATTCCGATCGCCTCTCCGCGCGGCGAGGTGCTGCTGCTGGAGCAGCGGGAGGATGGAACCTGGGAGGCGCTCGCACGGCCGACGCGACGGCTGAGGGCGGGTCGGCGATACGGCACCGTCGAGCTGCTCGAACATCTCGGCGAGGGGCGCTGGCATCTCCGGCTCGACGGCGAGCCGGCCGGTGAGACGCCGCTTCCGCCGTACATCACCGAGCGGCTCGACGACCCGGCGCGCTACCAGACCGTCTATGCGCGCGAGCCGGGGTCGGCGGCCGCGCCGACCGCAGGGCTGCACTTCACGCCGGACCTACTGGCGGAGCTCGACCCGGCGCGCGTCACGCTCCACGTCGGCCTCGACACGTTCCGGCCGGTCACCGAGGAACGGCTCGAGGAGCACCAGATCCACGGCGAGCGCTACCACGTCGCGCCACAGGATTGGGAGCGGATCCGCGCCGCCGAGCGCGTCCTCGCCGTCGGTACGACGACCGTGCGTGTACTCGAGACGATCACCCAGGGCGGGCCCCTTGCGGGCCGAACCGAGCTCTTCATCACGCCGGGCTTCGAGTTCCGGCGCGTCGATGCACTGCTGACGAACTTCCACCTGCCGCGCTCGACGCTCCTCGCGCTCGTGATGGCGTTCGCAGGGATCGAGGAGACGAGGCGCCTCTATCGGCTCGCGGTCGAGGAGCGTTACCGCTTTTACTCGTTTGGCGACGCGATGCTTCTCCGCTGATGTTCGACCGCGTCACGATCCGCGTCTCGGACCGCGAGGCGTCTCGCCGCTTCTACGAGACGCTGCTGGGCGAGCCGACGTCCACGGGCGACGTCGATCGGTGGGACGACTTCTCGATTACCCAGGCAGGCGCTGTGTCGGCGACGAGACACCTGCACGTTGCCTTCGCGGCGCGTTCGCGGCAAGAGATCGACGCGTTCTGGCGGCGCGGTGTCGACGCCGGTTACCGCAGCGACGGCGAGCCCGGCCTGCGTCCGCAGTACAAGCGCGACTATTACGGCGGCTTCCTGCTCGACCCGGACGGGAACAGCGTCGAGTCGGTGCATCGACCGGGCCGCACCGAGAGCGGCCCGCCGATCGACCACCTCTGGCTCGGCGTCGCCGATCTCGGTGCCAGCTCTCGGTTCTGGGGAGCCCTCGTCGCTGTCCTCGGGCTTGGCACGGGGGCGAGGGAGGGGCTCTTCATCGTGGGCGCGAACAACCGGCGCCACTTCGCGCTGGTCGCCGACGGCCGGGAGCCGACAGAGCATCTCCACCTCTCATTCCCGGTTCCGGGCGAGGGGACCGTGAACGAGTTCCACCGAATTGCAATCGAGGCGGGCTATCGCCACACCGGCGCCGTCGTCCTCGATCCCGACGGGAACAGCATCGAGGCGGTGAAACGCACCCGCTGAGGCCGCGAACGACGAACGTGTGAGACGATTCGTGCGTTGGGCCGCGTGACAACCCCGATGCGAGGGGCCGTCGACCAGGAGCTGATCGCGTCCGAGTTGACGCGTGCTCGGGCGCGGACGGCTGCGCTCCTCGATCCACTGTCGGAGGAGCAGCTGCTCGTGCAGGTGTCGCCGCTGATGTCGCCGCTCGTCTGGGACCTCGCGCACATCGGCTACTTCGAGGAGCTGTGGCTGCTCCGTGAGCTCGGCGGCGAGCCCCCGGTGCGCGCCGAGCACGACGACGTCTACGACGCGTTCGCCCACGAGCGGAGCGAGCGCGGCGAGCTGCCGATGCTGCCGCCCCAGGCGGCGCGCGAGTACGTCGCCGACGTGCGGCGCCGCGTGCTGGCGCAGCTGCCCGAAGTCAGCCTCGACGAGGGAGATCCGCTGCTCGAGAACGGCTTCTTGTTCGGTCTGATCGTCCAGCACGAGCAGCAGCACGTCGAGACGATGACGCAGACGCTCGAGCTCGGCGCCCTGCCCGGCCCGGAGCCGTTCGGGCCGCCGCCGGTCAAGGCGGAAGGCGACGTGCTCCTCGAAGCCGGGCCGTTCTCGCTCGGAGCCGACGAGGATGCCGTCTGGGCCTACGACAACGAGTTGCCGAGGCACGAGGCGACGTTGCCGGCGTTCCGGATCGACCGGGCCCTCGTTT
Organism: uncultured Actinomycetes bacterium; assembly: GCA_963819275.1. Taxonomy (GTDB): domain Bacteria; phylum Actinomycetota; class Thermoleophilia; order Gaiellales; family Gaiellaceae; genus Palsa-739. The sequence continues at coordinate 492,725 of CAWFVH010000010.1, read as the reverse complement.
CGAACTCCGAGTGGCTGGCCTTCATCACCGACGGCGGATACCGAGACCCGGCCCTCTGGAGCGACGATGGCTGGGAATGGCGGGCGGCTGAGCAAGCAGAGGCGCCCCTCTTCTGGGAGCGCGACGGCGACCGCTGGTTGGTCCGGCGCTTCGACCGTGTCGAGGCGGTAGGGGCGACCGAGGCGGTGCAGCACGTCAGCTGGTACGAGGCCGATGCCTACGCGCGCTGGGCCGGCAAGCGGCTGCCGAGCGAGGCGGAGTGGGAGAAGGCTGCCCGGGTTGCGGGCGACGAGCTCGAGCACCTGCAGGGGGCGGTCTGGCAGTGGACGTCCTCGTGCTTCGACGGCTACCCGGGATTCCGCGCCTTTCCCTACGCGGAGTACTCGGAGGTCTTCTTCGGCGAGGAGTACCGCATGCTGCGCGGCGGCGCCTGGATCACGGATCCGGTCGTCGCGCGAACGAGCTTCCGCAACTGGGACTACCCGCAGCGGCGGCAGATCTTCTCCGGCGTTCGGTGCGCGGCCGATGCCTAACAGCCGCAACGCAGCGACCGAGCCGAGGATCCGGATCGAGCGGCTCCTCGACGAGGCCGACCGCCGCTCGGCGCTGTACGACGAGACGTTCTGGAGCCTGCGTGCCAGCCCGAAGGAGCTACCGCCGGTCTGGCTGTACGACGAGCGCGGCTCGCGCCTGTTCGAGCGGATCACTCAGCTGCCCGAGTACTACCCGACCGGCCGAGAACAGGAGATCCTGACCGCGCACGCGGCCGAGATCGCCACGTCGACCGGGGCGCGCACGCTCGTGGAGCTCGGCGCAGGGACGTCTGCGAAAACGCGCACTCTGCTCGACGCGCTCCGCGCGAACGGGACGCTGGAGCGATTCGTTCCCCTCGACGCGAGCGAGGAGGTGCTGCGCGCGAGTGCGTGCGCGATCGCGGATGCCTACCCGATCGCGGTGCATGCCATCGTCGGGGACTTCGAGCGCCACCTGAGCGCGATCCCGCACGGCGAGAGCAGGCTCATCGCGTTCCTGGGCAGCACGATCGGCAATCTTCACCCCGATCGCCGCGCGAGGCTGCTCACCGCGCTCGCCGCCACGCTCGAGCCGAGTGACTCGTTCCTGCTCGGCGTCGATCTCGTCAAGGACCCGGCTCGGATCGAGGCCGCGTACAACGACAGCGAGGGCGTGACCGAGTCCTTCGTGCGCAACGGGCTCGACGCAGTCAACCGCGAGCTGCGTGCCGACCTCGACCAGGAGCAACTCGCCTTCGAGGCCCGCTGGGACGCGGAGCACGAGTGGATGGACATCGGCTTTCTCGCGCGCGTCAAGCAGCAGGTCACGTTCGCAGAGCTCGACACCGTCGTCCAGCTCGACGAGGGCGAGAAGCTGAGGCTCGAGGTGAGCACGAAGTTCAGGCGCGAGGGAATCGAGAGCGAGCTCGCGACCGCGGGAATGCGCCTTGTCGCCTGGTGGGCCGACGAGGCCGAGGAGTTCGCGCTTCTGCTCGCCACGCGCAAGACGTGAGGCCGCGTAGCGCAAACGAGTGGCGTGACTTCTGGCGCGACGGCGGCGCGCGCGAGCTGGCCGCCCAGCTGGACGAGCTCGCGCCGTACAGCGTCCGCATCGCGACGCTCCTCGGCAGTGGCGCACCCTTGCGCGCGCTCGTCTCCGAGCTCGGTCGGATCCGCGAGCACGAGCTCGAGGCCTCGCCCGATCCGGCGCGCGATGCAGAGCTGGCCGGCCGCGTCTACTCCTGGTTCGAGAGCACGGCGTCCTCGCGCTGAATAACTACATTCGCCACGTGACCGAACGCTTTTCCCTCACCGCCCGCGACGGCGCGGCGCGCGCGGGCATCCTCCACACGGCCCACGGCGACGTGCGGACGCCGGCCTTCATGCCGGTCGGAACGAAGGCGACCGTCAAGTCGGTGGATCCGACCGAGCTGCGCGCGCTCGGGGCCGAGATCGTCCTCGGCAACGCCTACCACCTGCACTTCCGGCCCGGCGAGGAGCTCATCGCGGAGCTCGGTGGCCTGCATACGTTCATGGGCTGGGACGGGGCGATCCTGACCGACTCCGGCGGCTTCCAGGTCTTCTCGCTGCGCGACACGCTGCTCGCGACCGACGACGACGGCGTCACGTTCCGCTCGGTCTATGACGGACAGGCGGAGCGGTTCACGCCGGAGCTGTCCGCCCGCGTCCAGGAGCTGCTCGGCTCGGACATCGCGATGTGCCTCGACATCTGCTCGCCCGCGGGCGTGGCACGGGCCGAGCTCGAAGAGGCGGTGCGCCGCACGACTGCGTGGGCCGAGCGCCAGCGCGACCTGCCCCGCGCGCCGGGTCAGCTCCGTTTCGCGATCACGCAGGGCGGCCTCGACGGCGAGCTCCGGCAGCGCTCGTCCGAGGAGCTCGTCGGGCTCGACTTCGACGGCTATGCGATCGGAGGTCTCAGCGTCGGCGAGCACCGCGAGCCGATGTTCGAGGCGACGACAGGAGCCGCGGCCATCTTGCCCGAGGACAAGCCGCGCTACTTCATGGGGATCGGCGATCCGGAGGGAGTGCTCGAGGTGATCTCCCGCGGTGTCGACATGTTCGACTGCGTGCTGCCGACGCGCAACGCCCGCACCGGCAGCGCGCTCACGCACGAGGGCCGGCTCAACCTCCGCAACGCCCGCTTTGCCCGCGACGAGCGGCCCCTCGACTCCGAGTGCTCATGCCCGGCCTGCTCGCGCTTCAGTCGCGCGTACGTTCGGCATCTCGTCAATCAGCGAGAGATCCTCGGATTGCGGCTGCTCAGCCTGCATAATCTCCGCTTCCTGCTCGACCTCGTCGCCGCGGCGCGACAGGCCATCGAGCGCGGCGAGTTCCTCACGTGGAAGGACGAGGCGCTCCGACGAGCGAAAGGAACTGTCGAATGATCATCGGAGCGAGCAGCGGCGGGTCGAGCTTCATCTTCATCATCATCATCGCGGTCCTCGTCGTGTGGCTGATCTTCGTCCGGCCGCAGCGGAAGAAGCAGACGCAGCAACAACAGATGGTCAACGAGCTGAGCGTGGGCGACGAGGTGCTCACCGCCGGCGGGATCTACGGCACGATCCTGGAGCTCGACGACGACCAGATCACGGTCGAGATCGCGCCGCAGACCAAGGTACGGGTTGCCAGGCGGGCGATCGCGGGCGTGACGACCGAGCCCGAGCCGGAGGAACCGGAGTCGGACGAGCCCGAGTCGCCGGATGCAGAAGCAGACGAGAGCTCCGGGCAGGAGGTTGACCCGACTGGACCAATCGAAGCTGCGGAGCCATCGGACGGGGAGAACCGCGGCTAACCTTTCCGCGATCTTGAAGGCTCCAGCGTGAAAGAGCGTCGCAACTACCTCCTGCTGATGGGCGCGATCAGCGCCGCCCTCGTCGGCGCGCTGCTGCTCGCGATTCCGGGCTCGCCGATCTACAGGGCTCCGACGCTCGGCCTCGATCTGCAGGGCGGCATCGAGGTCGTTCTGCGCGCGATTCCGCCCAAAGGCCAGCAGGTCCAGACGGCCCAGATGCAGACGGCTCAGAACATCATCGAGAGCCGCGTCAACAAGATCGGCGTGACCTCGCCGAACGTCGCTATCCAGGGCACCAACGAGATCGTGATCCAGCTCGCGGGTCTCAAGGACCCGAGCAAAGCCGCCAAGGTCGTCGGGACGACCGGCCAACTCCAAATCTTCGACTTCGAACCGAGCCTGGCGCCGCCGACCGTGCAGGGCAACCAGCAGCCTGCGCCGTTCGGCTCGCTCTACAAGCTGCTCACCGACACGGCCGTGGTGAAGGAGGCGAACAAGGGCGCGCCGGAGTTCTACTACCTCGCCAAGACGATCAAGAAGCCCGTGACGACGAAGGTCAAGGGGAAGAAGGTCACGAAGACGCAGACCTTCCACGAGATCGTCCAGGGCCCCACCCAGAGCCTGAAGCAGCTGCTGCTGCCCTACAAGAACGGGAAGCAGCCCAAGGACACCACGGTCCTGAGGGTGCCTTCGGGTCTTCAGGCGATCTACTGCAAGGCGACCGCCACGAACAGCTGCCCCGGCGCCGGCCAGAACGGAACCTCGGCGAGCGGCAAGTACTGGTACCTGTTCAAGCTGCCGCCGGCCCTGACCGGCCACGATCTCGTCGAGTCGGGAATCACCGCCGACGTCGACCAGAACACCGGAGCGCCGATCGTGACGCTGCAGTTCACGGGTCACGGGTCGAGTGAGTTCAAGAGGATCACTGAGGAGGAGTTCAACCGCGGTCGCGTGAACGCCGGCCAGGCGGGCCAGCTCAACACCAGCGATCAGAACACGATCGCGACGTACGCGGGTCACAACGCCATCGTCCTCGACGGCCGGCTCGTCGAGACGCCGTACATCGACTACACCGACAACCAGCTCTCCCAGGGCATCGCCGGCAACGCGCAGATCTCGGAGCCCACGACGAAGGCGGCGCAGCAGACCGCGCTCGTGCTCCAGAGCGGCTCGCTCCCGTACAGGTTCCAGCAGATCGAGAGCACGACCGTGACGGCGACGCTCGGCAAGGCCTCGCTGCACCAGGCGATCCTCGCCGCCGCCGCCGGCCTGCTGATCGTGGCGCTCTTCCTGCTCGTTCTCTACCGCTTCCTCGGCCTCGTCGCGGTCTTCGGCCTCGTGATCTACGGGCTCCTCTACTACGCGGCGATCCTCCTCTTCAACGTCACGCTGACGCTGCCGGGCTTCGCCGGCATGATCCTCACGATCGGTGTCGCGGCCGACGCGAACGTCGTCGTGTTCGAACGAATCAAGGAAGAGGTGCGCGCCGGGCGCTCGGTGCGCGCGGCGATCGCGGCCGGGTACGGGAAGGGCTTCCACACGATCCTCGACGCGAACGTCGTGACCGTGATCACCGCGATGGTCATCTTCCTGATCGCGGTCGCCGACGTGAAGGGCTTCGCGCTGATGCTGCTGATCGGCACGGTGATCTCGCTGATCACCGCGGTCTTTGCGACGCGAGCGATGCTCGGCCTGCTCAGCGGCTTCAAGTGGTTCGACAACCCACGCTTCATGGGCGCAGAGGGGCAGCAGACCGCGAAGTGGCTGCAGATCGACTTCATGGGCAAGCGCCGCGTCTGGTTCGCCATGTCGGGCGCGGTGATCCTCGCCGGCGTGATAGCGCTCGGCGTGCACGGTCTCAACCTCGGGATCGACTTCAAGGGCGGCTCGCAGCTCACGTTCAACACCTCCCAGCCGCTGTCGACCGACTCGGTGACGACGTTCATGAAGCAGAACGGCCAGCCGGACGCCATCGTCCAGGGGGTCGGCAAAAAGACCGCCGACGGCGATTTCGTCGACTGGCAGGTCCGGGCGAACACGCTCAAGGCCGGCGAGCAGCGGACCCTGACCCAGTCGCTGAGGAGCAATCTGGGAGCCTCCAAGACGGGGGTGAAGAACGTCTCGGGGACGTTCGGGCACCAGATAGCGATCGACGCGATCTACGGGATCATCGTCTCGCTGCTGCTGATCACGATCTACATCGCGATCAGGTTCGACCGCAAGTTCGCGATGCCGGTGATCCTCGCGATGATCCACGACATCCTCGTCACCATCGGCGTGTACTCGATCTCGGGGCGGGAGGTCTCCGTCGCCACCGTCGCAGCCGTCCTGACGGTCCTTGGTTACTCGATCTACGACACCATCATCATCTTCGACCGCGTGCGCGAGAACATCCCGCTGATGCGCCGATCGCCGTTCGCGACGATCGCCAACGTTTCGCTGTGGGAGACGATCAGGCGCTCGCTGGCCACGACGTTCATCACGCTGCTGCCGATCATCTGTCTCTACATCCTCGGCGGCGCGGAGCTCAAGGACTTCGCCTTCGCGCTCATCGTCGGCGTCACGTCGGGTGCCTACTCCTCGATCTTCTTCGCCGCTCCGATCCTCACGATCTGGAAGGAGCGCGAGCCGGAGTACAAACGGCGCAAGGCGCTGGCCGAAGCCGGCACGCACTCCGGGGCCGGCGACGTCTCGAGCGCCGGTACGGTCGTCACCGGCACGGCGGCTCTGATGGCTTCGGAAGAGGCGCTCGCCGCCGAGCCGACGCCCGAGCTCGTCGACGTCGCGACCGCAACGCCGTCGGAGCCCGCGGCGCAGGCGCGACGTGAGAAGCGGAGCCAACGGAGACGCTCGAGGCCGCATGGCCGCGCGCGGTAGCAGCCACCTGCTCCTCGACACCCTCGAGGAGCTCGTCGCCGAGCTGCCGAGCCGGGTCCGCGGAAGCCGTGAGCGGTTCTCGGAGGGAGCGCTCGCCGCGCTCCGCGCCGTCACCGACGAGCTCAACCTCGTGACGCGGGACGAGCTCGACGAGCTCGAGCTCCGAGTCGCGCAGCTCGAACACCGGCTGCGGCTGCTCGAGGGCCCGCCGAATCTGCCCCCGGCCGCGTAGCGCTACCGGCGGAAGCGGTTGGCCGTGGCGGCGAGGAACGTCTCGGCGTCGTAGACGACGAACGCGCACACCGCCGCGAGCGGAATTTCGGCGAGTGCAGCCTCTGCGATTGCCTCCCACATCTCGATGCCGCTCTGAGATGTGACGATGTCGAACCAGGCGTCGCAGACGAGCATCGTCCCTGTCACAGCCGCGAGCGGAACGAGCCACTGGGACCCGCGGAACGCCGCCCACGCGCTCGCCGCGAAGGACGCGAGAAGTGCGACGTCGAACCCGATCCAGGCCGTGTCGTAGTGAAACGTGACGTGGCGTGACGGCAACGTGAAGGTCAAGTAGAGGATCCAGGGCACGAGGGCCACCGCGACGACGGCGAGCAGCAGGGTCACCGAGCGCGGTGGCGGGATCCGGATGATGTCCTCTCCCGATTCCCTCATGAGCAAGTTGTACCCTGGCCGCGTGAGGCTGAGTCCGCCCAGGGCAGAAAAGCTGCTCGCGTGGGCCGCCGCGCTGGTGGGAGTGATCGGGCTCGTCTCGGCGCTGACCCCGGAGATGGCCGACCGGCTGCGGATCGCGCGCGGCATCCTGCCGCCCGGATGGCCGGAGGCCGCGCGAGTTCTCACGGTCGCCTTCGCGATCGGCCTGATCTGGCTGTCACGGTCGCTGGCCACGCGCCGGCGGCGCGCCTGGCAGCTCGCGGTCGCGGTCATCGTGGCCTCGGCGGTCGCGCACCTGGCGAAGGGCCTCGACTTCGAGGAGGCGACGATCTCGCTGCTCCTGCTCGTCGCGCTCGTGCGTTATCGGCGACGCTTCGACGTGCCGGGCGATCCGGCCAGCGTCCGGCCGCTGCTCGGTCTCGGCGCCGCGCTCGCAGGCATCACCGCGGTCGTCGTCGGGGCGGAGCTGCGCGGCGTCGAGCTGGGACACCGTACGAGCGATGCGCTGCTGGGGCTCGGCATCGCCCTGGGCTTCCTCGCCCTCTACTTCTCGCTGCGGCCGTTCGGATACGCCGTCGCGCAGACCGTGGGGGAGCGGCGGGTTGCGCGCGCGCTCGTCGAGACGTACGGCAGTGACAGCCTGTCCTTCTTCGCGCTGCGCCGCGACAAGAGCTACCTCTTCTCACCGTCCCGCAGTTCCTTCCTCGCGTACCGCGTGGTCGCCGGGACGGCCCTCGTCAGCGGCGATCCCGTCGGCGACGAGGCCGAGATCGACCTGCTGCTCTCCGAGCTGCGGCGCATCGTGCGCGCCCACGGGTGGCGGCTGGCGGTCGTCGGCGCCTCCGAGGCGCATCTCGACCGTTATCGCGCGCTCGGGCTCAAGCCGATCTCGATGGGGGAGGAGGCGGTGCTGCTGCCGCAGGAGTTCTCGCTCGACGGGCGGGCGATCCGCAAGGTGCGCCAGTCGGTCTCGCGTCTTGGCAAAGCCGGATATTCGTTCCGAGTCGTCGCCGCCGAGGAGGTCGGCCCAGCGCTCGAGACCGAGCTCGAGACGGTCTCCGCAGCGTGGCGCGGCGGCCAGCCCGAACGCGGCTTTTCGATGGCGATCGACGATCTCCACATTCCCGGCACGGTGCTCGCTCTCGCCGAGGACGCCGACGGCCGCGTCGGCGGCTATCTCCATCTCGCGCCGTCGGCAGCGGGCGGCGGGTGGTCGCTCAGCGCGATGCGACGCCGGCCGGACGCACCGAACGGCCTGACGGAGTTCCTCGTCGTCGAGACGCTCGCGTGGGCGCGCGACCGAGGCGCAAGCGAGCTCTCGCTCAATTTCTGCGCGCTGACCGACTTCCTCGCACCCGACCGGGTGCGGACGCCGATGCGCCGGATCGTCCGCCGAGGGATCCTGCTCGCCGACAACGTCTTCCAGCTCGAGCGGCTCTACTCGTTCAACCGCAAGTTCTTCCCGGAGTGGCGTCCGCGCTACCTCTGCGTCGAGCGCCTCACCGATCTCCCCGCGGTCGGCCTCGCCTATCTCCATGCCGAGTCGCTGCTCGTCCCGCCTGGGCCGTGGACTCGGAGACGGGAAGCCCGCCGCCGTCTGGCCACCGGCAGGCGCGCCGCGTAGCCTTTCTCGGGTGAGCACGACCCGCAGCATCGGCCGCCTGTCGGAGATCGCGCAGGTGATGGTGCGTCACGGCTTCGGCTACTTCTTCGAGGCGCACAAGCTCGGCGACCTCCTTCCGGGCCGTTCCGCGGAGGAGCGGCTGGCAAGCGCCGCGGCCGAGCAGGGATCCTCGTCGGCTCGCGGCCAGCACCTGCGAAACGTGCTCGACGAGCTCGGGCCGACGTTCGTGAAGTTCGGCCAGCTTCTCTCGACGCGTCCCGACGTCGTGCCGCCCGACATCATCGTCGAGCTGCGCGGCCTGCAGGACGACGTGCGGCCGTTCCCCTTCGAGCAGGCCGAGCGGGTGATCGAGGAGGAGCTCGGCAACACGCTCGAGCGGCTCTTCCTCGACTTCGAGACTCAGCCCGTCGCGGCCGCGTCGATCGGCCAGGTCCATCGAGCGACGCTGCCGAACGGGCGCCGCGTCGCGGTCAAGGTGCAGCGGCCCGGTGCTCCGCGTCAGATCGAGGCCGACCTCGGCCTCCTCTACCAGGCGGCGCGCCTCGCACGCGAGCGGATCCGCGCCTTCGACTTCGTCGACACGCGCCAGCTGGTCGACGAGTTCGCCCGGTCGATCCGGAAGGAGCTCGACTACCGCCAGGAAGCCCGCAACGCGCAGAACTTCCACCGTCACTTCGCCGGCGACCCGCACGTCCGCGTCCCGAAGGTCTACTGGCAGTACACGCGTCCGCGCGTGCTGACGCTCGAGTGGATCGACGGGATCCAGCTCGCCGACGTCGACCTGCTGACGACGACGATCGAGGAGCGTCGCGACCTCGCCTACCGGATCACCGACGCCTGGATGGCGATGATCTTCCGGCACGGCTTCTTCCACGGCGACCCGCACCCCGCGAACATCCTCATCCCGACGGAAGCCGGCGCGATCGGTCTCGTCGACTTCGGCGCGGTCGGGACGCTCACCGAAGACGACATGTCGAAGCTGACCGGCCTCTTCATCGACGCCGCAAACGAGAACATCGACCAGCTCCCGAAGCGCCTCGCCGATCTGGGCGTGCGCTACCCGAAGGAGCGGGAGGGCGAGTTCCTCGCCGAGATCCGTGAGCTCTACTTCCGCTACTACGGGGCGAGCCTCAACGAGATCGACCCGGTGCAGGTGATCCGTGAGGGCTTCCAGCTCATCTACTCGATGAACCTGCACCTGCCAGCCCGGTTCCTTTTGCTCGACCGCACCATCGCCACGCTCGGGTCGGTCGGCACCGAGCTCTATCCCGACTTCAACGTCTTCGAGGTCGCGCGCCCCTACGCCCGCGATCTGATGCTCGAGCGCTACAGGCCGGACCGCGTCGCGCGCCGCGCGCGAAAGGAGGCGATCAGCTACGCGCGGGTGCTCGCCGAGGCGCCGCACCAGTTCCACGACTTCATGGAGGAGATCCGCGACGGCCAGATCGAGGTTGGCTTCGTGCACAAGGGGCTCGACGACCTGCTCGCGAAGTTCGACACGCTGACCAACCGGCTCGTGGTCGCGCTGATCGTGGTCGGCGGGCTGATCGGCTCGAGCATGATCGGCGCCTTCAGCACCGGCGGCCCACAGGTGTTCGGCGTGAACGTCATCTCGATCGTCGGCTTCGCCCTCTCGGCGGTGATGGGAATCTGGCTCCTCTGGGGCGTCGTCCGCTCCGGCCGTCTCTAGATCGATTCGTCACGCTTTAGCGCGAAAGGACATCTGGCGGTGGCGGCTTGCGGCGCCTAGCCTCGGTGCCATGACCGCGCTGTTGCTCGCCGAGCCCGAAGCGAACGTTCGCGGGTTCCTCGAGCGCCAGCTGCGCAGCGACGGCTTCGACGTCGTCGCGTGCGAGCGCGCCGAGCAGCTGCCGCGCGCGGCGGATCCCGACCTCCTCGTGCTGGGAGACGCCGAGGCGCTCGACCGCGGCGTCGTGCCCGACTGTCCGGTGATCGTGCTGGGCGGCTCCGATCCGGCTTCGCGTGTCCGCGCGCTCGCCAGGGCCGACGACTGCCTGCCTCGGCCGTTCGTCTACGAGGAGCTGCTGCTCGCGCGGATCCACGCGCTCCTGCGCCGCTGTCCGCCTCGTATCGAGCTGACCGAGGTAGGTCCGCTCGCGATCGACCGCGCCGCCCGCCGCGTCACGGTGCTCGGGCGCGAGGTCGAGCTGTCGGCGAAGGAGTATGCGTTGCTGGTCAAGCTCGCGTCCGACCCGGACCGGGTCTTCACCCGTGAGCAGCTGCTGCGCGACGTCTGGGGCTTCCGCACGTACGTGCCGACCAGGACGCTGGAGTCACATGCCTCGCGCGTCCGCCGCAAGCTCGTGGCGGCGGGCCTGCCGGGCTGGATCGTGAACGTCTGGGGAGTGGGCTACAAGCTCCGCCACGTCCCGACCGCCTAGAGCAGCGCGCCCTCCAGCCGCAGCAGCCACTCCTTGCGGTCGAGGCCGCCGCCATAGCCCGTGAGGTTGCCGTTTGCACCCACCACGCGGTGGCACGGGAGGACGATCGGCAGCGGGTTCCGGTTCATCACGGTGCCGACGGCCCGCGCCGCTCGCGGAGCGCCCACCTGTGCCGCGAGCGTGCCGTACGTCGTCGTGTGTCCATACTCGACCCGGTTCAGCTCCTCGAGGACGCGCCGGTGGAACTCCGGCGTCGCCCGGAGATCGAGCTCGAGGTCGAAGGCGTGGCGCCTGCCGGCGAAGTACTCGTCCAACTCCAGGTGCACACGGTCGAGCGCCTTGGGCGCGCGCAGGACGCGCGGGCCGAACTGGCGGGCCAGCCGCTCGAGTTCTGCCTCCGGCTCCGGGTCGAAGCTCACGCGGCAGAGGCCGCGATCCGAGACTCCGACGAGCAGCCGCCCGACGGGCGTGTCGTCGAGCATGTCGTAGGCCACGTCGAGCTCGCCTGATGCGACGGCCGCCGCGCGGAAGCGCTCGTCGAGAACAGTGGGGACTCCGGTCATGACTGCTTCTTCTCCTTCCGCAGCCGCCGCACACCGGCGGAGGCCGCTTGCCGCGCCGCCTGCTCGTTCGAGCCGAGGGCGGCGGCGATGGCGTCGTAATCGAGGTCGTAGCCGTAGCGGAGGACGACCGCCGCGCGCTCCTTCGGTGGCAGGCCGTCGGTCAGCGGCGCGAGCTCCTCGACGGCCGGCCGCTCGTCCTCGCCGGCCGGCTCGACGGACAGCTCTGCGGTCGGCCGCTCCCGCCGCGCGGCGTCGACGACCGCGTTCGAGGCGATTGTCAGCACCCAGGCGCGAAGGTGCTCACCGTGCTCGAGCCGCCCGTACGCGCGCAGCGCTCGCAAGAACGTCTCCTGAAACAGGTCGTCGGCACGGTCGCGGCCCGCACGCTTGCGGAGGAACACGAGCACCTCGCCCTTGTGCGAGTCGTAGAACCGTTCGAAGGGAGGGATTCCGCTCACCATCGATTGAAACGTAGTCGGGGTTCAAGATGTGAGATGTGCAGGTCGCTGTTATCGGTCACGTCGAGTGGGTGGAGAAGCGTGGGGGAACCCATGGTTCCCCCACGTGCCCCCTCCTCAGGAAGAGCAAGTGAACGTCGCGGTCATCGGACACGTCGAGTGGGTGGAGTTCGCGCGGGTCGACCACGCGCCCGCGCCGGGCGAGATCGTGCATGCGCTCGAGACGTGGGAGGAGCCCGCGGGCGGCGGCGCAGTCGCGGCCGTCCAGCTCGCCAACCTCGCCGGCTCGTGCCTCTTCTTCACCGCGCTCGCCGACGACGAGCTCGGCCGCCGTTCGCGCGAGCAGCTCGAGGCTCACGGTGTCACTGTGCACGCGAGCACCGCGCCCGGAGCTCAGCGCCGGGCGCTCACGCACGTCGACGAGGCCGGTGAGCGGACGATCACGGTGCTCGGCGACAAGCTCCGCCCGTCCGGCGAGGACGGCGCGCTGCCGTGGGAGGAGCTACACCGCTGCGATGCCGTCTACTTCGTGAGTGGTGACGTCGGCGCGCTACGCGCCGCCCGCCGCTCGTCCGTCCTTGTCGCGACGTCTCGCGAGCTCGCGACGCTGCGCCGCGCAGCCGTGCAGGTGGACGTGCTGGTCGGAAGCGGGGAGGACGCCGCCGAGCGCTTCGAGGTGGGCGAGCTCGAGCCTGAGCCGCCGATCGTCGTCACAACCGCCGCCCACCTCGGTGGCTGGATCCGCCCCGGCGGCCCGTTCCGTGCCGCGCCCCTTCCCGGGCCTGTCTCCGACGCGTACGGCTGCGGAGACTGCTTCGCCGCAGGTCTTACGTACGGGCTCGCACTCGGCAAGCCGGTCGACGAGGCGGTTGCGCTCGGGGCGGAATGTGGGGCGGCGGTCCTCACCGGTCGCGGCGCCTACGGGCACTACGCGACCGATCCCGGCTGAAAAAAGAAGGGTCCGCCCTGGACAGGTGGGTGATAGTGGGATAAAGTGGGGCTCAGTGGCGGATTAGGGAGAGCAGCCCCATGCTCCTAGGCGAGTACGAACACACAATCGACAACAAGAACCGAGTAACACTTCCGGCGAAGTTTCGGCAGTCCTTCGACGATGGCTGCGTCGTCACTCGCGGTCTCGACGGCTGCATCTACGTCTGGACGCCGGGCTCGTTCGAGCACTACCGAGACTCGCAGCTCGCCACGCTTCACCCGCTCAGCCAGCAGGGCAGGCGGATGCACCGGCACTTCTTCTCCGGCGCAAGCGAGTCGGCACCGGACAAGCAGGGGCGTGTGAGCATCCCGCCCGCGCTGCTCGCGCACGCGAAGCTCGGCCGCGACGTTGTCGTCGCCGGGGTCAACGACCACCTCGAAATCTGGGATCGCGCGGCCTGGCAGCGCGAGCTCGCCGAGGTCGAAGGGAGTGCTGAGGATGTTGCCGAACGTCTTGCAGCCCAGGGAACCTGACCACGTCCCCGTCCTCGCCGAGGAGGTGCGAGACAGCCTCGCGGTGGAGCCCGGCCAGACGGTCATCGACGCGACCTTCGGCGCCGGCGGCCATGCCGCGATCCTCGCCGCCGGGTTGTGCGGCAAGGGAAAGCTGATCGCGATCGACCGCGATCCCACGGCGCGGACGTACTTCGAGCAACTCGCGAAGCGCTCACCCGTCAACGCGCGACTCTTGCGCGGCGACTTCGGCGTGGTGCTGCCTCAGCTCGCCGGGAACGGCGTGCGCGCCGACGCGATCCTTCTCGACCTCGGCGTCTCGTCGATGCAGCTCGACCGACCGGAGCGCGGCTTCTCGTACGCCACAGATGCACCGCTCGACATGCGGATGGATCCGAGCCAGGACGAGAGCGCGAGCGATCTCGTCAACACGTGGAGCGAGCGTGACCTCGTGAAGATCTTCCGCACCTACGGCGAGGAGCGGTACGCCAAGCAGATTGCGCGGGCGATCGTGCGGCGCCGGCGGGAGCAGCCGTTCGAGCGGACCGGGGAGCTCGTGGACACGATCAAGGCTTCGATCCCGGCACCGGCGCGCTTCGGCGAGGGGCATCCCGCCAAGCGGGTCTTCCAGGCACTGCGCATCGCGGTCAACGACGAGCTCGACTCGCTCGCCACCGCGCTGCCCGCTGCGCTCGAGATGTTGCGGCCGGGCGGCCGCCTCGCCGTCATCTCCTTCCACTCGCTCGAGGACCGGATCGTGAAGCGGTTCCTGCGTGAGCGCGAGCGCGGCTGCACCTGCCCGCCCGACTTCCCCGTCTGCGTCTGCGGCCACGAGCCGGAGCTCCGCGCGTTGCAGCGGCGGCCGATTCGTCCCGGCCAGGCAGAGCTTGCGGCGAACCCGCGCGCGGCGTCGGCGCGACTGCGCGCAGCCGTCAAGGCCGGCGCGGAGGAGGACTGATGGCGGCGGTCGACTGGTTCGCGCACGCAGCCGAGGTCGCCGAGCCGCTGCCCGTCACGCGCCGGCCGGCCCGCACCACGCAGAGGCGTCCCGCGACGACTGCGCGCTCGCGGCGCAAGCCCGCCCAGCGCCGCGTCCGCGCGCACATCGTCTGGATGATCGTCTTCGCGCTCCTCCTCGCAGGCATCGTCGCGGTGAACGTGGCTGTCCTGCGGTCGCATGTCGCGGTGTCGCGGCTCGACGAGAAGCGTGCGCAGCTCCAGGCGCGGAACCAGGCGCTCGCATCCGAGCTGTCCCAGGCGAGCTCTGCACCACAGATCGAACGAGCCGCGCGCCGGCTCGGTCTCGTGCAGGCGTCGGCCGGCAACACTTCGTACACCGACCTCACGGCGCCGCGCCGTTGAAGACGCGCGTCGTCAACTCGCGGCTCCGCCTTCTTCTTCTCGTCATCTTCCTCACGTTCGCCGCGCTCTTTGCGCGCGCGGCGTGGCTGCAGACCGTGCGCGCCTCGACCCTCGCCTCGCTCGCCCAGAGGCAGACGAAGTTCGATCTCACGCTTCCCGCGAGTCGCGGCACCATCTACGACCGCAACGGCGTCTCGCTGGCGATCGGCGAGCAGGCGACCGACGTGATCGCCGACCCGATGCAGATCTCCGACCCGCGGCACGAGGCACGCGTCGTCGCCAAGGTGTTCGGGATCCCGCTTCGCCCGCTGTACCAGGAGCTCGCGGACAAGAGCCGCGGCTTCGTCTACGTCGAACGCAAGGCGGACCCGAAGAAGGCGGCGGCGCTGTCGAAGCGCGGGCTGACGGGCTTCACCTTCGAGTCGGACGAGAAGCGTGTGTACCCGCAGGGAACGGTCGCCGCGCCGGTGCTCGGCTACGCCGGCGTCGACAACACCGGGCTCGGCGGCCTCGAGGGCGAGCTGAACAAGTGGCTCGCCGGCACGCCTGGCCGCGCGACCGTCGTGCGCGACGCGACCGGCCAGGCCGTCAACACGATTCAGGAGCGTCCGGCCCGCAACGGCCGCAGCGTCTACCTCACGCTCGACAGCCACATCCAGGCGAATGCCGAGCAGGTGCTCGAGCAGACCGTCCGCGAGTGGCACGCGAAGGACGCGACGGCCATCGTGCTTGATCCGCACACCGGTGCGATCCTCGCCATGGCGCAGGAGCCCGGGTTCAACGACAACGACTACCCCTCGGCGTACGCGCACGGCCTGACGCTCGACCACGCCGTGAACGACGCCTTCGAGCCGGGTTCAGTCTTCAAGGTGGTCACCATCGGGGGCGCGCTCTCGCAGCACGACATCACGCCGAGCACGAAGTTCCAGGTACCGGGCTCTCTCCAGGTCGCGGACCGGGTGATCCACGACGCGGAGCCACACGGAACCGAGACGCTGCAGGTCAGACAGATCCTTCAGCGCTCCTCGAATATCGGGACGGACATGATCGCCGCGCGGTACCTCGGCGAGTCCGGCCTGAAGAAATGGATGGCGCGCTTCGGTTTTGGCCGGCTGACCGGGATCGACTACCCCGGCGAGAGCCAGGGGATCGTCCCCAAATACTGGTCCGGGTCGACGATCGGCACCGTCCCGATCGGACAGGGCGTGTCGGTCACCTCCATCCAGCTCGCCTCGGTCTACGCGGCGATCGCGAACGGCGGCGAGTGGATCCAGCCGCACCTCGTCGGCCACGTCGTGGGCGAGCCGACGCCGAGGCCGCACCGGCGGAGGATCCTCACGCCGCACGTCGACCGGCAGCTTCGGACGATGCTGAAGGGCGTCGTCTCGGATCAGGGGACGGCCGAGCTCGCCGCGATTCCCGGCTACACCGTGGCCGGCAAGACGGGGACGGCGCAGAAGCCGGGACCGAACGGCTACATCCCGGGCGCATACGTCGCCACCTTCGTCGGCATGGCGCCCGCGTCCAACCCCGGCCTCGTGGTGCTCGTCAGCGTCGACGAGCCGCGCGGTCAGATCTACGGCGGCACCGTCGCCGCGCCGGCGTTCGAGCAGATCGCCTCCTTCGACCTCCAGTACCTCGAGGTTCCGCCGAACCTGCGGCTCAGGTAGGCGGATCCCTCCCCGGTACACTCGCGGCCGAGATGGATCTGGAGCGCCTCGTCTCAGCGCTCGAGCCGGTGGAGGTGCTCGGACGCCCTGCGGTCGAGGTCCTCGATCTCGCCTACGACACCCGTGCCGTTGTGCCCGGCGCCCTGTTCTTCGCCGTCCCGGGCGAACGCGCCGACGGCCACGACTTCGCGGCCGAGGCGGTCGAGCGTGGCGCCGTGGCCCTCGTCGTGGAGCGGCAGCTCGAGCTGCCCGTGCCGCAGGTCGTCGTCCGCGACTCGCGCGCGGCGATGGCGGTCGCCGCGGACACCTTCTTCGGCGAGCCGACCCGAGAGCTCGAGGTCCTGGGTGTGACGGGCACGAGCGGCAAGACGACGACGAGTCATCTCCTGTTCGCGATCCTCGCCGCCGCGGGCCGTCGCCCGGGGCTTCTGGGGACTGTCGAGGCCCGCATCGGCGGCGAGCGCCGCGGCGTCGTGCGGACGACTCCGGAGGCGATCGACCTGCAGCGGCTGTTCCGCGAGATGCTCGACGTCGGCGACCGGTCGTGCGCGATGGAGGCGTCGTCCCATGCTTCCGTTCTGCGTCGGCTCGATCGTGTGCGCTTCGCGGTGCTCGTGTTCACGAATCTCAGCCAGGACCACCTCGATTTTCACGGCGACATGGAGTCGTACTTCCAGGCGAAGCGCCGGCTCTTCCTCGTCGAGCCACGGCCGCTCGCGGTCATCAACGTCGGCGACGACTATGGACGGCGGCTGGCCGAGGAGCTTCCCGACGCGATCACGTTCGTCGCCGGCGAAGCGGCGCTCGACGGGATCGCGCTTCGCCTGCAGGGGCGTTTCAACCTCGCGAATGCGCTGGGAGCGCTCCACGCTGCACGTGCGCTCGGCATCGGCGAAGACGCGATCAGGCGCGGGCTCGAGTCCGTCCGCGGGGTGCCGGGGCGCTTCGAGTCGGTCGACGTCGGGCAGCCGTTCCACGTGATCGTCGACTACGCGCACAAGCCGGACGCGCTCGACAACGTCCTCCGTGCCGCGAATGATCTTGCGAACGGGAACCGCGTGATCTGTGTCCTGGGCGCGGGCGGCGACCGCGACCGGGGCAAGCGGCCCGTCATGGGGCGGCTCGCTTCGGAGCTCGCCGACGTGGCGATCATCACCTCCGACAATCCCCGCAGCGAGGATCCCGAGGCGATCGCAGCGGAGATCGTCTCCGGGGCCCAAGGTCACGTCGAGGTCGAGCTCGACCGGGACGCGGCGATCCGGCGCGCTATCGGGCTCGCCAGGCCCGGCGATGTCGTCCTCATCGCCGGCAAGGGAGCCGAGCAGGGGCAGGAGTTCGCCGACAGAACTGTCCCCTTCGACGACCGCGAGGCGGCGAAGGAGGCACTAAAGGCGTTGGAGGCGAAGACCTGATCCCGTTGCCGCTCGCGGAGGTGCGGGCGCTCTCGCTGGGCCGGCTCGAGGGCGAGGCGGACTCCGTCACGGGCGTCCGCGTCGATTCGCGCCTGGTCGAACCGGGCGATCTCTTCGTGGCGGTCGCGGGCGGAGAGGCATTTCTCGACGACGCGCGGGTGCGGGGTGCCGCAGCGACGCTGGTGCCGGACGAGGCTCACGCCGCTCTTGCCGCGCTCGGGAGTGCCGTCCGCGCCCGCAGCGATGCTCGCGTCGTGGCGATCACCGGCTCGGTCGGCAAGACGTCGACGAAGGACATCCTCGCGGCGCTCGTTCGTCCCCACCGGCGAACGGTCGCGGCGCCTCGCGGCTTCAACAACGAGATCGGCCTGCCGCTGACGCTCTGTCTGATCGAGCCCGAGACCGAAGTGGTGGTCACGGAGATGGCGATGCGCGGCTCCGGCCAGATTCGCGACCTCGCCCGGATCGCGCGGCCCGATCTCGGCGTGATCACCTCGATCGCGCCCGTCCATCTCGAACAGCTCGGCAGCCTCGCGAACATCGCGCGCGCCAAGGCGGAGCTGCTCGACGAGCTTCCGGCCGGCGCGGTCGCGGTTCTCCCGGAGGACGCCCCTGAGCTCGAGGCCTTCGTCCCGGACGGGCTCGAGGTGCGGCGCTTCGGCGAGCCAGACGCCGAGATCCGCGGCGGTCGCACCCATGTGCGCTGGCGCGGCCAGGACGTTGTGTTCGGTTTCACCGCTCGCCACCAGGCGACGAACGCCGCGGCGGCGCTGACCGCGGCCGAGGCTCTGGGCGTCGAGCCGCCCGAGGAGCCCGTCGAGGTGGAGTTCTCGCTCTGGCGCTCGCAGGAGACGGAGCTCCCGGGCGGCGGTCTCCTCATCAACGACGCGTGGAACGCCAATCCTGTCGCTATGCGTGCGGCGCTCGCCCATCTTGCGGAGCGCGCGAACGGCCGCCGGACGGTCGCGATTCTGGGCGAGATGGCCGAGCTGGGATCGGAGGCTCCGCGCTACCACGACGAGGTCGCGCAGGAGGCCGAGGGTCTCGACGTCGTGCTCGGCGTCGGTGAGCTCGCACGCCGCTACGACCCCGACGAATGGACGGCCACCGCCGCTGAGGCCACGCCCCTCGCCCTCGGCCTCGTCCGGCCGGGTGACGCGATCCTTGTCAAGGGCTCACGATCGGTCGGCCTCGAGGTCGTGGCGGACGCTCTGCTGGGAAGCGGCGCATGATCCGCGTCCTCATCGCCGCCGCTATCGCGCTTGCGATCTCCCTTGCGGTCGGGCCGCGGTTCATCGAGTTCCTCCGCCGTCACGAGTTCGGCCAGCACATCCGCGAGGAAGGCCCGCAGCATCACATCGCCAAGCAGGGCACGCCGACGATGGGCGGACTGTTGATTCTCTTCGCGGCGACGATCGCCTTTCTGCCGGTGAGCCACTTCCGGCTCCAGGCTCTGACCGTCATCTTCACCGCGCTCGCGTGCGGTGCGATCGGCTTCCTGGACGACTTCATCAAGCTCACGCACAAGCGGTCGCTCGGTCTGTCCGGCCGCTGGAAGCTCGTCCTGCTCGCGGGCGTCACGGTCGTCGTCGCGATCGTCGCCCGGCACCTTCACCTCAGCACCGACGTC
Organism: uncultured Actinomycetes bacterium; assembly: GCA_963819275.1. GTDB lineage: Bacteria > Actinomycetota > Thermoleophilia > Gaiellales > Gaiellaceae > Palsa-739. Next base: position 473,294 of record CAWFVH010000010.1, on the reverse strand, counting down.
TACATCCCGGTGATCGACGTCACGGTCCCCTTGTCATACGGCTGGTACCTGTTCCTCTTCTTCGTGATCGCAGGTTCCGCGAACGGCACCAACCTTGCGGACGGCGTCGACGGGCTTCTCGCAGGCACGGCGATCATCGCCCTCTTCACGTTCATGGCGATGAACGTCGTCTCATACGTGCGCTCCGGTCATGTTGGTCACCGCAACCTCACGAAGCTCGACCTCGCGATCGTCGGCGCCGCGTTGATCGGAGCTGCCGTCGGCTTCCTGTGGTTCAACGCGTTTCCAGCCGAGGTGATCATGGGCGACACGGGCTCGATGGCGTTCGGCGGGGCACTCGCCGCGTTTGCGATCATGATGAAGGTCGAGGTGCTCCTCCTCTTCATCGGCGGCATTTTCGTCATCGAAGCCTTGTCCGTGATGATCCAGGTCTTCTCGTTCAAGCGCTTTGGGAGACGTGTCTTCCTGATGGCGCCGATCCATCACCATTTCGAGATGAAGGCCTGGTCCGAGACGAAGATCACGGTGCGGTTCTGGATCATCGCCGCGTTGCTGTGCGCCATCGGATTCGCCCTCTACTACCGCTACTACTTCCCCTTCGCTCGCCGGCGATGAGCAGCTCCGAGATTGACTCGGCGCTGCTCGACGCGGCGCACCTGGAGCCGGAGCAGGACGTGCTCGTGCTCGGCGGTGGGTCGCTTGCGCTCGGAGCGCACGAGCTGATCGGCGACGGGTGGGTCTACGTCGTCCGGTCGCAGGTCGACGAGCTCGAGGAGCTTCTGGGAGAAGCGCATGCCGCGGGCGCGAGCGGGGTCGCATATCTGATGGGCGAGGCGCCGGTCCTGCCCCTCCCGGACGCTGCGGTGGGAGCCGCCCTCGGCCGGATCGCGACCGACGACGGCGCGCTGGTGGCAACCGCCGAAGAGCTCGTGCGCGTGCTGTCTGCCGGTGGCCGGGTCTCCTTCGGCGAACCCGACTTAGTCGCCGGCGAGGAGCTTGCGCGCTCGCTCGCGGCAGCAGGCTTCGAGGACGTCGAAGTCGTGGGCGTGGGCCAGGAGGTCGTCGTCAGCGGACGGCTCGGCTGAGGAGGCAGGCGCCGGACGGCGAACCCGTATCGCATCCTCGAAAAAACCGACACATGCCTGTCACTACCGGGCGCGTACGCTGACCTCAGGGGACCTGCGCCCCCCATTGGGGGGGAGCGTTCGCCGTGAGCGGGACAGGTCCGGATCAGGCGTCTTCGGAAGCGGCCTGGCTGCCGCGACGGGCGCTCGTCATCGGGCTCGCGCGGTCGGGCATTGCGGCCGCGGGCGCGCTCGCTCGGCGTGGCGTCCACGTGGTCGCCGCCGACCGTTCGCCTGACGTCGAATCCGGCAGGCTCGCCGACCTCGGCGTCGAACTCCGACTCGGAACGGAGGAGGAGGTGTTGCTCGAAGGGATGGAACTCGTCGTCAAGAGCCCCGGCGTACCCGCCGAGGCGCCGCTCGTGGCCGCTGCGCGGTCGCGCGATGTCCCGATCTGGAGCGAGGTCGAGCTCGGCTACCGGCTTCTGCCTGCCGGCTCGCAGCTCATCGGGGTCACGGGCACGAATGGAAAGACGACGACAAGCGAGCTGCTCGGCGCGATCCTGCGCGCTGCCGGCCGCCCCGTCGAAGTCGCCGGCAACGTCGGGCGGCCGCTGACCGACGCGGCCGAGACGATCTCCGAAGACTCCTGGATCGTTTGCGAGCTGTCGAGCTTCCAGCTCGAAGACGTGCACACGCTCGCCTGCGATGTCGCAGTCCTCCTCAACCTCGAGCCGGACCATCTCGACCGACACGGCACCTTCGAGGCATACCGAGACGCGAAGCTCCGCATTTTCGAGCGCGCAGGGGCAAGAGTCGTCCCGCGCGGCTTCGGGATCGACGGGATCGAGTTCTCCGCCGACGATCCACTGCCGGCGGAGCCGCTGATCCCCGGTCGGCACAACCGGGAGAACGCAGTCGCTGCGACAGCCGCGGCACGCGCGGCCGGCGTGTCCGACGTCGCGATCGCGGAGGCGCTCCGCACCTTCCCCGGTGTCCCGCACCGGCTCGAGCTGGTGCGGGAGCTCCGCGGCGTCCGCTGGATCAACGACTCGAAGGCGACGAACACGGCCGCCGCGCGACGAGGCGTCGCGGCGTACGACGCACCGCTGCGCCTCATTCTCGGCGGCTCGCTCAAGGGGGAGGACTTCGGCCCCTTCAGCCGCGAGCTCTCCGCGAACGTCCGCTCGATCTACCTCGTCGGTGCCGCCACCGACGAGCTGGCGATCGCCCTCGATGCCGCCGGACGGCCGTATGTCCGTGCCGGCGACCTGCCCACCGCCGTCGCGCGCGCTGCCGCCGACGCCGAGACCGGCGACGTCGTCCTCCTCTCGCCGGCGTCCGCCAGCTACGACCAGTTCGCGAACTTCGAGGAACGCGGCGACACGTTCCGCCGTCTCGTCGAGGAGCTCACATGAGCGCGCCGGCCAAACGGCTCCAGTTCGAGTGGAACGTGCTCGTGCTCGTCACGACGGCCCTCGTGCTCTTCGGGCTCGTCATGGTCTACAGCGCAAGCTCTGGATCCGCCGCGCTCGGCAACGCGAACCCGCTCGGCATCGTCGAGAAGCAGGCGATGTACGCGCTTGTCGGCGTCGCGCTGCTGGTCGTGGTCTCGCGCCTCGAGCTGGAGCGCATCCGGGCCCTCGCGCCGACCCTCGTCGTCACGGCGCTCGTCCTCTGTCTCGCCGTGCTCGCGGTAGGCCCGCGGATCAACGGCGCGCGCCGCTGGCTCACGGTCGGGCCGCTCGTCTTCCAGCCGTCGGAGCTCGCGAAGCTTGCCGTCGTCGTCTGGACAGCCGCGTATCTCTCGCGCCGCAAGCCGCCACGCACGCTCAAGGAGCTCGGGAGACCGATCGGGCTTCTCGTTCTCCTCTTCGCGCTGCTCGTGCTCGTCGAGCCCGACCTCGGGACTGCGCTGACCCTCCTGCTCGTCGTCGGCGCGGTCCTGCTTGTCTCTGGCACCCGAGTTTCCGTGCTCGCCTCGGCCTACGGGATCGTCTTCACGCTCGCCGCGGTCGCCGCGTGGACGTCGCCCTACCGTCGCGACCGCCTGCTCACGTTCCTCGACCCGTGGAAAGACCCGACCGGTGCCGGGCTCCAGAACGTGCAGGCACTGATCAGCCTCGGGTCGGGCGGGGTCTTCGGGCGCGGGCTCGGATCCGGCATCGAGCCGCTCGGCTATCTGCCCGAGGCGCACACCGACATGATGTTCGCAGTCGTGGGCGAGGAGCTCGGTCTCGTCGGCATAACCCTCGTGATCATGGCCTTCTGTGCCTTCGGCTACTCGGGTGTTCGTCTGGCGATTTCCTGCCGCGACCCTTTCGCCAAGCGCCTTGCGGCCGGGATCACCGCGCTCGTCTGCGGCCAGGCGGCGGTCAACATGGCCGCCGCGCTCGGCCTCGCTCCGCTGACCGGAATTCCGCTTCCGTTCGTCTCGTACGGCGGGTCGAGCCTCGTGATGATGCTCGCCGGAGTCGGGGTCCTCCTTAACATCGCCCGTAATGGCGGACGAGCGGCAGCTGCGGTTCCTGATCGCGGCCGGCGGGACGGTGGGACACGTCGCGCCGGCGCTCGCAGTCGCGGAGGCGCTGCGGCGGCGGGGCGGACTGGTGACGTTCGCCGGGTCGCCGGATCGCGTCGAAGCGCGGCTCGTTCCTGAGCGCGGCTACGAGTTCGACCCGTTCGCCGTCTCCGGGCTGCCGCGACGGCCCAGCTTCGAGCTCGTGCGGGCAGTGGGGAAGGCGCTCGCCGCGCCGGCGGCCTGTCGCAGCATCCTTCGGCGGCGCAGGCCTGATGCGGTGCTCGGCGCCGGCGGCTACGTCGCGGGCCCGATGGCGCTGGCCGCCCGCGTCGAGGGAATCCCGTGCGCGCTCACGGAGGCCGATGCGCATCTCGGGCTGGCGAATCGGCTCGCCGCGCCGCTCGTGGAACGCGTCTTTCTCGCGCTGCCCGTCGGCCGGGACGGGGAGAAGTACCGTGCGGTCGGCCGCCCGATCCCGGCGGCCTCGAGGCCGGTGGTGCGGGACGAGGCACGCAGCCGGCTCGGGCTCGCCCCGGACGCGCGCGTCGTGCTCGTCTTCGGCGGGTCGCTCGGCGCACGGCTCCTCAACGACCTGGCGCTCGACGCCTGGGCCGACAGCGGCCCCGCCGTCGTCCACCTCTGCGGCGAGCGCGACTACCCCGAGCTGCGCAGCCGCGCGACGCGTCCCGACTACATCCTCGAGCCGTTCATGGACGAGATAGGCGTCGCCTACGGCGCGGCGGACGTCGCGTTGGCGCGGGCCGGCGGCTCGGTCTGGGAGCTCGCGGCGGCGGGACTGCCCGCCGTGCTCGTCCCCGGCGCGTTCGCGACGGGGGACCATCAGGAGAAGAACGCGCGCTGGTTCGCCGACGCCGGCGGTGCGGTGGTCGTCCCCGAGGCAGAAGCCGCGCGCGCGCCGCGCCTGGTGCAGGAGCTGCTCGAGGACGCGGGCCGCCTCGCAGCGATGGCGGCGGCGATGCACGCGGTCGCGAAACCGGACGCAGCAGAGGAGATCGCGGATGGGCTCGTCTCCCTCGCAACCGCTCACCGGTAGACGAATCTGGTTCGCCGGCATCGGCGGCGCCGGCATGAGCGGCTACGCGCTCCTCGCGCGCGCGTGGGGGGCCGAGGTTGCGGGCTGGGACCGCGTCGACACGCCGTACCTGCGCCATCTCGACGGTGTCACGGTCGAGATCTCCCCGGAGCCGCCGCAGCCTCCCGCGGGCTGGGAGGCATATGTCTCCACGGCGTTCGCCGGCCAGGTAGATGGACGGCCGCGCGCCGAGCTCCTCGCCGAGCTCGTCTCGCACCAGCGCACGATCGTCGTCGCCGGCGCGCACGGAAAGACGACGACGAGCGCGATGATCGCCTTCTGCCTCGACCGGCTCGGGCTCGACCCGAGCTTCCTCATCGGAGGCGAGGTCCAGCAGCTCGGCGGCAATGCGCGCGCCGGGTCGGGCTGGCTCGTCGTCGAGGGGGACGAATCGGATCGGTCGGTCGGCGCCCTCCGACCCGAGATCGCCGTGCTCCTCAACGTCGATCTCGACCACCACACGGCGTTTGCCTCCCGGGCCGAGCTCGAGTCGTTCTTCGAGGGCTGGCTGGCCGATGTCCCGCACGTCGTCCGGGCCGAGGATCTCGAGCCGACGGATCTGGAGCTCGCCGTCCCGGGAGACCACAACCGGCGAAACGCGGCCGCCGCTCTGGCTGCTCTCGAGCTGGCGGATGTCGACCGGGCCGACGCGGAGGCGGCGATCGTCGAGTTCCGCGGCGCCGGCCGCCGGCTCGAGCCGAGGGGAGAGGCCGGCGGCGTGGCCGTCGTCGACAGCTACGCGCACCATCCCGCTGAGCTCGCGGCCGATCTCGCGGCTATCCGCAATGGAGGCCGGCTCGTGGTTCTCTTCCAGCCGCATCTCTACTCGCGGACGCTGCACCTCGCGCACGGCTTCGCGCAGGCGCTCGCGGGCGCGGACGCGGCGTGCGTGACCGAGATCTATCCCGCCCGTGAGGCGCCGATTCCCGGCGTCAGCGGTCGGTTGATCGTCGACGACCTCGCCGAGATCCGCCCCGGCATGCGCATCGGCTGGGCGCCGTCGCTCGAGGACGCCGCCCAGGTCGTCGCGGGCTGGGCCCGTCCGGGCGACACCGTGCTCATGCTCGGCGCAGGCGACGTTGATCGCGCGGCCCCGCTGATCCTCGAGGCGCTCACGTGAGGATCGAACACAGCATCGAGCTGGCGCGGTTCACGACCCTCGGAACGGGCGGACCTGCCCGCGCGTTCGCCCGGCCGGAGTCGGAAGCCGAGGTCGAGGAGCTCTTGCGCTGGGCGCGGGAGCGCTCTCTCGACGTCGCTGTCGTCGGTCTCGGGTCGAACCTCCTCGCAGCGGACGACGGCGTTGACGCGCTCGTGCTCAAGCTCGGCGGCGAGCTCGCGACGGTCGAGGTCGGTGAGGACACGCTGCGGGCGGGCGGAGGGGCGGCCAACGCGGTTGTCCTCCATCGCGCACGAGCCGCCGGTCTCGGCGGCTTCGAATTCGCCTGCGCGATTCCCGGCACGATCGGCGGGGGAGTGTGGATGAACGGCGGCGCCTACGGCGGCGACTTCGCCGGCGTACTCGAGCGAGCGCTGGTCGCGACGGCCGAGGGAAGCGGCTGGCTGACCCCGGCGGAACTCGGGCTGAGCTATCGCCACTCCGAGCTTCGCCGCGGACAGGTCGTGCTTCGCGCCGAGCTGCGTCTGGGGGCGAGACCGCCTGAGGAGATCAAGGCGGAGGTGCGCGAGCTGAACACGCGCCGGAAGGCCGCGCAGCCGACGAACCGGCGCACGTTCGGGAGTGTCTTCAAGAATCCCGACCACGAGTTGAGCGCGGGGCGCATGCTCGAAGCCTGTGGCCTCAGAGGCCACCGGACCGGCGGCGCCCAGATCTCGCCGAAGCACGCGAACTTCATCGAGAACGCCGACGGCGCCACGACGGCGGACGCGCTCGCGCTCATGGCCGAAGCCCGGCGCCGCGCGCACGAGCAATTCGGCGTCAGGCTCGAGCACGAGGTCGAGTTCCTCGGCGAGCTCGAGTTGCCCGAGCTGTAGGAGCGACAGCCCCCGCGCCGAACTCCGAAGCGATGCCTGCCAGGGTCCGTTTCCCCCGGTCCATCGCGCGAGTGGGAACGCTCGCGCCGACCTGGCAGAGCGTGTGGCCGGAGGTGCATCCACGGACGTGGCTCGCGCGGCTCGCCCCGACGCGTCGATCGGTCGGGATCGGGCTCGCCATCCTCGGGTTCGCGCTCGGCGGTTACGTGCTCGCGCGCGAGACATCCCTCTTTGCAGTCGAGACGATCGAGGTGCAGGGTGGGTCCGCGCCGGTCGCACGGCAGGTCCGCCAGGCGCTCGCGCCCTTCGCCGGCAACCCTCTCGTCGGGCTCGACAGCTCGGCCGTACTGGCGAGAGTCGACGCACTTCCGACGGTCTCCAGCGCAAGCTATGACCGGGACTTTCCACACACGCTGCGCATCACCGTCGTCCCGGAGCGCCCGGCGGCCGTGCTCCGCCGGGGGCCTGAGAACTGGCTCGTGTCGACTCGTGGACGCGTGATGGAGCGCCTGGCGTCGAGCGCCGTCCCGCGCCTGCCGCGCATCTGGATCTCCACGCACACGCACGTCAGGACCGGCGGCCAGGTCGCCGGGGCAGGCACCGCAACGGTTGCCCGCGCTGCCGGATTCGCGGGTGCATTTGCACCGCGCATCGTCTCGGCCTCGTACACACACGGGACGCTCGTGTTCCACCTTCGCTCGGGCCTGGAGCTGCTCCTCGGCGACGGGAGCCACGTCAAGCTGAAGCTCGCCGTCGCCCAGCGGGTACTCACCGTGCTGCCGGCCGACGCGACGTTCCTCGACGTCGGCATTCCCGGCCGACCGGTTTCGGGGAGTGGATCGCCGTCCGCCTTCGCACTAGGAACCTCTACTAGAGGTTGAGATGAAGAACCTGCCTCTCCGGTTGACATCTAGCGTTCACGCACGTACGCTCCGCCACGTTGTTGCTGCAATACGCCGCAATCCTCTAGTAAAGGTTTAGGTTCCAGTCTCATGAGCACGAAGGACTCGCCCGGGAACTACCTCGCAGTGATCAAGGTCGTCGGTGTCGGCGGCGGAGGAACGAACGCCGTCAACCGGATGGTGGACGCCGGGCTTTCGGGCGTCGAGTTCATCGCGGTGAACACGGACGCCCAGGCGCTGATGGGCTGCGACGCCGACGTGAAAATCCACATCGGCTCGGCCGCGACCCGCGGCCTAGGCGCAGGCGCGGACCCGGCGGTTGGCCTCGCGGCCGCGCAGGAGAGCCGTGACGAGCTCAAGGAGGCGCTGAAGGGCGCGGACATGATCTTCATCACCGCCGGCGAGGGCGGCGGCACCGGAACCGGTGCAGCGCCCGTAGTCGCGGAGCTCGGTCGCGAGCTCGGCGCGCTGACGGTCGGCGTCGTCACCAAGCCGTTCGGCTTCGAGGGCCGCAGGCGCTCACAGCAGGCAGAGCAGGGGATCGACAACCTGCGCGAGAGGCTCGAGACGCTCATCGTGATCGAGAACGACCGGCTGCTCCAGGTCGTCGAGAAGCAGACCTCGGTCGTCGACGCGTTTCGGATGGCCGACGACGTCCTCCGTCAGGGAGTCCAGGGCATCACCGACCTGATCACCGTCCCCGGTCTCGTCAATCTCGACTTCGCGGACGTGCGCACGATCATGCGGGAGGCCGGGTCCGCGCTGATGGGCATCGGCGAGGCGAGCGGAGACAACCGCGCGGCAGAGGCTGCGCGCGCCGCGGTTTCCTCACCGCTGCTCGAGTCGTCGATCGAGGGTGCGACGGGAATCCTGCTCAACATCACCGGCGGCCCCGAGATCGGCCTGTTCGAGGTCAACGAGGCGGCGGAGGTCGTGACGAGCGCAGCCGACGCCAACGCGAACGTCATCTTCGGCGCCGTCATCGACGAGTCGATGGGAGAGCAGGTGCGCGTCACCGTGATCGCCACCGGCTTCGGCGTAGGACGCCGCCGCCGCCGCACGACCGCCGAGCCGCAGCTCGCCGCTCCGACGGGCACGCCGGATCAGCCCGAGAACGGGCTCGACGTGCCGTCGTTCCTGCGCGGCGAATAGCTACTCCGAGGAGTTCTCGTCGCAGCAGGTTTGGGTCCGCCGAAACGGGGCACACGATGCGTGCCCTCAATAGGGTTGACCCGCTGAGAGTCAACCCCACGACCCGGTCCGCCGCCCCGGCTTGTTTCAAGGAATAAGTCGGGGCGGCTCCGTTCTAGGGACGTTTTCGACTGAGCCGGGGCCTGGCGGCCATCACTAGGATCGGCCTGCCGATGTCGACGACGCTCCTGCACACGCCGCTGCACGATCGGCACGTCGAGCTCGGAGCGCGGATGGTGCCGTTCGCCGGCTGGGAGATGCCCGTCCAGTACACGGGCGTCATCCCCGAACACCGCGCCGTGCGCATCGACGCCGGCGTCTTCGACGTCTCTCACATGGGCGAGCTCGAGGTCGAAGGCCCGCACGCGCACGAGTTCCTGCAGGCTGCGCTCTCGAACGACCTCGACCGCGTCTCGGTCGGCCAGGCCCAGTACACGCTGCTCACGAACGAGGACGGCGGGATCATCGACGACCTCATCGTCTATCGCGTCGGCGAGCACACGTATTTCCTCGTTGTCAACTCCGCCAACCGCGTGGCCGACTACACCTGGCTGAAGGAGCGGGAGATTCGCGGCTCCGACGTTCGCGACGTCTCCGACGAGTACGCCCTCCTCGCCGTGCAGGGTCCGCGGGCGATCGAGCGGCTCGGGTTGCCGCCGGCCGCGGCGTTCACGTTCGCCGAGACCTTGATCGACGGCGTCGAGGTGATGGTGAACCGAACCGGCTACACGGGCGAGGACGGCTGCGAGCTCATGTGCATGAGCGAGGACGCCGTGCGGCTCTGGGATGCCGTCCTCGCGCGCGGCGCCGTCCCGTGCGGGCTCGGTGCCCGCGACACACTGCGGCTCGAGGTCTGTTATCCGCTACACGGCAACGACATCAGGCCCGATACGGACCCGATCTCGGCCGGTCTCGGCTGGACGTGCGCGCTCGACAAGGAGTTCGAGGGCGTCGACGTCCTCCGGCGCGTCAAGGCAGAAGGCCCCGAGCGCCGGCTCGTCGCGTTCGTGATGGAGGAGAAGGCCGTTCCACGCCAGGGCATGCCGATCAGCGTCGCCGAAGGTGGCGGTGGCGGCGAGGTGACCTCGGGCACGCATTCGCCGATGCTCGACGTCGGAATCGGCATGGGGTACGTCCCCGCCGGACAGGCGAAGCCCGGAACGGAGCTGGTGATCGACGTCCGCGGCCGGCCGCGGCGAGCGCGCATCGTGAAGAAGCCGATCTACGAGAAGGAGGACTGAGTGGCAGCCGCCGAGAGCTATCCCGACGACCTGCGCTACCACGAAGAACACGACTGGGCCCGCATCGAGGGCGACGAGGCCACGCTCGGGATCACGTGGTTCGCGGTCGACGCGCTCGGCGAACTCGTCCATTTCGAGCCGCCCGAGGTGGGGTCCACCGTGACGAAGGACCAGCCCTACGGCGAGGTCGAGTCGGTCAAGGCCGTGTCCGACGTCATCGCACCGCTCTCCGGAGAGGTGCTCGCCGTGAACGAGCAGGTGGTCGGTGCGCCGGAGACCGTGAACGAGGATGCGTACGGGAACGGCTGGCTCGTCCGCATCCGCCTCTCGGACTCCGGAGAGGTCGACGCACTGCTCGACGCCGAGTCCTACCGGCAGGTTCTCGCAGACCAGTGACGCAGGCGCACCCGTTTCTTGCGCTCACCGACTCGGATCGCGAGCAGATGCTCGGGGTGATCGGAGTCGACACTGTCGACGAGCTGTTCCGCGACCTGCCGGAAGCTGTTCGCCTCGGACGCAAGCTCGACCTCGAGCCCGCACTCTCCGAGCAGGAGGTATTCGCGCATGTCGCCGCTCTTGCCGATCGGAACGCCGACGCGAGCCGCGAGGTCTCCTTCCTCGGTGCGGGCATCTACGACCACTACGTCCCCGCGGTCGTGGACGCGATCCTGCAGCGCGGGGAGCTGCTGACGGCGTACACGCCGTACCAGCCGGAGATGAGCCAGGGCGTCCTCCAGGCGGTCTTCGAGTACCAGACCGCCGTCTGCGAGCTGACCGGTATGGACGTCTCCAACGCGTCCGGCTACGACGGGACGAGCGTCGCGGCCGACGCGTGCTACGTCGCGAAACAGGCGACCGGCCGCAGCAAGATCGTCGTCACCGAGGCGACGAACCCGCAGGTGCGCCAGGTGGTGAAGACGTACGCCGCCGGCTTCGGGCTAGAGGTCGTCGAGGTGCCGCATCGCGGCGGGACGACCGACCCCGACGAGCTGGAACGCGCGGCAGCGGACGCGGCGGCGGTCATCTTCCAGCAGCCGAACTTCTTCGGCTGCCTGGAGCCGGCGCCCGATCTCGTCGCCGCAGCGACCGCAGCCGGCGCGCTACCGATCGCGCACGTTGACCTTCTTTCGCTCGGCGTTCTCGAGGCACCGGGGCGGTACGGCGCCGCGCTCGCGATCGGCGAAGGGCAGGCCGCCGGGAACTTCCCGTCCTTCGGTGGCCCGCACTACGGCTTCCTCGCGGCGCGCCAGGAGTTCATCCGGCGGATGCCGGGACGCATCGTCGGCGAGACGGTGGACACCGCGGGCGAGCGCGGCTATGTCCTCACCCTGCAGACCCGGGAGCAGCACATCAGACGCGAGAAGGCCACCTCCAACATCACGACGAACCAGACGCTGCTCGCGCTGGGCGGGCTCGTCTATCTCACGTGGCTGGGGCCGCAGGGGCTGCGCGAGCTGGGGGAGACCTGCCTGTCGCTGGCCGCCTATGCGAAGCAGCGCCTCTCGGAGCGAGCGGGGCTCGAGCCGGTGTTCGCAGAACAGGCAACGTTCAAGGAGTTTGCGGTCCGCGTCGGACGGAACGCCCGCGACGTCGTCGCGGCGTCGCGCGAGCGCGGCGTCCACCCGGGCTACGCACTCGGGCGCGACTACGAGGGGATGGACGACGTGCTGCTCGTCGCGGTGACCGAGCGTCGCACGCCCGACGAGATCGACCGGCTCGCCGACGTGCTCGCCGAGGTGGCTGGATGAAGCTGATCTACGAGCGCTCGCAGGCGGGCCGTCGCGCGTCGGCGCTTCCCGATTACGCGAACCTGCCGGCGCCACCGGAGATCCCGGAAGAGCTGCGTCGCACCGAGCCGCCGCGCCTGCCCGAGGTGCCGGAGTTCGAGCTCGTCCGCCACTTCACCGAGCTCTCGACGCGCAACTTCGGAGTTGACACGGGCTTCTATCCGCTTGGCTCCTGCACCATGAAGTACAACCCGCGGATCAACGAGCGGCTCGCGGCGCTGCCGGGGTTCGCGCGGCTTCACCCCTTGCAGGACGAGGACGGAGCGCAGGGCGCGCTCGAGCTGATGTGGCGGTTGCAGGAGATCCTCGCCGAGGTCACGGGTCTCGACGCGGTCTCGCTCCAGCCGGCCGCCGGCTCGCAGGGCGAGCTGACCGGGCTGCTGCTCGCACGCGCGTACTTCGCCGCGCGGGGCGAGGGCGAGCAGCGCCGCAAGGTCGTCATCCCAGACACGGCGCACGGCACGAATCCCGCGTCGGTCACGATGGCGGGCTATGAGCTGACGCCGGTACGCACGGACGCGCGCGGGAACATCGACGTCGACGACCTCCGCGGCAAGGTCGATGGCGAAACGGCGGCGCTGATGCTCACGAACCCGTCCACCCTCGGTCTTTTCGACGAGAACATCTCCGAGATCGAACGGATCTTCCACGCTGTGGGCGCGCTCATGTACTACGACGGTGCCAACCTCAACGCGGTGTGCGGGATCTCCCGCCCCGGCGACATGGGCTTCGACATCGTCCACATCAACCTGCACAAGACGTTCTCGCAGCCGCACGGCGGCGGCGGCCCCGGCGGTGGGCCGGTCGCGGTGCGCGAGATGCTCGAGCCGTTCCTGCCCGTGCCTGCGGTCGTGCGCCGGGAAGACGGCGGCTTCGGGCTGGACTACGAACGGCCGCAGACGATCGGCAAGGTACGCGGCTTCACCGGGCCGTTCGGTGTCTTCGTCCGCTCGTACGCGTTTCTCCGGATGTGGGGGCCGCGTCTACGCGAGATGTCCGAGGTGGCCGTGCTCAACGCGAACTACGTCCTTGCGCGGCTGAGGGACGCCTACGACCTGCCGTTCGACCGCCTCTGCATGCACGAGTTCGTGATCTCGGCGCGCACGCTGAAGCGGGATCACGGCGCCACCGCGCTGGACGTCGCGAAGCGGCTGATGGACTACGGCTTCCATCCGCCGACCGTCTACTTCCCACTGGTCGTTCCCGAGGCGCTGATGGTCGAGCCGACCGAGACCGAGGCGAAGGAGACGCTCGACGCGTTCTGCGACGCGATGCTCGCGATCGCACGGGAGGCGGCCGAGGAGCCGGAGCTCCTCAAGGAAGCCCCGCACCACCGGCCGGTGAAGCGGCTCGACGAGGTTCGCGCGGCGAAGCACCCGGTTGTCAGGTTCCGCTTCGCGGACGAGAAGGCGCCGGCAGGCGCTTAGTGGCCATGCGTCGCAGGCGGCTATTCGCGGTCGCGGCAGCGGTTCTCGTCCTCGTGGCGGATCTCGCGGATTCGGCCGCAGGCCACCCGGTCTACTTCCATCCCCGTCCGCTCTGGGTGCTCGCCGGGGGCGCCGTCGCAGCCGCCGCGGTGCTCGGGCTCGCGCCGCGGGTCCCGTCGCTCACGCTCTCGCTCGGAGCCGGGTCGGCCGCCGGTGGTGCGCTCGGAACGCTCGTCGCCGCACTGATCTGGAGCCGAGGCGTCCCCGATCCGCTCGTGGGGGGTCCGGTCGCTTTCAATCTCGCCGACGTGGCGATCGCGGCCGGCGACGCGACCCTGGTCGCGTCCGCACTGTTCGTCGCGTGGCAGCGTCGTCACCAGCTTCGGCAGCCGGTCTGACAGCGAGGCGCCGGCTCAGGGTGCGGGTTGAAGCGGACGCGCGCGGCTGCGGGCTGCCCGGGGATCCGCCGCGAGCTGGCCGCACGCCGCTTCGATGTCCCGGCCGCGCGTGAGGCGAACGGTGACGGGGACGCGGCCACGCTCGAGCTCGCGCCGGAACGCGGCGATGCGGTCGCGCGACGAGCCCTCGAAGAAGCCCGTCGGGTTGTACGGGATGAGATTGACCTTGAAGTGGTCGCGGCCGAGGAGCGCGGCGAGCGATTGGCCTTGCGTCGGCGAGTCGTTCACGCCGGCAAGCATCACGTACTCGACGAAGACGCGGCGACGGGTCGTCTCGACGTGACGGCGACATTCGGCGACGACATCCGCGATCGGGTACTTCTCGTTCACTGGCATGATCCGCGACCGCAGCTCGTCGTCGGGCGCGTGCAGCGAGAGCGCAAGCCGGATCGGCTCGTTCACCTCGTCGACGAATCGCTTGAGACCGGGCAGCCAGCCGACCGTCGAGATCGTCGTCCGCCGGTGCGTGATGCCGATGTCCGGCAACCGTCGTGCGGCACCGAGGACCTCGTCGAGGTTGAGCATCGGCTCGCCCATCCCCATGAAGACGGCGTGGTCGACCTCGGTGAGCCTGCGGAAGTGGAGCGCCTGGTCGACCATCTCCGACGCCGTCAGGTTGCGTCCGAAGGCCATCGAGCCCGTCGCGCAGAACGTGCACGTCAGCGGGCAGCCCGACTGCGAGGAGACGCAGAGCGAGCGCCGGCCGTCGCGATAGCGCATCAGCACGGCTTCGACCGGGTGGCCGTCCGCCGTGCGGAAGAGCGTCTTCACGGTTCCGTCACGCGACTCACGCTCGGTTTCGACCGTGAGCGTCGAGAACGGGACGGCAGCCGCAAGATCCTCGCGCAGAGCGCGCGGCAGATTCGTCATCGCGTCGTAGCCGGCTGCACCGCGTGCCGTCCACTCCCACACCTGGCCGGCGCGGAAGGCGGGCTCACCGCGTTCGCTGAGCGTCTGTTCGAGGAGGGCCAGATCCACCGGGCTACGGTAGCGTCAGGGTCGATGATCGACCTGCGCTCCGACACCGTCACGAAGCCGACACCCGGAATGCTCGAGGCCATGGCGGCCGCCGAGGTCGGCGACGAGCAGGAGCGCGAGGATCCGACCACGAACGAACTGCAGCGCCGGATGGCCGAGCTGCTCGGGCACGAGGCGGCGCTCTTCCTGCCGACGGCGACGATGGCGAACCAGGCTGCGCTACGGGTGCTCAGCCGGCCCGGCTGCAAGGTCGTGGCGGAGGAGCGGACGCACATCCTCATCTACGAGTGGGGTGGCCCGGCGATCCACTCGGGCCTCGTCATGCAGGGGCTCGAAGCCGACGCGGGCAGGCCGACGCCCGAGCAGATCGCCGACGTCGACGAGTTCGGCGCCGGAAGCGTGCTCGTGCTCGAGAACACCCATCGCAGCTCAGGCGGCCACATCTGGCCGCTCGACGAGTTTCGCGCGGCGGTGGACACGGCGCGCTCGCGCGGTGCTGCCGTCCATCTCGACGGTGCGCGCCTCTTCAACGCCTCCGTGGCGGCCGGCATCGAGCCGGCGGCGTGGGGAAGGCTCGCCGACACCGTCACGATCTGCTTCTCGAAGGGGCTGGGCTGCCCGTTCGGCGCCGTCCTCGCCGGCTCGGCCGAGACGATCGAACAGGCCTGGGAGGGAAAGTTCCTCTTCGGCGGTGCGCTGCGGCAGTCGGGGATTGCCTCCGCTGCGATGCTCTACTCGCTCGACCGCCACGTGGAGCGGCTCGCCGACGATCATGCGCGCGCGAAACGGCTCGCCGACGGCATCGGCATCGACCCCGCAACGGTCGAGACGAACTTCGTTCCCATCGCCGACGAGCCCGGCCTGAGCGAGCGGCTGGCCGAGCGCGGAGTCGGCGTCGGCGGCCTGCGACAAGGCTGGCTGCGCGCGGTCACGCATCTCGACATCGACGACGATGACATCGACCAGGCGGTCGAACGAATGCAGGAGGTGCTCTCTGTCCGCGCCTGAACGCCTCGTGGCCAGCCTCGAGCAGCGCGTGCGGAGCGCGCAGCGAGAGAAGCGGCTGGCCAGCCTTGCCGCCGCCGTGCTCCGCGACGGCGAGCTCATCTGGGAAACCGCAGTTGGTGCTGCCGACGTCGAGGCGGGTCTCGACACAACCACGGACACGCAGTACCGGATCGGCTCGATCACGAAGACCTTCACCGCGGCGGCGATCATGCAGCTGCGCGACGCGGGCAAGCTCGACCTCGAGGACACGCTCGAGCGGCATGTCGACGGTGCGGCGCACACGCCGACCATCCGCAGGCTCCTCTCACATGCTTCTGGCCTGCAGCGCGAGACGCAGGACGACTCGTGGCTGAGCCTGCGCTTCGCACAGCCCGACGAACTGCTCGAGACCCTGGCGCAGGCAGAGCTCGTGCTCCCGTCGGGCGCACGGTTCCACTACTCGAACCTCGCCTTCGCGCTGCTCGGCATCGTCGTCGAGCGCGTGTCGGGGATGCCGTACCAGGACTACGTCCGCGAGCGGCTGTTCGAGCCGGTCGGCCTCACGCGCGTGAGCTTCGAGCCGGAGGAGCCGGCCGCGAAGGGCTACCTCGCGCAGCCGTACGCCGACGGTGTCTGGGAGACGATCGGCGTCGAGACCGGCGCCTGGGCGTCGGCGGGCCAGCTGTGGGGCACGGCCGCCGACATCAGCCGCTGGGGCGCGTTCCTCGCCGATCCAGACGAGTCCGTCCTCGCCGCGTCGAGCGCCGAGGAGATGCGGACGGTGCAGGCGATCGCCGACCACGAGCGTTGGCTCTCGGGCTACGGGCTCGGCCTCGGGCTCACCCGCGACGGCGACAGGATCCTGGCGGGCCACGGCGGCTCGATGCCCGGCTTCATCGCGCAGCTCGTCTTCTCGGCGAAGGACAAGGTCGTCGTCGCGCTCCTCACGAACGAGAGCGAGGCGGACATCGGCGAGCTCGGGGTCGCGCTCCTCGGGACCACGGTCGACGAGTGGCCGGTTGCGCCCGAAGCGTGGCGGATCGGCGAGCCGCCGCCGGACGACGTGGTTCCGATGCTCGGGATCTGGTTCATGGAGGCGACGCGACTCGTGGTCCGCTGGCGCGAGGCGAAGCTCGAGGCGCGCTTCGACGGAATGCCCGACTGGCAGCCGTCCTCAGTCTTCGAGCGAGAGACGGACGATCGCTGGCGGACGGTCTCGGGTGCGGAGCGCGGCGAAGCCCTGCGCCTCGTGCGCGGCGCGGACGGCTCCGTCGAGCGGATGGTCTGGGCCGGCTACCCGGTAACGCGCGAGCCGGGCCCCTGGCGCGTTCCCCACTAGTCGCTACTCGTACTGGAGCGCCTGCAGGACGTTGAGCCTGCCGGCGCGGCGAGCGGGGATGATTGCCGCCACGAGGCCGGCGAGGATCGCCGCGATCACGAAGACGATCAGCGTCCCCCAGGGGATCGTGAAGGCCGGGTAGTTGATCGCCTTGCCGACCATGAGCGCGAGCGCGACGCCGACGGGGATGCCGAGTGCGGCGCCGATCAGGGCCGTGACGATGCTCTCGTGCCGGATCATCCGGCGCACCTGCCGCCGCGTCATCCCGATCGCGCGCAGCATCCCGAGCTCGCGGGTCCGCTCGAACACGGTCAGGACGAGCGTGTTCACGATCCCGAAGAGACTGATCAGGATCGAGAGCGAGAGCAGCACGTAGAGCAGGTTGAGGAGCGTGTTGATCCCCTGCTCCTGGTTCTTCTTGAACTCGCTCGCGGTCGCGATCTTCGCGTCAGGGAACGGCTCGAGCGCGTTCGTCAGCTTCGCCGTGTTGGCGTCGCTGACGCCTCCGGCCATGTCGACGAACGCGAAGATGTTCTGCGGGTTCTGGTACTCGGCGTCGAAGCGCTGCTGCGAGATCGTGACGTCGCCGTACGGCGAGCCGCCCTTCGGCGGCGCGAAGATCCCCTTGAGCGTCAGGTGCAGCGTCTTGCCGGACGGCACCTCGACCGCGATTGGCGAGCCGACGGACAGCGTGTGACTCTTCGCGTAGCTCTTGTCCACAAACGCCCCGTTTTCGCCGAGCTGAGCAGGAGTCGCCTGCGATCCCTGCTGCCAGGGGACGACGATGACCCTGGAGATGTCTCCGGGGACGCCGGTGAGGTTGATCCTGCTGCCGAATGCCTTGCCGTCGCCGGCGCGGACGCCCGCGACGACCTTGGCGCCCGGCACTTGCGCCAGAGCTTGCTCCGACGCGATCGAGATCGGGGAGAAGTTGTCGGTCGCGGTCAGCGCGTAGTCGCCCTTGAAGACCGAGTCGACCGCGTTGTTGAACGTCGTCTTCAGCCCTGACGCGAGGACCGAGACGAGGGTGACAAGCGCGAGCCCGATCATCAGCGCCGACGCCGTCGACGCCGTGCGCTGCGGATTGCGCATCGCGTTGCCCCGCGCGAGCTCCCCGGCCGCACCGCCGATCTTCGTCGCGGGCCAGCCGAGTACCCGCGCGAGCGGAGGTACGAGCGTCTTCGCGAGCATCGCCACACCGACGAAGACGGCCGCGGCCCCGACGCCGAGGGCGAGCAGCCGCTCCGTCGTCGAGAGGCCGTGGACGAAGAGGCCCACGAGCATGAGAGCGACCGCCCCGCCGATCGTGAGCAGCGCCGCGGTCACGCTGAAGCGGGCAAAGCGCGACGTCGGCAGGACCGCGCCCTCACGCACCGCCGAGATCGGCGGCACACGCGTGGCCCGGATCGCGGGCCGCATCGCCGCGAGCAGCGTCACGAGGATCCCCACCACGAGGGCGACGACGATCGTCCGCGTCGCGAACACGGTTCCCGCCTGCGGCAGGTCGATCCCGAAGTGAACGAAAAGCGCATTCAGTCCCTTCGCGAGGCCGAGTCCGAGGAAGAGACCCGTGATCGACGCGAGAATCCCGATCACCAGGGCCTCGAGCAGCACGGACATCAGCACCTGGCGGCGGCTCGCGCCGAGCGTCCGCAGCGTCGCGAGCTCACGCGTCCGCTGCGCGATCGTGATCGAGAGCGTGTTCGCGATCACGAAGGTGCCGACGAAGAGAGCAACACCTCCGAACGCGAGCAGGAAGTCGTTGATGATCGAGAGGAAGCCGTTCGTGTCCTTGGTCGCCTGCGCGGCCTGCCCGGCCGCTGTTCGCACTTCCGCGGTCGGAGGCAGGATCGGCTTGATCTCGTTGACGAGCTCGGTCGGGCTCGTCCCCTTCGTGGCGGCGATGTTGATCGCGTCGAGCTTCCCTTCCTTGTGGAAGATCTTCTGCGCGGTCGGGAAGTCGAAGACGGAGATCGTCGCGCCGCCGAGCGACGAGACGCCCCCGATCTTGACGATGCCCGCGATCTTGTACGGGGTCACGGGCCCGTCCGCGACCACACCGACCGTCTGGCCGAGCTTGAAGTCCTCCTTGCTGGCGGTGTGCGCGTCGATCGCGACCTCGTGGGCGCCGACAGGCCACGTCCCCGAGACGAGCGTCAGCGGATTGAAGCGCTGGTCGCCGCCCGAGTGGACGCTGAACGCGAGGCCGGGAGCGCCGCCGCTGGCGATCACCTTGCCGTCACGCCCGACGATATGGGCCTCGTCGTCGATCCCGCCGTCGGCCTGGGCCACGCCCGGCAGATTCCGCACCTTGCCGAGCAGCGACTCGGGGAAGGACGGTGGGAGGTTGTTGCTGTTGCTGTTGTTCCCGAACGCGACCTTGCCGGTGACCACGGCGTCGGTCTTTGCGTAAACCGTTGTGAAGACCGTGCTGAATGCGGCCTTGATCGTGTCGGTGAGGATGTAGGTGCCGCTGATCATCGCGACGCCGAGCACGATGGCGACCGCCGTCAGCGCGGCGCGCACCTTCCTGCCGGCGAGACCCTTGAGCGCGACGAGGAACATCTACTCGCCGAGGTTGCTCATCACGGCCAGCACGTCGGCAGCCGTCGTGTCGTGGAGCTCCTTCACGATCAGCCCGTCCGAGAGGAAGAGGATCCGGTCGGCCGTCGCGGCCGCGCGCGGCTCATGCGTGACCATGACCGTCGTCTGGCCGTACGAGTCGACCGAGTCGCGGATCAGGTCGAGGATCTCGCCACCCGTCTTCGAGTCGAGGTTGCCGGTCGGCTCGTCGGCAAACAGGATGGTCGGCCGGGAGACGAGCGAGCGCGCAATGGCGACGCGCTGCTGCTCACCGCCGGAGAGCTCCGAGGGTCTGTGGGAACGGCGCTTGTCGAGGCCCATCCGGGCGAGGAGCTCGTCGAGCCAGGCCCGGTCGGGCTTCTCCCCGGCGATCGAGAGCGGCAGCAGCACGTTTTCCTCGGCGTCGAGCATCGGCAGGAGGTTGAAGAACTGGAAGACGAAGCCGATGTGCTTGCGCCGCAGCTTCGTCAGCTCGGAGTCGTCGAGATGCGTGATCTCGGTGCCGGCGATCGTCACCGTCCCCGAGCTGGGCTTGTCGAGTCCGGCGAGGATGTGCATGAGCGTCGACTTGCCAGAGCCCGAGGGGCCCATCACGGCCACGAGCTCGCCGGCCTTGACGTCGATGTCGACGCCGCGCAGAGCCTCGACGGCGGTCGTGCCTTCGCCGTACTGGCGCCTCAGGTCGCGCGCCTCGACCGCCGCGTTCGCGGGCATGCCGAGGTTGTCGCCTCTCGACTCCTCCGTCACGGCCATAGCGAGCACGCTAGCCAAAGTCGGCGCGCGAGGTAAAGCATCTTCACACGATGTTCACCGGCCGCCGACGAAATAGAAGATGACGACCGCCGCGCCGTATCCGAGAACGAGCAGCACGCCTTCCCTCCGGCGCGACGTGCCGTCCCAGACGGTCGCCGTCGCGGCGATCGCGGCACCCGCCATCACCAGGACCTCCGACCAGCGGAAGGCAAGTGCGAGGTGGTGCGTGAAGAACAGGGAGAGAAGCGTCACGACCGGAACGACGAGCAACGCGACCTGCGCACTCGACGAGATCGCGATCTCGGTCGCCAGCCGCATCTTCCCGTTGCGCGCGATCAGGATCGCCCCGCCGTGCTCGGCCGCGTTCCCGACGATCGCCACGATCACGACCGAGACGAAGAACTCACTCAGGCCGACTGTCGACGCGAACGAGCCGAGCGAGTGGACGAGGATCTCGCTCACCCAGGCCGTCCCGCTGGTTGCGACGGCGAGTACGGCCAGCGAAACCGGCAGCGACCAGGTTCCCTCGCCCGGTTCTTCCCGGTCGCGCTCCTTCTTCCGGTGGACGTGCAGGTTCCGGCCGACGATTGCCAGGTAGAGCACGAGGAGGACGATCGATACCGCCACCGAGGCGACGACGACGGTGTGCCGTTCGGGCGGCCCGCTGTGGCCGAGCGCGGTCGGGAGCGTGAAGACGGCGACCGCGGCGCCGATGAGTCCGAGCTGGACGAGCAGCGACCGTCGGTCGATGCGCGCGCGGTCGGGGCCGACGACCTGCGTGATGCCGTAGACGAGCAGGAGGTTCGAGATCACGCTCCCCGCGAGCGAGCCGAGGACGACCACGGGGAGATTCGCGCCGACGGCGATGAGCGCGACGATCAGCTCCGGCGCGTTCCCGAAGCTCGCGTTGAGAAAGCCGCCGATGCCCGGGCCGGTGTGCTCCGCTGCGTGCTCGGTCGATTCGCCGACCAGCCACGCGAGCGGGATCAGCGCGAGTGCGGCCAGGACGAAGAGCGCTACGTCGCCGGCGTGGGTGAGCTTGTCGACCGCAATCGTGAGCGGAGCGAGAAGCAGCGACCCCCAGAGCAGCGTCCGCAGCATCCGGGAAGCCTATGGTGCCGCTGAGCCGACTTCTCGCTGCCTACCGCGATTTCGAGGCGGTGTCAAGACTTGCGTAGGGCCGCATTCGTTCCGACAATGTGACTGTGAACGAGCAGACCGCGACGACGACGACGACGCTCCCGCTGCATCCGCAGGACGAGGCGGAGTGCAGGCGCTGCGACGTTCACTGCGAGAAGGTCGTCTACCCGGCGGCCTGCCTCGAGCGGTCGTGCCCGTTCGCGTACGCATACGAGGAGCACGGGCACACCTACATGGGTTGCCTGCAGCGGGTGTTCGAGGCGGAGATCGACGTCGCGATGCTCGCGGCCGCGGAGCGGACGCAGGCGGGCTTCGGCGCGGTGCGGGCACTCCGCGGCCCGCTGCCGATGTGCGAGTCGGCGGTGCAGTCGACGTTCTCGACTCGCGAGACCGAGCTCGGCTGCCTCAATCCGGAGTTCGGCGAGCTGCCGGAAGGGTCGCCGACGTTCCGGGTGTTCGCGCGGCTCTCGGACTCCTAGCCGGCTCCCGCAGCCGCTGCAGGACGAGGACGCCGACGGCTGGCCCGGCAGCGGCCAGGAAGAACGCGAGCCGCCAGCTGTGGGCGGCGACAGCGGCGACCAGCGGCGGCGCGCCTGCTACGACCACGCCGAGCAGCGTCTGCTGGAAACCGAGCGCTGCGCCCGTACGCGCTGCACCGGCGGCCTCGGCCGCGGCCGCGTAGGCGAGCCCGTTCCACGACATGCTCAGCACGCCGGCGAGGACGAACAGCGGAATCAGCAGCACCAGCGGCGCGTCGGTTGCGGCCGCCACGCACGCCGTGAGGATCGAGAGAGCGACGCCGATCGTCCGCAGCGGCCGGAGGCGGCTGCCGAGCCGGTCGGAGATCGTTCCCGAGCCGACGCGGGCAGCGACGGCGAGTACGTAGATCGTGGCGAGAACCGCGCCGGCGGCTTCCTTCGACAGGCCGCGGTGCTCGTGGAGGAAGAGGACGACGAACGCCGTGATCCCGATCTGGGCGAGGAGGAAGAGCCCGGTGCCGGTGCCGAGCAGCCACATGAACGGATCGCGGACCGGTTGCACGATGTCGCGTATGTCCTCCTCGACGGCGCCGCTGCCGCCGCGGATGAAGAGCGCGGCCACGAACGCTCCCACCAGGCACGCGGCGCCGAGGAAGACGAAGGCGGCATGGGTGCCACCGCTCGAGCCGAGCACGGGGAGGACGACAGCGCCGACCGCGCCGCCGATCGGAATTGCCGTCTGGCGGATGCCGAGCGCGAGGCCGAGCTCGGTCGAGGGAAACCAGGCCATGATCGCCCGGCCGCTCGCCGCGTTGACGCTCGCTCCGAGCGCACCCACGCCCACCAGCGTGACCGTGACGGTCGCGAAGCCCTGCGTGGTCGAGGCGACGACGAGCATGGCCGCCGCGCCGGTAAGTCCTGTCGCGATGACCCAGCGCTCGTCCACCCGGTCCGCGACGAGACCCCACGGCAGGAGCGTGAAGAGCATCCCGATCCCGATGGCCGCGAGCACGACTCCGGTCTCGGTCAGGCTGAGCCCGTATTCGGACTTCAGTGTCGGGCTGAGCGCCGGCAGACCTACCGACGACGCGGAGAAGCTCGCCTGCGCGATCGTCCCAGCCGCAAGCACTATCCAGCGGTAGCGAGCTCCGCTCACTTGAGCCAGCGCGCGCGAAGCTCTTTCGTCTTGCGGATCTCGTTCGCGTCGGGGCCGTGATTCTCGGGCCCCGCCGTCTCGAGCACGGCAGGCAGTCCCTGCAGCCGCGGGCTCGAGAGGAACACGCCGAGTTTCTCGCCGAGCTCGCCTTCGAGGACGTTCGCGTGCCGGTCGCGATTCGAGGCGAACGGCGCCGCGGAGTCGTTCACGTGCAGCGCCCGCAGCCGATCGAGGCCAATCGAAGAGTCGACCTCGTCGAGGCATGCGTTGAGCGCGACGGGGTCGGTCACGTCGACTCCCGAGACGTAGAGATGGCACGAGTCGAGGCAGATGCCGAGCCGTGGATGCTGCCCCAGCCGTTCGTGGAGAACAGCGAGCTCTTCGATCGAGCGGCCGATGGTGCCACCGGCTCCCGCCGAGTTCTCCATCAGGAGCCAGGTCTCGTCGGTGCACAGCTCGAGCACCTGCTCGAGCGCGGGTACCACGTGCTCGAGCCCGGCCTCGAGCCCGCTGCCGAGATGCGACCCGACGTGGAAGACGACGCCGTCGGCGCCGATCGCCGCGGCGACCTCCGTCGTGTTCCGCATGGCCGCGACCGAGCGCTCGTACACGACGGGATCGGGCGAGGCGAGGTTCACGAGATAGACGGCATGGCAGAGGACGCCGCCGATCCCGGCCTCCGCCCGCTTCTCGCGGAAGCGCTCGAAGCTCTCCGGGTCGTGGTTCGTCGGCCGCCAGGCACGCGGGCTCTGAGTGAAGACCTGCACCGAGTCGGCGCCCAGCTCGACCGCGCGGTCGATTGCCTTGTCGATCCCGCCCGCGGAGGAGATGTGCGCGCCGATCAGCACAGCCAGGCCTCGAGTCGCTTGGCCTCGTCTGCGACCTCCGCCTTCTGCGTGCGCGTCAGCGGCACCATCAGCTCTACCCGGGCCGAGCCGCTCCAGATTCCCGCGACGAGCCCGTCGACGAGCACCGTGGCCGCGACGTCCCCGTTCTTTCCGATCACGGTTTTACGCAGGTCGTCCGATAGGACGCGGCGGCGGTCGGCGAAGGCGAGCAGGACGTTGTCCCACTTCGGCAGGAAGCGGACCGGCGCGGGCGTGTCCGCAGGCGGGAGTGGCGCTCGCTGCGTGTCGTAGAGCGTCTTGCCGTCCTCAGTGCGGTATGCCGTAAGCCCGTCGAGGGCATGCTCGAAGTCGCGGACGCGGAGGCCGGACCATGAGGCGATGTCGGCCTTCGCAGCCGGCCCGAACGCGCGCAGGTAGCGGCGCACGAGCTCAGTGCGCGCGACTCCGGCCTCGACAGCCTCTGGGTCACCGTGTGGCTCGTACGTGGCCGTGGGGCGGGTCGTCCAGGTCGCTGTCTCGCGCGCGTGTAGGAGGTGAGCGTGGCGGCGCACCGCGTGCACCATCCGGCGCCAGTCGGTTTCCTCCAGATCCGGATGTGCGCCGCGCAAGTGCGCGAGAACTTCCTCGTAGCTGACTCGGTCGTCGCGCACGAGGGCGCGCACCCCGTCGAGCGATGCCACGGCGCGGTCGAGGTGGAGGGGTCCGAACCAGGTGTACATGTCCTTGAACGCGGCATAGAAGACGGGGTAATCGCGCGCCGTGACGAGATGCAGCGTCCCCCGCATGACTGTCGGCTTGAGAACCTCGCCGCGCTGTAATGCACGTTCGAGCGTCACGCGCTGGAAGCCCTCGAGGCGCGTCCAGAGGCCGAGGTACGGCGACGGGGGCCACTGCGCCTGCAGGCCGACGAGCCGCTCGATCGCGCGCGACACCGGCAGTCGCCGCCGGTCGAGCAGGAGCTGGCGCGCGAGCGTGGCGCGATTGAGCTCCCGCACCGTCAGCGTCCGGACTCGCACCCGGCCTACGCTATCCGCATGACCGTGGTCGTCAGGATGGCTCCCAGCCCCACCGGTTTCCTCCACGTCGGCGGCGTTCGCACCTTCCTCTTCAACTGGCTCTTCGCTCGGCACCAGGACGGCAAGAACCTCCTGCGGATCGAGAACACCGACACGAGCCGCGAGGTCGCGGCCGCGGTCGACCAGATCCAGGACTCGCTGCGCTGGCTCGGGATCGACTGGGACGGCCCGCTCACCTTCCAGCTGGACCGGATGGACGACTGCCGGCGCATCGCCGAGCAGCTCGTCAGCGAGGGAAAGGCGTACGAGGACGAGGGCGCGATCCGCTTTCGTATGCCCGACGACGGCGTGACTGCGTGGGACGACGTCGTCCGCGGCCGCATCCAGTACCCGAACGAGGAGCTCGAGGACGTCGTGCTCGTCCGCTCCGACGGTCGGCCGACCTACAACTTCGCGTCGCCGCTCGAGGACGTCTGGGACGGGATCACGCACGTCATCCGCGGCGACGACCACATCTCGAACACGCCGAAGCAGCTGAACATCATCCGGGCGATCGGCGGCGACGTTCCCGTCTACGCGCACGTGCCGAGCATCTTCGGCGCGGACGGCAAGAAGCTCTCGAAGCGGCACGGAGCCACCGGCATCGACGAGTTCCGGTCCGCGGGCTACCTCTCCGAGGCGCTCATGAACTTCCTCGCGCTGCTCGGCTGGGCACCGGACGGCGAGACGACGGTCATGTCCCAGGAAGAGCTGATCGAGCGCTTCTCGCTCGAGCGGGTCAGTGCGAGTCCGGCTCAGTTCGACTACCAGAAGCTCGACTGGCTGAACGGCGTCTACATGCGCAACCTGCCGCCCGAGGAGCTAGCGCACCGCTTCGTTCTCTGGCTCGGGGACAACGGCTACGACTGGGACGCCGAGCTCGTCGCGCGCGCCACGCCGCTCGTGCAGGAGAAGATCTCGCGGCTGGCGGAGTTCCCCGGGTTCGCGGGCTTCCTCTTCGGCGACGTGCAGCCCGACCCGGCCGACCTCGACGTCGGGGCGCCGATGCTCGCCGCAGCGGAAAAAGCGCTCGCCTCCCTCGACCCGTTCGAGGCGGCTGCGATCGAAACGGCCCTCCGCGACGCCGCCGACCGGCTCGGCCTCAAGCCGCGCCAGGCGTTTCAGCCGATCCGTATCGCGATCACCGGCTCGAAGATCTCACCCGGCCTGTTCGAGAGCATCGAGCTGCTCGGCCGGGAGGTCACTCTGCGCCGTCTGCGCGCGGCGGCGGCCTGATCGCAGCCGGCGGGAGCGGCTTCGGTGGCGCGAGCGGATCGAGCGCGCGCTCGAAGGCGAGCCAGGCCTGGCGCCTGAAGCGCTGGGTCGGCAACGGCAAGCCGGCGACGTCGGCGTTCTGGACGCCGCTGCCGTTGCGTGCGGGCTGCGGAGTGTCCTGTGCCACTTCAAAGGAGTAAACGGGCGGTCACGACCCGTGGGTACGGGCGATCGCGACGCTCGTTAGACTCGCCCCGATGCGCGATACCGGGGGGCATGCGGCGCCTGTCCGGATCCTGGTCGTTGATGACGAACCGGCGATCCGGCTTCTGTGCAGGGTGAATTTCGAGCTCGAGGGCCACGAGGTCGTCGAGGCTCACTCGCTCGCCACCGCGCGCGCGATGCTCGGCGAGCACGAGATCGACGTCGTCGTCCTCGACGTCCACCTCCGCGGCGAGCGAAGCGACGAGCTCGTGTCCGAGTGCCAGTCGCAGCAGCCGCCGATCCCGGTCGTGCTCGTCACCGGCTCCGTCGATCCTGCGCACCCGGGTCTGAGCCACGCCGATGCGGTCCTGCCGAAGCCGTTCGAGCTGGACCAACTACTCTCGACGGTGGGTCGCCTCGCACGCGTCCACGCCCACCGATGAGCACAACGACCATTCGCAGCCCGCAGGAGTACGAGGACGCGTATGGGGCGTACCACGCCGAAGCTGCGGAGGAGGTTCGCGCGGTTCGCGTGGGCGAGAAGGAGACGTCCGAGCAGGCGGCGATCGTCGCGCGGCACGCAGACCTCTTCACGCAGGAGCAGCTCCAGACGCTGCGCAAGGCAGAAGACGAGGCGACCGAGCCCGACGAGCGTGAGCGCCTCTACCGGCTGCGCAAGTCGTGCGAGGGCGGCATCGTCGACGCAGAGCTCGCGGCGCGCGAGGACGAGCTCGAGAACGCGCTCCTCGCGGCGCGCCTGACGTTCGAGGGCGAGGAGCTGCCGCTGAATGCGGCTGAGGCGAAGCTCGCCGTCCTGGCCGGCTACGCGCAGCGTGAGGAGCTCGGGGAGCTGGTCCAGGAGCTCAGTGCGCACTTCAACGAGCAGCGGCGAGAGCTGCTGGTCTCCCGTGACGATCTCGAGGGCACGCTCTCCGGCGAGCGGGACGCGGTCGCGCGCAACGAAGCGGACAAGCAGATCTCGCTGCGCGAGCTCGAGACCGTGCTTCGCCGGACGTCCGACGCGGTCGACGACGCGTACGCAGGGTTACGCGGGCGCTGGTTCGAGCGGCTGCTCGGCCCCGACCGCACCGAGCTTCCCTCGAGTGCCCATGTCGGCTGGCTGCGGCGCCTCTCGCCACTCGAGGCGACATATCCCAAGGAGCGCTCGGTCGACGTCTGCGTCGAGACCGTCCGCGAGCTCGGGTTCGAGCTCGCGGCGATCCCGAACATCCGCCTCGACCTCGAAGACCGCCCGCAGAAGAATCCGCGCGCCTGCGTGATCGCGGCCGACCCGCCCGAGGTCGTCCACCTCATCACGCGCGCCCAGGGAGGTCTCGCCGACTATCAAGCGTTCCTCCACGAGGCCGGACACGCGCTGCACTACGCCGGCTGCGACCCCCGGCTGCCGTGGACGTTCCGCGCGCTTTCGCGTGACCACGCGCTGACGGAGATCTACTCGTATATCGTCGAGGCCGTCACGCGCGAGCCTGGCTGGCACGCCCTCCACTTCGGGTTGTCCGATGCCGAGGCCGAGGAGAACGCCGAGGCGACGCTCTTCCTCGAGGCGCTTCTCTACCGCCGCTACAGCGCGAAGCTCCGTTACGAGCTCGGGTTCTGGTCGGCGTTCGGCAGCGAGCACGGTGGCTCGTCCCGCGACTACGAGCCGTTGCTCAGCGAGGCCACCGGCCTCCGCTACGACGCGCGCCGCTACCTGTCCGACATGGACGCCGGCTTCTACTCCGCCGACTATCTGCGCGCCTGGGTCCGCTCGGCGCAGCTTGTCTCGTATCTGCGCGGCGAGGTCGGCGAAGACTGGTGGCGGAGCAGCGCGACCGGCGAGATCCTGCGCGGGTTGTTCGCGGAGGGCACGCGACCCTCGACCGAGAACATCGCAGGACGCATCGGCTTCGACCCGCTCGATACCGCGCCGCTCGTCGCCGAGCTGACGGCGTCCTAAGCAGCGGAACCGCGAACCACACCCGCGACGAGCGGGAGCAGTTTCTGTCTCGCGCGCGGCCGCTGTGCGTCGGCGCGGACAAGCTCGTCGAGCTCCATCGCGACGAGCAAGATGATCGCGGCGATGTAGCAGAACGTCGCGAGGAAGATGAAGACCTCGAGGCTCCCGATCGCGGTGCGGAAGTCGGCCACGGACTTCACGTACGCGCCCATGATCAGCGTCTGGCCGATCCAGCCGACCACGACGAGTGCGGAGCCGAGGCTCGTCCAGCGCTTGCGTCGATTCTCGTCCGGGCCCCAACGCACGATCAACTCGAAGGCGAATGCGACGAGGACGACTGCAGCCGGCCAGCGCAGGATCAGGACGGGGATGCTCCACGCACCCGAGACGTGTCCGGCCCAGATGATGGCGACGGCTCCGAGCACTGCCGAGAGGAAGAGGACTGCGAGCCCGAACGAGAGGGGGAACCGGATCCAGAACGGTCGTGTCTCCGGGGTCTCGTAGATCTCGTTGAGCGCGCCGATTGCCGCGCGGACGATGCCCGAGACCTCCCAGACGGCCAGTGCGGCCGCGAAAGCGAGCAGACCCACAGTCGAGGACGAGAACACGCGGCTCACCGTCTGGTCGATGCCGGCGAAGACGTGGGGGAGGACCTTGGGCTTGATCTGGGGGGCGATCGTCGACCGCCAGAGCCGCTCCTGGTGGGTCGCGCCGAGGATGCCGAGCATGAAGAGCGAGCACGCGACTCCGGCGATGAACGTTCGCAGCGCGATCGCGCTCGCGTAGGTCAGCAGGTTGTGCTTATCGAACAACTCGACCCAGAGCCGGACGATCTTCTTGAGGTTCTTCCACCGCAGCCGCATTGAGCCTCCAGCGTTCCCGGGGCCGAAGACTCGGAAACGAAAGTGGGGGCGGCTGCTATGGCCGTGGCAGCCGCCCCCTGCGAGGAGCGGGACGGCTGAGGGCCGCCCCTATCGGAGAGCACGACCGGCGTCAGGCTGGCCGCGCTCTGTCGGTGCCTCCTCTACTACTCGCCGACGCGCCGATCGGTTCTCGCAAAGTCGTTACACGATTCTTCGAACCACTCGGCCGGAACCGACGTCTAAGCAAATGGAAGGGCGGGCCCCGGAGAAGGGGGCCGCGACCGAGGCCCGCCCTCTCCGAGGTTACGCCCGCGTGACCGATTACGAAAGGGGCAGATCCAGCCTTCGTCAGTTCCGGGCCTCGAGACGGTCGAGCCGCTCGTGCAGCCGCCGCAACTCGGCGAGGATCTTGGCCTGGTTGTCGGTCGCCTCGCGGTGCTTCTCGGTGGCGTCCTGGTTGACGAAGTGGCCGGCGATCGACGCGGTTGCAAGGCCGAGAAAGCCGATGCCGACGATCATCAGGAACGAGGCGATCACGCGGCCCATCGGTGAGGTGGGAAAGGTGTCGCCGTAGCCGACGGTGGTGACGGTCACGATCGCGAACCAGAGGCCGCGCCACGGATTCGGGAAGCGGGTCGGGTCCGTCTCGTGCACCGCGATCCCCGTGACCGTCACGAGCAGCAGCGTCAAAGCCGCGACGTAGGGCAAGTTGCGGCGGTGCGTGAGGAGGCCCTCGGCGCGGAAGATTCGCGCCGCGATCACCCAGAGGCGGGCGAGGCGCCAGCCGCGCAGCCAGCCAGAGCCGAGCGCCGCGAAGAACAGCCCCCACAGGGGAAAGATCGCGAAGACGACTACTGCGTCGGCCCAGTGCGCGCGGAGCGCCGCGCGCCGGTCGTGCGCGTGACGCAGCGTGAGCGCGAGCTCGACGGTGAAGATCAGCCAGACAAATGTGCCGAGGACCCACGAGAGGACGGTCCACGGCGAACGCAACGAGGAGTCCTGGATCAGCACGGCCGGCAGCATCAGCAGCGCGCACGTCAAGACGACCAGCTCGAACGAGTGGCGGACCTTGCCGCTCTCCTCCTGGCACCAGTGCTCGGCCGCCCAGAAGGGCGAGCTCATTTGCGGTGCGGCAGGGCAGGGAGATCAGGCATGCGGAGCCGCAGGTTGCCGCGCTCGCTGTTGAGGAACCAGAACAGGACGGCGATGAAAGCGGCGAGGTCGAGCCCGATGCCGAGCACCCAGAACGTCCAGCCGGGCCGGATGATGGTGCCGACGAGCAGTGTGAAGTTCTGGCCGAAGAACCCGGTGAGGAACGAGAGCGGCAGGAAGAAGGTCGCGACCCAGCCGAGCTGCTTCATGGTCAGGTTCATCTTGTTGCCGACGGTCGACTGGTAGAGGTCCGTCGTGCCCGAGGCGAGGTCGCGGTAGTCGTCGAGTTGTTCCGCGACGCGGATCAGGTGGTCGTAGATGTCGCGGAAGTAGCGCTCGTGCTCCTCGGTCATGCCCGGCAGCTCGTAGCGGCCGGAGAGGAGCGCCGCGAACATGTCGCGCATCGGATTGACGATCTTCCGCAGCTGCACGAGCTGCCGCTTCATCGTGATGGCCTGCTGCAGGGACGACGGCTGAGGGTCGGTGAGGATCGTGTCCTCGAGCTCGTCGAACTCCTCGTCGAGCTCGGACAGCTGGGGGAAGAAGCTGTCGACGAGCTCGTCGACGACGAGGTAGAGGATGCCGAGCCCTTCCTCGTAGCGCTCCAGCTGGCGATGTGTCTGGTTCCGGAGGTCCTCGAAGACCGAGCACTCTCCCTTGTGCACGGTGATCAGCCACTTCTCGGAGTAGAAGCAGTGCACCTCGATCGGCGCGAGCCCGGACCGGCGGGTCGGATCGTCGACGGCACCGAAGACGATCAGCACCGTGAAGTCGTCGTAGTTCTCGAGCTTGGGCCGCTGTCCGAACTTGCGCGCGTCCTCGAGCGCGAGCGGGTGCAACTTGAAGACGTCGCGCAGCAGCTGGAAGTCGGCGTCGCCGGGGGTGTCGATGTCGAGCCAGAGGAAGACTCCGTCGTGCAGCCGCGACTCGACGCCCTTGGGGTCGACATTGGGCTCGACGGTTCCCCTGGCGTCGATCAGATGGCTGGACAAGCTGCGGCGAGGGTACTTCCGTCGCCGGACGAGATCGGAGCCTCAGCCGCCGAGCACGGACTCCGCAGAGGAGGACGGCTCGGGATCGGCCAGCCGCGTCATCCGGAAGCCGTTCAGTAGCCCGATCAGCGAGGCGATGAGCGGTACGAGCAACGCAATCTCGAGAGCCCTCGGCCGTGCCTTCTCGTTGATGCGGAGGATCTCGGCCTTGGCCGCGGGCGGTTTGCCCACCAGCAGTTCCTCGAGGTGCGCCTGCGTCATCACCTCGGCGTTCTTCTCCAACGCCTTCGACACTTGCGTGGCCTGGCGCGAGGAGAGCACGTCGCTCGAGTTCGCTTCGTGCGTAAAGAGGAGCGACAGCGAAGCGAGCATGATCGCTCCCGCAAAGGCGAGGCCGAACGAGAGCCCGAAGGAACCGCCGGCCGAGTTGACACCTGCCGCCTCGCTCACGCGCTCCTCCTCGATGGGCGACAGCGTGTAGTTGTTGAGCTGCGACACGAGGAGGCCCAGTCCCGTGCCGGCGATGAGCAGCGGCACGACCATCCACCAGCCGGAGTGGGCGCGCGGGACGATCGGAATCAGGATCGCGATGCCCAACGCGAGCAGGAAGAAGCCGCAGCGGATGATCTTGCTCGGGCTCTTGTCCCCGGCCTTACGGCCCGCGACGAGCGCGACGGCGAACATGCTGAGCGAAAGGGGCGCAAGCGTGAGGCCCGCCTGCAAGGCGTTGTAGTCGAGCACCATCTGGAGAAAGATGGGGAGCGCGATCATCATCCCGCCGAGCGAGATCTGCTGCATCGTCTGGCCGGTGATCCCGAGGCGGAAGTACTTGGACTTGAAGAGGTCAGCGTCGATCAGTGCGGGCTTCCCCTCGCGCTTGCGCTTCCTCAGCCACCACACGAGCAGTCCGAGCGCGCCGAGGCCGATCGCGATCAGCGCACCGACCGCCCCGCCACCCTCCTGCCAGACGAGGATCCCGAGCACGACGCCGCCCATCCCGAGTGCCGAGAGGACCGCGCCGACGAGGTCGATGCCGCGCTCTCCCGTGTACGGCACGTCGTGGACGCGTCCGCTGCCGAGGAGCACGATCGCGATGATCACGACCTCGCCGCCGAACGCGACGCGCCAGGACAGGTACGTCGTGATGAAGCCGCCGACGAGCGGTCCTACGGCGGCGGCGATCGCGGCTGCCGCTCCGACCAGCGCGTACGCGCGGCGCTGCATCGCTCCCTGGAAGTTCCCGTGGATCAGCGACTGCATCGCCGGCAGCAGCAGCGACGCGCCGAGCCCGCCGACGATCGCCCAGAAGATGACGATCGGCAGGAGGCTCTGCGACACCGTCATCGAGAGCGCCCCGGCCGCATACCCGAGCAGGCCGATGATGTAGGCGCGCTTACGCCCGAAGAGGTCGCCGATCTTGCTGCCGATGAGGATGAACGCCGCCGAGACGAGCGCCTCCAGCGCGATCGCCGACTGCACGCCGCTCGCGGTCGTGTCGAGGTCGTGCACGACGGCCGAGATCGAGACGTTCATCAGCGACGTGTCGACGACGAGCACGAACATCGCCATCGAGAGGAGGATCGCGACGAGCGTGTCGCCGCCCGACTCTTCGGCCGGCCCGGCGGTGGCTTCGGCGCTCACGCCTCCAACGTCGCTGCTCCGGCTCGGCGCAACATCACCCCGACCGGACGAGATCCCAAAGACGAAGAGGGCGCGGCTGCCCGCGCCCTCGCTCACGTCTGGGTTACAGCGCCTACTAGAAGCTGGCGCAGGGGTCCGAAACCGCCGTGGTGTCGTTCTGGACCGTGCCTCCCGGCCCGGCGATGTGTGCGTCGACGGGCGGAGCTGGTCGGCCTCGAAGTGGATGCGGTGGTTCCGCTCGCCGGTGGTCGGCTCGCCGTCGGAGTTGGCGAGATGGACGGGAAAGACGGCGTCCTCGGGCGGGTTCGCGCCCAGACCGCCGAGTGCGACCGTCGCGCGCTAGCCGATGTCGACGCAGCTGTTGCCGGTATACGCGGTGATCTTGTGCGGGTTCCAGCTGTAGAACGCGAGCGGCCGACTCTTCGCGTTGCCGTTACGTACCGCAACGAGCGCGTGGGTCGGGACTCCCGCCGTGATCGTGAGCCGGAGCCGCACGAGGACTGTGCCGTGCGTCCCGCAGCGCAGGTTGAGGTGGCCGAACTTGGTCGGCGTCGCCGTCTCAGGCGGGCCGGACAGCCCTTTCGACTTCAACGGGATCTGCTGGTTCACGCGGTGGCACGACGACTTGTCGATTTTCAGGCTGTTCTTCCGCGCGCCGAAGCCGATCTGCGACACCGTGGTTGTGGTGCCGTTCTTCGTCACGCTCCTCGGGTTCGTGGTCAGGGCGAACACTCCCGACTGCCGCTGGCCGTTGATCGGCGGGAGGGTTACGCCCCCGTAGATCGTGACGCTGTTCACGCTCCCGACGTGGCACGAGTACGTGGTGTCGACGGTGGACGCGGGGCTGGTCGCGCGGGTCGGCGCCGCGGCGCTCGCCGGCACGACGACAGCTGCCGCGAGGGCGGCTGGTAGCAGAGCAACGATCCAGATGCCACGGCGACGACGCATTCCGAACAGCATATGCCTGCGCCGCACGTCTTTCCAGAGGCCGACAGAACGAAAAAAGCCCCCGCCGAGCAGGGGCTTTACTGAGGAGGCGCATACGGGATTCGGACAGCCCTGCAAGTGGCCATGTTTTCCGCGCGAGGACTGCACCGGGGTCTGCACGCAGCGACGTTCTCCGTGCCGGGACGGCACGAGTTTGAAGATCCCTCTTGCGGGTGACAACGTAAGCGTTATACAATGCGTGCATTATGCCGACGACCTGGGAGGTCGAGTACACGGATCAGTTCGAGAGCTGGTGGGACGCTCTTGACGAGGAGGACCAGGAGAAGATCGACGCAGCGATCGAGTACCTCGAAGCGCGCGGCCCGGCCCTGGGGCGGCCGTTCGCCGACAACGTGAAGCAGTCGCGTCACAAGAACATGAAGGAGTTGATTCCGCCGGCCTCGACGATTCGAGTTCTCTACGCGTTCGACCCACGCAGGAAGGCGATTCTGCTGATCGGCGGGGACAAGCGCGGGAGCTGGAACGAGTGGTACGACGAGTTCGTGCCGATCGCCGACGATCTGTACGACGAGCACCTCGAGGAGATCGCACACGAGCGAGAACGTGAGGGAGGACGCTAATGGCGAAGCCCTACAAGAACCTACGAGAGCGAGTTCGGTCCGACCCCGCGCGCGCGGCGCGTGTCGCTGCTTACGCGCAGGCGATGCGCGATGCAGAGGCACTTGCCCAGATCCGAGAGTCGCGCGAACTGACACAGCGCGACATCGCGGACGCTCTGGGCGTGTCGCAGGCCAACGTGTCGCGGATCGAACGCGAGCGGGATGTCTACCTATCGACCCTTGCGCGGTACGTCGAAGCTCTCGGCGGCCAATTGGAGGTCGCGGCCGTCTTCGGCGACGAGAAGGTGCCGATCGGCCTCGGAAGCGACTAGCGGCGCCTACACGAAGCTGCGTTAGCTGAGGATCTCGGCGTAGTCGAGCTCGCGTTCGTCCGCGACCACGTGCGTGTAGGTGCGAGCCGTTGTCACGAGGTCGTCGTGGCCGACGAGCTCGCCGATTCGCGCCCACGGCATCCCACCGAGGTGGAGCAAGGACACGCGGCGGTGGCGAAGGTCGTGCGGCGAGAAGGCCGGAACGCCCGCGGCCGTGCACGCACGTGTCAGCGCTGTACGGAGACGCTCGCTCGTGACCTGCTCGAAGACCCGGCGATCCGGATGGCGGTCGTCGCGCGGACACAGGTCGAGGACGGCGTCGAGGAGGAGCGGAGGTGGGCTCACCCAGCGCGGGCGACCCGTCTTGCTCGTTGCGATCCGCCAGCGACCGCGCGGCTCGTCGACGTCGCCCCAGGTGAGCGCCTCGAGCTCGCCGATGCGCATTCCGGTGGCATCGAGGATCAGCGCCGGCAAGCCGATACCGCGTCGGCAGGAGACGGACGACCGCCTCGACGTGCTCCGCGGTCGGGGGCTGGACGTGGCGGCGTTCCTCGCGTGGCAGCTTGACCGTCAAGCGATCGCGGGCTGGGTTCGGCTGTATGCGCGCGTGATCGAGGACCATCGCTAGGACGCTGACTGTCTTGCGGATCGTCTGCTTCTTCAACCCCTCCTCGTGGAGGTCTGCCACGAGGTCCGCGATTGTCTGGGCGTCGATATCGCCGACAGGTCGGTCGCCGAGTCTTGGCAGGACGCGTCCTAGGGCGACCCGGTAGGTCTGGAGGGTGCCCGTGGCGACGTCGACCCGCGATGACTGCCACCGTTCCGCGACATCGGTGAGCGTGGGGGAGGACGACCGCTCATCCACTAGGCGAAGATCGGGAACGCGCAGCGCGGCGAGCTCGCCCAGCACCCACGCCTTCCGGGTCAGAGCTTCCCGCTTGGTCGCGAAGGAGCCGGCGTAGCGAGGCATGCTCTCCCGACCGCCGAGCCGGTACATGACGCGGTACCGGCTTCGGCCGCCAGCGGTCGGCCGCGTCGTGATCCAGGCGCTAGCCACCGTTCGACCGTATCGGGCGCACCCGGTCGTCGCGGAACGTGTGATGCTCGACGAGCTCCAGGTATTGCTCGGCGCGGATCAGTGGGCGGGAGTAGCCGGGAAGTGCGACGACAGGCAGGGCCCGGAACACGGCGTCGACGGCGCGGCGCTCGAGGCCGAGCTGGCGAAGGTGGGACCGGTTCAGGAGCGCTCCTGGCGTTCTGAGCAGCTCCTTGACAGGTGGATGACGATCAGGCGAAGGCGCGGGCCTACCTCGCTCCGGTGCCCGCGGGCGCGCGGCGGACTTCGACGTGCCATCCACCTCGATCCGGAGCTGCTGCGCGTCGACTTTCCGCGCCATGGAGATCACTGTAACAGATGTGTCACTCATGCGCGTAACGCACCAGGTGAGTACAATAGGTGCATGACGAGCGGCACGCTGATCCGGCAGGCGCGGACGCGGGCAGGGCTCTCGCAGGGCGAGTTGGCGCGGCGAAGCGGCAAGGATCGGGCGCAGATTGCGCGCTGGGAGCGCGACGCCGTGACGCCGAGCCTTGAGACGCTGCGCGAGCTGCTGCAGGCTTGCGGCTTCGACCTCGACCTGTCGCTGGTGCCGTACCGCGGCCGCGACGCGCGTCTGGAGGCGCGGCTGGGGAAGGCCCTAGAGCGGACGCCGCAAGAGCGGTTGCAGACGATGCTGAAGGCGCGTCGGCGCTGATGGCCAGCGAATTCGACCCGTATGCGCTGCTGCAGGCGCTCGAGCGGCAGCGAGTGACCTACATCGTGGTCGGGGGCCTCGGTCGGGTGCTGCACGGATCGGGCGAACTCACGGACGGCCTGGACATCGTGCCGTCGACGCGGGAGGAGAACCTACGCCGACTCAGCCTTGCCTTGAAGGAGCTGGACGCGCGCCGACCTGATGGGAAGCCTCCGGTGCTGGAGCGCGATCTGGTCGGCCGCGGCGTCCTCGAGCTCGAGACCGACGCGGGTGAGCTGAAGATCGTGCCCGAGCCGGCCGGTACGCACGGATACGACGACCTGCGACGCCGCGCCGAGCGCCCGCCGCTCGGGCAAGGGCTGCGGCCGGCGGTCGCGTCGCTCGACGATCACGCGCGGATGCTGGCCGCTCTCGACCGCGAACGGGACCAGGAGTCGCTCACTACGCTGCAGCGGCTGATTGAACTGGAACAAGGTCTCCGTCGCACGCCTGCGATCGAGCTCTAGCGGCTGCTCAGCAGGCGCTGAGCCGCTCCTTGCGTACAGGAATAGCGGGCGTGACACAGATGCACCTAGGTGCAGAACCGGCATCATGATTCGTGTACGCTTGTACGGCATGTCGCGCCGCCGCCAGCAACGCCGCGCCGATAAGACGCGTCGCCACCTCAATCCGAGCCAGGAGCCGAGGCCTCCGATCACCCATTCGCCAACCGCTGAACCACCGCGGATGGTCGTGCGCGAAGCACGCCGCGTCGAGCGGCTCGCCTACACCCGCAGCCAGGCAGCTGAGGCGCTCGGCATCAGCCCCTCTACGCTCCGCCGCCTACTTCCCTACATAGACACGATCGAGCTGCCCTGGGGCACCACGCTGATTCCCGTCGACGAACTCGAGCGACTAGCGGTCGAGCGACGGCGGACGGCACGGCCGCGACTTCGAGCCGGCGAGCCGGGGACGCAAACCGGCCGTCCCCTCCGAGGTGGCGAAGCGCATTCGTGACGAACGCGCCGCAGGCAAGAGCCTCCGCCAGATCGCCGCGAACCTCAACGCCGACCGCATCCCGACAGCCCACGACGGAGAGAACTGGTGGCCATCGACCGTGCGCGCCGTTCTCCAGCGAGCAGCCTAAGCCGAACGGCAGCCGGTGCTTGCTGGTCGGGCTACAGGCATTCGCCTGGCCCAGTGTTCGAGAATGACCCCTGACGACGCGTCTCAGGCGGCAGGGCGTAAGACGAGTCTGCCGTGCCAGATCGGGTTCGGCCCCGGCCAACCCCGAACTGCGGCGTGCTGGCCATCTTGCGGTATCGACTTTACGGCGGTGACAACCCATTCGCGCTCTGGACTTCCGATTGACAGTCGATAGCCCGCGCTCACCGGACGCATGCGCACCAGCGTGCTCCATTGCCCTCGCTCGGGGTGGGAGGGGTCGATTGGCACTTCGTACGCATAAGCGAAGTTCTGTTTCCTGCCTGAGATCTGGATCACGGTAGGGCCTCGGAGGTGCGCCGTCGCCATCGGCTTGTTGCCGATGCCGAAGTCAGTCTGCCCGGTTTTGGGCGACCAGACCTCCGTGGCGATCTTGCCCTGAGGCGGCTTCGCCGTCGATCCGGGTGGCCGAGAGCACCCGTGGCAGACGAAGTGACCGTGGAGCACGATCAGATAGAAGCCCTTTCGCTCCCGTGCGATCTTCTGCACTAAGTCGCCCGACGACGCCTTGACGAGGAGGTAACGGGAGTCCGGCCCGTACACCTGCGCGGTCTTCACCGAAGGATCTCCGAGCGATTTGGCCATGCTTCGGGCCTCGGCCCTGATCGGCTTCCAGAGTGACGGATGCAGCGTGACCTGAACCAAGTCGGGGCCAGCGTTGACCGCGACCATACTGCTGCCGCCGCAGGCGGACAGCGCAAGCGCCGCCGCGACGAGGACGACCGATCCGGTCAACATCTTCATGTCGCCAAGATACGACGCCGCGAGCGGAAACGTCACACCTTCCCAAGACGAGGACGCTCAGTTGGGCCAGTGTTCCGGAATGACCCCCGAGGCCCGCCGATGGTGTGACAGTCGGGCGGCCCAGTACCGTATTGACAGCATGAGCAGGTTCAGCCGAGGGGCGTTGGGAACCGTTGGCGCGCTAGTCGCTGGGATTGCCCTGACTGGGTGCGGCGGCTCAGCTGTTGCGCCAAGTAACCGGGGCTTTCACCTCGCGACCCACAACCCGTGCCGCCGCCGTGAGAGGGCGGTGTCCTAGGCCACTAGACGAATGCGCCCGGCGGGGGCCTAGTGTAGCGGCGCTGCGGGCAGATCCTCGCGGCGTCGCTTGCGGACGAAGAACGCTCCGGCGCCCGCCGCGGACAATGCGATGAGCGCGCCGAGCGGGCCGCCCACGAGCAGAAGCGTGTCGCTCCCGGCCGCCGCCGGAATGTGCTCGGCCGTCGGCACCGCGGCTGCGATCGGCAGGGCACCCGAGGCCTGGAAGCTCAGCTGGTGGAGGAACGGCGCGGCATCCGTAGCCGTCGGCTTGGTCTCCCCGAGCAGGTGGCGGGAGACGAGCAACTGCGTCTCGATCCGCCTCGCGCCGACGTACATGCTCGCGAACCGCTTGTCCTTGAGGCTGTCGACGCGAACGAACGAGCCCGTGTGCGGCGCGTCGATGAAGTAGCCGTCGGCGACGTAGATCCCGACGTGCCCCGGTGCCTTGCGGGTCCCGTCGGAGCCGACGAAGAAGACGAGGTCGCCGGCCTCGAGGTGGTGCGGCGATACCCAGACGCCGTCGGGCGAGGTGTACTGCGAAACCGTGTAGTGCGGCAGTGACACGCCGAGCTTCGCGAACACGTACGTGACGAGTCCCGAGCAGTCGAAGCCGGTTGCCGGGGTCGCGCCGCCCCACTGGTACTTGATTCCGAGGTACTGGATCGCGGACGAGACGACTGCGTTGTGCTGCGCGACCGGCGTCAGAACGTCGTCTTCGATGAATGGGTCGGGTGCCGCGGGAAAGTCGATCGGCTTCGACTCCTTGGTCCTGCCCTTGGCCTGCTTGGAGGCATCCCCACTCGCAGCGTGGTTGCCGTGGGCGTGGTGGGCGGACTGCGGCGCTGCGGCGAAGCCGAACGCGATCGTCGTCCCGGCCGGCAGACCGCCATGCGCCGCGGTGAGCTCCACGACGAGCGGTGCCCGCAGCCGGCCGACCGTCTTCCCCAGCGTGACCTGTCCCCACCCGCCGACCTGCACCGAATCTCCGGCGCCGAGCTCCGTGGGCGATCCATAGATGGCGAAGCCGCTCACCGTTCCACGGCCACCCACCGCGGTAATGCTCTGGGCAGTGATGACCCCGCCGAAGAGCGACACCGACCCGAGGCTGACGCGCGCGGTCGAGCACGACGATCCGCTCGCCGTCGAGGAGAGGAAGCGAACGATCGGCGACTTGGTCGGATACTCGGACGCGCCGCGGCCGGCAGCCGGGGTGCCCAGCGCCAGTACTCGGCTTCCCGGTTCGGCGATCGCCGCCGCACCAGCTCCGACGCAGCCGTCGGACAGATAGGAGGCAGGAAGGCTCGAGTAGGACCTCGGTGCCGGCGTCGTCTTGGTCGTGCGGGTGGTGGTGGTCGACGGCGTCGTGGTAGCCGAGGTGGTGGTCTTCGAAGTCGTGGTCGTCGAGGTCGTAGTCGTCGAGGTGGTGGTCGTCGACGTCGTGGTCGTCGACGTCGTGGTCGTGGTCGTCGGCGCCGTCGCCTCCGAGGTGGTGGTCTCCACCGTGGTCGTCCCGCCCCCGGCTCCATAGGCCGACGCCGCACCGGCCGCAGCCAGGAGAACGCCGATGATGAGGAGCCAGACCCCGCGCCGCATCGCGTCAGTGTGCCGATCTCGTCGGCGTTTCGCGGAAATTGGCGAATTCCGTTACACCACGTCAACAACTGGGTCAGCAACTGAGCCTGGCCGGCGGCACCCACGCCTACGATCTCGACGTGGCCGTCGAGGAGAGCACGGGGCTTGCCGTCGAGGTGGTCGACCTCGTCAAGAGGTACCCGAAGTCACCCGTGAACGCTGTCGACGGCGTTTCCTTCGCCGCGGCGCCGGGCGAGGTGTTCGGGCTGCTCGGGCCGAACGGCGCGGGAAAGACGACGACCGTCGGCATGCTGACGACCCGCGTGCGGCCGACCGCCGGAACGGCCCGCCTGGGCGGTGTCGACGTGATGCGCGATCCCGTCCGGGCGCGTGCGCAACTCGCGGTCGTGCCGCAGCGCAGCAACCTCGACCGCTCGATCTCGATCCGCGACAACCTGATCTTCCACGCGGCGTACCACGGCGTCCCGGGGGGCGAGCGCGAGCGCCGGGCCGACGAGATGCTCGAGCAATTCGGGCTGATCGACAGAGCCGGGGACAAGCCCGACTTTTTTTCGGGCGGACAGTCGCAGCGTGTGATGATCGCCCGCGCGCTCATGCACGCCCCGCGTGTGCTCTTCCTCGACGAGCCCACGACCGGCCTCGACCCGGCGGCGCGCCTCTTCGTCTGGGACCGCCTGCGCGAGCTGCGCGACTCGAGTGTGACCCTCATCCTCACGACGCACGACATGGACGAGGCTGGGCTGCTCGCCGACCAGGTCGCGATCATGGATCACGGCCACCTGCTCGCGCTCGACACGCCCGCCGGCCTGATCAGCACGCTCGAAGGCGAAGGAACGCTCGAGCTCACCGCGGATCGGCCTGCCGACGGCACGGTCGTCGATGCGCTGGCGGGGCTCGCCGGCGTCGAGAAGATCGAAACCGTCCACCTCGCCACCGACGACGGCGTCCCGGACGCGCCGTCGCCCGACTCCCAGCCGCTTCGCGTGCGCCTCTACCTGACGGGCGACGCGGCGCTGTGCGTCGCGCCGGCGGCCGCGGTCCTCACGCAGCACGGGCTCGCACTCCAGGACGTGAAGCTCGGCGCGCCGACCCTGGAGGACGTTTTCATCCACCTCACCGGCAGGACGCTGCGATGAACACGATCGCCGCACCCGCGCTGGAGCAAGGGACGCAGTGGCGCGCCCTCCGGGCCGTTCTCTTCCGCGACCTCTACGTCACCTATCGCGAGTTCCCGGCCTTCCTGGCCCAGGTGATCCTGCAGCCGCTGTTCCTGCTCTTCGTGTTCGGCTACGTGCTCAAGAGCCTCCACTACACAAGGCCCGACTACACGGACGTGCTCTATCCCGGTCTGCTCGCGCTGACCGCGGTGATCACGGCGCTGCAGGCGCTCGCCTTCCCGCTCGTGGCCGAGTTCGGCTGGACGAAGGAGATCGAGGACCGGCTGCTCGCGCCGATGCCGACCTCGTTCGTCGTGGGCGAAAAGGTGCTCTTCGCCGTTCTCCGCTCCTTCACCGCGACGCTGATCATGATCCCGCTCGGGATCATCGTCCTCGGCTCGATCCCGTGGCGTTGGGCCGGCTTCCCGCTCTTCCTCGCAGGCCTTCTGCTCGGAGCTCTCGTCGGCGCCGGCTTCGGGCTGGTGATGGGGACATTCGTCCGGCCCGAGCGGATCAGCCTCCTCTTCTCGCTCGTCTTCACGCCATTGCTTTTCACGGGTTGCACCCAGTACCCGTGGCCGTCGCTCGAGCACATCCGCTGGTTCCAGATCGTCACCGCGTTCAATCCGATGACGTACGTGAGCGAAGCCCTGCGTGGTGCGCTCGTGCCGCAGGTGCCGCACATCGCGCCGTGGATCTGCATCGTGGCGCTCGTCTTCTCGGTCTGCGTCTTGCTGACGGTCGGATCGCGCGGCTTCTATCGCCGCGCGATCGATTGAGGCAGAGGCCTCTGTGGGTCAGTTGACGGTGAGCTTGAGGTAGTTGTCGTCGGGTGCCTGGCCGACCATCATGACCACGTAGTTCCCGCGGCCGACCACGATGGACTTGCCCATCGGGATGTGGCGCATTCCGTGCCGAGACGCGACCTTCAGTGCGGCCTCGTCGAGATCGACGAGTCGGACGCGGGAGGCGCTGACGGTGGTCGTCTTCGCGTACTTCCCGTGCACCGAGAACCAGTGACAGCCGGGATCGTGCATGACGATGTTCAGCGTCTTCGGTGCCGACTGGTGATGAGTCGTCGCGAGCGCCTGTCCGGTGCCGAACGCGCCGGCGCAGACGATCGCTGTGATGACGAGGGCGAGCGTCGCGATTTTCATGGTTGCTCCTTCGGTGATCCGTGGCATTGCGCGAATGATCCGCTTGCGCAGCGCCACCGGAATCCGCGTGAACCGCGACCTGCGCTCGGTACTTTCCCGCAGCCCAGGTTGGCCGTCGTCCGGGCGCGCCATACTCGATTCGTGGCCGTGCAGGCGTGGCAGGACGACCACCCGTGGCTCCGGCTCGCGTTTCGGCACTCCGGCCCGCCCGGGAAGGAAGCCTCCGAGGAGTGGCGCTGGCGGATCGAGGAAGACCTGAAAGCCGTGCTCGACTACCAGGTGCGAAGCGACGGAACCGCCGCCGTGTGGTGCGGCATGACGCGCTTCGACTTCGAGCACGACCCGACGCCGAAGGATCTGCTCGCGGGTCTCGACACCGCCTACCGGCAGGAACTCGAGCGTCGCGGCTGGCAGTACCCCGACCTAGATGCGCCGGCACCCGCTGACCGCTCGGGCAACGTCGCCGTCGGAACGCGCTACGGGCCGGTCGAGATCTCGTGGGGCGCGCGCGATGCGCTGGTGGGCGAGATTCGAAGCCGCGGGAGCGGCGACTTCGTCGTGAGCGTCTTCGACGCCATCGGCAGCTCGCGGCCGGTGAGCCTCGACCGCAAGGGGAAGCTCGTCGTCTTCGACGCGCTCTGGGGGCTGGGTGAAGCAGCGGATCTGGATCCGCAACCCGTGCAGCTCCGGGACCGGCTCAAGAACGAGATCACCGACAGCTCCGACTGAGCGGTTCCGGGAGAAGCCCGCACACGCGGGCGTCTCCCGGGCAGAGACCGTTAGTCGTCTTCTGCGGGCGTGTCCGAGTCGGGGTCGATCTGGTCGGCGCGTGCGCCGACCTCGGCCGCGACCCGCCGCGACTCGCGCGCTTCGCGCACCTGCTCCCGCGCGACGCGCTCGCGCTCTTCGGCCTGCTGCGTCCGCGTGTCGGCTTCCTGACGCAGCTCCTGCGCCTGCTCGCGGCGCTGCCGCTTGTCGCGGTTGCGCATGGCGCCGACGACGATCGCGCCGAGCGCGATCAGCACGGCGATTGCGATCACGATCCAAATCCAAGCTGCCATTCCATCCACCTCCTCCGTTCACAGAGCAACGGGAGAGGCCGCTGTTCGGTTCCGGGTCGTCTAGGCGAGAAGGTCGCGCACGGCTGCGAGCGGCGCCTCGCGCACCCGGAAAAACGCCCAGCTTCCGCGTTGCTCGCGCTCGACGAGGCCCGCCTGAAGCAGCACCTTGAGGTGGTGGCTCACCGTGGGCTGACTGAGACCGAGCGGCTCGGTGAGGTGGCAGACGCAGGCTTCGTGGCCGGGCTGCGCCTGGATCAGGCTCAGGAGTCGCAGTCGTGCCGGGTCGGCGATCGCCTTCAGCGCGGCGGCAAGACGCTCCGCGTCGTCGGCAGCCAGGGGTTCCTGCAGGAGCGGCGGGCACGATGGGGCGAGAGTCGGGAGGACGCGCATAGCGAGATATTGACATACGTCGATGGCTTCTTCATCATCGCCGGCGAGGACATTGACTCCCGTCGATATCGGAGGAGGAACGAACCGTGTCAGAGACGCTTGACCCTGTCACTCGACATCACGTCCAACAGGCCGCCGAGGCGCTGAAGGACGAGTTCGCCGGGATCTTCTCCGTGGAGACGATCGAGCGCTACATCGCGGATTCGCTCGATCTGCTCGGTAACTCGCGGATCACGGTCTTCGTGCCGGTGCTCGCGCACCGTTTTGCCCGTGAGCGGCTGCTGGCACTCGCCCAGGCGCAGGACCTCGTGCCCGTCGATCAGCCAGAGGTGCTCTTCGTCTGCGTGCACAACGCGGGCCGGTCGCAGATGGCGGCCGGTCTCCTGAAGCTCCGCTCGGGCGGCCGGATCCACGTCCGCTCGGCCGGCAGCGCCCCGGGAGAG
This sequence comes from uncultured Actinomycetes bacterium, assembly GCA_963819275.1. Lineage (GTDB taxonomy): Bacteria > Actinomycetota > Thermoleophilia > Gaiellales > Gaiellaceae > Palsa-739. Next base: position 428,592 of record CAWFVH010000010.1, on the reverse strand, counting down.
GAGATCAACCCGGCGGCGATCGAGGCGATGCGGGAGATCGGCGTGGATATGAGCGAGGAGTTCCCGAAGCCCCTCACCGACGAGTTCGTGCAGGCTGCCGACGCCGTGATCACGATGGGCTGCGGCGACGCCTGCCCGATCTATCCCGGCAAGCGCTACGAGGACTGGGATCTGGACGATCCCGCCGGGCAGGACGTCGAGGCTGTGCGCGCGATCCGCGACGAGATCGACCAGCGCGTTCAGCGGCTGATGGCCGAGCTCCTCCCGGTCGCCGAGTGAGCACCGAGCAGCTGCGCCCACTTCTCGCCGAGGCTCTCGGCACGTTCGCTCTCGTCTTCGCCGGGTGCGGGGCGATCATGGTCAACGAGAAGACGGGGCAGCTCGGCCACGTCGGAGTTGCGATCACGTTCGGGCTCGTGATCATGTTCGGGATCTACGCCGTCGGCCACATCTCCGGCGCCCATTTCAATCCGAGCGTCACCTTCGCCTTCGCGCTCAGCCGTCACTTCCCGTGGCGCCGCGCGGTCGGCTACTGGGGAGCGCAGCTCGTGGGAGCGCTCGTCGCCGCGGCTCTCTTGCGGGCTTCGCTCGGCAACCGGGCGGACGTGGGCGCAACGCTGCCGTCGGGATCGCAGGCGCAGTCGTTCCTCTGGGAGCTGGTGCTCACGTTCTTCCTCATGCTCGTGATCATGTCCGTCGCCACCGATACGCGGGCTGTGGGGGAGGCCGCGGCGATCGCCGTCGGCGGCACCGTTCTCTTCGACGCAATGTTCGGCGGCCCGATCAGCGGCGCCTCGATGAACCCGGCCCGCTCGATCGGCCCGGCCGTCGTCTCGGGCAACCTCCACGCGCTATGGCTCTACATCGTCGCGCCGGTTGCGGGAGCGTCGCTCGCTGCAGTCACCTACCAGTTCATCCGCGGTGAGCCTCGAGCTGCGGGGCAGGGATTCGAACCCCAACTTCCTGATCCAGAGTCAGGCGTCCTACCATTAGACGACCCCGCAACGGGTCGGCCTCCAGTGTAGCCAGGCTGTTCGCGCGCTTCAGATCTCGAGCCGGTACATCGGGACGAGGCGCGTCTCGGTCTCCGTGTCGATGTGCGCGACCACCTCGACGTACGGCTCGAGGCCGCTGCCGCGGAGCTTCGCTTTGAGCAGGCCGTCGACCTGGAAGATCCCGGAACTGTTGTTCATCAGGATCTCGATCTTGATCGGGCGATCCTCGCCGTCGGTGATCGTCACGTCCTCGATCGCTGCAGCCGAGAGCGAGTGCATCGAGATGCTGCCCTTCTCGAACGGGATCCGCGAGCGGCCCTTCGCCATGTCGAGCGCGTCGGCGACCCTGACGATGCCCGCGTCGACGGTCAGCGGCTCGCCGTCGGCGCGGTGGCTGATGATTGCCTGCAGCACCTCCGAGACGATGACGGTCTTGTCCGGCTCGTCGTAGAGGCCGTCGAGGAGCTCCCGCATCTTCGGCTCGGCGAGGAAGAGCGAGAAGTCCTCGTGGCCGTGCCGGTGGATCGACATTCCGATGCAGTGGAAGAGCGCGGCGAGGACGACGACGATCTCGGCGTCGTCCTGCTCGAGGCCGAAGTCCCGGACGAGGCCCGGCTCGACGCCGTGCTTCGTGAGTTGGCGCAGGAGCTTGAGCGCGATGTTCGTGACGATCTGGACGTGAACCCACGAGTGGTCGTTGATCGCCATCCGCGAGACGGCGTTGACGTTCGCGACGTGCCACCAGCCCTTGATCTGGTCGTCGGCGTTGACGCGCTCGACGAGCGTCCGGAGCTTGCGGTTGCCGCGCACCGGAACGTTGATCTTCATCCGCGCGACCGCTTCCGCCGGCGTGAGGCGCGCCTCGTGCTCGGCCTCGGCGTCGACCGGCTGCTCGATTCGCTCCGCGGTCTCCTTGTCGAGCGCCATAGGGCTCAGTCTGACGGATGTGCGATGAATATCGCCATGGACGCACACCCTGTCACCCTCGTGGTCGACGACAACCTGACGCGGAGCCGCCTGACCGTCCTCCTCCGGTTGCTGCTCGCGATCCCGCATCTGATCTGGTTTTTCCTCTGGTCGATCGTCGCCCTGCTCGGCTCGATTCTCAACTGGTTCGCGACGCTCATCCTCGGACAGCCTCCGGCCTGGCTGCACCGCTTTCTCTGCGCCTACATCCGGTACAGCGTTCACCTCAGCGCGTACCTCTACCTCACCGCCAACCCGTATCCGGGGTTCACCGGAGAGGCGGGCTTGTACCCGATTGACGTGGAGTTGCCGCGAGAGCCGCAGCGGCAGTCGCGCTGGAAGACCCTGATTCGCATCGTCCTCGCGGTTCCGGCCCTCGTACTCGCCGCCCTGCTGGGAGGTGGGATCGGTTTCTCGTACGGGGCCTTCAGCCGCAGCGGGCGCGGGCAGTCGTCACGGAACTACTCGAGCTTCGGCGGCGGCGGGCTGCTTGCCGGCGCGTGCGCGGTGCTTGGCTGGTTCGCGTCGCTCGTGCTCGGACGCATGCCGCGCGGTCTGCGCGACGCCGGAGCCTATGGGGTCGGTTACGGAGCGCAGGTACGCGCGTACACGTTGCTCATCACCGATATCTATCCGAGCACCGACCCGACAGCGCTCCTCGAGTCGGTGGAGCCTCCGCCGGCGCATCCGGTGCACCTCGTCGGCGATGCGCACGACCTGCGCCGGTCGCGGCTGACGGTGTTCTTCCGCCTGCCGCTGCTCATCCCGCATCTCGTCTGGCTCTACCTCTGGTCGATCTTCGCCGGGTTCGCGGTGATTCTCAACTGGTTCGCGACGCTCGCGCTCGGGAGGGCGCCGCGGCCGTTCCACCGGTTCCTCTCCCGGTACGTCCGCTACGTGCTGCACGTGTACGCGTTCGGAACGCTCGCCGCGAACCCATTCCCGGGCTTCATCGGAGCGGCGGGCACGTATCCCCTCGATCTCGTGCTTCCGGACGAGCCGCAACGGCAGAACCGGTGGAAGACGCTCTTCCGGCTCTTCCTCGCCGTCCCGGCCTGGATCGTCAGCATCGCGCTGGGTTACGCGCTCTTCGTCTGCGCCTTCTTCACGTGGTTCGTCGCGCTCGTCACCGGCTCCGCGCCGTGGGGCCTGCGCAATCTTTCGGCCTACTCGCTGCGCTACCTCGCGCAGATCAACGCGTACATCTACCTCCTGACCGATCGATACCCGCACGCAAGCCCACTAGAGGGGGAGGACGTGCCGGCCGAGGCGCCCGCTGGGCTGCCCGTCGCGTTGCCAGCCGAGTGACGCGCAGCCGGTCGACGCTGATCCTTCTGCTGTCGGCTGCCGTCTGGGCTGTCGCCGCCTGGCTCCTTTGGCGCACGACGGTCCCGGCACTTCACTTGCCGCACCTCGACGAGCATGCGCTCTTCCCGGCGCAGGTGTTGCGGCGCGCACAGCACTACAGCGCCGTCGAGCGTCTCTTCTGGCTCGGGCAGACGATCACGCAGCTCGTCGTGCTCGGCGTCTTCGCACGCTACGGCGTGCGCTGGACACGCGAATCTGCGGCCGGTCCGATCGGCACGGGGATGTTGCTGGGAATGATCGGCTTCGCGCTCGTCTGGGCCGCCGAGCTTCCGTTCGCGGTCCTCGACGTCTGGTGGAGCCGCCGGTACGGCCTCTCCGGCAGCTACGTGCACGCGACGATCGGCAACTGGCTCGCCCTGGGCTTGCAGTTCGTCCTGCTCTGCGTCGCGCTTGCGATCGTGATGGGGCTCGCTCGAGTCCGCGAAATCGGCGATCGCTGGTGGCTGCTGGCCGCACCGGTTTTCGTGGGGCTGAGAACCGTGCTCGCCTTCGTCGCACCGTGGTTGCTCGGCGGCAGCGCGTTTCACGCCTCGTATGTCCCGAGGCTCGAGCGCATCGAGCACGTGCACGTCCCCGTACGCGTTCTGGGCGGCTTCGCCGAGCCGAACGCGTTCTCGACCGGGCTGGGCGTGAGTCGGCGTGTCTTCTTCTGGAAGCCAATCGTCGAGCCGCCGTTCACACCGCGGCTGGACCGCTTCGTGCTCGCGCACGAGCTCGGTCACCTCGCGCACAACCACATCTGGAAGTCGATCGGCTGGTACGCGCTCTTCGCGTTCCCGGTCGCGTTCCTCATCGCGCGTGCGACGAGGCGGCGCGGGGGTATGGGCGTCCCTGAGGCGGTCCCTCTCGCAATCTTCGTCTACGTCGTCTTGCAGCTCGCGCAACTACCAATCCAGAACGTGATCAGCCGCCACTTTGAGGCAGAGGCGGACTGGTCAGCGCTCCGCGCGACGCAGGACCCGCACGCGGGAGTCCAGCTCTTCCGGCTCTTCGCCTCGCAGACTCTCGACGACCCCAACCCGCCGTCGTGGGATTACGTGTTCCTCGAGAACCACCCGACGCTCATGCAGCGGATCGCGATGGCGAAGGCCTACGCGGCGGCCCAGTCGCCGTAGAGGCTCGTGTAGAGACCCCGGAGGGCGAGGAGCTCCTCGTGCGAGCCCTGCTCGATCACCTGCCCGTGCTCGAGCACGACGATGAGGTCCGCATCGCGGATCGTCGAGAGCCGGTGGGCGATGACGAAGGCAGTGCGGTCGGAGAGGAGCGTCCGCAGCGCCCGCTCGATCGTCCGCTCCGTCCCGATGTCGACCGACGACGTCGCCTCGTCGAGGATGAGGATCCGCGGGTCGGCGAGGAGGGCGCGCGCGAACGCGACGAGCTGACGCTGGCCGAGTGACAGACGTGAGCCGCGCTCTCCGAGCTGCGTTTCGTAGCCGTTCTCGAGCCGCAGGATGAAGTCGTGCGCGCCGACGGTCTGCGCGGCGCGCACGATCTCGTCCGAACGCGCATCCGGCTTGGCGAAGGCGATGTTCTCGGCCACGGTCCCGGCGAACAGGAAGCCCTCCTGCGGCACGATGCCGAGCTGGCGCCGCAGCGAGTCCTGGGCGACGTCGTTGAGGTCGACGTCGTCGATCGTGATGCGGCCGGCCGTCGGCTCGTAGAAACGCGCGATGAGCTTCGCGATCGTCGACTTGCCGGCACCCGTGTGGCCGACGAGCGCAACTGTCGTCCCGGGGGGCACGTCCAGGTCGATTCCGTGCAGGACTTCCTCGCCCTTCTCGCCCCCGTAGAGCCCGTACGCGAAGTGGACATCCTCGAAACGGACGTGGCCCTCGATGTGCGGGAGCTGCTGCGCGCCCTGGTGGTCGACGACCTCCGGAGGCTCGTCGAGGACGCCGATGATCTTGTCCAGCGCCGCGGTCGCCGAGAGGAACGTGCTGTAGAGCTGCGACAGCTGCTGGATCGGGTCGAAGAAGTTGTTGACGAGGATCAGGAAGGCGAGCAGCGTCCCGAGCGCCGCCGTCGTCGGATGCTCGAAGTAGCGATGGCCGCCATAGCCCAGCACGATCGCGAGACACAGCGTGGCGAGGAGGCTGACGAACGGGAAGTAGATGCCGTTCAGCGTCACCGTCTGCATGTTCGAGTCGCGGTAGTCCCGCGCGACCGAGCGGAAGTTCGCGGTCGCCTGCTCCTCGCGCGTGAACGCCTGCACCATCCGCATTCCTGCGATGTCTTCGGCGAGGGTCGCGGTGACAAGACCGAGCCGCTCCCGCACGGCCGCGTACGCGCGCGCCGACCGCGTGCGGAAGAACGCGCTCGCGAGCGTCATGAACGGGATGACGATGAGGGTGGCGAGGGCGAGTCGCCAGTCGAGGACGATGAGGATGATCGCCGTCCCGCTCAGCAGGAGCGTGCTCTGCGCGAGCGTTGTCACGCCGTCGGTGACGAGCTGGTCGATCGCCTCGACGTCGTTCGTCATCCGGCTGATCAGCACGCCGGCGCGGTTCCGCTCGTAGAAGCCGAGCGAGAGTTGCTGCAGGTGGCCGAAGAGCTCAGTGCGGAGGTCGGCCAGGATCCGCTCGCCGACCCAGCCCGTCATGTACGTCTCGACGTAGGTCATGCCCCAGTTCGCCAGGGCCGCGGCGACGAAGACGGCGATGACGACGACGAGCTCGGTCCCCGTCTTGTGGTTGATGCCGTCCTCCAGCGCGGCCTTCGCGAGGAGTGCGGGCGCGAGGGCGGTCACGGTGGCGGCGAGCAGCGAGAAGACCGACAGGAACGCGCGTGTGCGGTAGCGCATGGTGAGTCGCCAGAGGACACCGAACCGGCGCCGCGTCGTGCCCCACGACCAGTCGTCGACCCGGGTGCCGCGCTCGCGCATGAGGCTGCCGCCGACCTGGTGGACGCGCACTAGGCGACCTCCTCCACGTCGGCTCGCGCCTCGACCGCGTCGGCGAACTGCCGCTCGAGCAGGCCGTGGTCGTAGATCTCGCGATAGATGCCGCTGGTGTCGAGCAGTTCGTCGTGGGTACCGCGCGCGGCGATCCGGCCTTCGTCGAGCACGACGATCTCGTCGGCGAGCGCGATCGTCGAGAGGCGGTGCGCGATGATCAGGGTCGTCCGCCCGCTCATCACCTCGCGCAGCCCCGAGCGGATCTGCGCCTCCGTCGTCGCGTCGACCGAGGCGGTCGCGTCGTCGAGGATCAGGACGCGCGGATCGATCGCAAGGGCACGCGCGATGGCGACCCGTTGCCGCTGGCCGCCCGAGAGCGTGATGCCGCGCTCCCCGATCACAGTCTCGTAGCCGCGCGGCAGCCGCTCGACGAACTCGTGCGCCTGGGCGAGCCGTGCGACGCGCTCGATCTCGGCGTCGGTCATGTCCGGGCGGCCGAACGCGATGTTCTCGCGCACGGTCGTCGAGAAGAGGAACGGATCCTGGGGGATGACGCCGATCTCGCGGCGCAGCGAAGCGAGCGAGACGTCGCGTACGTCGGCTCCGTCGACGAGGACGCGGCCCGAGTCGACGTCGTAGAAGCGCGGCACGAGCGAGGCCAGCGTGGTCTTGCCCGACCCGGTGTGCCCGATGAGCGCGAGCGTCGTCCCGGCGGCGAGCGTGAGGTCGATCTCTTCGAGGACGGGCCGGCCTGGGAGATACGAGAACGAGACGTTGTCGAAGCGGATCTCGCCCTCCCCCGGCGGCAGCTCCACCGCCTCGGCCTTGTCGGCGACCTCCTCGGGCTCGTCGAGCACCTGGAAGATGCGCTCGCCCGACGCGGTTGCCCGTTGCGCCTGGCCGACCCACATCCCGAGCCCGCGGAGCGGCATCACGAGCATCCCGAGGAAGAGGTTGAAGGCGACGAAGTAGCCGACCGACAGCGACCCGTGCGCGACCATCCTTGCGCCGAACAGGAGCACCGCGGCCTGTGCGAGCAGCGGCAGGAACGAGAGAAGCGGCACGTAGGTCGCGCGCTGGCGGTTCGCCCGGATCGTCTCCGCGAACAGCGTGTCGTTGCGGGCGGCGAACTTCTCCTCCTCCGCGGGCTCCTGCGCAAACGCCTTGACGACGTGAACGCCGACGATGTTCTCCTCGGAGACGGTCGCGACGTCGGCGAGCTTCTGCTGCACGTTGCGGAGCGTCGGGTGGGCGACGTGGCTGTAGCGGTACGCGAGCGCGATCAGGAACGGCATGACAGCGAGCACGGCGAGCGCGAGCTGCCACTCGAGGAAGAAGAGGACGATCGTCACCGAGACGACCGTGAGGGCGTTCTGGAAGAAGAAGATCAGGCCGTAGCCGAGAAAGAAGCGCACGCCCTGGAGGTCGACGGTCGCGCGCGACATCAGCTGGCCGGTCTGATTGCGATCGTAGAACCCGAACGAGAGCCGCACGAGATGCGAGTAGAGGCTCTGGCGCAGGTCCATCTCGACGTCGAGCGCCTGCTTGCCCGAGATGAGCCGGCGACCGGACATGAGAACGGACGAGACGATCCCGAGGGCCACGATCACCCCGACGTAGAGCCAAAGCTGGCTCGTGTCGTCCGATTTGAGCGCGCCGTCGATCACGTTACGGCCGGTCACCCAGATGAGCGCGATCTGACAGGCCTGCGAGCCGATCGCGAGGAAGATCGAGACGACAACCCCGCGCTTGTACGGACGCAGGAACGAGAGGAGCCGCCCGAAGGTGCGGCGATAGGGAACCGAGCTCACTTCTCCTGAATGTAGCGACGCAGTCCTATGCTCTTCGGGATGAGCGCTGCGTCCGACGGCAGTCCGGTCGAGGTCTACACGCGGCTGCCGGAGCTGGGAGAGGGCGAGATCGTCGAGTCGGTGCTTTTCACTGGCGCGTCGGTTCTCGAGCTGGGTTGCGGCACCGGCCGGATCACGGGCCAGCTCGTCCGGCTCGGGTACGACGTGACGGCCGTGGACGAGTCGGCGGAGATGCTGGCGCACGTCCGCGACGCGGAGACGGTTCAGGCGCGAATCGAAGAGCTCGACCTCGGCCGCCGCTTCGATGCGGTGCTCCTCGCGAGCAACCTCGTCACGGCGGAACCGGCGCAGCGGCGTGCGTTCCTCGAGACAGGTGGGCGCCACGCGGATCTCGTCATCTGCGAGGGGCTCCCACTTGCGTGGGCGCCGGAAGACAGCGAGACGATGCTGGGAGACGTTCTCTCTCGTCTGCACGTGGGGAGCGCCGAGGACGGCGTCGTTCGCGGCGAGATGGAATACGAGGCGGCGGGCGAGAGGTGGCGCCATTCGTTCGCGATGGTCGTCTTTGCCGACGACGGGGAGCTCGGGGCGGCCCTCGCCGAGGCGGGGCTCCGGCTCGAGCGCCGGCTCGACGCCCGCTGGTTCGTGGCCGTTCCTAGTTGAGCCGGTCGAGCTCGAGCCGAACGAGTTTCAGCGCCGCTTCGAGCCGCGCTCGGTTGGCCGGGACGTTGAGCCAGCCGCTCGCGCCCGACGGGTGGGGGAGCGGGATGACCGGAGTCCCGGCCGGCTCGTAGCGCACGCCGATGCAGTCCGTGAGCGAAGTGAAGCCCAGCAGCCGTCGCAGCGCCAGGCCGCCGACGGTGACGATCAGCCCGGGTCGCAGCAGCTCGAGCTCCCATTCGCGCCAGAAGGAGCACAGCTCCTGCTCGCGCGGTGTCGGCGTCCGGTCGCCGCGGCCGGCCGGCGCGCGGCCGGGATAGCAGCGCGTGACGGACGCACAGTAGAAGGTCGCGTAGAACTCCTCCTCCTCGAGCTCGAGCCAGCGGCGCAGCGTTCTGCCGGCACGGCCGCGCCACGGCAGTCGCTCTTCTCCCTCGACGATGCCGGGCGCCTGGCCGAACAGGTACGCGCGTTGCCCGACGCCGGGAGCGCGCACGGGGAGCGATTCGAGCGGGAAGCCGGCTTCGACGCAGGCTCGGCAGCGGGCAAGGTCGCGCTCGAGCGAGGCGAGCGAGCGGTAGGAGGACTTGCGGGCGGTCACCGGCGTGGAGCGTAGGGTCCGGGCCGATGCTGCCGCTCGAGGCCGTGCCGAACTTCTCCGAGGGGCGCGACCGCGCAACGATCGACGCGATCGGCGAGGCGCTGGCCGCGCACGCACGCTTGCTCGACGTCCATTCGGATCCAGACCACAACCGCAGCGTGTACACGGTCGTCGGGAGCGAAGCGGAGCTCGTCGCCGCGCTGCTCTCGGGCATCGAGTGCGCTCGGGAGCGGATCGACCTCCGTCGACACGAGGGTGCCCACCCGTGCATCGGCGCCGCCGACGTGGTCCCGCTCGTTCCGGTTCGAGAGGCCGATGCCGAGCGTGCTCGCGCAACGGCACTCGAGCTGGCGCGGCGAGTGGGAGAGGAGCTGGCGCTACCGGTCTTCCTCTATGCCGATCTTGCCGCGGGTCGCGGGCCGGCCTTCTTCCGGCGCGGAGGACCGACCGAGCTGCAGCGCCGCCTCGACGCGGGCGAGCTCAGCCCGGATTTCGGGCCGCCGACGCTCGACGAACGGGCGGGCGGCGTCCTCGTCGGCGCGCGTTCGCCGTTGATCGCCTTCAACGTCAACCTCGCGAGCGACAATCTCGAGGCGGCACGAGAGATAGCGCAGGCCGTGCGCGAGCGCGACAGCGGCTTCCCGGGCGTCCGTGCGCTCGGGCTGCGTCTTCCGAGCGCGGGACACGTCCAGGTGAGCCTCAACGTCGAGGACTGGCGGGCGTCGCCGCTCCACGAGGTGGTCGGCGCCGTGGAGCGAGAAGCGAGCGCGCGCGGGCTCCGTGTCACGGGGTCGGAGCTGGTCGGCCTGCTTCCGGCGGGCGCCGCGACCGCGGCCGCGGCGGCGCTGCTCGGGGTCGCAGCCCTCGACCCATCGCACGTCCTCGAGCTACGGCTCCTCGGCGAGTAGCACCTGTGCGCATTCGGTGCGAAGGCGCGAGGAATCGGTAGCGCCTGCGCCGATACGGTGTCTGCAGGGGGTTGCCAGACCCCCTGGGGGCACGTACGGCAACGTGCGTCGCGGGCTGCGTCCTAGACTCGCGTCGTGGCGCAGCGGACGGCGATTGGCCTCACGGGCGACGACCTGACCGTCGACGACGTCTGGGCGGTGGCCGTCGACGGAGTCGGCGCCGAGCTGACCGACCTGGCGCGAGAGCGGATGAAGGTCGCCCGCGAGGTTGTGGAGCGCGCAGCGCACGGGAGTCGCGAGCACACCTACGGCGTCAACACCGGCTTCGGCCGCTTCGTCGCTGTCTCGATTCCGGAGGAGCAGACCGCAGAGTTGCAGCTCCGTCTCCTGCGCTCCCACGCCTGCGGAGTCGGCGATCCGTATCCCGACGAGGTCGTCCGCGCGGCGATGCTCCTGCGCGCGAACGCGCTCGCAAAGGGCACCTCGGGCGCTCGCGTGGAGACGGTCGAGCTGCTCGTCGCGCTTCTCGACCGGGGCGTGCTGCCGGTCGTGCCGAGCCGCGGTTCGGTGGGGGCATCGGGTGACCTCGCGCCGCTCGCCCATCTCGCGCTCCCGCTCGTCGGCGAGGGAGAGGCGTGGTTCGAGGGCGAGCGACTCGCAGGGGTGGATGCGTTGGCGCGGGCAGGGCTCGAGCCCGTCGAGCTCGCGGCGAAGGAAGGGCTGTCGCTCGTCAACGGCACGCAGTTCATGGCGGCAATGCTTGCGCTGGGCCTCATGCGGGCGCGGCGTCTTGCGCGGGCTGCCGACGTCGCGTGTGCGCTCTCGGTCGAAGCGCTGCAGGGATCGCGCACCTCGTTCCTGCCGCAGATCCACGCGCTCCGGCCGTTGCGCGGCCAGCAGGTCGCAGCCGCGAACGTCCTTCACCTCCTCGAGGGTTCGGCCATCATCGAGGCGCACCGCTGGTGCGACAAGGTGCAAGACGCGTACTCGCTCCGCTGCGCGCCGCAGGTGCATGGCGCGTGCCGTGACCTTCTCGAGTACGCCGAGTACACCGCCGGAGTCGAGCTCAACGCGGCGACCGACAACCCGCTCGTCCTGGTCGACGACGGGGTCCTCGTCTCGAACGGCAACTTCCACGGGCAGCCGCTCGCGTTTGCGCTCGACGCTCTCGCGATGGCCGTCGCCGAGCTCGCGAGCATCTCCGAGCGCCGGGTCGAGCGGCTCGTGAACCCGAATCTCTCCGAGGGCCTGCCCGCCTTTCTGACCACCGACGGCGGGCTCAACAGCGGCTTCATGATCCCGCAATACGTGGCCGCGTCGCTTGTCTCCGAGAACAAGGTGCTCTGCCACCCGGCGTCCGTCGACTCGATTCCGACTAGTGCGGGCCAGGAGGATCACGTCTCGATGGGGAACGCGGCTGGCCTCAAGGCGTGGCAGGTGCTCGCCAACTCCGAACGGACGGTGGCGATCGAGCTGCTCGCAGGTGCCCAGGCGGTGGAGTTCCACGCGCCGCTCGAGCCGGGAACCGGCGGCCGCGCCGCGCGGAAAGCGGTGCGGGAGCTCTCGCCAAGGCTGCGCGAAGACCGCTCCCTCGCCGGCGACATCGAAGCGGTCGCGACCTCGATCTGCGACGGATCTCTTCTCGCGGCGGTCGAGGACGGCGCGGGAGCGCTCGCGTGAGCACGACCGCGAGCCTCGCTGCGCGGGTCGACGCACTCTGCGGCGACCTGACGTCGATCCGCGCACCACGCGGAACCGAGCTGAACGCGCGCCAATGGTCGACCGAAGCTCCGCTGCGGATGCTGCTCAACAACCTCGACGCTGACGTGGCGGAACGGCCGGAGGACCTCGTCGTCTACGGCGGCTCCGGGAAGGCGGCGAGGAACCACGAGGCGCTGCGGGCGATCGTCGCGGCGCTGCTCGAGCTCGGCCCCGACGAGACGCTGCTCGTCCAGAGCGGCAAGCCGGTCGGCATCTTCACGACACACGAAGGTGCGCCGCGCGTGCTGATCGCGAACTCGCTGCTCGTCCCGAAGTGGGCGACCTGGGAGGAGTTCCGGCGGCTCGAGGCCGAGGGTCTGACGATGTTCGGCCAGATGACGGCCGGCTCGTGGATCTACATCGGCAGCCAAGGGATCCTGCAGGGGACGTACCAGACCTTCGCGGCGGCGGGGGAGAAGCACTTCGGCTCGGCAGATCTGCGCGGGCGCACGATCCTCACCGCGGGACTCGGCGGGATGGGCGGTGCCCAGCCCCTGGCCGGAACGATGGCCGGTGCGGCGATTCTCTGCGTCGAAGTCGATCCGCAGCGGATCGAGCGCCGCCTCGAGACGCGCTACCTCGACGAGGCCACAGAGTCGCTCGACGACGCGCTCTCGCGGATTCGCGCAGCAGCGGCGGAACGTCGACCGCTCTCGGTCGGGCTCCTCGGAAACGCGGCCGACGTCGTGCCCGAGCTGGCAGCACGCGGCGAGGAGTTCGACCTCATCACCGACCAGACCGCAGCCCACGATCCGCTTACGGGCTACATCCCTCGGGGCTATTCGGTGGACGAGGCGGCGGCTCTCCGTTCGTCCGATCCGGACGAGTATCTGCGTCTCGCCCGCGAGTCGATCGCCCGCCATGTCGAAGCGCTGCTCGAGTACGTCCGAGGCGGCACGTATGTTTTCGATTATGGCAACAACCTGCGGGGTGAGGCGCGTGAAGGTGGTGTAGAGGAGGCGTTCGCATACCCGGGCTTCGTCCCGGCCTATATTCGGCCGCTGTTCTGCCGCGGCGTCGGTCCCTTCCGCTGGGCTGCGTTGTCGGGCGACCCGGCTGACATCGCGGCGATCGACGATCGCTTACGGGAGCTGTTCCCGGACGATCCGCTCCTGCAACGGTGGCTCGAGCTCGCTTCGGACAGGGTCGCCTTCCAGGGGCTGCCGGCCCGGATCTGCTGGTTCGGGTACGGCGATCGCGCCAAGGCCGGCCTCGCGATCAACGAGCTCGTCCGGAGCGGCGAGGTCAAGGCGCCGGTCGTGATCGGGCGGGATCACCTCGACGCGGGCTCGGTTGCCTCGCCGTATCGCGAGACGGAGTCGATGCGCGACGGCTCGGACGCCATCGCCGACTGGCCGATCCTCAACGCTCTCGTCAACGTCGCGGCGGGAGCGACGTGGGTGAGTGTCCACCACGGAGGCGGGGTCGGGATCGGCAACGCGATTCATGCGGGCATGGTCGTCCTCGCCGACGGCAGCGACGCGCAGGCGGAACGGCTCGAGCGCGTGCTGACCACGGACCCGGGCACGGGCGTGATGCGACACGCCGACGCCGGCTATCCCGAGGCGCTTGCCGCGGCAGAAGACGGCGGGCTGCACATTCCGCGGGCTCCCGGCGACGCGTGACGGCGATCACGCCGCGTCTGCTCCTCCGCGATCTCGCGCAGCTCGCGACGCCGGCGGGTGTGGCTGCTCCGCTGCGGGGAGCGGCGCTCGGCGAGGTCGAGGTGATCGAGGACGCCTTCGTCCTCTGCTCCGGCGACACGATCGAGGCAGTGGGGCGGATGCGCGACCTCCGCGCACTCGACGGCGAGGTCGAGGAGGTGGAGTGCCGTGGCCTCTGCGCCGTGCCGGGGCTCGTCGACTGCCACACGCACGCGGCGTTTGGCGGCGACCGCGTCGACGAGTTCTCGCTCCGAGCCGGCGGCGCGAGCTACGAGGAGCTGCACGCGGCCGGTGGCGGGATCCTCTCGACCGTCCGTGCGACACGAGCTGCCGGCGAGACGCGCTTGCTCGCCGCCGTCTTGGAGCACCGCAGCTGGATGCTCCGTGAGGGGACGACGACGTTCGAGGCGAAGTCGGGCTACGGGCTGGACCGCGAAACCGAGCTCGCCTCGCTCCGCGCCATCCGGGAGGCAGGCGGCATCCCGACCTGGCTTGGCGCACATGCCGTCCCGCCCGAGTTTCCCGACGCCGACGCTTACCTCGACTTCGCGCTCACCGAGGTGCTGCCCGAAGCCGCAGCGCTTGCCGACGCAGCCGACGTGTTCCTCGAGCGCGGAGCGTTCGACGCAGCGCAGGCAAGGCGCTATCTCGAGGCGTGCCGCGGCGCGGGTCTCGTGTTGCGGCTCCACGGAGATCAGTTCACGGAGTCCGGAGCGATCCCGCTGGCGGTCGAGTTCGGCGCCCGGTCGGTCGATCATCTCGAGGCAACCGGCGAGGCTGGAATCCGGACGCTCGCGGCCAGCGACGTCGTCGGGGTCCTTCTCCCGGCGAGCGCGCTGTTCCTCGATCGGCCGATGCCGCCCGCGCGGGCCCTCGTCGACGCCGGGGCGGCCGCCGCGCTGGCGACCGACTTCAACCCCGGCAGCGCGTTCTGCGAGAGCGTCCCGCTCGTCTGCTCGCTTGCGGCCACCCAGCTTCATCTCTCGCCGGCAGAGGCGCTCGGGGCATGCACGGTCAATGCCGCCCACGTGCTCGGCCGCTCCGACCGAATCGGCCGCCTCGCTCCCGGATTCCAGGCCGACGTCTCGCTGCTCGACGCGCCCGACTGGCGCTACCTCGCGTACCACCTCGGCGGCCGCGTCGTTGCCAGAACGGTGCAGCGAGGCTCGCTAGTCTGACCGGATGCCCACAAGGAAGCAGCGGCGGCGGCAGCTGAAGGGTCGCCGGCACGACTACGAATACGAGACCGTCTGGGTAGACCCCGCCACGGGGGAAGAGGTCGAGCCGCCGGAGGACTACGTCGAGCCGACCGTCGACGACAAGCCTGAGAACGGCAAGCCGAAGTCGAAGCCGAAAGCGAAGGCGCAGCCCCAGCGTGGCGGCAGACAGGTGCGGGTTCCGCCGGCGCCGTCGTGGCAGCGCTCCGTCAAGCGCTCGCTGATCATCGGCGTGGCGCTCTTCGCGGTCATCTACCTTCTCGGCACGAAGAACGGCAACCACAGCCTTGGGAGCGCGTTCCTCCTGGCCGGCATCTACACCGTGATCTTCATCCCGGCCCAGTACGCGATCGACCGCTTCGCACACATGCGCTGGCAGCGGCGCGCCGACCAGGAAGCCGCGAAGCGGCCGGCTAAGAGGCGCTGACGCCCGACTGTTCGGGCCGATCGCCGCGGTAGTGGCCCTCACCGGGCCACGGGGCGAGCTGCAGCAGAAGCCGAGCACCGCCGTCGCTCGAGACCGACCGGCGCTCGTCGGGATCGAAGTGAAAGAGCGTGCCGGCGTGCCCGTCCACCGATTCGTCGGCCGTCGCAACGCGCACGTTCCCGTCGAGAACGAGGAGCAGCGCCGACTCCTTGACGCCGTGGTCGCCGAGCGCCTCACCTGCGCGCAGCTCGGTCAGGACGGCCCGCTCGGCGCCCTCCCTCGAGTGGAGGACGACCGGCGACCGCGCGCCGTGCGGTGTCTCGACCTCGGGAAGTCTCCAGTGCCGCATGGATAGGATCTTCCCGCACCTGCCGAGCAGCTAACCAGAGGTCCACTAGACTCGCCGCGGTGACGCTCGCGGTCGACAGGTACGAGCTCGGCCCCCTCGACACGAACTGCTACGTGGTCCGCCGGGACCGCAGCGCGGCCGAGTGCGTGGTCATCGACCCGGGCGGTGACGCGGCCAACCTTCGCCTCGAGCTTGCCCGGCTCGGCACGTCGTGCGCCGGGATCCTCGTCACGCACGGGCACTTCGACCACGTCGGCGGCGTCGCCGACCTCGCGGAGGGAACCGGCGCCGAGGTCTGGATGCCGGAGGGCGAGCGGGAGCGGCTCGAGCGCTACCCGGAATTCGCGCCGGTCGGCGTGCCGGGGCGCCCGTACGCGCCCGAGCATCTGGTGAGCGGCGGCGAGACGGTCGAAGTCGCAGGCATCTCGTTCGAATGCCTTGCCGTGCCCGGACACTCGCCCGCCCACGTCGCCTTCTACGCCGACGGGGAGCTCTTCAGCGGCGATCTTCTCTTCGCCGGCTCGGTTGGCCGGGTCGATTTGCCCGGGGCCGATTGGGACACGCTCCTGGCCTCGGTGCGGATGCTCGCCGAGCGATTTCCACCCAAGACAGTCGTCCATCCGGGACACGGCCACGAGACCACGCTCGGCGTCGAGCTCGCACGCAATCCGTTCCTCGCGGAACTTCGCGCGGAGGCTGGAAGCGCCGACGCCCGGCCGGAAGACCGCGCTGCCTCCAGCGACGCTGGGGCATGAGCAAGTTCCAGGCGCCGCGCGGGACGCATGACGTCCTGCCGCGCGACCACCTGTGGTGGCGTGTGATCCGCACGATCGAGGAGCAGTGCGCGCAGTACGGCTGGTCGCGTGTCGCGACGCCCGGGTTCGAGGAGACGGCGCTGTTCGAGCGGACGGCGGGAGAGGCGTCCGACGTCGTGCACAAGGAGATGTACTCCTTCGAGGACCGTGGCGGCCGCTCGGTCACGCTGCGCCCCGAGGGGACGGCTCCGATCGCGCGGGCGTACGTCGAGCATGGGCTCGCTCAGGAGCCGCAGCCTGTGAAGGCCTTCACGATCGCGCCGATGTACCGCTACTCGCGGCCAGGCCGGGGCCGCTACCGCGAGCACTGGCAGCTCTCGCTCGAGGCGATCGGCTCAGCGGATCCGACGATCGACGCCGAGGTGATCCAGTACTACGCCGAGCTTCTGCGCCGCCTCGGCGTCACGGAATGGGAGCTTCGTCTCAACTCGATCGGCGACGCGAACTGTCGGCCGCAATACGTCGCTCGGCTCAATGAATGGCTCGACGCCCATCCCGACCTCGTGGACGAGGAGATCGCGCACAAGCGTGCGACGAGCGTCCTCCAGGTTTTCGACGTCAAGAATGAGAAGGTTCTCGCCGCGCTCGCGGACGCGCCGAAGATCGGCGATTCGCTCTGCGACGCCTGCCGCGAGCACTTCGACGCCGTCCGGGCGCACCTCGACGCCTACGGCGTTCGGTACGTCCTCGACCCGGCACTCGTGCGCGGCCTCGACTACTACACGCGCACGACCTTCGAGTTCGTCGGGCCGGAGGAGAACGTCAACTCCACGATCTGCGGCGGCGGCCGCTACGACGGCCTTATCGAAGCGGTCGGCGGGCCTGCGACGCCGGGCATCGGCTTCGGCGCCGGGCTCGAGCGGCTCCTGCTCGCAATGGAGCGGGAAGGCGTGACCGCCGAGGCGCCGCGGCTCGACCTCTTCGTTGCCTGCGAAGAGCCGGAGCTGCGCGGTCGGCTCCTGCCGCAGATCGCGAAGTGGCGGGCGGAAGGGCGGTCGGTCGACACCGACTACGCTGGCCGCTCGATGAAGGGGCAGCTCACGCAGGCGCAGCGGCTCGGCGCGGAGACCGTCGTCGTGGCACGCAGCGACGGGACGTACGAGCTGCGGCGGCGCGGGGAAGAGGACCGCGTCGTGAGCTCGCTCGCGGAGGTCTAGATGGCCTGGCGCGACGTGATGTGCGGGGAGCTGCGGGCGCACGACGCCGGGCGCCGCGTCACGGTCGCGGGCTGGGCCGACACTCGCCGCGACCACGGAGGGCTCGTCTTCGTCGACCTCCGCGACCACACGGGCAAGCTCCAGCTGGTGATCAACCCCGAACGCTCGCCGGCCGCCGCAGAGGTCGCACACGAGATCCGGAATGAGTTCGTCCTGCAGGCCACCGGTGAGGTTGCGGCCCGCGCGTCCGACGCGATCAACCCCGAGCTTCCGACCGGGCAGATCGAAGTGCAGGTCGACGATCTGCGAATCCTCTCGCGCTCGACGCCGCTGCCCTTCCAGCTCGACGAGGAAGGAGTCGACGAGACCCTGCGTCTCCGTTACCGCTGGCTCGACATGCGAACCGAGCGGATGCAGCGCAACCTGCGGCTCAACCACACTGCGATCTCCGCGATCCGCGGCGTCATGGACGACCGCGGCTTCGTCGACGTCTGGACGCCGAGCATGACGCGCGGCACGCCCGAAGGCGCGCGCGACTTCCTCACGCCCGTGCGCCTGCAGCCCGGCAAGTTCTACGCCCTCGCCCAGTCGCCGCAGCTGTTCAAGCAGCTCTGCATGGTCGGCGGGATCGACCGCTACTACCAGATCGCCACCTGCTGGCGAGACGAGGATCTCCGCGCCGACCGCCAGTTTGAGTTTCGCCAGCTCGACCTGGAGATGGCCTTCGTCGAGCGAGAGGATGTGCTCGACGTGCTCGAGGCGTGCGTCGTCAGCGCGTTCGGGGCCGCGGGCGTCGAGCCGCCGCAGCGCCCGTTCCCGCGCCTCTCGTACACCGACGCGATCCTGCGCTACGGCTCCGACAAGCCCGACCTCCGCTTCGGGATGGAGATCCAGGACGCGACGGAGGTCACGCGCGACTCGGAGTTCGGCGTCTTCAAGAACGCGCCGTGTGTGCGGTACGTCGTCGTGCCGCGCACGTTCTCGCGCTCCGAGCAGACCCGGCTCGAGGAGCTCGCGAAGGAATGGGGCGCGAAGGGCCTCGCGAACCTGACGCAGGTCTCGAAGTTCCTCTCCGAGCGCGAGCTCACGGCGTTCGGCGTCGAGGAGGGCTCGACGGCGCTCTTCGTCGCCGACGAGGAGGCCGTCGTTGCCCGCGTCCTCGGGCTGCTTCGGCTGCACCTCGCGCGCGAGCTCGACCTGATCGAGGCCGGCCTGGACGTCTTCCACTGGGTCCTCGACTTCCCGCTCTTCGAGCCCAGCGAGGAGGGAGGCTGGACGTTCATGCACCATCCCTTCACGGCGGCCGTGGCCGGCGAGGAGGAGCAGATCGAGACGGATCCCGAGCAGGTGCGAGGCCAGCACTACGACCTGATCTGGAACGGCTGGGAGCTCGGCTCCGGCTCGATCCGGATCCACCAGGCCGAGGTGCAGCAGGCCGTCTTCCGTGTGATGGGCCTCGGTGAGCAAGAGCAGCAGGACAAGTTCGGCTTCCTGCTGGACGCCTTGCAGATGGGCGCGCCGCCGCACGGCGGGTTCGCGATGGGCATCGACCGTTTCATCGCCCAACTCGCGCGGGAGCCCGACATCCGGCAGGTCACCGCGTTCCCGAAGATCGCGAGCGGCGCCGATCCGCTGACGGGGGCGCCGACGGCGTATCCCGACGAGGCGCTGCGCGAGCTCGGTCTCCGGCTCCTCGAGCCCGAGCCCGAGTAGCTCGCGCCGCGCTAGAGGGCGCGCATGCGGTTGTTGCGCGGGTTGTGCTCGACCTCGGCCTTGCCCAGCGCTTCGAGCAGCGGCGGGAGGTACACGCCGAAGCGGCCGCGCAATCCTTTCTTCAGGCCGTACCAGCCCCCGACCGGGTTGTCCGGGGAGCGTCCCCAGGCCTCGACCGTTCCGTCCCTCGCGGCCTTTTGTTCGTCCGCGCTCCCGAGCTCGACCCAGTCGCCGCGTTCCTTCAGCATCGCGTGCAGGTCGTCGATCGCGCGAGCGTCATAGAGCAGGGTTGTCTTGCCCACGACGCACACGAGCACCCGCAGTTCGTCCCGCTCGTCGAGGTACATCTCGTACTCCGACGTCAGAGGCGGCGTTTTCAGCCGCCAGGGGTCGTCCTTCGTTCCGATTCCGCTCATTGGCCGGCCCCGAAGAACCGATACGAGCCGACCTCTTCGGCCTGGGTGACTACCGGCGGCTCGTCACATCGATCGTTGATCCCCTCCAGGAACCGTGGGAACGCCGCCGTCGTCAACAACGGGTTGGGCTCGCCGTGCTGGGCGAGATGGATGAACGTGACACCGTCGGGCAGCTTGAGAGTGGCGTACTGCAGGCCGTCGGGCTGCGAGGCCGCGAGCTCGTCATACACGGCGCGGACGAGCTCCTCGTTCTCGGCGACGCGGTCGGGTTTGACCCGGTAGCGAACCATCACATGTGGCAATTTCGACCTCCTGAAAACCGATCGGTTTCTAGCTCTTCGCCGACTATATAGGAGGCGGAAACCGATCGGTACCATGATCGGTGATGGACGCCGAGGGAACACGGATCGCGGCGGTCGCGGCCGAGCGCTTCCACGAGTGCGGCATCACCGCGACCGGCGTCGCGGAGCTCAGTCGCGCAGCCGGTGTGTCGAAGCGAACGCTGTATCAGCGGTTCGGCTCCAAGGACGGCCTCGTCACCGCCGCGTACGAGTCGCTCGACCTGCCCGTCTACCGGATGCTCACGGCGCGGATCGACGCGGAGCTCACGGACCCGCGTGAGCAACTGGACGCGTTCTTCGTCCAGCTCGAGCCGATTCTGGGCTCGCCGGACTTCCGCGGCTGCCCATTCACGAACGCTGCCTCCGAGCTCCCCGACCCGACCCATCCGGCACACGCGGTCGTTCGCCGCCACAAGGAGCGGCTGCGGCGCTGGCTGCGCGAGCGGGCGAAGGCGGCAGGCGCGAAGGATCCCGGAACGCTGTCGCGTCAGCTGATGCTGGTCTTCGCAGGCGCGCAGGCCGAGGCACTGATCGAACAGTCGGGCCGGCCGGCCCGCGATGCCCACCGCCTCGTCGCGAAACTCATCGAAGCGGACCTCGAGTAGAGGTGGCTACAGTCCCCGTGCTCGGCCCCGTGCGCCGAATCGGGCATTCATGTAGATCCAACGCTACGTGAAAGGGAGCCGGCGTCCCTCCGAGGCTTTGGCCAAAGGTGGGCACGGCACCCACCTGGGAGACCAGGATCACATGGTTCGGTTTGGACGCCGGGGCCGGGCGCTCATCTACGGTGAGCGCCATGCAGGAGGTGTTCGGAGACTCGAGCCGCAGCGGCGAATGGGCGGCCGTCCGCCTACACGTCGAAGGCGAGCGGATCGTCGAGGCGGATGCGCCCGGGCTCGACCGCGACATCGCGGGATTGACGCTGGTCCAGGCGGCGTCGGTCGGCGGCGAGACGCTTGCCGTCGACGCGCTCGCGAACGCGCTCGGGCCCGTTTTCCACGCGGAGCCGTCGCCCGGACGCGTGGCGGTCGCGATGAGTGGCGGCGTGGACAGCGCCGTCGCGCTGCTCCGCTCGCTGCCGAATGCGATCGGCGTGACGCTCCGCCTCTGGCTCGATCCTGCCGGCCCCGACTCCGAGCGCGCCTGCTGCTCGCCCGACAGCGTCATCGCGGCGCGCGAGACGTGTCACGGCCTCGGCGTGCCGCACGTGACGCTCGACCTGCGCGAGGAGTTTCGCCGCGCGGTCGTCGCTCCGTTCGTGCGCGGCTACGCCCGCGGCGAGACCCCAAATCCGTGCACGCGCTGCAACGGCGGCTTCCGCTTCGCCGAGTTGCTCGCCTTCGCCCGACGCGCAGGCGCCAACCGCCTGGCGACCGGCCACTACGCGCGCATCGTCGAACGCGACGGACAGCTGCTGCTCGCCCGCGGTGCCGATCCCGCCAAGGACCAGAGCTACATGCTCGCCGCGCTCGACCCGCGCAAGCTCGCGCGCGTCTCGTTTCCGCTCGGCGAACAGGACAAGGAGACGACGCGGGACGAGGCCGAGCGCGCGGGGCTGGCGGCCGCGCGACGTCCAGAGAGCCAGGAGGCGTGCTTCCTCGCGGGTGACGACTACCGCGCGTTCCTCGGCCGCCAAGGGCTCGAGTCGCAGGAGGGCACGATCGTGGCCGAGGACGGGAGCGAGCTCGGACGCCACGACGGCTTCTGGCGGTTCACTCCAGGGCAGCGCCGCGGGCTCGGGCTCGCCGCACCGGAGCCGCT
Source organism: uncultured Actinomycetes bacterium (assembly GCA_963819275.1). GTDB lineage: Bacteria > Actinomycetota > Thermoleophilia > Gaiellales > Gaiellaceae > Palsa-739. The sequence continues at coordinate 406,769 of CAWFVH010000010.1, read as the reverse complement.
GTACGTGCTCGGCACGCGGCCGTCGGCGAACACGGTCGTCGTCGGCCCGCGCTCCGCGCTCGCGCGCACCGAGGTGGCCGCGCGCGGACGGCTCTACGCGGAGGCGGAGCGGGTGGAGGCGAAGCTTCGCTACCGCTCGCCTGCAGTACCGGCCCGGGTCGAGCCGACCTCCGGCGGCTTCCGCCTGCAGCTCGACGAAGCCGTCTACGGAGTCGCGCCCGGCCAGGCTGCGGTGCTCTACGACGGCAACGCAGTCGTCGGTTATGGCCTGATCGCGGTGTCCAACTAAGATCGGACCCGGATGCTGGTCGCGGCGTTCACGTGGGGCGACCTCTGGCGGCTTGCGCTCGCCGTGTTCCTGTTCGCCGTCGGAATCACGCTCGCATTCCTTCTCGTGCGACTGGCCGGAACCGCTGCCCAGGTTTCCACGTTCATCCGGGGAGCGGGAGATTCCGTCCTCCCGGTGGTCGACAAGGTTGGAGGCAGCGTGGACCGCGTGAACGTTCAGCTCGACAAGGTGGACCGCATCACCGACAGCGCCGTGGACGCAGCGGACAGCGTCGACACGGCGGTGCGGGCAGTGAACTACGCCATCACACGTCCGGTGCAGAAAGTCTCGGGAATGGCCGCCGGAGTGAGCTTCGGTGCCGCCGACTTCAAGGTGAGCCGCGACTGGCGCCACGCTGTGCAGGCCGGGAAGGAGGCCGCTGCCCGGCGCGAGAGCGATCTCGCCGAAGAGCTGCGGGACGCGGGGAAATGACCACGGAGGAGATACGGCTCGTCATCCCCGCCGAGGAGGACTTCAGGCCGATCGCGCACCTCGTCACCGGCGGGCTCGCCATGCGGCTCGATGTGACGTACGACGACCTCGACGACCTGCAGGTCGGGATCGAGGCGCTGCTTGCGCTCCGCGACGACGCGGATGAGCTCGTCGTCTCTCTCTCGGCCGACGACGGCGTGCTCCACGCGGCGCTCGGGCCGTTCCCGCCGGAGAAGGTTCATGCCGCGGGCTCGGATCACGGCCTCGACCTGCACCGGGTGCTCGAGACGGTCTGCGACACGCACGAGGTCGAGGAGCGCGACGGCGGCGCGTGGGTCGAGCTGAGCAAGCGGGTGGCGGAATGACGCGGATCGACGACAAGATCCTGCTGCGCCGCTACCACGAGGACGGCGACCTCCAGGCGCGCGAGAAGCTGATCGAGCAGTACATGTCGCTCGTGCGCTCCCTGGCGCGGCGTTACTCGTACCGCGGCGAGCAGCTCGAGGATCTCGTCCAGATCGGCGCGATCGGGCTGATCAAGGCGATCGACCGTTTCGACCTCGATCGCGGCGTCGAGCTGACGACCTACGCGACGCCGAACATCATCGGCGAGATCAAGCGCCACTTCCGCGACAAGGGCTGGGCGGTGCGCGTGCCTCGCGGGTTGCAGGAGCTCAATGTGCAGCTCTCGAAGCTCGTCGAGCAGCTCACCGTCCAGCTCGGGCGCTCGCCCACCATCCCCGAACTCGCGAAGGCCGCCGGCGTCGAGGAGGAGCAAGTGCTCGAGGCGCTCGAATCAGGTCGCGCCTACACGTCGCTCTCGCTCTCGGTGGGCGGCGGCGGTGGCGACGACGACGATCTCGATCCGCTCGAGTCGCTCGGCACCGAGGAGCACCAGTACGAGGTCTCGGAGGACCGGGCCGTGCTCGCGCCGGGCTTCAAAGCGCTCGACGACCGCGAGCGGAAGATCCTCCAGCTCCGCTTCTTCGACGGGCTGACCCAGTCGCAGATCGCGCAACAGGTCGGCATCTCGCAGATGCACGTCTCCCGCCTGATTCGGCGCTCGCTCGAGAAGATCCGCGAGACGATCGCCGAGGACGAGGAGTCGTTGGCCCGCTAGCCGGTCCTGGGCGCCGCGCAGATCAGGTCCTACGCTGCTTCGCCGCCGTTCACCTGCGCCTGATTCTCAGGGGCTAGTGTTCGTAGTCATCAGGCTTGAGCCAAGGTCGAACGAACCGGAAGGAGCTCACCATGGGATTCAGGAGACGGGCAAGGCGGCGCGGGCTGATCGCCGGCGCGGCTATCGGTGCGGCAGCTGCGCACAACCGGGGCGGCAACGAGCCCGAGCAGCCGCAGGCGGATGACCAAGCGCCGACCGCAATGGACGAGACGGCGTCTGCGCCGCCTGCGGCGGATCCGGCCGAGGACCTCGAGCGCGTCGCGAAACTCCACGCCTCGGGCGTGCTGACAGACGAGGAGTTCGCGGCCGCCAAGGCCAAGATCCTGGGCGCCTAGACGGAGCGGGCTGCCGGGGTGGAGTTCTGCGTCGAGAACGATCCTGCCCCACGCGATCTCGAATTTCTCGAGACGCAGATCCGCCGCGAAGCATCCACTGCGATGGGATTGGGCGAAGAGGCCGAGCTGGCGATCTTTGTGCGCGACGCCGACCGGATTGTGGCCGGCATCAGCGGCTGGACCTGGGGCGACTGCTGCGAGTTGCAGAGCCTCTGGGTCGAACCGAGTCTCCGGGGTCGCTGGCTGGGGACTCGGCTCCTCGCAGCTGCCGAGGCGGAGGCTGCGGCGCGCGGGTGCTCGCAGACCGTCCATTTCACGTACGCGTTCCAGGCTGGTCGATTCTACGAGCGGAGCGGTTACGAGTTGGTGGGGAAGATCGAGGGCTTTCCGTCGGGGACAGACGTCCTCTGGTACCGCAAGCGCCTGCACCCGGTCTCCTGATCCCTGCAGCGCGCTCCGGCCCACAGTCCCGGTAAAGCCCCAAAGGTTGGATGTCGATTAGCTCGGGGTGAGCAGCGCTCTCGCCGGACAGTTCTGCCTGGAGACGCGACAGCAGGCCCGCTTCGGGCGGCTGAGTCACGTCGCCGCCTGGGTCGTGCCGGCGGCTGCCGCCACGATCGACGCGTTCCGCCAGGGACTGAACGACAGCGAGGGTGATGCGCACATCTTCATCTGGGCGGGGCGCACGCTCCTGTCTGGCCAGTGGAGCCATGCGTTCTCACATTCGATCGTCCAGGCGGGGCCGCTGCAGCTCGCGCTCTTCGGTTCGCTCGGTCGCTCGAGCAATGCGCTCGCGCTCGTGGTCGCGCCGGCGATCGCGCTTCTCGTGGTCGCGACTGTTCGGGCGGTTGGAGTCACGAACCCCGTTCTGTACGGAGGAGCAGGGCTGCTTGCGGTGGCGACGGGCCTGACCCGCGTCGGCTACGCGGCAGGGCATCCCGCCGACGCCGTGCTCCCTCTGATCTGGATTCTCGCGGCGGCCGACGCCCGGCGCGGGCACGCGTACCGGGCCGGGTTGCTCATCGGTCTCTGCGCCGGGCTGGAGACCTGGGGGATCCTGGGCGTCGCCGTGCTGGCGTTCGCGCCGCGACGCCGCGAGGCGGCGATCGGCACCGTGGTGGCCGGGGCCACTGCGCTCGCGCTGTTCCTTCCGTTCATGCTCGGCGGCCACTTCGCGATGTTGTCTCTGCAGTGGCAGGTTCGTCCGCCGGCGCCGATGTCTCTGTTCGTGGCGGCCGGCACTCCGTTCGGTTGGCCGCTGCGTCTGACTCAGGGCCTCGTCGCGGTTGGGGCCGGTGTCGCCGTCGCCCGGCTCCTGCGCGACTCGCCGCACGGGCTCTGGGCCGCGCCGCTCGCGATCGTCTGCGCGCGGCTGCTGCTCGATCCCCTACTCCTGTCGTACTACCTTGCCGGCCTCAAGGGACCGGTCTTCGTCGGCGCGGCAGTCGTCGCGTCCTCGCTGTTGCTGAACCGCCGAGTCGAGTCGAGCAGCGGAGCTCCCGCCGCCGTCGGCGCTTCTCGCTAGGACTCGCGCGAGCGAAGAAGCTCGCGGACCGACTCGATGCGGCGATGGATCTCCTGCCGCTCGTCGGAGACCTCGCGCTCGCGGTCACGCGTCGTTGCGCTCTCGAAGCCGAAGTCGATCTGATGCTGGAGGTGGCGGCGCACGGCGGAGAGCCGTGCTTCCTCGGTCTCGAGGCCGGCGAGCTCGTGGCGAAGGCCGTCGATGGTGGCCTCCTGGCCGGTTTCTTGCACGGAGCTTCTATCGGCAGGCGGACGGGCCGCCCTGAGCCCAATTCGCGGTACGAAGTAGCGGCGTCCTACGGCTGGGGTGGCTCGGATCGCTCGCGGGGCTGCCGCCACGGCCAACCGAGCAGGAAGAGGCCACCGGCGAGGCACAGCGCTCCGACGACCGCCCAGAACGTGCTGCCGGTCATCGACGACCCGGAGATCAGGTTGAGTCCCTGGCCCAGCCACACGATGCCGGTGAGGGCGAGCAGAGCTCCGAGAATGCGCCTGGCGATGGTCATGCCACTCAATACTCCCGTTCGGCCGAAACAGATTGCTATCAGCGACGGCCGCGGCGGGAGCGGGGGCGGTTGCGGCGGTCCGAGCGGCGGAGCGTCTCCAGCTCCCCGAGGGCGGCGCCCGCGCCACGCGCGACAGCTGTCAGCGGCTCGCGATCGCGGTTCACCGGAAGGCCGGTCTCGCCGTGCAGGAGCTCGGGAAACCCCGGCAGCAGCGTGCTGCCACCGACGAGCGTGATCCCGCGGTCGGCGATGTCCGACGCGAGCTGCGCCGGAGTCTGCTCGAGGAGCTCCTTGAGAGCCGTGACGATGCGGGTCAGCGGCCGCTCGAGCGCCTGCCGGACCTCGTCCTCGCCGAGCGTGATCCGCGCGAGCAGACCGGTGGACATGTAACGGCCGGCCACCTCCGCCTCGGCTCCTCTCGCGTGCCCTCCGACCGCGCTCCCGACCTCGAGCTTCACGCGCTCGGCCTGCTCGTGGCCGACGAGCAAGCGGTGGTGGTCCTGGACCCAGCGCACGATCGCGTCGTCGAGGTCGTAGCCGCCGACGGGCAGCGAGGTCGAGACGACGATCCCGCCGAGAGCGATCACGGCCATCTCGCTCGTGCCGCCGCCGACGTCGACGACCAGCGACGCGACTGCATCCTCGACCGGAAGCTCGGCGCCGATGGCGCCGGCCATCGCCTCCTCGATCAGGTGCGCCTCGCGGGCTCCGGCCGCGAGCGCGGCCTCGACGACCGCGTCGCGCTCGACCTGCGTCAACCCGCTGGGAACACAGACGATCACCGCACGCCGTCGTCGGTTGCCGCCGACGCGGCGGATGAAGTGGCCGAGCATCTGCTCGGTCGTCTCGAAGTCGGCGATCACTCCGTGGCGCAGCGGACGGGTCGCCACGATCGTGGCCGGCGTGCGGCCGAGCATCTGCCGCGCCTTCTCCCCGACGGCGTACACCTGGCCCGTCTGCTGGTCCATCGCCACGACCGACGGCTCGAACAGGACGATTCCCTCGCCGCGGCGGAACACCACGGTGTTCGCGGTCCCGAGATCGACGGCGAGATCCGTCCCGGCTGCAAGCGACGGCAATCTCATAAAGCGCAGCACCGGTGCCGGCGCCGCGGGGCAACGGTAGCCGCCCTAGCCGCGAGAGAAACCGAGGTTCAGGAGCCGCGCGGCGTCGGCATCCATGTTCGGGGAGTCGAGGACGACCGCGATCAGCCGTCTCCCGTGCCGAGTGGCAGAGGCGACGAGGCACCAGCCGGCCTCGTGCGTGTAGCCGGTCTTGACGCCGTTCGCGCCGGTGTACTCGCTGAGGAGGGCGTTGTTGTTGAGGTAGATCTTCGAGTTGGTCGGCGCCGACCAGCGCACCTGGATTCGCTTCGTTTGCACGAGCCGGTCGAAGCGGGGGTTCTCGAAGGCGTAACGCGTCAGGGCGGCGAGATCCCAGGGTGTCGAGTAGTTGCCGCGGTCGCGGATGCCGCTCGGGCTCGTGTAGTGGGTGTCGTGCAATCCGAGTGCCCGCGCCTCGTGGTTCATCTGGCGGAGGAACGCGTGCACCGAGCCGGCGCTCGAGATCGCGAGCTCGTTTGCGTCGTCGTTGCCGGAGTAGAGGAGCAGCGAGTAGAAGAGCTTCCATGCCTTCACCTGTTCGCCCGTCCGGAGCCCTTCGCGCACGAGCGGGACGCGCGTGACCGAGCGGGCGACCGTGACGGTGCTCTGCCACGGGACCGCACGCAGCGCCAGGGTCGCGGTCATGATCTTGGTCAGCGACGCGATCTTTCGTCGCTCGTGCGGGCGGTCGGACCAGAGGACGCGACCCGTGTCGGCGTCGACGAGGATCGCGGCCGGCGCCCGGACGTGGACGTGTGCTCCTGCGAGCAGCGGCGCTCCGTAAAGCAGGCGCGGCGGCTTCTGCGGGGCGGTGGAATGTGTGACCGTCTTGCTTGTCGGTGCCTTCGTCCGCTGCCGACTCGCGGCGTGACGATGTGGCGGCTTCGCCTCGGCCCGTCGGCCGAACCAGATGCCCACTCCTGCCGCCACGAGCACGACGAGCGCGAACAGCGTGACCCTCCCGGCGCGGTAGCGGCGTCTGCGGCGCCGCCGAGCAACCGGCGTCAGAACGTCGAGCGGCACTACGCGAATGTAGCGCCCTCCCCGGCCGGCCTCCACCCGCCGCGCTCCTAGAATGGCCGCCGTGCGCACCACAGCCGAGCTGCGGGAGGGATTCCAGGCGTTCTTCGAGGAGAAGGGACACCTGCGGCGTCCGTCTGCCTCGCTCATCCCGCGCGCCGACGACCACTCGACGCTCCTCATCAGCGCGGGGATGCAGCCGCAGATGCCGTATTTCCTCGGCTTCGAGACGCCGCCCGCGCCGATGACCACGATCTGCCAGAAGGTCTTCCGGACCGTCGACATCGACGTGGTCGGCCTCGACACGTTCCATCTCACCTTCTTCGAGATGCTCGGCAACTTCTCGTTCGGCCAGTACTTCAAGGAGGGCGCGATCGCCTACGCGACCGAGTTCATCCAGGAGCGGCTCAAGCTCGACTGGGACCGCGTCTGGGTGAGCGTCCACGCAGGCGACCCTGGTCTCGGGCTCGGTCCCGACGAGGAGGCGATCGGGCACTGGGAGCGGATCGGGATGCCGCCGGAGCGGATCGTGCCGCTGCCCTCGTCCGAGAATTTCTGGTCGGTCGGCGGCCCCGGGCCGTGCGGGCCTGACTCGGAGATGTACTGGGACTGGGGCGAGGAGGCCGGCTGCGGCAACGACGACTGCCTCCCCGGTTGCACGCGCTGCGAGCGTTTCCTCGAGTTCGGGAACCTCGTGTTCATGTCGTACGAGCTTCACGCCGACGGCAAGCTGACCGACCTGCCCACGAAGAACATCGACACCGGCTGGGGACTCGAGCGCGTCGCGCGCGTCGTGCAGGACGCGGCTTCCGTCTACGACACCGACGGCTACCGGCTGATCATGGACTGGGTCGAGGGGCAGTCCGGCGCGGCGTACGGCTCGTCGGCCGACGCGACGAAGGCGCATCGCGTGCTCGCCGACCACGGCCGGGGGATGACGTTCATCGTCGCCGAGGGTGTCTCGCCGTCGAACGAGGGGCGCGGCTACGTCCTGCGGCGCATCGTCCGGCGCGCGACGCAGCACGGCCTGCGGATCGGGATGAAGCCTCCGTTCCTGCCGGGCCTGGCCGACGTCGTGATCGAGCAGATGGGACAGGCATATCCGCAGCTCGTCGAGCACCGGGACGAGATCCACCGCGTGCTCGCGGCCGAGGAGGAGCGCTTCGGCGAGACGCTCGAGCGCGGGATGGCGATCTTCGAGGACGCTGCGGCGAAGGGCGAGATCACCGGCGACGACGCCTTCGAGCTGCAGGCGACCTACGGCTTCCCGATCGAACTCACGCAAGAGCTCGCGCGCGAGCGTGGCCTCGGCGTGAACGACGAGGAGTACACGCGGCTCTTCGAGGATCATCGCGAGATCTCGCGCCAGGGCGGGACCGCGAGCTACGAGCCGCGCTTCGCCGGCGCGCCGCGTACGGAGTTCGTCGGCTACGAGCAGGTCGACGTGCGGACGGCGATCACCGCGTTCGCAGAGCTTGGCGACGCCTACTTCCAGGTCAAGCTCGCCGAGTCGCCGTTCTATGCGGCCGGCGGCGGCCAGGTCAGAGACGACGGCTGGATCGAGAAGGAGGACGGCTCGCGCGCCGAGCTCGTCGAGGCCCTCCGGCTGGTGGACGACCAGGAGCTCGTGTTTCGCGGAGAGGGCCTCGCCGAGGGCGACCGCGTGCGTGCCGTCGTCCCCCGGAACGTCCGCTATCCGACGGCGGCGAACCACACGGCGACGCACCTGCTGCACAAGGTGTTGCAGGAAGTGCTCGGCGACCACGTCCGTCAGGCGGGCTCGGCGGTGCGGCCGGACAAGCTCCGCTTCGATTTCACGCATCCGTCGCCGCTGAGCGCGGAAGAGCGGGCCGAGGTCGAGAAGCGTGTCAACGAGCACGTTTTCGCGAACCTGCCGGTGCGGATCTTCGAGACGCCGCTGGCGGAGGCTCGGAACCTCGGAGCGATGATGCTGTTCGGCGAGAAGTACGGCGACGTCGTGCGCGTCGTGGATGTCGACGGCTGGTCGATCGAGCTCTGCGGTGGCACTCATGTGCGGTCGACGGCCGAGATCGGGCCGTTCGTAATCCTCTCCGAGAGCTCGGTCGGCGCCGGCTCGCGCCGGATCGAGGCGGTGACCGCAGGCGAGGCGTTCGCGCTGCTGCACGAGCGGGCACGGGAGGCCGATGCGCTGCGCGGCGAGCTCGAACGGGCACGGAAGGAGTCGAAGCAGCCGAAGCGATCCGAGCAGACGGAGATCGTCTCCCAGGACAAGGAGGGCGACGTCCTGCTGGTCGAGGTCAAGAGCCTCAAGGGCGGCCCGCTCCGCGACTTCTCCGACCGGATCCGCCAGCAGGAGAAGGCCGACGGCGCGATCGTCGCCTCGCGCGACGACGGCCGCGTCTTCCTGGTCGTCAACTTCGACGAGGCGCTCGTCGCGCGTGGGCTCGACGCGGTGCAGGTCGTGCGCGAGCTCGGCAAGCACATCGGCGGTGGCGGAGGCGGCAAGCCGACACTCGCCGAGGCAGGTGGCAAGAACCCCGACGGCATCGCCGACGCGCTCGCTGCCGCGAAGGAACTCGTCGCGCCATAAAGATGCTGCGGTGAAAGCGATGGCGCTCGACTACGGCTCTGCTCGCACCGGAGTCGCGGTCTCCGATCCGACCGGCACGCTCGCGCGGCCGCTCGGTGTCGTAGAGCGAGCCGGAAGCGACGCAGGACTCGCCGAGCTCGCGCGGCTCGTGCGGGAGGAGGACGTCGAGCGCGTCGTCGTCGGCCTGCCGCTCACGCTCCGCGGCACCCGCGGCGAGCAGGCGGCCGAGACCGAGCGCTTCGTCGAGGCGCTCCGCGTCGTCCTCGACGTCCCGGTCGAGCTGTACGACGAACGGTTCACGACCGACCTCGCCGAGAGAACGGCGGGGACAGCGCCCGAGGATGCTCTCGCGGCCGCGCATCTTCTCTCCGGCTGGCTCGAGCGGTGGAGCCCGGCGACCAGCTGACACCGCCAGGCCCGTCGCGGCGGCGGATCGTCGTCCGCCGCGTCGTCGCACTGGTCGCGCTCGTGCTGCTCCTGGGGGGAGGCACCGCGGCGGCGTTCGCGATCCACGGCTCGCGGCATGCGGCGCCGCCGACCACGACGGTCCGCCAGCTGCGGCAGTTCCGGGTCGTCTTCCCCGAGGGATTCACGCGCGTCAAGATGGCAGCGCGTACGGGGGCGGTCGCGAAGATCGCCGCTCGTGAGGGGCACCGCAAGGTGAAGCTCTCGCAGAGCACCTATCTCGCGGCGACCGCCAACAAGCGCTCGATTCCGGGCTTCGGCCCGAAGAAGCTGCCGCTCGAGGGCTTTCTCTTCCCCGACACCTACGACTTCGACCGCAAGTCGACGTCTGCGGAGCTCGTGCAGGAGCAGCTTCAGGAGTTCGACTCGCAGTGGGGCACGCTGAACCTCTCGTACGCGCGCAGCAAGAACCTCACTCCGTACGACGTGCTGACGATTGCGTCGATGGTCGAGGGAGAGGCGCAGGTGCCGAGTGAGCGGCCGCTCGTCGCGGCCGTCATCTACAACCGGCTCCGCGAGGGCATGCCCCTCGGCATCGACGCGACGCTTCGCTACGGGCTGCACATCCCGCCGACGCAGTCGCTGACCGAGTCGGAGCTGGCCAACCCGACGCCATACAACACGCGCCTCCACGACGGGCTCCCGCCGACGCCGATCAACAACCCCGGGATGGCGTCGCTCGAGGCGGCGACACACCCCGCCAAGGTCGACTACCTCTACTTCGTCCGCAAGCCGGACCACAGGCACCACTACTTCACGGCGAACTACCAGGACTTCCTCCAGCACGAGGCCGCGTACGGCTACTGAGGTCGCCCTGCTCGGGCATCCGGTGGCGCACTCGCTGTCGCCGCGGATGCAGAACGCAGCCTTCGCGGCGGCGGGGCTCGACTGGGAATACGTCCTGCGCGACGTCCTGCCGGAGGAGCTCGAGGCTGCGGTGGGCGACGTGGAGTACGCAAACGTCACCGCGCCCTACAAGCTCGACGTGGCGCGGCTGCTCGGCAGCGAGCTTTCGTCCGTGAACACGATCGCGCGGGGGCGCGGATTCTCGACGGATGCCGCGATCCTCGAGCAGCTAACTGACCGTTACAAGCCGGCGATCGTGGGCGACGGCGGCGCGGCGGCCGCATTTCGTCATGCACTGCCCGGCGCGCGGGTGTTCTCCCGGCGCTGCGAGTGGCCGCCCGACCTCGGCGACGCCGACCTCGTGATCCACGCAACGCCCGTCCGCGACGAGGTCTTGTTCGAGCTCGGATCGGGGCAGACGCTGATCGACCTTCCGTACCCGAGGACGGCGACAGCGGACGCGGCGGCCGCAGCCGGGGCCCGTGTCCTCGATGGGCTCGAGGTCCTGGTCGCGCAGGGAGCAGCGAGCTTCGAGCTCTGGACGGGGCAGCCGGCGCCCGCCGGAGAAATGCGTCGCGTCGTCGGCTTGACCTGACGCCGCGATGGGCATAGAACGAGCACGATGCGAAGCTGTCGTGGGTGTGGAGGAGCGGTTCAGGACGACTTCCGCTTCTGCCCGCATTGCGGCAAGTCCCAGCGCACGAAGATCGTCGAGTACTTCCGCGGTCATCCCGACGTCGGCGACGGCGGTCTGCGCGTCTCCGTCTATCTCACCGAGCCGCGGCACGCGCGCCTCAGCGTCTGGCGCGGTGACGCGGCACAGGCAGCGATCTCGCTCGACCCCGACGAGTCCGCCCGGCTCGCGCGCTTCCTCGAGTCGGCGGGGACGCACAGGCACCGGAGCTTCGTCTCGCGGGTGCTCTCGCATCTGTAGGCAACTACGCTCTCGACCATGACGCTCGAGCTCGCGACCGCGGGAGAGTCGCACGGCCCCGCACTCGTCGCGATCGTCTCGGGCCTGCCCGCCGGCCTCCTCCTCGACCGCGAGGCGATCGACGCCGACCTCAGTCGCCGCCAGCAGGGGTACGGCCGTTCGCCGCGCCAGCAGATCGAGGCCGACGAGGTCGAGGTGCTGGCGGGGCTTCGTCATGGCCGCACGCTCGGCACCCCGCTCGCGCTGGTGGTGCGGAACCGTGATCACAAGAACTGGACGTGGGGGATGAGCCCATGGCCGCCCCACGGGGAGCCCGAGGGGAAAGGGACGACGCCCGTCACGCTGCCGCGACCCGGGCACGCGGATCTCGCCGGAGTGCAAAAACACGATCTCGACGACGTTCGCGACGCGCTCGAGCGCGCGTCGGCGCGGCATACGGCCGTGTACGTCGCCGCGGGCGCCGTCGCCAAGGCACTCCTGCGCGAGATCGGGATCGCGGTGGCGGGAGAGGCGCTGCCCGAAGCCGGAGCCGATCCCGCAGTGGTCGACGACGCGCGCAACGACCGTGACACGCTCGGCGGCCGGGTGGAAGTGCGGGCGAACGGCGTTCCGCCGGGTCTCGGCTCCTACGCCCGCCGCGAGGATCGGCTCGACGCGCGGCTCGCAGCTGCGCTGATGGGGATCCAGGCCGTGAAGGGCGTCGAGATCGGGGACGGGTTCGCGCTCTCCGGGCTGCGCGGCTCGGCGGCGCACGACGAGATCCGCCGTGACGAGCGCGGGCTGCACCGCGAGACGAACCGCGCCGGCGGCATCGAGGGCGGAATGTCCAACGGCGAGGAGGTCGTGGTGCGTGCGGCGATGAAGCCGCTACCGACGTTGATGCGTCCGCTCCGTTCGGTCGACCTCGAGACGGGCGAGCCGGCCGACGCGCTCGTCGAGCGAAGCGACGTTTCGGCGGTCGAGGCGCTTGCGGTCGTGGCCGAGTCGGCGGTCGCGTGGGAGCTCGCCTGCGCCGCCTGCGAGAAGTTCGGTGGGGACGCGCTCGGCGACTTCGTGGCCGCCTGGCGCGCGTACGTGGAGCGGATCGACTGGACGGCGCGCTAAACAGGCACGTCGTCCTCGTCGGCTTCATGGGCGCCGGCAAGACGACGCGGGGCTGGGACGTCGCGCGCCTGCTCGGGCGGCCGTTCGTCGACGTCGACGAGGCGATCGCCGCGGCGCACGGTCCGATCCCGGAGCTGTTCGAGACGCGCGGCGAAGCGGCGTTCCGCGAGCTCGAGGCCCGGTTCGTCAGAGAGGCGCTCGCGCGCCACGAGCCCACCGTCATCGCGGTCGGTGGCGGGGCCGTCGAGACACCGGATCTCGTCCGCGACGATCGCGCCATCGTCGTTCAGCTGCGGATCGACGTCGAGACGGCGTGGGAGCGGGTCAACCGGAGCGACCGGCCGCTCGCGCAGGACGAGACCGAGTTTCGCCGTCGCTTCGAGCTGCGCGCGCCGCTCTACGCCGCGGTGGCCGACGCGACCGCACGCGACCGAGACGACGTGGTGCTCGCCGCGGCAGGCGTCCGTGTCGAGCGTGGCGCGGTGCAGCGGCTCGGCGACCTCGTGCCCGGCGAGGGCGCGGTCGCACTCGTCTCGGACCCGCACGTCGCGGGCATCCACGGCATGGACGCGCAGCTCGCGCTCGGCTCGCGCCTCGCCGAGACCCATGAGCTGCCGCCGGGCGAGGAGGCCAAGACCCTCGCGGCTCTCGACCGCCTCTGGCAGGAGCTGCGCCTCGACCGCAGCGGCACGATCGTCGCGTTCGGCGGCGGCTGCACCACCGATGCGGCCGGCTTCGCGGCGGCGGCGTACCTCCGCGGCATCGCCTGGACGCCGGTGCCGACCAGTCTGGTCGCCCAGGTCGACGCTGCGATCGGCGGCAAGACGGCGATCGACCTGCCGCAGGGGAAAAACCTCGTCGGCGCCTTCAACTGGCCGGACCGCACGGTGATCGATCCTGCATTGCTCGAGACGCTGCCCGAGCCACAGCGCCTGGAGGGCATGGCCGAGGTCGTGAAGACAGGGTTGCTCGCAGGCGAGCCCTACTGGGAGCTCCCGGACGACGAGCTCGTCAGGCGCTGCGCCGCTTTCAAGTCGGCGGTCTGCCTGCGAGATCCCCACGAGCGCGGCGAGCGGGCGATGCTGAACCTTGGCCACACGTTCGCGCACGCCCTCGAAACCGCGGCCGGGTACGAGTCGCTGACGCACGGGCGCGCCGTCGCTCTCGGCCTCCTCGCGGCGCTGCGCCTCTCCGGCCGTGACGCGCGGGTAGTGGAGGAAGTGCTGCGACCGCAGCCGGCTCGCGTCGACCGCGACCGCGCGTGGCAGGCGATGCAGCGGGACAAGAAGGCGCGCGGCGGAGAGCTTCGTCTCGTTCTGTTGGGCGACGACGGACCGCGGTGGAACGTCGCGGTACCCCAGGAGGACGTGCGCCGCGAACTCGATAGTTTGATCGCATGAGGATCTCCGTCCTGAACGGCGTCAACCTGAACATCCTCGGGCTGCGCGACCCGAAGCTGTACGGCGGCCTCTCGATCGCCGAGCTCGAGAGCCGGATCTACGAATGGGCGCGAGCACTCGAGCTGACCGTCCAGTGCCGGCAGTCGAACGACGAGGGCGAGTACGTCAAGTGGTGCCACGACGCGTACGACACGGTCGACGGCGTGATCGTGAATCCCGGTGCGTGGACGCACTATGCGTGGGCGATCCACGACGCGCTCGAGCCGCTCACGATTCCGATCGTGGAGGTGCACCTTTCGAACCTCGACGAACGAGAGGAGTGGCGTCGCAAATCGGTGGTCGCCGACCTCGTCGCCGCGCGCTTCGTCGGCCACGGGCCGGACGGATACAAGTTGGCACTCGACTACCTCAAGGGGGAAGCCGCGTGAGCGAGCGGATCGAACGTCTGCGGGGGCTGCTCGAAGAGCCGCTCCTGATCACGAACCCGGTCAACATCCTCTATCTGACAGGCCTCGACAGCTCGAACGCGGCGTTGCTCGTCGAGCCGGACCGGGTTCGCCTCTTCACCGACTTCCGCTACATCGAGGAGGCGCAGGCGGTCGAGGCTGCCGAGGCGGTGCAGACGAAGCGGTCGCTGATCGCCTGGCTCGCGGAGAACCTCTCCGGAACATTCGGCTTCGAGGCGAACATTCTCCCGTTCTCGTTCGCCGAGCAGCTGCGGGCAGGTGGGCTCGTGCTCGTGCCGCGCCAGGGCCTCGTCGAGCAACTGCGCGCGGTGAAGGACGACGGCGAGCTCGGCAGCTTCCGGCAGGCCTGCGCGCTCACGGACCGGATGTTCGAGCGGCTCGTGAGCGAGGTGCCGTTCGTCGGCCGCCGCGAGCGGGATGTCGCCTCGGAGATCACGAGGCTCTATCACGAGGAGGGAGCGGACTCGGAGTCGTTCGAGGCCATCGTCGGTTCAGGCCCGACGGGCGCGCGTCCCCATGCACGCGCCGGCGACCGCGTGATCGGTGAGGGCGAGCTCATCGTCATCGACACCGGCTGCCGCGTGGGCGGCTACGCCTCCGACTACACGCGCACGCTCGCCACCGGCGAGCTGGACGGCGAGATGCGCGAGGCGTACGACGTGGTGCTCGCTGCGCAGCAGGCGGGTCTCGACGCGATCCGGGCCGGCGCGAGCGGGCTCGGGGTTGACGCCGCGGCGCGAGACGTCATCGAGGCGAGTGCGTTCGCAGGGACGTTCGGCCACGGTCTCGGTCACGGACTGGGCCTCGACGTCCACGAAGCGCCGCGGCTCTCCACGGAGAGCTCGGACACGCTCGCCGCCGGGAACGTCGTCACCGTCGAGCCAGGCGTCTATCTCGCCGGGCGCTTCGGAATCCGGATCGAGGACGACGTGATCGTTACGGACAGCGGGATCGAGAACCCCGTGCGGTTCACGAAGGACCTGGTCACGGTCTCGTAAGCCCTGGACCCGGCGTCTTGACAGCGCCTCGACCACCCATTCACCCGACTCGTGTACCTCGCTGACCGCGCATGTGCAGCTGATCTCGGCTACGACCGGTCGCTCAAAACGCCCACGAGTCCCGCCACTTTCGTGAAGTAACTTTCGGCTCAACATCAGGTCGGGCGAGCACCTCATATTCGTCCTGCGCGGATTGACGCCGCCTCCCTCGGGTGCGGTGGCGTTCTGGCGCTTCCTGGCCTGCTCGATTCGTATGGCGATATGACGGTCAGGCAGTTCCAGCACGATGTCAGTCGTTCCAGGATCCTCGACCGGCGGGTCCGGGTGCGCGCCAAGCACCGCGGAATGCACGTCTGCACCAAGGGCTAGCGGCGCGGCTACCCTCTGCGGCCGATGGCCGACACGGTCGACACGAACAGCTTCAAGAACGGGATGCATATCGAGCTGGACAACAAGGTCTGGCGCATCGTCGAGTTCCAGCACGTGAAGCCCGGCAAGGGAGGCGCGTTCGTCCGCACGAAGCTGAAGAGCCTCGAGGCGGGCGCCGTCGTCGACCGCACGTTCCGCGCCGGCGAGAAGTTCCCCCGCGTTCACACCGAGACGAAGAACGTCCAGTACCTCTACGACGACGGCTCCGACGTGCACTTCATGGACGCCGAGACGTACGAGCAGTTCGCGCTCCCGCACGCCGACCTGTCGGCCGAGCTGCCGTACATGCAGCCGAACGCGTCGGTGCAGGTGCTGAGCGTGAACGGCAAGCCGGCGAGCCTGCAACTCCCGTCCTCGGTCGAGCTCGCAGTGGTGGAGACCGAGCCGGGTGTGCGAGGCGACACCGTCTCGAACGTGACGAAACCGGCAACGCTCGAAACGGGCGCGGTCGTCCAGGTGCCGATGTTCGTCAACGTGGGCGATCGCCTCAAGGTCGATCCCCGCGAGGGTCGCTACATCTCGCGGGCCTAGCGCCGTGTGAGCACGCTCGCGCTCGACCTCGACGGCATCGCCGCCGATACCGGCTTCTCGGGAGTCGTGCGGTTCGACAGTCCCGGAGCCGGCGCGGTCGTGCGCGCCTACGGGCTCGCCGACCGCGCGCACGCGATCCCGAACGAGCCCGACACGCAGCTCGGCATCGCGAGCGGCACCAAGGGGTTCACCGCGCTCGTAGTCATGCGTCTCGTGGAGGACGGAGCTCTCAGCCTGTCGACGACAGCGCGTTCGGTGCTCGGCGCAGACCTTCCGCTGGTCGACGAGCGCATAACGGTCGAGCACCTGCTCGCGCACCGGTCGGGGATCGGCGACTACCTCGACGAGGAGCTCGACCTGGACTTGGCGGAGTACCTCATGCCGGTGCCGGCGCAACAGCTCGCAACGACGGAGGACTATCTCGCCGTCCTCGCCGGGCACCCACCGAAGTTCCCGCCCGGCGAGCGCTTCGCCTACTGCAACAGCGGCTACGTC
The DNA here is from genome assembly GCA_963819275.1 of uncultured Actinomycetes bacterium. Lineage (GTDB taxonomy): Bacteria > Actinomycetota > Thermoleophilia > Gaiellales > Gaiellaceae > Palsa-739. The sequence goes on along the minus strand of CAWFVH010000010.1, from coordinate 390,100 downwards.
CTGCTCGCCCTGATCGCCGAGCGGGTGACGGGCACGCCCTTCCACGAGCTCGTCCGCGATCTCGTCTGCGTGCCCGCGGCGATGGAGGACACCGCCTTTCTCCGTTCAGACGACCTCCCCGGGCGAGCGGCGCTCGGCTACGTGCGCGTCGATGGGATCTGGAGGACGAACGTCTTCCACCTTCCGGTTCGGGGCAGCGGCGACGGTGGCCTGTACACGACCGCGGCGGACATGGCGCGGCTCTGGGGCGCTGTCTTCGCAGGTTCGATCGTGGGCGAGGCGACGTTGGCGACGATGCTGAGGAAGCGGAGCGACGCGAGCGCCGGACGTGGCTACGGGCTCGGCTTCTGGCTTCCGACGGCCGGCGATGCGGTGCATCTCGAGGGCGGCGACGCAGGAGTCGCCTTCTGCAGCGTCTACGACGCGAAGCGCGTCGTCACGTGGACGCTCCTCTCGAACGCCGGCGAGGGCTCGGGGGCGATGGCGGCCCGGCTCGAGCAAGAACGCACCGCGGGTAGCCGAAGCCTCCCGCGGTAGTCTCCGCGCGTGCCGTCGCTCGCCGACACGACGATTCGCCTGCTCGGACAGGAGCCGCTCGCCGGACGCGTTCCCGCCGCCGAGCAGCTCCGGCTCGCCGAGATCCTCGACAGGGCCGGTTTTGCGTACCTCGAGGTGTCGGGCGGCGGGTGCTTCGACTCGGCGGTCAAGCGGGGAGTCGAGAGCCCGTGGGAACGGATCCGCGCGCTCAAGGCGCGGGTCAAGACACCGCTCGGCCTTGCGCTGCGCGGCCGCTTCCTCGTCGGCTCGCGTCCGGTGGACGCCGACTTTTCGCGCCGCTTCGTCGCCTCGGCAGCCGCGAACGGCATCGACGTCTTCCGGCTCCACGACCCGCTCAACGACGTCTCGAACCTGCGCGAGGCCGCGGAGGCAATCATCGCTGCGGAGAGAGATTTCGAAGCCGGCCTCGTCTACAGCCACGGCGGCGCCGACGAGATCGCGACCCTGATCGAGCGCGCGAAGATGTTGCCGGAGCTCGGTGCCGTGCGCGTACTGCTCCACGACCCGACGGGCTCGCTGCAGCCTCACACGGCCGAGGAGCTCGTCCACGCGCTCGGCGAGGCGAGCGGCCTTCCGGTCGGGATCTACGCGCAGGGAGCAGGGGGCAGCGCCCTCGCCGTCTCCCTCGCCGCAGCTCGGGCGGGCGCCCAGCTCATCGCCTCTGCCATCTATCCACTTGCGCTCACCCTGCACCGCGTCTCGGGCGAAGCGCTCGCGGAGGCGCTCAGCGGTACAGGACTCAACCCGGGCGTCGACGTCGACACGCTCTGGGAGGCGACGGATCTCGTCGACGAGCACATCGGCGACGAGCTCGTGACGCCGCTCGTGCCGCGCATCGCCGTGCTCGCGGCGCGCCACGATCTGCCCGCGAGCGTCGTGGCCGGGATCGACCACTCGCTGCAGGCGGAGGGCGCCGGCGACCGGCTCGACGAGGTGCTCGAGGAGCTCGATCGGATCCGTGCCGAGACCGGCTGGCCGCCGCTTGCGTCGCCGATCGGCCAGGTTCTCGCGACGCAGGCGATCATCAACGTCCTCTCGGCGAGCCGTTATCTCGTCGTCGTGGACGAGGTTCGCAGCCTCGTCGCCGGCGCGTTCGGCAAGCCGCCGGCGCCGATCGATCCCGCGCTCGAGCGCGTCGTCCAGCTGACGGCCGACCCCGACAGCGAGGAGGACGTCACCCCGCCGCTCGACGAAGTGCGCGAGCGGGCGGCCGGCGTCGCGACGAGCGAGGAGGAGCTACTGCTGCTCGGCCTGTTCGGCGAGGACGCAGAGCGGCTGTTGCGCGGCATCCGTGGGCGTGGCCGGCGTGACGACGACCACGCGGTGGTCGACGAGAACCGCGCCGAGCGCATCCGGGAGCTCGTGCGGATCGTCGAGGATTCAGGGATCGGCGAGGTGACGATCGAGGAGGACGGCACGCGGATCTCGGTTCGCTCGACGGCCGATCTCCCCGCCGGCGGCGGTGCCGCCGGTGCGGCGCCGTTCGCGGTGCCGGAGCCAGAGCTTCCCCCGGCGACCGCAGCGAGCGGCACGCTCGTCCGTGTCGAGTCGCCGATGGTCGGGACCTTCTACAGCGCCCCGCAGCCCGGCGCGCCGTCGTTCGTCGAGCTCGGCGACGTGGTCGCGCCCGGCCAGACGCTCTGCATCCTCGAAGCCATGAAGCTCATGAACGAGGTCAAGGCCGACATCGAGGGTGTCGTGCGGGGAGTGCATGCCGAAAACGCGGCGCCCGTCGAGTTCGGGCAGCTCCTGTTCGAACTCGAGCCGCTTGTCGGCCGGCCCGCGCTTTAGTCCTCCAGCCGTCGTAGCCCGTGTGCGTCGGACGCTCCCAGCCGTCGTACGCCTCCCGAGGATCCGTCGTCGTGTGTGCAGGAGCGGCGCCGTATTTCGCCGCGACTGGGTCGGCCACGTACTCGGTCCGGTCATCTTGCCGCGCGCCGACTGCGACGACAACGATCGGACCGCCGACGATCACATGAGCCACGCCGGGCGGACAGTGGAAGTAGTCCCACTGCCGAAGCGGTCGCTCCTCGCCTTCCACGACGAGGGTTCCCGAGCCTCGCAGCACGAGGAATCCCTCCGGGTCCCATTCGCGGTGATAGCAGGCCATCGGGTCGCCCGGCCCGAGCACTTCGATCGACACCCCGAGCTGCTCGAAGCGTTTGTCGCCGGCAAAGTTCGAGATCCGCGCGTCGCCGGTCCTGTACCAGCGGACGTCGCGGGCGTTGACGACGAACCAGCCGTCTCCCTTGACGACCAGTCCGTGCTCGGTCTCTTCGATCTCGGCCTCGGGGACCGCCACGGCCTGACCATAGACTCTGGCCCGTGTTCAAGCGCGTCCTCGTGGCCAACCGCGGCGAAATCGCCGTGCGCGTGATCCGGGCTCTGCACGAGCTCGGAGTCGAGGCGGTTGCCGTTTACTCAACCGCGGACGAGGACGCGCTCCACGTCCGCCTCGCAGATCGCGCAGTCCGGATCGGGCCGCCGGCTGCCGCCGAGAGCTACCTCCGGATCGCGGCTCTCATCGCCGCGGCCGAGACCACGGGCTGCGAAGCCGTGCACCCCGGCTACGGGTTCGTCTCCGAGAGTGCCGACTTCGTCCGCGCGTGCGAGGACAACGATCTCGTGTTCATCGGACCTCCGGCGGACGTGATGGAGCGAATGGGTGACAAGGCGCGCGCGAAAGCGGAGATGCGTGCCGCCGGCGTGCCGCTCGTGCCAGGCGCCGAGGGGATCGCGGGGCCTGACGACGCGCTCGCGGCGGCCGAGGAGCTCGGCTTCCCCGTGCTGCTCAAGGCCGCGGCAGGCGGTGGCGGCAAGGGCATGCGCGCGGTCGGCGAGGCCGGCGAGCTGCGCGACGCCTTCGAGCGTGCCGCGGCCGAGGCACTGGCCGCGTTCGGCGACGGCTCGCTCTACGTCGAGAAGGTCATCGCGCCGGCGCGCCATGTCGAGATCCAGGTGCTCTGCGACCATCACGGGCACGTCCTCACCTGCGGCGAGCGCGAATGCTCGGTGCAGCGCCGACACCAGAAACTGATCGAGGAATCGCCGTCGCCGGCGCTCGACGACGAGCAGCGCGAGGAGATGGAGGCCGCAGCTGAGCGCGCCTGCCGGCACATCGGCTACCGCAACGCCGGCACGTTCGAGTTCCTCGTCGGGCCGGACGGGTCGTTCTCGTTCATCGAGCTGAACGCGCGGCTCCAGGTCGAGCATCCGGTGACCGAGGCGATCATCGGCATCGACATCGTGCGGGAGCAAGTCCGGATCGCCGCCGGGGCCGAGCTCGCCCACGGTGGCCGTGCCGGCCCACGTCGCGGCCACGCGATCGAGCTGCGGATCAACGCCGAGGATCCGTCGCGCGGCTTCGCTCCGGCTCCGGGCCGGATCGAGCGATTCCGACCACCGCTCGGGCCGGGCGTCCGCGTCGACACCTTCGTCGAGGAGGGAACGACCATCAGCCCGTACTACGACTCGCTGATCGCGAAGCTCGTCGTCGTCGACAACAGCCGCCGCCTGGCAATCGGACGAGCGCTGCGCGCGCTGGACGAGTTCGAGATCGCGGGAGTGCCAACCACGCGCGAAGTGCTCCGCGAGATCCTCGACAGCGACGAGTTCCGCAGCGGTGAGTACTCGACGTCCTTCCTCGAGGAGGCCGGCGCGCGGCTGCCGGCGCTGGCCGGCTCTTGAGCCGCGTACTCCTTCAGGAGAGCGGAGGGTCGGTGCGCGTGAGCGAGGCGGCGCTGAACGAGGTCGTACGGCGTGCCGTCGCCTCGGTCGACGGCGCGCAGCTGCGCAAGGGACGCCGGCGGCTGGGCGTCGAGTTCGAAGGAAGTCGCGCGCGAGCCGAGCTGCAGCTCGCCGTTGCCTACGGCCTTGTCCTCCCGGAGGTGTCGGCGGCCGTGCAGGAACGGGTCGCCGAGACGCTCGCGCGGACATTCGAGGTCGAGGTCGTGGCGGTCGACGTGACGGTGGAGCAGCTCGAGCGTGCCCGGTAGCGTCATCAGCCGCCGTGAGGCGCGTCGCGCCGCCGTCTTCATGCTCTTCCAGTGGGACGTCACCGGCCGGCCGCTCGGGTCGCTGTACGAGGGCGAGGTCGACGACTACACGCGGCAACTCGCCGCGGCCGTGAGCGAGCATGCGGCCGCGCTCGACGCGCGGATCACGTCGGCGTCCGACGACTGGACGGCCGACCGGCTCGGCGCGGTCGAGCGCAACGTCCTCCGGGTCGCGCTCGAGGAGCTCGACGAGGGAGAGGTGCCGCTCGAGGTCGTCCTCGACGAAGCGGTCACGCTTGCGAAGCGCTACGCGTCCGAAGATGCTGCGAGGCTGGTGAACGGGATCCTGGGCAAACTCGTGCGGGAGGGTCAGGGAAGTGAGCGCTGACGAGTCGTTGACGCGGGCCGAGGAGCTGCTGGCGCGGGTCGAGTCGGTGCGGGCCGAGCTCGAGCAGCTGAGCGAGGGAGACGGCGGCTCGCCGGATCGCGCGATCGAGCTGCTCGGGGAGCTCTCGGAGCTGGCGAAGGCGGTCGAGGACGAGCTGACACGCGCGCAACGCGCGGCGGAGGGCGATGCAGAGTCCTGACGAGCTGAAGGCGGTCGTCGACGAGGCGCTCGAGCAGCTCGAGCTTTGGCCTGAGCTGCACGGCCAGGCGGAGTCGGTGCGCTACGCGCTCGAGGTCGGCGGCAAGCGGGTCCGTCCCGTGATCGCGCTCGCCGTCGGCGAGGCGCTCGGCGCGCCGGTCGAGCAGGTGCTGCCGGCCGCACTCGCGATCGAGCTAGTCCACACGTTCTCGCTGGTCCACGACGACCTGCCGGCGATGGACGACGACGAGGAACGGCGCGGCCATCCCTCCACCTGGAAAAAGTTCGGAGAGGGAGTAGGCGTCCTCGCCGGGGACGCGCTGGTCGCGGAAGCGTTCCGGCTGGCTGCACGCTACGAGTCCTCGGCGGTCGCGCGAGAGCTCGCAGAGGCGACGCTCGGCATGATCGGCGGCCAGTATCTCGACACGATGGTCGAGGGATACGACCTCGCCGCCGTGCATCGCCTCAAGACAGGGCGGCTCTTCCAAGCCTCGGTGACGATGGCGCTCTGGGCGGCCGGGCTGCCCGAGGACGAGCAGACGTCGTGGCGGGCGTTCGCGGGCGAGCTCGGGCTTCTGTTCCAGATCGTCGACGACATCCTCGACGCCGACGGCTACGTGCGCGAGCACGGGGCCGAGGGCGCCCGCCGCTATGCCGACGAGGCGGCCGAGCGAGCGCGAGGACGGCTCGACGAGATCGATGCGGACACGACCGTCCTCCGCGACATCGTCGACGGGCTCGCGGTGCGGACGGCATGAGCGCAGCAGCGGCAACGGCCGAGAGCGTGCCGGCGAAGCGAAGCTGGCTCCCACTAGGGATCCTCGGAGCGGCGCAGTTCGTGATGGTGCTCGACTCGAGCGTCATGAACGTCTCGATCTCGCAGATCGTCCACGACCTCAACACGTCGATCCAGGGCGTGCAGACGGCGATCACGATGTACACGCTCGTCATGGCGGCGTTCATGCTCGTCGGCGCCAAGCTCGGCGACATGTACGGGCGGGACAGGATCTTCTCGATCGGTCTCGCCGTCTACGCCTGCGGATCGCTGACGACGGCGCTGAGCCCGAACCTCACGGTGCTCCTGATCGGCTGGTCGTTCGTCGAGGGGATCGGCGCGGTCATGGTGATCCCGGCGATCGCTGCCCTCATCGCCTCCAACTACGAGGGGAAGCAGCGCGCGCTCGCGTACGGCGTGATCGGCGGCGTCGCCGGCGCTGCGATTGCGGCCGGCCCGCTGATCGGCGGCTTCGTGACGACCGAGTTCAGCTGGCGCTACGTCTTCGCCGGCGAGGTCGTGATCGTGATCGTGATCCTGCTTTTCCGGCGGCGGATGACACCGGCTCCGGCCGCGGCGCACAGACCAAAGCTAGACGTGGTCGGTGCGGCGCTCTCCGCCCTCGGCTTCGGCCTCGCCGTCTTCGGGATCCTGCAGAGCAGCACGTGGGGCTGGATCCAGCCGAAGTCGCCGCCGACGATCGGCGGGCACGAGCTGACACCGTTCGGCTTCTCGCCGGTGCCGTTTTTCATCTTCGGTGGGCTCGCTTTCCTCGCGCTCTTCAAGTCGTGGGAGGAGCGACGCGAACGGCAGGGCAAGGACGTGCTGCTCAAGCGCGGGCTTGCGCGGATCCCACCGCTCGCCGCGGGCCTTTCGACGCTCGGGATGATGCAGCTCGTCCTGCTCGGGACCTTCTTCGTGCTGCCGGTGTACTTGCAGGTGGTGCTGGGCTTTGACGCCTTCGACACTGGCAAGCGCCTGTTCCCGATGTCGGTCTCGATGCTGGTCGCGGCGCTCGCCGGTCCGCGGCTGGCGACCCGCTTTGCCCCGAAGTGGGTGTGTCAGATCGGGCTCGGCGCGATGACGCTTGCCGCGCTCGTCCTGATGGGCACGATCGACGTAAACCTGAACGGGACGGCGTTCGCCCTCTCGCTCATCCTCTTCGGCATCGGCGCCGGGCTCCTGATGTCGCAGGTCGGCAACGTGATCATGTCCTCGGCGCCGCCGGAGAGCGCGAACGAGGCGGGCGGCCTGCAGGGGACGGCCCAGAACCTCGGCGCGTCGCTCGGTACTGCGCTGATCGGCGCGATCCTGCTCACGTCGCTCACTTCGAGCTTCGTCTCGCGGATCTCGGAGAACCCGGCGCTGCCGCAGAACGTCCGCACGAGCATCACGACGCAGGCGGAGAAGGGCATCGACATCGTCCCCGTCGACGAGGTGCAAAAAGCGGCGGTCGACGCGGGCCTGCCGCCGGCACAGGCGGAAGCAGTCGCGACCGACTACGGCAACGCCCAGCTCGACGGGTTGAAACGGGCTTTGCTCGGAGTCGCGATCCTGGCCGCGGCCGGGCTGTACTTCACGCGGCGGCTGCCGGCGAAGCCGCTCGAGCCTCCGGATTAGCGTGGCGCGCAAGCGCCTCGACCTCGTCCTCGTCGAGCGCGGCCTCGCGGAGTCGCGGGCGCAGGCGCAGGCATTCGTCCTTGCGGGGCTCGTGCCGGGCTACGACAAGCCGGGCCAGCAGGTGGCGGAGGACGCCGAGCTCGCCGTCGAGCAACCGCCGCCGTACGTCTCGCGTGGCGGAGAGAAGCTCGCGCACGGGCTGGATGCGCTCGGAGTCGATCCGGCCGGCCTCGACTGTGTCGACGTCGGTGCGTCGACGGGTGGCTTCACCGACGTACTGCTTCAGCTGCGAGCGAAGCGGGTGATCGCGATCGACGTCGGCTACGGCCAGCTGCATCCGCGCATCCGCGCCGACGAGCGCGTCACTGTGTTCGAGCGGACGAACGCGCGGAAGGTGGCGGAGCTCCCGTTCGCGCCGCAGCTCGCCGTCTGCGACGTCTCCTTCATCTCGGTCCGCCTCGCGCTCCCGCCGGTGCTGCGCCTTTGCGTTCCGGGCTGGCAGGCGGTCGTGCTGGTCAAGCCGCAGTTCGAGGCGGGGCGCGCCGACGTGGGGAAGGGAGGCGTGGTTCGTGACGACGACGTGCGGCGACGGGTAGTGCTGGAGGTCGCCGAGGCAGCGCTGTCGTGGGGGGCGAGCACCCGCGGCGTCGTAGACTCGGGGCTCCCGGGGCCGAAGGGAAACCGGGAGCTCTTTCTCCACCTTGTGAATTCCGAGCAGCCGACGCTTCCCGATGACATCGACGAGCGAATCGAGCACGCACTCGCCGGTTGAGACCGCGGCGATCGTCGCGCACAGCCGCGTCGACGTCGGCGAGGCCGTCCGGCAGGTGCGAGCGGTGGCCGCGAACGCCGGCGTCGAGCTCGTGGACGACCCGGAACGCGCCCAGCTCGCGGTCGCGGTCGGCGGCGACGGGACGATCTTGCGCATGCTCGCAAAGCTGCTCGGCAAGGGTGTCCCCGTGATCGGGATCAACTTCGGCCGCGTCGGCTTCCTCGCCTCGATCACGCCAGAACGCCTCGAGGGCGACCTCTCGCGCGTCTTCGCCGGCGAGTATCGGACGATCGAGCAGCCGACGCTCGAGGCGCAGCTCGACGGCGAGATGTTCGTCGCGGTCAACGATGTCGTCGCCACGAGCTCGAAGCTCGGCCGGATGATCGAGCTCGGCTGGACGATCGCGGACGAAGACCTCGGCGTCGTGTCATGTGACGGGATGATCTGCTCGACGCCGTCCGGCTCGACGGCGTACAACCTCTCGAACGGCGGCCCGGTCCTCGTGTGGGGGCTCGACGCGATGGCGATCACCTTCATCGCACCGCACTCGCTCGACGCGCGTCCGCTCGTCGTGCCGCGCGGCGCGGAGCTGACGGTGCGGAACGCGACGCCGGACGTAGGCGCCGCTGTCCTAGTTGACGGCCACGAAAGCGGTGCGCTCGCGCCCGACCGGACGCTCTCGATCCGGCTCGGGATGGAGCGCAGCCTCCTCGCGACGCTGCCCGAGACGACGTTCTTCGGTCGCTACCGCGAGACGTTCACGTCCTAAAGAGCGAATGGCGGCGTCGGCCCGCGGGTCTACGATCGCTTTCGTGCTTCGCCGGCTTCGCATCGAGAACCTCGTCCTCATCCGGGAGGCGGAGCTCGAGCTCGCGCCGGGGCTGAACGCGATCACCGGCGAGACGGGAGCCGGGAAGACGATCCTCGCTCAGGCGCTCGGCCTCCTGCTCGGGGCGAAGGGGGACGACTCGTACGTCGGCGCGGCTGCCCAGGAGGCATACGTCGAGGCGGAGCTCGATCTTCACGACGGCCTCGAGGAGCTCGGGGAGCTGCAGCCCGAGGACGAGGATGCACTCGTCGTCTCGCGCCGTGTCTTCGGCGACGGCCGGACGCGCGCGTATGCGTGGGGACGGGCCGCGGCGCGAGAGGACGTCGCTGCCGCCGTCGAGCACGTGGTCGCGATGTCGGGGCAGTTCGAGCAGCGCCGTCTCGCGCGGCCGTCGTATCAACTCGAGGTGCTCGACCGGTTCTGCGGGGAGGAGCAGCTCGCCCGTCGCGCCGCTGCGCGCGCGGCGTGGCGCGACCTTCAATCCGCCCGTCGCCGGCACGACGAGCTGACGGCGAATGCGGCACTCGCCGAGGCGCGGCTCGCCGAGCTGCGGGCGCTCGTCGAGGACACCGAAGGCATGGAGCCGGGGGAGGAGGACAAGCTGCGGACGGAGCGGGAGCGGCACCGGCACGTCGCCGAGCTCGCCGCCGGCGCGGCCGCTGCCGCCGCCGCCCTCACACCTGACGACGGCGCGGGAGCTACCGACCTCGTCGCGCTTGCCGAGCGCTCGGTCGCACCGCTCGAACGGCTCGCACCCGAGCTGCGGCGGGCCGGCGACGAGCTTCGGGACGTCGAGCTCCGACTGCGCGAGACCGCTTCCGATCTCCACGCCTTCCTTGCCTCGCTCGAGGCGGAGCCCGGCCGGCTCGAGGAGATCGAGGCAGCGCTCGACCGGTTCGCCGAGACGAAGCGGCGCTTCCACTCAGGGACCTACGACGAGCTGCTCGCGCGGCGCGACGAGGCGCACGCCGAGCTCACAGCCCTCGAAGACGGGTCCGATCCGGCCGAGCTCGCCGCACGCGAGCTCGCCGAGGTAAACGCACGGATCCAGGCGCTTGCAGTCGAGTTGCGCGCGGAGCGGAGTGCCGCCGCGCCGGCGTTCGCCGACGCCGTGGCCGCGGAACTGCGCGGAGTCGGCATGGGGGAGGGCGAGTTCGTCTGCGAGCTGCGGGAGCGGGACGAGCCGGGATCGACGGGCGCCGACGAGGCCGTCTTCCTCGTCCGGCCGAATGCGGGCCTGCCGTTCGCCCCCGTCGCGGAAACCGCGTCGGGCGGGGAGCTCTCGCGGATCGCGCTCGCGATCGCGGCGGTCGCGGGCGGGGATACGCTCGTCTTCGACGAGATCGACGCGGGCATCGGCGGAGAGACGGCCCACGCGGTGGGAGGATTGCTCCGGCGTCTTGCCGAGCACGCTCAAGTCGTGACCATCACCCACCTGCCGCAGATCGCCGCGCTCGCCGACCGCCACTTCCGCGTCGAGAAGACGCCGGGGGACCCGACGCACACGCGAATCGAGCAACTCGGCGACGAGGAGCGGAAAGTGGAGCTCGAGCGGATGCTCGGCGGACAGGAGTTCCTTGCCGCGGTACGAGGCTAGGCGAACGCTCCCAGCACCGGTCGAGGAGGTGTGGGCGGTGCTCGCCGAGCCGGCCCGCTGGCCGGATTGGTGGCCCGGCCTCGTCGGCGCACAGCCGACGGTGCGGCGCGCGCTCGCACCCGGCGCCCACTGGCACCTAGAGGGCTCGGACCGCTCGGGATTCAGCAAGCGTCCGCAGTTGGGCGGATCGCTGCTCATTCTCGAGGTCGTGCCGCTGAAGCGGATCGCGTTCCAGCTCTCCGGCGAGCGAGCGGACGTCGAGCTCGATCTCGTCACGGTCGAGGACAACCAGACGCAGGCGACTCTCGGCATCGAGGCTCCGCGCTTTGGAGGCATGGGGCGGACCATGCCGTCGCAGGCGCTCGCGAAGCTCGCCGCGCTCGTTCGTCCGCCGGCGGAGTAGGCAGCAGCCGCAGCCGCTGCTACCCTGAAATCCCGTGAGCGCACGGGCCCCCAAGTACGTCTTTGTGACCGGGGGCGTCGTCTCGGCTCTGGGCAAGGGAATTGTCGCCGCATCGCTCGGTCGGCTGCTCAAGGCGCGCGGCTTGCGCGTGCAGCTGCAGAAGTTCGATCCGTACCTGAACGTCGATCCCGGGACGATGAGCCCGTTCCAGCACGGCGAGGTCTTCGTGACCGAGGACGGGGCCGAGACCGACCTCGACATCGGCCACTACGAGCGCTTCGTCGACGAGAACTTCCTGCGCAGCGCGAGTCACAGCGCCGGCGCGATCTGGGACACCGTCCTGCGTAAGGAGCGGAAGGGCGACTTCCTCGGCGCGACGGTGCAGGTCATCCCCCACATCACGAACGAGATCAAGGCGCGCATCCGTCGCGCGGCCGAAGCGAGCCAGGCCGACGTCGTCATCTCCGAGATCGGGGGCACCGTCGGCGACATCGAGTCGCTGCCGTTCCTCGAGGCTATTCGCCAGTTCCGGCGGGAGGTCGGCACCGAGAACGCCGTCTACGTCCACGTCACGCTCGTCCCGTTCATCGAGGCGGCCGGCGAGCTGAAGACGAAGCCCACCCAGCACTCAGTCAACGAGCTGCGCCGCATCGGCATCCATCCGGATGTCATCGTCTGCCGCTCGCACGAGGAGCTCTCGCGCGAGATCCGGGACAAGATCGCGCTCTTCGCCGACGTCGACCCTGGCGCGGTCGTCGCGAGCCCCGACGTGCCCGACGTCTACGAGGTGCCGCGTGTTCTCCACGCCGAAGGGCTCGACCGGTTGGTCGGCGAGCGGCTCGGCCTCGAGCTGGGCGAACCGGATCTTTCCGAGTGGGACGATCTGATCGACCGCATCCACAGCCGCCGCGACGTCGTGGAGATCGCGCTTGTGGGCAAGTACGTGAAGCTCCAGGACGCCTACTTGTCCGTCCACGAGGCGCTCAAGCACGCGGGGTTGGAGCACGGCTGCGCCGTCCGCCTGCGGTGGGTCGACGCCGAGGACATGTCCTACGACGAGACGGCCGATCTGCTCGAGGGCGTCGACGGCGTGCTTGTCCCCGGCGGCTTTGGCTCGCGGGGCTGGGAGGGCAAGATCCTCGCCTGCCAGGTCGCCCGAGAGCGCCGCATCCCGTATCTCGGCATCTGTCTCGGTATGCACGTCGCGGTCTCGGAGTTCGCGCGGCACGTCGTCGGCCTCGAAGGCGCGAACTCGACCGAGATGGACCCCGAGACGCCCTATCCGGTGATCGACCTCCTGCCCGAGCAGAAGGGGATCGAGGACCTCGGCGGCACGATGCGTCTCGGCGCGCAGGCGGTCGAGGTGGCGGAGGGGACGCGCACGCGAGATCTGTACGGGGAGGCGACGATCCACGAGCGGCACAGGCATCGCTACGAGGTGAACAACAGCTACCGCGACCGGCTCGTCGAGGCGGGGCTCGTCATAAGCGGGACGTTCCAGGAGGGCCGGCTCGTGGAGATCGTCGAGTTGCCCGATCATCCCTGGTTCGTCGCGAGCCAGTTCCACCCGGAGTTCAAGTCTCGTCCGACGCGGGCGGCGCCGCTCTTCCGCGGCTTCGTTGGCGCTGCGCTCGACCGCGCCCGGGTGCGGGCCGGCGACCACGTCGCGGTCTAGACCCGCGCCCTTAGGATCGACGCAGTGTCCGACGTGGTCGATCTCCTGCTGGAGCTCGCAGCGGTCCCGAGCCCTCCGGGCGAGGAGCGCGGCGTGGCGGATGTCGTGCTGCGCTACCTACGTGAACTCGGCCTCGAGCCCGACGAGGACGACTGCGGCCCCAGGATCGGCTCGAGCGCCGGCAATCTCTACGCGCGGGTCGAGCCCACGAGCGAGGGGACGCCGCTCTTTCTCTGCGCGCACCTGGACACGGTGCCGCCCGACGGGAATCTCGAGCCGGTCGTCGAGGACGGGATCGTCCGAAACGCCGGCGGCACGATCCTCGGCTGCGACAACAAGGCCGCGGTCGCGGCGATGCTCGAAGGCGTGCGGCGCGTGGCCGTCGAGAACGTGCCCCACGCGGGCATCGAGCTCGTGTTCACGCCGAAAGAGGAGGTCGGCCTCCTCGGCGCCTATGCCTTCGACCACGATCGGCTGCACGCCCGGACGGGCTATGTCTACGACCAGGAGGGAGCGATGGGCGAGGTCGTGCTCGGCGCTCCCTGGTCGCGTGCGATGGAGGTGCGCTTCCACGGGCGCTCGGCTCACGCCGGCATGGCGCCCGAAGAGGGACGCTCGGCGATCCAGGCTGCGGCGAAGGCGATCGCCGACCTGCGACTCGGCCGCGTCGACGAGGTGACGACCGCAAACGTCGGCACCATCACGGGCGGCACCGCCGGCAACGTCGTTCCCGAGTGGTGCACGTTCAGCGCCGAGGCGCGCTCCCACGACGAAGCGCAACTCGGCGAGGTTGTGCAGGAGATGCTCGACGCGTTCAGCTTCGCCGCCACCGAGAGCGAGTGCGAGGTGGAGACGACGATGCGGAAGAGCTACGACGGCTACCGGCTGAAGCAGGACGAACCGGCGGTCGCACTCGCGGCGACGGCATTTGCGCGCTGCGGCTTCGAGCCACGCTACGGGCTTTCGGGCGGAGGGGCTGACGCGAACGTCTTCAACGCGCGCGATCGCCGCTGCGTGAACCTTTCGCATGGGGTGTTCGGCTTCCACACGCCGGACGAACAAGTCTCCGTGACCGATCTCGAGGCGATGGTCGACGTCACGGTCGCTCTCGTCGAAGCTGCACGGGCGTGAGCCTCGAGCCGGACTCCGCGCAGCGCGTCTACGAAGGGCGGCTGCTCGGCCTGACGGTCGAGCGGTGGGGAGATCACGAGCGCGAGATTGTCGAACACCCGGGCGCAGTTGCGATCGTCGCGGTCGACGAGGAGGGATACGTGGCACTCGTCCGGCAACTCCGCGAGGCCACGAGAGAACGGCTGCTCGAGCTGCCGGCCGGAACGGCTGAGCCGGGCGAAGCGCCGCTCGAGACGGCGAAACGGGAACTACGGGAGGAGTGCGGCTTGACCGGCGGCGAGTGGCGCGAGCTGGCGGCGTTCTGGACGACTCCTGGCTTCTGTCGTGAGCGGATGCACCTCTTCGCGGCCGAAGGTGTGACTCGAGGTGAGTCCGCGCCCGAGGAGGATGAGGAGCTCGAGCTCGTCCGGTGGCGGGTCACGGAGATCCGAGAGCGCCTGCACGAGATCGAGGACGCCAAGACGTTGGCCGGGCTGTTGCTCTACCTCGCGACGCCTTGATGCCTTGATCTTTGCGGACAGGTTCCTCTCGAGCCCCCACCCAGGGTGGGGAGTCGATCCCTCCGCCCTCGTCGTCGACGCTACCGCCGAGAGCGTGTCGAAGCTGTGCCGGTCCGCCGCGAATCGGCTCCGAGTTCGTGCCAGCTTTGTCACTTACCGTGGGCGAGATAGTGTCTCCGGGCCTTGCGTATTGGTGTTCCGAAGGAGATCAAGACCGATGAGTACCGCGTAGCGCTCACTCCGGCGGGCGCCCGTGAGCTGATCCAACGTGGCCACGAGGTCCTTGTCGAGACGACTGCCGGGGACGGCAGCGCGTTTACCGACGAGCAGTACGAGCGCGCCGGCGCCCGGATCGTCTCGGTCGAGGAAGCCTGGGGACAGGCCGATCTCCTCCTCAAGGTCAAGGAGCCGATCCTGCCGGAGTATTCGCGCCTGCGTGAGGGACTCGTGCTCTTCACCTACCTCCACATCGCCGCCGACGAGCCGCTCACGCGCGCTCTCGTCGACAGCGGCATCGCGGCTGTCGCCTACGAGACCGTTGAGGACGGTCACCGCCTGCCGCTGCTCGCGCCGATGAGCGAGATCGCCGGGAGGCTGGCACCGCAGGCCGCGGCGCACTTTCTCGAGAAGCCGCTGGGCGGCCGCGGCGTGCTTCTCGCCGGAACGCCGGGCGTCCAGCCCGGCCACGTCGTCGTGCTGGGCGGCGGAATCGTCGGCTACAACGCTGCGATCATCGCGCTCGGGCTCGGCGCGCGGGTCACGGTCCTCGAGCGCTCGATCGACCGCATGCGGCATCTGGAAGAGATCCTCTCCGGCCGGGTCAGCCTGCTCATGTCGTCGAGCCTCGAGATCGAACAGACGATCGCTCACGCCGACGTGGTCATCGGCGCAGTCCTGATTCCCGGTGCGCGCGCTCCGAAGCTCATCAGCCGCGCGATGCTCTCGGAGATGCAGCCCGGCGCTGTCATTGTCGACGTCGCCATCGACCAGGGCGGGTGCATCGAAACGGCTCATCCCACGACGCACTCGGATCCCGTCTACGAAGTCGACGGGATCGTCCACTACTGCGTCGCGAACATGCCCGGCGGCGTACCAGTCACCTCGACGAAGGCGCTCACGAACGCCACGTTGCCCTACGTCGAGGCGATTGCCGACCACGGGCTCGCCGACTCGGTGGCGAAGGATCCGTCACTCGGGCGCGGCGTCAACGTGCTCGACGGCAAGATCACGCACGAGGCGGTCGCCGAAGCCCACGGGTTCGACTACACGCCGCTCCGCGACGTGCTGCCGCTCGCGCCGGTTTAGCGCTTCTAGCTCTGCTCGCGTCCGCGGGGCTTGCCCGGCGGAGTCAGCTTTACGACGAGCCACGTCACCGCTGCTGCGAGCCCGATGATCGCGGCAACGTAGGCGACGAATCCGAGGAGGCCGAGGACGTTCTCCATCGCTCCCTAGAATAGCCCGGTGCCCAGGGCGTGCGTCATCGTGCTCGATGCCGTCGGCGCCGGCGAGCTGCCGGACGCCGGCCAGTACGGAGACGAAGGCTCCAACACGCTCGCCAATGTCGCACGAGCTGTCGGCGGCCTCGACCTACCGAGTCTCGAAGCTCTCGGCCTCGGAAACGTGGAGCCGCTCGAGGGCTGCCCGCCGCAGCCGGGCGCGCAGGCGGTGGCGGGACGACTCTTCGAGCGATCGAAGGGCAAGGACACGACGACCGGCCACTGGGAGCACATGGGAATTGTCACCGCCCAGGCGTTCCCGACCTATCCGCACGGATTCCCGCACGACGTGATCGATCCGTTCATGCACCGGACTGCCCGCGGTGTGCTGGGCAACAAGGCGGCCTCGGGGACGGAGATCATCCAGGAGCTGGGGGAGGAGCACCAGCGGACCGGCAAGTGGATCGTCTACACCTCGGCCGACTCCGTCTTCCAGATCGCTGCCCACGAGGACACCGTCCCGCTCGAGGAGCTCTACGACGGGTGTCGCGTCGCACGCGAGATCCTCACGGGCAAGCATGCGGTCGGTCGAGTCATCGCAAGGCCGTTCACAGGAGAGCCGGGCAACTACGTCCGGACGCCGAACCGACACGACTTCTCGCTCGAGCCCCGCAGGCCGAACTACCTGACGCTCGTCCGCGAGGCCGGCAAGAAGGTGCACGGGGTCGGCAAGATCGGCGACATCTTCGCCGGCTGCGACGTCGACGAGTCGCTGCCGACGAAGTCGAACATCGAAGGGATCCAGCAGACAGAACGGCTCCTGCGTGAGCTCGACGACGGCTTCGTCTTCGTCAACCTCGTCGAGACGGACATGCTGTGGGGACACCGGAACGACCCGGTCAACTTCCACCGCTGCCTGCAGGACTTCGACTACCGGCTGCCCGATCTGCTCGACGCGCTCCGCCCCGGGGACCTGCTCGTGATCACCTCGGACCACGGCTGCGACCCCACGACGCCGTCGACCGACCACTCGCGGGAGTACGCCCTGCTGCTCGCCTACGTCGAGGGGCGAAATGCGGCCGGCCAGATCCACGAGGGCGAGTTCGCGGACGTCGGCGCGACGGTGAACGCCTGGCTCGGCGGCAAAGCGCCCTCGCGGGGGCTCCCCGGGCAGCCGATCGTGGCGCCGTAGCGCAGCGCTCGGCGCGGCTCCACTGCACGGCTCTGCTGGCTACACGACTACGCTGGCCGCATGCCGGAGCTGCCGGAGGTCGAGAGCGTCCGGAGGCAGCTCGAGCCGGCGCTTGTCGGCCGGCGCTTCGAGCGGGTGCGCATCGACGATCCGCGCCTCGTGCGTCCGTACGAGCCGGCCGAGGTGGCGGCCGAGCTCCAAGGCGAGCGCGTCGCGGCGGTCGAGCGTCGCGGCAAGTATCTGGTCGTTCGGTTCGAGAGTGGTCGCGTTCTCCTGATCCACCTCCGCATGACGGGGAGCCTGCTGCACGCGCCGAACGGCTCGCTCCCGGACGACCCGCACCGACGGGCCGTTGTCAAATTAGACGACGGATCGGACGTCGGATACCGGGATGTCCGGCGCTTCGGGACCTGGTTGCTGCTCGAGCCGGGTGAGGCCGAGCCGTATCTGCGGACGCGGGTGGGCGACGAGCCGCTCGATGCGCCGTTCACGGCGACGAGGCTCGGCGAGCGTCTCGCGGGCCGTCGCACGTCGTTGAAGGCGGCGCTCCTCGACCAGAGAACCCTCGCCGGGATCGGAAACATCTACGCCGACGAGGCGCTGTGGCGCTCGCGGCTCAACCCACTGCGTCGGGCGGCCGGTCTCGACCGTACAGAGCTACGACGGCTGCATCGTGGTATCCGCGCCGCCCTCGAGCACGGTCTCGAGCGACAGGGATCGACGCTGCGCGACTACCGCCTGCCCGACGGCAGCGGAGGCTCGATGCAGAACGAGTTTCACGTCTACGGGCGGCGCGACGAGCCGTGCGACCGCTGCGGGACGCTGATCGTCCGGACGCAGGTCGCCGGCCGCACGACGTGGTTCTGTCCCACCTGTCAGCCGGAGGATCCGGCTCAGGCTGCGAGCAGCTCGTTGAGGCGACCCTCGCGGTCGAGCCGCGAGAGCTCGGTATAGCCGCCGATCGCAACATCGTCGACGAGGATCTGCGGCACGGTCCAGCCGCCGGTCGCGTCGAACACCGTCTGCCGGAATGCGGGATCGTCGTCCAGCGATAACTCCTCGTAGGCGAGCCATCGAGGAGCGTCTTGGCGCGCACGCAGTAGCCGCACCAGCGCGTCGTATAGATCCGAACGCGTGTCATCCCGACTTACAACGAAGAAAGCGACGCGAGTGTTCCTGCCCGACGCCGTCCCTAGACTGCACGGGACATGGCCGGACCGGCGTACAGCACGGAAGCCGTCGTGCTCCGGTCGATGCGGCTCGGAGAGGCCGACCGCGTCCTTCACCTCTACACCGAGGCGCACGGCCGGGTGGGCGCTGTGGCGAAGGGCGTGCGGAAGACGAAGTCGCGCTTCGGTGCGCGCCTCGAACCGCTCTCCCACGTCGAGCTCATGCTCCATCGTGGCCGCGGCGAGCTCCAGACCGTGACGGCGGCGCAACTCGTCCGGTCGCACCGCGAGGCGCGCGAGGACTACTACCGCTTCTCGATCGGCATGATCGGTGCGGAGGCGATGCTGCGGCTGTTCAGCGAGGAGGAGGCGAACGAGCGGGCATTCGTCGCGCTCACCCGGTTCCTCGACCTACTCGACGGGACCCCGCACGCGGCCGACCGGCCCACTCTCGACCCGCTCGGGCTCGCGTTCCAGCTCAAGCTGCTCTGGCTCGCGGGCTACCTGCCGCACGTCTCGGCGTGCGCCGAGTGTGGAGCGGACGAGCCGCTGGTCGGCTACTCGACGCGCGCGGGAGGAGCGGTCTGCGCCCGCTGCGCGCCGGCTGACCGAGGCGCTCGCCCTCGCTCCGGACGGAGTCGCGGGGATCGAGGCGCTGCTCGCGCGCCCGCTCGCGGATGCTCCGGAGCTCGGCCTCTCCGAGCGCGCGCAGCGGGATGCTCTCCGTGTGGTCACCGCCTCGTACGAGTACCACGGCGGCTTCCGCCTGCGCACGCTGAGCGCCTAGCCGGCGTAGCCGAAAGGCTCGAAGTTGAGGGTGCCTTGCTGGCACACGCTCGTGGGCGGCTGGATCTCTGCCTCGGCGACGCTGCCGCCGGCGCTCAGCTGGAACGTGCGTGCCAGGGGCTGACACGCACCGGATTGAGCATCTCCGGTGCCGGCGACGTCCGGCGAGAATCGTGCCACCGCTGTGGCGGAAGCGCCCGGCGGAAGGACGATCCGGCGACCATCGCCCCCCGCCGGCTTGACGTGCGTGGGCAGCGGTGTACCGCTCGCGCCCACCAACGTCCCCTGTGGGATTCCGTGCAGGGAGCACGGAGCCTGGGCGGTGTTCTTCACCTTCAGGGTGTATCCGATCTGGCCGGCGCCGGCGCTACCCGGGATCAGAGTGAGGACGGCTGCGAGATCACTTCCCGTGCACGGCTTGGCTGAGGCGACGGATGCGGTCGTCGTGACGGTCTGGGTCGTGGTGACGGTCGCAGTCTGAGTGACGGTCTTCGTCCCACCGCCAAGGCCGCAGCCTGCGGCGGTCAGGGCGACGCCGGCGGCGACCAGTCCCGCTGCAGCGCGTCGTCCAGCCACTCGCGCACTCCTCCGATCGGGAGCCTCTCCTGCGCAAGCGAGTCCCGGTCCCGCACGGTGACGGTCTCGTCCTCGAGCGTCTGGTCGTCGATGGTGAACGCCCACGGCGTACCTATTTCGTCCTGGCGCCGGTAACGCCTGCCGATCTGCCCGCCCTCGTCGTGCTCGACGACGTGGTGGCGGCGCAGCTCCTCGTAGAGCGTACGAGCCCGCGTCGCCATCCCCTCGTCGCGCGGGATGAGCGGCAGGATCGCCGCCTTCACGGGCGCGACCTGCGGATGCAGCCGGAGCACCACGCGCTCGCGATCGCCGACCACCTCCTCGTGATACGCGTCGCAGAGAAGGGCGACGAAGATGCGCTCGATGCTGACGGCCGGCTCGATCACGTGCGGCGTGTAGCGGTTGCCGTCGGGATCGATCCACTCCAGCTTCGTGCCCGAGTGCTGTGTGTGCTGGGTGAGATCGAACTCGCCGCGGTTCGCGACTCCCTCGAGTTCCTGCCAGCCGATGGGGTACAGGTACTCGATGTCGCTCGTCGCGGTCGAATAGTGCGACCGCTCTTTCTCGTCGTGCGCGCGCACTCTGAGGTTCTCGTCGCGGAGGCCGAGGCTGCGATGCCAGCCCACTCGCTGCCCGAGCCAGTACTCGAACCACGTGGTGGCGTCCGCGGGCGGAACGAAGAACTCCATCTCCATCTGCTCGAACTCGCGGACGCGGAAGAGGAAGTTCCCCGGCGTGATCTCGTTCCGGAACGACTTGCCGACCTGGGCGATGCCGAACGGCGGCTTGCGCCGCGCGAGCTGGGCGACGTTCTTGAAGTTGATGAAGATTCCCTGGGCGGTCTCGGGCCGGAGGTACGCGGCGGAGCTCTCGTCCTGGAGCGCTCCGACGTGGGTCTCGAACATGAGGTTGAACTGCCGCGGCTCGGTGAGGTCGCAGTCGGGAGTCTCGCCAGGCCGCTTGCTCGGCTTGCGGCCGCAGTGCGCGAGGTCGAGCTGGTCGGCGCGGAAGCGGAGCTTGCACGTGCGGCAGTCGACGAGCGGGTCGGTGAATCCGGCGATGTGGCCGGACGCCTCCCAGACGCGCGGGTTGAGGATGATCGCGGAATCGAGAGCGAGGATGTCGTCACGCTCTTGCACCATCGCGCGGAACCAGAGCGAGCGGATGTTGTTCTTGGTCAGGACGCCGTAGTGGCCGTAGTCGTACGTCGAGCCGAGGCCGCCGTAGATCTCGGAGGACGGGAAGACGAAGCCGCGGCGCCGGCACAGAGAGACGATCGTGTCCATCGTCACCGGTTGTCCCGAATCGGCCATGAGCGGAGCCTACCCAGGCGGTTCGCGCGAGCTTGGCACGAAGTCTCGACGCCGACGCCAACGGTGCCGGCGTAACCTGGCATCCCCGTGGGTGGGTGGGGGTTTGGGATGGTGAGAGAAACGGCCTCGCCCTCGTTAGGCTGACCGCCGATGCCGAACCCGCCGGTCGAGCTTCATGTCGTCTCCGACGCCACCGGCGAGACTGCCGCACGGCTTGTGCAGGCGCTCGAGGCGCAGTTCCCCGAGCAGGAGTTCGTCGAGATCCGCCATCCGCGCGTCGAGTCGGAGGACGACCTCCAGCTCGCCGTGAACCGGATGCGCGGGCGGCCGGCAGTCGTGGTCTACACCCTCGTCCAGCCGCAGCTTCGCGAGACCATGCGCACTCTCTGCCGCCGCGCTCGGCTCCACTACTGCGACCTGCTCGGCCAGCCGATCGACGCCGTCGCCCGCGTCTCCGGACAGGCCGCGAAGATGACTCCAGGCTCGCGGCCACCGCTCAACTCCGCCTATTTCAAGCGGATGGAGGCGATCGAGTTCGCCGTCCGCTACGACGACGGCGTGGCGCACGGACTGCACGAAGCAGACGTCGTGCTCGTCGGCGTGTCCCGCACCTCGAAGACGCCCCTCTCGATCTATCTCGGCTACCTCGGCCACAAGGCTGCGAATGTCCCCGTCGTGAAGGGGATCGCGCCGCCGCCGGAGCTCTTCGAGGTAGACCGGGCCAGGGTGGTGGGTCTCACGATCGACCCGGACCGGCTCGCCGAGATCCGGCGCGCACGCGTGCGGGCGATGGGTGCGCCAGGCCGAAATCGGCAGTACGCGGAGCTCGCTGAGGTCTACGAGGAGCTCGAGGTGGCGGCGAAGCTGCACCGCCGCCTGAAGTGTCCCGTGATCGACATCTCCGAGCTGTCGATCGAGGAGACCGCACACCGCATCCTCCGCGTCGTCGAGGAGCGCGCCGGCGAGGCGAAGGCGCAGACGGCTCGTTGACCGCGAAGCCGCGCATCCCGTTGGTGGCGCTGGCCGCTCTGGTGGGTCGTCCTGCTCGTCGGCGACCTTGTCTTCTATGTCCTCCTGACGCCGGTCTGGATCGGACTGCGGGCGCTCGCCTGGGTCGCCGAGTTCAGGCGCCGGCGCCGCGCGGCCTGAACTACGGCAGGAGCCGCGTCTGGAGCTGCTCCTCGCCGTCAGGCCCAACTCGGTAGCCGGCGGCTCCCGGAACGCTGGCCACCACTTCGGCCAGTTCGGAGCCATCGAAGCGCGCGGCAGCCGCGTTGTCGAGGGCGATCCCGGGCGGGAAGCCGTCGGCGACGAGGCCGGTGTAGACCGGGCGCCGGAGCTCCTCGGCGTCGTAGTGCGGGCAGGCGCTGCCCGGCAGGAAGCCGAGCCCATCGCGCAGGCCGGCGAGCTGGGGGCCGAACGAGTCGGTCACGCAGGCTTCGAACCAGCAGATCATCCCGGCACTCCAGCCGGACAGGACGACTCCCGACTCCCACGCCTCGCGCAGGATCCCGTCGAAGCCGTGCACGCGCCAGACGGCGAGCAGGTTCGCCGTGTTCCCGCCGCAGACGAAGATCGCGTCGTGCGAGAGCGCGAGCTCGCGCAGATTCTCCGGCGGCCACGGCCAGAACGAGAGGCGCGTCGGCTCGCCCGGTAGCTCGAGCGGCCCGTCGAACGTGGGTGACGCGGTGCAATCGAGGAGGACGCGCCGGCCGCGCGCAACGCCGAGCACGTACTCGATGAGCCGGGCGTCCGGACGGGCGCCGGCGGCGACGATCGTTTGGCTGGGCATCCGGAGGCGTATGACAACATCTGCGGCCCATGACGCGCTTCGTCTACGACTTCGACGAGCCCTCCGACGGGGGGCGCGACCTCCTCGGCGGCAAGGGAGTCGGCCTCGCGGAGATGACGCAGCTCGGCATCCCGGTTCCGGCCGGTTTCACGATCACGACCGACGCCTGCCGTGCATTCATGGCTTCGGGCGGCGAGGTCGAAGGGCTCGACGCGGAAGTCGCGGAGCACATCGCGCGGCTCGAGGAGCGCAGCGGAAAGCGGTTCGGCGACGCCGCCGACCCGCTGCTCGTCTCGGTCCGCTCCGGCGCGGCGATCTCGATGCCCGGGATGATGGACACGATCCTCAACGTCGGGCTCAACGACGAATCGGTCGCCGGCCTCGCGCAGACAACGGGCAACGAGGAGTTCGCGCGCGACTGCTACCGCCGGTTGATCCAGATGTTCGGCGAGACCGTCGACGACATCCCGCACGAGAGCTTCAGCCGCGACGACAGCGTCGAGCGGGCCCGCGAGATCTACGAGCGCGAGACGGGGCACGGGTTCCCGCAGTATGCGCGCGAGCAGTTGCGGCGCGCGATCACGGCCGTCTTCGAGTCGTGGAACTCCTCGCGCGCTCAGGTGTATCGGCGCATGTACTCGATCCCCGACGACCTCGGCACGGCGGTCAACGTCGTGCAGATGGTGTTCGGGAACAAGGGCGAGGACTCGGCGACCGGGGTCTGCTTCACCCGCGATCCCTCGACCGGCGAGCCCGGCGTGTACGGCGAGTA
This sequence comes from uncultured Actinomycetes bacterium, assembly GCA_963819275.1. GTDB lineage: Bacteria > Actinomycetota > Thermoleophilia > Gaiellales > Gaiellaceae > Palsa-739. The sequence goes on along the minus strand of CAWFVH010000010.1, from coordinate 366,623 downwards.
CCTGATCAACGCTCAGGGTGAGGACGTCGTCGCCGGAGTGCGCACACCGCAGCCGCTCGCCGAGCTGCGCGGGCATATGCCGGACGCGTACGACCAGCTCCTCGAGACGATGGCCGCGCTCGAGCGTCACTACCGCGACATGCAGGACATCGAGTTCACCGTCGAGCAGGGCCGGCTCTACCTCCTCCAGACGCGCACGGCGAAGCGGACGGCGGCGGCAGCGATCCGCTGCGCCGTCGACATGACCGCCGAAGGGCTCATCGAGCGAGAGGAGGCCGTGGCGCGGATCGACCCGGCGCAGCTCGACCAGCTCCTCCATCCGCGCCTCGACCCGGACGCGACGTTCGAGGTCGTGGCCCAGGGGCTGAACGCCTCGCCCGGCGCGGCCAGCGGCAAGATCGTGCTCGATGCCGACAGCGCCGAGGAGGCCGGCAGGGCCGGCGAGGCGGTCATCCTCGTCCGCTGGGAGACGACGCCGGACGATATCCACGGCCTCATCCAGGCCCAGGGCGTGCTGACCGCGCACGGCGGCATGACGTCGCACGCGGCCGTCGTCGCGCGCGGCATGGGGAAGCCGTGTGTCGCCGGCTGCGAGGACCTCGACATCGACACCGGGGCGAAGACCGTCCGCATCGGCGGCCACCAGTTGCGCGAGGGCGACGTGATCACGATCGACGGCGGCACCGGCCGCGTGATCGTCGGCGAAGTGTCGCTCGTGCCGCCCGCGATCAACGAGGACTTCGAGACGATCCTCGAGTGGGGCGACGACCTGCGCCGCCTCCAGGTGCGCACGAACGCCGACAACGCCGACGACGCCGCGAAGGCCCGCGAGTTCGGCGCGCAGGGCATCGGCCTCTGCCGCACCGAGCACATGTTCTTCGGCGAGGAGCGGCTGCCGGTGATGCAGGAGATGATCCTGGCGCGCGACGAGGCCGGCCGCCGCGACGCGCTCGACCGGCTCCTCCCGTTCCAGCAGTCGGACTTCGAGGCGATCTTCGAGGTGATGGCGGGGCTGCCCGTCACGATCAGGCTCGTCGATCCGCCGCTGCACGAGTTCCTGCCGAGCGAAGAGGACGCGACGGACGAGCGCATGCGCCGCCGCATCCGTCAGCTGCACGAGTCGAACCCGATGCTCGGCACGCGCGGCTGCCGGGTCGGGATCCAGTGGCCGGAGATCTACGAGATGCAGGTGCGCGCGATCGCACGCGCGGCGAGAGCTGTGCAGGAGCGCGGGGGAGAGGCGCCGCTTGTCGAGGTCATGCATCCCCTCGTCGGTTTTCGCGAGGAGCTTCGCCGGCTGCGCGAGCTCACCGAGCGCGTGATGGAGGAGGAGGCACCCGGGCTCGAGTACCTCTGCGGCACGATGATCGAGCTGCCCCGCGCCGCGCTCCGTGCGGACGAGATCGCCGAGGTGGCCGACTTCTTCTCCTTCGGCACGAACGACCTGACGCAGACGGCGCTCGGCATGTCGCGGGACGACGCCGAGGGGAAGTTCCTCACCTTCTACCTCGAGGACGGAGTGCTCGAGCGGAACCCGTTCGAGGTGCTCGACCAGGACGGCGTCGGCGACCTGATGCGGATCGGCGTCGAGCGGGGGAGGGAGACGAAGCCCGAGATCAAGCTCGGCATCTGCGGCGAGCACGGCGGCGAGCCTTCGTCGGTCGAGTTCTGTCACCGGATCGGGCTCGACTACGTGAGCTGCTCGCCGTACCGCGTCCCGCTCGCGCGCCTCGCCGCAGCCCAGGCGGTGCTCAAGGAGGCGAAGCGCGCCGAGTACGTCCAGGCCGGCGGGTGACAGAAAGGCTCTTCGGCGCGGTGTAACGCTCTAGGCGTAACCGCGCACACGGAAATAGGCGATCGCGACGCTGCCCAGCGCGACGACGACGAGACCGAGGATCCCGCCTAGCCCGAGCTGTCCGTACTGCGCTCGACCTCGGTTGCCCCAGTGCGAGTAGGCGAGCATGACGAGGATCCCGCCGATCAGGCCGCCCACGTGGCCGCCCCAGGAGATGCCGGGGATGATGAACGAGATGCCAAGATTGATCACGACCAAGGCCAACGCTTGGCCGGCAAGGCTGCCGGTCACCTGCCACTCGAGGATCATCATCGCGCCGAGGATCCCGAAGATCGCGCCCGATGCGCCGAGAACCGGCGCGAATGGCGTCTGCAGCAGCGCTCCGGCAGAACCGGCGAGACCGGAGACGAAGTAGAGCCCTAGGTAGCGCGTCGTGCCGAGGTACTGCTCGACCACCCTCCCGATCACCCACAGCGCGTACATGTTGAAACCGATGTGGATGAGGCTCTCGTGGAGGAACATCGTCGTCACGAGCCGCCACCACTGATGGTGGTGCGCGAGGTCGCCATAGAAGGGGAGGAACCGGTTCGACCCGAGGAGGAACATTTTGTTGAACAGCGCGCCGCCGGGCGCGTTCAACCCCGCGCCTTGCACGACGGTGAGCAGGTAGATCCCGACGTTGATGCCGATCAGGGCCTTGGTGATCGGGGCATTTCCCGAAGCGAGCGCGATACCGGGCGCGCGACGCACCTGAGGTGGCTTGATGCGCGCCGCAGGACTGCGAGGACGGACGCTCGCGTGATCCGGGCAGCGGACCCCCACCGGGCCGAAGTTCGCACAGTCGGCGCAGATCGGCCGTCCGCACTCCGAGCAGGAAAGCCCCGTCTCGCGGTCGGGATGCCGGTAGCAGTAACGGGTCTCGACCGTCGACATCGCAATTAGCCTAGTCCGGTCGATGCGTGTCCACGTCGCCTTCACGCCCGGAGAACAGACTCCCGCTCCCGTCGGGATCGTCATCGACGTGCTGCGCGCGACCTCGACGATCTGCCAGGCGCTCGCGTCGGGGTATCAGCGCGTCCTCTGCTGTGCAGAGGTCGACGACGCGCGGGCGCTCGCCCAGAGCGAAGGACCGGCGAAGCTCGCGGGTGAGCAGCGGCTGCACGCCATCGAGGGCTTCGACTTCGGCAACTCGCCGCGCGAGCTCGAGGGCGAGCCTGCCGCCGAGACGCTGATCCTCACGACCACCAATGGGACGCGTCTCCTCGTCGCCGCGGCGGAGCGGTTCGAGCGGGTCTATGTCGGCTCGCTCCTCAATCTCGACGCGGTCGCCACGGCTGCGCGCGAGAGCGGGGAAGACGTCGCGGTGCTCTGCGCCGGCGTGCTCGGCGAGCTCGCCCTCGACGACGCCTACTGCGCCGGCCGCATCGCCGAGGCGCTCGGCGGCGAGCCCGCGGACTCCGCACGCGCCGCGATTCTGCTGGCACGCAGCTTCCCGAGTGCGCTCGAGGGGCTGGGTGGAAGCCGCAGCGCCGCGAACCTGCGCCGGCACGGCCTCGAGGCCGACATCGAGCGGTGCGCGCAGGAGAACGCCCTCGGCGTCGTCCCGCGCTACGTCCGCCGCGTCGGCCCCGCAGCCGAGGTGACGACGCTCTAGTCCGTCAGGCGGACGGCGACGTCGTGCTTCGTCACCGACGTCCGCCTTCCGGGCGTGTCCGAGGCGGGCATCGCGCTGAGGAACGCGTCGCCGGTCGCGTAGTCGTCATCGTTGTCGAACAAGACGATCGCGAGGGCGCGCTCACCCTCGGTGTCGTGGAGGATCATCATCTCCGTCGCGGGCAGCCCCTCGGGCTTTTCGTGGCCCTCGATCTCCGACTTGAGCGCGGCAATCCGCTCGGAGTCGATGTCCTCGAACGTTACGACGCGTGCAACTGCCATCGAACCCTCCTTTGTGCTGTCCGCGCGAGCCTACGCCTCTGCAGCGAGCTCGGCCAGCGCGCTGACGGTGCGCCAGTTGCGGTGTGTTGCCGCCACGCCCAGCAAGCGCTCGAGCCGCGCAGCCGAGAGGCGCGCGTTCTGCACGCCCGCGCCGTACTGCACGTAGACGTGCTTGCCCGCGAGGACGCCTCGGTCCGGCGCGTGGTCCGCCTCGGCCAGCCGCTCTGCCGCTTCCGCCGACGGCATTCCGGCGAGGAAGACGACCTGCGAGCGGGAGGTGTCGCGGCCGAAGGGATGTTCGCCGACGAGGGTCGCGAGCTCGGCTGGCCTGCGAACGATCGCGGTCGTCTCCACACCGATCTCGCCGGCGACGATCTGTTCGAGTTCCCGTGCGACCGCCGCTCCGCTCCGCGGCCCGTCGAGCAGGACGTTGCCGCTCGCGATGTACGTCCGCACGCCGCCGTAGCCGGCTTCCTCGAGCACTGTCCGCAGCTGCGCTATCGGAACCTTGTTGCGCGAGCCGAGGTTGACGGCTCGGAGCAGGACGACCCACCTCACCGGCGGCGCTGTCCCCGCCGCAGCGCGTCGAGCCGCCGTCGCTCCTGCTTCGTCGGTCGCGCGCCGAGGTCGGCGCCGAGCGGACGCGACAGCCTCCGCTCGAGCGCGAGCCGTTCGCGCTCTTCGCGCGAGGCAGGCGTCTCCTCGTAGAGCGTCGCGGCAACCTTCGCCGGCCCGCGGCGGTCGGCGAGACCGGTGACGACGACGACGCGACGGGTCGGCCCGAGCCGGATCTCGACCGTGTCGCCGTCGTGATGTCGCGCGCCGGCTTCACGCGCTCGCCGCTGACCTTGACGTGGCCGGCGAGGACGAGGTCCGTCGCGGCACTCCGCGTCTTCGCGAAGCGCGCCGCCCAGAGCCACTTGTCGATCCGCACCCGCTCCACGGATCCGATTTTGGCCGATGATCCCTGAGTGCGGCGGCCACTCCTGCGACTGGCGATCCTCTTTGGCTGGATCCCCGTCGCGTTTCTCGCCGGGTTGGCGACAGGCTCTCAGGGGTGTTCGTCGCTGTGCTCGGAATTGGCCTGCTCGTCAGCGTGGTACTGCGTCTCACGGTCTTGCGATGATTGCTTGACAGGAGAACGTGTGTTCGTATAGAACATACGTTCCTGTGATCGCCTGTCTCGTCATCCCCGGGCTCGAGTTGAAGGCCGCTTTGCGGCGGACTCCCTCGCTCGCGCTGCGTCCCGCCGCGCTGGCTCCCGAGCCGCAGGGCGAGCCGCTGCTCGGGCCGGTGACGGCTGCTGCCGAGGCCGCCGGCGTGCGGCCGGGGATGCGGCTGGGGGAGGGGCTCGCCACGTGTCCGTCGCTCGCGCTCGTCGAGCCCGACGCGGCCGGCGCCGAGCTCGCCTGGGAAGAGATCCTGCGGGCGCTCGAGGACGCGGGCTTCGCCGTCGATCCGGCCTCCAATCCGCCTCATTGGCGTCGTGTACTTCGAGACGCGGGGAGTCGAGCGGCTCTACGGCGGGCTCGAGCCGGCGCTACGGCGCGCGCTCGGAGCGGTCGGAACCGAATGGGACGCGCGGATCGGCGCGGCCGGTCGGCGCTTCGCCGCGCTCGCCGCAGCCTCGGTCGCGCGGCCCGGCCAGGTGGTCGTCGTCGCCGACGAGGAGCTGCCGCAGTTCCTCGCGCCGCTACCGCTCACGCTTTTGCCGCTCGAGCGCGGTCGCTACGAAGAGCTCGAAGCACTCGGAGTTCGCAAGCTGGGGCAGCTTGCCGGGCTCCCGGGAGGCGCCGTCGCCGAACGTTTGGGGCCGGACGGCCGGCGCGCCTGGGGCCTGGCGAGAGGTGGGGTGGCCGCGCGGGTGCGCGGCCGTCGCCCACCCTCTCTCGTCGCTGCCTCGTTCGAGTTCCCGGAGGCAGTCGGCAACGAGCTGACGCTGAGACGGGCGCTCGCAGGGCTCGTCGACGCTGCTCTCGCACGGCCTGAGCGGCGCGAGAGGTTCGTCCGCAAGGTCGCGCTCGCCGCCCGGCTCGAGAGTGGAGGCTCGTGGCGGAGGACGCTGACCCTGCGCGAGCCGAGCGCCGATCCCGACCGCATCCGCGTCGCGCTCTCGCCGCGCCTTACCGAGCTGCCGGCCCCTGTCATCGAGCTTCGCCTCGAGCTCGTCGAGCTGACCGAGCCGACCGGACACCAGCTCGAGCTGCTCGCCGCCGGCGCCGAGGATCGCTCCCGGCTGCGGGACGGGCTGCGCCAGGTGACGGCGAGCACCGGCTCCGGCTCCGTTTGCACCGTCGTGGAGGTGGCGCCTTGGTCTCGCGTACCGGAGAGTCGCGCGCTGCTCGTGCCGAAGGACGAGTAGTTGCACGCTTCAACGCGCCCCGAGCGGCGCGCGTCGAGGCGAACGCAAACGGGAGGCCGCTCGAGGTCAACCATCGCGCCGTCGCGCTCGTCCGCGAGGAGTGGCGCGTCGTCGACCGGTGGTGGACCGAGGAGCCCATCGTTCGCGGCTACTTCGAGCTCGTGCTCGAGAGCGGCGAGAACACCGTCGTCTTCCACGACGGCGCGAGCGGCGGCTGGTATATCCAGCGCGGAGCATGAACGAGTTCGCGGAAGTAGAGCGCGACGAGATCGCGGTCCAGTTCGTCCGCGTCCCGGACGCGCTCGAGCAGATCCGGCGCGCCTGGGCCGACCTCGAAGCCGTCGTCGATCTCCACTGCCGTCACTTCTACGGCGCGTTCGACCCCGTCGCGGACGACTATCGCGCGTGTGTCGAGGTGCGAGAAGGAGACGAGCCCGTACCGGGTCTCGAGAGCGGGACGCTGCCCGGCGGTCGCTACCTCCGCGCCAGACTGCGCGGCGACTCGCCCGCGGTCTATGAGCGGATCGGGCCGACCTTCGACGAGCTGACACGGAAGGCGAAGCCCGACACGAGCCGGCCAGGCCTCGAGCACTACCGCCGGCGCGACGAGTTCGACTTGCTGTTACCGATCTAGCGTCGCCCGCAGCTCCCGTGCCGCCGTCTCGGGATCGCCGGCGTCGCGGATGGCGCGGACGACTGCGACTCCCGGCGCGCCGGCTGCCGTTACCGCCGCGACGTTGGAGAGGTCGACGCCGCCGATCGCGAACCACGGCACCTCGAGCGTTTCCGCCGCGAGGCGCAGGAGGCCGAACCCGCCCGCGACCGCATCCTCCTTCGTCGGCGTTGGGAACGCGGTCACCCCGACGTAGTCGGCGCCGGCGACGTCGCCGAGCTCGTCCACGGTGGAGACGGAAACCCCGACGAGCCGCTCCGGCCCGACGAACGCCCGCGCCTCCCCCACGGACGCGTCGCTTCGCCCGACGTGGACGCCGTTCGCGCCGCACGCCTCGACGAGGTCGGGCCGGTCGTTGAGGACGAAGAGCGCACCGTGCATCTCGCACGCCTTGCGGAACGGCTCGGCCGCCGCGACGAGCTCCTCGTCGGAGAGGTCCTTGTCGCGGAGCTGGACGACGTCGACTCCGCCGCGTAACGCGGGCTCGAGAACGGAGGCGTCACCGCCTGCAAGGACGAGATAGAGCTGCGAGCGAGACAGCCTGTCGCGCACGAACATACGTTCGCCTAGACTCCTGGGATGACGCTAACCGTCCCGCAGCCGTCCGACGAAGCCGACGTTCGGCGTGTGGAAGTTGAGCAGGCGAAAGAACGAGCCGCAGGGCCGGAACCCGTGCTCGATGTCGGGCGGCACCGAGAGGAACGTGCCGGGCCCGGCGCGGTGCCACTCGCCGTCCTGGAGGAACTCGACCTCGCCCTCGAGCACATAGAACGTGTCGGTGTGGTCGGCGTGGGTATGCGCGCCGACGCCCTCGAAGTCCGGCCCGAACGAGAGGTCGAGCGCCTCGATCTGCGGCAGCTCCGCGAGGACGCGGTGCCCGCGCTCGCCGATCCGCTCGCCTTCGCCCGGCCGGATGAAGTACGCCTCGTCCACCGCGCTGGACCATGACATACGCCGAGCTGCATACGCACTCGGCGTACTCGTTCCTCGACGGAGCGTCGCAACCGGAGGAGCTGGCGGCCCGCGCGGCGGAGCTCGGCTACGAGGCGATCGCGCTCACCGACCACGACGGCGTCTACGGCTCGCTCGAGTTCGCGCACGCGGCGAAGCACTTCGGCGTACGCGCGATCACCGGCGCCGAAGTCACACTCGCGGACGGCTCCCACGTCACGCTCCTCGTCGAGAGCGCCGCCGGCTACGCGAACCTCTGCCGGCTCCTCACCGCGGTGCACGCGCGCACGCGCGACACGACGAACCGCAATCCCGTGCCGCCGAGACTCGACCAGGCCCTGCTCGAAGAGCTGAGCAGTGGGCTCGACCATGGGCTCGTCTGCCTCTCGGGCTGCGCCCGCGACGGCCTCGCGGTCCGCAACCCGACCGCCGCCGCCCGGCTCGCGAGCACCTTCGGCCGCGATCGCTTCTACGTCGAGCTCCAGCGTCCGTACGAGCGCGGCGACGCCCGCCGCAACGCGCGCCTGGTCGAGCTCGCCGAGACGCTCGGCGTCCGGACGGTCGCGACCGGAGACGTCCACGCGCACGACCAGCAGCCGCGCTGCGCTCCAGGACGTGCTCGTCGCCGTCCGCTGCCGCACCTCGCTCGAAGGCTGCGAGCGGGAACGGCGCGGCAACCACGAGTCCGTCCTGCTGACCCCCGCAGAGATCGAGGAGCGCTTTGCAGATCATCCGGAGGCTGTCGAGCAGACCGCCGAGCTCGCCCGGCGGCTCGAGTTCGACCTCACCGAGGAGCTCGGCTACCGCTACCCGGATTTCTCCGACGGCGAGGAGCTGGCGATCGTGCAGCTGCGCCGCGTCTGCGAGGACGCGTTCGTGGAGCGCTACTCGGACCTCAACGGCCACAAGCGGCGCGTCCGCAAGCGGCTGGAGGAGGAGCTCACGCTCATCGACGCGCTCGGCCTCGCCGGCTTCTTCCTGCTCCACTGGGAAGTGCTCGAGCTCGCGCGCGAGGTCGCATACGAGGTGCGCGGCCCCGGCTCGATGCGCCACGTCCTGCCGCCCGGCCGCGGGCGCGGCTCCTCGGTCGGCTCGCTCGTCTGCTACCTGACCGGCCTCTCGCACGTCGACCCGGTTGCGAACAACCTCTCGCTCGGCCGCTTTCTCAACCGCGAGCTCGCGTCGGTGCCCGATATCGATCTCGATTTCCCGCGCGACATCCGCGAGAAGCTCATCGTCCGCGTCGTCGAGCGCTACGGCTCCGAGCACGCCTCGCTCGTGGCGGCGTTCGCGACCTATCGCTCACGCGGCGCGATCCGGGACGTCGGCAAGGCGCTCGGCCTCCCGTACGCCGACCTCGAACGGCTTGCGCGCCTCACGGACGGCTGGAACGCGCAGCGCGTCGCCGATGAGATCGCGGCGCTTCCCGACGCCGCGACGAAGCTCCGCTCGCCGCGCTGGCGCGCCTTCGGCGCCCTCTGCGCCGAGATCGCCGGCCTGCCGCGCCACATCTCCCAGCACCCCGGCGGGATGGTCATCTCGTCGCGGCCGCTCGTCGAGCTCGTGCCGGTGCAGCCGGCGGCGATGGAAGGCCGGCAGATGTGCCAGTGGGACAAGGACTCCTGCGCCGACGCCGGCTTCCTCAAGATCGACCTGCTCGGACTCGGGATGCTGTCGGCGGTCGAGGAGTGCGTCGACCTGATCGCGCGTCGCCACGACGAGCGGATCGACCTCTCGCGAATCCCGCTCGACGACCCGGACGTGTTCGCCGAGATCCAGCGGGCCGACACGGTCGGCTGCTTCCAGATCGAGAGCCGCGCGCAGATGCAGGTCGTCCTCCGTACGCGGCCCGAGACGATCGACGACATCACGGTGCAGGTCGCGCTCGTGCGGCCCGGGCCGATCCAGGGGAAGGCCGTGCATCCGTACGTCGAGCGGCGACAGAAGCTGCGTGAGGATCCGAGCTATCGCGCGCCGGCAGACCACCCGCTGCTCGAGGAGCCGCTGCGCGAGACGCTCGGCGTCGTCGTCTTTCAGGACCAGGTGCTCGACGTCGCCGTCCATCTCGCGGGCTTCACCGTCGGGGAGGCGGAAGGGCTGCGGCGGGCGATGAGCCGCAAGCGCTCGCACGCGGCGCTCGAGGCGTGGCGCGAGCGGTTCGTCGCCGGCGCGCTCGAGAAGGGAGTGGAGGAGCCGAAGGCGCACGAGCTCTACGACAAGCTCGTCGCCTTCTCGGGCTTCGGTTTTCCGAAGTCGCACGCGGCCGCGTTCGGGCTGCTCGCGTACCAGTCGGCGTGGCTGCGGCACCACTACGCGCCCGAGTTCCTCGCGGCGCTCCTCAACGCGCAGCCGATGGGCTTCTATCCGCCGGCGACGCTCGTCCGCGACGGCCAGCGGCGCGGGGTGGAGACGCGTCCGCCCGACGTGAACCTCAGCGAGGCCGGCTGCACGATCGAAGAGGACGGTGCGGTTCGCGTGGGCTTGAAGTACGTGACCGGACTGGGGGAGGACGATGCGGAAGCCGTTGCCGCAACGCGGCCCTATTCGTCCATCCGCGAGCTCGCGCAGCAGACGGGTCTGTCGGAGGACGAGCTGCGCGCGCTCGCCGAGTCGGGCGCCTGTGACGGCTTCGGCCTGCGGCGGCGCGAGCTGCTCTGGCAGCTCGGGCTCGTGCCGCGCCCCATGAGCGTCCCGGGCACGGAAGGGAAAGCGAAGCAGCTGGCACTGCCGCTCGAGCCCACCGTCGCCACGCCGGAGCTCCCCGAGCCGACCGTGTGGGAGCGAATGCTCACCGACTACCGCACGACGAGCCTGTCGGTCGGCGTCCACCCGCTCGCGCTGCTGCGGCCTCACCTGCCGGCGGGAACGTTGTCGAGCGCCGAGCTGCAAGAGCGTCCGGACCGGGCCAAGGTCCAGTTCGCCGGTCTCGTGGTCGCGCGCCAGCGGCCGTCGACCGCGAACGGAGTCGTCTTCATGCTCCTCGAGGACGAGCTTGCGCAGGTGAACCTCGTCGTCCTGCCGCGGGTGTACGAGCGGTTCCGTGCCGTCGTCCGCAGCGAGCCGCTGCTGCTTGTCCACGGCCGTTACGAGCACTCGGATCGCAACCGGAACGTCCTCGTCGACGAGCTCGTCTCGCTTGCGCCGCTCGCCCGGTCCCTGACCGACGGCGCCGACGTCCACTCCGCTCTCCCGCGCGCCCACCATTTCGGGCACCGCTAGCGCCAACCGTTCGGCCCGGCGGACGTCAAAATTGACATCACATCTCATTTGTGCGAGAGGTCGGTATGCCGTTGGGCCGCACTCAGGGGGGCGGCTGTTGCCAGTGCGATGGGAGGAAGTACATGAAGGTTGTGCGTGTGCGAGCGCTCGTAGCGGCGCCGCTCCTCGCAGTGCTGTGTCTCACGATCTCGGCTGCGGGCGCGGGCGCTGCAGGGCGTCCTCCTGGAACCAAGACAGTCGCGCCCAAGCCGCTGATTCCTCGCGGTGCGACGAAGCTCGGCGCGGTTGCACCGACGAAGGCGATCTCCGGCGCCGTGGTGCTGCAGCCGCGTGACGAAAGCGCGCTGGCCCACTTCATCTCGCAGGTCACGGACAAGCATTCGCCGCTCTTCCACCAGTACCTGACTCCCGCGACGTTCGCAGCGAAGTTCGCCGCGACATCCTCGAGCATCGCGGCCGTCGAGTCGCAGCTCCAGGCGGCCGGGCTGACCGTGACGAACGTCGCCCCGGACGGCCTGATCGTCGACTTCACGGCTCCGGCAAGCCGGGTCGAGAGCGAGTTCCAGACAGGACTCGAGCGCTACAAGCTCGCCAACGGCTCGACCCAGCACGCACGGACTGCTCCGCTCAAGGTGCCGGCGACGATCGGCAAGTACGTGACGTCGGTCGTCGGCCTCGACACCACCGTGAGGCTTCGGCCTCTCGGCCTCCCGCGGGCGACCAAGTCGTCGGCGGCTGCCCACCCGGCCGCACTCCACCCGAAGTTCACGCACCCGGCGGGCTCACCGACGGCATGCTCGGACGCATCCGATGCAGCACAGGAGTTCGGCGGCCTGACCGACGACCAGATCGCGAACTCGTATGGCGCCTTCGGCCTCTACGGCGCCGGCGACACCGGCTCGGGACAGCACGTCGCCGTCTATGAGCTGGAGCCGTTCGCGACGAGCGACGTCCAGACGTTCGACACCTGCTACTTCGGGGCCACCCAGGCAGCATCGATGCTCGGCCGCCTGCACACCATCAACGTCGACGGCGGCCCGGGGGCCGGATCCGGCTCGGGCGAGTCGATCCTCGACATCCAGGACGTCTCGGCGTTCGCCCCCGGCGCGAGCATCGACGTCTACCAGGCTCCGAACACCACGTTCGGCTCCCTCGACGAGTACGCGAAGATCGTCAACGACGACGTCGACCAGGTCGTGACGACGAGCTGGGGCTTCTGCGAGCAGGGGCTCCAGGAGGGCTCTCCCGGAGTCCAGCAGGCCGAGAACGTAATCTTCGAGCAGGCTGCGGCTCAGGGCCAGTCGGTCTTCTCGGCGGCCGGAGACGAAGGCAGCGACGACTGCAACTCGTTCGAGACCACGTCGCCTGTCAGCCCGGTGCTGTCGGTGGACGATCCCTCGAGCCAGCCGTACGTGGTCGCCGCCGGCGGCACGACGATCGACAACGCCACTCAGCCCGCCCTGGAGCAGGTCTGGAACGACGGTCCGGCGGGCGGCGCGGCCGGCGGCGGCATCTCCGAGTCGTGGCCGATGCCGGCGTGGCAGGACAGCCCCGTGGTGCAGACCGCGGGCAACTCGAGCGCCGTGACGGCAGCCAATGCCTTCGAGGCGAACGACCTCGGCGAGCCCGGCTACCATTTCTGCGCGTCCGACAACCCCGTCGGCGGCTCCGAGGACGGCTGTCGCGAACTGCCGGACGTCAGCGCCGACTCCGACGAGTTCACCGGCGCGATCACGATCTTCAGCGCCCAGTTCGGCGGCTGGACCACGATCGGCGGCACCTCGTCGGCGGCTCCGATGTGGGCCGGCATGCTCGCGGACGTCAACGCCTCGCCGACGTGCCAGGCGAACAACGCCACCAAGAGCGGCGTCGGCTTCGTCAGCCCGCTCCTGTACTCGGTCGCGGCGAACCCGACGGCCTACAAGGCGTCGTTCAACGACATCACGCTGGGAAACAACGACGCGTTCGGCGACTCGAACCTCTTCCAGTCGGGGACCGGGTACGACATGGCCACGGGCCTCGGCACTCCGGAGCTCACGCAGCCGAACGGCCAGGCTGGCCTCGCCTTCTACCTCTGCAGCCAGGCTCCGGCGATCACACGGCCGACCGTCACGAATCTCGACCCGGCCTCCGGCCTCACCTCGGCCAGCGACACGAGCGTGACGATCACCGGAACGAACTTCGAGCAGAGCGGCGTGCCCGACGTCGCGAAGATCCAGGTCGGAAGCGTCGAACTCGGCTCGGCGTCGTTCACGGTCGACAGCCCGACGCAGATCACCGCCGACCTCCCGGCGGCTTCCTCCTTCGGCCCGCCGAACGACCAGACGGATGGCGTCGGGCGAGTACCAGGTGACCGTGACGCTGAGTGATGGCGAGACGAGCGCGGTCAACCTGAACACCGGGTTCACGTTCGTGGACGACAACGGCTCCGCGGCCGCGCTTCCGACCGTGACCGGCGTCCACACCTTCGCCGGCACCGAAGCGGGCGGCAACACCGTCCTCGTCTACGGCGCGGGTTTCACCGGAGCGACCAGCGTCACCTTCGGCGGCGTGGCCGCCTCAACGTTCACGGTCAATCCGAGCGGAACGCAGATCTCGGTCACGGTTCCGGCCTATCAGGACGGCGTCTCCTCCTGTGACCAGAGCGGCTCGAGCTTCGGCGAGACCGCCATCAACGACATCTGCCAGACGCAGGTGCAGGTGACGACGCCCAACGGGCAGAGCCACGAGGCCTCGATCGACCCGCTGTACGAAGGACCGATCACGTTCAGCGACATCGGCGTGGTCGAAGTCGCTCCCGGAGACGAGGCAGCTCCAGCGGCGACGGAATACGACTACGTGCCGGCGCCGACGATCTCGTCGATCTCGACCACGAACGGCCCGGGCTCGCTCGCGAGCGAGAACGGCGATTCGCTCGTCACGATCCGCGGCACGGGTCTGAACCTCTCGGCGCTCGACTGGGTCAACTTCGGCGACCCGACCCAAGCTGCCTCGCAGCAGTTCTTCAACATCGTCAGCGACACGGGCACCGAGATCCAACTCGTCGCGCCCGCTTTCGCCGCAGAGACGCTCGCCCCGGTGAAGGTACCCGTCAGCGTGATGACGGCGGCCGGGCTGTCGAGCGCTGTGAACGCGACCTACGCCGGCGTTCCCACGGTCTCCAGCGTGGTGGCGACAGGAGGCCCGACCTCCGGGCAGCCCGCCGGCCCCGACACGGGCGGCACGCCGATCGAGATCGACGGCTCGGGATTCGCCAACCAGGCCACGATGGTGACCTTCGCCGACGTCGCCACCCAGTTCTCGTTCGGCACCCAGTTCAACCTGACGGCGAGTAGCGACACGAAGCTGACCACCCACACGGTCGCCCAGAACCCGGCAGTCGTCGACACCCAGGTGTGCACCGTGACCGACTGCTCGCCACCGAGCTCGCTCAACGCCGACACGTCAGACGAGTTCGTCCTCTTCCCGCCGGGCAATCCGAAGATCGACTCGATCACGCCGGACTCCGGCCCCTCGACGGGCGGAACCCAGGTCACGATCACGGGCGAGAACCTCGGCTGTGTGACCAACGTCTCCTTCGGCGGCGTCGATGCCGACGATGCGACCAACCAGGAGGCGGTGCTCGACTGCGGCTCGACGAGCACGGTAACGGTGACCACGCCGCCCGGCAACATCGGGACCGTGCCGGTCACCCTGTCGACGGTCGAGAGCGATACGTCCGCCGGTGTCTCGCCGGCAAGCTCGACATTCACGTACACCCAGCCGCCGGCGCAGACCGTGACCGTGCACAGAACCGGGAACGGCGCCGGCAAGGTCACGAGCACGCCGAAGGGGATCAGCTGCACGAAGAAGACGTGCTCGCACACCTTCACCTTCGCGACCGCCGTGACTCTGAAGGCGAAAGCCTCGACAGGTTCGAGCTTCGACGGCTGGACGGGGGCCTGCGTCGGCAAGAAGGCGTGCAAGCTCACGGCTGACCAGGGCCTCTCGGTGACGGCGAAGTTCACGCTCGAGAACTGCATCGTCCCGAAGGTGACGGGCAAGACGCTCGCCTCGGCGAAGCGTTCGCTCAAGGCGCACTTCTGCACTGCCGGGAAGATCGAGCACGTCTTCTCGACCAAGGTGAAGAAGGGCCGCGTCGCCTTGCAGAAGCCGAAGCCGGGGACGCACCTCAAGCACAACGGCAAGGTGACCCTGACCGTGAGCAAGGGGCCGTAGTGCACCGAGCTCGCGGCTAGGTGCACGTCGAGGGCCCGCCGACCGCGGGCCCTCCTCTTTCCGGCCTTCTTGCAGGTGTCCGCCGTGCCGCCGCGAATCGTCGTCGGGCAGGGCTCACGACGAGGAGGTACGAAAGTGGAAAGCTGGATGCGGTATGTCGGCGGTGCGGTCGGATTCGGCTTCGGCGCCATGTGGATGACGGTCGGGATCGGCGCCGCGATCGCCTGTGTGCTGCTGGCAGCCCTCGGTTTCGGCGTGGTCCTGGTGGCAGAACGGGCGCAGGCCAATGCGAATTTGCAGCGTCTGCCCGCGGATACCTACGACCTGGACGCCGACCTTCCCCTCACGGCCGACGACTTCGAGCTCGAAGAGCGCTACGACGAGAAGATCCTCGACGAGGCGCCCGTGGAGGAGCCGCACCCAGTCGCCGCCAGGGCCGATTACGGCTGGCCGGTCAGCTAGGAGGCGAGGAGCGTGGGGTCGATCTGGTTCCGGGTTCGAATGTCCGTCCGCCGCAGGTGGCCGCCGAGGCGCGCGCTGGGTTCCATCTCGTCGCGCTCGGTGAACGCCTGGTAGCTACTCGGGATGCTGCCGGCGCGCGAAGCGCAGGTGCATCGGCGAAGGCACGTTGGGTGCGACGTTGAAGGCGGTGCCTACGAGCGTGAGATGGGTGAAAGCCTGGGGGAAGTTCCCGAGGAGCCGCTTCGCCTTCGGGTCGTACTCCTCCGACAGCAGACCGAGGTCGTTCGCAAGGCCGACGAGCCGCTCGAAGAGCTGCACTGCGTCGTCATGTCGGCCGAGCAGCTCGTAGCAGTTGGCGAGCCAGAACGAGCACGGCAGGAACGCGCCCTCACCTGCCGGCAGGCCGTCGACGCCGCCCTCCTTGCTGCGGTAGCGGAGGACGAAGCCGTCGTGGAGGAGATCCCGCTCGACCGCCTCGATCGTGCCGCAGATTCGGGGGTCTGAGGCAGGAAGGAAGCCGACGAGCGGTAGCAGGAGGAGAGCGGCGTCGAGCTCCTTCGATTCGTAGGACTGGGTGAACGAGCCCAACTTGCCGTCATAGCCGCGCTCGCAGACCTCTTGGTGAATCTCGTCGCGGACCTTCCGCCAGCGGTCGACGGGCCCGGCGAGGCCCTGCTCCTCGACCGTCCGCACCCCGCGGTCGAACGCGACCCACGCCATCGCCTTCGAATGGACGAAGTTCTGTTGCTCGCCGCGGATCTCCCAGATGCCTTGATCGGGCTCGTGCCAGGCCTCCTCGAGGTGGTCGAGCACGGCGAGCTGGATCCGCCATGCCTGAGGGTCGATCCCGACCCCGCGGATGCGCGCCTGGAAGAGAGCGTCGAGGACCTCGCCGTAGACATCGAGCTGGAGCTGCTCACTCGCAGCGTTCCCGACCCGCACCGGTTGCGAGCCCTCGTAGCCGCCGAGCCACGGCAGCTCGTACTCGGTCAGGCGCCGTTCACCGGCGACGCCGTACATGATCTGGATGTCGGATGGGTCGCCCGCGACCGCGCGCAAGAGCCAGCGTCGCCAGGCGATCGCCTCCTCTTCGTGGTTTCCCTGGAGGAACGCGAGCAGCGTGAGCGTGGCATCGCGGAGCCAGCAATAGCGGTAGTCCCAATTGCGAACGGAGCCGATCCATTCGGGTAGCGAGGTCGTCGGCGCCGCGACGATCCCGCCCGTCGGGTCGTAGGTGAGCGCCTTGAGGACGATGAGCGAGCGACGCACGATCGCGGCCCACTCGGGCGGCAAGTCGCAGTCGCACTGGTCGCTCCACTCGCGCCAGAAGCTCTCGGTGTCGGCAAGCGCCTGCTCGGGATCGATCGCCTCGGGCACGTCCTCGTGCGACGGGAACCAGGTGAGGACAAAGGGGACGCGCTCGCCCTCGTCGACCGAGAACTCCGAGACCGTCCGCATGTCCTCACCACGCGTGTCCGCGGGCGTCCGGAAGCAGAGGGCGTCCGGCCCTGCGAGCGCGACGCGCGTGTCCTCCTCATGCGTGCGCTTGCGCACCCACGGCACGATCCGTCCGTAGTCGAAGCGGATCGTCAGCTCCGAGCGGAGGTGGACTCGGCCCTTGACGCCCTCGACGATGCGCACGATGTCGGGCGCCTTGCCGCGGGGCGGCATGAAGTCGAGAACGCGGGCAACGCCGTCGTCGGTCGTCCACGTCGTCTCGAGGACGAGCGTGTCGTGGAGATAGCGACGTTTGCTCGACGCCTGCGTGGTCGGCGCGAGAAGCCAGCGGCCGTTCTCGGGCGCGCCGAGGAGGGCTGCGAAGCAAGCGCCCGAGTCGAAGCGGGGGAAACAGAGCCAGTCGATCGACCCACCGCGGTCGACGAGTGCCGCCGTCTGCAGGTCGCCCAGAAGGGCGTAGTCCTCGATCTTGGGCATCAGCGGTTCTCGATCTCCAGGCCGAGCTCGGGCCAGCGCTTGCGGACCGCGCGGTTGAAGGAATCCTCGTACGTCTCGGCTGCATCTTCGTCGAGCGTTCGGCCGAACCTGTCGCGCATGTCGGCGAGCGCCTCGGTCGCCGACTCGACGACGTCGCTCCAGTCGCCGTACGCCTCCTCACGGTCCTCGCGGTCGGCGCGCTCGTAGATCCGGAACTTGTCGCGGCACTCCTCGAGCAGATCCGCCTCGTCCTCGACGAACAACTCGAACTGGCGCGCGATGACGTCGCGGAACGGGTCGCGTCCGAGTCTCACGTGATCTCCTCGTAGACCGCGAGATGCGCCTGGGCGGCTGCGTCCCAGGTCAGCTCCGCGCGTGCTCGCCTCGCACCTTCGCGCGCACGCTCGAGCGCGGCGTCGTCGGAGAGGAGCTCGTGCAGCGCCGTCGCGAGTCCGGCGACATCGCCCGCGGGTACGACGCGGCCGGCGTCGAAGCGGCGCACGGGCTCCGCGATGCCTCCGACGTCGTAGGCGACCACCGGAACTCCGGCGCCGAGCGCCTGCAGGAGCGCACCGCTCTGGTCGAGCTCGGGCCGATACGGGAAGACGGCGACGGTCGCTTCGCCGAACGCGCGGTCGATCTCCGGCTGCGCGAGGTACCCGAGGCGCCACTCGACCTCGAGCCCGTTGGCCGCGGCGCGATACGGCTCGACCGGCTCGAGCGCGTCACCGGCGACGAGGAGCCGGGCGTCACCCGCCGCGCGGACCGCCTCGATCGCGTCGCCGAGTCCTTTGTACGGCCGGATGATCCCGAAGGCGAGCACGGTGCGGCCGTCGTCTCGCCGCTCGGGCTCGCTCGGAAACACGGGGTGGGGGATCACCCGCAGCCGCTCCCGGTCGACGCCGAGCTCGGCGAGCGTCTCGGCGCCGGTCTCGCTATGGACGACGATCCGGTCGAAGCGGTCGAAGATGCGGCGCCAGAGATCCGTGCGGTGAGCGGTGCGGCGAGGGAGAAGGTCGTGAGCCGTGAAAACCGACGGCAGATGGGGCCGGAAGAGATACGCGTCGAGCTCCGGCGCGGGCATCCACTGGACATGGAGCACGTCGGCGCGGATGCGGCGGAGGGAGGCGAGGCCGAGCGGATGCTCCGCCACCTTGAGAGGCAGCCGCAACGCGGATCTTCCGAAGACGCGCGACGAGAGCGGATAGAAGGATTCGCGGCGCGCGTACCCCTCGGGTTGAGGCGCCACTCCGAAGCGAAAGCGCGAGGTGACGAGCTGGACCTCCGCACCGGCGCGCGCGAGCGCCGCGGCGAGCTCGTGGTCGTACGGCGGCGTGAAGGCCGGGGGATCGGCGAGTAGCACGCGCACGGCCTCGTACGCTACGCCGTGGCCATGCTCGTACGGACTTGGAACCTCTTTCACGGGAAGCCGTCGCCGCCCGGGTGCCGGGCGTTCCTCGAGCAGATGATCGAGCTCGTGACGCGGGACGGTCCGGACATCGTTTGCCTGCAGGAGCTGCCGGTCTGGTCGCTGCCCCATCTCGAACGCTGGAGCGGGATGCATGCGAGCAGCGCGGTCGCCCGCCGCCCGCTGCTTCCCGTCGGCGCGCGGACGCTGACCGGGTTGCACCACGGCCTGTTCCGGTCGGCCTTCACCGGCGAGGCCGACGCGATCCTCACGCGTGAGCCTGCGCGCGCCCTCGGCGAGCACGTGGTGGGTGAGACGAAGCTACGCCGGATCGCGCATGCCGCCGAAGTCGCGGGCGTGACGGTCGTGAACTTCCACATCGACGGCGACCGTGAGCAGCTCGACCGCGTGCTCGCGCTCGCGCTGCCTGAGCGGTCGATCGTCGCGGGCGACGCGAACCTCGTCTCGCCGGCGGCCGACGGATTCTCGCCGGCGCTGGCGGGCAGCATCGACCAGATCTTCGTGCGCGGACTGACGCTGAGCGACGGCCCTGCGGCGTGGCCCTTGGAACGGCGCGTCGTCGAAGGCCGCGTGCTTTCCGATCACGCGCCGGTCGAGGTCGTGGTCGAGTGACCTTCGAGGAGGCCCGCGCACAGTTCCCGGTGCTCGACAGCGTCGCCTACCTCAACACGGGCTCTGCAGGGCCGCTGCCGACCGCGGCCGTCGACGCGGCGCGGGCGTCACTCGAGCGCGATCTGACCGAGGGAAGAAGCGGCGCAGGGGTCATCGAGGGACTGTTCGAGCTGCGGGAACGGGTCCGCGGCGCGCTGGCGGCGGTTCTGGGGGCCGACACAGAGCTTGTCGCGCTCACAGACTCGACCACCCGGGGCTGCCAGATCGTCGTCTCCGGCCTCGGGCTCGGCCCCGAGGACGAGGTCGTGACGACAGATCAGGAGCACTTCGGGCTGACCGGCGAGCTCCACGCGAGCGGAGCCCGCGTCGTCGTGACCGCCGCTGACGAGGATGCACTGCTCGCTGCTGTGACGCCCCGGACGCGGCTCGTCGCCGTCTCGCACATCTTCTGGACGACGGGGCGCAGGCTCGATCTCGGGCGACTGCGCCAACCCGACGGCCCACCGCTGCTTGTCGACGGGGCTCAGTCGGCAGGCGCGATCCGCGTCGACCTGGCCGGCGCCGACTTCTACACCGTCTCCGCGCAGAAGTGGCTCTGTGGCCCCGATCCGTCCGGCGCGCTCTACGTCCGCGAGCCCGACCGGCTACGCGTCGCGTTTCCCAGCCCGTTCTCGGCGCAGAGTTACGAGAACGACGGCGCGTTCGTGCCCAAGGACGGCGCGCGCCGATTCGACTCCGGCTGGATCGGCCGCCCCGCGCTCGCCGGTCTCGAAGCTGCGCTGGCCGTGCACCCCGACTGGCGCTACGAGGCGGCTGCGAAGGCGGCCGCGCGCTGTCGGGAGCTGCTCGCGCCGCTCGTCGACGTCGTCACGCCGGAGGGGCAGTCGACGCTCGTCTCCTTCCGTTCGCCCGGAGACCCGACCGAACTCGTCGCGGCGCTCGCCGAGCGGGGAGTCGTGGTCCGTGAGTTGCCGGGCCGCAACCTCGTCCGCGCCTCGTGCGGCTGGTGGACGAGCGACGACGACCTGCGCCGCCTCGCGGACGGACTAGCTGGGTAGGCCGAGTTCAGCGGCGATGGGCTGGAGCGCGGCGACGACCGTGCGGATGTGGTCGTCGAGCTCGACCCCGAGCTCCTCGGCGCCCTTGTAGACGTCCTCGCGATGGACACCCGACGCGAACGAAGGCTGCTTGAGCTTCTTCTTCACCGACTTGGGCTCGAGCCCCTCGAGGCCGGTCGGGCGGACGAGCGCGCACGCGTGGACGAAGCCGCTCAGTTCGTCGCAGGCGAACAGCGCCTTCTTGAGCGGCGTGTCGCGCGGAAGCCCGAGATGCTCCGCGTGCGACAGCACGGTGTCGATGACCTCCTCGGGATACCCCTCCTCACGCAGGATCGGAGCCCCGTCCTGCGGGTGCTTGTCGAGCGTCGGGTGCATCTCGTAGTCGAAGTCGTGCAGGAGCGCCGACACGCGCCAGAGCTGCTCGTCCCCGCCGAACTTCCTCGCATACGCAGCCGTCGAGGCCTCCACGGCGAGCGCGTGCCGCAGCAGCGACTCGCTCTTCGTGTAGCGGGTGAGCGTCTCCCAGGCCTGTTCGCGAGTGGGCTCCAAGGGCCCGGCTATCCTAGCCCGGCATGTCCGTCACGACAGCGCCGCACGCCCTCGTCATCGAGGGCGGAAACCCGCTCAAGGGCCGCATTCGCGCTTCCGGAAACAAGAACGGTGCGTTACCGATCCTCGCCGCGTGCCTGCTCGCCGACGACCCGGTCACGCTCTTGAACGTCCCGCGCATCCGCGACGTCGAGACCATGCTCGAGCTGCTGTGCGCCACCGGGGCCAGCGCCGAGTGGACAGGCCCGAACGAGATGCGCGTCGATCCGCGAGGGCTCTCCACGTACGAAGTCGACGCGGTTCTCGCCGAACGGATCAGGGCGTCGTTCCTCCTCGCAGGCCCGCTGCTCGCACGGCTGGGGCGCGCGAGCGTGCCACCGCCCGGCGGCGACGTGATCGGGCGGCGCCGGCTCGATCCGCACATCCATGCCCTGCAGCGGCTCGGCGCGCGCGTCGAGATCGAGAGCCGCTACGTGATGGAGACCGACGGGCTGGCCGGCGCCGAGATCTTCCTCGACGAGGCGAGCGTGATGGCGACCGAGAACACCGTGATGGCCGCGGTACTCGCACCGGGCGAGACGACGATCGGGAATGCCGCCTGCGAGCCGCACGTACAGGATCTCTGCCGCTTCCTCGTCTCGCTCGGCGCCGAGATCGAGGGGATCGAGTCGAACGTCCTCAGGATTCGCGGCGTCGAGACGCTGAAGGGTGGGGAGTGGACGATCGCACCCGAGCACATCGAGGTCGGAAGCTTCATCGGCCTTGCGGCCGTCACGAACAGCGACCTCACGGTCGACGGCGTCGTCCCGCACGACATGACGTCGATCCTCACCGCGTTCGGCCGCCTCGGGATCGAGGTGGAGCTCGGAGACGACTGGCTGCGCGTGCCGCCCGACCAGGAGCTCGTGATCAAGAACGACCTCGGCGACCAGGTGCCGAAGATCGAGGATGGCCCGTGGCCGGCCTTCCCCGCCGACCTCACGTCGATTGCCGTCGCGGTGGCGACGCAGACGTGGGGGACGATCCTCGTCTTCGAGAAGATGTTCGAGAACCGGCTGTTCTTCGTGGACAAGCTCGTCTCGATGGGTGCGCGGATCATCGTCTGCGACCCGCATCGCGTCGTCGTCAGCGGGCCGTCGCGCCTGTACGGCCAGCGGCTCACCAGCCCCGACATCCGCGCCGGGATGGCGATCCTGATCGCCGCGCTTTGCGCCAACGGCCGCTCGGTGATCGGCAATGTCGGGGAGATCGACCGCGGCTACGAGCGGATCGACGAGCGGCTCCGTGCCGTCGGCGCGCAGATCGAGCGCGTCGACGCCTCATAAGGCGGCGTTACCCTCCGAGGATGAGCGAGCAGGCTGCGGCGGGCGTCCGCGTCAATGTCCTCGGGCACGGCGAGGCGACGGTCGAGACGGGGTTGCCCGTCCTCAACCGGCTGCTCGTGCGCCTCGCCGAGACCGCGCGGTTCGACCTCGTCCTCGACATCGAGCCCGGCGACACGCAGGCCGAGGTCGAGGCTGCAGCCGGGGCGATCGGCAACGCGCTCGCGGGGCCGCTGCGAGCGGAAGGCGCGCGCGGCTATGGATCCGGCGCGATGACGTCGGCGGAAGCGCTTGCCTCGGTTGTCCTCGAGACGAGCGACGACCCGCTCTTCGTCACGAACGTCGACCTCACGCAGGCCCGCATCGGCGGGCTCGGCACCGACGTCGTGCGACGCTTTCTCGAGGTGCTGGCCGAGCACGCGGGGCTCGTCCTCCACGTGCGGCTCCTGAATGGAACGGACAGCGGTCATGTGCTCGAAGCGATCTTCAAAGGGCTCGGCGCGGCGCTGGCCGAGGCGTGTGAAAGACAGGAGGAACGTCGATGAGCGACAAGACCGTCGTCCGCACCGAGGCCGCACCGGCACCGTTCCAGGGCGCGCCCTACTCGCAGGCGATCGCGGCCGGCGGCTTCGTCTTCGTCTCGGGCCAGCTCGGCCTCGAGCCCGGAGACACCGCGATCTCGGGCGGCATCGAAGAGCAGACCGAGCAGGTCTTCGCGAACCTGAATGCGATCCTCGAGGAGGCAGGCACCGGCCTCGACCGGCTGGTCAAGACGACCGTCTTCCTGCAGAACCTCGGCGACTTCCAGGCGATGAACGAGGTCTACGCGAAGCACGTCGGCGAGCGGCCCCCGGCACGCGCGACGATCGAGGTGGCGAAGCTGCCCTCGGGCGCGCTTGTCGAGATCGAAGCGATCGCACTCCTGTAGTCGCGCCACAATGGCGCCATGCGCGAGGAGATCGAGGACTACGTGCGCTCGCTCGGGCTCGACGCCTACCTCGTCGGCGGCGCGGTCCGCGACGAGCTGCTCGGCCTGGACTCGAAGGACGCCGACTTTCTCGTGCCCGGCGTCGACACCGAAAAATTGCGCGCGGCGCTCGCTCCGCACGGTCGCGTCGAGGATCTCGTCGTCGCCGACCGGCTCGTCGGTATCCGCTTCCACCCGCGGGACCGGCAAATCCGGCAGCTGACCCCGGCCGGGATCGAGCTCGCTCCGCCGCGCAAGGAGGTCTCGACCGGTCCCGGGCGGCATGATTTCGAGATCGTCGCCGACGCGTCGCTCTCGGTCTCCGACGACATGCGCCGGCGGGACTTCACCGTCAACGCGATGGCTCGCCGGCTCGAGACCGGCGAGCTCGTCGACCCGCTGGGCGGCCGGGCAGACCTGGACGCGCGGCGACTCCGCACCGTCTCGCCGCAGAGCTTCCGCGAGGATCCGCTGCGGCTCGTCCGGGCTCTTCGCTTCGTCTCGCAGCTCGGCTTCGAGCCCGACGAGGAGCTGCTGGCGCAGATGCGCGAGGAGGCGTCGGCCGTGAAGCTCGTCTCGGGCGAGCGCATCGGCGGCGGCCTCGCGGCGGACGGGATGGGCGAGTTGTCGAAGCTCCTGCTCGGCGCAGAACCCGCCCGCGCGCTGCGGCTGGCGCGCGACACCGGCGTGCTCGTCGAGCTGCTGCCGGAGTTCGGTCCGGCGATCGGCTTCGACCAGGAGAGCCGCTACCACGACCTCACCGTCGACGAGCACACGTTCGCCGTCGTCCAGGCTGCGGCCGACAATGGCTTCGCGCTGCAGGTCCGCCTCGCAGCGCTCTTCCACGACCTGGGCAAGCCGGTCGTCGCGTGGCGCGGGCAGGACGGGAGGCTCCACTACTACGCCAAGCCCGGTGTCGCTGCCCACGGACACGACCAGGTCGGGGCCGACCTCGCGGCCGGCGCGCTGCTGCGGCTGAGGTATCCGAACGCGTTGCGGCAGCGCGTCGTGCGGATCGTGCGCCGTCACATGTTCCAGCCGGGCAAGGGCGACACGCACCGGGCGCGGCGCTTTCTCCAGCGAAACGGCGACGAACTCGCCTTCGACCTCCTCGACCACAAGCACGCCGACCTGCTCGGCAAGCGCGGGACCGACGGCGAGCCGCCGCCGCTCGACGAGATCGACGCGCTGCTCCGCTTCCGCGACGTCGTCGAGTGCGAGCTTTCGAGCCCGCACCGGCTCCGGGATCTCGCGATCGACGGGAACGACCTGATCGAGCTCGGCTTCCGGCCCGGGCCGCAGCTCGGCCGGATCCTCCACGACCTGCTCGACGCCGTCGTCGACGAGCCCGCCCTCAACACGCGAGACGTACTGCTCGCACGCGCGAGGGAACGCCTGTGATCCGCTGGGAGGTGGACGGCTACGAGGTCGCCTTCACCACCAGGGCTGGAGGCGTGAGCGAGGGGCCGTACCGCTCGCTCAACCTGGGCCGCAAGAGCGGCGACGACGTCGAGCGAGTGGATGAAAACCGGAGCATCGCGTGCGCGGCGATCGGCGCCGACCTCGAGAAGCTTGCGCTCAACTACCAGGTGCACTCCGACCGAGTGCTGCGGGCGGCGCCTGGACTCCGTGACGAGCATGCCGACGGCCTGTGGACAGACGAGCCCGGCTTGCCGATCCTGGCGATGTCGGCCGACTGCCTGCCGATCGCGCTGGCGCGCACCGACAGCGCCGCGCCTTCGGTCGCCGTCCTCCACGCCGGCTGGAAGGGCCTGCTCGCCGGCATCGTCGCGGCCGGAGCAGACGCGCTCGCGAACGGCAGGCTCGCCGCGGCGATCGGGCCCGGAATCGGACCCTGCTGCTACGAGGTGGGGGAGGACGTTGCAGCGCCGTTTCGCCAACGCTTCGGCGACGACGTCGTGCGCGACGGCCGCCTGGACCTCTGGACGAGCGCCGAGCGCGCGCTTCGCGCCGCCGGAGTCGAGCGCGTCGACCGCTTCGACCGCTGCACCTTCTGCGAGCCCGAATCGTTCTTCTCGCACCGGCGCGACGCCGGCCGTACCGGCCGCCAGGGAGTGATCGCCTATGTCACCGGCTGAGATCCGCGAGCGCTACGAGCGCATCCGCGAGGAGGTCGGGCCGGCCGTCACGGTGGTCGCAGCGACGAAGTACGTCTCGGTCGAGGAGCTGTCCGCGCTTGCCGAAGCCGGTGTCGAGACCGTCGGCGAGAACCGCGCGCAGGATCTGCAGGCGAAGCACCGCGTCTACGGAGAGGCGTTCCGCTGGCACTTCATCGGCCACCTCCAGAGCCGCAAGGCGCCGCTCGTGAGTGAGCTGTGCGAGCTTTGCCACTCGCTCGCCTCCGAGTCGGCGGCGCGGAAGCTCACCATTCCGGCGCTCGTCGAGGTCAACCTCTCGGGCGAGCCGACCAAGTCCGGCGTGACTCCGGAGCAGCTGCCGAAGCTCCTCGAGGCCTATCCCGACGTCCGCGGGCTGATGACGATGCCCCCGGCGGCGGAAGACCCCGAGGCGTCGCGGCCCTACTTCCGCCGGCTCCGTGAGCTCGCCGCGCAGCACGGACTCCACGACCTCTCGATGGGAACGAGCCAGGACTACCGCGTCGCAGCCCAGGAGGGCGCAACCTATGTCCGGGTCGGCTCAGTCCTGTGGCAGCGCTAACATCGGCGGCGCCATGGGTGTCTCCGACGTCTGGGCCCGGACTCTCGTCTATTTCGGCATCGCCGAAGAAGAGGACTGGGACGAGAACGGCTATCTCACCGAGGACGAGCTCGCCGAGGACTACGACGCTGCGAACGTGCGCCGCCTTCCGGCTCGCCGCTCGCGGCAGAACTACGACGACGACTGGACCGACCCCGAGCCGGGCGACGCGCAGCGCACGAGCATCCTGCGGCCGCGCGGCGATTCGCGCCGGGTGCGCCAGCTCGAGCCGGTGCGCGGCCCCGCCACCTCGCGGGTGCATCTCATCCTGCCGCGCAGCTTCAACGACGCCCAGCAGCTCGCCGACCGCTTCAAGGACGGCGTGCCGGTGATCCTCAACCTCCAGTCGGCGGACTCCGAGCTGTCGAAGCGCCTCATCGACTTCGCGAGCGGGCTCACCTACGCGCTCGACGGCGGGATGCAGCGGATTGCCGACAAGGTCTTTCTCCTCACGCCGCGCGACGTCGAGTTGTCGGCCGAGGATCGGGCTCGGATGCTCGAGCGCGGCTTCTTCAACCAGGCATAGGAGAAGCGTCGCCTAGGGCGAACGTCGCCTGAATGGGCTGGCTAGCCAGGTTCGTGCTGCTTGGCGACGCGATTTCGAGCGTCGAGACGTTCATCAACGTCTTCATCGGGCTGTACTGGCTCGTGATCTTCATCTACATCCTCGCGAGCTGGTTGCGGCTGCCGTATTCGCCCACGCTCAACCGGATCCAGCGGTTCCTCTACGACGTCTGCGAGCCCTACCTTCGCGTCTTCCGTCGCGTACTTCCCTCGACCGGAGGGATCGACCTCTCGCCGATGTTGGCGCTGATCTTCCTGATCGTGATCGACCGCTTCCTCATCTGGATCCTGAATCACTTCAACTAAAGGAGAGAGCGATGGCGCTCACACCCGTCGAGATCAGACATCTGACACCACCGCGTGCCGCCTTCCGCGGCTATCGCACCGCGGCCACCGACACGCTCCTCGAGGAGATCGCAACCAGCTTCGAGGACGTCTGGCGCGAGCGCGCGGATCTCGCGGACAAGGTCGAGCAGCTCGAGGCCGACCTCGTCCGCTTCCGCGAGCTCGAGAGCCTCCTACGCACGACGCTCGTCTCGGCGGAGCAGGCGTCGGCGGAGATGCGTGACCAGGCGCGGCGCGAGTCGGCTCTGATCCTCAGCGAGGCTCACGCCGAAGCGCGCTCGATCCAGCGGCACGCGATTGCCGAGAACGAACGGCTCGCGCGCGAGTCGCGGCGGCTGCGGGCGCAGCTCGAGCAGGCGCTCTCCGCGTTCGGCGACGAAGCCGCGGGAACGGCGCCGTCGGAGAAGCAGACGGAGCCCGGCGGCGACGAAACAGACGAGCGGAGTTGGTACGGCGTGCCTGACGCGAACGCTGCGTAAGGAACCCCGACGTAAACTGGGCGTGTGACTGGGGAGACCACGCGAGTCCGCCTTCGCGTCAGTCCGGGAGCCGGCCGGACTGCGCTCGTGGGGCGACACGGCGACGCGTGGAAGGTGCGCGTCACCGAGGCGCCGGAGCGCGGTCGCGCCAACGAAGCAGTGCTGCGCCTCCTCGCCGACACGCTCGCCCTGCCACGCGCGGCCGTCACGCTCGTCTCGGGCCACGGTGGCCGGGAGAAGATCGTCGAGCTCACAGGCGTCGGGCCGGCGCTGATCGAGCGTCGTCTCGCCTCGGCCTCGATCGGAGGCGATCGCGGCCGAAGGGAGCGCCGGTGAACGAGCCGGCGCGGCAACTCGAGGTGCGAGTCGGCTCTGCGACGGATGCCTTGACGCCTCTTTCTCACGCGAGCCGCTCGTTTGCGGCGACCCGGCTGCAGTGGCTATTGCTGGCGGCTATCGCGGTTGTGGCCGTCATCGCCGACCAGGTGACGAAGCACGTCGTCACAGGCAGCCTGTCGCTCGGCGACGGCGTCCACGTCGTCGGGCCGTTGACGATCCGGCACGTCCAGAACTCCGGGATCGCGTTCGGCCTCTTCTCGAACGCAACGGCCGGCGTCATCGTCGTCACGGCGATCGCGATCGGCTGGATGCTCGCCTACTTCGCGCGCTCCGGCGCCCGCCACCCGGTGCTGCCCGTGGCGCTCGGCCTCGTGATCGGCGGCAGCCTCTCGAACCTCGCCGACCGCGTGCGGCTCGGCTTCGTGACCGACTTCATCGACTTCCGCTACTGGCCGGCCTTCAACGTCGCGGATAGCTGCATCGTGATCGGCGTCGGCATCCTGCTCGCGGCGCTCTTGTTCACCGAGCGAGAACCGCGGCCGGGACGCGGCGACAACCCCAAGCGCTGAAGCGGCTCGTCGTCCCGCCGGAGGCCGCCGGAGAGCGGCTCGACCGCCATCTCGCAGGCCTGCCGGATGTCGGATCGCGTGCTGCCGCGGAGCGGCTCCTCGCGGCCGGCGCCGTGCTCGTGGACGGGGAGCCCCGGTCGAAGAGCCACAGGCTCGTAGGCGGAGAGGAGATCGCGATCGAGCCTCCGGCCCCGCCCGCCGCGGAGCCTCCGGTCGCCCTGCCCGAGCTCACGATCGCGTACGAGGACGAGCATCTCCTCGTCGTCGACAAGGCCGCCGGCATCGTCGTGCACCCGTCGCGCGGGCACCCGGGCGGCACGCTCGCGCAGGCTCTCGCCGAGGCGGGTGCCGCGGGCGGGGAGGAGGACCGGCTCGGGATCGTCCACCGCCTCGACCGCGACACGTCGGGACTGCTCGTCGCGGCCCGGTCGCCGGAGGCGTACGAAGGGCTGCAGCAGCTCGTGAAGCGCCGCGCGCTGACGCGCGAGTACATCGCGCTCGTCGTCGGCAAGCCACGCTCGCGACGAGGGACGATTGACGCGCCGGTCGGTCGCGACCGTCACGACCGACTTCGCCACTCGCTCGACACCGATACTCCCCGCGCTGCCGTGACGCACTTCGAGCTCGAGGAGTTGCTGTCGCGCCACGCGCTCCTGCGCGTCCGGCTCGAGACGGGCCGAACGCACCAGATCCGGGTGCATCTCGCCGCGGTCGACCTCCCGGTTGCGGGTGACCCGACGTACGGCATCGCCCACGACCTCGGCCTCGAGCGGCAGTTTCTCCACGCCGCGCGGCTCGCTTTCGAGCATCCGGTGACCGGTGCGGGGGTCGACGTCTCGTCGCCGCTCCCGCCCGACCTCGCGGACGCGCTCGCCGCGGCCCGCAGCTAACCTTCCGGCGCCTCTGTCCCTACTCCCCGGCGGCCCAACCGCGGCGCGGGTGCCTCTCCTCTCGGGAGGTGCGCCTCGACTCCGCCGGCGCACGACGACGAAAACGAATCCGGAAGGAGCTCACATGTCAGTTTCGACTGAGTCAGAATCGACTCAGACGGCCCCGGCGGGCGCAGTCAGCATGCGCGAACTGCTGGAGGCCGGGGTCCACTTCGGCCACCAGACAAGACGCTGGAACCCGAAGATGCGCCGCTTCATCTTTGCCGAGCGCGGCGGCATCTACATCATCGACCTCACGCAGACGTCGGAGCGGCTCGACGAAGCGCAGCAGTTCGTGCGCAACGTCGCGGAGCGCGGCGGCACCGTCCTCTTCGTCGGCACGAAGAAGCAGGCTCAAGATTCGGTCGAGCAGGAGGCCAAGCGCGTCGGCATGCCGTACGTCAACCACCGCTGGCTCGGTGGCCTGCTGACGAACTGGCGCACGATGGCCGACCGCATCGACCGCCTCCACGAGATGCGCCGCCTGCGGGACGAGGGCCAGATGGACCTCCTGCCCGCGAAAGAGCGCATTGCGATGGCCAACGAGCTCGAGAAGCTCGAGGCGAACCTCGGTGGCGTTGCCGACATGCGGCGCCAGCCCGACGCAGTCGTGATCGTCGACCTGAAGAAGGAGGCGCTCGCAGTGCGCGAGGCGCGCCGGCTCGGTGTTCCGGTCGTCGCTCTCGTCGATACCAACTGTGACCCGGACGAGGCCGACTACGTCATCCCGGGCAACGACGACGCGATCCGGTCGTGCAGCCTCGTCGTGCATGCGCTCGCCGAGTCGGTCTGGGCGGGCAAGCAGAAGGTCTCGGCACAGGAGCTGCAACAGGCTCAGCAGCAGCAGGAGCGGGAACAGCAGGCGGCCGCAGCGGCGGCGGAGAGCGCGCCGGCGGACGACGTCGAGGACGTCTCGGCCGGAGAGACCATCCAGCCGGCCACCGAAGGCGAGTCCGTTCCGGTTCCGACCGGCGAGGACCCGGCGAAGGAAGGCGCGGAGGAGACGAAGCGGTCCGCCGCGGCGCTGGGCGACCCGACGAAAGCTGGAAGCGCCGGCGGCGAAGCCGCCGGGGCCCGGCCGGAAGACCCGGCCGCCACGGGTGGCAGCGACGAGGGGGAGGGGGCCTGATGGCGGCGGAGATCTCGGCTCAGCTCGTCCGCGAGCTTCGCGAGAAGACGGGCGCGGGGATGATGGACTGCAAGCGCGCGCTCGTCGACACGAACGGTGACATGGAGGCAGCCGTCGTCCTCCTGCGCGAGAAGGGGATGGCCAGCGCGGCCAAGCGCGCCGACCGGGCGACGACCGAAGGCAAGGTCGGCTTCCGGATCCCCGAGGACGGCTCCAGAGGGACCATGGTCGCCGTCGGGTGCGAGACGGAGCCCGTCTCGAACAACGAGGAGTTCCTCGCCTACGCCAAGAAGGTGCTCGACCTCGTGGAGGAAAAGGGCATCGGCGCCGAGAGCGAGCTCGAAGCCGAGCGCGTGGAGCTGACCGCGAAGCTCGGCGAGAACATCGCCGTCGTCGGCGGCGCCCGCTTCGAGGCAGTCGACGGAGGGATCGTCTCGGCCTACGCGCACCCGCCGGCGAACAAGCTCGGCGTGCTCGTGCAGGTGCGCGGCGGCGACGCAGAGCTCGGACGCCAGCTCGCGATGCACATCTCGTGGTCGGATCCCCGGTGGATCGGCCGCGAGGACGTCCCCGAGGATCTCGTCGCGGCGGAGAAGGAGATCTACCTCAACTCCGACGAGGTGCAGTCGAAGCCCGAGCAGGCGCGTGAGAAGATCGTCAGCGGCATGCTCGACAAGCGTTTCTACGCCGAGCGGGGCGGAGTGCTGGCCGACCAGCCGTGGATCCACGACGGCTCGCTCAAGGTCGGGAAGGTGCTCGCCGACGCGGGTGCCGAGGTGCTCGAGTTCGAGCGTTTCTCGCTGGCGGGATGACCGCGCAAACGGAGAACGAGACCGGCACGACGCCTCAGCCCCCCGCCTTTCGCCGGGTGCTCCTCAAGCTCTCGGGCGAGGCGCTCATGGGCGAGCGCGAGTACGGGATCGATCCCGACGTGACGCGGGCGCTCGCCAGGGAGGTCGTGGGCATCCGCAATGAGGGCGTCGACATCGCGCTCGTCGTGGGCGGCGGCAACTTCTACCGCGGTCTCGCCGCAGCGGCGGAGAGCGGCATGGACCGCGCGACGGCCGACTACGCCGGGATGCTTGCGACGCTCCTCAACGCGCTCGCTCTCCAGGACGCGCTGGAGAGAGAGGGAGCCGTGACGCGCGTCATGTCCGCGCTCGAGGTCTCGGAGGTCGCGGAGCCGTACATCCGCCGTCGCGCGATCAGGCATCTCGAGAAGGGCCGCGTCGTGATCTTCGCCGCAGGCACCGGGAACCCGTTCTTCACGACCGACACGGCCGCTGCGCTGCGCGCCCTCGAGATGGGCGCCGACGCGATCCTGATGGCGAAGCATGGCGTCCAGGGCGTCTACGACGGCGACCCGCGACAGGTCTCCGACGCCGAGTTCCTGCCACGGATCACGCACCTCGAGGCGATCGAGCGCGGGCTCAAGGTCATGGACACGACCGCTCTCTCCCTCTGCATGGACAACCGCCTCACCATCCACGTCTTCGAGCTCGCCGAGGGCAACGTCGCCCGGGTCGTCGCGGGCGAGGAGGTCGGGACAATCATCGCGACCGGGGCTGGAAGCGTCCGCGGCGAAGCCGCAAACGCCCGGCCTGCAGACCGCGCCGCCCCCGGCGGCGCCCGGGACAAGGAGGGCTGACATGGCGACCGCGGAAGACATGATCAAGGGCGCCCAGGACAAGATGGTCAAGTCGGTCGAGCACGCACGGGCGGAGTTCGCGACGGTGCGCACCGGCCGAGCTTCGGCGTCCCTCCTCGACCGGATCGAGGTCGACTACTACGGGACGCAGACGCCGTTGCGCCAGCTCTCGACGATCAACGTCCCCGAGCCGCGCATGCTCACCGTGCAGCCCTTCGACCCGGGCTCGATCAAGGCGATCGAGAAGGCGGTCATGGAGTCGGATCTCGGCCTGACGCCGTCGAACGACGGCAAGCTCATCCGGCTGCCGATTCCCCAGCTGACCGAGGAGCGGCGGAAGGAGCTCGTGAAGGTGGTCCGCAACATGGCGGAGGAGCACAAGGTCGCCGTCCGCGAGATCCGGCGCGACGCGATGCGGCACCTCAAGGAGCTCGTCGACAACGGCGAG
The DNA here is from genome assembly GCA_963819275.1 of uncultured Actinomycetes bacterium. Lineage (GTDB taxonomy): Bacteria > Actinomycetota > Thermoleophilia > Gaiellales > Gaiellaceae > Palsa-739. The sequence continues at coordinate 333,968 of CAWFVH010000010.1, read as the reverse complement.
GTAGGCGCCGACGACGAGCACCGCGCCGAGAATCGCGTCCAGGAGCTCACGGACGAGCACACCAAGCAGATCGACGAGCTCCTGAAGCACAAAGAAGCCGAGGTGATGGAGGTCTGAGCTCATCGCTCCCCGGCACGGACGTCAGCCCCGAGGAGCACCTTCCCGAGGTCGCGCACGCGGTCGCGGTCATCATGGACGGGAACGGGCGCTGGGCCACGGAGCATGGCGTCTCGGTCGCCGACGGCCATCGCGCAGGGTCTCGTGCGCTGCGGCCCGTCGTCGAGGCAGCGATCGACCTCGGCATCGAGTCGCTCGCGGTCTATGCGTTCTCGACCGAGAACTGGAGCCGCGACGCAAGCGAGGTCCAGGCGCTGATGGAGATCTTCGGCGAGACGATCGAGCGGGAGCTCGTGGATCTCGCCGCGCAGGGCGTGCGCTGCCGCTTTCTCGGCCGCCGCGACCGGGCTCCCGACTGGCTGCGCGCCAAGATGGAGCACCTCGAAGCCGCGACTGCGGAGAAGTCGAGGCTCCAGCTCTGGATCGCCTTCGACTACGGGGGCCGCGCCGAGCTCGTCGACGCCGCGCGGCGGCTGCTCGAAAGCGGGGCGGACCCGGACCTGCTCGACGAGGCCGCGTTCGCGGCTCACCTCTACGAGCCCGAGATGCCGGATCCCGACCTCGTGATCCGGACCTCCGGGGAGCGCCGAATCTCGAACTTCCTCATCTGGCAGTCGGCGTACGCCGAGTACGTCTTCACCGACACGTTCTGGCCCGATTTCGGGCCGGAGGACCTCCGGGGCGCGATCGAGGAATACGCGAGCCGGCGCCGTAGATTCGGCGGTCGATGACCAACTTCGCCTCGCGCCTACTGGTCGCTGTGGTCGGCCTCCCGCTCGTGCTCGGCATGCTGTGGCTCGGCGGCTGGTGGCTCTTCACGCTTCTCGCGGTCGCCGCGTGGATCGGCGTGCACGAGTTCGTGACCACCGCGCGTCCTCTGCGACCGCTCGCCCCGGCCGTGTACGCGGGCGTGCTCCTCGCGCTCTTCGGCGCGCGCACCGGCGGCGTCGCGTGGTTGGTCGGCGGATTCCTCGCCACATTCGCCCTCGCCTTCGTCCTGCACATCGTCTCGAGCACCAGAGCGCCGACGACCGCCGCGATTGGCTCGACGATCCTGGGCTCGGCCTGGATCGGGCTCGGGCTCGGCTTCTTCCTGTTGCTGCGCGAGATGCCCGACCACGGCAGGCTGCTCGCATTCACGGTCGTGCTCGCTGCCTGGGCGGCGGCGACCTTCGCCTATCTCGGCGGGCGCCCGCTCGGCCGCCACAAACTTGCGCCACGCCTGTCGCCCGGCAAGTCGTGGGAGGGCCTCCTGATCGGAGCCGCCGCCGGTGTCTTCGTGGCCTTCATCGCGCTCTACGACACGCGTCACTCGTACCTCAGCGTCTGGGAGGCTGTCGTTCTCGGCCTCGTCGTCGTCGTCGCCGAGCTGATGGGAGACCTGTTCGAGTCGTCGCTGAAGCGCGATCTCGAGGTCAAGGACACCGGACGCCTCCTCGGCGGGCACGGCGGCATGCTCGACCGCATCGACGGTCTGCTGTTTGCCGCACCCGCCGCGTTTTACCTCGTGCTCGCGGTCCACTAGGAGTTCCGACTCCTACACTTGGCGGGTGAAGCGCGTCGCGCTCCTTGGCGCAACCGGCTCGATCGGCCGCCAGGCGATCGAGATCATCGAGGCGCATCCCGAGCTCGATCTCTGCGCTGCGGCCTCGGGCTCGAGCTCGCTCGACGACGTCGACGCGCCGCTGAAAGCGGTCGGAGGCGACCTGACCGAGCTGCTCGAGCGCGCTGAGCCCGACATCGTGCTCAACGCCGTCGTCGGCTTCGCCGGAGTGCACGCGACGCTCTGGGCGCTCGAGCGCGGCATCGACCTCGCGCTGGCGAACAAGGAGAGTCTCGTCGCCGCCGGCGAGCTCGCGCTCGCCGCGCGCGAGCGGGGGCGCGGACGGATCCTTCCGGTCGATAGCGAGCATTCCGCGCTCTTCCAGTGTCTCGAGGGGCGCGAGCCGGAGCAGGTCGACACGCTCGTGCTCACCGGCTCCGGAGGGCCGTTCCGCGGCCGCACGCGGGCCGAGCTCGAGGACGTCACGCCGGAGCAGGCGCTCGCCCATCCGACCTGGCGCATGGGGCCGAAGATCACCGTGGACTCGGCGACGCTCGCGAACAAGGGGCTCGAGGTGATCGAGGCGCACTATTTGTTCGGCGTGGGATACGACCGCATAGAGGTGGCGATTCAGCCGACCTCGATCGTCCACTCGCTGGTGCGCTTCCGCGACGGAGCCTCGCTCGCGCATCTCGGCTACCCGGACATGCGGGTGCCGATTTCCTACGCGCTCACGTATCCCGACCGTGCCGCGACGCCCCTGGAGCCCCTCGACCTCACCTCGCTGAGCATTGAGTTCTCGCGTCCCGACACCGACACGTTCCCGATGCTGTCGCTCGCGCGCGCCGCCGGGCAGGAGGGCGGAAGCGCACCGTGCGTCTACAACGCCGCGAACGAGGTCGCCGTCGCCGCGTTCCTCGACGGCCGCCTGCCCTTCCTCGGAATCCCCGAAGTCGTGGGGGAGACGCTCGCGACGGCCGGCACCGACCAGATCCACGACGTGGACGATCTCGTCGAGGCCGACCGCACGGCGAGGGCGCTCGCCGAAGGAGCGCTGGCGGCCGCATGACCTGGCTCGTCGTCGGCCTGGGGCTCGTCTTGATCATCTTCGTGCACGAGCTCGGCCACTTCTCGGTTGCCATGGCAGTCAAGATGCGGCCGCGCAGCTTCTACATCTTCTTCCCACCGGCGCTCGTGAAGATGAAGCGCAACGGCGTCGAGTACGGGATCGGGATGATCCCGCTCGGCGGCCTCGTGCGAATTCCCGGCATGCATCGCCCGGCGGCCCGCGACGTGCGTGCCTACATCGAGCCTGCCGTGCGAGAAGAACCGAGCCTCGTGCCGGCCCTTGGCGCCGTCCACCGGGCTCTCGACGTCGAGGATTACGCCGGAGCGCGGCGCGCGTACGCCGAGCTCGAGCGCGACGTCGCCGCTGCAGACCTCTCGCCCGGTGCGCGGCGCTCGGCCGAGCGTGGGCTCCGCGACGTCGAGGAGGGAACCGCTCCCGACGCGTACTGGCGCGCCGCGACATGGAAGCGAGTCGCGGTCATCGCCGCGGGGCCGGCCGCGAACGTCCTCCTCGCCTTCGTCATCCTGTTTGTCGTGTTCGCCGTGAGCGGCGCGCCGTCGCAGCGTCCGACGGCAACCGTCGCCAACGTGGAGAGCGGGACTCCGGCGGCCGCCTCCGCCCTGCAGATCGGCGACCGGATCGTCGCCGTCGATGGCCGGCCGACCCGGACGTTCTCCCAGGTGTCGCATCTCATCCGGTCGAGCCACGGAGCCAACGTCACGCTCACGGTCACGCGCGACGGCCGGCGGGTCACGGTCGGTCCCCGGCGCACGATCCACGAGCAGGGCCGCTGGATCTTCGGCTTCTCACCTTCCGCACAGCTCGAGAAGTACCCGGTCGGCAAAGCGGCGACCACCGCGTCCTCGGATCTCTGGGGCGTGGTCACCGGCACCGCCACCGGCCTGCAAGGGCTGTTCTCCCACCAGGGCCGTAGCCAGCTGTCCGGCCCCGTTGGGATCGTCCGCGTCTCACACAGCGAGCTCCAGCTCGGGCTGACCTACTACCTCGAGATCCTCGCGTTCGTGAGCATGTCGCTCGCTCTGATCAACCTGATCCCACTGCTCCCACTCGACGGTGGCCACATTCTTTTCTCCCTGATCGAGGGCGTCCGCCGCCGCGCCCTCGCCCGTGAGGTGTACGAACGCGTCTCGGTCGTCGGCATCGCGCTCATCCTGCTCGTGTGGGTGATCGCGTTCTCGAACGACCTATCCGGCCACGCGCCGCACTGAGCCGGCTCAGCGGGCGCCCGCCTCAGCGTCCTCTGAGGGCGCGATTACGCGGGAACCCGCCTGGCTAGACTCATTCCTGGGATGGCGAGCAAACGGCAGATCTCGGTCGGCGGCGTCAAGATCGGCGGCGGTGCGCCCGTCGTCGTCCAATCGATGACGACGACGAAGACGCACGACGTCGAGGCGACGACCGCGCAAGTCGCGGCACTCGCGAGCGCGGGTTGCGAGATCGTCCGCGTCGCGGTGCCGAAGAACGAGGACGCGGAAGCGCTGTCGAGGATCGTCCGCTTCTCGCCCGTGCCGATCATCGCGGACATCCACTTCAACGCGAGCCTCGCGCTGAAAGCAATCGACCAGGGCGTTGCGGCCGTCCGCATCAACCCCGGCAACATCGGCGGGTCCGACAAGGTCGCCGAGGTCGTGCGCGCTGCGAAGGCGAAAGGGATCGCGATGCGGATCGGCGCGAACTCCGGCTCGCTGCCGAAGCATCTCGAGGAGCTGGCGCAGCAGGATCAGGCAGAGGCGCTCGTCGAGGCCGCGCTCGAGGAGGTGCGCCTGCTCGAGAGCCTCGATTTCTACGACTTCAAGATCTCGGTGAAGTCGAGTCACGTACCCACCATGATCCGCGCCTACCGGATGCTCTCGGAGAAGGTCGACTACCCGCTGCACCTCGGTGTCACCGAGGCCGGGACGGTCTTCGCCGGCTCGATCAAGAGCGCCGTCGGGATCGGCACGCTCCTCGCAGAGGGGATCGGCGACACCATCCGCGTCTCGCTCGCCTCCGATCCGGTCGAGGAGCCCAAGACGGCATACGAGATCCTCAAGGCCCTGGGCCTGCGCGAGCGCGGCCCGGTGATGATCGCGTGCCCGAGCTGCGGACGCGACAACGTCGGCGTCCACACGTTGGCCGAGGAGGTGGAGACCCGCCTTCAGGAGTACCCGCAGCACTTCGAGGTCGCGGTGCTCGGCTGCGCGGTCAACGGCCCGGGCGAGTCGGGCGACGCCGACTTCGGGATCGCCGGCGGCCGCGACGTCGGCTTCATCTACGCCCACGGCCGCGTCCTGAAGAAGGTCAGCTCCGACATCCTGATCGACGAGCTGTTCCACGAGATCGACAAATGGATCGCCGACGGGATGCACCGTCCGAAGCGCCTCAAGATGGCGAAGCCCGCGGCCTTGGCCATGGCCGAGGCGTCCCTGATCCCGCTCGAATAGCCTAGGGCGACAACGCCGATGATCGCCCGAGCCTCACAGCTCTTCCTGCCGACCCTGCGCGAGCCACCCGCCGACGCGGAGGCGCCCTCGCACAAGCTGCTTGTGCGCGGCGGTTTCGTGCGCCAGGTCGGCGCGGGACTGTGGACGTACCTGCCGCTCGGTTGGAGAGTCCACCGCAAAATCGAGGAGATCATTCGCGAGGAGATGGACGCGATCGGTGCGCAGGAGTTCCTCGCTCCGGTGCTGACGCCGGTCGAGCTCTGGGAGGCGACCGGCCGCGACAAGATCCCCGAGATCTTCCACGTCACGGACCGCGCGGGCCGGCAGTTCGTTCTGCCGCTCACGCACGAGGAGACGTTCACCTTCCACGCGCGCGAGATCCAGTCGTACAAGGAGCTGCCACAGCTCTGGTACCACTTCCAGACGAAGGATCGTGACGAGCCACGCCCGCGCGGCGGCCTCCTGCGGGTTCGCGAGTTCATCATGAAGGATGCCTATTCCTTCGATCGCGACGAGGAGAGCGCGTTCGTCTCCTTCGAGAAGAACCGCGCCGCGTATCACCGTATCTTCGAACGCTGCGGCATCGAGGCCCACGAGGTGAAGGCCGAGAGCGGGATCATGGGCGGCGAGCTCACATTCGACTTCCTGGCACCCTCGGGGTCGGGAGAGAACATGCTCGTCCGCTGCGAGCGCGGCGACTACGCCGCCGACGCGGAGATCGCCCGCGGCATCCCACGTGCCCCGGAGTTTCCTGCGCCGCTTGCCGCGCCCGAGGAGGTCGAGACGCCGGGAGTGACGTCGTGCGAGGCGCTCGCCGCGTTCCTCGGAATCGACCTCGCGGCCACGTCGAAAGCGATGCCCGTGACGACCGACGACGGCCGCGTCGTGCTCGCCCTGATTCGCGGCGACGACCGCCTGTCCGAGTCGAAGCTGCTCTCCGCGCTGAGGATTGGCTCGCGTCCTTCGACGGACGACGAGATTCGCGCCGCCTTCGGTGCGTCTGGTGGCTCCCTCGGCCCGGTCGGGTACGAGGGCGAGGTGGTTGCTGATCTCACGCTGGCGGTGGGGCAGTTCGTCGCCGGAGCGAATCGGGATGGGTTCCATCTCCGCGGAGTCGAGACGGGCCGCGACTACGAGCCCGAGTTCGCCGACCTGCGCGAGCCGCTCGAGGGAGATCGTTGCCCTGAGTGCGGCGGCGCGCTCACGTTCCAGACCGCGATCGAGGTCGGGCACATCTTCTACTTCGCCGACAAGTACAGCTCGGGGCTCGACGCGACGTTCCTCGACGAGGACGGAAAAGAGAAGTCCCTGCTCGGCGGCAGCTACGGAATCGGGCCCGGACGCGTCCTCGCCGCCGTGATCGAGCAGAACCACGACGACGACGGAATCGCAGCGTGGCCCCGGTCGATCGCGCCGTATCACGCACACGTCGTGGTGCTGGGGGGCGCGGAGGAGATCGCCGAACAGGCGGCCGAGACCCTCTCGGCGACCGGGTGCGACGTCCTGCTCGACGATCGCGACCAGAGGGCGGGGGAGAAGTTCGCCGACGCCGATCTGATCGGCTGCCCGATCCGTATCACCGCAGGCAAGAAGAGCCTCGAAGACGGGAAGGTCGACGTCAGGAACCGCGCAAGCGGCGACGAGAAACGATTAGATGTTGTCGATCTCGGCCAGGAGGTCCCCGGGGTGGTTGCGCAGAGTGGCTAAGCGTCGGCGGTTCAGCGAGGAAGCATTCGGCGAGACCGTGCAGAGCCTGATGGACGAGCACGGCGTCACGTACCGGCAGCTCGCCTCCCGTACCGGGCTCTCGGCCGGCTACCTCAACCACCTCGTCCACGGCAACCGCCCGGTCCCGTCGAACGACGTCGTGGCCACGCTCGCGGAGGCCCTGGAAGTGGAGCCCGAGCACTTCCGCGAGTACCGGCTGCGCGTCATCACCGACCGGCTGGAGGCGATGCCCGACCTGATCGACCGCCTCTACCGGCAGCTGAACCGCAAGAGCTAACGCAGCCCGTAGCGGAGGAAGAGGTGCGAGCCGTGCGCCCGCACCGAGCGGAGGCGCCCGGCCACCCGGGTCTCTGGAATCAGCTCGACGCCCTCGACGAGGCCGAGGCGGGCTCCGGTCGCGGCGCGGCCCGCGAGGAGCGGCGAGACCGTCAGGAAGAGCTCGTCCACGAGCCGCGAGGCAACGAGCGACCCGAACATCGTCGGGCCTGCTTCGGTGAGGACGACCGAGCAGCCGCGGTCGCGCAGCACGTCCAACGCGCGTGCAAGATCGACGGTCTCGCCCGCGTTCACCGCCAGGACCTCGGCCGCACCGGGAACCGAAGCGCGCAGGCGCGATGCGGCTTCCTCCGTCGTCAGCACGAGCGCGCCCGCTTCGAGTACCTGATGGGCGGGGTCGAGCGAGGCACCGGTGGTGACGACAACGACGAGTGGCTGTTCCGGCCGGCCCCGGCGGGCTCGCAGCTCGGCCAGCGCCTCGGCCGCAGCCGGATATGCGCGATCGACCCGCCACGTTCCCTTCGGCGAGGCGAGCAGCGTTCCCGACCCGACGACTACGGCGTCCGAGCAGGCGCGCACCAGCGCGAGGAGGAAGCGGTCGGCCTCGCTTTCGTCTCCGATCACCGCGTGTGAGCGCGGCAGCCCCGGTACGGCCACGACGCCGTCGAGCGATTCGACGAAGTTCGCGACGACGCACGGCTCGTCGAGGCCGAGCGCGCCGCCGTAGAGCTCGGCAAGCGCGTCGGGCACGTCCCAGCGGGGCAGGTCGTCGTCCTCGGCGAGGACGCTGAACGGCGAGATCACCGCGTCAGCGTAAGAAACTCTGAGCGCAGCGTCTGGTCCTCGTCGTAGAGGCCGCGCCAGACGGTTGTGATCGTGACCGAGCCGTCCTCCTCGACGCCTCGCATCGCGGTGCACAGGTGGGCCGCCTCGAGCCGCACCGCGACACCCCGTGCGCCGGCGAGCTGCTGCAGCCCGTCCGCGATCTCCTCGGCGAGCCGCTCCTGCACGGTGAAGCGGCGCGCGTAGAGGCGCACGAGCCGTGTGAGCTTCGAGATCCCGAGGATCTCGTCGCCGGCGACGTAGCCGATGTGAGCGCGTCCATGAAACGGCAGCGCGTGGTGCTCGCAGAGCGCGTAGAACCCGACGGGGCCCTCGACGATTTGCGCATGCCGGCCGTCCACGCCCTCGGGCCGTTCCGCCGGGAACAGGGTGCGCAGCTTCGGATCGCCGTCGTAACCGGCCGTCGCGTCGTACAGCGCGCGCACGAAGCGCCGCGGCGTGTCGCGCGTGCCGGGCGTGTCGAGGTCGAGCCCGAGCGCGGTGAAGATCTCGGCGGCGTTCCGCTCGAGACGCACCCAGTCCGCGTCGCTGAGATCGCGTCCGTCCGCGTCGTGGGCGGGGAGCTCAAAGACGTTCGTGCTCATGCGACCTCCTGCTGGGGCACTCGCCGCGGAAGCACGGCGAGCGCGATGACGGCGACCTGCGCGAGCGCGAGCCAGGCGAAGACGAGCGGTTGTCCGAGTGCCATCAGAAGACCAAACGCTGCGAGCTGCGTGGACATGCCCAGATTCGCGAGCGCCGAGACGGCGGACGAGCCTGTGAGCGCCGGGCGGCGCGTCACGAGCGCCTCGGCGAGCCTGTCCTGCGGCGCGTAGACGACACCGTAGATCCGGCGCAGAACCTCGGTCGCGCGGCCTCCGGCCGCTTCAGGCTCGGCAGCCGCCTCGCGTGACAGTCGCTCGACGTTGAAGTTGAGGCTGAGGACGCTCGTCACGGCGAGGAACCCGGCGAGCGCGAGCGCCGGGCTCCCGGTCGTCCAGCCGAGCGCGGTGAAGAGCGCCGCGTTCACGAGCAGATCGAGCTCCGAGTCGAGGTAGCGACCGAACGCGCTCGTGCGGCCTGTCAGCCGCGCGAGTTGGCCGTCGGCGTTGTCGAGGAGCGTCTTGAGCTGCACGAGCAGAGCAGCCACGACGAGGGAGCCGCGCCCGAGCTCGACGGCGCCTGCGATGCCTGCGGCTCCGGCAGCGACGACGACAGCGGGCGGCGGCACACGGAGGCGTGCGAACCCGAGCACGAGCGGGTGCGCGAGCGGCCGGAAGATCCACTCGCACACGAGCTCGGTCCCGCGCCGCGACTTCCGCGAACGCGCGAGACGGCTTGGAGCCCTAGACGGCAAGCGCACCCTCGCCGGCGCGGATCAGGTCGCGAGCGTCGTCGAGCCTGTCCCAGACGTTCCAGAGCAGGACGCCACGCGGCTTGCCGTCCTCGACGTACGTGATGACGCCCTTGCGGTTCGGCTCTTGCCAGTCCTCGACGACCTCCAGCCGGGAATCGACGACGCCGACCGCCTCGTAGCCGAGATCGAAGAGGTCGGAGTAGAAGAACGGCAGGTGGTCGTACGGGGCGTTGGCCCCCGCCATGTTCGCGCCGACCGCATGACCATGCGAATTCGCGTGATCCTCGTGCTCGATCCGCATCGTCGTCCCGAGCGCCCGGACGGGAAAGCGAGCGACGTCGCCGGCGGCGAAGACGTCTTCGTGGCCGGGCACGCGGCCGTACTCGTCGACGACGATTCCGTCGGCGACTTCCAGCCCGGCGGATTCGGCGAGCTCCGTGTCCGCGATCACGCCGAGTCCGGCGACGACCGCGTCGGCCTCGAGCGTGAGGCCGGACTCGGTCTCGACCCGGCGACCCGATGCGGATGCGACCAGCTCCTCGGTGCGAACGTCGACGCCCTTCTCCCGGTAGTACTCCGCGACGAACTGCGAGAGACCGAGCGGGAAGAGCCGGAAGCCGATTCCGGGCTCGGGGAAGAGCATCGTGACGCGGGCGCCGTTGCCGACGAGCGCAGCCGCGATCTCGGAGCCGATGAAGCCGCCGCCGATCACGACCACGTGAGACCCCTCACCGGCCGCCTCGCGCACCTGCCGGTAGTCGCGGAGCGTCCGGAACCAGACAACGCCGTTGGCGCCCGGGATCTCGCGCGGCTTGGCCCCGGTCGCGAGCAGGAGCTTCTCCCAGCCGTACTCCTCGCCGGTGTCGTCGGTCGCGCTGTGGCCGGCGAGGTCGAGCGCAACGATGCGGCGCCCGGTGACGAGCTCGACACCCGCGGCGGGCTCGCGCCACAGCTTCTCCTCCGAGGTGCCATGCCACAGGCCTTTCGTGAGCAACGGCCGCTTGTAGGGCGGGTGCGGATCGGCGCCGATCATCGTGATCGAGCCCTCGGGATCCTGGTCGCGGATGCCCTTGGCGGCCATGTCGCCGGTCATGCCGGCTCCGACGATCAGGTACTTGGTGTTGGTCATCTCAGCCCTCTTTCACGAGACAGGCGGTTAGGAGACAGCGTCGAGTTCGAGCAAGGCCCGAAGGCTTTCGTGTTCCTCGGCGCACGCGGGACAGCCGACGAAGTGGGCGCGCAGGCCGGAGACGAGCTCGTCTGCGGGAGCGCCGGCCAGCTCCAGCTCGACGTAGTGGTCGAGCTGAGCGAAGCACTCGTCGCAGCCGATCTCGGGCTCGTTGCTGCCGAGCAAGCGCTTGAGCGTCGGATCGAGGTCGCGACCGGTCATTCGTTCACCTCCTGGAATCCCGCCGCGCTGACGTAGGCCCGCAGGCGCCGCCGCGCGTCGTGGAGCAGCTTGTAAAGCGCGTTTCGATTGGAGTCGAGGCGCTCCGCCAGCACGTCGATGGGCACGCCTTCGAGGACCGCGGCGACGAGGACCTGGCGCTGGCGGGGCGTGAGCGCCATGCGGATGCCCTCGCGAACCGCCGCCAGCAGCTCGCGGTTTTCGGCGTCGTCGTCGGGGCCGGGTCCCGCGTGGGCGAGGCTCTCCCAATGTTCCGGCTCGAGGGTCACCTCACGGTCGCGCCAGGCGCGGCGGCGTACCTTCACGGCCGCCTCGAGCAGCGCGAACTTGTAGGCCCAGGTGCGGAAGGTGCTTTCGCCGCGGAAGTCGTCGAGGCGTCGTAGCACCGAGACGGCCGCATCGTCGGCGGCGTCCTGGGCGAGCTCGTCCAGCTCGACCGCAGAGAGCTGGGGGAGAGAGCCTCGCCTACGGAAGACCTCGAAGCGAGCTGCCCTCAGAAGCAGCCCGTGGAGGTGCGCCACCGCTTCGTCACGAGGGGCTCCGTCCGCATGCAGATCGAGATGCCACTCCTCGAGCCTCGGGGCTGCTGCGAGCGCGCTCACGTCGGGATTAGTGTCGGAAGGGAGCAAGGTCTTACCTTCTACCGGCGCGACGGCGCGCTACGCAGAGGCGAGAGTGGACGTCCGCTCCGCCATCTCCCGGTCTTTCTCGGTGATCCCGCCCTCTGAGTGCGTCGTCCAGCGCACGGTCACACGCCGGTAGCGGATGTCGATGTCCGGGTGGTGCTTCTCGCTCTCCGCGAGCTCGGCGAGCCGGTCGACGAAGTCGATCGCAGCCGGAAACGACGAAAGCTCGAATTCGCGCACGAGCGCGTCGTCCTGTTCCTGCCAATCGCTCATGCCGGAAGTATTCCCGGTGCGGGACGCGCAGACGGCGGTTGTTCGTACAAGACTCCAGAGGAGTGCGTGAACCGAGTGACCGGGAACTCGTCCGAAAGGCGCGGCGCGGCGACCGTGAGGCTGCAGCTGCGCTCTTTCGTCGCTACTGGCGCGACGCGTGGCGTGCCGCCTATGCGATCACCGGGCGGCGCTCGCTCGCGGACGACGTCGCCTCCGACGGCTTCGAGCGGGCGTTCGCCGCGCTCGGGCGCTTCGACGACCGACGTCCGTTCGGCCCGTGGCTGCACCGGATCGTGGCGAACCGGGCGCTCGACGTGCTCCGAGCCGAGCGCCGTCTCTCGGACGAGGAACTGCCCGACATACCCGATCTCGCACCGTCACACGAGGTGGGCGACCGCAGCCTGCTCACGTCGGTGGTCGGGTTACCGCTCGAGCGTCGCGTGGTCGTCGTCCTGCGTTACGGGGTCGGTATGACCCCGAAGCAGATCGCGGACGCGCTGGATCTCCCGGTGGGCACGGTCAACTCGCGGCTCGCCCGCGCGCTCGAGCAGCTGCGCGAGTCAGCGGAGGTCGAGCATGTCGAGTGAGCTCGAGCAGCGGCTCGAGGCGATGCTCGCCGACGCTCCCGAGCCTGATCCGGGTGCGGGGGAGAAGGCGCTGCATCGGGCACTGCACTCGTTGCAGCCGGTCGCTCATTCGCACCGTGGGCTGCGGACCGCCGTCCTCGTCTTCGCGACTGTCGTCGTGTTGCTCGTGGTCGCAGCCGGATCCCTCGCCGCAGCGGGCGCGCTCCATGTCAGCTTCGGCGCGAAAGCGAAGCCGCGTCGGCCGGTCGTCCAGCTGACCCTCCCGAGAGGAGCCGACGGAATCGCGGCGATCGTCGACGGCCGGCTCTCGGTGGTGACGAGGAGTGGCTTCCGGCTCCAGGGGCTGCCGGCGACTGCCGCCGCGCTGTCGCCGCATGCCCTCTACGTCGCCGCCGGAATCGGTCACTCACTCGTCGCGATGAAGCCGGACGGCCGCCAGGCGTGGTCCCGTCCCGCCGGTGGGAGCGTCGTCGCCATCGCCTGGGCCCCCGACGGCTTGCGAATCGCGTACGTCGTCCACGCCGGGGATCGCTTCGTGCTGCACGTCATCTACGGGAACGGCATCCACGACACGACGATCGACCGCTCTGTACGGGCGGCACGGCCATCGTGGCGGGCCGACTCCCTCGCCTTCGCCTACGTCGGCGGAGGCGGTCGCGCCGTCGTCTACGACCTCGCGCACGAGACGCACCGTGTGGTCGGGACCGTCGCGCCCGTCACGCATTTGGCTTTCGCGCCGACGGGCACTGCGCTCGCGCTGGCAACGCCGAGCACGGTGCGGCTCGGTGCGAAGGCCGTCCCGGCCGGCAAGGTGGAGACTCTTGGCTGGCTGGACGGGCGGCTCGCCGTCGCAGTGCGTGGAGGGCTCACGACAATCACGCCCGGCGCAACGGCGCATGTCGCGTACGGATCCCACGGCGTCGTCGCCGCAGTGACTCCGACGCTCGTCATCGTGAGAAGCGGACCGAGGCTGTTCACCGGGCACACAACACTTCTGACCGTCCCGCGGAATGCGGCCGTGCGCGATCTCCAGATCGGCTAGCCAGGCCAGACCGAGATCGCGACGTAACGCGTCTCGGGCGCGACCTTGACGGTCCAAAACCGCCGCAGCGTCCCGGCCTCGAGCTCAGTGACCTGGCCGGTGAAGAGCGACGACGTCACGACCTGACCGGCGAACGTGGCGAGGTTGAACGAGCCGTAGGGCAGCGGGACGGTGCCGAGCCTCCGGTATTTCCGCCACACGACGGCCTCGATGGACGAGCCGTAGCCGCTCGTAAGCAGCGCCCGGGCGCCGGAGAAGGCGACTTCCTGAGGGGCGCGGCCAGCCGGAATGACCTTCACGACCCTGCCTGTCGCGGAGCTGTAGACGGTCACATACGGTGCCCGGGCGGAGCTGAGCCAGACGGTCCGGCCGTCAGGCGCGAAGCCGACGCTGTGAGACGGAAACCGTGGATGCAGCCGGCCGACGATCCGCGGGTGTGCCAGGTCGGACGTGTCGAGCCGGACCACCGTGGTCGCGACCTCACTGAGCGCGACCCAGAGGCGACTGCCGTCCGGGCTGAAGGACATGTGGTGTGCGCCGGCACCCACCCGGAGACGGTGGACGATCCGCAACCGCGCGAGGTCGATCACGGACACATCTCCCGTTCCTCCGTCGGCGACGTACGCGTAGCGGTCGCCGGGCGCGACTCGCGCGACCTCTGGATCCTGGAAGCCGTGGAAGACCTTGACCGGACGCAGGCTGTGCCAGGCCAGGAGTGTCACGCTGCCGGTCGCCGGGCTGAGGACCACCGCAGGACCGTGCAGCGGTGTCGCGACCATCAGCGGGTCGACGACGTGGACGCGTTTGAGCACGTGGCCGCCGCGCGGGCCGAGCGAGACTGCGATCACCTGATCCGAGGTCTCCGCCGCGACGAGCGCGACGGGCCGGTTTGCCGCCGTCTGGGCGGACGCGGCAGGAACGAGCAGAAATGCGGTCGCGAGTAGGAGGAGTGTGCGCATGTCACGAGTACGCGGCGACGGTGCAGGAAGGTCCCATGAGCTACGGTTCTCGTCGCTGCGGGGCGTGGCGCAGCTTGGTTAGCGCGTTGGTCTGGGGGACCAAAGGTCGCCGGTTCGAATCCGGCCGCCCCGACTCTGATGTTCTTCCTGACGGTCGTCGGTGTGATCGCCGTGGCAGGCTGGGTCACGGACCAGACGCTCGACGACGTGCGGGAGATCCTCAGGCGGCGAGCACGTCGGCCGAGCAGCTAGCCACCAGAGCGTTCCGCCAGTCCTCGACCCCCGCGAGCTGCGGATGGCCGACATCGACGGAGACGTCCGGCCACGCGTCGATGCCCAGCGCCGCTGCGCCGCCGGCCGAGCCGATCTCGAGCAGGTCGTCGACCGCGAAGACGTCGCGTCGGCCGGATTGACGCCGCGCGATCCCGTCGAGCTCGCGTAGCTCCTCCAGCGGATCGATCCGGACGTTCGAGTCCGAGCCGATGCAGAGCTCGATGCCGCGATGCAGCACTCGCTCGACCGGGAGAAAGCCGTCGCCGAGGTTGGCCTCGGTAGTCGGACAGACACAGATACGCGCACTCGCAGCCGCGACGAGGTCGAGCTCGTACCCGTCGGCGTGAGTCGCGTGGACGATCGTCGTGCTCGGACCGAGGCAGCCGCACGCGTCGAGCAGCTCGATCGGCCGCAGACCGTGCTCGGCGAGGCACTCCTCGATCTCGCGCGGCTGCTCGTCGGCGTGGACGTGCAGCGGCAGCTCGTGCTTTGCGGCGTAGCTGCCGAGTTCTTCGAGCCACGCGCGCGGGCAGGCGCGGACGGAGTGGGGGGCGATGCCGACCCGGATCCCCTCGGCGCGCAGCTCCTCGATCTCATCGACGTACGCGGCCACCGAGTCCTGCCGGAAACGCTCCAGGCCGCCGCGCGCATAGGCGACGTGAAGGAGGACGAGCTCGATTCCCGCCTCGGCCGCAGCCTCGGCCGCGGCCCGTCCTTCCGCGAGGCCGAGGTAGTGGAACTCGCCGACGGCGGTGTACCCGGCCGCGCGCAGCTCGCGGTAGACGTCGACGTAGCTCGTCCGGACGTGCTCCGGGGTCTCACCCCCGGCGAGCTCGAGCATCGTCTCGCGCCAGGCCCAGAAATCGGCGCCTTCGGCTCGGCCGCGCAAGGCCCGCTGGAACGCGTGGCAGTGCGCGTCGACGAAGCCCGGGATCCGAGGCGGCTTCTGCACGCCCGTATCCTTCCTCACATGGAGGCCCCGGCTCCCGCAGTCTCGGCACCGCTCGCGCAGCTCCCGAACGCGCTGACGGTCGCGCGGCTCGCACTGATCCCGATCTTCGTCGTGCTCATGGTGCAAGCCGGCCACAACCCGAGCTGGCCTGCCGGCATCGTTTTCGGGCTCGCAGGCGTCACCGACCAGATCGACGGCTTCCTCGCGCGCCGCTGGCATGTCGAGTCCCGCTTCGGCCAGCTCGCCGACCCGCTCGCCGACCGGCTCATGATCGACGCGGCCGTGATCCTGCTTGCCTACTACGACCGACTACCGTGGGTCGGGCTCGCGGTCATCCTGGGACGCGACGTCCTTCTGCTCGCCGGCTCGAGGCTCCTCGCCCCGCGCGGTGTCGAGATCGAGGTGAACACGGTCGGCAAGGCCGCGACGTGGGTGCTCTACGCGGCGATCGGCTTCCGCATCGTCACGCACGAAGCGACGAAGTGGCCGCTCTACCTCTTCTGGGCCGGCCTCGGGCTCGCCGTGGTGGCCGCCGTGTTCTACATCCGGACCGCCCGGAGAGAACTGCGGCGATGAAGGCCGTCGTCATGGCGGGGGGAGAGGGCACGCGGCTGAGGCCCCTCACGTCGAACCAGCCCAAGCCGATGGTGCCGATCGTCGGCAAACCGTGCATGGAGCACATCATCGAGCTGCTGCGCAGGCACGGCTTCGAGGACGTGATCGTCACCGTCGCCTTCCTGCCGCAGGCGATCCGCGGCTACTTCGGCAGCGGCGAGGGGCTCGGCGTCGACATCGGCTACTCGGTGGAGGAGTCGCCGCTCGGCACCGCCGGCTCCGTGAAGCTGGCGGCCGGAAGGCTCGACGACACGTTTCTCGTCATTTCCGGCGACGCCCTCTGCGACGTCGACCTGACCGCGCTCGTGGAAGCGCATCGGGAGAAAGGCGCGTCCGTGACGATCGGACTCAAGTCGGTCGAGAACCCGCTCGAGTTCGGGATCGTCGTCACCGACGAGGACGGCCGCGTCGAGCGCTTCCTCGAGAAGCCGTCGTGGGGCCAGGTCTTCTCGGACACGATCAACACCGGCATCTACGTGATCGAGCCGGAGGTACTGAAGCACATCCCGCAGGACCGGCCGTACGACTTCTCGAAGGAGCTTTTCCCGCTGCTGCTCGAGATGGGGAGGCCGATCTACGGCCACGTCTTCGACGGCTACTGGCAGGACATCGGCAACCTCGACCAGTACCGGCAGGCGAACTTCGACGCCCTCGACGAGAGCGTCCGGCTCGAGATCGACGGGATCCGCATCCGCGGCAACATCTGGCTGGGGGAAGGGGTGGACCTCGACGACCTCGACACGATCGCCGGGCCGGCGTACCTCGGCAACTACTGCCGGGTCGGGCGAGGCGCCCACGTCGGGCCGTACACCGTGCTCTCGTCGAGCGTCACCGTTCGCGAGCGCGGCCGCGTCCTTCGCTCCATCGTCGACACGTCGTCGTACATCGGCCGCAGCACCGAGGTCGTGGGCGCGATCGTCGGCCGCACCTGCGACCTGCGTGCGCACGTGCGCGTCCACGAGGGCGTCGCGATCGGGGACGAGGTCACGGTCGGCGCCGAGAGCGTGATCCTGCCGGGCGTCCGGATCTATCCCTTCAAGGAGGTCGAGACCGGCTCGACCCTGCACGAGAGCTTGATCTGGGAGTCGCGCGGCACGACCCGCGTCTTCGGCAAGAGCGGCGTAGCCGGGATGGTGAACGTCGACCTGACGCCGGACGTGGCGGTCAGGCTCGCGGCCGCGCTCGGCACTGCGCTGAAACGCGGCGCGCGCGTCGTGGCGAGCCGCGAGGGCGCGGCCGCCTGCCGGATGATCAAGCGGGCGATGATCTCCGGTTTGTCCTCGACCGGCGTCCACGTCGAGGATCTTCGAGTCAGCCCGGCCGCCGTTGCGCGCCACCTCGTTAAGTCGGAGGCACACGACGCCGGCTTCCACGTCGGTGTCAGCCCGAACGACCCCGAAGTGATCCGCATCCAGTTCTTCGAGCCGCTCGGGGTCGAGATGAGCGCCGCGATGCAGAAAGAAGTCGAGAAGCACTTCACGCGCGGCGAGTTCCGCCGCGTCGCCGCCGGAGAGGTGGGGACCATCTCCTATCCCGCACGCGTTCGCGAGACGTACGCCGCCGACCTGCTCTCGACGATCGACACCGAGGCTGTGCGCGACCGGCGCTTCCGCATCGTCGTCGACTACGGCTTCTCCGGTGCCTCGTACGTCTTGCCGCTCGTGCTCGGCCCACTCGGAGTCGAGGTCGTGGCGGCCCATGCGTTCACCGGCGAAGGCCCTGACGCCGATGCCGCGCCGGGGCTCGCAGCGTCGATCGGCCAGACCAAGCGGCTCGTGCCGGTGGTGGGAGCGGATCTCGGCGCCGTCTTCGACCGGTCGGCGGAACGGCTCCATCTGGTCGACGAGCAGGCGCGCGAAGTGCCGGTCGAGCAGGCGCTGCTGCTCTTCCTTCGTCTGCTGGCCTCGAACGGCAGCCGCGGCAAGCTCGCTTTCCCGGTGACCGTAACGAGCCAGGTCGAGCGGCTCGTCGAGAACTCCGAGCTCGAGGTCGTGCGCACGCCCACGTCGCTTCCCGAGCTGACGCGCGTGGCCGCGGAGGGAGGCGTTGTGTTCGCGGGCGCCGTCGGAGGCGGCTACGTCTTCCCCGACTTCCTGCCTGGCTACGACGCCGTCGCGAGCCTCGCGAAGCTGCTCGAGCTGCTCGCGCCTGTCAACCGGCCTGTCTCAGAGCTCGTCGCCGAGCTGCCCGAGCCGACGCTCGTCCACCACCAGGTCCCCTGCCCGTGGGCGCTCAAAGGACTCGTCATGCGCATGCTCAACGAACGCCTGGCAGGACGGGACCTCGACCTCACCGACGGGATCAAGCTGTTCGAAGAGCGCGGCTGGGCGCAGGTGCTGCCGGACCCCGACGAGCCGGTCCTGCATCTCTACGCGGAAGGCGAGACGCGAGAGCTCTCGGAAGAGCTTGCACGCGAGCTACGGGCCCTCGTCGACGAGATCGAGCAGGGTGAAGCGGCTGCGACCCGTACCTGAGCGGGGCTTTTGCTCCCGCCGAACCTAGAAGCTAAAGTTCAGGTTCACCCTACGACGAAAGGGCCCGATGGAACCGCTGCCCGATCTTGCGACGCTCCCGGACGACGACCTCAAGAAGCTCATCGACGAGCTGACGCAGGAGGAGCAGGAGGTCTCGTACCGCCGGCGGCTCCTGCACGGAAAGATCGACATCCTGCGAGCCGAGCTCGTGGCCCGGCTGCAGAAGACGGAGGGGAGGAGCGTCCTCGAGTCGGTCGACGTCGACTCGCTGACGGCGATCCTCACCGGAAAGGCCGCGCCACCGGCCTGATGGCCCACGTCTACTGCCCCGAATGCGGGTACAACAACCCGGAGCACGCGCACTTCTGCGCGAAGTGCGGTGCGGCGCTCGTCGTCCCCGAAGAAGGCGAGTCGACCGAGGCGTTCACCGCGCCCGAGTTGCCCGAGAGCCTCGACCCACTCGAGGATCTCGGCGTGCACGGCGCAGCCGTCATCGTGCGCTCTGGCGGCGGCCGGGCGGGTGAGACCTTCCCCGTCGAGGCGAGCCCCACGGCGATCGGCCGCTCGCCGGACTGCGCGATCTTTCTCGACGACGTCACCGTCTCCCGCAAGCACGCCGTCTTTACGCAGGACGGCGACCACTGGCAGATCGAGGACCAGGGCAGCCTCAACGGGACGTTCGTCAACCGCGAACGAGTCGAGACCGCCCAGATCCGAGACGGCGACGAGCTCCAGATCGGCAAATACCGACTGACGTTCACGCAGCGCTGATGGCAGTGACCGAGGCACAACCGACGCGCCGTCGTCTGCTGACGATCGGCACCGTCTGCAGCCGGCTCAAGGACGAGTTCCCCGACGTCTCGATCTCCAAGATTCGCTACCTCGAGGACCAGGGGCTCCTGACGCCACGGCGCACACAGGGCGGCTACCGGCTCTTTTCCGAGGACGACGTCGAGCGGCTGGAGACGATCCTGCGCCTGCAGCGCGACGAGTTTCTGCCGCTGCGCGTGATCCGCGAGGAACTCGACGCAGGCGCCGGCGCGAAGCGGCGACGGCGCCGCAGCGTCGTCGACACGGGGGAGGAGGAGCTCACTCTCGACGAGCTCTGCGAGCGCGCCGGCATCACGCTCGACCGCGCGCGCGAGCTCGAGGAGTTCGGGTTGCTCGAGCCGCGAGTCGAGGACGGCCAGCGGCTCTACCCCGAAAGCGAGGCCGACATCGCCGCCGCGTGCGAAGCGCTCGCCCGTTTCGGGATCGGAGCAAGGAACCTGCGCGCTTTCCGTACCGCCTCCGACCGCCAGGGCAGCCTGCTCGAGGCGGTCATCGGGCCTGCTCTGCGGTCGCGCAACGCCGAGCGCCGGCAGGCCGCTCTCGGCGATCTGCAGCGCCTCGCGCAAAACGCGCAGGAGCTCGCCGACCTCCTGTTGCGCCGCAACGTCCGCCGTCTGGTCGAGTAGCCTCGCACGCATGGCGGGGATCGATCTCACGACACGCGTCCGCGAGGTCCCGGACTTCCCCGAGCAGGGCGTGGGCTTCAAGGACATCTCGCCGCTCCTGCTCGACCCCGAGGCGCTGCGGCAAGCAGTGGGAGAGCTGGCCGACTGGACCCGCGAGCGCGGAGCGGACCTTGTGCTCGGCGCCGAGGCCCGCGGCTTCTGGCTTGGCGCTGCAATCGCGGTCGAAGCAGGCTGCGGCTTCGTCGCCAGCCGACGGCCGGGCAAGCTTCCGCCCGAAACTGTCTCCGCGACCTACGCGCTCGAGTACGGCCAGAACACGCTCGAGGTCGCGGCCGATGCGATCGCTGGAGGCGCCCGGGTCGTCATCCACGACGACGTGCTCGCCACGGGCGGGACGGTCGAGGCCATCGCCGGCCTCGTGGAGCAGCTCGGCGGCACCGTGGTCGGCGTCAACTTCGTGATCGAGCTCTCGTTCCTCGGCGGCCGCGAGCGCCTGGCGAGCTACGACCTCTACTCGCTGATCACGTACTGAGGACGCCCGGCCGGTCGTCCGGTGCCGCCTCTACAACGTCTCCATCTACGACCCGCTGACGAGCCGCTACGCGTTCGCCTGTCCCGTGCGGGGCGAGACGCATGTGCCGCTGTCCGCCTTCCTGAGCATCGAGCAGCTGCCAGGAGCAGCGCATCCGGCCGTTTTCCGCGTGAGGTTCGACTGCGGCTGCGGCTCCGAGCACGACGGCCTGCTCACGCACGACGAGCTCGACTGGGCGCCGCTCGGGCTCCGCGCAGGCCTGTTTCTCAACCTCATGACCTCGCAGCTCGATTCCGCGGGCGCCGAACTCGGCGAGCTCGCAGCCGGGCACATCAGGCGAGGCGAGTGGCCGTGGAGCTTCTTCTGCTTTCCGGAGGGGCAGGCACGTCCGGTGTTCCCGTCGTCCTTCGCGTTGCTCACGGCGACCGATGGTCCGGTGGGGCTCGCGGTGCGCTGTCCGAGCTGCCGCCGGCTGTCGCTCAACCTCGTCTCCCATTCACACGTCGACGTCCCGTTCCACAACGACCGCGAGATACGGGTCGTGGAGCACCTGTTTGCCGAAGATGCACTCGCCACGCTCGAGGAGTTCCGGGCGGAGTTGTGGTCGGCGTCGTTCGACGTGCGCCGGCTCGCGCTCTCGTAGTCGCGTTCGAGGCGGCGCACCTCGAAGCCGGGCTCGGTCGTTCCACTCGCAACCGGCAACGGAACGAGGTGAAAAGGATGCGCAGGTACGGCTTATATGACACGTCGCGCGGCCTGACGCTCGCGCTCGCCGCAGGGCTGGCGGGACTCGGGCTGTGGGGCGCCGCGCAGGTGGGAACTCAGACGACCGGGCGTTTCTGGCTTGCGATGCTCGCCGTCGCGGGCGCGGGGCTTCTGATCGCGCTGGCCAACCATGTCGGAACATGGACGAAGGGCCTCAGGATGCGGATGTCTCCGGGCACGTTCGCTCTTGCGTTTCTGCCCGTCCTCGTCTGCGTCGGGTGGATCCTGCTCGCGAATCAACCGGGATCGGGCTGGCAGGAGGGCAGGATCGACTCCTGGAGCAACTCGATCGGGATTCTCGGCGTGGTGCACTCGGTCGGGCTCTGGCACGGAGCGCTGGCGTTCGGATTCGGGCTCATGCTCGGCCTCTCGCTCGACGGGGTTCCCGCGCCTGTGGTCGAGACCGAGGCGGCCTACGCCGGTCCGACGGCCCCACAGACGGCTGACGAGCCTGTCACGGCCGAGCGCCGCTGGACTGCGGGGCGGGCACCCGCCGCGCCGGCCACCGAGGCCGAGGACACGACCGCGACGCGCACCCGCACGCCGGCGAGCTGATCTCGCACGACCGGCCGATTCGCGGCTGCTGCAGCTCGTTCTCCTCGAACGAGTGAAAGCGGCCGCGGATCCCTGCCCGAGGGATCACGCTGACGAGGTAGGTCCCCCGATATACAGATCGAGATGAACGTCTTGGCTCAGGGGACGACTGACCGCGGCGCGCGCCTGCTCGCCGCGCACCTGGAGAGCCTCGATCCGCGGGCCGTCCCGGCGCGCGAGCGGCTCGACGAACAGCTTGGCAACGAGCTCGCGCGCAAGCTCGTCTTCGCCCTGGCGCCGCCACACGGCACGACCCGGCGCGCGGCGTAGAGGCTACGACCGCTTGCGGCTCGGGCGCCGCCGCGGAATGTCTTCGCCGCGAAGACGGACGAACAGCCAGATCGCCGCGAACGAGACCATCGAGATCACTACCGCGATCGCACCGCTCTCTCCGATGGCGATCAGCCCGAAGTAGATGTACAAGCCGAGGCCGATCGCCCAGATGAGGGCGATCACGCCCTGGTCGATGCTCGGCGGACGAGGCGGATGCATCGCAGCGATCCTAGACGAGGCGAGATCCGCCGGGTGCACCAAGCAGAGGGTGGAGAGCGGGGCGGATCGGATCAAAAAAAATTCGCCGAGCACTTCGCGGTTTCGTCCACAACCCCGATTGACTTTCCGCTTCGGCCCTTGCGAGCCGCCTCGTACGGCCTCCCGGTGTTGCTTCGTCCTACTCCCGCGCCGCGCTCGGCGCATGAGGGAATCTACGGCCTCTCCGGACACGCCGCAAGGGGGTCGAGAACGGAAAATGTCGCAATTTGCGAACGTTGAATAATCAACATTTCCACAGCACTCTGTGCATCCTGTGGATAAGTGGCCGTCGAGGGGAGATTGACGTCCGCCGGTCGCTCGAACGACTCCCGCCGATCCGAGCCCATCTCGTTCTCACGGCGCCGGCTCTGCTCGCGATGCTTGCCGCTCGGCGAACCGGCCCGAGGTGGGAGGGACGAGAGCAAGACCTCCGAAGTGATTCGTCCAGCTACTTGACATAACATTGCTTATCGTGCACTGGACTTGACCCGGAGGGTGCCGCCGTGTTTCGGTAGCTTCGACAGGCGGGAGAACGTCCAGAAGCGCCGATTGAGGGGGAAGCTGTGACGACGGTCGAGATGGAGTCGATCCTCGCGAGCGAGGAGCTGGCGACGCTGCTGGAGGCGTCC
The DNA here is from genome assembly GCA_963819275.1 of uncultured Actinomycetes bacterium. Taxonomy (GTDB): domain Bacteria; phylum Actinomycetota; class Thermoleophilia; order Gaiellales; family Gaiellaceae; genus Palsa-739. The sequence continues at coordinate 310,895 of CAWFVH010000010.1, read as the reverse complement.
GAGTCGAACGGCCAGCTGCGACAGGCCGAACTGGTCGAGGTGCTCGAGCCGCTCGAGCTCGATCCGCTCGAGACGGAGGCCGTCTATCAGGAGCTCGACCGCCGCGGGATCGAGCTGCTCGTCGAGCCGGAGCGCGAGGCTGAACCGGAGCCGCCTCCGGAGAAGACACCGCCGCCGGCGCCGCAGCCGTTCGAGACGACGACCGACGCGCTGCAACTGTTCCTGCGCGAAGCGGGCCGCCATCAGCTACTGACGGCTGCACAGGAGGTCGAGCTCGCAAAGCGGATCGAGAGTGGCGACGGGGCCGCGAAGCAGCGGATGATCCAGTCGAACCTCCGTCTCGTCGTCTCGATCGCCAAGAACTACCGCAACCAAGGTCTCCCCTTCCTCGACCTCATCCAGGAAGGGACGCTCGGACTCATCCGCGCGGTCGAGAAGTTCGACTGGCGCCGCGGCTACAAGTTCTCCACCTACGCGACCTGGTGGATCAGGCAGGCCGTGGCCCGCGCGCTCGCCGACAAGGCAAGGACGATCCGGATGCCCGTCCACATCGTGGAGCGGATGCAAAAGATGAACCGGGCCGAGCGGACGCTCTGGATGGAGCTCGGCCGCGAGCCGACGCTCGACGAGATCGCGGATGAGGCCTCGCTGCCGGTCGAGCAGGCGCGGGAGGTGCGAGCGGCGGCGCGCGCTTCGACCAGTCTCGACCAGCCGGTTGGCGACCAAGAGGATGCGGTCTTCGGAGACTTTGTCGCGGGCGACGACCCGCTGCCCGACGAGCGCGTCGAGGACGCGCTCCGCAGCCAGGCTCTCGCCGTCGCGCTGCAGGCCCTGTCCGAGCGCGAGCGACACGTGCTCGTCCTCCGTTATGGGCTCGTCGACGAGGAGCCGAAAACGCTCGAGGAGATCGGCAGGCGTCTCGGCCTCACGCGCGAGCGCGTGCGGCAGATCGAGCTCGATTCCCTCCGCCGTCTCGCGAACCTGCGCGAGATGCAGATGGTCGCCGCTCCCTAGGAGCTACTCGGCGCGGAGATAGTGCTCGAGGCCGGGCGCGGCCATGCGCAGCTCCCGGAGTGCCCGCGTCTCGAGCTGGCGAACGCGTTCGCGTGTGATTCCGAGCTGGCCGCCGACCTCCTCGAGCGTCTGCGGACGCTCGCCGTCAAGGCCGAAGCGAAGCGAGAGGACGCGGCGCATACGCGGATTCAGCTGCTCGAGGGCTCCTGCGATCTCTCTCCCCCGCGCCTGCTCGGCGCTCTGCTCGTGCGGAGCGAGCGCGTGGACGTCCTCGATCAGGTCGCCGTACATGCTTTCGCCGTCGCCGACGGGCGTCTCGAGGCTGACGGGGTTCTCCACCAGCTCGAGCAGCTCCTGGACGCGCTCCTCGGACAGCTGTGTCTCACGTGCGAGCTCCGCGAGCGACGGCTCGCGGTTGAGCTTCTGCGCGAGCTGCCGGCGCGCGCGAAGCAGGCGCCGCACCTGGTCGGCCACGTGTACGGGGAGCCGGATCGTCCTCCCCTGGTCGGCGAGCGCGCGCGTAATCGCCTGGCGGATCCACCAGGTCGCATAGGTCGAGAGCTTGAAGCCGAGCCGGTAGTCGAACTTCTCCACCGCTCGGATCAGGCCGAGGTTCCCTTCCTGGATCAGGTCGAGCAGGGGGACGCTGGCCTTCGTGTAGTTGCGCGTGATCGCCATCACGAGCCGGAGGTTCGACTCGATCAGCCGCTTCTTCGCTTCCTCGTCGCCGTCGTCCTTGCGCCGGGCGAGCTCGCGCTCTTCCTCGCGCGTGAGCAGCGCGCCGCCGCCGATCTGGCGGACGTAGAGCTTGAGCGGGTCAGCGGACGGGGCGTACTCGGAGGCCGCGCCCTCGGCCGCAAAGGAAGATTCCATCGCGGTTTGTATCGGCTCCATCCGGTTTGGGCTTTAGAAAGCCCTAACTGACTTGGCCTACGGTGGAAGGGTTCAGATACCGATACGGAGAAAAGCTTCCCTAGGACGATATGTGCGGCATTGCGGGATATAGCCTCTCGTCACGGAGCGGCGTCGACCGGACGCTCGCTGCGCAAGCACTCCTGGCCGGAATCGCCGATCGAGGCGCCGACGCAGTCGGCTATGCCTATCGCGGCGGCCAAGACACCTATCCGGTGATCACGAAGCAGCGGACGCCCGCGAGCCGCCTGCTCGAGCGAGTCAGCGTCTCCGAGCAGGCAACCGAGCTGCTCATCCATGTGCGCGACTACACGAAGGGCCATCCGTCGATCACCGCGAACAACCACCCCGTCTGTCACGGGCCGATCGTCGGGATCCACAACGGGATCATCCTCAACGACGATGAGCTGCTCGCCCCTTACTCCTGCGCCCGGGCAGAGCCCCGGATGACCGTCGACTCCGAGGCGATCTTCGCTCTCGCGGCGCACTCGCAGAACGACCCGCGCGCCCTCGAGGAGCTTGCCGGCTCGATGGCGACCGCCTGGCTCGACGAGCGCGAGCCCGGGACCGTCTTCGCCGCCCGTGGCGTCGGGCGGCCGCTGTGGCTCGGCCGCGGCCGCAACGAGGTCTTCTTCGCCTCCACCCGTACCGCACTCGAGATCGCATCGGAGTACACCGGGGTGCGGTTGCGCATGAGCGAGGTGGTGGACGGGACGTTCCTCGCCCTCCGAGAGGGTCGCGTTGCCCGGAGCTCCTGCTTCCGCCCGGATCGCAGCTACGTCGAGGACGGTTCGCTCCCGGCCGTGCGAGCTCCGGGGCAGAGCGCGTACTGCCTCGCGCGCCTCGCGGTGATCGTGGCCTCTGCCGCCTAGGTCAGAGTTCCGTCACTCGCAACTTCGCGGCTTTGCTCCGCCAGTCGCTGTCGCACTAGGAACTGGAACGTCGACCACGCGCCGCGACGCGCTTCGAACATGCGATAGACCTGCCACTCCGTCAGGAGCGAGTCGTCCTGACGCCGGGCCGCGGCCCAGTCGGCGAACTTCGGCAGCCGGCCGAGTCGTTCGGCGAGTACGACTCCCTGGTCGACAGCCCGCTCGAGCCTCTCCTCGCCCACCGGCACGTCGAAGCCGGCCTCGCGCAGCGCATTCGTAAGCGAGCCGAATGTGTGCCAATAGAGCGACTTCGAGGGAAGGCGGCCTTTGTGCTCATCGATGTCGCGCGCCGTCGGCGGTCGGCCGAGCTCCTCGCCAAGGGTGCGCAGCAGGCCGAGCAGCTCTTCGCGCGTGGCGAAGCGACGTGGAACGAGGCCGGCGGCGCGCTTGGCCGCGTTCCACGAGCCGAAGTGCTCGATCACCGTCTGTGGATGCACTGCCGTCTCCGCATCCGCGGCGAACTCCCGCATCGTGGGCGAGCGGCCGAGGCGTTCGGCGCAGGCGACGATCTCCGCCACGATCTGCTCATCGGTGTATCGCTTGCGGATACCGGCCTGGAACGTCGCAAGCTCCTGCGGATCGATCGACGCGAGCGCCCGGTAGCGGGGCTTCTCGGCCATGTCAATAAGTGTAGAGCAGGTTGAGTAATACGCAAGTAGTCCCGTGCAGGCGTGTCTTGACTACGCTCGCGCGATGCGCCCCCGTCCCCCACTCGCTCTCGAGATCGCTGCGGCGCGCGGGGTCGCTGCGCTCTCGCGCCGCATCGGCACAGGCGGCGGGACGACGATTCCGGGCAAGCTCCTCGCCGAGCTCGACCGCGACGCGATCGACCGGCTCGCGGCGCGACTCGCAAACGGGACCGCGGTCGTCTCGGCGACAAACGGGAAGACGACGACGACCTCGATGGCGGCCGAGATCCTGCGGCCGCGACACCAGCTCGCCCACAACGCTGCGGGCGCGAACCTCGTTTCGGGCGTCGCCTCCGCCCTGCTCTCGGCCGGAGACGCCGAGCTCGGCCTGTTCGAGGTCGACGAGGCGGCTCTGCCGGAGCTCCTGCGCCGGCTGCGCCCCCGAGCCCTCTGCCTCGGCAATCTCTTCCGGGATCAGCTCGATCGCTACGGCGAGCTCGAGCTCGTGGCCGAACGCTGGCGTGACGCCGCGGCGTCGCTGCCGGACAGCGCCCAGCTGGTGTACAACGCCGACGACCCGCAGCTGGCGGCCGTCGCCGAGTCGCACGCGAGCCGCGTCGCGTTCGGCGTCGACGACCCACGCCTCTCGCGCTCCTCGCTCCAGCACGCGGCCGACTCGAAGTACTGCGTCCGTTGCGGCACGCCGTACACCTACGCCGCCGCGTACGTCGGCCACCTCGGCGACTACCGCTGCCCGCGCGGCGACCACGCCCGGCCGCCGCTCGACGTCGCCGCACGAGACATCTCACTGCACGGGCTCGAGCGCGCCTCGTTTCGGCTCGACACACCGGACGGCTCCCGTCAGGTCGAGCTGCGCCTGCCGGGGCTCTACAACGTCTACAACGCGGTCGCCGCTGCCGCTCTCGCCCGCTCGCTTGGCGCGGAGCTCGACGAGATCGCGTCCGGGCTCGAGCGGTTCTCGGCGGCATTCGGCCGCTTCGAACGCCTCGCCGTCGGCGAGAAGCAGCTCCTCTTACTCCTGATCAAGAACCCGGCGGGCGCGAACGAGGCCGTGCGCACCCTGGTGGACGGCGGCGCGCCGCAAGTGCTGGTGGTCGCGCTCAACGACGAGATCGCGGACGGACGCGACGTCTCCTGGATCTGGGACGTCGACTTCGAGCCGCTGCTGCCGCAGCTCGAGACGCTCGTCGCGGGCGGCTCGCGCGCTCACGAGCTCGCACTGCGATTCCGCTACGGCGGTCTCGGCGAGGACGCGATCGAGGTCGTGCCCGATCTCGCGCAAGCACTCGACCGCGGCACGGAGCTGACCCAGGACGGCGGCGAGCTCGTCGTCCTCCCCACCTACACCGCGATGCTCGGCTTGCAGCGACTCCTCGCCTCGCGCGGCCTCGCCAGGCCGTACTGGGAGCGCTCCGCATGACGACCATCCGCGTCGGTCATCTCTATCCGGACTACCTCAACATCTACGCCGACCGCGGCAATATCGCGGTCCTCAGCCGGCGGGCGGCTTGGCGCGGTCACGAGCTCGAGGTGATGTCACTCGGGCTGGGCGACCCGGTCGAAGCGGGCGCGCACGATCTCTACTACGTCGGCGGTGGACAGGATCGCGAGCAGCTCCTCGTCGCCGAGGATCTCGTGACGAAAGCGGAGGCGCTGCACGAAGCGGTCGGGCGCGGCGCGGCCATGCTGGCGGTCTGCGGCGGCTACCAGCTGCTCGGGCGCGGCTACCGCGGCTTCCACGGCGAGGACATGCCCGGCATCGGCCTCCTCCCGCTCGAGACCGTGGCGGGCGAGCGCCGCATGATCGGCGACGTGCTGCTCGAGTGCGAGCTGGAGCCAGGCGAGAAGCGGACGCTCGCGGGCTTCGAGAACCACGCCGGCCGCACGCACCTCGATCCGGGCGCCGAGCCTCTCGGGCGCGTGCTCGCGGGATTCGGCAACGACGGCGAGAGCGGCTTCGAGGGCTGCCGCGCCGGCCGTGTCGTCGGGACGTATCTGCACGGACCGCTCCTTCCGCGCAACGCCTGGCTGGCTGACTGGCTGCTCGCGCAGGCGCTCGCACATCGCACCGGCAGCAACGAGGCGCCGGAGCTCGAGCCGCTGCCCGACGAACTGGAGAGTCGTGCACACGAGGTGTCCGCCGCACGCGCGCGCTCCCGCGGCGGCCGCGCCTCCTAGCCTGTCTGCGCGATCTTGAGAGTCTTCTCAACGGCAAGGCGGAGAGGCTCGGGCACGTCGCCGTTGCCGCGGTAGCGCAGCCACGCCTTCTGCGGCTTACGGCCTCGGGTGCTTGCCCGCAGCCCCGACACGCTCTCGAAGTCGGGCGTGAGGACGATGGTGCGTCGGCTGCCCGCGATCTCCCGGATCAGGCGGTTGACGACCCGCTCGGACTCGACGGGTCGCGTGCCGCGTGGAGCATCCCGGTCGTGCACGACGACGTACGGGACGCTGCAGGCGTTCGCGACGCGTGCGAAGAGCGGCATGTTGCCCTTGCCGCCACACTCGAGCACGAGGATCCCTTCCTTGTCCGGATCGACGCCGAGCGCCTCGAAGACGAGCGGGAACGTCAGCTTCTCGGTCCGGCCCTCGACGAGCACCGCGCATCGAGCGAGGAAGAGCTCCGCGCGGTCACTGTCGAACTCCGACAGCGCGCGGAACCCCTCTGCCTCCGCGAGGGGCTCGGGCTGGAAGAGCGAGGTCCCGCCCGTCGAGGTGTGGCGGACGAGCGCAAGCTCCTCGAGCTTGTCGACGCTGAGGAACACGGGCGCATGGGTCGAGTAGAGGATCTGGTTCCCGGCCTGCGCGAGGCCCCGCAGAAGCGCGTACAGGCGGCGCTGGGCGTGCGGGCTGAGATACAGCTCCGGCTCCTCGATCAGCAGCACGAAGTGCCGGAGGTGCGATGCCAGGAGGCGCTCCATCCCGGCTACGAGCGCGAGCCCGCCGTCCGCGGCGGCCCAGTGACGATCCACCCTCGGCGGCTGCAGGAGCTCGGCGACTTCGGCCGCGCCGAGTCCGGTGGCGGGAGCCACGAGCGTCCGGGAGCGGAGATTCGCCGGCAGGAAGAGCACAGGCGGCGCGCCGGCTCGGTTGAGGTTGAGCGTGTCGGGCGGCCGCGCGTCGAGGAAGATCGTGCCCTTCGCCACGTCGGCTTCGAGGCGGATCCTCCCGCCCCTGGACACCGACGACGTCCCGGTCTTCCGGCCGGGCGTCGCCGGCTTCGCCGGTGACGCTTCCAGCCCAGAGCCGTCACGGGCCACGTCGTCGATGGTGGGCGGCGGCGCAGCCGCTTCAAGCAACGTCCAGATCGCCGTCAAGACGGTGGACTTTCCGCTCGACGCCTCCCCCACGAGCGCGCAGACCGCGCCCGGCGTGAGCTCGAGCTCACGCGCCGCGCGATAACCCTGGATCGAGACGCGTCTGAGCGGCGGCGCCAACGCTCAGGGCGCCCAGAGAGCACCGAGGTAGACGGCCGGATCTCCGGGTTGCCAGCGGCCGAGGAAGCGCTGGATCGGCGGGTGGAGCACCACCTCGTCGAGGTCGGCCGGGTCGAAGAGGCGATGGCCGCGGACGGCAGCGTCAGTCGAGGTGACGCGCTCGAGCGACCGCCCGGAGAGATCGGCGCCGAAGATGATGTGCACGACGTGGCGACCGACGAGCGGCCGCTTCGGCGCGATCGAGTCGACGACCGCGACGGGTCCTTCGAAGGTGAGGTCTTCGCCGATCGCAACCTCCTCCTCCAGCTCCCGTCGCAGCGCTTCCACGAGGCTCTCGCCGCCGTTGACCCCGCCGCCGGGGAGCAGCCAGTATTCGCCGCGACCCGGTTTCTCGTGCCGGCAGAGGAGGATGCGGCCCTCCCAGCGGAGGACGGCCGAAACTCGGAGGCGCGGCTCGAGCGTCATCAGTGGGCGGAGCTGCCGAAGCCCTTCTCGCCGCGTTGGCTGTCTGGCAGCTCGGTCACCTCCTTCGGCTCACTCACGACCACTGGAGCGATCACGAGCTGAGCGATCCGCATCCCCGGCTCGACGACGAACGGCTCGCTCCGGTCGGTGTTGAGCAGCACGACCTTGAGCTCGCCGCGATAGCCGGCGTCGATCAGGCCCGGCGAGTTCAGCACCGAGATGCCGTGACGTGCCGCGAGACCCGAGCGAGGCTGCACGAACCCGGCGTGCCCGTCCGGAATCGCCACACTGAGGCCGGTCGAGACCATCGCCCGCTCCCCCGGTCCCAGCTCGATTCGCTCGCAGGCGGAGAGATCGAGGCCCGCGTCGCCCTCGTACGCGCGCGTCGGCATTGTCGCCGCGGCGTGCACGCGCTTGACGGGCAGGTCCGTCACGCGCCCGTCCGGCGCTTCCTCGAGGTCTCTTCGGACCTGCGCTCTTCGGCAACGACGTACGGCGCGAAGCGGCGCAGCTCGCGCCGCGGTAGGCGTGCGACGACGAGCACGCCCTCGGCCGTGTCCTCGCGCTCGTCGATCGGCGCGCCGAGCGCGTAGAGCTCGTTCAGGCGGGCACCCTCGTCGTACGGCAGGAGGAGGCGCACGCGTTCGAACCGCTCGCCGAAACGCTCGGCGATCCAAGCGCGTAGCTCGTCGAGCCCCTCGCCCGTGAGCGCGGAGATCTGCAGTGCGTCGGGATAGCGGTTCGCCAGGCGCCGCCGGCCGAGTGTCGCGACGGCATCGATCTTGTTGACGACGAGCTCGACCGGGAGGTCGTTCGCTCCGATCTCGCGCAGGACGCCGTCGACCGCGGCGATCTGCTCCACGAGCTCTTGCTCGGATGCCGCCCCGTCGACGACGTGGAGCACGAGGTCGGCCACGAGCGTCTCCTCGAGCGTCGCCGCGAAGCCTTCGACCAGCTGATGCGGGAGCCGCCGGACGAAACCGACGGTGTCGGTGACGAGATAGCGGCGGCCTTCGTGGTCGAAGCCGCGCGTGACCGGATCGAGCGTCTCGAACAGACGGTCGCGCACCGAGACGTCCGCGTCGGTGAGCGCGTTGAGGAGCGTCGACTTGCCCGAGTTCGTGTACCCGGCGAGCGCAACTGTCGGGGTCTCGGTGCGGCGCCGCTCCTTGCGGCGGACGTCGCGCTGACTGCTCAGCTTCCGCAGCCGCTCGCGGAGCTGTGTGATGCGCCGGCGCGCCAGCCGTCGGTCCGTCTCGAGCTGGGACTCGCCGGGGCCGCGCGTCCCGACGCCGGCGCCAAGACCGCCGGTGCCGCCGCCCAGCCGCTCGAGGTGCTGCCACATCCCCCGCATCCGCGGCAGGTTGTACTCGAGCTGCGCGAGCTCGACCTGGAGCTTTCCCTCGGCGCTCACGGCGTGCTCGGCGAAGATGTCGAGGATCAGCTGCGTCCGGTCGACGACGCGCGCCTCGAGCGCGTTCTCGAGTGTTCGCTGCTGCGGCGGACTGAGCTCGTCGTCGACGATCAGGACGTCTGCCCGGGCGTCGCGGTAGACCTGCTTGAGCTCCTCGAGCTTGCCCTTGCCGACGTAGGTGCGCGCGTCGGCGAGCCGCCGATGCTGGACGACACGGCCCACCGGCGCGACGCGCGCCGTACGCGAGAGCTCCTCGAGCTCGGCGAGCTCGTCGGCTCCGTCGGCGCCCGGTGCGAGCACGGCAAGGAGGAACCCACGCTCGGGCTCGGCCGCCCAGGAGCGATCGGGCTGTCTCACCTCCATCCGACGGTCATTATGACTCCTGCTATGCCTGCTTCCGACCTCGCGGCCAGAACGCTCGAGCTCGTCGACGTCCCCTCCGAGAGCCGCCACGAAGCCGCGGCGATGGAGCTCGTCCGGAGCCTCCTCCCGGGCGAGCCCCTCTACGACGACGGCGAGGCGATCGTCTGGGGAGACCCGGCGGCGCCGGTTGTTCTGGCCGGCCACGTCGACACGGTGCCGGCGCAGGGGAACCTCCCCGGCAGTCTCGCCGGCGACGCGGTACACGGCCTCGGCGCGAGCGACATGAAGGGCGGCGTCGCGGTGATGCTCGAGCTCGCTCGTGCTACCGCTCCCGCGCGCTACGTGTTTTTCACGCGTGAGGAAGTGCCCCTCGAGGAGAGCCCGCTGCCGGCCGTGTTCGCAAGCGGCGTCCTGACCGGCACCGAGCTCGCCGTCGTACTCGAGCCGACCGACGCGACCCTTCACGCCGGTTGTCTCGGGAACCTCCAGGCACGAGTCGAGTTTCACGGCGAGAGCGCGCACTCGGCCCGGCCGTGGACGGGCAGCAACGCGATTCATGCCCTGTTCGCGAGCCTCGCCCCGCTTGCCGGACTCGAGCCGCACGACGTCGAGCTCGACGGCCTCGTCTACCGGGAGGTCCTGAGCGCCGTGCGGGTCGAGGGTGGGATCGCGCAGAACGTCGTGCCGGCGTTGGCGGCGGCCGAGCTCAACTTCCGCTACGCCCCCGGCCGTTCGCGAGACGAGGCCGAGCAGCGGTTGCGCGAGCTCTTGCCCGACGGCGAGCTGCACGTCCTCCACAACTCACCGGCGGCCCCGCCGGCTCTCCGCAACCCGCTCGTGGAGCGCCTGCGCGGGCTCGTCCCGGAGGTGGCACCGAAGCAGGCGTGGACGCCGGTCGCGCAGTTCGCCGAGCAGGGCATCGACGGGATCAACTTCGGGCCTGGCGCAACCGCGTATGCGCACCGGCAGGACGAGCAGATCCCGATCGCGAACCTGCACGCGGTGTACGAGACGCTGGCTAGGTTCCTCTCATGATCAATCCGGTCCTGACCGAGATGGCCGTCTATCCGTTCACGCGGCTCGAGGAGGAGCGGCAGAGGCTGCTGGCTGCCGGCGTCGAGGTCATCGACTTCGGCAAGGGCGACCCGAACGAGCCGACCGATCCCATGATCCGCCGCGCGCTCGTCGACGCTCTGCCTGAGCGGGCGCCGTATCCGCTGGCGCAGGGGCTGCCCGAGCTGCGCGAAGCGGCCGCAGCCTGGCTCGGCCGCCGCTTCGGCGTCGCCGTCGACCCGGAGCGCGAGATCGTGCCGACGTACGGGTCGAAGGAGGCGATCTTCTCCCTCGCTCAGGTGCTCGGTACCGACGGCCGGGTGGTGGCGTTCGGCGAGCCGGCGTACCCCGTCTACGAGCGGGGCGCCCTCTTTGCGGGGGCGCAGGTGCGGACGCTTCCGCTGAGACGTGAGAACGGCTTTCTGCCGGACCTCGGCGAGCTCGACGACGACGTCGCGCTGGTCTGGGTCAACTACCCGCACAACCCGACCGGCGCCGTAGCGCCGCGTGAGTTCTACGACGAGCTCGCGGAGGCGGCCGAGCGACACGACTTCGTGGTGGGCTCCGACGAGGCCTACACGGAGCTCTGGTTCGACGAGCCGCCGCCGTCGGCGCTCCAGGCCGCCGACCGCTCGCGCCTCGTCGTCTTCCAGACGCTGAGCAAGCGCTCCTCGATGACCGGCTACCGCTCAGGCTTCGTCGCGGGGCCGCCGGAGATCGTTGCGGCGCTGAAGGCGTACCGGCCGACGGTCGGGACGGCGCCTCAGGAGTTCGTGCAGCGGGCTTCGGTCGTCGCGTGGAACGACGAGCGGCACGTCGACGAAACTCGGGCGCGCTATCGAGCGAAGCGGGATGTGTTGATCCCGGCGATCGAGAGCCGGGGCTGGGAGATCGTCGCGAGCGAGGCGACGATGTACCTGTGGGTGGTTGGCCCAGATCCCGCTGCGTTACTCGACCGCGGGCTCATCGTGTCGCCGGGCGAGATGTTCGGCCCGAGCGGCGAGGGCTACGTCCGCTTCGCCCTCGTCCCCACGCTCGAGGAGTGCGAGCGGGCGGCGGAGATCTTGCGGGAGGTGGCGTGATGGACGTCGACGAAACGATCGCGGCGCTCGATCGCGGCGAAATCCGGGTCGCGGAGAAGATCGGCGACGACTGGCGGGTCAACGAGGAGGCCAAGACCGCGATCCTCGAGTACTTCCGGATGCGGAAGGTCGAGCCGATCGAGGTTGGGCCGTTCGAATATGTCGACAAGATCCCGCTCAAGCACGACCACGCCGAGCGCGGCGTGCGCGTAGTGCCACCGGCGACAGCGAGATTTGGCTCGTTCCTCTCGCGCGGCGTGATCCTGATGCCGAGCTACGTCAACATCGGCGCCTGGGTCGGCCCGAACACGATGGTCGACACCTGGGCGACGGTCGGTTCGTGCGCGCAGATCGGGGCCGACGTGCATCTCGCAGGAGGAGTCGGGATCGGCGGGGTCCTCGAGCCGGTCAACGCGCGACCGGTGATCGTCGAGGACGGCGCCTTCATCGGCTCGCGGAGCATCGTGACCGAGGGCTGCATTGTCGGCGAGCAGGCAATCCTCGGCGCGGGCGTCGTCATCACGGCCTCGGTGCCGATCATCGACGTGACCGGATCCGAGCCCGTCGAGCATCGCGGCGCCGTGCCGCCGCGCGCCGTCGTCGTCCCCGGCGTGCGGCAGCGCGAGTTTCCGGCGGGCACCTACGGCTTGCCGACGCCGCTGATCGTGGGCTGGCGGGACGAGTCGCACGACCGGATGTCGCTGAACGACGTCCTGCGCGAGTTCGAGATCGGCACCTGAGAGCTCTTCGCGAGACAGCTGCGACGGCGACCAGCCGCACCCCCACCCAAAGGGCGGGTAGCTCTCCCTCCGCCCTCGGAGGCGACGATAGCGCGGAACCTGTTATCGCTCCGTACCGCCTTCGCGAACGGAGTCCGGCAATTCCGGTAACGGCTCCGCGGGCCCCGTGAGCCACGCCCGCCCGTCCGCGAGGCGCACCCGCAGGTCGCCGCCTGGGAAATGCACGACGACATCGCCGTCAGAGTGAGTCGCGGCAGCGACGGCGACCGCGCTCGTCCCCGAAGCCGCAGTCTCCCCCACGCCGCGCTCCCAGACCCGAGCGACGACCTCTCCCGGCCGCTCTATCCGCGCGACCTGCACGTTCGTGCGCTCCGGGAAGCGCGGGTTGGTTTCCAGTCGCGGGCCGACCTCGGTGATCCGACTCGGGTCGCCGACCACGACCGCATGAGGGTTGCCGACCGACACCGCGACCAGCTCGATTCCGTCGACCACCTCCGGCGAACCCACCTCCACTGGGCCGAGCTCCGACTCATAGAGCCCGTCGTCGGTCCGCCGTACAGCCACGGTCCGCGGGCCAACGTGCACGCGCGCGAGCGCCGACCCGGTGCGGCCCATCAGCCAGGCGGCCGCGATCCGCGTCCCGTTTCCGGACATCTCCGCGTGCGAGTTGTCGGGGTTGACGATTGCGACCGTCACGTCGTCGCCCGCGACAGACAGCACCTCGACAGCGCCGTCCGTGCCGGACAGATCGAGCCCGGCCGTTGGCCCCTCATGGACGAGATAGACGTTCCCATGTGCGTGCCAGCGCGACGATTTCAGCGGCGATCTCCTCCGGGGGCCGGTCGGCCGCGACGATAGCGAGACCTTCCAGCCGCCGCAGCCACTTGCGCTGATACGCGGCATAACGCCGTGTGCGTGCCGCCACTGCCGCGATCGCTTCCTCCTCCGGCAGCGTGGCCACCTCATCGATGCCGATGATCTTCTCTGCTGTCACCGACAACGCGGTGAGAAGAGCGTGGCGTACCTCATTTTCTACGCCGGCTTCGAACATACGCCTCGTCCGCTCCTCGATCCTCCGGTCGAGCTCGAGCTTCGGGATATCGAGTCCGACGAGAAGCGTCGGATGTCGCCAGGCGCCGCCGAAAAGGGCGTCCCGCCGCGGAACGAGCGACCCGCCTGCCTCCGCGAGCTCGAGGGCCCGGACGACACGCCTACGGTCGTTCGGGTGGACTCGCTCCGCTGCGGCTGGATCGAGCTCGCCGAGTCGCGCATGCGCGGCGGCGGAGCCGCTCTCGTCGTAGAACTGCTCCCACCGTTCGCGCGCGCCCGGCGCGGGCGCCGGAGGCAGACCGAGCTCAGCGAGGGCAGCACGGAAGTACAGGCCCGTTCCACCCACGACGAGTGGCGTCCGTCCGGCCGCGAGAATCTCGTCGACCGCGGCGTGCGCGAGCGGCGCGTACTCCCCTACCGACGCGAGATGCGAGAGCGGCCAGATGCCGACGAGCCTTTCCGGATTGGGCGACCGGTTCGTGAGGATCGGCAGGCCGTCGTAGACCTGCATGGCGTCGGCCGAGACGACCTCGGCCGGAATCAACTCGGTAACAGCCGCCGCGACATCGGACTTTCCGCTCGCGGTCGGCCCGAACAGACCGATGACGAGCACTGCGTCAGGCTGCGACGAGCGCGAGCTGTGCGCCGGCGAGGGTCGTTGACGTTGCGCCCGTGATCGCAACCGAGACGATCTCGCCGGGAGCGGCGTCCCCGCTGAAGTTGACTGTCGTGTTCCGGCGCGTCCGGCCGCGCAACAGCTTCGGATCGGTGCGGCTCGGGCTTTCGACCAGCACCTCTTCGACCGTCCCAACCCGCCTCGCATTGTGTTCGGCCGCCACGCGTTGCACGCTCTCGACGAGGCGCTCGATGCGCTCGCGCTTCACCTCGTCCGAGATTTGGTCCGGCATTGCCGCCGCCTCGGTTCCAACCCGCGGCGAGTAGACGAAGGTGAATGCGCCGTCGAAGCCGACCTCCTCCACGACCCCGAGCGTCTCGCGAAAATCGTCGTCTGTCTCGCCGGGGAAGCCCACGATGATGTCGGTCGTGAGGGCGAGGTCGGGGATCGCGCCGCGCAGCTCCGCCACGAGGCGCAGGTACCGCTCCCGCGAGTACGTCCGTCGCATCATCTTCAGGATCCGGCTGGACCCCGACTGGAGCGGAAGATGCGCGTGCTCGCACACGGCGGCGCACTCGGCCATCGCGGCGATCACGTCACGACGGAAGTCCTTCGGATGCGGGCTCGTGAAGCGGATCCGCTCGACGCCATCGACAGCATCGACAGCGCGCAACAGCTCCGCGAAGCTCGAGCTGACGTCGCGGCCGTACGAGTTGACGTTCTGGCCGAGGAGCGTCACCTCGCGGACGCCCGCGGCCGCAAGCTGCTCCACCTCGGCGAGCACCTCGCCCGGGCGCCGTGAGGTCTCGCGCCCGCGGACGGCCGGGACGATGCAGTAGGAGCAGACGGAGTTGCAGCCCATCGAGACCTGCACCCAGGCCTGGAACCGACGCTCGCGATGGGCCGGAAGACCGGCCGCAAACGCTCGCTCCTCACCGGTGCCGAACGCGCCGCGTGCGATCCCCTCGCCCCCGGCGCCGAGCCACGTGCCGAGGTGCGAGATCGTGCCCGGCCCGAAAGCGACGTCGACGTCCGGATAGAGGGAGAAGAGCCGCTCTCGCTGTGCCTCCGCGTAGCAGCCGCCGACGGCCACGATCGTTCCCGGCCTCTCGCGTTTCGCCTTCGCGGCGTTCCCCATGTGGGCCGCAAAGCGCGTGTCGGGCTTCTCGCGGATCGTGCACGTGTTGAGGACGATCACGTCTGCCTGCTCCTGAGACGGCGCCTCGCCGAGACCGAGCTCCTCCAGCAGGCCCTTGATCCGCTCGGAGTCGTGGGCGTTCATCTGGCACCCGAACGTCGTGACGTGGTAGCGCCTCACCGGCGTAGGGTAGCCCCGCCCGCTACGCGGCCTGGATCGGCGAGTCGGCCGCCGAGCGCTCTGTGCGGGACGCTCCGTGGTTCTTCGCGACCTCGACGGCCCGGCTCTCACGGATCACGGTCACCTTCACCTGGCCCGGATACTCGAGGCGATCCTCGATCTCGCGGGCGATCTCGTGCGCGAGAAGCGCGGCTTCGTCGTCGTCGACGTCGCCCGGACTGACGATGACTCGGATCTCGCGTCCAGCCTGAAGTGCATAGACCTTCTCGACGCCGGACTTCGACGCGGCCAGCTCCTCGAGCGACTCGAGGCGCTTGATGTACTGCTCGAGACTCTCGCCCCGCGCGCCCGGCCGGCTCGCCGAGACAGCGTCCGCGGCAATCAGGAGGACTGCCTCCACCGTCTGCGGCTGAACCTCGTAGTGATGGGCCTCGATTGCGTGAACGACGCCCTGCGGCTCGCCATAGCGCCGGGCGAGTTGCGCCGAGATGAGCGCATGCGAGCCCTCCACTTCATGGGTCATCGCCTTGCCGATGTCGTGGAGCATGGCGGCGCGCTTTGTCGTCTGGACGCTCGCCTCGAGCTCCGTCGCCATGATCCCTGCCAGGTGCACGACCTCGAGCGTGTGCTTGAGCACGTTCTGGCCGTAGCTCGTGCGAAACCGAAGCCGCCCGAGAATCTGGACGAGCTCGTCCGCGAACGGGCCGCAGTTCGCCTCGAACACCGCCTGCTCACCGGCCTGACGCACGACCTCCTCGACCTCCGCCTTCGACTCGTAGTACGTCTCTTCGATCCGCGCCGGATGGATTCGCCCGTCCTCGAGGAGCTTCGTGACCGTGAGGCGCGCGACTTCGCGTCGGAGCCCGTCGAATGACGAGAGGACGACCGCGTGCGGCGTGTCGTCGACGATGAAGTCGACGCCGGTGAGGTGTTCGAGCGCGCGGATGTTGCGGCCCTCCCGTCCGATGATCCGTCCCTTCATGTCGTCGGACGGAAGCTCGACGACGGTGACCGTCGTCTCGGCGGTGTGCGTGGCGGCGACGCGTTGCAGCGCGTCGGCCACGAGGTTGCGCGCGCGACGCTTCGACTCGGCACGCGCCTCCTCCTCGAGGGTCCTGACCCGCCGGGCGAGCTCGTGGCGCGTCTGCTCTTCGCCACGCTCGAGCAGCAGCTCCCTCGCTGCGGTGTGCGTCAGGCCCGCGACGCGCTCGAGCTCGGCGAGCTGGCCGTGCTTGAGCTCCTTGAGCTCCTCTTGGAGCTGGCGGACATGTTCTTCGCGGTCGGCAAGCCCCTGGTCGCGGCGTGTGATCTCCTCGAGCTTGCGCTCGACCTCGAGCTCCTTGGCCAGAACACGTTCCTCGATCTTCAGTACCTGCTCGCGCCGGTCCGTGAGCTCGGCGTCGATCTCGCTCCGCAGCCTCACGGCCTGCTCGCGAGCTTCGACCTGCGCCTCGCGTCGCACGGCGTCGCTCTCACGGCGCGCGTCGCCGAGCAGCTGATCGCGGATCCGGCGAGCCTTCGTGACTCCCGTCGTGCCGAAGACCGAAACGGCCAGGAGGGCGAGGGCGACGCCTCCGGCGATCCCGATGGCGATTCCGATCCCGATCTGCACGTGTCCGGCTCCTTGGTCGGAGAGACAGCCGCCTGCGGCGGCGCGCCATTCACCGCCGGGCCTAGCCGACAGCTATTCCGAGAAGCCGTTCTCCGGCAGGCACACGCCTGCCGAACGTCGCTGCGCTACCTCGCGCGCAACCTCCGAGTGGTCGGATCTGAGTGGTCGGTCATCGGATGTGGTTTCGGAAAAGCCGCTTTTGCAGGCAAAACGTCGAATGGTCGTGTGCGGATCGTATCCGCTTTCAGGCCTCTTGCGCAAACTTCGATCCGACGGCATCGAGCGTGTCGCGTGAGAAGCCGCGCCCGGCGAGTCGCCGCAGGAGCGTAGGCGTGACGTCTTTGCCCGCGAGCAGGACGCGAACGCGTGTGAGTTCCGGCTCGAGGCCGGCTATCGCGCCGGAGACGGCCTCGGCTCCGATCAGGCGTCGCCGAAGGTCGGCCCGAATTGCGGCATCGCCGTGGCCGCGGCGTGCGAGCACGCCGGCGCGATCCTCGGCGAGCCGAGCGTCGTCGACGAGACCGGCGCGGCCGAGGCCCTCCAGGGCGTCCTCTCGCGCTGCCTCGGCGTGACCGGCCCGCGCCAGCCGCTGCTCGAGCTCGCCACGCGACCGCGCAGTCGCGGCGAGCGTCCGAGTCGCCTGCGACAACGCCCTCGCACGGCGAACTTCTCGTGCGAGCAGCCTCGCCGCGGGCCGGTCGAGCGGTCGCCCGACCGCCAGCCCGGCCCGCACGACTGCGTCTGTCGGCAGGACGCGCCACTCCTGGCCGTCGAGCTCGACCGCGACCCGCGCACGTTTCCGCTCGCGAAGCGCCGTTACGGTCGGCGTCACGCCTCGGCTTCGGCCGCCGCGAGCGCCTCCGCCGCCACCTCCGCCTTGCCGTTGGTCGTCTCGACCTCCTCGCTCGCGATCGGCAGCAACCGCGCCGACGCGACCTGGTCCGCCCCTAGCTCCACCTGGATCTGCTGCAGGATCCCCTGCGTCACGTCGGGATGCTCGCGGAGGAACGCTGTCGCGTTCTGCCGGCCCTGGCCGAGCCGCTCGTCGCCGAAGCTGAAGTACGAGCCCGACTTGGTGACGACCTTCCGGTCGAGACCCGAGTCGAGCACCGTGCCCTCCCAGGAGATGCCGGAGCCGTAGATGATGTCGAACTCCGCCTGCTTGAACGGCGGCGCGACCTTGTTCTTGACGACCTTGACGCGCACCCGGTTGCCGAACGCCTCGACGCCCTCCTTCAGCGTCTCGATGCGGCGAATGTCGAGCCGCACGGACGAGTAGAACTTCAGCGCGCGACCGCCCGGCGTCGTCTCGGGATTGCCGAACATGACGCCGATCTTCTCGCGCAGCTGGTTCGTGAATAGGCAGATCGTGTCGGTGCGGTTGAGCGTGCCGGCGAGCTTGCGGAGCGCCTGGCTCATGAGACGCGCCTGAAGGCCGACGTGGCTGTCGCCCATCTCGCCTTCGATCTCGGCCTTCGGCGTCAGCGCCGCGACCGAGTCGATCGCAACGACGTCGAGCGCGCCCGAGCGGATGAGGAGCTCGGTGATCTCGAGCGCCTGCTCGCCCGTGTCGGGCTGGGAGACGAGGAGGTCGTCGATGTTGACGCCGATCCGCTTCGCGTACGCCGGGTCCATCGAGTGCTCGGCGTCGATGAACGCGCAGATCCCTCCGCGCCGTTGCGCCTCGGCGATCACGTGGTAAACGAGCGTCGTCTTGCCGGAAGACTCGGGGCCGAAGATCTCGACGATGCGGCCGCGCGGCAGGCCGCCGATGCCGAGCGCAAGATCGAGCGCGAGCGAGCCCGTGGAGACTGCGCCCACAGAGACCGCGGCGCGGTCGTTCATCTTCATGACCGAGCCCTTGCCGAACTGCCGCTCGATCTGGCCGAGCGCCACGTCGAGTGCTTCGTGCTTGTCCACTTCTCAGCCTCCTAGAGCGACAGATTCCAAGACTTCGTACCGCGCCCCGTCGGGGTGCAGCCGTGACAGATAAGCAGCCGCGTCGGACGGAACGAACGTTCGTACCGGCTCCGGCTCGAGCCGGAGCCGGGGGCGCTCGCGCCAGCGTGCGACCGTGAGGTGCGGCAGCCAGGCTCGACCCTCGCGGCGGTAGACGCCGAGCCGTTCCAGCCGCTCCTGGACATCCACGGCGAGCCGAGCAGCACAGCCTCCTTCGTCGGAGAGAACGAACATGCCGACGCTCCTCGTCTCGCGATAGCGAACGGGCGCGAGCCGGACCTGTCCCGCTCCGACCGCCGCCATGCGCAAGGCGTCGACGATTGATTCGAGCTCGGTCGCGGGCCGCTGGCCGAGAAACGCGAGCGTGACGTGCAGGTGCTCCCGGGGGACGACTCTGACGCCCGCGAGGTGCTCCTCCTGCCAGTTCTCGACGTCGTCGAGGACATTCTCGGGCAGGCGCAAGGCGAGAAATAGCCGGATTCGTTCATCGCCGCCCACGCTAACCGTGGAGCTCACGCGGCTTCTTCGCGACTTCCCATCAGAAGCGCACGCAGCATGTGCAGCGCGGTGACCGTCGCGCGGACGCGAATCTGCGCGCGCTCGCCGGGCAGGTCGAGCATGCGCGCGAGGGAGCCGTCCGGACCGGCCACGTGGAGGTAGACGCGTCCGATGGGCTTCTCGGGCGTGCCGCCGTCCGGCCCCGCGACGCCCGTCACCGCCACCGCCAGGTCCGCGCCGAGCCGCCGACGCGCTCCTTCCGCCATCGCCGCAGCAACCTCAGCCGACACCGCGCCGTGCGCCGCGAGCAGCTCCGCGGGCACGTCGAGCTCCGAGCGCTTCACCTCGTCCGCATACGAGACCACGCCTCCGACGAAGCTCGCGCTCGAGCCCGGCACGTCGGTGAGCCGCGCGGCGACCATGCCCCCGGTACACGACTCGGCGGTCGCGAGCCTAAGACCCTGCGCCCCCGCGAGCGAGAGCACGAGCTCCTCTACCCGCCGCTCGTCGCGCGCGAAGAGCCAGCGCTCGAGCCGCTCGGCGAGCCCTGTTTCGAGAACGTCGGCGCGCTGTTCGGCCCCTGGCTCGACGACGAGGTCGATATGGATCTCGAACTCGCGCGCGCAGATCGTCGCCTCGACGCCGTCGCCGTCGCCGCCCGCTTCCTCGAGTGCTCGCGCGACGGCGGACTCGCTGACGCCGAACAGCCGCAGTACGCGCCGTCCGGGCGGACGCGTCCGCTGCAGCAGCTCACGCATCGGCTCGCTCTCGAGCGCGTTCGGCCAGAGCCGCCGCAGCTCGCCCGGCGGCCCCGGCAGGATGACGACCACGCAGCCCGTCGGCGCCTTCAGGACCAGCCCGGGGGCGGTTCCCGCGAGACCGAGCGTCGTCGCCGAGACCGGACGTGTCGCCTGCTTTGTGACGCCGGGAGCAAAATCGGCATACGGCCGCCGGAGGCGTTCCGAGACCGTGCGCGAGATCGATTCGATCTCCCGCTCGAGTGCCTCGTCGACGACGAGCTCGAGCCCCGCCGCCCGCGCGACGAGCTCCACGGTTCGGTCGTCGTGGGTCGGGCCGAGGCCGCCCGAGACGAAGCAAGCATCCACCTCCAGCCCTTCGCGCAGCACGGCCTCGAGCTCGGCGGGTGCGTCCCCCACGATCGTGATCCGCGCCGGCTCGAGCCCGTGGCCGAGTGCTTGGGCGGCGAGGAAGGGGCCGTTCCGGTCGGTGCGCTCGCCGCGGACGAGCTCGCTGCCGGTGACGACGACGACCGCGCGCGGCCGCGTGGTCACCCGCGAAGCAGTGTCGTCCGCTGCGGTGTGACGCGGACGTGGAGATTGTGCCGGCCCGGTAGTGCGACCGCGCGGCCGTCGAGCGTGATCCGCAGGCCGGCGGGTGTGCGCACGAGGAGAACGAAGCGATCCCCCGCGAGCCGGTCGGTCTCCCCCGCTCCCACCGTTCCCTGCAGGTCGACCTTGGCGGAGGCCGTGCCGCGGCGAACCTCGACGTACGTTCCTCGCTTTATGCCGGTAAGGACGAGCTGATGCGTGGGTTGCGAGGAGTGCTTGTTCTTCGTCCCGAGCCCCGGCACGTGCGTCGACGAACCGGGAATGCTGAACGCCGCGAAGACGAGCAGCCCCACCACTACGACGGCGACGACCGCGAGCAGCACCACCCGCCGGTCGACCGGACGACCGCGCGTCCGGATCCTCGGCTGTTCCGGTCGCGGAGGCAACTCGTCGCGCCAGCTCGTGATGAAGCGTGACGCGTACTCGTCGACGTAGATGTCGCCGTCGAGGCCGAGGTAGTCGGCGTAGGTACGCAGGAAGCCGCGGATATACGCGTCGCCCGGGATCGCCGTGAAGTCCTCCTCCTCGAGCGCGCGGATGTACTTCGAGCGGATCTTCGTCGCGAGCTCGATCTCCGGGTAGCCGAGTCCCTGCCGTTCGCGGGCCTCGCGCAGACTGTGGCCGATCTCAAACACGTCCGGAGTCTTCCTGTCTAATGCTCGAGGCGCAAGAGGAGCTCGTACAGGCCGACTGCGATCGAGGCGGAGAGCGTGACGCAGATTCCCGCCACGGCAAGGATGCGGCCGAGTCGGATCCACCCCGAGCCGCCGACGTTCCCAAGCGTCCGCGCAATGGCACCGCGCGCGCCGCGGGCGAAGAGCAGCGACACGATTGCCGCCGCAGCCGCGACCGGAATCGCCCAGACCGCGTCGAGTAGTGCCGCGCCCGGGATCTTCCGCGTGAGCTCGATTGCGGCGGGGATAACGCCCACCGCGACCACGCCGAAGAGGAAGGCGAGGAACGCGCGGTAGTTGGGCCGTCTCGCCTGAATGAGTGTCTGCGTGCGTACAGCCATCTAGCTCGCCATTGTAGGCGGACGCAGGACGGCGAACTGGTCGGTTACCTCGAGGCGGGGGCTGCGGAAACGGTAGATCGCCGCTGGCCTGCCACCGCCGCTGCCGTAGTGACGCTGCTCTCCCGTGTCCTCGAGCACCCGGCGACGGAGCAGGACACGCTGGAGATTCGTCGCGCCCACCGGATGGCCGAGAGCGGCGGCATAGAGGTCGCGCAACTCGGCGAGCGTGAAGCTCGGCGGCGCGAGAGCGAAACCGAGATTCGTGTACGAGAGCTTTGCCCGGAGTCGTTCGCGCGCGCTGAGGAGGATCGCCTCGTGGTCGTACGCGAGCTCCGGCAGCGCGTCGAGCGGATGCCAGTGCGTGTCCTCCGGTACCCGCGGGTCGAGCCCACTCGGGACGAGCCCGAGAAACGTCGTCGCGAGCTCGCGCTGGATGGGATTGCGAGCCGGATCGCTCCGCGTCTCGAGCTGCTCGAGATGCGCGACCTCCCGTACGTCCACCTTCTCCGCGAGATGCCGCAACATCGACTCCTCCAGAGTCTCGTCGGCCGCCACCGCCCCGCCCGGCAGCGCCCAGCAGCCGGCGAACGGCTCGCGGGCCCGTTGCCACAGCAGCGCCTGCAGCCGCCGGTCGCGGACCTGGAGAACAGCCGCGAGCACGGCATGCGCAGCAGTTTTCGCCTGGGAGTCGTCAACCATGTAGACTCTGCCGCGGAGGTTATCGCTTGTGAGGCCAAAACGCCAGACATGCGACGTTCTCGTCGTCGGAGCCGGTGTCGCCGGCCTCTCTGCCGCCCTCGCAGCAGCCGACGCCGGCGCATCGGTGCTCGTGCTCGCGAAGGCCTCGCACACGAGCTCGAACAGCTACGCCGCCCAGGGAGGCGTGGCCGCTGCGGTCGGCCCGGAGGACGATCCCTCGCTGCACACGGCCGACACACTCTCGGCAGGCCGCGGCCTCTGCCGGCTCAGCGCCGTCGAGCTCCTCACAGCCGACGCTCCAGCCCGGATCGCCGAACTGCGCCGGCTCGGCGTCCGGTTCGACGACGGCCTCGGCCGCGAAGGCGGCCACTCGCACGCCCGCGTCGTGCATGCCGGCGGCGCTGACACGGGGCGCCACATTGCGGACGTCCTGACCGCGCGCGTTCGCGCGCACCCACGGGTGCGCCTCGCCGAAGGCGAGCGGATCACGACTCTCGGCACGCTTCGTGGCTCGGCTGTCGTCCTAGCCACCGGCGGGTACGCCGCGCTTTGGGCACGGACGACCAACCCGAGCGGCGCGGTCGGCGAAGGTCTTCTGCTCGCGCAGGCTGCAGGCGCCGCACTTGCCGATCTCGAATTCGTCCAGTTTCACCCCACCGCGCTGCGCGACGACAACGGACACGACGGCTTTCTGCTCTCCGAGGCGCTCCGCGGCGCAGGTGCGACGCTGCTCGACGACGGCGGCGAGCGCTTCGTCGACGAGCTCGCGCCGCGCGACGTCGTCGCGCGGGCGGTCGCTGCTCACGTCGGGGCGCGCCTCGACCTGCGACCGATCGAGCGCGACCGGTATCCGACCCTGATGGCAACGCTTGCGGAGGCGGGCTACGACCCGGCAGACGAGCCGGTTCCCGTCTCCCCCGCCGCGCACTACGCGATCGGCGGCGTCGTCGCCGACCTCGAAGCGCGCACGTCCGTGCCGGGGCTCTACGCCGCCGGAGAGTGCGCGTGCAGCGGGGTTCACGGTGCGAACCGGCTCGCGTCGAATTCGCTGCTCGAGTGTCTCGTCTTCGGCCGCCGGGCAGGCCTCGCGGCGCTCGACGGCCCTCGCTTCGACGCGGACGCGACGCCGCTCGCGGATTCCCCTGATGCAGGCGCCGAGCTCTGGCGCGACGCCGGGCTGATCCGCAGCAGCGAGGGACTCACCCGCCTGCTGGAATCGCCGCACCCGCTCGTCCGCGAGATCGCGGTCTCCGCTCTCGCACGCGAGGAGAGCCGCGGTGTCCACTTCCGCGAGGACTTCCCCGTCGAGAGCGAGTCGCTTGCCGGGCATCTCGTCGTCGAACCCGGCCGCGCGCCGGTGATCGAGCGATGGAGCTGACGCAACAGGACATCGAGCGCGTTGTCGCCGGTGCACTGGCCGAAGACGTCGGCTCGGGCGACGCGACGACGCACGCACTCGTCCCGGAGGACGCGCGCTGCAGCGCGGAGTTGCTGCTCGAAGAGCCCGGAGTCGTCTGCGGCGTTTCGGTCGCGGCGGCCGTCTTCCGCGCGCTCGACTCGAGGGTGGAGATCGAGGTGAAGCTGGAAGAAGGCACGGAAGTCTCGGAGGTTCCCGTCGTGCTCGCCGTCGTCGAGGGACCTGCGCGCGCAATCCTGACCGGCGAGCGAGTCGCGTTGAACCTCCTCGCCCGCCTTTGTGGCATCGCCTCGCTCACCCGCCGCTTCGTCGAGCTGACCGAGGGAACGCCCACGTCCGTCCTCGACACCCGCAAGACGACGCCCGGATTGCGGGCGCTCGAGAAGTACGCCGTCCGCTGCGGCGGCGGACGCAACCATCGCGCGGGCCTCTACGACGGGGTCCTCGTGAAGGAGAACCATCTTCGCGTCGCCGGCGGAGTCACCGCGGCGCTGGCGGCCCTGGACGGGCATGTCGACGGCCTGCCGGTCGAAGTCGAGGCCGAGACTCTCGCCCAGGTGCGGGAAGCCCTCGACGGCGGCGCGCCGCGAGTTCTGCTCGACAACATGAGCCCCGAGGAGGTGCGCGAGGCCGTCGAGTTCGTCGCCGGCCGCGCCGAGCTCGAGGCTTCCGGAGGGGTCTCGATCAGCACCGTTCGCTCCTACGCGGAGACGGGCGTCGACTTCGTCTCGGTCGGTGCCCTCACCCACTCCGCCCGCTCGCTCCACGTCTCACTGGAGGTCACATGACATGACCGTCTCGGCTTCGCCCACCACAGAGCTTCACGAGGAAGTCCGCGCGCTCGCCGCGGCGAAGAACGCCGTGATCCTCGCCCACAACTACCAGCGCCCCGAGGTGCAGGACGTCGCGGACTACGTCGGCGACTCGCTCGGCCTCTCGCGCCAGGCGGCCGCGACCGACGCGCAGACGATCGTCTTCTGCGGCGTCCATTTCATGGCCGAGACGGCCGTGATCCTCAGCCCCGAGAAGACCGTGCTACTGCCCGACCTCGGCGCCGGCTGCTCGCTCGCCGCTTCGATCGACGCCGATCAGCTGCGCGAATGGAAGGCGCAGCATCCCGGCGCGGTCGTCGTCTCGTACGTGAACACGACCGCTGAGGTGAAGGCGGAGAGCGACTACTGCTGTACCTCTGGAAATGCGAAGTCCGTGATCGAAGCCATCCCGCCCGAGCAGGAGATCCTCTTCCTCCCGGACATGTACCTCGGCCTCTGGCTCGAGAAGGTGACCGGCCGCAAGCTGACGATCTGGCTCGGCGAGTGCCACGTCCACGCTGGGATCCGGCCGGCCGACATCGAGCGGTGGCAGGCAGAGGCGCCGGACGCCGAGCTGCTCGTCCATCCGGAGTGCGGCTGCGCGAGCCAGGCGATGGCGTTCGGTAACGAGCGGACCCAGATCCTCTCGACCGAGAAGATGATCGACTACGCGAAGCGCTCACCGAAGCAGCGCTTCCTCGTCGCCACCGAGACCGGGATCATCCACCGACTTCAGAAAGAGGCGCCCGGCAAGCGCTTCGAACCCGTGCGTGAGGACGCCGAGTGCCGCTACATGAAGGTCACGACGCTCGAGAAGGTCCGCGACTCGCTCCGCGACGGCGTCCACCGGATCACGGTCGAGCCGGAGCTTGCCGACCGCGCACGCCTCGCGATCGAGCGCATGGTCTCCATCACCTAGCTCGAGCGCCCAGGCTTGTCTCGTCGGGAACTGCCTGGTCGAGCGCAACCGCTTCGACCTGGTCGCTGCGGCTCACCGTGAGATAGGCGACGCCGGCGACGATCAAGACGGCCAAGACCGCCGCGACCGGCCCGTCGCCGATCCCGAGCCCTCCCGCGCTGGTGCTCTTGCCGGTCCAGTCTGCGAACGAGGCACCGAGTGGGCGCGTCATGACGTAGGCCGCCCAGAATGCGAGGATCGGATTGATCCGCAGGAAGTAGAAGGCCAGGCCGGGCAGCGCGAACAGCACCGCGAAGAGAACTCCGGCGGAGAAGAAACCGAGATTCAACGTGTAGGCGGCGAGATCGCCAAGCGCTGTCCCCATCGCGAAGGTGGCCAGCACCGCAGCCCAGTAGAAGAACTCGCGTCGCGGCGTCGTGATGCTGTGAATCGAAAGCGTGTGCTCGGCCCGCGACCAACTCAAGAAGACCGCAACCAGCAGCACGGCGAACAGCACCGACGAGACCGCGTAGGGCACCCGGAACTCGATGTGGGTCACGTCGGCGGCCATCGTCCCGAACACTGCGACCATGGAGACGGCCAGCCAGTAGACCCATGGGATGTACCGGTTGGTGCGCAACTGCAGCACCATGGCGACCAGGAAGACCAGGAACCCGCCGACCACGGCCAAGTACGGATTGACGTTATGCACCAGATAGTCCGATGTCGACTCGCCGAATGCCGTCGTCAACAGCTTGATCGCCCAGAAGATGGCGGCGATCCGGGCCGGCACCTTGAGCGACACGGGCGTGCGAATGAGGGTCATCGGGACTGGGGCATCGGGACATCGGCACGGTATGCCGGTTCCCTGAAAGCTTCGTGAGGACTACTGCTTCGCGTACGGCTTGCCGTCGGCCGCAGGAGCGACCGTACGGCCGATCACGCCGGCAACTGCGACCAGCGTGAGCACGTACGGGAGGATCGCGAACAAGGTCGACGCCTGGTTCGAGTACACCTGAAGCTTGAGTGCGAGGGCACTCGAGAAGCCGAACAGAAGCGCGGCTGCGAACGCGCCCGCGGGGCGCCAGTTGCCGAAGATCATCGCGGCGAGAGCGATGAAGCCTCGGCCGTTCGTCATGTTGTTGATGAAGGTTCCGTTCCCCTGCGGGCCGAGCGAGAGGTAGACGCCGCCGACCGCGACGAGGAGCCCCGAGAGGACGACGCAGGCGTAGCGGATCGCGTACACGTTGATGCCCACTGTGTCCGCGGCGCGCGGGTGCTCGCCGCAGGCGCGGATGCGCAGGCCGATCGGCGTCTTGAAGAGCACGACGTACGCGACGATCACGAGCGCGAAGCTCGCCCAGGTGAGCCAGCTCAGGTCGCCGATCGAGCCCTCGAGGAAATGACCGAGCCCCGGGATGTGGAGATTCGGCACCGTCGAGACCTGTCCCGTGACCTGGCCGTTGAAGATCTGCTGGAAGAAGTAGCCGGTGATCCCGTACGCGAGGAAGTTGACCGCCGTGCCGCCGACGATCTGGTCGGCGCGGAGATGGATCGCGAAATACGCGTAGACGAGGGCGAGCAGGCCGCCGGAGGCCATGCCGACGAGCAGCCCGACGACCCAGCTGCCGCCCTTGTCCGCGCCGTAGACGCCCCAGAAGGCACCCATCAGCATCATCCCCTCCAGGCCGATGTTCACCACGCCGCTCCGCTCGGAGAACATGCCGGCGATCGCGCCGAACACGAGCGGCGTCGCGAAGCCGAACGTCTGGGCGACCAGGGTCGTGTCGAAGACGGTCTCGAGGTTCCCCGTCCCCGACTTCGTGGCGAGGATCCCGAGACCGATCCCGAGCAGGCCTGCGACGGCGGCACCGTAGCCGAGCCGTCGCCGGCCGCGTGTCGCAGTCCAGATCCCGAGCGCGATCGCGACGATCCCGATGGCGATCGGCCACGTCGGCGAGCGCGCCTCGATCGGCGGAATCGCGAGGAAGGCGGCGAACGCGCCGAGCGCGATCGCGACGTAGCCCGTCGAGGCCGGGTCCCGCAGCCGCTCGCTGACGGGGTTGTCGAGGCGCTGCCCCCAGGCCGTCATGCCGCCGCCTTGGCAGCAGGCGTCTGGGCCGGCCGCTGCGGGCGGCGCAGCCGCTTGCGCGAGTTCCAGACGTAGAGGATGAGGATGTCGGCTCCGATGAAGAGCACGACGAGGCCCTGGATGATGTAGGTGAGGTTCGTCGCCAGCTCGGGCTGGATCACGTTCGAGCTGAGACCCTGCGTCGTCCCGTAGATGAGGCCGCCGAAGATCAGCGCGCCGATGAACACTCCGACGGCGGTGTTGCGACCGAGCAGCGCCACCGCGATGCCGATGAAGCCGACCTGACTGACCGCAACGTCGAGCGAGCCGTAGTGATAGAGGTAGCCGAGCATGTCGACCGCGCCCGCGAGACCCGCGAACGCGCCCGAAATCGCCATCGCCCGGATCAAGTTCTTCTTCACGTTGATGCCGCCGTACGCAGCAGCCTCGGGGTTGAAGCCGACTGCGCGAACCTCGTAGCCGAGCGTCGTGCGGTTGATCAACGCCCAGAACACGACGAGCGCCGCGATGGCGATGAGGAAGCCGATGTCGAGGCCCTGGAAGCCGACCGTCCCCCAGATGACCGGCAGCTGGGCGGTGTGGGCGATGTCGTTGGAGACCGGCACCGTCGGCTGGGTCGAGTTCTGCAGCGGGCCGCCGTCGCCGAACAGCCAGGTCGCCGTATAGAGCGCGATGTAGTTGAGCATGATCGTCGAGATCACCTCGTGCGCTCCGGTCGTCGCCTTGAGGACGCCGGCGATGCCCGCCCAAGCCGCGCCGGCGAGTGTCGCGCCGATGACCGCGATCAGGACGTGCGGGAGCGTGCTCATGCCGGCGAAGCTGACGCCGAGCCAGTTCGCGACGATCAGGCCGACGAAGTACTGGCCCTGGCCTCCGATGTTGAACATCCCACAACGGAAGGCGAACGCGACTGCGAGCCCCGTGAGGATGAGCGTCGTCGACTGGAGGAGCGTCTGGGAGAGGTTGTAGGCGGAGCTGCCCTGGGTGCTCGTCGTCGGATGGAAGATCCAGTTCAGCCCGGCCCCGTTGAAGATGTCGCGGTAGGCGAGGAGCGGGTTGTGGCCGGTCGCGAGCACGACGAGGCCACCGATGAGGAAGGCGAGGAGGACGGTCGCCACCGGCACCGCGACTCCGCCCGCGCGCTGGCTGAGCGAGAGCCGAGCCGCGAAGGTTCCCCCGGTCTCGGGCGGCGGGATCTCGGGCGGCGGGAGCGGGAGCGGTGGGGGCTCGGTCACGCGGCGGGGACCTCCGGTTTCACGCCGACCATCTCGAAGCCGATCAGCTCCTCCGAGACGGCGCCCTCGTGCGTCCCGACGATCTCGCCTTCGTAGAGAACGAGGATGCGATCGGAGAGTGAGAAGATCTCCTCGAGCTCGAGCGACACGAGCAGGATCGCGCGACCCTCGTCGCGTTCCGTGACGAGACGCCGATGGAGGTATTCGATCGCGCCGACGTCGAGCCCACGCGTGGGCTGGGCCGCGATCAGCGCCTTCGGGTCGCGGGAGATCTCGCGTGCGGCGACAAGTTTTTGCTGATTGCCGCCCGACAGCGCGCTGGCCGGCGTGAACGGCCCGCCGCCACGCACGTCGAACTCCTCGATCAGCGTCTTCGCGCGCTCGACGAGCCTCTTGGGGAAGAGCCAGCCCCACTTCGAGTCGGGCGGCTTGTCGTAGTCGTGCAGCGCGATGTTCTCGGCGAGCGAGAACTCGAGGACGAGCCCGCGTCGCTGGCGATCTTCGGGGATGTGGCCCAGTCCCGCATCCAGGACGTCGCGTGTCGACGAATGATGAAGCTCACGACCGCCGACGCGGATGACGCCGCGCTCCGCGCGCCGCAGCCCCGTGAGCGCTTCGATCAGCTCCGTCTGGCCGTTGCCGTCGACGCCGGCGATGCCGACGATCTCGCCGGCGCGAACGTCGAACGACACGCCGCGCACCTTCTCGATGTCGCGGTCGTCCGAAACCCAGAGGTCCTCGACCTCCAGCAGAACGTCGCCGACCTGCGCCGGTGGCTTTTCGACGCGCAGGAGGACGTCGCGCCCGACCATGGCCCGGGCGAGCGACTGCTCGGTCGCCCCCTCGCGCTCAACGGTCTCGATCGTCTTGCCGCGACGGAGGACGGTGATGCGGTCGGCGATTGCGAGCACCTCGCCGAGCTTGTGGGTGATGAAGACGATCGAGACGCCCTCGCGCCGCAGCGTCCGCAGGATCTCGAACAGGTCGAGCGCCTCCTGGGGCGTGAGCACGGCGGTCGGCTCGTCGAGGATCAGGATGTCGGCGTTTCGGTAGAGCGCCTTCATGATCTCCACGCGCTGCTGCTGGCCGACGCCGATGTCCTGGACGAGCGCGCCGGGATCGACGGCGAACTTGAACGTCTTCGCCATGTCGGCGACCCTCGTCTCTGCGGCCGTCTCGTCGAGCAGGATGCGGTCTTTGACGGGCTCTGTCCCGAGCACGACGTTCTCGGCGACGGTCATCACCGGGATGAGCATGAAGTGCTGGTGCACCATGCCGATCCCGGCGTCGATCGCGTCGCTCGCGGAGCCGAAGGTGACCGGCTTGCCCTTGACGCGGATCTCGCCCGCGTCGGGCTTGTAGAGGCCGTACAGGATGTTCATCAGCGTCGACTTGCCGGCGCCGTTCTCGCCGAGCAGCGCGTGCACCTCGCCGCGGCGGACGTCGAGCGACACGTCGTCGTTGGCCACGACGCCCGGGAACTCCTTGCGGATGCCCCGCATCTCGAGAACGAGCTCGTCGCTCACCGGACTCGATGCTATCGCCCGTTGGCGGGAGGGCGAAATCGAAACGCCCTCCCGCACTGACGAGTGATCCCTACTTGCTGACAGTCGCCGGCGGCGTGAGCGTGCCGGCGATGATCTGCGACTTGTACTGGTTCATCGTGTTGATCCACGCCTGAGGCACCGTCGGGCTGATCGTGCCGACGCCGACGCCGTGGTTCTTCAGGTCGAGGCTGATGTCCTTGCCGCTCGGCCAATGTCCGGACTCGGCAAGCCGAATCGCCGTCTCGACACCGACGTCGGTCTTCTTGGTCGCACTCGTGAGGATCTTCGACGCGACGTGGTACTCGTCGACGTCGACACCGACCCCCCACTTACCGAGCTTCGACGCTTCCTTCAGCGCTCCGTCACCGCAGAGGCCTGCAACCTGGAAGACGACCTGGGCCTTCTGGCCGCTGATCTGGTTCTGCGCCTGCGCTGCGCACGCACTCTCGTCGGTGAAGCTGTTCGAGTAGTTGACGACAGTCTTCGTGCCCGGCACCGCCTTGTTCGAGCAGTACTGGTAGCCGGCGATGTACGAGTCGACCGGCGGGATCTTGATCCCACCGACGGCACCGATCGTGCCGGGCTGGCCGCCGTTCATCTTCTGCGCTTCCTTCGCGGCGAGGACGCCGACGAGACAGCCGACCTCCTGGGTCGCGTAGGTGATGCCGATCTCGTTCTTGTAGCCGCCGATGGCGCTGACCGGATCGTCCGTGATCGCGAACTTGATGTTCGGGTACTGGTGCGCGTACTTCTTGACCGTGTCCCCGAGCAGGAAGCCAGCCGCGATGATGAGGTTCGCGTTCGCGTGGACGGCCTTGTTGTAGTTCGGGACGTAGTCGCTCGACGAATGCGAGACCACCGGGAGAGCCTGGATCCCGAGCACGCTCTTCATCTTGTCCAAACCCAGGAGCTGGTTCTTGTTGAACCCGTTGTCGTTGAAGCCTGCGACGTCGCTGATGAGCGCTGCCTTGAAGTTGCTCGCTGCGCTCGTCGTCGTCGTGGTACTCGAGCCCCCGCTGCCACCCCCGCCGCCGCAGCCGGCCGCAACAAGCGCGATGGCCGCCGCCGCTGCGAACAGGACCACGACCGTGCGTGTCCTTGATCTCAAGATGTGCCCTCCTCTTCTGCTGTGGTTCGTCCCTGACCGGTCGATCGTTCTCCCCGGACCAGCGATATTAGAACGACGCGCGGCTCAGGCCTAGTCGAACTACTCGGCGGCGACGTACGAGTGGTACTGGCTCTCGTCGACGAGCACGCGCCGCGGCTTCGATCCCTCGTAGCCGGAGACGATCCCGCGCCGCTCGAGCATGTCGATCAGCCGGCCAGCCCGCGTGTAGCCGACGCGAAGGCGCCGCTGCAGGAGAGAGACGGAGGCGGTCTGTGTCTGGACGACGATCTCGATCGCCTTGTCGAGCAGCGGATCGTCGTCCGGGTCGAACTCGCCGGCGTCGTGGTCGTCGCCCGGCTCGGCAAAGACCTCGGGCAGCTCGAGGTAGCTCTCGTCGAGCTCCTGCTCGCGCTGCCGGGTCTGCTCGACGACGAGCGCGATCTCTTCCTCCGAGACGTACGCCCCCTGCACCCGCTGCAGGCGCGAGGTGCCGAGCGGCTTGAAGAGCATGTCTCCCTGGCCGAGCAGCGACTCCGCGCCGCCGGAATCGAGGATCACGCGCGAGTCGGTCTGCGACGAGACGGCGAAGGCGATGCGCGAGGGGACGTTCGCCTTGATCATCCCGGTGATCACGTCGACGGACGGACGCTGCGTCGCCAGAACGAGGTGGATCCCGACGGCGCGTGACTTCTGCGCAAGCCTGATCACGGCGTCTTCCACTGCCTGCGGCGCGACCATCATCAGGTCGGCGAGCTCGTCGATCACGACGAGGACGTAGGGAAGCGTCGCCTCGCCGCGCTGGCGGAAGGCGCGGTTCGCCTCGTTGAGGTTGCGCGCGCGCACGGTCGCGAGGCGCTCGTAGCGACGCTCCATCTCGGCGAGGCAGTTGGCGAGCACGGCGCTCGCCTCCTTCGGGCTCGAGACGACGGGCGTCAGCAGGTGGGGCACCGCCTCGAAGTGGCTGAGCTCGATCCGCTTCGGGTCGATGAGGATGAGCCGCACTTCGTCGGGGGTCGCGCGCAGCAGCACCGACGTGAGCACCGTGTTGAGGCAGCCCGACTTACCCGAGCCGGTGGTGCCGGCGATCAGCAGGTGCGGCATGCGGGCGAGGTCGGTCCAGACCGCGGCGCCGGAGATGTCCTTGCCGAGCCAGACCGAGACCGGGCTCGCCGTCGCCGGCAGCGGCTCGTAGATGTCGCCGAGCGTGACGAGGTTCGGGGAGAGGTTGGGGAGCTCCACGCCGACGGCCTGCTTGCCGGGAATCGGCGCCAGGATCCGAATCTCCGTCGTCGCGAGCGCGTACGAGAGGTCGTCCTTCAGCGCGGCCACCTTGGCGACCTTCGTTCCCGGCGCGAGCTGGAGCTCGTAGCGCGTCACGCGCGGGCCCGAGATCTGGCCGATCACCGTCGCCTCGACACCGAAGTGCGCGAGCGTCTGCACGAGGAGCTCGGCAACGCGCGCGGCCGTCTCGCCCGAGTCGTCGCTCTGCTCCGGCGAGACACGCAGGACGCCTGCGTCGGGCAGCTTGTACTCCGCGTGCTCCGAGGTCACCTCGTCGAAGAGGGTCGGCGGATCCTCGAACAGCGCGGGCGGCTCGGTTTGGAGCGGAGCGGGCTGCGCGCCGGCGTGCGGCGGCACGAAGCTCCCGCCCACGACGTCGGGGAAAGCGGAGACCGCGTCGACCGGAGGCGTGAGCGAGGGCATGGCCCGCGTTGGCTGCGGCTCGGGCCACGCCTCGGGCTCCGGACGCGTGCGCCGCGACCGTGCCTTGCTGGCGGCGCGTTGCAGGCCGTGACCGGAGCGGCGCAGGATCGCTCCGAGCGAAGCGCCCGTGAGCAAGAGCCCGCCGACGAGCATCAACAGACCGCCGAGCAGCACCGAGCCGGTAGCGCCGAGCGCGATCCCGACCGCTCCGCCGAGGAGTTGACCGACATAGCCGCCCTGGTCCTTGCCGAGCGTGATCATGAGGCCGAGGCCGAGGACGGCGAGACCGGTCCTGAACGGGCGGACGTCCACGAGCTTGCTGCGCGTCACCAGGAGCGCGCCGAGCGCTACGAGCACGACCGGCACGACGTAGTTGGCGTCGCCCACCAGCCGGTCGAGACCTTCTCCCAGCCAGCCGCCGACATACCCGCCGTTCCAGCCGAAGTAGAGGACGGCGCCGAGGAAGAGGCCGAGCGCGATCGACCCGAGGCCCCAGAGCTCGGGATGCTGGCCGTGCGCGCGGGCGCTTCGCTTCCTCCGCGTCTTCTTGACGCGGCTCGGGAGCTTCGGACGCAGCTTCGACTTCCGCTTGCGGCGCGGCATGAAGTCGAGTTCGCCTGCGCTCGCCCCGCTCCTCCTAGGCGGTCACCTCGGCGACGAGCATCCCGTAGTACGTCGGTGCGGCGTACGCGAGGACCTCGGCTCGCGCCACTTCGCCCATCGCGCCCTGGAGGACGACGAGCTGCCAGAGCGAGTCGGCTTTCGCCGGCTCCACGCGCTCGGCAAGCGGCAGGAAGTCGACCCGGTCCGAGACCAGGATCTCCTGTAACCGGGCGTCGTATTCGGCCGCCGCGGGGTCGAAGCCGTACGGGCCGCCAGGGTCGTGCGCGTGGCCGTTGTCCGCGCTAGCGATCAGCGCGACGCGCCCGGGTAGCCTCGCGATCGCCTCGCCCAGTCGCAGGTGTTCCTCGAGCGGGCGGTCGCGGGCCGGCGCAACGACGACGACCCGCGGCGCACGCATGAAGGCGAGCGGCACCTCGGTTCCCCAGTCGAGCGGGAACTCCGCCTTGGCGGCATCGTTGCCGCCGTACGAGACGCCGATGATCGGCAACGGCGCTTCGAGCAGCGCGGCCGCCGTACCCGCGTCCGTCTCCCAGTCCCCCACCTTCGCCGACGTGACAACGGCGAAATGGTCCTCGACGTGGACGGAGTGCGGCGTCACGACGACCGCAACCTCGGGCGCGACGGCGTCGAACCGGCGTCCGAGCTCTTCCATTGCCGCGCGCAGCTCCGGCGCGAGATCGACGTCGCCGTGCGGTGCGATGCAGGCGAAGACGAGGCTCACGGCAGTGACCCGATGCGCGTGACGAGAAGCTCGAGGAACCGCTCCGCGTCGACGTCGACTCCGACGTCCGCATTCGGCTCGCGTCCCGTCACGCCGCGGAGGTCGACGACGGTTCGCCCGTCGCAGAACTCCGATTGCGCCTCGACGGCGACGTTGGTACGCCGCGTCGTCATCAGCGTCGGGTCGATCACGTGCGCGACCGCCATCGCGTCGTGGATCGGCGAGCCGTCGAAGCCGTACGAGCGCTCGTGGAACGCCTGGAAGAAGTCCGACAGCTCGGCGACGAAGCGGCCCGCGCGGCCGGCGTCGCGCAGGCGCTCGGCGTGTGCGCGCGTGAAGAGCGCCTTATGCGTCACGTCGAGACCGACCATGGTGACGGGGATTCCGCTCGCGAAGACGATCGCTGCCGCCTCGGGGTCGACGAAGGAGTTGAACTCCGCAGCCGGGGTGACGTTTCCCTGCCCCATCGATCCGCCCATCCAGACGATGCCCTCGAGACGCTCGTGGACGTCGGGATGGCGCTCGAGCATGAGCGCGAGGTTTGTGAGCGGAGCCGTGGGGACGAGCACGACGCCTGGCTCGATCAATTCGGCCAGGAAATCGGCGGCGTGCGCTTCCACCGGAAGTGCTGACGGCTGTGGGAGCGCAGGCCCGTCGAGGCCCGTCTCACCGTGGACGTGCGCCGCCGTGCGCAGCTCGCGCCGCAGCGGCGCCGCGGCCCCGGCCGCCACGGGAATGTCGCTTCGCCCGGCGACCTCGAGCGTGACGAGCGCGTTGCGGGTCGTCTTGTCGAGCGTCTGGTTGCCGGCGACGGTCGTGACCCCGATCAGCTCGACCTCCGGCGAGGCGAGCGCAAGCAGGATCGCGATCGCGTCGTCGTGGCCGGGGTCGCAGTCGATGACGATCTTGGTGCTCACAGGATTGCGTCCACCTCCTCGGCGGTCGGTAGCGAAGTCTGCGCGCCGAAGCGCGACGCGGCGAGCGCACCGGCCGCGCACGCCCGTCGCAAAGCGTCGTCGCGAGGGCGGCCCTCGAGCAGCGAGACCACGAGACACGCGGTGAAGGCGTCGCCCGCGGCGGTGCCGTCGACGGCCTCGACCACCGGAGGCTCTGCTCGCGCGACCTCCCGCCCGTCCTCGAGCAACACGGCGCCCTCGGCGCCGAGCGTGAGGCACACGAGACCGGATCGCTCCCCGAGCGCCTCCAGCTCGAGCCGGTTCACGATCGTCAGCTCGGCCTCGGGCGCGCCGTCCCGCGCCGGGGCGGCGTTGAGGAAGAACCGCGGCGCGAGCTCCGCCGCCCGCGCCACCGTCTCGGCCGGGATCTCCTGCTGGCACAGCACTGCGTCAGCATCGCCCAGCTCGACGTCGTCGGGGCGAAGCTCCCCGTTCACGCCGGGCGCGACGACGATGGTCGTCTCGCCTTCGGCGTCGACCGTGATGAGCGCGATCCCCGTGGGAGCGTCCTTGGCAAGCCACCATTCCTCGACGGCCGCGTCTCGCAAGCCGGTAAGAGCCTCGTCGGCGAGCCCGTCGCGTCCAACGCAGCCGATCATTCGCACCTTCGCCCCGAGCCGCGCTGCGGCAACCGCCTGGTTCGCGCCCTTGCCGCCGGGCACGCGCGCGAAGCGCGCCCCACTCACGGTCTCGCCCGGCCGCGGCAGCCGTTCCGCCCGCACCACGAGGTCGAGGTTGATCGAGCCGACCACGGTCAGGTGCGGCGGAGCAGCCATGCGATCGAGCCTATCCCGATGTGTACGCACCAGCCCGGCCGGGGAAGCAGACCCGATGGATCAGGACAAGCGCGTCGGCCTGAACGAGGCGATCTTCCGCCAGGTGAACGAGCAGATCAGGAACCTCGGCGACGAGCTCGGCGTCGACGGCGGCACGATCACCGTAATCTGCGAGTGCGGAGACGCCGCGTGCACCGACCGGATCGAGCTGCAGCTGGCCAAGTACGAGCGCGTGCGTGGCGACAGCCTTCTCTACGTGATCGCACCGGGCCACGAGTTCCCCGAGATCGAAAGCGTCGTCGAGCGGGCCGATGGCTACGACGTTGTGCGGAAGCAGGCAGAGAAAGCGGTCGAGGTCGCCGAGGAGACCGACCCTCGGAAGTGAGAAACTGCCGGCGGTGACTGTCGCGCACTGGGACGAAGTCGAGAGCCGCAAGCGCGCGAAGGGCGAGATGGACGCCACGTGGCAGGCGCTCGGAGACGCCGCCGGAACGCGGGGCGTCGGCGTCAACCGCGTTCGCGTCGCGCCGGGCAAGCTGCCGACGCCACCGCATTCGCACGGCGCCTCGGAGGAGCTCTACTTCGTGCTCGCAGGCACCGGCCTGGCCTGGCAGGACGGAGAGGTGCACGAGCTGCGGCCGCTCGACTGCGTCATCCAGCGCCCGCGGGAGAGGGAGCACACGTTGGTCGCCGGGGCCGACGGGCTCGAGTACATCGTGTTCGGCACGCGGCACCCGAACGAGCTCGGCTGGCTGCCGCGCTCGCGCGTCGTTCGGCTCGGCGGACCGTGGGTCCAGGGACGGGACGACAACCCGTGGGACATCGAGGCGACCGTCGAGCCGCTCGCCGTGGGCGAGCCGGCGTCGCGGCCCGCGAACATCGTCAACCTCGACGAAGTCGAGCTAGAAAGCGAACCCGACCGGGCCACGACCGCGCCGCTCGCGACACGCGAACGGTCGATCCTCGCCGGGCTGCATTGGGAGAAGCTCGCTCCCGGGCGCCGCGGCTCAGTCCCACACTGCCACTCGGCCGAAGAAGAGGTCTTCGTCATCCTCGACGGCACGGCGACGCTCGAGCTCTGGCCTTCACCGCTCAGCAAGAGCGCTACGGTGGAGGAGATCCCGCTCCGTGCGGGTCACGTGGTGGCGCGGCCGCCGGGGACGCGCATCTCACATTCGTTCCGGGCCGGTCCGGACGGCGTGACGATGCTGATCTACGGCACGCGCGACGTGAACGACGTCTGTTTCTACCCGCGGTCGAAGAAGATCTTCTGGCG
The DNA here is from genome assembly GCA_963819275.1 of uncultured Actinomycetes bacterium. Classification (GTDB taxonomy): domain Bacteria; phylum Actinomycetota; class Thermoleophilia; order Gaiellales; family Gaiellaceae; genus Palsa-739. Next base: position 273,554 of record CAWFVH010000010.1, on the reverse strand, counting down.
AGGCATCGGCATGATCGGGCGGATCGAGGAGCTCGACTACTTCGACGGCGAGCCGCTCGAGGACGACTAGACCTCGACGATCACCGGCAGCACCATCGGCCGCCGGCGAGTGCGGTCGTAGACGATGCCGCCGAGGGCGTCGTGCAGGTGCTCCTGCAACAGCTTGATCTCGGTCACGTCGTCGGCGACGAGCTCCTCGAGTACCCGCGACGCCTCTTCCCGCAGCTCGTCGAGGAGCGCCTCAGCTCCGTCGCCGAAGCCGCGCGCGATGAGCTCGGGCGGCGCCGTCAGCCCGCCGCCGTCCTGCGCCGCAAGCGTCGCCACGACGATGAGGACGCCGTCCTCGGCGAGCTTCCGCCGGTCGCGCAGCGCGACGTCGTGAACGTCCCCGACCCCCAGTCCGTCGACGAACGTGACCCCGGCCTCGACCTCGCCGACGATGCTCGCCACGCCGTCCCGGAGCTCGACGACCGTCCCGTTCTCCGCCAGCACGATCCGATCCTCCGGCACACCGCCCTCGCGTGCGAGCTGCGCGTGCGCCGCGAGCATCCGGAACTCGCCGTGCATCGGCATCACCGACTTCGGCCGCAGGAGCCCGATCATCGTGCGCAGCTCCTCTGCGCAGGCGTGGCCGGAGACGTGCACGGGGGCGTTGTCCTCGTGCAGCACCTCGGCGCCGATCTTGGCGAGCCGGTTGATCGCGTCGTGGACGCGCAGCTCGTTGCCCGGAATCGGCTTCGCTGAGATGATCACCGTGTCGCCGCGCTCAACGCGCACGGCGGGGTGGTCGTTGTAGGCGATCCGGGTCATGGCCGACATCGGCTCGCCCTGGCTCCCCGTGCAGAGGATCAGCTGCTGGTCACGCGGTAGCTCGGCGAGCTCCTGGGGCCGGAGGATCGCGTCCTCGGGCACGTCCATGTAGCCGAGGTTGCGCGCGATGTTCCCGTTCTTCCGCATCGAGCGCCCGACGAATGCGATCTTGCGCCCGCAGTCGAGTGCGACGTCCGCCGCCTGCTGCATCCGGTGGACGTTCGAAGCGAAGGACGAGACCAGGATCCGGCCCTCTCGCCCCGGGAAGATCTGACGGAACGCCTCCCCCACCACGCGCTCGGACTGCGTGATGCCCGGCCGCTCGGCGTTGGTGGAGTCGCCGAGCAGGAGATCCACGCCCTTGCTGCCGACCTCGGCCAGCCGGCCGACGTCGGTCCGCTGCCCGTCCACGGGTGTGTGGTCGAGCTTGTAGTCGCCGGTGTGGACACAGCGGCCGCCCGGCGTCTCGAGCACGACCGCGGCGGCGTCGGGGATCGAGTGCGCCACCCGGATGAACTCGATCCGGAAGGGACCGAGCTCGACGGGATCGTCGCCGGGCGCCAGCTCCTGCAGCTCTGCGGAACGCAGCAGCCCGTGCTCGTCGAGCTTGGACTTGACCAGAGCGAGCGTGAGGCGAGTCGCGATCACGAGCGGGATCCGCACCTCCCGCATCAGGTACGGAAGCGAGCCGACGTGATCCTCGTGCCCGTGCGTCAGCACGACCGCGCGCACCATCTCCTCCCGATCGCGCAGGTAGGAGAAGTCCGGCAGCACGAGATCGACGCCCAGGTGCTCGTCGCGCGGGAACGCGAGCCCCGCATCGACGACGACGATCGACCCGTCCGCCTCGTAGACGGTCATGTTCTTCCCGACCTCCCCGAGGCCGCCGAGCGGAATGATGCGGCATACTCCCATCGCCGCTGAGCTTAGGGCCTAGGCCGACGCGGCGGCGAGGAGACCGGACCGCTCGAGGCAGGAGCGGATCTGCGCGAGCTCGTCCTCGTCCGCCTCGACCATCGGCAGACGGTGGCCACCGACCTCGTGGCCGGTCAGGTTCAGCGCCGCTTTGATCGGGATCGGGTTGGTCTGGATTCGCAGCAGCTCGTACGCCGGTTCCTGCTCTTCGTGAAGCGCGCGTGCTCCGTCGACATCGCCGTCGCGGTGGCGCTGGATCATCTCGGAGATCTGCGATCCCCAGAGGTGCGCGGTCACCGACACGACGCCGACGCCGCCGAGCTCGAGGAACGCGAACGTGTTCGGGTCGTCGCCCGAGTAGAGGTCGAGCCGTGTCTCCTCGGCGATGAAGCGAGCCTGCTCGAGATCGCCGATCGCCTGCTTGACGGCCACGACGTTCTCGATCTCGGCGAGCCGGGCGATCGTGGCCGACTCGATGTTGACGACGACGCGTCCGGGAATGTTGTAGGCGACCACAGGCAGGTGCGTTGATCCCGCGATCTCCTCGAAGTGGCGCACGATCGCGCGCTGGGGCGGTTTGTTGTAGTACGGCGTCACGACGAGGATCCCGTCGACGCCGAGCTCTGTCGCCTTGCGCGTCAGGTGGACCGAGTGGCGTGTGTCGTACGTGCCGGTGCCGGCGATGACGCTCGCGCGCTCGCCCACCGTCTCGATCGCAGCCCGGAAGAGATCGAGCTTCTCCTCGTCGGTCAGCGTCGGGGACTCGCCGGTCGTGCCGCAGACGACGAGGCCGTCGGAGCCGTTGTCGACGAGAAACGTCGCGAGCTCGCGGCAGCGCTCGAGGTCGACCGCGCCGTCCGGCTTGAACGGCGTCACCATCGCCGTGATCACGGAGCCGAGCATCTCGCTGCAGTCTACGAGAGGGCGCCCTGCAACTCCTGCAAGGCGTAGAAGACACCTTCGGAGAACGTCGGGTACGGCTGGATCGTGTCGAGGAGCGTCTCGACCGGCACCTCGGCGCGGACCGCGAGCGTGAACTGGCCGAGCCACTCCGCCGCTAGCGGACCGACGCAGACGGCGCCGACGAGCACGCGCTGCCGGGGGTCTGCGAAGACGCGGACGAAGCCCTCGCGCTTCGGCTTCTCGTACGTCACGAGCCGCGGCAGTGCGCTGAGCGGAATCCGGACGCTCACCAGGTCGTCGCCTTCCATCCGTCCGACCGTCCCCACCTCCGGGTCGGTGAACGTTCCCGCCGGGATCGCCCGGTAGTCGGCCTTGGCGCGGCGCTTGGCGATGTCGGCCGCAGCGACGCGGGCCTGGTACTTGCCGACGTGGGTGAACTGCGCGATCCCGGTCACGTCGCCGATCGCCCAGACGTTGTCGGCCGCGCGCAACCGCTCGTCCACCTCGATCCCGCGCGGGGAGACCGAGACGCCGAGCCCGTCCAGGCCCAGCCGCTCGACATTCGGTCGGCGGCCCGTCGCGACGAGCAGCCGCTCCGCTTCGACCGTCCCGCCGTCGGACAGGTGAACCTTGACTCCCGGCTCCACACGCTCGATCCCGAGTCCGACTCGCACGTCGATTTTCTCCTCGCGGAAGAGCTCGGCCAGCAGCTCGCCCGCGTCGTGGTGCACGCGGCCGAGCAGGTAGTCCCCGCGCTCGACGATCGTCACCTGCGCGCCCATACGGGAGAAGAATTGCGCCAGCTCGCAGCCGACCGGACCGCCGCCCATGACGACGAGGCTCCGCGGAACCTTGTGCGTCCTCGTCGCCTCGCGGTTCGTCCAGTACTCGACCGTGTCGAGCCCGTCGATCGGCGGAATCGCAGGCCGCGAGCCGGTGGCGAGGACGAGCCGGTCGTACGGCAGCTCCTGTCCGTCGACTTCGACGACCCCCGGACGCGTGACCGTCCCCTCCCCGCGCACGAGCCGGCAGTTCCACTCCTGGAGGTAGTGGAGCTGGCCCGCGTCGTCCCAGTCGCCGGTCATCCAGTCGCGCCACGACCAAACGCCGTCGGGCTCCGGGCGCTCGCCGTGCAGGCCCGGCGCCCGGTCGAGCGCGCCGCCGAGCTCCGTCGTCCGCAACATCGTCTTGGTGGGCATGCAGGCGAAGTACGAGCACTCGCCGCCGACGAGGCGGCTCTCGACGAGCGTGATCTCCGCCTCGTCGTCGAACCGGCGGAGGGCGCCGACGAAGTGCTCGCCGGTCGACCCTCCGCCGAGGACGACGACCTTCACTACTTGAGCCCGTTGGCCTTGAGGAACTTGCTGGCGATTTCGCTCGGCTTCGCCTTCTGCACGTAGGCGGCCTTGTCCATCGCGCGCATCGCAGTCAACGTCAGCAGGGCAGAGACCTGGTTGGAGATCTGCGCGATCTCCTTGCCGGGCTTGCCGTTCAGCAGCTTCTGCGACACCACGGGCGCCACGTTCTGGAAGCCGAAGATGTGCTTGTCGTCGACCAGCTCCGTGTACTTCTTGCTGTTCTGCTGCGGGTCGGTCGTGAAACCGTCGCCGCCGGTCACCTGGCCCTTGTCGATCAGGGTGTAGACGCTGATCGAGCCGAGTGCCTTGAACTTCACCTGCTTGAGCCCGTAGACGTTCTTGAGTCCGAGCAGGCAGGTGATCCGCGTCTTGCACTCCGGGAACGCGGCGTACGAGAACGACTTCACCTTCTTCAAGTCGGAGATCTTCTTCACTCCGAGCTTGTTCGCCGTCTTCGTCAGCATCGTGAAGGTGTCGCTGTCGACGAACGGCGTGTGCTTGAGCAGCGTCTGGCCGTGCTTCTGCTCGTACGTCTTCGCAGACTTGTACGTTGCTGCGGCCGACGGCGGGAACTTCTTCGACCCCGCGAGGTCGAGCACGATGATCCCCGTGTACTCCGGGTAGAAGTTCATCTTCCCGCTGTCGATCGCCGTGTTGGCGAGCTCGGACGAGCCGAAGCTCCCCTTGTACTCGACCTTGAAGCCCTTCGCCTGCAGAGCCTGGCCGTAGAGCTGGCCGAGGATGTACTCCTCGGTGAAGTTCTTCGTGCCCAGCACGATCGTCGGTTTCTTCGCCGAGGTGTTCGCCTTCTGCGCCCCGGCGACGCCACCGTGCGCAGCACCGCTGAAGGCTGTGATTCCGATCAGAAGCGCAACCCCGAACGAGACCGCGAACGCCGCCTTCGCAGCGCGCCGCGTGTGTTTCCGAACCATCTCTCCTCCTTCCGCTTCCGCGGTCCTCTTCCGTGTCCCGCAGGACCCTATGCGCTCGGGGCCATCCTGTGGTAGGCCGCGCGCTTCGCCAACCCGAGCAGCCCGGTGGCCAGGAGGGCGACGGCTGAAACACAGAGCGCAGCCGCGAGCACGCCCGCGAGCCCGTAGGCCTCCTGGTCGGCGAAGATGTCGCCCAGGCCGCCGCCGCCGACGATGCCGGCGATCGTCGACGTCGCGATTACGAAGACCGCGGCGATCTGGACGCCGGCGATGATGAGCGGCAACCCGAGCGGCAACTCGACCCTGGTGAGGATCTGCGATTCGGTCAAACCCATCCCCCGCGCCGCCTCGACGACGTCCGCATCGACGCCCTCGACGGCGAAGTAGGTGTTCGTGAGCAACGGCGGCAGCCCGATCACCACCAGTGCGATCTCGATGTTCCAGAAGCCGACGCCGAGCCACGCGATGAAGATCCCGATCAGCGCGATGCTCGGCAGCGCGCGACCGAGTGACGACACGCCCAGCGCGACGAACAGCCCGCGATGCCGGTGCCCGAGCCAGAGGCCGAGCGGCAGAGCGATCAGAATCGCGATGCCGAGCGCCGTGAACGCGAGCTCGGCGAGCTCCAGCGTCTTCTGCAACAGCAGATGCGCGTTGTCGGGGATGAAGCGGACCGCGTCGACGAAGAGCGAAGCGAGCATCAGCGGATCCGATTCCAGGGAGTGAGGGCGCGCTGCAGAAGGGCGAGCACGGTGTCGGCTGCGAGCGCCAGCAGGACGGCGAGCGCCCCGGCGGCGACGAGCTCCGTCCGGAAGATGTCGGGCAGTCCGAGTGCGTCGAAGATCGGACCACCGAGTCCGTAGTGGATGAGGTACGCGGCCACCGTCGCGATCGAGATCGTGGCCACGGTGGCGACACGCAATCCGCCCATTATCGCCGGGACCGCGAGCGGCAACTCGACGCGCAGGAACGTCTGCCTGCGAGTGAGCCCCATGCCTCGCGCCGATTCGAGCACCTCCGCGGGGACACCGTCGAGTCCCGCGACGATGTTCCGGTAGAGGACGAACAGCGTGTAGGCGATGAGCGGGATCAGGATCGTGGTCGTGGTGACACCCGTCACCGGCAGCAGCAGCTCGAAGAGCGCGATGCTCGGCAGCGCGTAGAGACAGTCCGAGAACGCGCCTATCGGCGCGTTGAGGAACCGCCACCGGAAGCCGACGAGGGCGAGTGCGAAGGCGATCACGAAGCCGATGCCGACCGCGATCACCGTCAGCTTGATGTGCTGGATGAGCGCGGGCTGCAGGGTGTCGCCCCAGTGCTCGTGAACCCAGCCGGTGCAGAACCAGCCGTTGTTCTTGAGGCACGCGCTCGCGTGCCCGAAGCTCGGGATCACCGGGCCGCCGCCGGCCACGCGGAAGCCGGTCACCCCAGCAGGTCCTCGCGCGTTGCGACGCCGAGCGGCGAACCGTCGGAGCCGACGACGAGCAGCGCGTCTTTGTGCTCGGCCACGAGCGTGGCGAGCGCGTCGCGGAGGTTCGTGTCCGCCGGCACCCGCGGCAGGCCGTCCTCGCCGCCCGACCTCGCAAGCTCCAGCTCGCCGAGCGTCCGCAGCGTGAGCGCCTTGAGCGCGCGGTCGCGGCCGACGAAGTCCGCGACGAAGTCGTCGACAGGCTGCTCGAGGATCCGTTGCGGCGTGTCGTACTGGGCGAGCCGGCCTCCCTCGCGGAGGATTGCGATCCGGTCGCCGACCTTGATCGCCTCGTCGATGTCGTGGGTGACGAAGACGACGGTCTTGCGAATCTCCTGTTGCAGCCGCAGGAACTCGTCCTGCAGCCGCGAGCGCACGATCGGGTCGATCGCGCCGAACGGCTCATCCATCAGCATCAGCGCGGGATTTGCAGCGAGAGCGCGCGCGAGCCCTACGCGCTGGCGCTGGCCACCCGACAACTCGGAGGGGAAGCGCCTCCGGTCCTTGTCCGGGTCGAGCCCCACCAGCTCGAGCAGCTCGCGCGAGCGCCCCTGGATCCGCTTCCGGTCCCAGCCGAGCAGCCGAGGCACCGTCCCGATGTTCGCCTCCACCGTCATGTGCGGGAAGAGGCCGACCTGCTGGATCACGTAGCCGATCGAGCGGCGTAGCTCCGTCAGGTCGTAGTCGCCGATCTGCCGGCCGTCGATGCGGATGTACCCGCTCGTGAGCGGGATCAGCCGGTTGACGAGCTTGAGCGCGGTCGTCTTGCCGCCGCCCGACGGGCCGACCAGGACGCAGATCTCCCCGGCAGGCACCGTGAGCGAGAGGTGATCGACAGCCGCACCGTCGCGGCCCGGGTAGACCTTCGTCGCCTCGTCGAAGACGAGCTCGGCCGCCTCGGTCCGCATGGCTGGGATCTTCTACGAGATGAGTGTCTCCAGGCCGCAGGTGAGGCCTGGAGGGAGCTCGGGGAGCTTCTCGAGCGCGAGCATGACGCCGTCGGCGAACGACTCGCGGCCGGTCGTGTCGTGGCGGATCGTGAGGAGCTGGCCCTCGCCGCCGAAGATCACCTCCTGGTGCGCGACGAGTCCCGGCAGGCGAACCGAGTGGACCGCCGTGCCTTCCCCGATCGCCTCCGCGGTCGCCTTGGCGGTCCCGGACGGCGCGTCCTTCTTGGCCTCGTTGTGTAGCTCGATGATCTCCGCGCGCGGGAAGTGTGCAGCGGCCTCGCGAGCGAACCGCATCATCAGAACCGCCCCGATCGAGAAGTTCGGAGCGACGAACAGCCGCAGCCTTTTCTCCTGCGCGAGCGTGCCAAGCTCGGCCGGATCCCAGCCTGTCGTGCCGACCACGCAGGAGACGCCCTGCTCGAGCGCGGCGCGGACATTGGCGGGTGCTGCCTCGGGCGTCGTGAAGTCGACCGCCACGTCGCAGCCGCTCACGTCGGGCTCGTCGCCGAGCTCGATTCCGCGCACCTCGTGTCCCGCCTGCTCCAGCCACCGCGCGACCGCGCTGCCGGTCTTCCCTGCAGCGCCGAAGAACGCGATCTTCACGCTGCCTGCTCGACGAGGGCCTGGCTCGCCCGCCCAACGGCCGTGCGGAAGTGCTCCTCGTCCGGCCCCACCCCGGCCGCCGCGAGCCGCTCGGGCGGCAGGAGCGTCGCTGCGAGCTCGGCGAGCTCGTCGCCGTCGACCGCGTCGATCTCCGCGATCACCCGCTCGACCGTGAGCAACTCGGTGTCCGTCACGAGGGACTTGCCGAGGCGGCTCATGCGGTTCGACGTCGATTCGAGCGAGAGGACGATCCGGCCCTTGAGGTTCTCCTTCGCCCGCTCGAGCTCTCCCTTGCGCAGCCTCCCCGCCGCGATCTCGCCGATCTGCTCGACGCAGATCTCGACGCACGCTGCGAGGTTCTCCTCCCTCGTGCCGACGTAGACGCCGAGGATGCCGGTGTCGGTGTACTGGGCGCCGAAGCTGTAGACGGCATACGCCATCCCCCGCTTCTCGCGGATCTCCTGGAAGAGCCGCGAGGAGGCCGACCCGCCGAGGATCGAGTCGAGCAGCGACGAGGCGAAGCGGCGGCGGTCGGAGCGCGAGATGCCGGTCGCCCCGAGGCAGAGGTGGTACTGCTCGGTCTCCTTGCGCTGGAAGCGGAGGCCGGGGCCGGGCAGCTGCGCGAGCGGCCGGCGGACGCGGGTACCGGCTCGCGCGGGCGCTCCCGCGCGTCGCTCGCTGCGCTGAAGCGACGCGACGAGGCGGTCGTGGTCGAGGTTCCCGGCGGCGGCGACCACGACGTTGCCGGGCGCGTAGGCCCTGCGGTGGTAGCCCGAAAGCGCACGGCGGCTGACCGTCGAGATGACCTCGGCGGTGCCGATCACCGGCCGTCCGAGCGGATGGTCGGCGAAGACGGCCTGCGAGAAGAGGTCGTGCACGAGCTCCTGAGGCGCGTCCTCGTACATCGCGATCTCCTCGAGCACGACCTCACGCTCCTGGTCGACCTCGGCAAACGACGGTGCGAAGACCATGTCGGTCATCACCTCGAGAGCCGTCTCGACGTGATGGTCGGGGACGCGTGCGTAGACGACGGTGTTCTCGCGGGAGGTTGCCGCGTTGAGCTCGGCGCCCATGGCGTCGAACGTCTCCGCGATCTCCTGCGCGTCGAAGCGGCGCGAGCCCTTGAACAGGAGGTGCTCGATGAAGTGCGAGACGCCTGCGCGCTCTGCGCGCTCGTCACGGGAGCCGACGTCGATCCAGAACCCCAGCGCGACGGAGCGAACGCCGGCGACGCGCTCCGAGATGACGCGCTCGCCGCTGTCGAGCTCGCTGAGCGTCACTTTCTGCACGCGGTGATCGTAGGTGAACCGCCGCGCGGAGCCTCTAGGCCCGGGCGACGAATTGCAGCACGGTGCCGGTCCGCTTCGCGTCGTACAGCGCCTCGTCGGCGAGGCGGAACAGCGTCTTCTCGTCGTTCGCGTCCTCCGGGCAGGCTGCAGAGCCGAAGCAGGCGCCGAGGTCGGCGGCCCACGGCTCGCCGCCGGCCGACAGCTGCTCGAGCAGCGCCTCGATTCGCGCGACGACCTGGCGTGTGTCCTCCTCGGTCGCCTCCGCGACGAGCACCGCGAACTCGTCGCCGCCGATGCGGAAGGCGTCGTCCGGCTTCCGCAGCGACTCGGTGAGCACGTTCGCGAACGCGACGAGCGCCTCGTCGCCGGCGGCGTGCCCGTAGCGGTCGTTGAGCTGCTTGAACCCGTCGAGATCTGCCACGACGAGGCCGAACGAGCGCCTGTAACGCACCGCCCGGGCGACCTCGCTCTCGAGGCGGTTGACGAACGCGCGCCGGTTGAGGAGCCGTGTGAGTGGATCGTGGTTGGCGAGAAAGCGAAGCTCGCCGAGATGCCGACCGGACATGAGCGCGGCGGCGGCATCGTTGGCGAAGATCCGCAAAGCCTGGAGGCGATCGGCCGACGGCACGAGCCGGTCGGCGGGGTTGTCGACCCAGATGATCCCGAGCAGCGCGCCCCCGCCGTCCCACAACGGCACGATCAAGAGGTGGCGATTCCACGCCCACGGGCCGCGGCCGTTGAGCTGGGAGGGGTAGACCTCGGCCGCCGTACCGAGCCGCGCGCGGGCCTGGGCGTGCGTGAAGAGGTAACAGCCCTCACGCAGGAACACGTCGTCGAGCAGCGGCTCGAGCTGCGCGACGCTCGCGAGCTCGCGCTGCTGCATCTCATCGAGCCTCCAGCCCGCCGTTGCGTGCGGGACGACGGCGCCACTCTCCGGATCGACGAGCGCTGCGCATACGTTGCGAAAGTCGAGGGCGTCGCGGATGCCGGTGCAGACGCGCCGCAGGACTTCGGTGTTCGACGTCTCGCTCGTGATGCGGGACGACACGGCGAGCAGCTCCTGGAGAGCCCGCTGGTGCCGGGACGACTGCGCAGCCTCGCGTGACGCTTCGACGGCGAGCGCCGCGTGGTCGCCGAGCGACACGAGGACGTCGAGGTCGTCGTCGGTTGGCCGGCGGCCGGTCACCGGCTCGTCGACCGAGATGATCCCGAGCAGAAGGCCGAGACGGTCGCGCATCGGAACGAAGAGCGCGTCCTCGGGATCCCAGGCGTCGGGATGGCACGCCCGCCCTCCCTGCGGCACGTAGCTCAGACCGAGCGTATCCCAGTCGACCGATCCGCTCGGCACGACGTAGGCGCCGCGCCGCTCGAAGCGCTCGGAGAGGAGAACCGTCCAGTCATCGCCGCGGCGCGCGTTGCCGAGCAGCGTCGCTCGAGCTTCCTCGTTCCCGTACACGGTCGTCACCTCGAAGTCGTCCCAGGCCGGCCGGTAGACGTTGACCGCGACGGTGCCGTAGCCGAGCGACTCGCCGATGGTTCGAGCGACAGCGTCGAGCAGCGCAGGAAGATCCTCACGCGCCCGCAGGAGGCGGGTGACCTCGACGAGGCCCCGCAGCGGTGAGATGGTCGGAAGGCTCAAAGGATCGGCTCGTTGAAGTCATCGGCACGAGCCGAGCGTGGAGTGAAGCGATTCGGGGTGGATCCTTGACCCGAACGAGTGAATTGAACGCCGGGCCGGGCGGTGTGTGCCGCCCGCCCCGGTGCTCGGTTACTCGCCGTCGGTGCGGCGCGGGCTAGCGGCCGCGGCCGCCGCCACGTCCGCCGCGACGATCGCCGCCGCGCGGCCGCTCCTCCTCGGGAGGCCTCGGCGGCGCGTCCTTCGCCCGCTCGATCAGCTCCTCCGGCTGGACGAGACCGCCGTCCTCGTGCTTCGCGACGAGCTTCAAGCCGATCCGCCCGCGGGCCTTGTCGACCTCCTGGACGACAACGTCGACGACGTCGCCGCGGCTCATCACGTCCTCGATGTGCGCGACCCGGCCCGGGCCGACGTTCGAGACGTGCAGAAGACCGTCGGTGCCCTTCTTCAGCTCGACGAAGGCGCCGAACTGCGTCGTCTTCACGACCTTGCCGGTGAACGCGTCGCCGACCTCGGGCTCCTTCGTCAGAGCCTCGATCGCGGCGACGGCCTCCCTGGCCTTCGTCCCCTCGGTCGCGTAGACGAGGATCGTGCCGTCTTCCTCGATGTCGATCTGCACCTCGTAGTCGGACTCCAGGCCGCGGATCGTCTCGCCGCCCTTGCCGATGACCATGCCGATCTTCTCCTGGTCGATCTTGACCGTCGTGATCCGCGGTGCGTTGTCCGAGAGCTCCGCGCGCGACTCGGGGATGACGTCGAGCATCTTGTCGAGGATGAACTCCCGGGCGCGCTTCGCCTGCTCGAGCGCGTCTCGCATGATCTGCTGCGTGACTCCCGTGATCTTGATGTCCATCTGGAGCGCGGTGATCCCGTCCCGGGAGCCGGCGACCTTGAAATCCATGTCGCCGAGGTGGTCTTCCGCACCCTGGATGTCGGTGAGGATGACGTAGTCGTCGCCCTCCTTGACGAGGCCCATCGCGATGCCGGAGACCGGCGCCTTGATCGGCACACCCGCGTCCATCAGCGAGAGGGTCGAGCCGCAGACCGAGCCCATCGACGACGAGCCGTTCGACTCGAGCGTCTCCGAGACGATCCGGATCGTGTAGGGGAACTCCTCCGGCGTCGGGATGACCGCCTCGAGCGCCCGCTGCGCGAGCGCACCGTGGCCGATGTCACGCCGCTTCGGGCCGCGCATGAAGCCCGTCTCCCCGACCGAGTAGGGCGGGAAGTTGTAGTGGTGCATGTAGCGGCGCTCCTCCTCGAGGGAGAGGTCGTCGATGCGCTGACCCTCCTTCGCGGTGCCGAGCGTCAGCGACGAGAGGATCTGCGTCTGGCCGCGCGTGAAGAGGCCTGAGCCGTGCGTGCGCGGATTGACGCCCACCTCGACCTCGATCGGCCTGATCTCCTCGGCGCCGCGACCGTCGGGCCGGCGCTTCTCGACGGCGATCTTCTGCCGCACGAGGTCCTTGTAGATCGCCTCGCTCGCCTTCTTGATCTGTGAGCGTGTCTGCGAGTCCTTCGCAGCCGGCTCGTCGGTCTCGGCGTCGGCAGAAGCACCGCCGGCCGGGAACGGCAGCTGGACGTGCTCGATGATCCGATCGAAGAGCAGCTGACGCTTGGCCGACTTGAGCGCCTTCGAGTCCTGCTCGGCGTCGGTCAGCGCCTTGAGATCGTCGCCGAACTGCTCGCGCACCGGCCCCTCGACGGCGACCGACCGCTGCTTGTCGAGCAGCATCGCGAGAGCCGACTTGACCTGGATCTGGCGCTGGATGTCGTCGTCGGTCGACTCCATCGTGATCGCCGGCGCAAGCTCGGCCAGGAGCTCGTCGACCGCCGTGCTCGACTCCTTGATGCCGACCTGCTGGATCCGCTCCCAGATCGTGTGGCCGTGGTCGCGCTCGATCTCTGCCATGAGCTCGAGGTCGAGCCACTTCGGCTTGCCGGCCTGGCGGCGCAGCTCTTCTTGCGCGTCGCAGAGCTTCACGATCTCGGCGTGGGCAATCTCGAGCGCCTCGAGGATCTTCTCCTCGGGGATCTCGTTCGCGCCGGCCTCGACCATGGTCAGCGCGTCCTTCGTGCCGACCACGATCAGGTCGAGCTCGTCGTTGTCCTCGCTCTCGCGGAGCGTCGGGTTGATGACGAGCTGCCCCTCCACCAGCGCGATGCGCACGGCACCGACCGGCCCGAAGAACGGCATCGGCGAGAGCATCAGCGCGGCCGATGCCCCGTTGATGCACAGGATGTCGTGCGCCGTGACCATGTCGGCGCTGAGGACGGTGCAGATCACCTGAACCTCGTTGCGGAAGCCCTTCGGCCAGAGCGGCCGAATCGGGCGGTCGATCATCCGCGCGGTGAGGATGGCGCGCTCCGTCGGGCGGCCCTCCCGCTTGAAGAAACCGCCGGGGATCTTCCCGGCGGCGTACATCCGCTCTTCGACGTCGACGGTGAGCGGGAAGAAGTCTGCGCCCTCGCGCGGCTCTGCGCGCCCCTGGGCTGTGGCGAGCACCATCGTGTCGCCTCCGCGAACGACGACAGCGCCGTCCGCTTGCTTCGCGAGGTGGCCGGTTTCGAAGCTGATCTCCTGATCACCGATCTGAACGGAGACCTGCGCCCGGCTCTCGGTCGCGATACTCATCAATTGTCCTCCACTTTGCTTGTGGAGGGCGGGAGCTCGAGCCAGTCCAATCTACGTGGGCTCGCTCGAACTTCCACCCTCCGAGTTCTGGGAGCTAGCGGCGTAGGCCGAGCTCCTTGATGAGGGCTCTGTAGCCCTCGAGGTCGTGCTTTTGCAGGTAGTTCAGGAAGCGACGGCGCCGCCCGACGAGCTTGAGCAGCCCGCGCCGCGAGTAGTGGTCGTGCTTGTGGGTACGCAGATGCTCGGTCAGCTCGTTGATCCGCTGGGTGAGCATCGCGATCTGCACCTGCGGCGAGCCGGTGTCGGCATCGCTGCGGCCGTGCTTCGAGATGATCTCCTGCTTTGCTTCCTTGGTCAGGGCCAATGCCCTCTCCCTTCCTAGTTCGCCTCCCAAGGCTCCGCCCGCGGCGCCAAGGACGTGACGCGAGCCGGGCCTGGGTCGCCGGGTAGGGTAGCGGAAACCGGCATGGCGAGCGCGATTCCGCAAGAACGACTGACCGAGATCGTGCGCGACGCACGGGCGCGCAGCGGCGTCCCGGCCGTCACCGCCGGGCTCCTTGTAGGCGAACGAGTGGAGCTCGCCGCCGACGGGCCGGTCGAGGTCGACACGCCGTTCAGAATCGCCTCGATCACGAAGTGGTTCACGGCGTCCCTCGCGGCGCTCGTGCTCGACCTCGACGAGCACTTAGGAGCGGACGGCACGACCGCCGGGCGGCTCCTCTCGCACACGGCCGGTCTGCGACCGAACTCGCGGAAACTGCTCCCCGACGCGTGCCGCGACCTCTGGTCGTACTCGAACGCCGGCTACGTGCTCGCCGGCGAGGCGTGTTCCGCGGCGGCAGGGACGTTGTACTCCCAGGCGGTGCAGGAGCGCCTGCTCGATCCACTTGGGCTCGGGCGCACCAGCTTCGAGGAGCCCGACAGCGCCGCTCCAGGACACGTCCCCGACGGCGCGACCGGCCACCGGCCGGCTCCGGAGGTCGAGTACGCCGAGTCGAGGCGGGCGGCGGGCGGGCTCTGGTCGACGGTCGGAGACCTCCTTCGGTTCGCGAAGCACCAGCTAGGTGGGCCTGGTCCTTTGTCCGCGGGAGCGCTTGGTGCTGTTCGCACGCCGCGCGCCGACGCGCTGGGCGGCCGTTACTGCCTCGGCTGCTGGAGCCGGACGCTCGTCGGCGGGCGACGCGCGTTCGACCACGAAGGATCGGTGGGCGGCTACCAGTCGCTGCTTCTGCTCGTGCCCGAGGAGCAGACCGCGCTTGCCGTGCTCACGAACAGCTGGCGTGGCAGCGGGCTGATCCGGCGGGTCGTCCGCGAGTTGGAGCTCGTGCCGGCGCCTCTCGAGGGGACGGGAACGGCCCGCGTCGAGCCCGGCCGCTATGAGCTCGGCGACGCCGTGGCCGTCTTGACCGAGCGCAACGGCCGCTGGCGTGTGGCGGAGAGCGAGGACGATCCGCTGACCGGCGTGCGAATCGAGCGACCCGACTACGCGCTCGATCCGCTCGGCGGCGATGTCTACGGCTTCGCCGGTGGGTTCCTCATGAGTCACCGGGTCGACTTTCCACGGGAGGGCGTCGCGCGCGTGGGCTGGACGGCGCTGCCCCTGTCGGGTTCGTAGGACGGGCAGCTCGGCTCAGCCCGGCCGTTGAGCGCCGCGCGTCCGCTCGACGTCGTCGTCGATCGCAGCCACGAGCTCCTCGAGTGACTCGAAGCGCCGCTGCTCGCGGATGGGTGTCCAGATCTCGACGACGAGCCGCTCGCCGTAGAGATCGCCGTCGAAGTCGAGCAGGTGCGCTTCGACCCGTCGCTCGACGCCGTCGAAGTGCGGGTTCGTCCCGATCGAGATCGCCGCCCGCCGGTCCCTGGCCCAGCCGGCGTAGACGCCGTCCGGCGGCACGAGTAGCCCCGCCGGGACGTCGAGGTTCGCGGTCGGGAAACCGAGTTCGCGACCCCGTCCATCGCCGCGGACGACGATCCCCTCGACTTCGGGCGGACGTCCCAGCAGCGTCGCCGCAGGCTCGATCTCGCCTGCGTGGACGAACTCGCGTACGCGGCTCGACGAGATGTGCTCGACGAGCGGCACCCGGCGCACGTCGAAGCCGAGCCGGTCGAGCAGGTCCAGATCGCCCTCGCGACCGCGCCCGAAGCGGAACGTCTCCCCCGCCGCGACAGTCTCCGCCCCGATCGCACGCAGAATCTGCTCGGCGAACTCCTCCGCCGAGAGCGCCGCGAGCGCTTCGTCGAAGGGGAGAACGAGGGCGTCCTCGACGCCGGCGTCCGAGAGCAGCTCGAGCCTGCGCTCGAGCGTCGCGAGGAGCTCGACGCGATGGCCGAGCACCGCTCGCGGATGTGGGTCGAACGTGACGACGCTCGTCCGCAGTCCTGCTCTGCTCGCTGCGTCGATCACTCGCAGGTGGCCACGGTGGACGCCGTCGAAGGTGCCGACGGCCGCGGCGCGGCGCGCCCCGGGAAGGCCGGCGGGGTCGCGAGCGACGTTCACGCGCCCGTCCCGGAGCGTTCGGCTTCGATGCGCTTCCGCACTACCGACTCGGCCAGAAGCCGCGCGGCCGTGAACGCCTCCGGTGTGACGGCGTCGGCGACCGAGAACGGCCCGACCTCCGTCCGCCGCAGCGTCACGCAGTGTCCACCCAGTGCGATCGCAAGCGACCGGACGTAGGTCCCCGAGCTGACGCGGAGGTCAAGCGTGACCGTCTCGCCCGTATACGCGATGACGTCGAGCGCATGCACGGTCGAACGGCGCGTCGGCATCTCCACCTCGATGCCACGCCGCGCGAGCCGGTACGCGCGCTCGCCACCGATCTTCACCGCCGAAGCGGCCGGAATCGGTAGCTCGATCTCACCGCGGAGGCGCTCGAGCCGCCCGGCGAGCTCGTCCTCGCCCGGGGGCGATTGGCTCTCGACCACCTCGCTCTCCGGGTCCCCGGTCGAGGTCCGGCGGCAGAGGTCGATCTCGGTGAGATAGCGCTTGTCCAGCCCTACGAGGCATGGTGCCAGCTTAGTTGTCCGCCCGGACAACAGGAGCAACAGCCCGGTCGCGAAGGGGTCGAGAGTCCCCGCATGACCGGTCCGGGCACCGGTCATGCGACGGATCTGAGCCACGACGGCGAAGGACGACGGGCCGCGCGGCTTGTCGACGAGCGCGACGCCCGCAGGATCAAGCGCGCGAGGCGGCACGCTGCGCGAGAAAGCCTTCGCGGATCTGCTCGACGATCTCCGCGAGGGGAAGGTCGGTGGAGAAGCCGGCGGCCTGGCGATGCCCTCCGCCGCCGAAACGACGCGCGATCGCCGAGACGTCGAGTTCGTCGATGCTCGAACGAAGCGATCCCTTGTATGCGGCGGCGTCTTCGTTCAGCTGCTCCCGGATCAGCACCGCCAGCTCCGCTCCCTCTACCGCGCGCAGATAGTCGATGATCCCCTCGGAGTACGGCTCGCTCGCGCCGACCTCGCCGAAGTCGGCACGCAGGAGATGCGAGACGACGATCCGGCCGCCCTCAAGCACCTCGGCCCGGTCGAGAGCACGCGCGAGCAGCTTCAGCTTCGCGAACTCGAGCGACTCGTAGACCTGTTGGAAGACCTCGTGGATGTCAGCGCCGGCGTCGACGAGCTCGGCCGCGAGCCGGAGCGACTTCGGCGTGGTGTTGGCGTACTGAAACCGCCCGGTGTCGGTGACGAGGGCGATGTACAGAGGCTCGGCGAGCTCCGGTGTGAGCTCGACGTCCAGTTCGGCGAAAACGTCCCGCAGAATCTCGCCGGTCGACGACGCGTCGGCGACGATGAGGTTCAGATCGCCGAACCGCGTGTTGTCGTGGTGGTGGTCGATGTTGACGGTGAGCGGCGCGCGTGAACGAGCGCCGTCGTCGCCGATGCGCTCCTCCTTCGCACAGTCGACCGCGAGCAGCACGCGGTCCGCCGAGTCGTCCGGCGGCTCGCGAACGAGGTCTGCGAGCGGCATGAACCCGTATTCGCTCGGCAACGGCGTCCGGCCGGGCAGGTACATGACCGCGTCCTTGCCGAGCTGCCGGAGCGCGAGTGAGGCCGCGAGGAGCGATCCGAGAGCGTCTCCGTCCGGGTTCTCGTGCGTAACGACCAGGAAGCGGTCGTGCCGCCGGAGCACGTCTCCGATCGCCTGCAGATCAGTCGTCTGGGTCATCGTCGTCCGGCGCGAGCTCGTCGATCAGGCGGGTCATGCGCACGCCGCGCTCGACCGTGGGATCGTACTCGAAGGTCAGTTGAGGGGTTCGCTTCAGCCGGAGCTCTCGCGCGAGTCGCGACTGGAGTACGCCGTGCGCCGCCTCGAGTCCGAGCAGGCTCGCGCGCTGCTTTCGCCCTGAGCCGAGCACGCTGATGAAGACGGTGGCATGGCGCAGATCCGGTGCCGTGTCGACGCCGGTGACGGTGATCAGCCCGATTCGGGGGTCCTTGAGCTCGGGAAGCGCCTCGGCGAGCACCTGCCTCACCGACTCGTTGACCCTGCGCATGCGTTCGCTCACGGCGTCATTGAAGCGTTTGACTGCATGAACCGCCTCTCGGCTAGACCTACGCGCCCCGGCTCGCGCCGCTGTCGACCACACCCCACCCAGGGTGGGGACGCCTTCCCTCCGCCCTCGGAGCCGACGCTAGCGCACGAAACGTCACGAATGCGTGCAGGTCGATCTCCAAACTCCGGCAATCACTTGCCCTGCCCGGAGAACGCCCTGGACAGACTCTGGCTCAGCGAATCACATCCAAGAGGAGCGGACGCGGCTCCGGCTCGTCTCCGATCTCGTACGCATCGAGCAGTGCGGCCTCCGCCGTCGCGGCCTCCGCCTCGTCTCGCGCGTGGACCTCGGCCAGCGGGTCACCGCGTTCGACGCGATCGCCGCGCTTGGCGCGGCAGACCACGCCGACTGCGTGGTCGATCGGATCCTCCTTGCGCTCGCGACCGGCTCCGAGCCCCATTGCGACGCCGGCCACCTCCCTCGCGCGAACCTCGCGCACGAAACCCGTGACCGGCGCCGACACCGGCCGAACGACGCCGGCGCGCGGCAAGCGCGCCGGATCGGGATCGCCGCCCTGCGCCCGAATCCACCGTTCATACGCTGCGAGCGCGGAGCCGTCGGTGAGAACGGTCGTCACGCGCTGCCGCGCCTCCTCTTCGTCGAGATCGAGATCCGATAGCGCGAGCAACTGCGTCGAGGCCTCTACCACGAGCGCGCGAAAGTCCGGCGGCCCGGCGCCGGCGAGGGTTTCGTACGCCTCCAGCACCTCGAGCGCATTGCCGACGGCGTGCCCGAGCGGCTGCTCCATGTCCGTCAGCAGGCAGACGACGTCCATGCCTGCGTCCTGACCCAGCCCGCTCATCACCTCGGCAAGGCGTCGCGCCGCTTCGCGCGTGCGCATGAACGCGCCCTCCCCGACCTTGACGTCGAGAACGAGCGCGCTGGCGCCGCCCGCGATCTTCTTTGACATGATGCTCGCCGCGATGAGCGAGACCTCGTCGATCGTGGCCGTCACGTCCCGCAGGGCATAGAGCTTGCGATCCGCCGGCACGAGGTCGGCGGTTTGCCCGGCAACCGCCAGCCCGATCTCCTGCACCTGGCGGATGAGCTCGTCGATCGGGAGCTCGACGTGGAAGCCCGGAATCGACTCGAGCTTGTCGAGGGTGCCGCCCGTGTGCCCGAGCCCGCGGCCGCTCATCTTCCCGAATGGAGCGCCGCACGCGGCGACGACCGGCCCCAGCGCGAGCGTCGTCTTGTCCCCCACGCCGCCCGTCGAATGCTTGTCGACGACCCTTCTGCCGAGACGAGCGGCCAGGTCGATCGTCTCGCCGCTCGCGACCATCGCCTGCGTCAGCGCGAACGTCTCGGCGGGCGACAGCCCGCGGAACCAGACAGCCATCAGCAGCGCGGCCATCTGGTAGTCGGGAACCTCCTCGCGCACGTAGGCCGCAACGAGCTCGCGCAACTCCTGAGCCGGAATCTCGTCCCCGTTCCGCTTGCGCTCGATCAACTCAACGGCGTGCACCGGCGCGACCCTACTAGTCCTCTGGATCCACGTAGAGCCGCTCCGCGAGGGCGACCTCCCACTCCTGACCGCGCAGCCATCGCTCCGCTTCGTCGAGTAGTCGCTCGGCCTCTCGGTGCTCGCGCGCGACGCAGGCGGCTGTGATTCTCGCTCGCTGCCAGACGTCGTGGTGGTCCACCTCGGCGACCGACGCGCCGACGCGGTTCTGAAGTTGCGCCTTCGCCGACCGGAGGTGGTGCCGTTTCTCCTTCAGCGAATGCGCCTCCGGAAAATGGAGCTCGCACGTGAGGATCCCGATCCAGCCGCTCGCCACCGCCGCATTCAAGCGGAGTCGATCGCGCGCTCGACAGCGACGGCGGCTGTCCGTATGGCCGCGATCTCTGTCTCGCTGGCCGCGCTCAGAAGCCGCTCGAGCAGATCGAGCCGCCGCGCCCGGCCACGCTCGAGGATCCGACGTCCCTTCGCCGTTGCCTCGATCCGGACCGACCGGGCATCGTTGACGTCCGGATACCGACGAACGAGCCGTTCCTCCTCCATCGCGCTCACGAGCTTGCTCATCGTCGCGCTCGTCACACGCTCGGCGTCCGCCAGCTCCCTCAGCGATCGTGCCCCACCGAACACGAGCACCGAGAGTGCCGACGCACGCGCCGGAGAGAGACCCATCGCTTCCGCATCGACCTCGTGGACGCGACGGAGGAGATGGATCGCGGCAGAGTGAATCTGGTCGGCGGCGTCACGTCGTCGTTGCGCAGAGTCAGACATTTAGTTAGGCTACCTAACGATGAGTGCCTCGGATGCTCCATCCGCTCTCGACAAGGATCTGGTGCGCGAGTTCGTCGCGAACGCCCACGGCGACCTCGGCGCGGTTCGCGAGGCTCTCGACCTCCACCCCACGCTCGTGAACGCCTGCTGGGATTGGGGCGGCGGCGACTGGGAGACCGCGCTCGGAGCTGCCTCTCACGTCGGCCGGCGCGACATCGCCGAGCTGCTGCTCAACCACGGCGCACGACTCGACGTCTTCGCCGCAGCGATGCTCGGGGAGCTCGATGTCGTTCGTGCGGTGCTGTCCGCGCATCCCGAGGCGCTCCACGCTCTCGGGCCGCACGGCATCCCGCTCCGAGCTCATGCGGAAGCAGGTAGCGAGCAGGCGCGCCGCGTGCTCGAGCTGCTCGACGCCAGCGCTTAGGAAGCGGCCGAGGGAGCTTCGTCGAGCGACGTCCGCTCGACCTCGCGTGTCTCGAAGATCTCGAGCACGTCGCCCTCTTTCACGTCGTTGAAGCCCTCGAGGAGGATGCCGCACTCGAAGCCCTCCGCGACCTCGCGCACGTCGTCCTTGAACCGCTTCAGCTGCGAGATCGTCGTCGTGTAGATCACGGCACCGTCGCGGATCACGCGAACGCTCCCATTCCGGCGGACGACGCCGTCGGTGACCATGCAGCCGGCGATCGTGCCGAGCCGCGAGACGCGGAAAAGAGCCCTGACCTCGGCCTCGCCGATCGTCTCCTCGGTCTTGACCGCGGCGAGCTTGCCGACGAGAGCCTGCTCGATCTCCTCCGTGAGCTTGTAGATGACGTCGTACATTCGGAGCTCGACGCCCTCCCGGGCGGCGAGCTCGCGAGCCTCGGCGTTCGGGCGCACGTTGAAGCCCACGATCAGAGCGTCGGAGGCGGACGCGAGCATGATGTCGTTCTGCGTGATCGCCCCCACGCCCTCGGCGATCACGTTCAGCCGCACTTCGGCGTGCTCGAACTTCGAGAGCTCGGAGACGACGGCCTCGACCGAGCCGACGACGTCGCCGCGAACGACGAGGTTGAGGTCGGAGACCTCGCCTTCCTGGAGTTGCTCATACAGACCCTCGAGCGAGACGCCGGTGGTGTCGCGCACGGCCGCGCGCTGCTCGCGCCGCAACCTCTCGCCCCGGCGATTCGCAACGTCGCGCGCCTCACGGTCGTTGGCGACGACGCGCGCGAGCTCACCTGCAGCCGGCGGCTTGTCGAAGCCCAGGATCTCGACGGGATCGCCAGGAACGGCGCTCTCCCGCCGCTCGCCCTTGTAGTCGAACAGTGCCTTGACGCGTCCGTACGCGTCGCCGGCGACGACGGCATCGCCGACCCGGAGCGTTCCGCGATGGACGAGCATCGTCGCCACCGGGCCACGGCCCACGTCGAGCCGTGACTCGATGATCGGGCCGGAAGCGTCCGCATTGGGGTTCGCCTTCAGGCCTTCGAGCTCGAGGTCGGCGACGAGCAGAACCTTCTCGAGCAACTCGTCGAGGTTCGTCTGCGTCTTCGCCGAGACCTCCGCAAACTGTGTGTCGCCGCCCCAGTCCTCGGGGTTGAGACCCTCCTGCGCGAGCTCGCCCTTGACGCGATCGACGTTCGCGTCGGCCAGGTCGATCTTGTTGACGGCGACGACGATCGGCACGTTGGCCGCGCGCGCGTGCGCGATCGATTCCTTCGTCTGTGGCATGACGCCGTCGTCGGCAGCAACGACGAGCACGGCGATGTCGGTCACCTTCGCGCCGCGGGCTCGCATCGCGGTGAACGCCTCGTGGCCCGGCGTGTCGAGGAAGCTGATCTTGCGCCCGTCGACATCGACCTGATAGGCACCGATGTGCTGCGTGATCCCGCCGGCCTCCGTGGCAACGACGCGAGCGTTCCGGATCGCGTCGAGCAGCGTCGTCTTGCCATGGTCGACGTGGCCCATGATCGTGACGACCGGCGGCCGCGCCTGCAGCGTCTCCTCGGGGTCGTCGAAGGCCTCGGGCTCTTCCTCTTCGTCGGCGGCGTGCTTGATGGTGATCTCGCGGCCGACCTCGGTTGCGATCAGCTCGACCTCCTCGTCGCTCAGCGACTGGGTCGCGGTCCGCATCTGGCCGAGCCCCATCAGGATCTTGATGATGTTCGGCATCGACACGCCCAGCGCCTGCGAGAGGTCGCGGACGCTGACCCCGGACTCGACCGAGACGGGGCCGGTCGGCGGCGGCGCGGGTGCGCGTGGCTCGCGGGGCCGACTGTCCTGGCGCGCCTGCCGCTGCTCGCGTGAAGGACGCGCTCCTCCCTGGTCGATGACGACGCGGCGACGGCGTCCGCCGCCGGCGCCACCGCCACGAGGGCGGAGCGGACGGTTCGGTCTGTTGCCTCCGTTAGCCATGTCCGACCTCAGTGTAAAGGCGGCGCAGCTCGGGTTCGATTTGCACGGCCTGCCGCAGGACGCGCGCGAACCCGCCGCGCTCGGCCGCACGATCGAAGCAGGGGACGCTGCGGCAGGTGTAGACGCCGCGGCCCGGCTCGACCCGGCCGGCCACGAGCAGGCCGTCGCGGGCCGCGAAGCGAAGCAGCTCACGTTGCGGCGCCCGCCGGCCGCAGCCGGCGCAACACCGCATCGGCACGCCTACGAAGGCTCCTCCTCGGCGGTCGGCTCGACCGGAATGCCGGCCGGAACCTCTTCCGGCTCTGCGAGTTCGGCCTCGGCCACGGGCTCAACCTCGACCTCGGCCTCCTCGGTCTCCGCAGGAGGTCCTCCGACGTAGTCGCTGCCGGTTCCTTCCAGCGCCTGGTGCGCCGGGACGCCGCAGAAGCGCGAGCCGGGCAGCGCAGCGTTCGGACAGCGCTTGCCGTTGGCGAGGACCGCGGAGCAGCGGCCGGAGAAGTCCTCCGCACCCGGCTCGCCGCCTCCGAAGGCCGCCTCGGCCTCGGCCTGGGCGAACTCGGTATCGCTCTGGATGTCGATCTTCCAGCCGGTGAGACGCGCGGCGAGGCGGGCGTTCATGCCCTCCTTGCCGATCGCGAGCGCGAGCTGGTCGTCGGGGGTCACGACGGTCGCCTCGCGCGCCTCGTCGTCGAGGTAGACCTCCCGCACGCGCGCGGGCGAGAGCGCCTTCGCGACAAACCGCGCCGGCTCGGGGTTCCACGGGATGATGTCGATCTTCTCGCCGCGGAGCTCCGAGACGACCATGCGGACGCGCGAGCCGCGCGGACCGACGCAAGCGCCGACCGGATCGACTCCCTGCGCATGCGACTCGACCGCAATCTTCGAGCGGTAGCCCGGCTCGCGGGCGACGCCGCGAATCTCGACGAGCCCGTCTGCGATCTCCGGCACCTCGAGCTCGAACAGCGTCTTGATCAGCTCCGGATCGCGCCGCGACAGGATGACCTGCGGGCCCTTCGTCCCTGAGCGCACCTCGGTGATGACCGCCTTGATCCGCGATCCCTGCTCGTAGCGCTCACCGTCGACCTGCTCGGAGCGCGGCAGCAACGCCTCGACCTTGCCGAGGTCGACGAGAACGTTGTTGCGATCGCCGGCCTGCTGGACGATGCCGGTCACGACCTCCGTTACGCGGTCGATGTACTCGTCGTACATCATCCGTCGCTCTTCCTCGCGAATCCGCTGCAAAATGACCTGTTTTGCGGTCTGCGCCGCGATGCGGCCGAAGCCCTCGGGCGTCACGTCCTCGCGCTTCACGTCGTCGGCGGGGACCTCGGACCAGTCGATGTCGAGGTCGTCGTCGGAGATGAGCGTGTGCTGGCGCTCGCCGGTCTCCTCCTCGAGCTTCTCGAGCTCCTCGAGCTTGCGCTCGCGTGCCTCGTCGAGCAGGCGCTCCTCGATGTCGGCGGGCAGCTCGACCGAGTAGACGCGAAAGTCGCCGGTGACCTCGTCCATCTCGACCGTGGCGTGACGCGACGCGCCGGGCGTCTTCTTGTACGCCGCGAGCAGCGCGTCCTCGAGCGCGGCGACGAGTGCCCCTTCCTCGATTCCCTTGTCGCGCTCGATCTCGCGGACGGCCTCGATGATTTCCTGGGTCATGTCACGCTCCCTCGTCGATGAGGTTCGCCCGCACGATCTCGGCGTACGGGATCTCGGTTTCGGCGCCGTCCGAGGCGGCGACCTTCACGCTCTGCTCGCCCGCGGAGAGAATTTCGCCGCGCAACGTGCGACGGCCGGCGGTGCGCAGCTTGACGCGGCGTCCGAGCGCGGCCTCGAAATGCTCCTGCCGCCGGAGCGGCCGATCCGAACCGGGAGAGGAGACCTCGACGCTGTACTCGCGCAGGTAGTCGCGCAGCACGTCGGTGACCTGTTGGCAGAGGGCGTGGTCGACGCCCGCCGGAGAGTCGACGTAGACGCGGAAACGCGTCGGAGTCAGCAGCTCGACCGCGAGCACGTCGACGTCCGGCAGGTCGTTCTCGACCCGCGGTGCGATCTCGTGTTGCAGCTGCTGCTCCTTCTCGAGTGTCGTCGGCATCCGTCCCTCTCATACAAAATGGGCCCGCAGGCCCATTTCTCCGAACCGGTGAAATGTGGTGAATCGAGTGTAGCAACGGCGCTCGGCGGCGGTCCCCTCAGGAGTCGAGCACGATCGTCACCGGCCCGTCGTTGACGAGCTCGACGGTCATCTTCGCGCCGAAGACTCCCGTCTCGACCGGGACGCCCAGGGCTCGCAACTCGGAGCAGAAGTGTTCGTAGAGCGCCTCCGCCTCCTCGGGCGGCGCGGCCTCAGCGAAGCTCGGCCGGTTGCCCTTCGCCGTGTCCGCGATGAGCGTGAACTGCGAGACGACGAGAACGGCGCCGTCGACGTCTGCCACGGAGCGATCGAATCGCCCCTCCTCGTCCGGGAAGATCCGCAGCCGCGCGACCTTGCCGGCGAGCCGCGTCGCCTGCTCCTCGCCGTCCTCGTGCGCGACGCCGAGCAGCACGCAGAGTCCCCGCCCGATCTCGCCCCCGGACGTGACTCGTGCCCGCGAGACGCGCTGCACCACTACACGCATCTAGTCGAGCTCGCGGATGCGCGCCCGGTACTGGTTCGAATCCGGCTGGAGCGAGCTGGCCAGCTTGTAGTGCCGGTTGGCCTCGACGACCCTCCCCTGCTTCTCGAGGCAGCGGCCGAGCGCGTAGTGCGCGTAGTCGTTGACCGGACAGAGCTCGAGCACCTTTCGAAACTCGGCCTCGGCCTCTCTCCAACGGCGGATCCGGAAGTACGCGATCCCGAGGGCCTCGCGGATCGAGGCCTTGTCGGGCTCTCGGCGCTTCGCCTTCTCGAGCGAGACGGTCGCCTGCGCAGCCATGCCCGCCCGCAGGTGGCGGCGACCCTGCTGGAAGAGGCTGTAGGTCGATTCGCTCATGACGTGGCCGCCGCGGTCGGACGCGTGAGCGAGCGGAGAGAGAGGAGGCCACGCAGCCGATCCCGCCAGGTGAGGCTGCGCCGCGCCCTGCCGAGCAGTGCGTGGAGCTCCCGCCGGGCGGTGGCGGCCGCCGGCGCGGCATCCTCGGCCGGGCCGAAGCGAGCCGCTGTCGCCGCTGCGACGAACGCCTCGGGTCGCACGCCGAACTCGTGTCGGAAGAGCTCGCCGAGGTCGCCGAGCGTCGCACTGCGGGGCGTCTCGATCCCCTGGTCGACGAGGAAGGAGGTGAGCTCCTGCCGGCAGGCGGCCGCGACTGCGCGCGGATCGCGGCGGACACTTCGGGCGATGCGGAAGGCGATCTTGGTCAGCACGATCCCTGCCATCGCCCCCGCAAGAGCGGCGAGGAGGAGCAGCACCGGCCGACTCCGGTCGCCGTCGCGGCCGCTGCCGACACCGCTCAGCTCGGCGGCCGGCGACCCCGACCGAGGGTGTCCCTTGTGCCCGGGCAAGAAACCGTTCTGCGTGCCGAGCTTCCCCGCGATCGTCGACGACCCACGCGACGTGCTCCGTACGTGACCCGTGGGAGACGACGTCGAGCCTTCGGTTCGCGCACCCGCGGTAACGGCAGCTGCACCTCGGATCGAGCGCGGCGCAGCTCCGGGCGCGGCCGGAGTCGGGTCGAACGGCAACCAGCCGTATCCCTTGAACCAGACCTCGACCCAGGCGTGAGCTTCGCGATCGGAGACGTTCCAGAGTTGCTCGCTCTGATCGTAGGATCCGCCGGCGAAACCCACCGCGACCCGCGCCGGAACGCCGAGATAGCGGAGCATCAGCGCCATCGCACCGGCGAAGTACTGGCAGTAGCCCGCATGTGTCTTCGTCACGAAGTTGACGAGCACTGGGGAGATCACCGGCGGGTGGTTGGTGTAGCGGAACGTGCCGGAGGCGACGAACCAGTTCTCGAGATCGGCGACCGCATCGTAGGGAGTCCGGGCACGGCCGGCGACCTGCTCGGCGAGCCTCGCCAGCGTGGCATAGGGATTCAAATCGGAGTTCTCCGAGAGCAGCGTCTCGACCTTCTGGGCGCGGTCGGGCGTGCCGAAAGCCGGCAGCGTCACATCGTGGCTCACATCCAGCAGGCCGTCATTCGAGAGCTCCGGCGGATACTGGGCCGGGGAGCGGCGGAGCACGGTGGCACTCGGCCGCGCGGTGTAGCTCCATACGGTGTAGCGGAGACCGTGCGGGAGGTTCTGGTCGAGCTCCGCAAAGCCGGGCTCCGTCTTGACGAGCGGTACGCCGCCCGCAGTCTTGAAGCGGATCGGCACGCTGCCGCCGACGAGGTGCGTGTCAGCGAGGGCGTTGATCGTCACGATCTCGCGGGTGTCGTTTCGCGGCCGTCGCGTGACCGCCGGCTCGAGAGAGTCGGAAGGTCGAGGCCGCCCCTGTATCCACGCGTTGCCGTCGAAGTCGTCGAGCACCGTCGCGCGCAGATAGGAAGGCGCCCGGTTGGACTGCACCTGAAGGACGGTCGTGGGCTTGCCCGACCACTTGAGGCCGCCGTACTGCGCGTTCCAGACGAAGCCGACGTCCTCGGGCCCGGTCGCGACGTGGGCCAGATTCCACGTCTGCCAGTGCACGAGGCCGTGGCGCGCCGCCGTCGCAGAGCCAACCGCAACGGCCGCCACGGCGACCACGGCAACGGCCGGCAGCGCGAGCGCAGGCCAGCGGCGGGAGTCGAGCCCGGCGAGCAGGACGAGCGCCGCGGCAAGGATCGCCGCACCCATGACGATTTCGTGCGATGCGCCCAGCATCGTGGCCGGCCAGCCGGCACCGACGAGCAGCACGAGCGCGCTCGCAACGGGCTTCCGTTCCGCCACGAGCAGCGTGACACCGAGCGCGAAGAGAAACACGGCCGAGAGCACAAGCTCGTTCATCGCCACGTGCACGCGCGGGTCGAACGGGAGATGCGTCCCGTAGAAGTCGCCGAAGCCGTTCCCGAACTTCGTCCCGAGTTCGGACAGCGCGTGTCCGAGACCGAAGCCGGATCCGGGTCGGTCGAGCCGCCACGGGACGAGATCGACGCCAATGGCCACCCACCCCGCCGCGACCGTTGCAGCCGCGGCGGCGAGGAGCCGGAGCGAACGGCGGCGGGGCAGCGCGGCCGCCAGCGCGACCGCGAGGAGCGCCAGCACGCGCCACAACGAGGTGAGCGGCTGCTCGAGGCGAAGCCAGGCCGCGGCCACGACGATCAGCGCGGGAGCGCTGGCCGCAGCGGTCCGGGCCGCGCTACGCACGCTCTAACTCCCTCACGCCTGCGCCGTCGAGCGCGCTAGCGAGGTCGTCCCCCTGCCGTACGACCGCGATCGGCACACCCGCGGCTTGCAGGCGGAGGAGCGCAGGCTCGGGCCGGCGGGCACGTCCGGCGAAGCTCTCGGGCTCGATGTGCACGAGCGCGACCGGGCGATGCGTGAGTGCGCGCTCGAGCAGGCGATCGACGAGCGACAGCTCGATCCTGGAGGTCACGACGACGAGCTCGAGGGCGCGGGCGGCGACTCCGTCGGCCGACCTGAGCAAGGTCGCGGCCGGTCCGCGCGCGTCGGGCTCAGCCGCGGCGAGGAGCTCGAGCGCGCGCTGCCACTCCGGCCCGTCCGACGAAACCGCTTGCATTTCGCGTCCGGCGGTGTTGAGGACCAGCACGCAGCGGCGGCCGCGCTGCACCTGCGCGAGGAGGATCGAGCCGGCGACCCTGACGGCGACGTCGAAGGACGAATCCGGCGACACGCCGGCGACGGCGGCGGGATCGCCGTCGAGCAGGACCGCGACCTCGTCGCGCGGCGAGTCTTCGAGCTCCTTCACCATCAGCGCGCCGCGCCGGGCGGTCGACGGCCAGTGGACCCGGCGCAGCGACTCGCCCTGCTGGTAGTCGCGAACGCTGTGGAGCTCGAAGCCGACGGGGCGCCGCAGGAGGAGCCGCCTGCCGTGGTCGGCCCCGGCGCCGCCGTCGAAGAAGAGCCGGTCGAGCTCGGTGAGGCGCGGATAGACGACGAGCGACTGTTGCTCGTCGAGCGCCAGGCTCGTCTCGGCGAGCCCGAACGGATCTGCGATCGACAGCCGGAGCGGCGCGAAACGATGCCGTCCGCGAGGCACGTCGCGAAGGCGATACGACCCCGAGTAGAAGCCTCTCCTGCGCGCTTGGAGCTCGACCTCCTCGTCGCCGACCCGGCCGACCTGCTCGTGGGCCACGACGCTCGGCAGTGGGACGCCGGGCTCGCGCTCGAGCACGAGCTCGATCCGGACGTCGCCCCGCTCGACGAGGCTCTCGTGCCGCCAGCTCCGCCGCACGCGCGGTTGCCGCACCGTGATCCGCACCCACACAACCGCGAGCGGGACCACGATGACGAGCCCGGCCGCGACCGGATAGAGCGCCGGGGACCCGAAGACGATTGCGACGATCCAGCAGAGGACGCCGAGTGCGAGTACCGCCCGACCCCGGGCCGTCATCAGACGGGAACCGGAGTGTGCGCGAGCGCGTCGGCGACGAGCTCCTCCGCGCCGAGCGCGGCCGAGCGAGCCTCCGGCGCCAGAATCAGACGGTGCGCGAGCACCGGCGCAGCGACGGCTTTCACGTCGTCGGGAGTGACGTACTCGCGGCCCTCGGAGAGCGCACGCGCTTTCGCCACCCTGAGCAGCGCGATCCCAGCGCGCGGGCTCGCGCCGAGATAGAGGCGTGAGTCGGCGCGGGTCTGGCGGAGGAGCGCGACGACGTACCGGCCGACGCTCTCCTCGACATACACGCCGCGCGCGGCCTCGACGAGCCGCAGGACGTCGGCGGCGTCGGCGACGGCGCGGAGCGAGTCGAGAGGCGGCTCATGCGTCTGCTCGTCGAGCATCCGAGCCTCCTCCGCGAGCGGCGGGTAGCCGAGCGAGAGCCGCATCGTGAACCGGTCGAGCTGCGCCTCGGGCAGCGGATACGTCCCTTCGTACTCGATCGGGTTCTGCGTCGCCATCACCATGAACGGCGGCTCGAGCCCGTACGTGGTGCCGTCGACCGAGACCTGCCGCTCCTCCATGCACTCGAGCAGCGCGGCCTGCGTCTTCGGCGAAGCGCGGTTCACCTCGTCGACGAGGAGGAGGTTCGCGAACACGGGGCCTGGCCGGAACTCGAACTCGTTCTGCTGCTGGTTGAAGACGTTGACGCCGGTCACGTCCGAGGGCAGCAGGTCGGGCGTGAACTGGAGGCGGGAAAAACGGGCCTCCAACGAGCGGGCGAGCGCCTTGGCCAGCATCGTCTTGCCGACGCCCGGGAAGTCCTCGATGATCGCGTGTCCCTCTGCGACGAGGCAGAGGACGATCAGGCGAAGCGTCTCGTCGGGCGCATGCACGACCCGGCCGAGGTTCTCGACGATCGTCGAGATCTGGCCACTCGGAACCGGTTCGACTGCGCGCTCAGCCATTTCCCAGGAGGGTCTCCACCTCGTCGAGAACCGCGGCTGCGATCTCTTCCTTCGGTGCCTTCGCAACCGTGCGCTCGCCGGATGCCGTGAGGAGGGTCACCTCGTTGTCGGAGGCGTCGAAGCCGATGTCCGGCCGGGAGACGTCGTTGAGGACGAAGAGATCCGCGCCTTTGCGGGCGAGCTTCTCCCGCGCTCGTTCCAGGCCGGTGTCGCCGGTCTCGGCGGCGAAGCCGACCACGAGCTGGCCTTCGCGGCGGCGGTCGCCCAGTGCCGAGAGGACGTCTGTCGTCGGCTCGAGCTCGAGCGTCCAGGTGGCCGTGTCCTTCGGCCGCTTTGCTGCGAGCGCCTCGGCAGGCCGGTAGTCCGCGACGGCGGCGGCCATGATCACCACGTCGGCGGCCGCGGCGCGTTCGAGCGCCTCGCGCTCGAGCTCGGCGGCAGTCGGCGTCTCGACGACGGTCACTCCATTCGGCGCCGGCACGGCGAGGTTGGCAGCGAGCAGTGTCACCTCGGCGCCGCGCCTGCGGGCCTCGGCCGCAAGGGCGACGCCCATCCGGCCCGACGAGCGGTTGCCGACATAGCGGACCGCGTCGAGCGGCTCGCGCGTGCCGCCAGCCGAAACGAGCACTGTCTTTCCTTGTAACAGACTGTTACTTGCGGAGAGGAGACCGGTTGCTGCGCCGAAGATCTCGTCCGGCTCGGCCATCCGCCCCACTCCGAGCTCTCCCTCGGCCGTTTCCCCTTCGTCCGGCCCGACGAGGACGACGCCGCGCGCACGCAGCGTGTCGGCGTTCGCGCGCGTCGCGGGATGCGCCCACATCCGTGGATTCATCGCCGGCGCTACGAGCACCGGCCCGCGGTGCGCAAGCGCCGCCTCGGTGAGGACGTTGTCGGCGATCCCGTGCGCGAGCTTGGCCAGCGTGTTCGCGGTGCACGGCGCGACGACGAGGAGGTCGGCGCGCGTGAGATGGAGGTAGACGTCGTCCGCGGGCGGCCGCCGCGCGAGCGCGCGAAACGTCTCGGCCGTGACGAAGCGCTCGGCGCTGGGCGTGACCAGAGGCACGACATCGTGGCCTTCCTTGACGAGCAACCGGCACAGCTCGCACGCCTTGTAGGCGGCGATGCCACCGGTCACGCCGAAGAGGACGCGGGACATGCCGAAATGATGCCTACCCGCCGCAGGTGCGGCTGATGCGCGGGCTTCCGACTACGCGCTGTAGTCGTACTTGAGCATGCCCTGGGAGACTTCCTCGAGGGCCATGGTCAGGTAGTTCTTCGACCGGCTCTCGACGAGGGGCGGCAGGTTGTCGCCGAAGGTGCCCTCACCGAGCTGCTGGTGGTAGTTGTTGATCTGCCGCGCGCGCTTCGCCGCCACGATCACGAGTGCGTAGCGCGAGTCCACGTTCTGCAGCAGGTCGTCGACGCGGGGTTCGATCATCGCCGCGGCATGGTAGCTGCGGGACTCAGGAGGCCGCGGACCAACGTGGTCAGCTCGGCAGCCGCGCGCTCGAGGACGTCGTTTTCGATCACGTGGTCGAACTCACCGGCCTGCTCGAGCTGTTTCCGGGCGAGCTCGATGCGCTCATGGATCTCGCCGGAGCTCTCGGTCGCGCGCTCGCGCAGGCGGCGCTCGAGCTCGTCGACGCGAGCGGCGATGAAGATCGTCACGGCGCCCGGCACCTCGTGCTTGACGCGCAGCGCTCCTTCGGTCTCGAGCTCGAGCAGCGGCACGTGGCCCTTCCCCGCGATGCGGTCGAGCTCCGAGCGGAGCGTGCCGTAGCGGTGGCCGGAGACGTACTCGACGTGCTCGAGAAACTCGCCGCGCACGACGCTCGCGAGGAAGTCGTCGTCGGAGAGGAACCAGTACTCGCGACCGTCCTCCTCCCCGCGCCGCCGTTCGCGTGTCGTGGCCGAGACGGTCGCCTCGATTTCCGGCACGCGCGCGACGAGCTCGCGGATCAGCGTCCCCTTGCCGGCGCCCGACGGGCCCGTTACGACGAGCACCGTCGGCATCCGAGGAACCTCCACTACCTGCTGTTGAAGAGGCCGATCAGCTCGGCGCGCTGCCGGTCGGAGAGTCCGCCGACCGTCTTGGACGGGCTGATCTTGCACGTGGTGAGGAACCGCGTCGCCTTGACGCGCCCGAACTTCGGCACCGCCATCAGGATGTCGATGACCTTTGCCGTCGAGACGTACTCGGGCGGGTTACCGAGGATCTTCTCGATCCGGACCGCGCCTTCCTTGAGGTCCTTCTTCAGCTTCGCGCGCTTGACGCGCACGTCGTTCGCTCTCTTGAGGGCGTCCATCCGCTGGTCGAGGGAACGAAGCGGGGCATGCGCCTGCATCTTGGTCGGACTCACGGCCGGCCGATCTTACCAATGTGCCCGTGGGCTTCAAGCGGGGACTTTTCGCTGGGTTTCCGGGCTTTTTGCCAGACTCCTCGCGTCGTCCGGTGTGGCAACACCGGCGGCTTCACACGCTGCGGCCAGCTCGGCACGAACCCTCGCCGGAGCGCCGGGGTCGGCGAAGAGGACCGTTCCTAGCGCGATGTCGCGGGCGCCACAGACGGCGAACTCGAGGGCGTCGCGGCCGGTCTCGATCCCTCCCATCCCGACGATCGGGAGCTCGGTCGCCTCGTGGCAGACGCTCACCGCGTGGAGCGCGATCGGCTTCAGCGAAGGTCCCGACAGGCCGCCGCTGCCGCGCGCCAGCACCGGCCGAAGGCGCGCGTCGAGCGCGGTCGCACGAAGCGTGTTGATGAGGGACAGACCGTCGGCGCCGGCCGCAGCGACCGCGCGCGCGACCGCGGCGACGTCCGGATGCGCGGCGGAAAGCTTCGCGTAGAGCGGGAGCTGGGTCGCGCGCCGGCAGGCGGCGACGATCTCGGCGGCGGAGTCGGCTGCCTCGTCGACGTTCGGGCACGAGAGGTTGAGCTCGACCGCCTCGACGCCCGCGAGCCGCGAGCACGTCTCCGCGTAGTCGTCGGCGCAGAAGCCGCCGACGCTGACCCACAACGGAACCCCGAGCTCGGCCAGCTGCGGGAGGTGCTCGGCGAGGAAACGGTCGCGGCCGGGGTTGGCGAGGCCGATGGCGTTGAGCATCCCATGTTCGGTCTCCGCGATCCGCGGCGGCGCGTTCCCCTCTCGAGGCAGCGGTGTGACCGTTTTCGTGACGAAGGCGTCGAGCTGCCGCGCGACGTCGGGCGCGGCGAGTGCGTCGAGGCAGCCGCTCGCGTTGAGGATCCTCACGCGGCCACCTCCTCGCGCGGGCGAAGGCGAACGGAATCGAGTACCGGCCCTTCGATGCAGAGGCGCTTCAGCGCTCCGTCGATCTCGACGACGCAGCCGTAACACGCCCCGTAGCCGCAGGCCATCGGGGCCTCCCACGCGAGCTGCGCATTCGGGCACCGCGCAGCCACGGCGTGGAGCATCGGCACCGGCCCGCACGCCAGCACGTCGTGCCCCTCTGGCAGCACGTCGGTGACGAGTACCGGATCGATCACGACCTCGGCGTGCGGCAGCAGCGCGGCCGCTTCGGCGTGGTGCTGCGAGCGGAATCCGAGCACGGCCGGAGGGGCGTTCAGCGCCGCGGAGAGCCAGGGCAGCGGTGCGATCCCGATCCCACCGCCGACGAGGAGCGGCCGCTCGACGTCGAGCCGGTAGCCGTGCCCGAGAGGCCCGAGCACTGCGATCTCGTCCCCGGCCCGGAGCCGGCAGAGCGCTTCGGTTCCCGGCCCGACCGGGTCGACGAGAAACGCGAGCTCGTCGGGCGGCGCGAGGCAGAGCGAGAACGGCCGCGGCAGCAGGCGACCCGGCGCCTCGAGCATGAAGAACTGTCCGGGCAGGCCGGGGTCGAGGTCGCCGCGCTCGAGGCTCAGCAAGGTGTACGGCCCGAGGCGCTCGGAGCCGGTGACGCTATGCCGACTGGGTGACGCCGAGCTCCGCATCGATCCGCTCCTGAAGTGACATGGCCTGCTCGGCCCGCGCGGTGGCGATCGCGTGCACGGCGGCGGCCGCTCCCGAGAGAGTCGTGATGCACGGCACGCGCCGTGCGAGCGCTGCCTCGCGGATCGCGTAGCCGTCCGAGCGGGCGTTGCGGCCCTCCGGCGTGTTGATGACGAGATCGCAGCGGCCGCGCCGGATGAGGTCGACGACCGTCGGCTCGCCGTCGGTCGCCTCGCTGAGCTTGCGCACAGGCTCGACCGCGATTCCCGCCGCGGCGAGCGTGGCCGCCGTCCCCTCGGTCGCGTACAGCTCGAAGCCGAGGCCGACGAGCGTCGCTGCGATCGGCACGGCCTGCTGGTGGTCGGGCTCGCGGATGGAGATGAAGACGGAGCCGGAGCGCGGCAGCCTCCGCCCCGCGGCGCGTTCGGCCTTGTCGAGCGCGGTCGAGAGATCCGCGGCGCTCGCCATCACCTCGCCGGTCGAGCGCATCTCCGGACCGAGCACCGGATCGCTGCCGGGGAAGCGTGCGAACGGCAGCACCGCGGCCTTGACGCTCCACTGCCGCGGCGGCCTCTCCGGCGGGAGCCCGAGCTCCGAGACCGTCGCTCCGAGCGCCAGGCGGCAGGCCGCCTTGACGAGCTCCACGCCGGTCGCCTTGCTCACGAACGGCACTGTCCGCGACGCGCGTGGGTTCGCCTCGATCACGTAGACGTCGCCGTCGCCCGTCAGCGCGAGCTGGACGTTGAGCAGACCGACGGCCCCGAGACCGCGGCCGAGGATCCGGACGATTCGCGCAATCTCCTGGCTCTGCGTAAACGAAAGACTGGGCGCCGGCAGAACGCAGGCGGAGTCGCCCGAGTGAACCCCAGCCTCCTCGACGTGCTGCATGACCGCGGCGACGTAGGTGTCCACGCCGTCGCAGAGCGCGTCGACGTCCACCTCGACCGCGTGTTCGACAAAACGGTCGACGAGGATCCGTTCGAACGGTGGCATCTCGCGCACGTCGTCGGGCGTGTAGCAGACGCGCATCGCGCGGCCGCCAAGCACGTAGGAGGGCCGGACGAGCACCGGGTAGCCGATCCGCTCGGCGATCTCGACGGCTTCGTCGGGCGACGCTGCGATCCCCCACTCCGGCGAGCGCAGACCGTGTGCCAGCAGCAAGCCGGCGAAGCGCTCACGGTCCTCGGCGAGGTCGACGGCGTCGAACGGCGTGCCGAGGATCCGGTAGCCGGCGTC
The DNA here is from genome assembly GCA_963819275.1 of uncultured Actinomycetes bacterium. Taxonomy (GTDB): domain Bacteria; phylum Actinomycetota; class Thermoleophilia; order Gaiellales; family Gaiellaceae; genus Palsa-739. The sequence continues at coordinate 238,281 of CAWFVH010000010.1, read as the reverse complement.
CTCGATCGCGCGGGCGAGCTTCAGCGGCGTCTGGCCGCCGAACTGGATCACGACGCCGTCGGGTTTCTCCCGCTCGCAGATCGCGAGCACCGACTCGGTGTCGAGCGGCTCGAAGTAGAGCCGGTCGGAGGTGTCGTAGTCGGTCGAGACGGTCTCGGGGTTGCAGTTGACCATCACGGCCTCGTAGCCGAGCTCGCGGTACGTCGTGACGGCGTGGACGCAGCAGTAGTCGAACTCGATCCCCTGCCCGATCCGGTTCGGGCCCGAGCCGAGGATCACGACGCGCGGGCGGTCGCCGGTCGGCGCGGCCTCGTCCTGCTCGCCCCAGGTGGAGTAGTAGTAGTTGGAGGCCGCCTCGACCTCGCCCGCGCACGAGTCGACCCTGCGATACGAGGGGCGGACGCCGCAGTCGCGACGGCGCTGGCGCACGGCGGTCTCGGTGGTGCCGGAGGCGGCGGCGATCTCGGCGTCGGAGAGACCGAGCCGCTTCAGCCGGAGCCAGTCGCCGGCGACGAGCGACTCGACGTCACCGATGTCGGCAATCGACTCGCGGATCTGGTCGAACTCGCGCTGGAAGAACGGGTGGACGTCCTCGGGGACATCCGAAAGGAGCTGCCACGGTGTAGCAGCGCCGGCGTCGAGCTCCCGCGAGCGGTACGCCTTGAGGAACGCCTCGCAGAAGGTCCGGCCGATGCCCATCGTCTCGCCCACCGACTTCATCTGCGTGCCGAGCGTCCGGTCGGCGCCGGGGAACTTCTCGAAGGCGAAGCGCGGGAACTTGACGACGACGTAGTCGAGCGTCGGCTCGAAGCTGGCCGGCATGGTGCCCGTCAGGTCGTTCGGGATCTCGTCCAGCGTGTAGCCGACCGCGAGACGCGCCGCGACCTTCGCGATCGGGTAGCCCGTCGCCTTGGAAGCCAGCGCCGAGGAGCGCGAGACGCGCGGGTTCATCTCGATCACGCGCACATCGCCCGTCTCGCGGCTGCGGGCGAACTGGATGTTCGAGCCGCCGGTGTCGACGCCGACCGCGCGGATCACGGCGGCGGCTGCGTCACGCAGCTCCTGGTACGCCTCGTCGGGCAGCGTCATCTGCGGCGCGACTGTGACCGAGTCGCCCGTGTGGACGCCCATCGGATCGAGGTTCTCGATCGAGCAGACGATGACGACGTTGTCGAGGCGGTCGCGCACGACCTCGAGCTCGAACTCGTCCCAGCCGCGCACCGACTCCTCGACCAGCACCTGGCCGATCGGGGATTCGGAGAGGCCGCGCTCGACCTGCCGGTATAGCTCGTCCTCCGTGTAGGCGAAGCCGCCCCCGTGGCCACCGAGCGTGAAGGCCGGGCGAACGACGGCCGGGACCTTCAGCCCGTCCAGCTCGTCGAGCGAGGTGACGATCGCCGACTTCGGCACCTTGAGATTGCACGACTCGACCGCCTCCTTGAACTTCAGCCGGTCCTCGGCGCGCTCGATCGCTTCGAGCCTCGCCCCGATCAGCTCGATTCCGAGCTCGTCGAGGACACCCGCGTTCGCGAGCTCGCGCGCGAGGTTGAGCGCGGTCTGGCCACCCATCGTGGGGAGGAGCGCATCCGGCTGCTCGATGCGCAGCACCTCGGCGACCGACTCGACGTCGAGCGGCTCGAGATACGTTCTGTCGGCGAAGCCGGGGTCGGTCATGATCGTCGCCGGGTTCGAGTTGATGACGATCGTGCGGAACCCGTCCTCGCGCAACACCTTGAGCGCCTGGCAGCCCGCGTAGTCGAACTCCGCCGCCTGGCCGATCACGATCGGCCCGGAACCGACGATGCAGATCGACTCGATGTCGTTGCGCCTAGGCATGCGCAAGCTCCTCGACCCAGGCTTCGAGCAGCGGCCACGCGTCGTGCGGCCCTGGCCCCGCTTCGGGATGGAACTGCAGCGAGCGGGCGCGCAGGTCCGGCAGATCGAGCCCCTCGACCGTGCCGTCGTAGAGGGAGACGTGCGAAACCTCGGCGTCCTCGCTCGGCTCGACCGCGAAGCCGTGGTTCTGGCTCGTGACGAGCACGCGGCCGGTGAGCCGCTCGTGCACGGGGTGATTCGCTCCACGGTGGCCGAACGGAAGCTTGTACGTCTCGTGGCCGGTAGCGCGCGCGATCAGCTGGTGGCCAAGGCAGATACCGAGCACGTGCGCGCGTCCGAGCAGCTCGCGCACGGTCTCGGCCTCGGCCGTGAGCGGCTCCGGGTCGCCGGGCCCCGGCGAGAGAAGGACGCCGTCGTAGCCGGCGAGCTCGTCGGCGCCGGTGTCGTGCGGGTGGACTGTTACCGCGGCGCCGGCCTTGGCGAGCCGGCGGAGCACCGAGTTCTTGACGCCATAGTCCACCACCCCGATCCGCACGCGGCCCTCGCCCGTGAACACGTACGGCTCGTCGGTCGAGACGCCTTCGACCAGCGGCCGCCCGAGCATCGACGGCTGCTGCGCCGCGAGCTCGATTGCCTCCTCGACCGGCAGCTCGGAGGCAACGGCTATGCCCGGCGCAGCTCCGGCATCGCGGAGATGGAGGACGAGGCTACGCGTGTCGATTCCGGTCAACGCGACCACGCCCCGCTCGCTCAGCCACTCGGTCCACTCCGGTCCCCGCGCCTCGCGCATGAGCACGGCACGCGCGTGGATTCGCGCCGATTCGCTCCGCTCGTCGGAGACGCCGTAGTTGCCGACCATCGGCGCCGTGAAGCAGATGAGCTGGTCCTCGAAGCTCGGGTCGGTCACCGCCTCCTGGTAGCCGGACATGCCCGTGGTGAAGACCGCCTCTCCGAGCGCATGACCTCCGGCACCGACCGACTCGCCGGGCCAGACCGTGCCGTCCGCCAAAGCGAGATAGCTCATTCGAACGCCACCGATCCGCCGGCGAGCGTGATGCGCACTGCTCCGGCGAGCGTCGAGCCGAGCAGCCAGGAGTTGCCCGACAGCGAGCGGAACGGCTGCTCGCCGACCGTCCACTCTTGCTCGAGGTCGAGGAGGACGAGATTGGCCCGCGCGCCGGTTGCGACGCGCGGCCGGTCGAGACCGAAGATCCGCGCCGGCCCGGCCGACAGCCGCTCGAGCAGCGTCTCGAGCGGCAGCAGTCCCGGCTTGACGAGATGCGTGTAGAGCGAGGCGAAGGCCGTCTCGAGGCCGGTCACCCCGAACGGGGCCGCCTCGAACGGCACCTCTTTCTCGTGCGCGGCGTGCGGCGCGTGATCGGTGGCGATCGCCTCGATCGTCCCGTCGCGCACTGCGTCGAGCAGCGCGACCCGGTCCTGCTCGGCGCGCAGCGGCGGGTTCATCTTGACGTTCGGGTCGAGCGAGCGGACCGCGTCATCGGTGAGCACGAGATGGTGCGGCGTCGCCTCGCCGCTCGCGGAGATACCGGCGTCGCGCGCTCGTCTCAGCGCGTGGACCGACTCCGCCGCCGAGAGGTGCAGGACGTGGATGCGGCCACTCTCGTAGCCGGCGAGCGAGAGGTCGCGCTCGACTGCGACGGACTCGGCGACGGAGGGATAGCCGACGAAGCCGAGCTCGGCGGCGACGCGTCCCTCGTGCACATGCCCGCCGCGCGAGAGCGCCGGCTCCTCGCAGTGGAGCGCGAGCGGCCGGTCGGTCGTCGAGGCGTATTGGAGCGCTCGTCGCATCAAGCCCGCCGAGGCCACGGGCACGCCGTCGTCGGAAAAGGCGACCGCCCCCAGCTCGGCGAGCTCGCCCATTTCTGTCAGCTCCTCCCCCTGCTGGCCGCGCGTGATCGCCGCGAGAAAGCCGACGGGAACCACCGCCTCGCGTCGCGCCGTCTCGACGAGCGAGCCGAGCGTCGCGGCCGAGTCGACCACCGGATCGGTGTTCGGCATTGCGAGGATCGCGCAGAAACCGCCTGCCGCCGCGGCAGCCGTGCCGCTCGCGACCGTCTCCTCGTCCTCGCGCCCGGGCGTGCGCAGGTGGACGTGAGGGTCGACGAAGGCCGGTGCAAGCACAAGCCCGTCCGCCTCGACCACGCGATGCCCGTTGGCCTCGACCTGCTCTCCAACCTCGACGATCGTCCCGCCGTCGATCCGCACCTCGAGCAGCGCGTCGATCCCCTCGACGGGATCGAGCACGCGCGCGCCGCGGATCACGAGGTCGGCGCCCGGAAGCTCCTTCTGCCAGAGCATCACGCCACCTCCGCCGCGGCGAGCGCCTGGACCCCGACGGGGCCGCCCGTGAGCAGGTCGTAGAGAACGGCCATCCGCGTGACGAGCCCGGAGCGGACCTGGGTCGTGATCAGCGACTCGGGCGAGTCGGCAACGCGCGGGTCGATCTCGACGCCGCGGTTGATGGGCCCCGGGTGCATGACCTTCTGGCCGGGCCGCAGCCGCTCGGGCGTGACCCCCCACCGTGCCGTGTACTCGCGGAGGCTCGGGACGAAGTTCGCGCCGGCTTCCATGCGCTCGCTCTGCATCCGGAGGACGTAGACGACGTCGGCGTCGCGGATCGTCTCGATGTCGGTGCTCGTCTCAGCCGGCAGCTCGCGCGGCAGCAGCGCCGGCGGGCCGACGAGCGTCGCCCGGATCCCGACGAGCGCGAAAGCCTGGAGCAGCGAGCGAGCGACGCGCGAGTGGAGGACGTCGCCGACGATCGCGACGTGGAGCCCCTCGAGCTCGCCGAGCTCCTTCCGCAGGGTGTAGAGGTCGAGCAGCGCCTGCGTCGGATGCTGGTGCTTCCCGTCCCCGGCGTTGACGACATGTGCGTCCGTCACGCGCGCGACGAGTTGCGGGGCACCGATTTGCGGGTGCCGGATCACGATCACGTCGGGGTCGTAGGCGCCGAGCGTGAGCGCCGTGTCCTTGAGCGACTCGCCCTTGTCCACGGAGGAGCCGGTCGATTTGACGTTGAGCGTGTCGGCGGAGAGCCGCTTCGCCGCGAGCTCGAACGACGACGACGTTCGAGTCGAGGACTCGTAGAAGAGGTTCACGACCAGATGGCCCTTGAGCGTCGGCAGCTTCTTGACGTGCCGCTCGAGGGAGGTCTCGAAGGTGCGCGCCGTGCCGAGCAGCCGCTCGACGTCGTCGCGCGTGAGGTCGCCGACGCCGAGGAGATGCCGCTTGGGCGGGTCTCCGGGGGGACGGAGGTCGTCGGTCACCAGGCGAATCATCTGCCCTCCTCCTCGGGGTTCGCGACGAGCAGAACCGCGTCGACCTCGTCCACCTCGACGAGTTGCACCTGGATCCGCTCGCCGCGTGCGGTGGGCAGGTTCTTGCCGACGTAATCGGGCCGGATCGGCAGCTCGCGGTGCCCGCGGTCGACGAGCACGGCGAGCTGGACGCGCGCGGGCCTGCCGTAGTCGAAGAGCGCCTCGATCGCAGCGCGGATCGTGCGGCCGGTGTAGAGGACGTCGTCGACGAGCACCACCGTCCGTCCGTCGAGCGGGAAGTCGAGCTGCGTCGCGCGGACGAGCGGCTGCGCGGCGAGCGGCGCCTCGCCGCCGCGGACCGAGACGTCGTCGCGATAGAAGGTGATGTCGACGGCGCCGAGCGCGGGCTCGTCTCCGGCGCGCTCGGAGATCAGGCGGGCGAGCCGCCGTGCGAGCGGGACTCCGCGGGTCTGGATCCCGACGAGCGCGACATCGTCGAGCTCCGGGTTGCCCTCGATGATCTCGTGGGCGATTCTCGAAAGCGTCCTCGCCAGCCCGTCGGCATCGAGGAGGGTTTTGCCCTGTTCTGGGGCGTGCGTACTCATCCGACTCCTTTCCGGCCTCGCTGGACCGGGTTAAAGGGGTTCGTGCTGCGGGCAGCCTAGCGCCGACGGCGGACGGCCGCCGCGAGGCGCTCGAGCGCTGTTCGTTGTGCGGGATAGCGCTCGTCAGCCGCGAGGACGACTGCGACCGCGTCGGCGTCCGGCACGGCGAAGACGGCCGTTGCATAGCCCGGGCCACCGCCCCCGTGACCGACGACCGTGCCGAGTGGATTTTCGGGATCGGCCATCACCCCGAGGCCATAAGAAGGCCGCACGAAACCCGGCGCGTCGGCGCCGATCGAGACGAATGTCCGCGGGTCGAGCATCTCGGTCGGCAGGTTCCGCCAGAACGCGACGAGGTCCTCGGCACGGGCGACGAGCGTCCGGTGCCCGACCCAGCAGGGGTCGTAGACACCTCGGACGTCGCGCACGCCGTCGAGGAGGAGTGCGCTCGGCGCCAGTACGGCACCGCGAAGATCGTCCATCCGTTCGGCGACGGCGGCGTCCGCGAGACCGAGTCCCGGCAGGAACGCCGAGAGCCCTCCGTGCTCGTCGAGGAGCCGCCGTAGGAGCAGATAGCCGGTGTTCGAGTACGCCCAGCCCTGACCGGGCTCGAACTGCCGTCCGGCCGCAGCCGCGCGAGCGAGGAACTCGTCGTCGTCCCACGCGGTGCCGGGTCGCTGCCTCACGGCCTCGTGATACTCCGGAAGCGATCCGTAGTCGCGCACGCCGCCCGTGTGGTCGAGCAGATTCCGCACCGAACCGAGCTCGAGCACGCGGTCACGCACCAGACAGAGCACCGCGGCGGCGATCACCGTCTTCGTGAGGCTGTAGATCGCGTAACGAGCCGTCGGATCGCCCACGACCTCGATGGCGTCGCCCGCAGCGACGACCGTCGTGACGGGCACCCGGTCCATCGGGCGCGACGCTACACCCGTCTGACCGCGGCGTAGAGCCGGGCCCATTGGCGGACATCCAGGTCGCGGGCTCGCGCGTGCGGGTCGAAGCCGAGCTTGGTGGCGGTGCGGTGGACAAGCCGGCGCGGAAGGATCCGGTCGAGCGGAGCCTGCCCTGCAAACGCCTGCCGCAGCAGGGCTTCGTACGCCGCAGCTTCGCCCGGCGCGACGAGCGGCTCTGGCCGCCGCGTCGCGCGCAGCACGGCCGCATCGACGCTGGGCGGAGGCGCGAAGCCCGCACGCGACACGCGCCGAACGAGGCTCAGCTCGTACCAGGCACCCCAGGTGCAGCCGAGGAGCGTCGCCGGCCAGACAGCCGTCCGCTTCGCGGCGAGCCCCCACTCCACGATCGCGTCGAGCTGGGAGAGGCGCACGGACGGATCGCCGAGCAGGCGGCGCAGGATCGCCGTGCCGGCGGCGAATGGCAGGTTCGCGACGACTGCGAACGGCTCGTCCGCCAACGGCACAGTGGTCGCGTCTCCCCGCACAACTTCGACGCGAGGGTCGTTTCCGAAGCGCACGTCGAGCTGCCGTGACGCAGCCGCGTCGAGCTCGACCGCGCGCACACGGGCTCCCGCGGCGGCGAGAGCACGAGTCAGGATGCCGCCGCCGGCACCGAGGTCGAGCACGAGCGCGCCAGGCGCGACTCCCGCGTCGCGGACGAGCTCGTCGGCGAAAGCGCGACTACGAAGAGCGTGGCGCCCGGGCGGACGCGCCTGCGATACGGCGCGCTCTGCCACGGAAGCAGGCCATCGTCATCGGTTAGGGCTCCGAGATCAGATCGTCGGGTTCCGTGAGCGCCTCGATCGCGTCCTGCGCCGGCTCGAGCACCGCCTCCGGGACGAGGACGCTCACGGCGTCTTCCTCCGGTACCTGCGCGATCGACGACTCGATGCCCGCGTTGCGAAGGATCTCCTGCATCTCCTCCGCCTCGGCCACATCGCCGGCCACCGCGGCCTGAACCATTCCGCTCATGACGGGTCGATCATAGGCGCTTCGACAGGTTCCGTCTCTGTCCGCGGCGGCCGCGCGCCGTTCTTGACGAGCCGGGGCGCGCCGCGTTCCGGGAACGGCACCTCGATGAGGTCGAAGTCGCGGGGCACGACGGTGGCGGGGAAGACCTCTCGTGCCTCGTCTGCGAGTTCCGGCCCGAAGTAGCGCGGCGAGACGTGTGTGAGGGCGAGGAGCCGCACCTGCGCAAGGCGCGCCACCTCGGCGGCCTCGGCGGCGGTCGAGTGCATGGTCTCTTTCGCCCGTTCGGACTCTTCGGCCAGGAAGCTCGCCTCGTGTACGAGCAAATCGGCCCCGTGCGCTGCCTGCACCACGCCGGGCGAGGGCGCTGTGTCTCCGGTGTAGACGATCTTCCGCCCAGGCCGCGGCTCGCCGAGGACGTCGGCAGGCGTCACGGTGCGGCCGGAGTCGACCGTCACCTCGTGGCCCGACTGCAACTGTCCGCGCGCCGGACCGTCCGGCACCCCGAGCGCGTCGGCGGCCGCCACGTCGAAACGGCCGGGCCGCTCGTACTCGACGATCGCGTAGCCGAACGCCTCCGCGCCGTGCTCCACCGCGAATCCTTCGATCGCGTAGTCGTCCCGCTCGAGCCGCTCCCCGACCTCGAGCTCGACGAGGTCGAGCGGATACGGCAACCGGCCGAGGAACGGATGCAGTCGCTTGAACAGCTCCCGCACGCCGCGCGGGCCGTAGACCGTGAGCGGCGTCTCCTCCCGGCCGCGCAGCGCGAACGTCTTCAACATGCCCGGCAGGCCGAGGAAGTGGTCGCCGTGGAAGTGAGTGAGGAAGATCTCCTGCAAGTCGGGTAGGCCGACCGCCGAGCGCTGCAGCTGCCTCTGCGTCCCCTCGCCGCAGTCGAACAGCAGCCGCTCGCTGCCGCGGCGCACGAGCAACGCCGCGGGGCCGCGTTGCGCAGTCGGCATCGACGCGGCGGTGCCGAGGAAGACGACGTCGAGATCCACGCGGCGATTGTAGGATCGAGCGGTGGCCGACCCGACCGTGTTGGAGGTCTATCGCCGCGAGGTGACGCCCGAGCTCTATCGCGACGTGCGGGAGCTCTACAAGAAGCACTCGGTGGCCGAGGACGCTCGCGACCTCGCCGGGCTGATCTCGACGCTGACTCCGGACTGCGTCTACGAGCTCGTCCAGACCGGCCATCGCTGGGAGGGCCATGACGGCGCCCGGCGCTTCTACACCGAGCTCCTGACCGCGTTCCCTGACATCCGGTTCGACCTCACCGACATCGTGATCGGCCCGCAGGGCGTGTGCGAGGAGGCGAACGTGTCGGCGACCCAGCAGGCGCCGTGGCTCGGCCAGGGCCCGGTTGAGGGCAGGCTCGAGTGGAAGGTCCTGATCTGGTTCCCGTGGGATCCCGAGCTGCGGCTCTTCCGCGGCGAGAAGGTTTACACCTTCGGGATCGAGCTTCCACCCGCCTAAGGCACGACGAGCTTTTCGCCCGGGACGATCGTCGCCGAGGCGAGGTGGTTTCGCTGCTGGAGCTTCCAGACACCCTCGCGCGGGTCGCCGCCGTACGTGCGCGCCGCGACCGACCACAGCGTGTCACCGGGACGCACGACGTAGATCCGCTTCGGCCCCGCGCCGCTCGAGCCGCGGGCCGCAAGCCCGACGGCGAGAGCCACGACGCAGACCAGGATGAGCAGCTTCCCGAACATCTGTTCGCATGGTAGGCGAACGTCTGTTCGGTGTCAAGCTCTAGCGCGAGCGTCGCGGCCGCTTGCGAAGAAGGATGTAGAGCGACGTGAGGGCGATCCCCACTCGCAACACCCACTTTGTCTCTTCTGCGTTCATGTCCGGAGACTATGGACGAGCGGCGAGCACGGCGTCGACGAGCTTCGACGCGCCGAACCGAACGGGGTCGTCAGCCGGGAGGCCGGTCTCGTCCTCGGCCGCCGCGACCGCAGCTCGCGCCTCGTCCTCGCCGAGCGCACGCGTGTTGAGCGCGACCGCCGCAACCCGTGCGGGGCGTGCCGGCAGGGCGAGTCTCTCGTGCAGCTCGATGAGCTCGGGGAGCGGCGGGATCGGGTGCGGGCCACCGCCGGCGCCCTCGATGTGCGTCCGGCCGGCCTCGTGACAGAGCACGAGCAGATGGGGCGCACTCCCGTGATAGAGCCCGAGCGTGACGCCCGAGTAGACCGGATGGACCAGCGAGCCCTGGCCCTCGACCCAGAGCAGCTCGCCGCCGCGGTCGCGCCCCTCGAGCACGAGCCGCTCTGCGGCGCCCGCGAGGAAGTCGGCCACGACGGCGTCGATCGCCATTCCCCAGCCCGCGATCACCATCCCGGTCTGGCCGGTCGGGACGAAGACGGAGCGCAGACCGCGCCGCCGCGCCTCGAGGTCGAGCTCGCACGAGACCGTCATCTTTCCGATCGCGCAGTCGGAACCCACCGTGAGAACGATCGTCGCGTCGACCGAGAGGCCCTCGCCCGTCGCGGTTGAGAGATCCGCCGGAGGGCGGCGCAGGTCGCGAAGCTCGACGCCACGCTCGGCCGCGAGCGCACTGAGCGTGGGGTCGTCGCCGAGAAAGACGTGCAGGCCGTTCTCGACGTCGAGTCCGTGGTCGACGCAATCCCGCAGCAGCTCCATCCAGGCGGGCGGGAAGTACCCGCCCTGGGTCACGACGCCGACGAGCGCCGTCGTCGGCCCCAGCTCGGCAGCCTCCTCGAGGCTGCCGACGATCGGCACGCCGTCCTCGGTCTCCCCCGCCCGCGTCGAGTCGAGGATTGCGACCACGTCGTCGCGGCGGTAACGCAGCACACCGCGCATCGTCTTCCCGTAGAGCGGATCGCCCGACGAGCCCTCAGCGAGCAGCAGATACCGCATGGACTCCGAGTCCCGGTTCCTCCGGTGGGAGCTGGACGCCGTCGAGGAACGGGACTCCAGGCCACGGATCGTGCGCGAGCAGGAGGTTGCCGTCGAGATCGACGTGGTCGAAGAGCGACGCGACCTGGGCACCCGCAGAGATGCCGAGGCCCGACTCGACCATGCAGCCCAGCATGCAGCCGAGCCCGAGCGCGCGTGCGGCGTGCGCCATCCTGACCGCCTCGCGGATCCCGCCCGACTTCGCGAGCTTGACGTTGATCCCGTGAGCGCGCTCGGCGCACGCGGCGACGTCACGGAGCGTGTGACAGTCCTCGTCGACGTAGATCGGGAGCGGCGAGCGACCCTTCAACTCCGGCCCGCCGGGGTCGCCCGCGGGTAACGGCTGCTCGCAGTACTCGACGCCGAGCTCGACGAGCGCCGGCAGAGCCTCGAGCGCCTCGGCGAGGCTCCACGCCTCGTTGACGTCGACCTGCAGCGGCAGATCGCCGGCCACGCCGCGCACCGCACGGACGCGCTCGACATCGAGCCCATCGCGACCACCGAGCTTGAGCTTGAGGCGACGGAAGCGATGGAGGGCTTTCTCGGCTCGCCGGGCCATGTCGTCGGGATCGCCGAGCCAGACCGTCCAGCTCGTCGGCGGCCCGGAGCGGCGCAGCCCCAACAGCCGCCAGACGGGCTGGCCGAGCAGCTTTCCCTGCAGGTCGTGGAGCGCCGCGTCGATGGCCGCGCGCGCCGCGAACTCGCGGGCCGGGAGCCGCTCCATCACCTCCTCGAGCGCGAACGGATCGTCGCCGAGCGCGTCCGCATGCTCCTCGACGAACGTCTGGGCCGATTCGACGGTCTCGTCGTAGCGGTCGATGGGCTGCGCCTCGCCGAAGCCCGAGACGCCGGACTGCCGCACCTCGACAACCACGACGTCCTCGCTGTCGCGCGCGCTGCGCGAGATGACGAACGTCTCGGCCAGCTCGAGCGTGCCGATCCGCGCGGAGACGTCCACGAGGTGAACGTACCAACGCCGGCTACAGGCGGGAGATCAGCGCTGCCGTGCCGGGCGGAGGGCTTCGGCGACGCCGTCGCCGAGGAGGTTCGCGCAGACGAGGATCACCACGAGGAGGATCGCCGGCCCTGCCCACGTCCACCAGCCCCAGCCCAGCGCGAGGACATTGCGCTGGCCGTCGCCGATTAGGTTCCCGAGCGTGGGTCGAATCTCCGCCGGGACGCCGAGACCGAAGAACTCGACCGTGGCCTCGAGCATGATCACCTGGCCGAGCAGCGTCGTCGCCGCGATGATGATCGTCCCGCTCGCATTCGGCAGCAGATGGCGGAAGAAGATGCGCCGGTCCGACGCGCCGAGCGAGCGCGCAGCCTGGACGAACTCGCGGCTCCGTAGTGTGGTGATCTCGGCTCGGACGACCCGCGCCACCGGAATCCAGAGGTAACAGGCGAGGATGATCGTGGCCTTCGAGACGGTGACCGGGGAGAAGTAGGTGTACGCCGCGAGCAGCAGCAGGAGCGCGGGAAAGATGCCGAGCATGTCGGCGAAGCGCATGAGCATGGCGTCGGCCGAACCGCCGCGGTAGCCCGAGATGCCGCCGACCGTGACGCCGATGAGCGTGGCGAACAGGGTCGCGAGCAGCGCCGACTGCTCGCTCGTGTGCAGGCCTTCCAGCGTCCGTACGAGCACCAGGCGGCCGATGCCGTCGGTGCCGAGGATGTGCCAGCTGAGACTGAACGTCGGCGGGTTGTCCAGGAAGCGCGTACCCAGATGGATCTGCGAGGCGCTTTGCGGCGTGATCTGCGGCTCGATCGCGCCGATCACGAAGATGATGATGAGCACGAACCCGGACACGAGGGCGGCCGGCTGCCGCATCATCCGCGGCCAGAGCCGCGTCGCGGATCGCCGCCGGCGAGCCGGAGCAGCCGTCGTCACCACTTGTGCGTCGACGCTCGCCATCTCAGTCCGGTCGCGTCCGTGGGTCGAGGATCCACAGCGCAACCTCGCCGAGGATCGAGACGACGAGCATGAGGCCGCCGGCGAGCAGCAGGGCGAACACCAGGGAATACGTGTCGACGGGAACGAAGCCCTCCGCGTTGAGCTTGAGCGAGTTGATGAAGAGCGTCCCGATCCCGCCTAACTGGAAGATGAAGTCGATCGCGAGCGCCGCGCCGAAGATCAGCCCGAAGTCGGAAACGACCGCAGGCACGAACGTGGCCAGTGCGTTCCTCACCGCGTGCCGGAGCACCACGACCCGCTCCGGGAGACCCTTGGCACGCGCGACCGTCACGTAAGGCGCATCGAGAGCGTCGAGGAGCGCGCTACGGAGGTAGCGCGACTGCAGGCCGATGAAACCGAGCGCGAGGACCAGCGCCGGGAGCGCCAGGTGATCGAGGACGAGGCCGACATGGTTCAGGCCGGAACCGCCGGACGGGCACTGGAAGTTGTGGTTGTCGATCCCCTGTCCGTTCGGGCAGTCGCCCGCCCACCCGACATACGGGAACCACGGGAGTCCCCAGCCACCCGGAACGCGCCCCAGGCCCTCCTGCCCGATCGTCGCGGCCAGGAACACGGGCACCGCCCAAACGCCGTAGGAGAGGCACCGCACGAGGAAGTCGAAGGGCGAGCCTCGCTTCGCCGCAGAGAGACAGGCCAGCGGCACCGAGATCGCGAGGACGATCACCAGCGTCACCACGAGCAGGAGAAGCGTGCGCCCGAACGCGGCGCCCACCGCAGACAACTGATGGCCGGCGAGCAGGCCGTCGTTGAGGCTGTGGCCGCTCGGCAGGCCGCGCAGCCAGACCCAGTACGTGTGCGCCAGCGGCTCGTAGTAGAGCGGCGGATACTTCGAGGCGAGGAACAGGAACACCCCGGACAACCCCACGAAGAGCGCGAGGAGTCCGAAGGCCACTCGCCGCAGGAGAAAGCCCCCCATCTCTTGCATCATGTCTTCGCGGACGGGCGGAGGCAAGATCGGCCCGAGGGAGCCGGGCGTCGCCCGCCGGTAGACTGGCCTCTTCCCCGCGCCCGTAGCTCAGGGGATAGAGCGCGCGCCTCCGGAGCGCGAGGTCGCAGGTTCGATTCCTGCCGGGCGCATCGATCGCGAGGCTTGAACAGGTGCTCGCGCTGGGAACCCCAAGCGCCCGTGTGATGGACGTGGACGGGGTTTCGCTCTAGAAAGCATCCAGGTGGCGCGGGTTGCGTCATCGACGGCGAGATCCTCTTCCGAAGGTGCCTCCGGTCAGGGCGTCTCGTCCGACATTCGGCGCAACCCGCTGCCCCGACCTCGAGGAAACACTTCTTTCCCCTGCGGCTAGCCTCGCGCCGGATGCGTTCGTACCTCCGCAGCCTCGATCCGCGACTGCCTCGGCCCGTCTACGTGCTCGAACTCGGAGCGCTCGTCAATGCGTTCGGGAACGGCATCGTCCTGCCCTTCCTGCTCATCTATCTCCACAACGTGCGCGGGATCTCGTTCGGGCTCGCCGGGCTCGCGGCCGCGGTCCAGTCGGCGGCGGCGCTCGCAAGCGCGTTCCTCGGCGGAGCGCTCTCCGACCGCGTCGGCCCGAAGCGCGTGCTGCTGGGGTCGCTCGCGGTGATGACGGTCGCGTTCGCGCTCATGCCGACGATCCGGACGATCTGGGAGGCCTTCGCGATCTACACGCTCTGGGGCATCGGAAGCGGCGCGTTCTGGCCGTCTCAGTCGGCGCTCCTCGCGGCATTGACGCCGGCCGCGCGGCGAGCGCCCGCGTACGCGCTGCAGAGGCTCGCCATGAACGTCGGCGTCGCGGCCGGCGGCGTCGTCGCGGGCCTGATCGCATCGGTCGGGAATCCGCAGACGTTCACCATCCTCTTCGCGATCAACTGCGTCACGTTCGTCGGCTACATGGTCGTCCTCGCCTGGGTTCGCGCCCCGGCGTTGCACGAAGGACGTCTCGGTGGCAGCTGGCGCGCGGTGCTGCGCGACCGGGTCTTCACGCGCTACACCCTCCTCAACGCTGCGTTCATGACGGCTGCGATCTCGCTCGTCGTCGAGCTGCTGCCCGCGTTCGGGAAGAACGTCGCCGGCGTCAGCGAGAAAGAGGTCGGGATCGTGTTCGCGCTCGACGCGCTTGGCGTGGCGATCTTCCAGCTCCCCGTCGTCAAGCTCCTGGAGGGCCGCAGCCGGATGCGCGGAATGGCGCTCATGGGGACGCTCTGGGCGGCCACGATGCTCGGGGTCTGGGCGGCCGGGGCGTGGACACACGCCACCGCGGCGTTCGGGATCCTGGCCGGCGCGGTGCTCGTCTTCGCCGTCGGCGAGTGCCTGCACGGGGCGATCCACACGCCGCTCAGCGTCGACCTCGCGCCACCGCAGCTCGTCGGCCGCTACACGGCCGCGGCAAGCATCTCGTGGCAGATCGGGTGGATCATCGGCCCGGCGGTGGGCGGCTTCCTGCTCCAGCACCGGCCGCTCTTGCTCTGGCCGATCGCGGCGGCCGTCAATCTCGCCTGCGCAGCAGCCGCGCTCGCCCTCGAGCCGCAGTTGCCCGCCGGTGTTCGCCGGACGCCGCCCGGCGAACCGGTTTCGTTGCCAATTCCGGCGAGCGGGTAGCATTTCCCGGCCATGCCCGCGACCGCAGACCCCCTCAGTACCGGTGCCCAGCCTGCCGCGCATCCGTTCGCGCCGCGCTGCTCCGGGACGTCCGGTCGCGGACGCGCGTCCCGGCCCGGCTGAGCTCAGCGCCTCCGGCGTCACCTGGGTCCACCTCCTCGGGCCGACGACCGACGAGGCCCAACAGCTCGCGACCCGCTTCGGCTGGCACCCGCTCGACGTGGAGGACGTCCTCTCGCGGCGCCAGCGCCCGAAGGTCGATGTCTACCCCGGAGACGACGACGGCCGCGGCGGCTACCTCTTCACCGTTCTCCACTTCCCGGTCTACGACGGATCCGTCAGACGCCTCAACGCCGCCGAGCTCGACGCCTTCATCGGGCCCGACTACATCGTCACCCTGCCCGCGGTCGAGCTTCGGCCGGTCAGCCTGCTCTTCCGTCGAGCGGCCGAGAGCGAGGACTTCCGCGAGCAGCTGCTCTCGCGCGGCTCGGGCCGGCTGCTGTACGAGGTGCTCGACGATCTCTACGACTACTGCTTCCCGATCCTCGACAAGATCGGCTTCAAGCTCGAGCAGATCGACGAGGAGATCAGCGTCGCGGGCGAGGGCGCGAAGGAGCTCGTCCGGGACATCCACCGCGTCAAGCAGGAGATCATCTCCTACCGCAAGATCGTCAAGCCGCAGCGCCCGACCCTCAGGCAGCTCGAGCGGCAGATTGACCGCCTCCTGCCCGAGCTCGAGCTCTATTTCGACGACCTCGTCGACGCGAGCGAGCGGATCTGGGACCTGCTCGACAATTACAAGGAGGTCGTCGAGGCGCTCGAGGACACGAACGAGTCGCTGATCTCGCACCAGCAGAACGACATCCTCTACGTCCTCACGATCTTCCTCGTCGTGCTGACGCCGCTCTCGTTCATCACGGGCTTCTTCGGGATGAACGTGCACTTCCCCGGCTACAACTCGTGGTCCACCTTCTTCGCCGCGCTCGGGTTGATGGCCGTGACCGTCATCGGCATGCTCGGCTTCTTCCGCTGGAAGCGGTGGTTGTGATGCAGGAGGGTGACCGTCGATGGCCACGGCTGCGCCGCTCGTCCTTCATCTCTCGCAGGTCGTCGGCGGCGACATGCACGACGCGGCAGGCGAGCGTCTCGGGCGCGTCGACGACCTGATCGTCCGCCTGGGCGACCAGGACTATCCGCCCGTCACCGGAGTCGTCGCCACCGTCGCGGGTCGGCCGGTCTTCGTCGCGGCCGAGCAGATCGTCGAGCTCGGGCCTGGCTTCGTGAAGCTGATCGGCCACGGTCTCGACCTCCAGCACTTCCGCCGCCGGCCGCAGGAGGTGCTGCTGAAGAAGGATGTGCTCGACCGGCAGCTGATCAACGTCGACGGCGCCCGGCTCGTGCGCGCGAACGAGATCGAGCTCGCGCGCGTGGAAGGCTGGTACCGCGTGGTGGGCGTCGACGTGAGCCTCCGCGGCCTGGCGCGGCGCGTGCTGCCGCGGCGGCTCGCCGGCCGCGTCGACGCCGGCGGCTTCCTCGACTGGGCCTCGGTCGAGCCGTTCACCGGCCACGTCCCGACCGTCCGCCTGCGGGTGCCGCACCCGAAGCTCGCGAAGCTCCACCCGGCGCAGGTCGCCGACCTCGTCGAGGCTGCCTCGCACAACGAGGGCGAGGAGATCCTCGCCGCAGTCGCCACCGACCCCGAGCTCGAGGCCGACGTCTTCGAGGAGCTCGAGGACGGCCATCAGCTCGAGTTCGTCGAGGATCGGAGCGACAACGAGATCGCCGCGCTGCTCGCGCGCATGGAGACGGATGACGCCGCCGACCTCGTCCTTCAGCTTCCCGAGGAACGGCGCGAAGACGTGATCGGTCTCCTCTCCCCCTTCCAGGCTCGGCGCCTGAGGACGCTGCTCGGCTACGACCCCGCCACGGCCGGCGGACTGATGAGCCCGGAGTTCGTGTGCGTCTACGCCGACGCGACGCGGGAGGAGGCGCTCGAGCGCGTCGGGCGATCGGCGCTGCCGGCCGAGTCGCTGTCGTGGGTCTACGGGATGAACACGCACCGGCGCCTGCGCGGCGGGATCGCGCTGGCCGACCTCGTCCGGACCGAGCCAGGCGAGCGGCTCTGGAACATCCTGCGGCCCGTGCAGACGGTCCGCGCCGACGCCGACCTCGAGGAGGTCGCTCGGCTGATGACCGACTTCGACCTGACCGTCGTCCCGGTCGTCGACGAGGAGGAGCGAATCCTCGGGATCGTCACCGTCGACGACGTGCTCGAGCTCGTCCTGCCCGAGCCTTGGCGACGTCGTTTCGGGCTCCTCGGGAGCGACTGACGTGGCGCTCCGGCTCCGCCTGCCGCGCCTACCGCGCGGCCGCCCCCGGCTGCGGCCGCGCAACCGGCTCTCGCTCAGGCTCGTGGCGCTCCTCGCGTTCGTTGGGCCTGGGCTGATCGCCGCCAACGCCGGCAACGACGCCGGCGGCATCGCGACCTACGCCTCCGTCGGCGCGCGGTACGGCTACGACCTGCTCTGGATGATGGTGCTGATCACGATCAGCCTCATCGTCGTGCAGGAGATGGCCGCACGCATGGGCGCGGTCACCGGCAAGGGCCTCGCCGAGCTGATCCGCGAGCAGTACGGGCCGCGCTGGTCGCTCTTCTCGACCGCCGCCGTCCTCGTCGCGAATCTCGGCATCTGCATCTCGGAGTTCGTCGGGATCGGCGCGGCTCTCGGGCTCGCGCACATCCCGGTGCAGATCTCGGTTCCGATCGCCGCCGTCGTCGTCTGGCTGCTCGTCGTACGCGGCTCGTACAAGCTCGCCGAGGGCGTCTTCGTGGCGATGACCATCCCGTTCTTCGCCTATCCGATTGCTGCGATCCTCGCGCACCCGGACTGGGGCGCGGTCGGCCGCGGCGTCGTCGAGCCCCAGATCCGCCTGAACAGCGCCTACATCGTCCTCTTCATCGCCACGGTGGGGACGACGATCACGCCGTTCATGCAGCTGTATCTCCAGTCGGCGGTCGTGGAACGCGGCCTTGGCCCCGAGGACATTCCAGCCGAGCGCGCCGAGGTGACGATGGCGTCGATCTTCGCGAACGCCGTCGCGGTCTTCATCATCATCGCGACCGGCGCGACGCTCTTCGTCCACGGCGACCACACCGTCTCGAGCGCAGCCGACGCCGCGCGGGCGCTCGAGCCGATCGCCGGCCGCTTCGCCGAGGCGCTCTTCGCCGTTGGCCTGCTCGGAGCGAGCCTCCTCGCCGCGGCGATCATCCCGGTCACCGCTGCCTACGTGATCGCCGAGACGTTCGGCCTCGAGAAGGGGCTCGCGCGGCGGCCACGAGAGGCGCCGGTGTTCGTGGCCACGCTGACCGTGCTCGTGTTCGTCGGCGCCGCCGTGGCGATGGTGCCGGGCGTGCCGGTGATCAAGCTCCTGATCTTCGTCCAGGTCGTGAACGGGGCGCTGCTGCCCGTGACTCTCTTCTTCCTCTGGCGCCTGGCCCGCAACGAGGAGCTGATGGGCGAGTACCGCAACAGCCCCGTCTTCGACGCCGTCGCCGCCGTCACCGTCCTCGCGACGAGCGCCCTCTCGCTCGTCCTCGTCGGGCTGACGCTGACCGGGAAGGCGTAGCCTCCTCGCCGTGAAGCAGCTCTGGGCGCCGTGGCGGCTCGAGTACGTCCAGCATGCGGACGACGGCGACGAGTGCGTCTTCTGCCGCGCCGCCGCGCTCCCCGAGGACGAGCCCGAGCTCGTGATCCGTCGCGGCGACCTCGCCTTCGTGCTCCTCAACAAGTTCCCGTACGCGTCCGGGCACCTGATGGTCGCTCCGTACCGGCACGGCTCGGGCTTCGACGACCTCGATGACGCGGAGGCGCTCGAGGTGCACCGGCTCGCGGTCGAGGGAATCGCGGCACTGCGGACCGTCTTCTCGCCGGAGGGATTCAACGTCGGCTGGAACCTCGGACGTGTTGCGGGGGCGGGCATTGTCGACCACGGCCACGTCCATGTCGTGCCTCGCTGGAACGGGGACACGAACTTCATGCCGGTGCTCGCCGACATCAAGGTCATCCCGGAGCATCTGCTCGAGACGCGGCGCAAGCTCGCGGCCGCCTGGCCGACTGGTCTTCCGTAATCGACGCAGTCGCCGAATCTCGCGTTACACCGACGCGGAGCCCGGTCGCCGCGGTTCTCGGCCTCCTCTCGATCACACTGCTTGGCGCGTCGTTCGTCTGGGCACACCAACTGGGGCATGCGGGCGGACGCGCTTGTCGCCTGCTGGGCGGTGGCGACCGTCGGGGCGTTCGTCGTCTCGCTCCAGATCCTCCGAGACGACATGGTCTGGCTGACGCGGTTCGCCTTCCACCTCGTGCAGATCGGCCTCGCCGGGGGGATCCTCTCAATCGTGGCGCTTGTGCTCGCCGGGGTCGCGTACGCCGCGGAGATCAACCCCACCGACGCCTGGGGCGGCGACTGATCGTCCCGCCGATCCCGGCCGAAGGGCTGGCGTCGGAGAGCCCGTTTCCGGGTAAGACAAGCGCATGCTCGTCGACGTCGTCGCGGTGCTCGTGCTGCTTCTGATGGCAGCGGACACCTTCCGCATGCTGTTCGTGGACACGGCGCCCCACCGCGACCCGGCCCGCCGGGACGATTCCTAGCTAGCTCAGGGCCGAGAGCGGAGGCGCCGGCTGCCACTCCAGAGCAGCCAGGTCGCCGCAAGCCACACGAGCGGGAAGACCAGTAGCCCGGCGCCCGGACCGTTCGCAACCAGCCAGGCGATGAAGGCGATCAGCAGGCCGACGCTCACGAAGAGCCACATGACGACCGCGCCGACGACGAGCGCTGCATTGCGCAGCAGGCGCACGGGTGACCGCCGGATCGTTCCCGACTCGGCCCACCTCCACGTGGGCAGGCCCCTGAGGGCCGACCGAAGCTGGGCGCCGCTCCGCGCGCGGAGCGCCGCCTCCAGCCGCTGCCCAAGCTCGTCCGTCGTCAGGCGCCCCTCGCGGTAGTGCCGCTGAAGCTCGTGCGTGGCGCGATCGCGCTCAGGATCCCCGACGAGTTGGCTCATGGGTCGATGCTAGCGCCGTCTGAACGACACGCAAGGGATTGACTCCGGGATCTGCCTGCAGTTGACTCCGGGAACTGTGGCACGAGGCGCACGGACGTGATCCGCACCGTCCTCAGGCGCACCGGCCTGGTCAGCGTCAAGGTGGGCAAGGGCGGAGCCTAGGTTCGACGAGCGGTGAAAGCGGGAGACGGGACTCGAACCCGCGACCCTTGGCTTGGGAAGCCAATGCTCTACCAGCTGAGCTACTCCCGCGGTTCGGCGATTGTAGCCCGGCCATAATGGATCCTCGAGACCGCGAGAAGGAGAGTTCCATGCCGCACACCGAGCTGCACGAGACCGCCGCAGCGCTCGTCGCCGAGGGGAAGGGAATCCTCGCCGCAGACGAGAGCACCGGCACGATCAAGAAGCGATTCGACTCGATCGGCGTCGAGTCGACCGAGGAGACCCGTCGCGCGTACCGCAACCTCCTCTTCACGACGCCCGGCGCCGAGGAGTTCATCAGCGGCGTGATCCTCTACGACGAGACGATCCGGCAGAGCGACGACGACGGGACGCCGTTCCCGGAGCTGCTCGCCTCGAAGGGGATCATCCCGGGAATCAAGGTCGACGAGGGCGCGAAGCCGCTCGCGCTAGCCGAGGGCGAGACGGTGACGGAGGGGCTCGACGGGCTGCGGCAGCGGCTCGAGGAGTACCGGGAGCTCGGCGCGCGCTTCGCGAAATGGCGCGCGACGTACTCGATCACCGACACGCTGCCGAGCGAGTACTGCATCTGGACGAACGCGCACGCGCTCGCGCGGTACGCGGCGCTCTGCCAGGAGGCGGGGATCGTCCCGATCGTGGAGCCCGAGGTGCTGCAGGACGGGACGCACTCGATCGAGCGCAGCGGCTTCGTCACCTCACGTGTGCTCGCCGCGCTCTACACCGAACTGTTCGACCAGCGCGTCGACGTCGAGGGAGCGCTGCTCAAACCGAACATGGTGCTCTCCGGCTACGAGGCGTCCACGCGCGCCGGCGTCGAGGAGGTCGCCGCCGCGACGCTCCACGCGCTGAAGAAGCACGTGCCGGCCGCGGTGCCGGGCGTCGTGTTCCTCTCGGGCGGCCAGTCGGACGAGGATGCCACCGCGCACCTCAACGCGATGAACGCGCACGGATCGCTCCCATGGCAGCTGTCCTTCTCCTACGGGCGCGCGCTGCAGGCGCCGGCGCTCAAGGCGTGGGGCGGCAAGGAGGAGAATGTCGAGGCAGGCCAGCGCGCCTACTACCACCGCGCGAAGATGAACTCGGCCGCCCGCACCGGCACGTACGCGCCGGCGATGGAGCAGGAGGCGGTCGCTGCCTAGCTCCTAGGTGTACTCGAAGCCCGTCAGGGCGGACAGCTTGGCGAGCGACTGCTGCGCAACGACGCGGCGCACCGTTCCCGACCGCGAGCGCATCACGATCGAGTCGGTGACGGCGCCGCCCGGTGTGTACCTGACGCCCTGGAGCAGCGAGCCGGTCGTGACTCCGGTCGCCGCCACGAAGACGTCATCGCCCGAGACGAGATCGTCGGTGCGGAGGACACGAGCCGGGTCGAGACCCTCGTCGAGGAGACTCTGCCGCTCGTCGTCGTTGCGCGGCCACAGCCGTCCCTGGATTCCGCCGCCGACGCACTTCAGCGCTGCGGCCGAGATCACACCCTCGGGAGTGCCGCCGATGCCGTAGAGCATGTCGACGCCGGTTCCGGGCTGGGCCGCCGCGATCGCCGGCGCGACGTCGCCGTCGCGAACGAGACGCACGCGCGCGCCCGCCTCACGCAGCTCGGCGATCAGCTCGTCGTGGCGTTCGCGCTCGAGCACAACAACGTCCACCTCTCGCGCCGTCTTGCCCAGAGCTTCCGCGACGGCGCCCACGTTGTCGGTGGGGCTTCGCTCGATGTCGATCGCGTCGATCGCGGCGGGACCGACGGCGATCTTCTCCATGTAGAACGCCGCACCGGGGAAGAGCATCGTGCCGCGCTCGGCGACGGCGATGACTGCGATCGCGTTCGGCTGGCCGAGCGCCGTCAGCCGCGTTCCCTCGAGCGGGTCGACAGCGACGTCGACCTCGGGGCCTTCGCCGTTCCCGACCTCCTCGCCGTTGTAGAGCATCGGCGCCTCGTCCTTCTCCCCCTCGCCGATCACGACGACGCCGCGCATCGAGACGCTGTCGAGGACGAACCGCATCGCGTCGACAGCGGCCCGGTCCGCACTTTCCTTCTCGCCGCGGCCGATCCACCGCGCAGCCGCCATCGCGCCCGCCTCGGTGACGCGCACCAGCTCCATCGCGATGTTGCGGTCCGGAGCTGTGCGGGCGCTCACTGAGCTGTTCGGCGTATCGCGTTCAACTGCAGAACGGCAACGACGACCAGGAGGATTCCGGCGGCCAGCCCAATCCAGGCCCCGTACCTCAGGACGGAGAACTTGATCGGTGCGCCGCTGCCCCAGCGAAAGACGACGAACGTGGTGACTCCCATGATCCCGGCCGCCGCCGTCAGGCAGAACGCGACGAGACGTGCGGACTGGGTCCTCCAACCTCCCATGAGTCGCACCAGCTCGAGGAGCACGACCGCCAGCGCGATGAGGCCGGCCTCGTCCCCGACCCGCAGGCCCCAGCCCCAGAAGGACGCGTACCACGGTAGGAAGAGCGAGACGAACAGGGCGACCGCCGCGAAGATCGCGGCCAGCTCGAAGTCTCCGTCCACGGCGATTGCCCGGCTCGGCGCGTCTGGTGTGTCCATGCCGGTGATCCTAAAGGGGTCTCGGTCGCGGCGCTGGCTCGGCGGCGGGGTGTTACATCCGCTCCGGCGCTTCGACTCCGACGAGATCGAGGCAACGCGCAATCACGGACCCCGTCGCGCGGCAGAGGCCAAGCCGGAACGCCTCCTGCTCGCTCTCGAGCACGCGATGCTCGTGGTAGAAGCGGTGAAAGTCGTCGGCGACGCGAATCGCGTAGTTCGGCAGGCCCTGCGGCCCACGCTTCCCGAGCGCATCGGCGGCGACGGCCGGCAGCTCGGCGAGCCGCTTGACCAGCTCCCGCTCTTCCGGAGCCAGAGAACCCGCTGGTACCAGACTGTCACCAGCGTTGTCAGGCGCGTTCCTGAGGATTCCCGCGATCCGCGCATGCGCGTACTGGACGTAGTAGACGGGGTTCTTCGGCGACCGCTCGGCTGCAATGTCGACGTCGACGTCGATCGTCTGGTCGGGCCCGCGGTTGACGAGGTACCAGCGCGCGGCGTCGACGCCGATCTCGTCCATGAAGTCGTCGAGGAAGACGACGTCCCCGCGCCGCTTCGACATCTTCGTCTGCTCGCCGCCCTTCGTCAGGTGGACGAGCTGGTAGAGGAGAACTTCGACCCGCTCGGGGTCGTAGCCGAGCATCCGGGCGACGGCCGTGTACCAGTTGCGGGTGCCGTGATGGTCGGCGCCGAGCACGTAGATCGCACGGTCGAAGCCTCGGTCGAGCTTGTCCACGAGGTAGGCGACGTCCGCCGCCCGATAGGTGGGCGTGCGGTCGCCCGAGCGCAGGAGGACGCGATCCTCGTCGTCGCCGTGAGCCGAGGACCGCGCCCACAGCGCCCCGTCCTTCTCGTACGTGTCGAGCCGCGGCAGCAGCTCGGGCAGCCGCTGCTCGAGCTCGCTCTGGCGCCGCCAGGTGTCGAAGTGGATGCGGAAGCGCTCGAGCGAGGTCTCGATCTCCTTCAGCATCAGCGGCACCGGATCGCCCTTCAGGGCGGCGAGATCGTCGATGTAGGCGCCGGCGTAGCCGTCCTCGGGCGGCTCCTCCCCGTGCCGAGCGGCCTCGACCGAAGCGCGGAAACGCTCCATCTGGCCGCCCGAGTCGTTGTAGTAGTACTCGCGCTCGACCGCATGGCCTGCGAGGTCGAACAGGCGCGCCAGCGCATCGCCATACGCGCCGTTGCGGCCGTGAGCGACATGGAGCGGCCCGGTCGGGTTCGCAGAGACCATCTCCACCTGCACGCGCTCCGGTTGCTCGGCACCCCCCGACCCGTACGCGTCCCCGGCGGCCAGGATCTCGCCGAGCGTCGCCGCGAACCAGTCGTCGCGCAGGAAGAGGTTGACGAAGCCCGGACCGGCGACCTCGGCCCGGTCGACCGCCTCGAGCCCCGCTACGGCCTCGGCGATCTCGGCCGCGATCTCCCTGGGCGGTCGTCGCCTCACTCCCGCGAGCTGCAGCGCGACGTTCGTCGCGTAGTCACCGTGCTCGGCCTCGGCCGGACGCTCGAGCTCGAGCTCAGCCCCGGCCACGTCGGCGACCGCGGCGGCGAGCGATCTGACGGGATCAGCCGGCAACGGTCTCGCGAGGAGCGAAGAGGTCTTCCAGGGCCAACATCTCGGCCGGCGAGCCGACGCCGATCAAGACGTCTCCGACCTCGATCGGGGTGTCCGGTTCGGGCGTGGTGTCGAAGCTCCCGTCGGGCTTGCGCAGGGCGATCACGATGGCGCCGGTCTCGTGCCGGATGCGCAGCTCGCGGATGGTCCTCCCCGCCGCGGCGCACGTCCCGCGCACCTCGATCTCGGCGAGCTGGAGGTCGGGGCCGGTCGCGGTCGTCACGGCGTCGAGGAATGCGGTCACCTGCGGCTTGAGCACGAGGTTCGCCATCACTCGCCCGGCAGTCGTGTACGGAAGTACGACGCGGTCCGCGCCGGCAAGGACCAGCTTTCGCTCGGCGTCTGCGCCGGACGCGCGCGCCACGATCGTGAGGTCCGGACGCTCTGACCGGGCGGACAGGACGATGTAGAGGTTGTCGGCGTCGGAGTCGGAAGCAGCCACGAGCCCCCGCGCACGGTCGAGACCCGCCTTGCGGAGATTCTCGTCCCGCGTCGCGTCGCCTTCGACCATCAACGTGCCGTCGGCCCGTGCGGCAGCCACGGCCTCCTCGTGGAAGTCGAGCGCAAGGTACGGGACGCGCTCCGCCCGAAACTCCTCGGCGATGCGCTGTCCGACGCGGCCGTAGCCGCAGATGATGAAGTGGTCGTGCAGTTGCTGAATCGTCCGCTCCCTCCGGCGTTCTGCCAGCGCGCCCGAGAAGACGCCGCCGGCGATCGACTCGACGATAACCGCACCCGCGTAACCGATGATCGCGACGCCGGCCACCACGAGCACGAGCGAGACGGCCCGCGCCCCGTTGCCCTGCGGAACCGAGTCCAGACCCGTGAGCGTGAAGGTGACGACCGCTCGGTAGAACGACTGGAACCAGGCCTCGTGCAGCGTCTCGCGGAACGCGACCGTCCCGACAAGCAGCGTCACCCCGACCGCGACCAGCAGCTTCGCGATCGTCCGCGGGCGAAGGTCCGGAGCCATCCTCCTAGTATGTGGCCATGGACAACAACGAGCTCGACCAACCCGAGCCGGGCTCCGAAGAGCGTCGGCTCAACATCCAGATGCCTGCCGAGATGGTCGGCGGCATGTACGCGAACTTCGCGAACGTCAGCTTCTCGCCGTACGAGTTCACGCTGACCTTCGCCCGGATCGAGCACGAGGTCGAGGAAGGTGACGTGCCGGGGGCCGTAGTCGCGAGGGTGAACGCCTCGCCGCGATTCATCCCGGAGTTCATCGAGGCCTTGCAGGACTCGTGGTCGAAGTACGTCACGCGCGAGGGCATCCGGAACCTGCCGGAGGCTCCCGGCCATCCGGAAGCGGACGACTCGGAAACCTGACGCTCTCCCTCGTCCCGTCCTACGCAGCTCTCTGCGCCGCCCAGGCCGCGACCGTTGCAGCGCCGGCGCGGCAGGCTCGTCCAAGCGGCCGAAGCTGGATCTGGCTCGCGGTGCCCGCGGCGCTGCTCGGGGCAGGCGTCGCGATCATCGATCTCGTGCCGCGGGGGCCGCACGCGCTCGCCCTGCTCGCGACGTTCGGGACACCTCTACTCGCCGCCACGGGCGGGATCTTCAAGGGCAGCCCCCGCTGGTGGCTCTGGCCTCCTGCGGCGGTGGGGCTGTGGCTCGTGGCCTGGCTCGCGAGCGGCCTCCCGCGAGACACGGCCGGCGTCGTCCTGATCGCCGGCGCCTGCCTTGCGGCCGCTTCGGCCATCGCGATCGTCGCGCCCGCGTGGTCGATCCGCGTCGGCCTCGTCGTCCTGGCGGCTCTCGACGTCATCCTCGTCTGGGGAACCCCGAGCGTGCAGAACGCCACGACCACGCTCGAAACCGTGCCACTCCCCCACGCCGCCGGCATGTCGCTGCCGAACCTGCAGCAGGCGACGTTCGGCTCGGCGCTCATGGGCTGGCTCGACCTGCTCGCTCCCGCGCTGCTCGGCGTCGTCGTAGCCGGCCGGACGAAGCTCGGTGCCGCCGTGATCACCGGCGTCGCCGCCGGCCTCTGGGGGCTGCTTCTGATGGTCACGTCGGAGGTCGCGGCGACGGTGCCCGTTCTCGCCGGGTTAGCGTTCGCCGCCTTCGATGCGCGTCGCAGTCGTCTCCGACATCCACTCGAACCTGCACGCGCTGGAGGCGGTCCTCGCGGCGATCGAGACGGAGGCGCCTGACGAGCTCTGGTGCCTCGGCGACCTCGTCGGCTACGGGCCGCGGCCAAACGAGTGTTGCGCCCTGATCGCGGAAAGGGCCGACGTCTGTCTCGCAGGGAACCACGACCTGGCCGTGCGGGGGACGCTCGATCTGGACGAATTCGGCGGCGAGGCGGCAATCGCGGCCAGGTGGACGCGAGAAGTGCTCGAGCCGCGGGCGCAGACGCTCCTCGAAACGCTGGAGCCGACGGGAGCCGCTCACGGCCTCGAGCTCTACCACGGCTCGGCGCGCGACCCCATCTGGGAATACGTGCTCACCGACGAGGCTGCGCGCGCGACGCTCGA
Source organism: uncultured Actinomycetes bacterium (assembly GCA_963819275.1). Taxonomy (GTDB): domain Bacteria; phylum Actinomycetota; class Thermoleophilia; order Gaiellales; family Gaiellaceae; genus Palsa-739. The sequence goes on along the minus strand of CAWFVH010000010.1, from coordinate 211,259 downwards.
GCTCGCAGACTCGCCGCTCGTCCTCGTCGGGCACAGCCACGTCGCGTTGCGCGTCGTTCAGTCCGGTGATCGGCTCGACGGCGGGATGGCCCCGGCCGGCACGGAACTCGAGCTGGACGGCACGCGGGCGCTCCTCAACCCCGGTTCGGTCGGTCAACCACGCGACGGCGACCCACGTGCCGCCTACCTGCTCCTGGATCTCGACGCGCACCGCGCGAGCTATCGCCGCACCGAGTACGACATCGCACGCACGCAGCACGAGATGCGGGACGCGGAGCTGCCCGAGATGCTGGCCGCGCGTCTGGAGCTGGGTCTCTAGGCCGCGGGAAGCGCGGGCGGCGCCAGAACCGGAACCGGCAGGAGCACAGGCGGAGACGCGACCACCGGAACCTCGGCGACCGCCGGGACCTCGCGCTCCTCGTAAACCTCGATCCCCTCGCGTGCGAGCGCGAGTTGGACGTCCTCGCGGGCCTTCCAGATGCGCCATTTGACGGTGGCGAGCGTCACGTCGAGCGAATCGGCGATCTCCGTATACGACAGCCCCACGACGTCGCGCAGCAGGAGCGCCATCTTCAGGTCGACGTTGAGCCGCTCGACCGCCCGCCAGAGAGCGTCGATCGCCTCGTGTCGCTCGAAGGGCGCATCCACGACCTCCAGCGGCGGGATGTCGTCGAGATCGACGACCGCACGGGGGCGGCGCTCGGTGGCCCGGAGCTCGTCGAGAACACGGTTCTTCGTCACCTGGAAGAGCCAGGTCGTGAACTTCGAGCGGAGCGAGAAGCCCGGGAGGCCCTGGAAGACGCGGAGGAAAACCTCCTGGGTCAGGTCCTCGGCCAGCGACCGGTCGCCGACCATGCGCAGCACGTAGTTGTAGACCGGAATCTGGTACGCGCGGACGATGATCGAGAAGGCTCGTTCATCGCCCCGCTGCGCCTTCCGCAGTACGCCGTGATCAGGCTGGGGCAGCGACAATGTGGCGGCAGTATAGACCGAAAATTCACGGGATTTGTACGAGATTTGCGCCAGTCATCTCAGATGATCCATCTAGGCCTAGGAGCGCGAGAATGGTCGGAGCCACGTCGGAAAGCCCGCCGTCTCGCAAGCGCACATCCGGGGCCGTGAGGACGACCGGCACGGGGTTCGTCGTGTGCGCGGTCTGCGGGCTCACCCCGTCGGATTGCAGGAGGTTCTCGGCGTTCCCGTGGTCGGCGATCACGAGCGAAACACCGCCGGCACGATCGACGGCTTCGAGCACTCGCCCCAAGCACTCGTCGGTCGTCTCCACCGCCTGAACCACCGCCGGAATCACGCCCGTGTGCCCGACCATGTCCGGGTTCGCGAAGTTCACGACGACGAAGCCGTAGCCGTCCTCCGCGATCGCGCGGACGATACGGTCGGCGACCTGGCGGGCGGACATCTCCGGCTTGTGGTCGTAGCTCGGCACGTCGCGCGGTGAGTCGACCAGGATTCGATCCTCGCCCGCGAACGGCTGCTCGCGACCGCCGTCGAGGAAGTACGTGACGTGTGCGTACTTCTCGGTCTCCGCCGAATGAAGCTGGCGGATGCCGTGCGCCGACAGGATCTCAGCAAGCGTGTTCTCGACGAGATGCTCGGGAAAGGCGACGGGGAAGTCGAAGTCGTCGCGGTAGCGGGTCATCGTCGTGAGGTCGACGCCGAGCGCGCCGAGCTTCTCGGAGAGCTGCCGCGTCCGGTCGGGGCGGAAGTTGAAGAAGACCGCCGTGTCTCGCTCGGGATCGAGCCGCGGCCGCCCGTCGATCACGACGGGCTCGATGAACTCATCGGTGACGCCGCGGTCGTAGCTCGCCTGCACGGCGGCGATCGGATCGTCCGCGTGCTCGCCCTCGCCGTTCACGATTGCGCGGAGCGCGCGCTCGGTGCGATCCCACCGTTTATCGCGATCCATCGCGTAGTAGCGGCCGACCACGGTCGCGATACGTTCGACCGGAAGCTCGGCGAGATCGTGCACGGCCGAGTCCGGCGACACGTCGCGTCCGTCCGTGAACGCGTGGATCCAGGTCTTCTCCGGCGCGAACTTCAACAGCGCCTGGAGGTGATCGATGTGCGAGTGGACGCCGCCGTGCGAGACGAGCCCGAGCAGGTGGACACGTTCCCCTCGCTCGAAGGCCCTGCGCAGAGCCTCGTTCTCGAAGAGCTCACCCGTCTCGACCGCACTGCTCACACGCACGAGATCCTGCAAGAGGATCCGGCCCGACCCGATCGTCAGGTGTCCGACCTCGGAGTTGCCCATCTGGCCCGCGGGCAGGCCGACCGCCTCGCCGGACGCGGCGAGCTGCGCATGCGGAAACTCTCGCCACAGCCGGTCGAAGACCGGCGTCTCGGCGAGCTCGATCGCGTTGCCCGGGCCCGGAGGCGCAATTCCCCAGCCGTCGAGAATGACGAGCGCTACGAGGGGATACGTGCGGCCGTCTCGCATATCGCCTTGAAGGATTCGACCTCGAGTGACGCGCCGCCGACGAGTGCACCGTCGACATCGGGCTGCGCCAGCAGCACGCCGGCGTTGTCCGGCTTGACCGAGCCTCCGTAGAGGACGGGGGCGTCGAGCACGCTCTTGATGAATGCGTGCGTCTCCTGTGCGACCTCGGGCGTCGCCGTGTGGCCGGTGCCGATCGCCCAGACCGGCTCGTACGCGAGCATGAGATTCGGATGTGGTTCGAGGACGGAGAGCTGACGGCGGAGGACGGCCTCGGTCTTGCCGGCTCGCCGCTCCTCGATCGTCTCCCCCACGCAGGCCACGACCTGGAGCCCGGCCGCGAGCGCCCCGCGCGTCCGCAGACCGACCGTCTCGTCGCTTTCACCGAAGTACTGCCGCCGCTCGGAGTGGCCGACGAGCGACCCCGTGACGCCGAACTCCTGCAGCATCGGCGCCGAGACCTCCCCGGTGTACGCGCCGTCCTTGTCCCAGTGGACGTTCTGCGCGTATGTCGTCAACCCGGCGTCGACGCAGTCTCGCAGCCTGGTGAAGGGCGGGCAGACGATCGCGTCGAGCCCCGCGAGCGCGTGCGGGTCGGGCCCGCGGAACATCTTCCAGTTGCCGACGACGATCATTGCGAGATCCTAGGCCGAAGGGATCGCGGCGACACCGGGCAGCTCCTTGCCCTTGAGCAGCTCGAGGCTTGCGCCGCCGCCGGTCGAGACCCACGAGACGCGGTCGGCGAGGCCGAGCTCGTTGAGCGCGCGCACGGAATCGGCGCCGCCGACGACGGTGAACGCGTCCTGGTTCGCCGCGACCGCGCGGGCGACGGCCTTCGTCCCCTCGGCGAACCGCGGCCATTCGAACACCCCCATCGGCCCGTTCCAGAAGATCGTCCGCGCCTCCTCGATCCGTTCGACGAAGCGCGTGCTCGTCTCGGGGCCGATGTCGAGCCCGAGCCGGCCCTTGGGGAGTTCCTCGTAGGCGTAGACGAGGGCGTCGGCGTCGGCTGAGAACTCGTCTGCGCCCACCACGTCGACGGGCAGCTCGACCTCGAACTCGAGCGGGTTGTGCTCGCGCAGCTCCTCGGCCATCTTGCCGCCGATCAGCACGGTGTCGGCCCGCCCGCCGAGGTTGCGCAGCACGCCGAGCTTGTCCTCCACCTTCGCGCCGCCGGAGACGAGCACGAACGGCCGCTCGACCTCGCCGAGCAGGCCGCCGAGGTGCTCGAGCTCGGCGAGCAGCAGCAGCCCGGCATAGGCAGGCAGGAGGTGCGCAACCGCCTCGGTCGAGGCGTGCCCACGATGCGCCGAGCCGAAGGCGTCGTCGACGTAGAGGTCGCAGCCTTCGGCGAGCTCGCGGGCGAACCGCTCGTCGTTCGTCGTCTCGCCCGGATCGAAGCGCGTGTTCTCGAGCACGTGGATGCGCTCGTCCGGCAGGAGCTTCGCCAGCCGCTCGGCCACCGGCGCCATCGCGTACTTCGCCCGGTCCTCCTCGGTTATCGGGCGGCCGAGGTGCGAACAGACGCGCACCTCGGTTGCGCCCTGCTCGAGGAGCAGCTCGAGCGTCGGAAGAGAGGCGCGAATGCGGGTGTCGTCGGCGACCCGGCCGTCGTCGAGCGGCACGTTGAGGTCGGCGCGGACGAGCACAGCCTTGCCCGCGACGTCGGCGTCGCGGACGGAACGTGGCAGCCTCACTGCTCGCTCCTAGCCGGCGGCGACGGCGGCCGGCAGCGTCTGGCCGATCTTCTCCACGAGGTCGACGAGCCGGCAGCTGTAGCCCCACTCGTTGTCGTACCAGGAGAAGACCTTGACGAGGGGGCCGTTGGCCATCGTCAGCAGCGAGTCGAAGATCGAGGAGTACGGGGAGTGGACGATGTCGCTCGAGACGATCGGCTCGTCGGTGTAGCGGAGGATCCCCTCGAGATCGCCCGTGTCGGCCTGCGAGCTGAAGAGCGCATTGATCTCATCGACGGTGGGCTCCGCGCCGATCTGGACGGCGAGGTCGACGATCGAGCCGGTCGGGACCGGCGCGCGCATCGACATGCCGTCGACCTTGCCCTTGAGGTCGGGAAGCACCACGCCGATCGCGCGCGCGGCACCGGTCGAGGTCGGGATGAGATTGATCGCGGCCGCGCGGGCGCGGCGCAGATCCTTGTGCGGGAGGTCGAGCACCTGCTGGTCGTTCGTGTACGCGTGGATCGTCGTCATGAAGCCGCGCTCGATCCCGTACGCCTCGTGCAGGATCTTCGCGACCGGCGCCACGCAGTTCGTCGTACAGGAGGCGTTCGAGACGATGTGGTGCTGTTCGGGGTCGTACTCCCGGTCGTTGACTCCCAGCACGATCGTGAGGTCGGGATCGGTCGCCGGAGCGGAGATAACGACCTTCTTCGCGCCCGCCTGAAGGTGCTTCTCGGCGTCGGAACGCTTCGTGAACAGACCGGTCGACTCGATCGCGACGTCCACGCCGAGGTCGCCCCACGGCAGGTCGGCAGGGTCGCGCTCGGAGAAAAGCTTGATCTCGTGGCCTCCGACGCTGATCGACCCGTCGCCGGCCTCCACGGACTGGTCGAGGGTGCCGAGCACGGAGTCGTGCTTGAGGAGGTACGCCATCGTCGTGGCGTCGCCGATGTCGTTCGCTGCGACGATCTCGAAGTCGCCGCCCTGCTGGATCTGGGCGCGTAGGAAGTTCCTGCCGATCCGGCCGAAGCCGTTGATCCCGACCCTGGTCTTCCCCATCTCCGAGCCCCTCTCGTCGTCGATTGCGAATCGAGTCTAACCGCGCCCGTGCGAGAGGAATCCGTAGCTCTCCACAGTCTTCGCGCGGCTTTCTCGCGAGCCGGCGGGCGGACCGGGAAGCTCCGAGGACGACCCTCCCGGCCCCTCACCCGCTCGAGACCTGACGACAGACGGGGTCTGAATCCGCCGCCGGACGAGCAGGAACCCGCCGAGGGCGAGTATGACTCGTGGGATGTTGCCGCGCTAGGCGACCTGCAACGGATACCGAGGTAACTTACGAATCGGAAAGTTCCTGCAAACGCCGAAGTCGCCGATAGGCCGCCGCCTTCGACAACGGGGGCTTGCAGCGCCGGGCGAGCTCGGCGATCGAGGCCGTCGGATGGCGCAGCCGCAGGAGCGCGACCTCGTGCAAGTCGTCTGGGAGCGCGTCGATGTCGAGGCGGTGGAGCGCTTCGAGCTGCGCGTGCGCGGCCCGACCGGTGCGCACGAGGTTCGCGTGGTCGGCGTTCGCAAGGCGGTTGGCGTCGGCGCGGGTTGCCGCGAGCACAGCCTGCTCCTCGAGTACCAGGACCATGTCGACGGCGCCGGTGGCGACGAGGACGTCTGCAATCGCCTCGGTTCCCTTGGCGTAGGCGACCGCGTGCGAGCTCCGCTCCTGCACATGGAGCTCGCCGCCGAGGCGCGCCGCGAGCGCGGCGAGGAAGCGCGCGCCGTCGGTTTCGGCCGTGCGGATCTCAAGGTGCGGTCCTCTCGGGCCGCTGAGGGTGCCCGAGCCGAGTAACGCGCCGCGTAGGTAGGCGGCGGCGCTCGAGCGCCGCGCGACGACGCGGTTCGGCGGACGGCCGAGCGGTCGGTGGGACCGGTCGAGTACTCCGGCCTGGTGGAGGGTGTCGTAGGCGCCCTGCGAGCCTTCCACGTGCAGCTGGTAGCGCGTGGACTTGTCGAACGCACGGCGTGAATAGGTGCGGATCTCGGACCTCACATCCGACGCACGCAGCAAGGCGAAGGCGCGCCGCGCAACCGTGGACGTCGACACGTCGAGATGGACGTCGACCGCGCCGCGTCCCCGCAGGTGCGCGCGTCCGGCGACGTGGAACAGCCCCGAGAGCTCGGCGAGGCGGTCGGACTCGTTTGCCGGCGCGATCCCCGCGAGCTCTTCCCGCAGATCCTCAGAGAGCGTCGACATAGCCCTCGAGGGCGAGCAGCCGGCGCTTGTAGCCGGTACCGAAGGAGCCGTACGACCCGAGGCCGCCCGCCGACACGACCCGGTGGCACGGGACGAAGAGGGAGAGGTGGCTGCGCGCGCAGAAACCGCCGGCGGCACGCGCCGCTCCGGGGGCGCCCGCGAGCGCGGCGAGCTCGCCGTACGTGACGACCTCGCCGCGCGGGATCGCGCGAAGCGCCACGGCACAGCGCGAGAGGAAGGGGGTCTCGTACTCGAGATCGACCGGCACCTCCTCGAGCGGCACTTGCTCGCCCGCGAAATACGCCTGTAGAAGCCGCACGACTTCCGTCGCGAAGGCACGGCCTCCGCGTGACGCCTTGCGTGATACGAGAGAAGCAGGCCCCGGCCCCGGGTGGGTGGGGGTTCGGGATGGGTCCAGAGAATCGCCCGTCGCGCGAGGCCACGGCAGCTCGTGCCAGACGACTCGCCCGTCCGAAACGACGAGCTCCCCCACGCCCCAGCCTTCGACCTCGTAGGCGACCTGCGTCACCGCCACTGCCACGAATCCTAGAATCGTCGCATGAGCGCCCACGGCATCTTCCGCGTCCCGGAACCCCACAACGAATCTGTGCTCGGCTACGAGCCCGGCAGCGCCGAGCGCGAGGAGCTCCGGCGCCGCCTCGACGAGCTCTCCGGCGAGCGCCTCGAGATCCCGCTCGTGATCGGCGGCAAGGACGTCCTGACCGGCGACACCTTCGAAGCTGTCATGCCCCACGAGCGCAGCCACGTCCTCGGCGACGTCCACAAGGGCGGCGCAGCCGAGGTCGATCGCGCGATCACCGCCGCAACCGACGCGTGGGAGGATTGGTCGCGCACTCCGTGGGAGGACCGCGCCGCTGTCTTTCTCCGCGCGGCCCAACTGCTCGCCGGCCCGTGGCGGCAGACGCTGAACGCGGCCACGATGCTCGGCCAGTCGAAGACCGCGCATCAAGCCGAGATCGACGCCGCGTGCGAGCTCATCGATTTCTGGCGCTTCAACGTCCAGTACATGACTCGCATCTACGAGGAGCAGCCGATCTCTTCGCCCGGCGTCTGGAACCGGCTCGAGTACCGGCCGCTCGAGGGCTTCGTCTTCGCCGTGACGCCGTTCAACTTCACGTCGATCGCCGGCAACCTCCCGACCTCGGCGGCGCTGATGGGCAACACCGTCGTCTGGAAGCCAGCCTCGACGGCGGCCGTCAGCGCGCACTTCCTGATGCAGCTCTTCGAGGAAGCCGGCCTGCCGCCCGGTGTGATCAACCTCGTCTACGGCTCGGGCGCGGCCGTCGGCGACCCGGCACTTGCGAGCGAGCACCTCGCCGGCATCCACTTCACCGGCTCGACGCCCGTCTTCCAGGGGATGTGGAAGACCGTCGGCGACACAATCGCCCGCTACCGCAACTACCCGCGAGTGGTCGGCGAGACCGGCGGCAAGGACTTCATCGTCGCGCACCCGAGCGCCGACGCCGAAGCGCTCGCGACTGCGATCCTCCGCGGCTCCTTCGAGTACCAGGGCCAGAAGTGCTCCGCAGCCTCCCGCGTCTTCGCCCCCGCCAGCCTCTGGCCGCAGGTGCGCGAACGGGTCGCCGCGGAAATCGGCGACATGAAGATGGGCGACGTCGCCGACTTCTCGAACTTCGTCGGCGCCGTGATTGACGCGAGCTCCTTCGCGACCCAGAAGGAGGCGATCGAGGAGGCAAAGGCTGCCGGTGGGACGGCTTCGATCGTCGCGGGCGGCAGCTACGACGACAGCCACGGCTGGTTCGTCCAGCCGACCGTGATCGAGACCTCGGACCCCGACTTCCGCACCATGAAGGAGGAGTTGTTCGGACCCGTCGTGACGGCCTTCGTCTACGACGACTCGCGCTACGACGAGACGCTCGATCTCGTCGACAAGGGCACGACCTACGGCCTCACCGGCGCCGTTTTTGCGCGCGACCTCGACGCCATCGACAAGACACGAGACCGCCTGCGCTACGCCGCCGGAAACTTCTACGTCAACGACAAGCCCACCGGAGCCGTGGTCGGCCAGCAGCCGTTCGGCGGGGCGCGTGCCTCCGGGACGAACGACAAAGCCGGCTCGATGTGGAACCTGATCCGCTGGGTCAGCCCGCGCACGATCAAGGAGACGTTCGTGCCGCCGCGCGACTATCGGTATCCCTTCCTCGGGCCCGACTCCGAGTAGTTAGGCGCGCCCGGCCCCGCTGCCGGTTTTGTGCAGCTGGGAGTAGACGCTGCGTGCGACCTTGGCCGGGACTCCCGGCACGCCTTCGAGCTCCTCCGGAGATGCCGCGAGCATCGCTTCGACCGAGCCGAAGTGGTTGAGGAGCGCGCGCCGCCGCGCCGGGCCGACGCCTTCCAGCTCGTCGAACAGCGACGAGAACCCACGCGACTCGCGCCGCTGCCGGTGAAAACCGACCGCGAAGCGATGCGCCTCGTCGCGGAGCCGCTGGAGGAGCTGGAGCCCCGGGTCGTGCCGCGACAGGATCACCGGCCTCGCCCGGCCGGGCACGAAGACCTCTTCCTCTCGCTTCGCGAGCGCGATCACCGCGACGCGCGGCAGGTCGAACCCGTGCATTGCGGAAAGCGCTGCCGCGAGCTGTCCCTTGGCGCCGTCCACCACGACGAGGTTCGGAGTCGTCGCGAATGACTCGTCGTACTCGTCTGTGGTGACTCCCTTCGCCAGCCGTGCGAAGCGCCGCGAGATCATCTCCCCCATCGCGGCGAAGTCGTCCATCCCCTCCTGGCCGCGGATCGTGAATTTGCGGTAGTGCGCCTTCTTCGGCAGACCGTCCTGGAAGACGACCATCGAGCCGACGTTGTCCTGGCCCATCGCGGTCGAGATGTCGAAGCACTCGATGCGCAGCGGCAGCGACTCGAGGTTGAGCGTCTCTCGTAGCTGCTCGATCGCCTCTACTCGGCGCAGCCGGCGTTGCTCGCCCTGCGCCAGGTCGCTCGTCAGCACGTGGAGCGCGTTCTCGTCGGCGAGACGCTGCAGGCGCCGCTTTTCGCCGCGCTCGGCCGTGCGGATCTCGACGCGGGCGCCACGCCGCTCGGACAGGAACTCCGCGAGCGCCGACAGGTCGCCGGCGTCGCTCGGCACGACGATCTGTGGCGGCACGCTGGGCGCGCTGCCGTAGTACTCGAGCCCGAACGACTCCAGGATCGTGGTCACATCCTGGCCTCCGACATTCTCGAGATGGAACGAGTGGCGGTCGACCATCTTGCCGCCGCGCAGCGGGAAGATCTGGACGACGGCGCGGTCGCCTTCGGTCGCGAAGCCGATCACGTCGACCGTCCCGACCGACTGCCGCTCGACCGCCTGCCGCTCGACGAGGTGTTGCACGGCGAAGAGCCGGTTGCGATAGCGCGCCGCTTCCTCGAAGCGTTCCCCCGCCGCCGCCTCCTGCATCCGCCGCTCGAGCTCGCGCTGGATCGGCTTCACGTCGCCCGAGAGGAACTCGATCACGCCGTCGACGATTCCGCGGTAATCCTCCTGCGAGACGTAGCCCACGCAGGGGGCCAGACAGCGGTCGATGTGGTAGTCGAGGCACGGGATCCCGCTGTGCCGTCCGGGCTTCGGTCCCTCGCAGGGCCGGTAACGGAAGACGCGGTTGAGCACATCGAGCGTCTCGCGCACCTTCTTCGCGTTCGCGTACGGACCGAAGTACCAGACGCCGGGCCGGTGCCGCTCGCGGGTGAACATCACGCGCGGGTAGTCGTCCTCGACCGTGACCGCGATGTACGGGAACGACTTGTCGTCGCGGAGCCGGACGTTGAACGGCGGCCGGTGCCGCTTGACGAGGTTCTGTTCGAGATGGAGCGCCTCGACCTCGCTGCCCGTGACGATCACCTCGATGTCCGCGACCCGCTCCGGCAGGCTGCGGATCTGCACCCGCCCGTCGGTCGTCTTCTGGAAATACGAGCGCACCCGCGGCCGCAGCGACTTCGCTTTCCCGACGTAGAGGACACCGCCCTCCGCGTCGCGGAACAGGTAGACGCCCGGCCTCGCCGGGAGCGACTTGAGCTGGTTTTCGACGCGGGCAGCCACGACCGCCACCGTAGCCGCGTGCCTTACGGCTAGACGGCTGCCGCGGTCACCGGTTCGGGCGCGGCTTCGACGACGAGTCGGCCGTCCTGGTAGACGCGCTCGATCCGCCGGTCGAGGTCGCCGAAGTCGAACGGGTCGCCCGAGACGACGACCAGGTCGGCGCGCTTCCCCGGCTCGATCGTGCCGAGCTCGCTCTCGAGGCCCATCAGCTCGGCGGCGGACTCGGTGGTCGCCACGAGCACGTCCTCGGGGCTCATGCCTCCGTCGGCCATCAGCTGGAGCTCCTCGAGGTTCGTGCCGTGCGGGACGACGCCGGCATCAGTGCCCATCGCGATCTTGACTCCGGCCGCGGCCGCGCGCCGGAAGGAGTCCTGATGCGCCTCGACGACCTCCGCCGCCTTCACGAGCACGTTCGCCGGAATGGGCGCACCCGCCTCGGCCGCGCGGGCGACGCCGAGCGGCGCGACCAGCGTCGGCACGAGGTACGCGCCGTGCTCGAGCATCAGCTCGATCGCCTCGTCGTCGAGGTAGATGCCGTGCTCGATCGAGCGGACGCCGGCGCGAACGGCGTTCTTGATCCCGACCGTCGATTGCGCATGCGACATCACCCACAGCCCGAACGCGCGCGCTTCGGTAACCATGACCTCGATCTCCTCGAGCGAGAAGCCGGGCTGTTCGGGGGAGTCGCGCGGCGAGAGGACGCCGCCGGAAGTCGCGATCTTGATCACGTCGGCGCCGTTGCGGATGAGCTCGCGCACCTTGCGTCTCGTCTCGTCGACGCCGTCCACGATCGAGGACGGCATGCCCGGGTACTCCGGGAAAAGCTCGGTCGTGCCGCCCGACGGCATCCAACCGTCGCCGTGGCCGCCCGTCTGGCTGAGCATCGTCAGCGAGATCTGGAGACGCGGTCCGAGCAGGATCCCCTCCTCGAGCGCCTGCTTGAGGCCGAGGTCGGCGCCGCCCGCGTCCCGCACGGTGGTGATGCCGATCCGGATCGTCGCGTCGAGATTGTTGATCGCGTCGTAGAAGCGGTAGGAGAACGGGGTCTGCAGGTGCTTCCAGATGTCGACGTGGCCGAACATCACATGGACGTGGGTGTCGAAGAGCCCGGGCAGGAGCGTCGAGCCGGTGACGTCGACCTGCTCGTCGCCGTCCAGCCCCACGCCGACCTCGGCGATCCGCCCGTCGACCACCGCGACGTCGGCGTCTGCTACCGCCGCGCCGGTTCCGTCGAACACGCGTCCGCCGGCGAATACCGTCCTCACCTGGGCTCCTTTCGCTCGCTCGTGCAGGAGAGAAGAGCCTATCGCCGTGGCTAGCATGCGACCCGTGGAGGGCCAGTACGTCGCGTACACGTTCTACCGGGTCGATCCGGCGTGGCGGCGCGAGTCCGAGCGGGGCGACCAGAAGGAGCGGTTCGCCGAGGTCGTGGACTCGTTCGCCGAGCGGTTCGACCACCTGCGCGCCTACACGCTCACCGGAACACGCGGCGACTGCGACTTCTTCCTCTGGAAGATCACCGAGCGGTACGAGCTGCTCGAGGAGCTCGGCGCCGCGCTGAACGGGACGGACCTCGCCGGCTGGCTCGAGACGCCGTACTCGTACCTCGCCACCACGAAGGCGTCGCAGTACACAAGCGCCCGCAAGGCGCGGAAGATCACGCCGCACGGCCTCCCCTACCTCGTCGTCTATCCCTTTGTGAAGGTGCGGCCGTGGTACGCGCTGACGGAAGAGGAGCGGCAGGGGGCGATGGAGGAGCACATCCGGATCGGACGGGAAGAGTTCCCCGGAATCAAGAACCACACGACGTACTCGTTCGGGATCGACGACCAGGAGTTCATGACCGCCTTCGAGTGCGAGGAGCCGGCCGACTTCATGCACCTCATGTTGCGCCTGCGCGACAGCGAGGCGTCGCGTTACACCGAGCGCGACACGCCGATCTTCGTCGGCCGTCACGTGCCGGTGCGCGAGGCGCTCGCTGCGCTCGACGGCGCTTCGGCCCGCGTCGGGGCCTAGTCCTCACACATACGTGTGCTGGTCGCGCCAGGTGCGCCACATGGCGAACCCGCACAGCGCAAGCACACCGATAAAGGCGAGGATCTCGTAGCCGACGGCGCCGCCGTACCAGTAGACCCCGACGTCGACCACCGCGACGACCGCCGCGCTGTAGAAGACCCAGCGCGCCCGCTGCGACCACAGCGAGATCCCCTCGCGGCGCTCGCGCCAGACGAGAAAGATGAAATACGCGATCGCGAGGATGAAAGCGGCGCGCGCGATCACGCCGAGCGCAATCAGCGTCTGCTCGAGCTGGAGGACGACGATCACACCGGCGATCACGGCCAGGATCAAGAGGCCGCGGACGAACGGGTTGATGCGGAAGGAGAACCTGCTCATGTAGCGGTCATGTACGCCCGCACCGCGAGCGCTCCTGCCACCAACGTAGCTCCGGCGAACCAGGCGAGGCGCCCGCGCCGGTCCGCCGGCGCATACATCCACGGGGCGAGCACCGCGAGCAGCGAGAGCGTCCCGTACAGGTAGTGGAGGCGGTCGGCGGCCCGGTGATGGCTCGAGAGGAGCAGAAGCCCGAGCCCGACCTGCGCCACGAGCAGCGTCTGCGCGAGCGCGAACAGATGCGTCAGAACTCCGCGCGGCTCGCGCTGGCGGTAGTACGCCCACGCGCCGGCCGCCGCCGCCCCGAACGTCGCAGCGAGGACCGCGAAGGCGACGGCATGGTGGACGCCGACCATGGCCCGGCGGAGCCTAGCGCGGTCGGCGCCGCGTGCTACTCGGCGTCGGTCTGCCCAGGATCGGGCGCCGGGACCGGCAGAGTGCCCTCGTCGGGCGGCGGGTACGGCTCGGGCACCTGCGCCGGCTCGGGCGGGTTGCCTTCGTCGGGCGGCGGATACGGAGCGTGTGGTTCGTCTGGAGTCACCATCAGCGTGTCCTGTACCGGAAGCTGCGCTTTACGAATCCTCTCGTCGGCCCCGGCCAGGCGCTCCGCCAGCCCGTCCTCGACCCGTTTCGTTTCCTGCTCGAGCTCGACGAGCCGTTCCCGAGCCTCGCGCTCGGCGCTCTCGTCGCCCTGCCACACCGCCTCGCCGAGCGCCCGGAACGCGGGCCTCCGCGCGGCAGCAAGCGAGTCGAGACGCGACCGTGTGCGCCAGCGGGTTACCGACGAGTCGAGTCTCGTCCGCCACACCTCGGCGGCGGTCGCCGCCTGCGCGCGACCGTCTGCCGCCAGGCGCGAGGAGTGCTGCATCCACCGGTCGGCGCTGCGGCGGGTCGCCTCCACGAGAGCCGCGAGCAGGCAGACGGCGACAAGCAGGAGGACGATGCCCCACGCCCAGTTCCCGGTCGCGAAGAGGCCGATCGCGGCGCCGAACGCGGCGAAGCCGAGACAGAGCAGGACGAAGCGAGCAGGCACCCCCAGCCAGCGTCGCTCGACAGCCTCATGCACGACGGGGCCCGGAGCAGTCTCGAGCAGCGGCGACTCGCTCACCGGAGCCCCGCAGCCGGCGCAGAAGCGCGCGCCCGGTGGGAGCGCCTCGCCGCAGTTACGGCACGCGCTGTCCTCGATCGGCGACGCGTTCATGCCCCGGCTGTTCCCGTTGTTCCAGCGTGCGTAACGCCTCGGCGGCCCGTCTGCGGAGCGGCCCGAGCTGCGCGCGGTAGTCCTCGTCGGAGATCTTGCCGGTGCGGTGGTCGAATTCGAGCTCCTTCAGCGCTGCGAGCGCCCGATCGCGCTCCTCGGCAAGCGCGAGCCGCTGCCGGGCCTCGGGAGAGAGCTCGTCGAGCCGGTCGCTCGCAGGCGAGGGATCGCGGAGAAACGGCCGCGCGACGAAGATGACGATGGCGACCGCGAGCATCGCCGCGATCGCGAGCGCCAGGCCCATCAGCGCACCCTAGATCCCCGCTGGAGCCGCGCCTGCCGCGTAGCGCGCTGCGAGCCGGCGCTGCTCGACCGCATCCGGCCACATCGCGATCAGGGCGCCCGCGACGAAGAGGAAGCCGGCCGCCCAGATGAGATTGATCAGCGGCTTCACCAGTACCTTGAGGTCGATCTCGTTCGTCCCTTTCGGACCGGGCTGGGCCGTCGTGAACACGTCGCCGAGCGAGCGCGGGTCGTGGTAGATCGAGGCGACGTTCGCAGGCCCCTCGATGTTGTACTCGTTGATCCCCGGCGCGAGCCGGAAACGCTCCCCGTGCCCCGACACGGCCAGGAGCCCGCGGAAGCCGGTGTAATTCGGGCCCTTCACGCCGGTGCTCCCTTCGTAGGTGAGCTTGTAGCCGGCCGCCTCGATCGACTGGCCGGGGCGCAGCAGGCGCTCGCGTTGGGTCTGGTACGCGCTCGAGCCCGCGATCCCGATCGCGAGCAGAAGGATCGCCGCGTGCACGATGTAGCCGCCGTAGCGCCGGCGGTTGCGTCCGATCAGGCGGAAGATCCCGCCGGCCGCGGCTCTTCCGCGCACGAACTCGAGCACAATCGACGCCGCGACGAAGGCCGCGAACGTGTACGCAAGCAGGCCGGGCCACGAGCTCCCGAAGCCGAGCGCGAGCAACGAGACGCCGGTCACCACGGCGACGGCAAACGGGATCAGGAACGTCTTCCCGAGCGAGCGAAGCGACGCCCTGCGCCACGCCACGAGCGGTCCGATTCCCATCAGCAACAGCAGCGGTAACCCGAACGTGTGGAGGAAGAAGTCGTAATACGGCTTCGAGACCGAGCGCGTGTCGCCGCGGACCGCCTGGCTGAGGATCGGGTAGAGGACGCCCCAGAGGATGGTCAGGCAGAGTGCGACGAGCAGCAGGTTGTTGTAGAGGAACGTCGCTTCGCGCGAGACGAGCGACTCGAGCTTCGTCTTCGTCCGCAATAGCGGCAGACGCCAGCGGATCAGCCCAACCGACAGGGCGACCATGAGCACGAGGAAGCCGAGGAACCAGCCCCCGATCGAGCTCTTCGAGAACGAGTGGATCGAGTCGACCACGCCCGAGCGTGTGAGGAACGTGCCGAAGAGCGAGAGGTTGAAGGCGAGCGCGACGAGGATCATGTTCCAGACCTTCAGCATCCCGCGCTTCTCCTGGATCATCACGGAGTGCAGGAACGCCGTCGCCGCGAGCCACGGCATGAGCGCAGCGTTCTCGACGGGATCCCAGGCGTAGTAGCCGCCCCAACCGATCTCGACATACGCCCAGTGGGCGCCGATCAGCTGGCCGACGCCGAGAAACGTCCAGGCGGCGAGCGTCCAGCGCCGCGTCGCGACGATCCAGCGCTCGTCTGTGCGGCCGGAGAGGAGCGCGCCCATGGCGAACGCGAACGGGACGGTCAGGCCGACGTAGCCGAGGTAGAGCAGCGGCGGATGGGCGAGCATGTACGGGTTCTGCAGGCTCGGCACCATCCCCTGGCCGTCCGGCGGCGCCGGCTGCACGTTGAACGGGCTCGAGACGAAGCAGAGCATGAAGGCGAAGAAGACGGCGACCAGCCCGAACACGGGGACAGTCCACGCGATGAGCTCGCGTGAGCGGCGGTTGAGCCAGACGGCGAGCCCGGCGTAACCAGTGAGCACGAGCAACCAGAGCAGCAGCGAGCCCTCCTGCCCTCCCCAGAACGCCGACAACGCGTAGCCGAGCGGCAGCTTGTGGCTCGTGTGCTGCCAGACATAGACGAACGACATGTCACGACGGCCGAGCGCAACGAACAGGACAATCGCCGCGATCAGGGTCACCGGGAACGCCGCGAGCAGCGCGTTCTGCGCCGACAACGCCAGCCGCCGCTTCCGCTTCCACGCAGCATACGAGCCCGCGACCAGCGCGTACGCGACCAGGCCAAAGGTCAGGAGGAGTGCGGCGCGCCCGAGCGGCGCCATCAGGTGTTAGACGACGACTTCGCCGGCGTGTACTTCGAGGGGCACTTCGTGATCAGCGAGCCCCGCTTCGCTACGAAGACGCCGTTGTGGAACGTTCCGTCGACCACGATGTCGCGCCCGGTCTTGAACAGATCCGGGACGGAGCCGTGGTACACGACCGGCACGCGAGCGGCTTTGGCGTCCCCGATGTCCTTCAGCTGAAAGCGCATGCCGGCCCTCGTGAAGGCCGTGTCGGTATTCGGCTGGCCGACGACCTTGCCGACGAGCGTGACATTGCCGGCGTGCGCGGCGACCGTGCTCGGCGTGACCTCGGCGACGCCGTTTCCGGCGAGCGCCGTGTAGACCACGAAGATGGCCAGGACAGCGGCCACCGAGAGGGCAATTACAAGCCGCGCAGGACTGGATCCCACGCGGGCATCGTAGCCCTCGCGCGCCGCGGCGAGCGGCAGTTCTGCGAGCTAGCTCTTAGGCGTCTTCTCGGGCTTGCGCGCAGGGATGCGGTAGCCGTGCTCGTGGCACAGCGAGCCGGGCGCATCCTCCGTGAGCGCGTCGCAATAACCCTTGCCATAGGCAGCCCGCAGGAAGGCGGCGACGACCTCGAGATTCCACTCCGTCACGTCAAGAGTCTCGCGCCAGAGGTCGGCGAGACGGAGGTCGATGTCGAGTTCGAGCAGGTCGATCCGTGAAGGACGCTTGGGCATGCCAAAAACGT
Organism: uncultured Actinomycetes bacterium; assembly: GCA_963819275.1. GTDB lineage: Bacteria > Actinomycetota > Thermoleophilia > Gaiellales > Gaiellaceae > Palsa-739. The sequence continues at coordinate 194,238 of CAWFVH010000010.1, read as the reverse complement.
AGAAATAGGGTCGGACGGCATAGGCTCCTCCGATGGGGGACATCCGGTACGGGCCGAGCGGCCTGCCCGAGGCGCCGACGTTCGAGGAGGCGTTCGCCACGCTCGCGGCCGACGGGTATCGGGCCTGCGAAATCGGCTTCGCCGGCGGTTTCTGGCTCGACTACGACGCGGCACCGCTGTTCGGCGAAGCTGCGGCCGCCACCGATATCGCCCTCTCCGTGCACGCGCCGCTCGCCGCGTTCATGGGCCATGCCGACCGTGGCAAGAAGTTCAAGATGGCGCTCGGGATGCTCGACCACACCGCCGGGGTCGCCAAGGCCTGCGGTGCGCGGCTGATCGTCTTCCATCCCGGCTTCCTGCTCGGGCGGGAGCGAGAGCAGGCGATCGCGGACGTCGTCGACCAGCTCGGCGACCTGCGCGAGCGGCTCGAAGCGAAAGACCGGCTCGTCCCGTTCGGCGTCGAGGTGATGGGCCGGGTGCGAGATCTCGGCACGATCGACGACGTGCTCGCGATTGCTGCGCAGGTCGACTTCGTTCGGCCGGTTCTCGATTTTGCCCACATGCATGCGACCAGCGACGGCGCGTTCCTCGAGCCGGATGCGTTCGCCGAAGCCCTGGCCGGAGCCGATGCCGTCCTCGATCCGGATGCGCCGTTCCACATCCACTTCAGCGACATCCAGTACGCGAACCGGAACGAGACGAAGCACCTTCCCTACGGCGAGGGGACATTGCGCGTCGAGCCGCTACGCGACGCGCTGACGCGCTTCGAGCGGCCGGCGACCGTGATCAGCGAGGCGCCCGACGCCGCGTCGACTCAGGCGATCGGCGCGGTGCTCGGCGCGAGCTCCGCCAACCGTTCTTCGTAGCGCTGCACCTCGTCGTCCTGCCCGCGAGAGCGGTGGAACTCGATCACCTTTCCGATCGACCAGCGTTCGAGAGCCCGCTGATCGGTGCACCGCGCATCGTCGACAGCCTCGTGCATCAGCTCCGCCGCCTCCTCGTCGCGTCCCTGTGCCGCGCGCACGACCCCGAGCGAGAGCTTCGTCGTGGAGATGGAGCTGCGATCGTCGGGGCCTACCGACTCGCGAGCCTGGAGCGCGTAGCGCTCGGCCTCCTCGAGCCGCCCCAGCCGGACATAGAGCTCGGCGAGGGACCGCTGAGCCTCGCAGAGCCGCGACCGGTCGTTGAGGCCCTTCATCGTCCGCACCGCCTCGAGCAGCAGCTGCTCTGCACGGGCGAGATCGCCGAGAGCTGCAGCGTGCCGGGCGATCGACAACGCCATGCTCGCCTCCTCGGCCCTGTTGCCGATCTCCGCGTAGAGCTCGTGGGCAGCCGTGAACGCAACCTCGGCCTCGGCGTCGTTGCCGCGCCAGTTTTCGAGGGTTCCGCGGGCGTCCGAGGCGAGCGCGCGACCGACGATGCTCCCACTCTCGTCGGCCAGCTCTCGGATGCGGTCGACGAGGGGCTCGGCTTCGGCGAGCTCGAGGCGATACACGTAGCTCTGGGCGAGCGCCACTGTGATCTGGAGCTCCTGATCCTTCCGGTCGGCTGCCCGCGCGGCCTCGAGACCGAGCTTCGCCCATTTCTCGAACGCATCGGCGTCGCTGAGCCACTGGGCCACGGCAGCAGCGACCCGGAAGGCCTCGAACCGAATATCCGGCTCCGCCTCGGCCAGCACCTCCACGGCCACCTCGATGAGCTCTCCGGCCGCCATCGCGTCGGCGCGCTGGTTCAGCACGGCTTCTGCGAGTGCCGTGAGCGCGCGGCCCTGCAGTTGCCGCTCGCCCGCGGCGTCGGCCGCGGCCGCGACCTCTTCCATCTCGGTGATGACCTCGGTCATTTCTCCCAGCCGCCAGGCCGCCCGCGCCGCGTAGTAGCGCCGCTCGAGAGTCGGAGCGAGCGCGACCGCGCGAATGAGCAGGTTGCGCGCACTCGCGAACGACTCGCGCGAAAGTGCCCGGCGTCCCGCGCGCAGGAGCTCCGCCGCCGCTTCCTCAGCCAGGTCCGGAGGGGCAGATCCGTCGAGCTCGGCAAGCAGCCGAGTCGCCTGATCGAGATGGAAGGCGAGGATCTCGACGAGCTCCTCGCCCGCGCGCTCGCGGAGCCAGCCGGCGAAGAGGAGGTGGAGATCGGCGCGCGATCCCTTCGACAGGCCTGCATACGCGACCTCGCGGATGAGCACGTGCTTGAACTTGAACGCTTGCTCGCCGCTGATCGCCGACCGATCCTCATGGAGGACGAAGTCCCGGAAGAGCAGATCGTCGAGGACGGCGTCGACGTCGCCGACGTCTGGCGAGAGATGCGCGAGCGCGCCGCGGAGGAAGACCCGGCCCATGACCGCAGCCCGCTGCACGAGCCGGCGCGACTCCGGCGGCAGACGGTCGATACGCGCAGCGATGAGCGCCTGGAGCGTGTCGGGAATGCGCTGCTGCATCCCGTCGGGCTGCTCGGCAAGGGCGCGGATGGTCTCCTCGACGAACAGCGGGTTTCCCTCGGCCTTCGCCAGGACGGCGTCCACGTCGATTGCGACGTCGAGCTCCGCGGCGAGCTCTCTCACGAGCTTCGCTCCCTCGGCGTCGGGAAGAGCCTCGAGCTCGAGCGTGACGGCCCGCAGCCGCCCCCCGCCCCACGACGGCTGCACGTCGAGCAGTTCGGGCCGGGTGAGGCAAAGAAGCAGGACCGGCGCGGTTCGCACCCAGGCTGCGATGTGCTCGATCAGCTCGAGCAGCGGCCCCTCGCCCCAGTGGACGTCCTCGAAGACGAGGACGAGCGGCTGCACGGCCGCGAGCTGCTCGATCCACGAGCGGACGGCCCACGCGATGTCCTGCTGGCTCCGCTCGCCCTCCACGGCCTCGAGGACGCCGACCGCGAGTCCGAGCAGGTCCGCAACCGCCTCGCTCTCGCACGTGTCGCGGAGCTTCTCGAACGCCTCCTCGAGCGGGTCGTCGTCGGAGATTCCGGCCGACGCCTTCACCATCTCCGCGATCGACCAGTACGTCACGCCTTCGCCGTACGGGAGGCAGCGGCCGCGGAGCACGGTCGCGCGCTCGAGCCCGTCGACGAACTCTCGCGCCAGCCGGCTCTTGCCGACTCCGGGCTCCCCGTAGAGCGTGACGAGAGTCGCGCGGCCGTCGCGGGAAGTGCGCGCAAACGTGTTCTCGAGCAGCTCGAGCTCGGACTCGCGCCCCACGAGCGGCGCCGAGAGCGAGCGCATCGGGCGACCCGACTCCCGTGCTCCAAGGACGCGGCTCGCAGCGACCGGCTCGCGCCACCCACGTAGCTCCAGCGGCTCGAGCACCTCGAGCTCGACAAGATCCCGCACGAGCCGCGCAGCCGTCGGGCCGATCACGATCTCGTTCGGCCCGGCCTGCTGCTCGAGGCGCGCGGCGAGGTTGACCGCCTCACCGGTGGCGAACGTGGAGTCGGTCTCGTCCGCGACGACCTCACCCGACTCGATGCCGATTCTGACGTCGAGGCCGAGCTCGCCGACCCGGTCGAGGGTCGCAAGCGCCGCGCGGACCGCGCGCTCGGCGTCGTCCTCGTGCTGGAGCGGCACGCCGAACGCGGCCATCACGGCGTCGCCGGCGAACTTCTCGACCGTCCCACCGTGCGTGATCACGCAGTGTGAGACCTGGTCGAAGTACCGCCCGACGCGGCGGCGAACGACTTCCGGGTCGATGCCCGCGCTCAGATGCGTCGAGCCGACCAGATCGACGAACAGCACCGTTGCAAGCTTCCGCTCGACCATGGTGCCATCGTAGTTTCCAGGGTCTACCTGGCTAGGATCGCCGTCGTGCTCGATCCGAAGGTCTTCAAGGCGTACGACGTGCGCGGGATCTACCCCGGCGAGCTCGACGAGGCGGGCGCCGAGGCGATCGGTCGCGCGTACGTCGAGCACTTCGAGCCGAAGCGGATCGCCGTCGGCCGAGACATGCGTCTCTCCTCACCGGCGATACAACAGGCAGTGATGCGTGGTGCGGCTGCCGCCGGCGCGGAGGTGCTCGACCTCGGTCTCGTCGGCACCGAGATGGTCTATTTCGCGGTCGGTTCGCTCGGGCTCGAGGGCGGGATCATGGTCACCGCGTCGCACAACCCGAAGCAGTACACCGGGCTGAAGCTCGTCCGCCGCGGCGCCCTGCCGGTCGGCGGCGACAGCGGCCTCTTCGATCTGCGCGACCTGATCGAGGCCGGAAACTGGCACGAGACCGACCCCGGCGAGGTGCGAGCGCTCGACATCTGGCCCGCCTACGTCGACCGGGTTCTCTCCTTCGTCCACGTCGAGGATCTCAAGCCGCTCAAGGTCGTGATCGACGCAGCGAACGGGATGGCCGGCACGATGCTGCCGCCGGTGCTCGAGCGGCTTCCGGTCGAAACGGTCCGCTGCTACTTCGAGCCCGACGGCTCGTTCCCGAACCACGAGCCCAACCCGCTCCTGCCCGAGAACCGGGAGTTCATCGTCCGTAAGACGCTCGAGGAAGGCGCCGACCTCGGAGTCGCGTTCGACGGCGACGCCGACCGCTGCTTCTTCGTCGACGACACCGGCGAGTTCGTCCCGGGAGACTTCGTCACCGCGCTGTTCGCCGAGAGCCTGCTCGCGAGAGAGCCGGGCGCGAAGGTCATCTACGACGTGCGCGCGAGCCGCGCGGTGCCCGACACGATCGAGCGCGCGGGCGGCATCCCGCTCGTGAACCGCGTCGGCCACGCCTTCATCAAGGCGCGGATGCGCAAGGAGGACGCCGCCTTCGCCGGCGAGGTCTCGGGCCACTACTACTTCCGCGACTTCAGCCAGGCCGACTCGGGCGCGATCCCATTCCTCCTCATGCTGGAGCTGATCTCGAAGCGGGGACGACTTTCTGAGCTCCTCGCGGCACTGCGCTCGCGCTACTTCATCACCGGCGAGCTCAACACGCCGGTCCCGGACGTCGCGCTCAAGCTCCAGGAGCTGAAGGAGCGGTTCGCGGACGGGCGCATCTCGCACCTCGACGGAATCTCGGTCGACTACGACGACTGGCACTTCAACGTGCGGCCGTCGAACACGGAGCCGCTGTTGCGCCTCAACCTCGAGGCGACCTCGGAGGAGCTGATGGAGCAGAAGCGCGACGAGGTGCTCGAGGTGATCCGCGGATGAAGCCGCCGTTCAAGTTCGGCGCGCGGACGCGCGTCGGCTTCTCGGACACCGACGCGCAGGGGATCGTCTATTACGGCCGCTACAACCCGTACTTCGATCTCGCGCGCGTCGAGTACCTCCGCTCGCTCGGCCTCCTACAGCCGCGCGGCGAGGTGGGCGACTTCGTGATGCGAGCCAACGACGTCGAGTACTTCGCGCCCGCCGTCTTCGACGACGAGATCGAGGTCTGCGTGCGCGTCTCGCGGCTCGGGCGCACGAGCGTCACCTTCAGCTTCGCTGCCTACCGCCTCCCCGACGACCTGCTGATGGTCACTGCGCACCAGACGCTCGTCTATGTCGACCTCGCCGAGCGACGGGCGTGCCCGGTCCCCGACTCGTTCCGCAAGCCCGTTCTGGGATTCGAGGGAGACGATGTCGACGCCTGACGCCGACGAGCAGCTGCGCAAGACCGTCTCGGAGCTGGCGGCGCGAGAGGGCTGCACATGGGCCGGGATCCTTTTCGTCGAGGAGGACAGCCTCGTGCTCGGGCCCGAGGCCGGCACCCCGGATCCGCCACGCCGCATCGCCGTCCCGGTGCTGTGGCGCGACACCCGGGTCGCCGAGCTCGCGATCGACGGGGCGATCGACCGGATGGAGCTCGAGACGGTCGCCGCCGGGATCGCCGACCTTTGCCTCGTCGGCTGGGACACCGGCGGCGAGACCTGGGTGAGCTGAACGTCCCTCGTTCGAGGGACGGAGGCCGCACCACCATTGACCTATCCCTCGAACGGGGTAACCCTGGGTCGGTGAGCCTCGATCCCTCGAACGAGGGGACTTACGAGGGCGTGACGCGGCGGGCGTCGAAGACGCCGTCGACGTTGCGCAGCGAGGAGAGCAGGCCGCGGAGCGCCTTCACGTCGCCGACCTCGGCCACGTACCAGTTGCGCGCCATCTGATCTTCGACCGTGCCGCCGTAGGAGACGATGTTCGAGCCGTGCTCGGCGAACGTTCGCGCGACATCCTCGAGCAGGCGCGGCCGGTCCCAGGAGTCCACCGCGATCTGGACGCGGAAGCTCTGGGTGCCGCCTCCCTCCCACTCCACCGGTGTGAACCGCTCGGGGTTCCGGCGCAGCGCACGCACATTGGGGCAGTCGCCGCGGTGGATCGTGATGCCCTTGCCGAGCGAGATGTAGCCGACGATGTCGTCGCCGGGCACGGGTGTGCAGCACTTCGCGAGCCGCACAAGGACGTCCTCGACGCCAATCACGTTGATGCCGTAGCTGTCGCTGCCGAGCGCCTCGCGCGCGCGCGGCTTCTTGACCGGAACCTGCTCCTCTACGCCCTCGGCGACCTTGAGCTGCTGCAGGACCTTGTCGACGATCTTCGACGCGTGCAGCTTCCCGGAGCCGAGCGCGATGTAGAAGTCCTCGGCCTTCTTGTAACCCGACTCCCGGATCACGCCGGCGAGGACGGCCGAGCCGGCGAGCTTCTTGTACGGGAGGTTCTGACCCTTGAGCGCGTTCTCGAGCGACTCGCGGCCCTTCGCCTCGAGATCCTCCTTCTGTTCGCGCGAGAAGAACTGGCGGATCTTGTTGCGAGCGCGCGACGAGGCGACGAGCGAAAGCCAGTCGCGCGACGGGCCGCGCGCGGCGGACTTGCCGGTCAGGATCTCCACCCGGTCCCCACTGCGGAGCTTGTAATGAAGCGGCACGATCCGGCCGTTCACCTTCGCGCCGACGGTGCGGTGCCCCACGTCGGTGTGGACGGCGTAGGCGAAGTCGATCGGCGTGGCGCCTGCCGGCAGCGTCTTCACCTCGCCTTTCGGGGTGAAGACGAATACCTCCTCGTCGAAGAGGTCGGTGCGGAATGTCTTGACGAACTCGCGTGCGTCCGACTCGTCGGCATTGATGTCCATGAGCTGCCGCACCCACGTGTTCCACTCTTCCTCGCCACGCTTCGAGCGGCGTCCGTCCTTGTACGCCCAGTGCGCGGCGACGCCGAGCTCGGCCGTCTGCTGCATCTCGCGGGTGCGTACCTGGATCTCAAGCGGACGCCCTTCCGGCCCGATCACCGTCGTGTGGAGCGAGCGGTAGCCGTTGAACTTCGGCATCGCGACGTAGTCCTTGAAGCGGCCGGGCATCGGCTTCCAGAGGGAATGAATGAGGCCGAGCGCGCCGTAGCAGTCGCGCGTTCCCTCCTCACCGTCGCGTTCCACGATCACGCGCATCGCGGTGAGGTCGTAGATCTCGTTGAACTCGCGGCCCTTGCGGGCCATCTTGTCGTAGATCGAGTAGAAGTGCTTCGCGCGCCCTGAGATGTCGACGGGGATGTCGACCTTCTCGAGCTCGCGGATCAGGACGTCGGCCGCCTCCGCGACGTGTCCCTCCCGGTCGGCGCGCCTTTCGGCGACCATCGTCTTGATCTCGGCGTACTTGCGCGGATGGAGCGTCTGGAACGCGAGATCCTCGAGCTCCCACTTGAGCGCATGGATACCGAGCCGATGCGCGAGCGGCGCGTACACCTCGAGCGCCTCCCGCGACTTCTGGATCTGCTTCTGTTTGCCGAGGTACTCGATTGTCCGGAGGTTGTGGAGGCGATCGGCGAGCTTGACGAGGATGACCCGCACGTCCTCGGCCATCGCCACGACCATCTTCCGGTAGTTCTCCGCCTCCGCCTGCTCGCGGGTCTGGAACTGGACGCGCGTCAGCTTGGTGACGCCGTCGACGAGAGCGGCGATCTCGTCGCCGAACTCCTCGCGGAGAGTGTCGAGCTCGACGCCGGTGTCCTCGACGACGTCGTGCAGCAGCGCGGCGGCGATCGTCTGCTCGTCGAGGCGTAGGCCCGCGCAGATCGACGCAACACCGACCGGGTGCGTGATGAACGGCTCGCCAGAGCGGCGGTGCTGGCTCTCGTGGGCCGTCGCCGCGAAGCGAAAGGCTCTCGTGACGAGCTCGACGTCGGCGTCCGAGCGCTGTGCGGCGAGCTCGGCGAGCAGTCCTTCGAGGAGCTCCTCGTGCCTTTCACCCGATGCCAGCGTGGCCACTATCTCAGTGTACTCGCGGGTTTCAGAGCTCATTCCGGCGGAAGGAACCCTCATAGAAGGAGCGAAATGACGGTTCCCATGCCTAGATTTCTCCGCTTCAGAAGACGCCGCAGCGCGCTTCGCCTCGCGTTTGCGCTCGCTCAGTGCCTGAACGGCTCCGAGTAGACGACTCGTCCCTGCGGTAGTGCCGAATCGTCGTCGAGAACCGCTACCTGGAACGCCCAGTCGTAGAGCGCCTCCGGCGGCGGTAGCAGTCCGAGCTCGTCGGCGCGGACGAAGCCGAAGCGTCCGTAGTACTTCGGGTTGCCCTCGACCAGCAGGAGCGTTTCGCCCCGCGCGCGAACGGCATCGAGCGAGGCACGGACCAGCTCGGATCCGTGGCCGCGACCCTGGTGCTCGGGCACGACGCCGAGCGGCGAGAGCTGCAGCACACGTGGCGCGCCGCCCTCGAGCCAGCTCCACGTATTCATCACGTGGCCGACGAGGACCCCGTCGTCCTCAGCCACGAACGAGAGGTCGGGCTCGTAGTACTCGCTCGACCTAAGCTCGCGCGTGAGCCGCGCGACGTCGTCGCCTTCGTCGCCGAAGGCGGCGCGATGGATCTCGGGAATCGTCGCCCAGTCGGCCTCGGTTGCGACCCGGATCACGCTGCCGCGGCGAGTGGCGGCTCGGCCGCGAGGAGGTCGCGGAACCGTGGCGATTCGAGCAGGTCGCGACGGACGCCGCCCTCGACGAGGTGGAGCTCGGCGAAGATCGTCTGCGCCTCGACGTCGCGCGCGGATTCCAGCTTCCTCCACTCGGCTGTGAGCCACGCGTGCAGTTCGCGGTACCGCGCGGCCGCGCGGAAGATTCGGCGGACGACAAGCTGTGGCGCCACGGTGCCGTTCCAGTGGTTCTCCTCCAGCCGGAACGCGACGTCGTAGAGGACATCCGGCCGCAGTTGCTCGAGGCGCGAGCCCTGCCCAAAGGCGATTGCGCTGCCGGCGTCGCGACCTTCTCGTCGGACGCGGAAGCGGAGATGCTTGCCGTCTCCGACGGTCGCGACTTCGGCGAGCACGCAGCCGGACGCAAGCAATGTGGGCGCAGGGTTGCCGAGCCCGAACGGCGCCAGCCGCGCGAGCTCCGTGCACAGGTCGAGAGAAAGATCGGCTCCCCGCGCGAGCACCGCATCGATCGACGTCACCGCCTCGAGATCTTCCGCGTCGAGCACCGCTGCGGCGTGGTGCGCGAACGCCTCGCTGAACGCTGCGACGTTCTCCTCCGCGATCGACAGGCCGGCCGCGGCGCGGTGTCCTCCCCACCGTCCGAGCAGCCCGGCGCACGCGCCGAGCGCGGCATGGAGGTCGAAGTTGGGGATCGAGCGTCCCGATCCTTTCCAGTCGCCGTCGGTGCCGGCGATGAGAACGACCGGCCGGTGGTAGCGCTCGACGAGGCGCGAGGCGACGATGCCGATCACTCCCTCGTGCCAGTCCGCACCGGCTACGGCGTAGGCGCGCCGCGCTCGCTTCTCGGGCGGCCAGGCCTCGACTTGGGTCACGGCCTCGCGCAGGATCCGCCCTTCAACCGCCTGGCGCTCGCGATTCAGCTCTTCGAGCGAGTCGGCCAGCCGGCCGGCCTCCGCCTCGTCTTCGGTGAGCAGGAGCTCGAGCGCTTCGCGCGGGTGCCCAAGGCGTCCGGCGGCGTTCAGGCGAGGCGCGAGACGGAACCCGACGGCGCCGGCGTCGACAGTGGCCGGGTCGACGCCGGCGCGCTGCATGAGCGCGCGCAGCCCGGGCTTCGAGGTGCGCGCAAGCGAGCGGAGCCCGGCAATCGCGAGCGACCGGTTCTCGTCGACGAGGGGGACGACGTCGGCGATCGTCGCGAGAGCCACGAGGTCGAGGTGACGACGCGGAATCTCTGACTCGATGCCGAACAGCGCCTGGCCCAGCTTGTAGACCACACCGGTGCCGCAGAGCTCGGGGAACGGGTACCCGGACGGACGGGTGGCGACGATCGGACAGTCGGGCAGCGTCTCGCCTGGTCGGTGATGATCGGTTACGACGACGTCGAGACCACGCTCTTTTGCCTCCGCCACCTCTGCCGCGGCCGTGATCCCGCAGTCGACGGTCAGGACGAGCCCGCAGCCATCCTCTGCCAGTCGAGACAGCGTTTCGCTGCGAACGCCGTAGCCCTCGTCGAACCGGCTCGGGAGATGCCACGCGACGTCCGCACCGAGTTCGCGCAAGAGGAGGACGGCGAGCGCCGTGGCGGCAATCCCGTCGACGTCGTAGTCGCCGTGGACGCAGATCCGCCGCCCTTCCTCCACCGCGGCGCGGATCTGCTCGCACGCGGTAGCCATGTCGCCGAGCAGGAAGGGGTCGTGCGGTGGCTGTTCGCCGTCGAGGAAGCGTCGCGCCTCCAGCGGGTCCGAGTGCCCCCGCCGGACGAGCACTGCGGCCGTGAGCGGCGAGATTCCGAGCGCGCGAACGAGCTCGCCCTGCTCATCGGGCGGGCAATCAGCGAGTGTCCAGGTGCCGTCGTGCATGTGCAGCCAAGCTACGGGGACGGGCGGACGGAATCGGTCCGCGCGCCTGGCCGAAAGCGACAGTCGGGTTGCGGTTGCCGGGGATTCGGAACGGAGCCGCGACGCACTCGTGACCGCTCGGGCGGCACGCTTTCAAGCGTCCCCGGGCGGGTGGGGGCTCGGGATGGATAGAAAAGGTCATGGCCGCAACCCCGGCAGCCGAGCTACGGCGTGAGTTCCTGCTCGATCCCGAGGTCGCGTTCCTCAACCACGGTTCGTTCGGCGCGTGCCCGCGGCCGGTGTTCGAGCGCTACCAGGCCTGGCAGCGGGAGCTCGAGCTCGAGCCCGTCGACTTCCTCGCACGCCGCCTGCCCGGTCTCCTCGACGAGGCGCGCGCGGCCCTCGCCGACTACCTCCGCTGCGCGGACCGGGATCTCGCCTTCGTCCAGAACGCAACGACCGGGGTCAACCTCGCCGCGCGCTCGCTCGACCTACGGCCGGGCGACGAGATCCTCGCGACCGACCTGGAGTACGGCGCGTGTGACCTCGCGTGGGATCAGGTCTGCGGCCGAACGGAGGCCCACTACGTCCGGGCGCCGATTCCGCTACCGCTGCGCGACCCGGGCGAGCTCGCCGACGCGCTGTTCGCCTCCGCGAGCGAGCGGACGCGTGCCGTCTATCTCAGCCACGTGACGTCGGAGACGGCGCTCGTCCTGCCGGTGGAGACAGTCGTCGCCCGCGCTCGCGAGCTGGGCCTTCTCACGATCGTCGACGGAGCACACGCGCCCGCGCAGGTACCACTCGACCTCGCCGAGCTCGGAGCCGACTTCTACAGCGGGAACTGCCACAAATGGCTCTGCGGGCCAAAAGGCGCCGGCTTCCTGCACGTCCGGCCCGAGCACCAGGAGCGCGTCGACCCCGCGATTGTCAGCTGGGGCTACACCGAGGGCCGGACCTTCTCTCAGCGGATCGAGATTCAGGGGACGCGCGACCCCGCCGCATGGCTCGCGGTCCCGGACGCGATCCGCTTCCAGGCCGAACGAGACTGGGACTCGATCAGCGAAGGCTGCCGCCGACTCATACGCGAGGCACGCCGCGACCTCTGCGAGCTCCTGGAAACGGAACCGCTCGCGCCGGACACGATGCTCGCGCAGATGGCAGCCGTCCGGCTCCCCCGCCCCGCACCCGACCTGTCCGACAGGCTCTTCTCTCGCCACCGCGTCGAGATCCCGGTCGGCGGCGCCGAGAACGACCTCCTTCGCCTCTCCGTCGCCGCCTACACGACGCGCGACGAGATCGACCGCTTGCTAGCCGCCCTCGTTCGGGAGCTTGACCCCGAGCACGGTCAGCAGGACGAGTAGCCCGATTCCGAGCAACCAGTACGCGGCGACGCGCCGTGGGTGGCGCGACTCGCGCAGCGAGTCGAGCGCGACCTTGCCCCACAGCAGGAGAAGGCCGACCAGCGCCGCTCCGCCGACCACGATCACCGGTGCCAGAAACGCCGCTTTTTCGAACGGCCACGCGAGCGCCCAGGCCGTCAGCCCGACGAGCGCCAGGACGACCGCGAACGCCAGCGGATAGCGGAGTAGCTGCATGTGGTCAGGGTACGCTGCCGCCGTGGAAGCAGCCGGCAATTACCACTCGGGCGACGACTACGTCGTCGAGTTCCTCGGCTATCGCTTCTCCTTCAACGCCCTCGATTTCGAGGAGCGGGTCACGGCGGCGGCCGTCCGACTCGGCCTCGTTTCCAGCCCCGAATTGGACGAGAGCGAGACCGCCGACCTCGTCGAGCTCGTCGAGCGCGACGCGATCGAGACGCCGCGGAGCGCGCTCGGGGAGTACCTCGTGCACCATTGGGACGCGCTCGCGCTCGTCCGCGGTGAGTCGCTCGTCTACTGGCTCAAAAAGCTCGTCTTCCGCGGCGCGTGGCTCGACCACCGCGTCAAAGAGGGCCTACTCGAGGTCGACTGGGACGACGAGCGGCAGGACTTCACGTTCGCCGACACGAACGGCGGCCGTGCGCTGCTCGAGCTCCTCCCCACGCCGAGCTGGCACGAGCTCCAGTACCGCCGATGACCGTCCCTCGCTGGTACGCCCTTGCGTTGCCCGCATACCTTGCGGCGCTCCTCGCGCTCGACACCCAGGTTTCGCTCGACGGGCAACTCGCACTCGGCGTGATCACGTTCCTCGTTTTGGCGGCCGCGCTGTGGCCGCTCCCGACGCTCGTGCGGGCGCAGACCGTCGGGGTCGTCTCGTTCGCAACGATCGGAGAGGTGACCGGCTCGCTCGTGTGGGGCGTCTATCACTACCGACTGCACAACCTGCCGCTCTTCATCCCGCCTGCCCACGGGCTCGTGTTCCTGAGCGGCGTCGCGCTGAGCCGAAGCCTTCGCGCCCGCGCCGTCGTGTGGGCCGCCGCGGTCGGCGCGGCCACCTGGGGACTCGTCGGCCTCACCTTGCTGCCGCAGCGCGACGTCGCCGGCGCTCTCGGGGTGCCGCTGCTACTCCTCTTCCTGTGGCGCTCGCGGTCGCGCGCGACCTATGCCGGCGTCTTCCTCGTCGTCGGAGCGCTCGAGCTCTACGGCACGTCGATCGGGACCTGGCGCTGGGCGGGGACGCTGCCGGGGCTCGGAATCCCCGACGGCAATCCGCCGAGCGGCGTCGCGAGCGGCTACGTCTGGTTCGACGTGATGGCGCTGCTCGTCGCGCCCTGCCTCGTCTACGTCGCGGGCGGGACGCTGAACCCGAAGCGCTGGACGCGCTCCTCGGGCGACTTGCTCAGCTCGATCCGCCGCAGTGAGCCGATCGGGACGATGAGCGCGTCTGGCGCGTCGTCGCGAGCGTCCGTCACGTAGAGCGTCACCATCCCGAACCCGGGCTCGGGCTCGATCCGCTCGAGCACGAACCGCGACCGGTCTGCGAGCTCGATCTCGACGAGCGGCTTCTCGACGCCGTTCTCCTCGGCGAAGGAGGCGATGGCCTTGTGGAGCCGCTCGACGAACGCCTCGTGCGGCAGATCCGCGTTCGGTGTCCAGAGCTCGGGCACCTTCTGAGCCTAACTAGAAGAGCCGCGCGTCCGGTTCCGGCTCTGGTCCGGCGCCGAGATGCGCCCGGCCGAGCGCCGTGATCGTGCGGCCGCGCGGCGTCCGCTGCAGGAAGCCCAGCTGGAGGAGGTACGGCTCGTAGACGTACTCGATCGTGTCCGGCTCCTCGCCAAGTGCCGCCGCCAGCGTGTTGAGACCGACCGGGCCGCCTGCGTACTTCTCGCCGATCGTTCGCAGGAGCTCGCGATCGAGCCGTTCGAGCCCTGCCTCGTCGACCTCGAGCAGCTCAAGCGCCTCGCGGGCGATCGCCGTCGTGATAGCTCCTTCGTGACGGACTTCCGCGACGTCCCTCACGCGACGCAGGATCCGGTTGCCGACCCGCGGCGTGCCGCGCGCACGGCCGGCGATCTCGTCGGCGGCCTCGTCGGCGATCTGGACGCCGAGGATCCCGGCCGAACGGCGGACGATCGTCGCGAGCTCTCCATCCTCGTAGTAGTCGAGCCGGAAGGTCATCCCGAAGCGGTCGCGCAGCGGCGAGGTGAGGAGGCCCGTGCGCGTCGTCGCGCCGACGAGGGTGAACGGCGGCAAGTCGAGCGTGAGCGTTCGCGCGGCGGTCCCTTGGCCCATGACGATGTCGAGCCGGAAGTCCTCGAGCGCCGGGTAGAGGATCTCCTCGGCGGCGCGGCTGAGGCGGTGGATCTCGTCGACGAAGACGACGTCGCGCGCCTCGACGGCGGTCAGGATCGCCGCGATGTCCTTGCGTTCGAGCGCGGGCCCGGCGACCGAGCGGATTCCGACACCGAGCTCCTCGCGGATGATGTGCGCGAGGCTCGTCTTGCCCAGGCCCGGCGGCCCGACGAGCAGGACGTGGTCGAGCGCCTCTCCGCGGCCTTTCGCCGCGTCGAGCGCGATGGAGAGCTGCTCCTTGACCCGCGCCTGGCCGACGAACTCGTCGAGCCTGCGCGGGCGGAGGCTCCGCTCGACCTCCTCCTCGTCATCGCGGAGCCCAGGCGTCAGAAGCTGCGTGATCGCACTCATGCAGCCTGTTTCAACGCGAGCCGGACCTGTTCCTCCGGCGACAGATCGGGGTCGACCTCCGCCAGCGCGCGCTCGGCGTCGAGCAGCGACCAGCCGAGCTCGACGAGCGCGTCGCGCGCGACGAGGTGGTCTTCGCCGGAGCCGTCGGGCACAGCGACGAGATCCGGGTCGCCGAGCTTCTCCTTCAGCTCGAGCACGATTCGCTCGGCCGTCTTCTTGCCGATGCCCGGGATCGCCTGGAAGCGGGCCGAGTCGCCGCGCACGATCGCGCGGCGCAGGTCGGCGACCGGAGAGCCGGAGACGATCGCGAGCGCGACCTTCGGCCCGATCCCGCTCACGGCGAGGAGCTGGATGAAGAGCTCGCGCTCCCCTCGGTCGGCGAAGCCGTAGAGCTGGAGCGCGTCCTCGCGGACGTGGAGGTAGGTCTCGACCGTGATCTCGTCGGCCTTGTCTCCCTTGCGGACGGCGCTCGGCGTCGCGTGAACGAGGTAGCCGACGCCGTTGACGTCGAGGATGAGCCCCTCGGGTGTGTTGGCAGCCGGCTTGCCGCGAAGGCGCGCGATCATGCGGACAATCTACGCACGGGAACGGACGTTCCCTCTACCCCACTGCGCGTAGAAGCGGCGGCGCGAGCGCGTGGCAGATCGCGACCGCGAGCGCGTCGGCGGCGTGGTGCGGGGTCGGTTCCTCGGCGAGCCCGAGGATCATCTTCACCATCCGCTGCATCTGCGCCTTCTCGGCGCGTCCGTAGCCGCAGATCGCCTGCTTGACGCTGGCCGGCGCGTACTCGCGGCAATCAAGTCCCGCGTTGGCGGCCGCGACGAGCACGGCGCCGCGTGCCTGCCCGACGGAGAGCGCGATGCGGGCGTCGGCGCCGACGTACGACTCCTCGAGCGCCACCGCATCCGGGGCGTGCTCGGCAATGAGCTCCGCCACCGCGTCGTGGATCGTCTTCAAACGGACGACGACGTCCTGGCCGGCGGGAGTCGACCAGCAGCCGTGGCCCAGCTCCCTGAGGCGGCCTCCGCTTTCTTGGACGATTCCGTACCCGCAAGCAGCAGTCCCCGGATCGATGCCTACGACCTTCACGGGTGAAAGCTACGGACCCGGTCGGACGAATCCTGTTCGAGCCGCAACCGGATGCGGGACGCTCGGAGACAGCGCTCCGTCAGGTGAGAGGACGCTCGCCCAGACGAGAGCCTCAGACTCGCTTGCCGGAAATTACGGGGGCCTGACCTTCGCGGCCCACCTGCCTGTGAAACTGACACTAGAAGCCGCCGCCGCCTAGAAATGGAGGGACTGACGATGTCCGTTTTGCGGGTGTTCCTGGCTGTTTGTGTGCTCGTCGTTGTCGGCGCGTCCGCCGACGCTTCGGCGTCGTCGACGGCGACCGGGACGTGGACGCTCACCGTCACGTTCGCAGGGACGGGGACAGGACTCGTCACAAGTGATCCGGCAGGGATCGTTTGCACGAACGTCGACCCTTCCAACCCGCCGCAAGGCACCTGCTCGGCCCAGTTCCAGGTCGGCGTTGCCCCGTGGATGACCGCGAACCCGTCAGGAGCGCCGGGATCGCTCGGCTCTGTGTTCGGCGGCTTCGCGAACACTTGTCCTCCCGCAGAAAAGCAACCGGGTGTCTGTCAGGCGGGCCAGGGTCCGACCGACCCCACCTCCGTCCAGGTGACGTTCAACCCCAAACCGATTCCCTGCATAGTGAACCGGGTGATTGACCAACCCCTCGCGATGGCGAAAAGCAACCTCCGCGAGCGTGGGTGCAAAGTCGGGACGGTCCGCTACGCCTACTCCAGCTCGAACATCAACTTTGGGGAAGTCATTTCTCAGAATCCGACGCCGCATTGGCAGCGCCTGCACGGTGCGATCGACCTTGTGGTCAGCAAAGGCAGACGCGGGCCTTAGGGACAGCTGCTTGCTCAGGGGTCATTCCCGAACACTGGCCCAGCCGAGCAAGACCTTGCGAATCCCCCCGGCCGTAGTCACGATCGGTGTCGGTGACCAGAGCTACGGATACGACGGCGCCCGACGAGGTCGCGGCTATCGCGGCGGCGCTGCAGGGGTTCATTCCGGCTCTCGAAGACGTTGATCCGCGACAGCGCGCCTACATCTACACCGAGGACGCGACGTTCGCCATGCCCGGGGCGCCGCTCGTGCAGGGACGCGAGGAGATGCTTCGACGACTCGAGAGCGGCGCGCTGCTTCGCTCGGTGACGATCACGCCTTCCATAATCGAGGCGCGCGACGACCTCGCGTATGGGTGCGGACTTTTCACCTGCGTCCAGGACGAACGTCCCGTGACGCTGCGCTTTCTCATCGTGCTGCGCTGGGAGGCTGACGGCGCCTGGCGCATCGCCCGCGAGTTCCTGGCCGCCGAATCTCCGACTCCTTAGGGCTTGACCAGGCTGGCGCCCCTCAGCCTGGCTGGTCCTCGTTGCAGGTCGGGTAGGGCTTCCCGGCGACGGGGCTGACTCGGCCCTGCCTCGCGTTGGTCGAGATTTGCACGACCTCGTCGCGGCGGAGGTCGACGATCACCCACAGCGCGGTCACGCCCGTTGCTCGGAGGTGAGCCCAACCGGCGGCATAGGGACTGACGCAGGTTCCGTGAGCCGGCCCATCGGGAGGAACCACGACATACGGCAGATCCGCGTCGACCGCGACGGGGCGCTTCAGCTTGTACCCGAGCCAAGCTGTCCCCCTTCCCCGCGCTCTCGAGCCGCCTACGCTCCCAACCCGCGCGCCGTCGCCGAGCCGCACGAGCCGGGCGACGGTGGGGTTCGAGACTGCGATCCTGTCGGCTTCTCGCGCTACCGCCGCCGGAGAGCCTCCCCGCCGCGACGGTACGCCTTCGATGACCGCCCCCGACCCGACATCTGGAAGCCGCGTGATCGCCGGACCGAACGTGAAGGCTTCGCGGCCCGGCCCTCGCAGAACCAGAAACAGCACCACGGCGGCGACAACCACCAGAACCAGGAGAAAGCCCTTCACGACCGGGTCCCGCAGCGCATAGAAGACGCGGTGGCGATCCTCCCAAGAGGAAATCCTCCGCTTCACCGCGGCGTTCTCGAACACGCTCACCAGGTAAATCGTAACCGGGGCGCCAGGCAGCAGCCAGTCGCGAACCTGCTCACGCAGCCGCCGAGGCTTCGAGCTAACACACAGGGCATTTGTCGACGGCAGTTGTGCCGTCGGCGAAGTGCGCCGTGAGGGAGAACGTCGCTTGGGTTCAGATCCCCGCGACCGAGAAGCGCGGACGGTGCTAGCCGGCCACGCTTTCGAGAACGCGCTCGGGGATGTCGAAGTTCGCATACACCTCTTGCACGTCGTCGTTCTCCTCGAGCTGGTCGATCAGGCGCAGGATCTTCTTCGCCTCGTTCTCGTCCTCGACGGCGACCGTCGTCTTCGGGAGCATCGTCAACTCGGCCGACTCGATCTCGAAGCCGGCGCCCGCGACCGCCTCCCGAACCGCGGCGAGCTGCTCTCCGGCTGAGAGAACCTCGTAGGAGGAGCCGTCGAGCGAGACGTCGTCGGCGCCGCCGTCTGCAGCCGCCAGCATCAGCTCGTCCTCGTCGGTGCCGTCCGCCGGGACGAGCACCAGCCCGCGCCGCTCGAACAGCCACGCGACCGAACCGGGAGTGCCGAGGTTGCCGTCGTTCTTGTCGAAGGTGTGTCGCACCTCGCCCGCCGTCCGGTTGCGGTTGTCGGTGAGCGACTCGACGATCACCGCGACGCCCGCGGGGCCGTAGCCCTCGTAGATGACCGTCTCGTAGGCGGCGGAGTCGGAGTCGGTGCCCGCGCCCTTGGCGATCGCGCGGTCGATGTTGTCCTTCGGCATCGAGGCGGCCTTCGCCTTTTCCACTGCGTTCTGGAGCGAGAGGTTCGCGGTCGGGTCGGGTCCCCCCTCCTTGGCCGCGACGATGATCGCGCGGGTCAGCTTGGAGAAGAGCTTGCCGCGCTTGGCGTCGGCAGCGCCCTTCTTGTGCTTGATCGACGACCACTTGCTATGCCCGGACACCGTTCTCCTCTCGCACGATGTTCAAGAACCGCTCGTGCACTCGCGTGTCGTCGGTCAGTTCCGGGTGGAAGGCGGCGACAAGGAGCCTGCCCTCGCGCGCCAGCACCGCATGGCCGTCGAGCCGGGCGAGAACCTCGACGTCCGGTCCCGCTTCTTCGAGCCACGGCGCGCGGATGAAGACCGCGCGCAGGGGCTCGTCTCCGTCCCCCACGTCGAGATCCGCCTCGAAACTCCGCACCTGGCGGCCGAACGCGTTGCGCCGAGTTGCGTAATCGCCGAGTCCCAGGTGGTCGCGGTCGAGGACGATCATCCCCGCGCACGTCCCGAAGATCGGCCCGCCGAACTCGCGCACCGCGTCGTCGAGCCCGTACAGCCGGATCAGCCGGCCGATCGTCGTCGACTCGCCGCCGGGGATGATCAGCCCAGCGAGCCCGTCGAGCTGCTCGGGCAGCCGAATCTCCACCGGCTCGGCACCGAGGCGCCGCAGCACAGCCGCGTGCTCGCGGAAGTTCCCCTGCATGGCCAGGACACCGATCCTGAGCGGCTTCTCCATGCTTCGATGGTAACGAGGCTCAGGCGGCGGGCGACACGGCTGGCGCAGCGGTCGCCGGGCGCCGGCCGATGAGGCCGAGAAGGACGAGCCAGAAGCCGAGGAGCCCGAACGCGAGCGCCCACGACCAGGAAGGGACCGAAGGCGCGGTCGAGCCGATCGAGTGGCAGACCTGCCCGGTCGGCGTGCTCGTGCACTCCTGTCCGCCCCCGCTGCCGAGACCGAACGGCCCTTCGGCAACTGAGGTCGGCGAGCTGCCGACGAAGTGGATCGTCGCGGCGAAGAACCCGATCGTGGCCAGAACAGCCCAGCTCGAGCGCCTCGTCACGTACGCGATCCCGACGAAGACGAAGGCCACTGCCGAGATGAGCGCCCAGTCGAACGTGCTCGCGTGCCACCAGTGAAGGAGCGACACCCCGATCAGCAGGCCGCCGACGAGGTGCAGCCAGAACGCGGCCGGCGCCCGGCTGACGCTGCCCGCGAGCAGGTAGAGGAGCCCGATCGCGAGCGACACGATGTACGTCCACGTGCCGCCATTCGAGATGAAGTCGGTGACGAAGAACCAGCCGACGACCGTGGAGATGAGCGCGATGAACGGGAAGCCCGAGCGCAGCATCTCGGCACCCGCCGCCACCAGGATCAGGAACTCGAGCGAAAGGTGCGCGAGCGACCAGCCACCAAAGGCCGAGCTCCAGTTGTGGAGCCAGCCGAACCACCACCACGCGAGACCGAGAAAGGCTCCCCACGCGATTACTGACGCGAAGCTGAAGATCCCGCCCGCGACCCAGCGCCCCCGCAGGCGCAGCACTTCGGCGATGAACCGCAGCACGACGAGCATGAGCACCGCCCAGCCGGTCAGCGCGCCCTTGCCGAAGTGGCCGTTCAGGTACGCCAGCGCGAGCACCGTCGCGCCGAGGACGGTCAGCCCGCCCGTATAGACGAGGAACGACGAGGTCTTCCAGACCGGCTTGCGCGGATGCATCGCGGGCGGATCATCCGCTCCGCGTCGGACGGAATAGGAGCCGGAGCTGTTACCAGCCGCGCGTCTCGAGCAACTCGCTCGGGTCGAGCGACTGCGTCGAGATGCCGACCATCGGCTCGCCGAGACCGGCCGAGACGCGGGCGAGGATCTCCGGATCGCCGAAGTGCGTGGTCGCCTCGACGATCGCCTTCGCGCGCAGCTCCGGGTCGCCCGACTTGAAGATGCCGGAGCCGACGAAGACGCCGTCGGCGCCGAGCTGCATGCAGAGCGACGCGTCGGCGGGGGTCGCGATGCCGCCGGCGGTGAAGGTCACGACCGGGAGCTTCCCATTCTCGGCGACCCATTTGACGAGCTCGTACGGGGCGCGCAGCTCCTTCGCCTCTGCGTACAGCTCCTCCTCGCGCAGCGCACCGAGCTTGCGGATGTGGCCGAAGACGGAGCGCATGTGCGTGACCGCGTTGACGATGTCGCCGGTGCCGGCCTCGCCCTTCGTGCGGATCATCGCAGCGCCTTCCGCGATCCGGCGCAACGCCTCGCCGAGGTTCGTGCAGCCGCAGACGAAGGGAACGGTGAACTTCCACTTGTCGACGTGGTGCTCGAGGTCGGCGGGCGTCAGCACCTCCGACTCGTCGATGTAGTCGATCTCGAGCGCCTGCAGGATCTGCGCCTCGGCGAAGTGGCCGATGCGGCACTTCGCCATGACCGGGATCGAGACCGCTTCCTGGATCTCCTGGATCTTGTCGGGGTCGGACATGCGCGCGACGCCGCCGTCGCGGCGAATGTCCGCGGGAACGCGCTCGAGCGCCATCACCGAACAAGCGCCCGCCTCCTCGGCGATCTTCGCCTGCTCGGCGTCGACGACGTCCATGATCACGCCGCCCTTGAGCATCTCGGCGAGCCCGCTCTTCACCCGCATCGTCCCGTACTCGGCCATGACAGTGAGTCTAGCCAGGAGCGACCTGATAGAAGAAGGCCATGGAGCCGTGGTCGCGGGAGCCGGTGGGGCGTCTCGAAGAGCTCGAGATCGAGAGCGAGCTGCTGCGCGACAACCCGCTAGGCGATCCGCACGTCCGACCGCTGTGGGTCTACCTCCCGCCGGCCTACGACGCCGAGCCCGATCGCCGCTTCCCGTCGATCTATCTGATCCAGGGGATGACCGGGCAGCTCGACATGTGGCGAAACCGCACCGCCTTCCGCCCGAGCACGCCCGAGCGGATCGACACGCTGTTCGCGGAGGACGACTGCCCGCCGGCGATCGTCGTATTCGTTGACGCCTGGACGTCCTACGGTGGCTCGCAGTTCATCGACTCGCCGGGGACCGGGCGCTACGGCGAGTACCTCTGCGAGGAGTGTGTGTCGTTCGTCGACGAGCGATACCGGACGCTCCCCGAGGCCGCGCACCGCGGCCTGACGGGCAAGTCGAGCGGCGGCTACGGCGCCATGGTCGTGCCCATGCTGCGGCCCGACGTGTTCGGCGGGCTCGCGACGCACTCCGGCGACGCGCTCTTCGAGCTCTGCTACCTGCCCGAGTTCCGCGACACGGCGCGAATCCTGCGGGACGAGTTCGACGGGTCGTACGAGCGCTTCTGGGAGAACTTCCGCTCACGGCCGGCGTTCACGAAGAGCTTCGACCACATCCTGCTCAACACGTACGCCATGGCGGCGTGCTACTCGGCGAACGAGGACGGCTCGGTCGACCTGCCGTTCGAGACCGCGACCGGGATGCTGCGCGACGACGTCTGGCAGCGCTGGCTCGCGTGGGACCCGGTGCGGATGGCGCGCCGCCACGCCGAGGCGCTCCGCAGCCAGCGCGCGATCTACATCGACGCCGGCAAGCGTGACGAGTGGTTCCTCGACCTCGGCGCCGACGCGTTCCGACGCGAGCTCGAGGCGCTGGGCATTACCGATGTCTTCTTCGAGCTCTTCGACGCCGGTCACGGCGGGATCGAGTACCGGTACCCGATCGCGATCCGCTACCTGGCCGAACGCCTGCAGTAGCGCAGCTCGTCGGTCCTAGCGGGCTCCGGCGTTTCTGCGGTCGACGAACCAGCCGAAGCTGCACGCCAGCACTGCGAGGACGATGAGCGCGGCCAGGAAGCCCCAGGCGAAGATCGCCTTGACGAAGAGGGCCAGGAAGATGAAGAGCACGATCCCCCCGAGCACGAGGAGACCGGCCATCTTGAACCAGAACTTGGCGCCGGGACCGTCCATCTGGGGTACCACGATATCGCGCTCCCGGTCGCCGGCGGCATCACCCGCTCCGGGTGAACCGGCGCGGCTCAGCCGCGGATCGAGACGGTGAACGGGACGATCGATGTCGTGGTCAGCAAGGGAGCCCGCTAGCGCGACCGTGCGAATGGTGTGACGGTCGAGGGCCTCGGCGACGTATCAGCGCCAGGATGCGGCGCGCACTCCTCCCGGCGAGCGCGTCTCTCCTCGTCGTCACGCCTGCGGCGCCGGTCCGCAACACCGGCGCCGCGGGCGACGCTATGTCACCCCAACGGGTGAACCTGTCCGGCCCCGACATAAGGTTTCGGTAGAAAGTCCTCCCACTCCCTCCACGGCGCCGAAACGTCCCTCTCATCGCGGCCGCCGAGCCTGCCGACACACACAGCAGTAGTTGCCGTCAGCAATTCAGGGGGTTCGAAAATGAGCCGCACACGTCGGGTTCTCGTCATCGATGACGACCGGCTGCTCTGCGAGCTGGTCAAGACAACGTTCGAGCTCGAGGGGTTCGAGGTGGACGTCGCGTACGACGTGATCGAGGCCGAGCGCGCGCTCGTCGAAAGCCGCCCGGACGCGATCCTGCTCGACATCGGGCTGCCGGGAATCGATGGGATCTTCTACCTCGAACGGCTACGCGAGACGCCACAGACGAGCCGTCTTCCGATCGTTGCAATCAGCGGTTCGGAGGAGGCCGGACGCTCGGCGAAGGCCGCCGGAGCAGAGGCATTCCTACGCAAGCCGTTCAGCCCGCTCGAGCTGATCGCACTCGTCACACCTCTCATACCGAACGGCCCGGATCTGGTCGACACTCGCCACGACGTCGTCGACGCGGCCGACCTCAACCGGCTGATCGAGATCGGCCGCCGCCAGCACCAGCTGCTGACCGAGGCCTACGCTCAGACCGTCGCCGTGCTCGCGTCGGCGCTCGAATCGCGGGACTTCGGCACGAGCCGGCATTCGCGCCGCGTCACGTCCTACGCGACGAGGCTCACGCTCGAGGTCGCCCCGCGCCTGCTCGACGACCCGAGCCTCGAATGGGGCTTCCTGCTGCACGACGTCGGCAAGATCGGGATCCCCGACGGGATCCTCCTCAAGCCCGGCCGCCTCACCGCGACCGAACGCCGGCGGATGCAGGAACACGCCGAGCTCGGCGAGCGGCTGCTCGCACACGTACCGCTTCTCAACCAGGAAGGCGCGCGCGTCATCCGCTCCCACCACGAGCGATGGGACGGGAACGGGTACCCAGACAGGCTCTCCGAGGAGAGCATCCCGCTCAGCGCACGGATCTTCGCCGTCGTCGACTCGCTCGACGCGATGACCGACCAGCGCCCGTATCGCGCTTCGGTCAGCTGGGACGCGGCCGCGGAGGAGATCCACCGTTGCCGCGGCGCTCAGTTCGACCCCGATGTCGTCGACGGCTTCGAGGCCTGCGAGCCGGAGCTCTACCGCCTGCACGAGGCGGAGCTCGCCGCCTAGGGAGGAAGTGAACGGGGAGGGCGGCGCCAGGCCGCCCTCCCCTCACAGGTTCAGCGGGTGTGCCCGGCCCAGAGCCGCAGGCGACTGACGCCCGCGCGACCCGTGCCGTGCTTCAGTCCGCTGGAGCTGAGGCACGACGGATTGACCTCCTGAAGGTCCTCGGTCGGGCTCGACGCGTTGACGTCGAGCGCACTCCTGGCCGTCTGGCCCGTGTTCGTGTTGGGCGCCCCGAACACGAAGCCCGAGCTGGTGTTGCCGAACTCGCTCACCGGCAGAGTCACGAGGTTGGCGTTGCTGTCGAGGTAACACCCCCCGACGATCTGCGCGAGTGCGACGGTCAGCTTCTTGACCGCCGTCTCGTCCTTCTTCAGCGCCGCAACCTGTTTCTTGAGCGCATTGAACTGCTTCGCCGATGGTGCCTTCGCCTGCTGAGAGGCCGGCGACGCAGCCACATACATGGCCGCCGCGACAACCGCGACCCCGACGAAGATCAGGAAACGCTGCATCTATCCCTCCTTGTGGCCCCCGCCACTCGCGGGGAATGCAATGACTCAACATCTACTTCGCGGCCCTGTCAATTCCTGGGCGGGCCTGACCGAGTGGCGCTACGACGTCGGAAGTCCGACGGGGCAGGCCACGCCGGTTCCGCCCAGACCGCAGTACCCGTTTGGGTTCTTCGCGAGGTACTGCTGGTGGTACGACTCGGCGTAGAAGAACGGCCCTGCCTCGGCGATCTCCGTCGTGATCTCGCCGTAGCCGGCGCGAGTGAGCTCCGCCTGGAACATGTCGCGCGACGCCTCCACGGCAGCGCGCTGCGCGTCGTTCGCCCAGTAGATCGCCGAGCGGTACTGACTGCCCTGGTCGTTGCCCTGGCGCATCCCCTGCGTCGGGTCGTGGTTCTCCCAGAAGAGGCGCAGCACGCCCTCGAGCGAGAGGACGGCCGGGTCGAAGACGACGAGCACGGCCTCCGTGTGGCCGGTGCGCCCGCTGCACACCTCTTCGTAGGTGGGGTTCGGGGTGTAGCCGCCCGCGTAGCCGACCGCGGTCGTGTAGACGCCGTCGGCCTGCCAGAACACGCGCTCGGCGCCCCAGAAGCAGCCCATCCCGACCACGAGCTGCTCCATACCCTCCGGAAACGGCGGCTGGAGCGGCGTGCCGAGCACCTCGTGCCGCTCGGGGACCTGTAGCGGAGTCTCGCGCCCGGGGAGCGCGTCTTCGGGCGTGACTTGCTCGGTTTTCTTCGTGAAGAGGAACATGCTCCCAGCTTACGCGGAGCGTTCCTCTTGACCGAGCTCCTCGGCGACGGACCCTTCGATCTCCCGCTCGGCGCGCTTCTGCAGCTCGCCCTCCTTGCGCCGCGTCCAGACGACGAAGGCGACAAGGAGCACAACCGAGCCGATCCCGATCGTGACGTCGATGGTCGTGCTGAGCTTCTTCAGGGTCGCGCCGAACACGTAGTAGACGACGCCGTAGATCGTGGCCCAGACGATCCCGCCTGCGGCATTGAAGACCAGGAAGCGACGCCATTCCATGTGATTAGCGCCGGCCAGGAACGCCGCCCACGTGCGGAGGATCGAGACGAAGCGGCCCCAGAACACGACCTTGCCGCCGTGACGGCGGAAAAGCCAGATTCCGATCTTGAGCCGGCCTTCGTGCAGGTGGATCTTGTGGCCGTAGCGGAGAAGCAGCTTCGCGCCGCCGTACCGGCCGATCGAGTAGCCGATGTTGTCGCCGATGATCGCCGCGGCCGCCGCGACGGCCACGATCACGCCGATCTCGAGCTTGTGCGTCGTGCCTGCGTAGAGCGCCGCCGCGATCAGCGCCGTCTCGCCCGGAACCGGCAGGCCGATGCTCTCGAGCATCACGAGCAGGAATACCACGAGGTAGCCGTAGGACTCCAGCCACGTATTGATCGTGTCCGTGGAGACGAAGAAGCCGACTGTCACGCCTACATCCTCACCACACGCTCACCAAGGACGGCTACTTTCAACCCGTGATCGAGGCCAGCGACCTCACGAAGGACTACGGACCGAAGCGGGCGGTCGACGGGCTCAGCTTCACCGTGCGTCCCGGCATCGTGACCGGCTTCCTCGGACCGAACGGCTCGGGCAAGTCGACGACGATGCGCCTGATCCTCGGCCTCGACGCCCCGAACGGCGGTGATGTGACCGTCAACGGTCGCCATTACCGCGACCACGCCTCGCCGCTGCACGAGGTCGGTGCGCTGCTCGAGGCGCGCTCCGTCCACACCGGCCGCTCGGCGTACAACCATTTGCTCGCGCTCGCGCAGACGCACGGAATCCCGAAGCAGCGCGTCTCGGAGCTCATCGACCTCGTCGGCCTCCACGAGGTCGCGCGAAAGCGCAGCGGCCAGTTCTCCCTCGGCATGGGCCAGCGGCTCGGCATCGCGCAGGCGTTGCTCGGCGACCCGAAGACGGTGATGCTCGACGAGCCCGGAAACGGCCTCGACCCGGAAGGCATTCACTGGGTGCGCAATCTCCTCAAGGCCCTCGCCGCCGAAGGTCGCACCGTCTTCGTCTCGTCCCACCTCATGAGCGAGATGGCGCTCACGGCCGACCACCTGATCGTGATCGGCCGCGGCAAGCTGATCGCCGACACGAGCGTCGACGACTTCGTGGCGCGGGCCTCGCAGAAGGTCGTGCTCGTCCGCTCGCCCGAGCTCGAGCGGCTGCGGACGGAGCTTGCCGGCCCTGGGATCTCGTTCGACCCCGCCGAGCGCGGCGCGCTCGAGGTGCACGGGCTGACCCCGGAGCAGGTCGGCGATGCCGCCGCAGCCGCCGGGATCGTCCTCCACGAGTTGACACCGCAGCAGGCCTCGCTCGAGGAGGCGTTCATGAACCTCACCCGCGACGACGTCGAGTTCGCCGCGGAGCTGGAGGAGGCGGTCGATGAGCGCCGTGACCCCCAACGTGCGGCTCCCGAGGCTCGAGACGACGGGCCGGGTGGCGTTCCAACGCGTTCTCCTCTCGGAGTGGACGAAGCTCCGCTCGGTGCCTTCACGTTGTGGTCGCTCGGCGTCGGCATCCTGCTCACGATCCTCTTCCCCGTGCTCTTCTCCTTCGTCACGCGGTCGCACTGGGGTTCGATGTCGCCGTCCGATCGCGCCGGAAGGCATCCGCTCGACATCGCACTGGCCGGCGTCAACGTCGCGCAGCTCGCGATCGCAGTCCTCGGCGTCCTGCTGATCAGCGCGGAGTACTCGACCGGCTCGATCCGCTCGACCTTCACCGCCGTACCGAAACGGCTTCCGGTGTTGTGGGCAAAGGTCATCGACTACGCCGTCGTCTCCTTCGTCCTCGTGCTCCCTGCCGTGCTCATCAGCTTCTTCGCGAGCCAGGCGATTCTCCACAACATCCCGCAGCTCCAGATCTCGTTCTCGCACTCGGTGTCGCGCGGGCGGTGGTCGGCGGTCTACGTGGTGCTCGTCGGGGATCTTCGCGCTTGCGATCGGGGCGATCGTGCGGAACACGGCGGGCGGAATCGCGGCCTTCGCCGCGATCTTCTTCGTCCTGCCGCCGCCGATGTCTACGCTCCCGACGAGCTGGAACGACGCCATCACCCAGTACCTGCCGAGCGAGGCGGGACGGCAGATCTTCGCGCTCCATCACGCCGCGCACACCCTCAGGCCTGTCACGGGTGGACTCGTCTTCGTCGGGTATTGCGCCGCCGCGCTCCTGATCGCGGCCGTGCTGCTCGTCCGCCGGGACGTCTTGACACCGACCGTAGACGCGACTGCCACCATGGTGGCGTGAGCAGCGACGAATCCCGCACGGGTCGCGTCCTCACCGACGCCATCGCCATCGGATCCGCCGCGGCGAACGCCTTTGCCCGGCGCCTGACGATCGCGCTCGGAGGCGAAGAGCGCACCCACGTCATCATCGTCCTCGCCGCGATCCTCGGGCTGAGCGGCGCCGACGCCGGACGGTTGGCGCCTCGGCGAGCCAGTCCGCTCGGGCCTGCACATCACCAACACGGACATCGGCCTGCTCGTCGCGGTCAGCTCCCTCGTCGGCGCGGTGGCAGCGCTGCCGTTCGGCGTTCTCGCCGACCGCGTCACGCGAACGCGGTTTCCCTCTTCACCATCGTCCTCTGGGGCTTCGCGATGCTCTGGAGTGCGACCGCCGCGAACTTCGAGCACCTGCTCTGGGGCGCGCCTCTTCCTCGGCGCGGTGACCGCCTCGGCGGGCCCGACGGTCGCCTCCCTCGTCGGCGACTGGTTCGGCAACTGGGAGCGCGGGCGGATCTACGGCACCATCCTCGCGGGCGAATATGTCGGCGCCGGTGTCGGCTTCGCGGTGACCGGCAACATCGCGGCCCTTTCCTGGCCGGGCCGCATTCGTCATCCTCGCTCTGCCGGCCTTCGTGCTCGCCGTCGTCGTCTGGCGCCTGCGCGAGCCCGAACGCGGAGGGAAGGGCGTGCTCGCGCACGACTCCGAGCCCCCGCCGGTCCCGGAGGCCGACGAGACGACGACCGAGACCGACGCGCAACGGCTCGCGCGCGAGCACGGCGTCGTGCCGGATCCCGAGCTCGTCATCGACCCGGGTACGGCGCGGCGCATGGGGCTCGTGAGCGCAACCCGCTACGTGCTGCGGGTGCGCACGAATGTCGTTCTGATCGCTGCGAGTGTCTGCGGCTACTACTTCCTCGCCGGCCTGCAGACGTTCGGCCTCGAGTTCTCCAAGGAGCAGTACGGAATCGACCAGGTGCTCGCGAGCTCGCTCCTGCTCGTGGTCGGGCTCGGCTCCCTCGCCGTGCTTCCTGGCCGGCGGCCAGCTCGGCGACCGGCTGCTCAAGCGAGGGCTGCTGAACGCCCGCGTCCTGACGCAGGCCATTGCCGCTGCGCTGACGACCGCCCTGTTCGTGCCGGCCCTCATCACACGGGGAGCGGTGACTGCGGTGCCGTACCTCGTGGCCGCGGCGTTCTTCCTCGGGATGCAGAACCCACCGCTCGATGCGGCGCGGCTCGACATCATGCCGCCGCTTCTCTGGGGGCGTGCCGAAGCGGTGCGGACAATGTTGCGCTCGCTCGCGATGGCCCTCGCTCCACTCCTCTTCGGCGCAGTCTCCGACCACGTCTTCGGCGGCGGTCGCTCGGGTCTGCAGTGGACGTTCCTCGTCATGATCCTCCCGCTCGGCGCCAGCTCGTGGCTGCTGTTCAAGGGCCTGCGTACGTATCCGGCCGACGTCGCGACCGCTGCCGCGAGCGCGGACGACGCGCCCGGCTACCCTCAGTTCAAGGATCACTGGGGTCTTTGATGAGCACTGGCGACACCTTCCTCTTTCTTTCCGCCTTCCTCGCGAGCGGGGTCGAGTTCGTGGAGGCGCTGACGATCGTGCTCGCTGCCGGGCTGGCCCGCGGCTGGCGCTCGTCGCTCGCCGGCCTCGGCGCAGCGACAGTCGTGCTCGCAGTCGTGGTTGCGGTGCTCGGGCCGGCGCTGACGAAGATCCCACTCAACGGGCTGCGGCTCGTGGTGGGCGGGCTGCTCCTCATCTTCGGCCTGCAATGGCTGCGCAAGGCGATTCTGCGTGCGAGCGGCTACAAGGCGCTGCACGACGAGGACGCGATCTTCTCGCGGGAACTGGCAGAGGCCCAAGGAGCCGCTCACGTCGAGCGCGCGGGAGTCGACTGGTACGGGTTCACGCTCGCGTTCAAGGGCGTGCTCCTGGAGGGGCTCGAGGTCGTCTTCATCGTCCTCACGTTCGGCAGCGCCCAGGGGTCGATCCCGCTCGCGGCCGCTGGTGCAGCCTGCGCGCTCGCGCTCGTCGCCGGCGTCGGCATCGCGGTGCGCGCGCCCCTCGCCCGGGTTCCCGAGAACGCGATGAAGTTCGCGGTCGGCGTGATGCTGACCACGTTCGGAATCTTCTGGTCGGTCGAAGGCGCAGGCGCGGACTGGCCCGGCTCGGACGCCGCGATTCTCGGTGTGCTCGCCTTCGTTTTGCTCTGGTCGTTCCTGCTCGTGCGGCTGCTGCGGCGCGAGCGGCTCGAGGCGGTAACGGCGTGAAGCGGCTCGCAGCCTTCGGCCGCTTCTGGTGGGACTTCGTGATCGGCGACGACTGGCTTGTCGCCGTGCTCGTCGTCGCCGCGATCGGCGCGACCGCGATCCTCGCCGCCGCGGACATCACAGCATGGTGGCTGCTTCCCGTCGCCGTTCCGCCGATCCTCTGGCTCTCGCTGCGGCGGGCGATACGCTCGGCCTGACCGGCGGGCCCGTAGCTCAGCTGGTTAGAGCAGCGGACTCATAATCCGTTGGTCCCTGGTTCGAATCCAGGCGGGCCCATGTTCTACCGCTTCGTCCGCTCCGCTTTCCACTCGGTCGATGTGCCGCGCCCCGCCAGGTGGGTCGCGGCACAGACCTGCGAACCCGCAGGATCCACTGAGGGTGTGGTGGTTGCACCCACCGGTCGGGTAACGATTCCCGCAGAATGGCGTCCGCGATGAAGGTCTTCCAGCACGAGACGCGCCTGCGCACCGCCGGCGGGCTCACCGCCACGGACATCACCGAGGACGTGAAGAACGCGGTACGCGAGAGCGGCGTTACCGAAGGGATCGCCTGCATCTACTCGCCGCACACGACCTGTTGCGTGCGCGTCAACGAGTTGGAGACCGGTTTCCTCGAGGACTTCTGCGATCTGCTGCGCCGGCTCGTGCCGAGCGACAGCTACTACGCGCACGACGACTGGGACCGGCGCACCGAGAACATCTGCCCCGAGGACATGGACCAGGGCAACGGCCATTCGCACTGCATGGCGATGCTGCTGGGAACCGCTGGGGAATCGGTACCCGTGCGCGAAGGCGAGCTTCAGCTGGGCACGTGGCAGCGCGTCCTCTTCATCGAGCTCGACCGCGAGCGCGACCGACGCTGGCTCGTCCAGGTCGTCGGCGCCTAGCTAGCTGCCCGGCTTCTAGCTACCCAGCCCGGCCGCGTCGATCCGGCTCGCGGCGGTCTGCGCGATGCCCATGACGTCGCCGGTGTCGATCGAGCCCTGTGCGCCCAGGAAGATGAACTCGGCCAGATTGCCACTGGAGAAGACCACGACCCCCGTGCTCAGCGACGCTCCCTCGGTGACGCTTCCCTGGGCTCCGTCACCGAGGCTGCCGAAGTCGAGTGCGGTGCTTCCTTTCCCGGCCAACGCGGCTGCGTTCTCGAAGTCGGCGAAGAAGCTCGCCTCATTGGCCGCCGGGTACGGCTTCGATCTCCTGGTCGAGCGCGCCCAACTGGCCGGCCGGAAGCATGAAGACGCTGTAGTCCGAGACCGCAGCCGGGTCGACGACGTAGGCCTTGTTGACGGTCGCCTTGCCGACGAGATCGGTCTTGCGCAGCGCCAGCACCGAGAGATCCGGGCCACCCGAAGGCGGTCCGGCCTTGAGCTTCGGCAGCTTGGCGGCTTTCCCGTGCAGCCGTCCCCTGAGCGCGAGTCGAAGCCGTCCGTCGAGCTTGGTCGCGAGCTGCGGCGCCAGCGTCTCGGCCGTCGCCGCCGAACCGGCAGTAACGATGACGTCGAGGACGTAGCGCCCGTCGGCGATCTGCTCGTCGAGGCCCGAAACGGGGCGATGTTCGACGCGCTGTAGCTCGTGAGATACGCGAAGCTCTTCGTCTTGCGGACGGCCGGGACTTGCACGGGGACGTTCACGACCGAGAAGCCGGGTTGGTCGAGCGTGTTGAGCTCAGCATCCTCCTTCTGCCAGAAGGCGAGCGCCTTCCTCGCATCGGCCGCGGTCTTGTACCGGTCGATGCCCGTGCGCACGTCGGTGAGGCCGGCCGCTCCGGTGAACGCGTTCCCGTACTCGAGCGCGTAGCCGCCGAGGCGGCCAAGCTTCTTGAGGGTGCCGGGCGTCGCATCGGGCGTATGCGATGCCGCGGAGGCGTTCGAGACGGATCCCGAGTCGCGCGCGAGCGAGAGCCCGGCCGCCCCCGGGCCGAGCGCCGAACGCTGCAGCGGGACGAGCGCAAGCGTCACGCTGTGGGAACGGCCGGCGAACGCGGTCGGAACGAGGACAGCCGCGGCGAGCGCGGCGCAGAGCAAGACCTTCGTCAATGGAACCCCGCGTCGAGGCGCTTCGCGGCCGCCTGGGCAAGGCTCTGCACGCTCGATCCGGCGAACACCGAAGTGCTTGCGCCGAGGAGAAACTCGAATATGCGCCGTGCGACAACGTGACGACCGTTTCGTACGCCTTGCGACCGCTCACCGACGTCTGGAAGGTAACGCCGCGTGCGTTGCCGCCCACACTGCTGAGGTCCACCGGAGTCGGCTTCGCTTTCCCCAGACCGGCGAGGACACCGCTCATCGCTATGGAGCCGAAGTACTCGACCTCGAGCGCGCTCTCGCCGACGATCATCTGCTGTGACATGAGGGCGAACGGCCCGGCCTGCGCCATCGTCAGTTCGTAGACCGACAACGCATTCGGGTCGAGCGCGCTCTGGGGACTCAGATACCCCTTGTGGACGATCGTGGCGCCCCCGAGGTCGGTCTTCCTGAGCACCAGCGCTGCGGGCTTCGGCCCGTGCGGCGGCGGACCCGGCTTCAGCGGCCGCGGGAGCGGTACCGGCTTCGCCCGCAGCTGGCCTGAGACGGCTAGCTGCAACCGCCGCTGGAATGCGCGGGCGAGCCCGGGCACGAGCTGGGAGGCGGCCACGGTCGAGCTGGCCGAGACAGTCACGTCGAGGAGGTACCGACCGTGTTGGAGCTCGGCGTCGATCCCGTGAACCGGCGGAAGGCCCTGGATCGCGAATGTTCCGCCATACACCCAGTGAGGTCCAGGGATCCCCGACAGCCCCAGTTTCTTGACGGACAGGTCGATTCCGAGGTTCTTCACGAACGCGTTGTCGAGTTCCTGGCGACGCCAGAAATCGAGGCCCTTGCGTGCCTCCGCCACGGTGCGGTACTGCTCGATCTCGGTCTGGATCTGCCGAATCCCGGGGGCATCACCGAACTCGTTCCCGTAGTCGAGCATGTATCCGGTCACGCGGCCGAGACGCTTCAGCGTCCTGGCGGTCACGTTGCCGGACGCGCTGCTCGCCTCCTTCGCGTTGGAGGTGACGCCTGAGTCACGGGCCAGCGGCAACGGGCGGCGGGCCGCGCCGAGTGCCGACTTCGGGAGGGGGACGAGCGCGATCTCGACCTGCGATGCGCTGCGGGCCGACGCCGCAGCAGGCACGAGGGTCGCCGCGATGAGCACTGCGCCGAGCAGAAGCTTCTTCACCGAAATCCCCTGGTTAGTGGCCGTTGATCGAGAAGTGCATGTAGTCCTTCGTGGAGCCGAACCACGAGCCGCCCCAGCCCCAGCCAATCGACGCGAAAGCCTGGCGCACGGCCGGCGTGACCATCCCCGGCCGAACATTCGACCGCTTCAGATACGACAGCGCGGTCTTGTCGCGCGTCATGCCGCAGCCGACGTACGGGTTCTCGCGCGGATCGAGGTCGACCGCCTCGCCGAAGGCGTGCATCGACCAGTGGTGCGTGGTCGAGCTGCTGCTGCACGGTGACGCCGCCGCATCGCGGCACTCGAAGGACGCAGTCACGTCGCCGTTCTGGTCGGGATGCGGGCCGTACATCGAGGCGAAAGAGCCGTCCCGGATCGGGAACCGCATCCCGTAAAGCTTGGCGAAGACCGTCGAGAGCGGCTGCGCGACCGTCGCGTTGACCACGATCTGGCCGAGGTGGCTCTTGTGGTCGAAGCCGTAGTAGCGGTAGGTGAGAAGGCGCAGCTGCGACATCCAGACCGGGCAGCCGCGATGCCACTCGCCCGCGGCCTTGATCTCGTGCCGTTGCGTAGCCGTCAGCCGGGCCACGCCGGTCGCCTGCGGCGCGGCGCGGGCAGTCGCGGCCGTGACCGACAAGACGAACACCATAAGAGGATCGCGACGTACTTCATACGCCGGCAATGGTGCCAGCGATTCCTCCGAACGGGAGGGCTACGCCATGACCAATCGGTCCGGCGCACGAGCGGAGAGCCGAGCCGAGCTACGCGGCTGCGGTGACGGCCGTCTCGACGACCGCCGTATTACGAGTCGCCTTGGCCTTCCGTACGAGTCGGCTCGCCGCCTCGAGGGCCTCCTGGCCAGGGCGTGACTCGTCGAGCAGCACCGCACCCACCGAGCCGGTGATCGAGCGTGGCCGTCCGTCGATCGCGAACGGCCGCGTCGCGAGCAGCAGGCGGAGACGCTCGGCGAAATCGGCGAGCTCCGACCGTTCGACATGCGGCGCGAGCACGACGAACTCCTCCCCACCCCAACGGAAGACGAGGTCGGTAGCACGCAGGTGGTCACGTAACCGCTCGTGGACGTCCACGAGCAATCTATCGCCGGCGGCGTATCCGTACGTGTCGTTGACCGTCTTGAAGCGATCGAGATCGAGGAAGCAGACCGCCGCCGTCCGCCCGCCTCGCCTGATCCGTGCCTGCTCCGCGTTCAAGGCTTCCGCGAGGGCGTAACGGTTGGGCGCGCTCGTCAACGCATCGACGCGCGCACGCGAGCGTTCCGCCGTGATGGTCCGCTCAAGGCGAAGGCGAAATCGATTCGCCCAGGCAGCGCACAGCAGCAACCCGGCGGCAAAAGCAAGCGCGAGCCCCGGCGCCGTCTGGAAGAGGTAGACGAACGCGACGAGGAGCGGCGCCGGCAGGAACCACGAAACCGCAAGCGGTCGCCAGGCGGCGCGTACAGCTCGTGGCGTAGCCTGGCGCCGCGCCCGAGCGCGCGCAGCACGAGCCTCCCGTTCAGCGCGAAACCGGTCAGCAGACCGGCTGCCACGACCACCACCGCGCCCGAGACGCCGCCGAGCACGAACCGGTCGCCAACCACTCCGATAGCGAGCCCCTGCAGCGCACCCGCGCAGGCGCAGACGACGCGCCTCCGCCGGGGCTCCCCGGTCGGGAACAGCTCGGTCGCAGCGCCTGCGGCCGCGCCGACGAGCGGCCCGCCCACGAGTGCGGCGGCGACGAGGAACGGCCCGGCGAGCGAGACGCGCGTCCGCCGGCCGACGCGGAGATCGAGCTGCTCCGCGAACGCGGTCATGGCGACGAGGATGATCGCGGCCGGCATGCGGACATTTGCACCGCCGGTCGGGCCATTCCTCTCACCCGAACGAGGGAAGCTCGCGGACTACGGGCCGAGCAGGAAGCGCGCGACCGCCTGCCGGCCGACGTCACTGACCGCGCGCGACTGCACGGAGTGTCCCGCGCCTGGCACGACGACGAGCTTCCCGTGCGGCGTCAGGCCGAACTGCTGGCGAGCCCAGGTCAGCTGCGTCGACAGGTCGTGGTTGCCCTCCACCATCAGCGTCGGGACGAGGAGCTTGCCGTGGGCCAGCGGCGTCGGCGTGGTCGGCGCCCACGGAAGGCACTGCCGGACGAACCCGTTGCCCGAGGCCGTCCGGCGGTCGAACGGATAGAGCTTCTTGGCCGGGATCCGCGCGACCGCGGCTCGGAGCTTCGCGGCGCGGCCGGCGAGCGGCGCGGCCGAGCTGCCCACGGAAAGCGCCAGTCGCCACAGAGCGTGCTCGCGTGCAGACCCTGGTCGAGCTCGGGGGCGGTCGTCTCGCGCTGGTAGTGCGACGCGGCCGCAAGAAACGCGTTGAGCGACCGCCGGTTGCCGTGCACGGCTGCGTGCAGCGCCGCGGGAACGTCCCAGTACTTCCGGTACGTGGGGTCGGCGATGCTGTCGAAGGTCAGCGCGTCGAACAGCTGCGGCCCGAGGTGGTCGCGGCGCACGACCGTTGCGAGGTCGGCCAGGCAGCCGTTGCCGCAGATGGAGTGAAACACGCGCCGCACGGCCGCGAACCCGTTGACGCCCAGGTCGGTCTCCCCCACCTGCGGCACGACCGAATCGAGGACGAGCTTCGAGACGTGCGACGGATGAGCCAGCCCGTAGCGCTTGCCCACGTACGTGCCGTACGAAATCCCGTCGAGCGACCACTTGTCGACGCCGAGCGCCTGACGTAGATCCTCCATGTCCGTGACGGTGTCGTCCGTGCCGAAGAACTGCCGGCGCGACCCGAGCTTGCGCGCACAGGAGCGAACCGCGTGCGCGCTCGGCGGCGTGAGATCCGAGCTCCCCATCTGGCGCTGCAGCGCGTGGCAGTCGAGCGCGCCGGCACCCGTCCCGCGCTGGTCGAAGACGACGATGCGGTACTGATTGCGCTCGGCCGAGAGCGCCGTCGCGACGTAGCCGTCGAGGATCGGAAGCCCCGGCTGCCCCGGCCCGCCCGAGAGCACGAGCAGCACCCCGTGCGGCGCGTGGACGTTGTTGCCCATCCCGACGTGGAGGTGCAGGGTTCCGCGCGCCGGATGCGCGCGATCGAGCGGGACGTCGAGCGTCCCGCATGTGTACCCGGCCTCCGCGCACGGATGGAGGTTGTGCAGCCCCGAACTCTGTGCCGCCGCCGAACCGGCGAGCGCGACGGCTGTGGCAAGCAGCGGAGAGAGAAGAAGGGCCCGCATCTATGTATCGACGCTGCAACGAGCCGGTGGTGGCCGATCTTCGCCGACGAAAAGCCTGAGACAAGCGGGGAAAGTGGAGGCGGCGGGAATCGAACCCGCGTCCGCAGCCGCACCGGCTGAGCGTCTACAAGCGTAGGCTGCCCTTTCGATTCGCCCGCCGGCCGGGGTGCAGCCGCCCTACCGACGCGCTAGCCGATCCTTTCGTGTCGCGCTTTGGGCGATCAGCTCTCCCTCTGCGCCTAGCCCGCTCGTTGGCGCCGCCTCCGAGCCGCGGGCAATCCCGGGGCGGCGTCGCCACGCTAGGTCTCCCTAGGCAGCGAGTGCGAGATCGTTCTTCGCACTTGCGTTTTGCCGGTGGATTTACGAGGCCAACCGGCGACCTCGGCTTGCAGCTCATCCGGATGGATCGACCACGTCGAAGCCAGGTCGCCCCCGTATGTTTGTGCCGGAATGGTAGCGGCGACTAGCCCCAAGGCAGTTGGCGCCAGTACGACGGCCTTGCGCGGCGCGACGGCTCGAACGAGCCGCCGTACGCCTCGTCGGGGCTCGTCACCTCACGCTCGACGCTCGCGGAGTGCGAAGCCGCGAGCTCCGAGACCGGGTAACGCACGTTCCACTCCCCCGTTCTCGAGCCGACCATGAAGAGCACGCACGGCTCGTCGCCGGCGCCGACGAAGATGTGCTCCGTCCAGGCGGGACAGTGGACGAAGTCCCACTGCTTCAGCCGGCGCTCCTCGCCCTCGACGAGCAGGACGCACTCGCCGACGAGCACGAGGAAGTCCTCCTGCTGCGACTCTCCGTGGTAGAGACCGTTCGGCTCGCCGGGCGGCAAGACGTGGATCCGCACGCCGACCTCCGCGAACTCGGCTGCCGCGGTCTCGAACGAGCACTCCGAGCCCGACGGGCGCAGCTCCCCGCCTTCGGACGTCAACCACTCGGCGTCCGCGACATTCACGACGAACCAGCCCTCGGCGGCCGGCGCCAGCCCCGAGCCGCGGTCCTCGAGCGGCGCCTCAGCCATGTCGCGAGTCTAGTAACGGGTAGACGAGGCGGCCCTGGCTATCGTCGGCCGCAGAATGACGGACTGGAACGAGAAGATCATCGACGAGTTCCGCGGCACTGACGGACGGGTCGGCGGAAACTTCGAAGACCGCACCCTGCTGCTCCTGCACCATCGCGGAGCCAAGACCGGCACGGAGCGCATCAATCCCGTCGCCTACCAGCGCCTGTCTCCCGATTCGGTCGCGATCTTCGCCTCGAAGGGCGGCGCGCCGAACAATCCCGACTGGTTCCACAACCTCATCGCCAATCCCGACGCGAGCATCGAGATAGGCACCGACTCGTACCCCGTGCACGCGCGGGTCGCCGCGGGCGAGGAGCGCGAGCAGATCTGGGAGCGGCAGATGCACAACTGGCCCGGCTTCGCAGAGTACGAGGAGAAGACGAAGGGGATCCGCGAGATCCCCGTCGTCATCCTCGACAAGAGCTAGCGCCGCAGGCTCTTCAGCTCGCGCTCGATCTCGCGCCGTGCGTCGCGGGCCGCGACGTCGCGCCGCTTGTCGCGCAGCTCCTTGCCGCGCGCGAGCGCGAGCTCGACCTTGACGCGGCCTTCCCGGAAATAGAGCTTGGTCGGAACGAGCGTGAAGCCCTTCTCCGCGACCGAGGAGGCGAGGCGCTCGATCTCTTTCCGATGGAGCAGGAGCTTGCGCGGCCGGTCGGGATCGTGGTTGGCGCGGTTTCCCTCGGTGTACTCGGGCACGTGCAGGCCGACGAGCCACGCCTCGCCGTCGCGCACGTCCGCGTACGCCTGCTGGAGGGTCGCCTCGCCGCCGCGCAGCGACTTCACCTCGGTGCCCGTGAGCACGACACCGGCCTCGACGCGGTCCGAGAGGTGGTAGTCGTGCCGCGCGCGGCGGTTGTCGACGATCAGCTTCTCTCCACTTGGCTTGGCCATGGATGGGCAAGTGTAGGCTCGGCCGCGTGGAGGTCACGCTCGCTCAGCTGGAGGAGATGGGCTCCTCGGGGTTCCCTGGACTGCTCGGGATCGAGTTCGACGAGGTCGGCGACGGGTTCTCGCGGGCGCGTCTCGCGCTCGAGGAGAAGCACATGGCGCCAAACGGCTTCTTGCACGCCGGCGCGGTGGTCGGGTTCGCCGACTCGGCGTGCGGCTACGGCTGCATCCTCAACCTTCCCGAGAGCGCCCTCGGCTTCACGACCATCGAGCTGAAGACGAACTTCCTGCGCACCGCTCAGCCCGGCGCGACGATCGCCTGCGAGGCGAAGCTCGTCCACGGCGGGCGAACGACGCAGCTCTGGGACGCGACCGTCTCCGATCACGAGGGCCGCCCCATGGCGCTCTTCCGCGCCACGCAGTTGATGCTCCGCTAGCGCCGAGCGCGATAGCCGCGCGCCATGAAGCAGCGATCACAGAGCGCCGCCCAGGGCGCCGTCCGCGCGCCGCAGACGCGGCAGCGGCCGATCGTTGGGTCCTCGATCTCGGCGCGGAGCTCGCGCACGACCCGGCTTGCCGCAGCTTCCTCGAGCGCGGCCGCCCGCTCGATCGTGACGCCGGCGACGCCCGGGTACTGGAGCGCGAACCAGCGGAGGATCGACGCCTCGCGCGCGGCCTGCTCCGCCTCCTGCAGCCCGGCGGCGTCGAGGCGGTGCGGATCGAGGATCCAGCCGATGACCGCCCGCTGCGGCTTGTCTCCGGCGACCGCCGCGGCGAGCATGCCGAGCAGCGGCGCACCGTCCTCGTCGACGGGCGCCTGCACGAGCTTCCAGACGTCCGCGAGCTCGAGCGTGCGGCGCGCGTGGTGCAGCGCCTCGCGCACCGCATCAAGCCGCGTGAGCAGCGGTTGGATCGACTCGACCTCGAGCCAGCCGTCGACGCTCCAGTAGCGCAGCGCCGCCTGACGCCAGGCGTGGAGGGCCGGCTCGAGCTGGTCGACTCGCGTCACGTTGAGATCCGAGAGCTGCGGACGCAGACGCCCAGAGTCGACGACGCGGTAGCCCAGCTGCCCGTCCTCGATCGGGACGTGTGGGACGAGAGCCGCGCGCACGAGCTCTGGATCGGGGTCGGCCCAGGGGACTCCGGTGAGGACGCCGACATTGCCGCGCTCGTGGAAGCCGAAGCGCCCTGCGCGGCCGGCGATCTGGGCGATCTCCCACGGCTCGAGGTCGCGCCGCTCTTTGCCGTCGAACTTCGTCGTCTCGGCGAAGAGCAGCGTCTCGCACGGCAGGTTGACACCGTGGCCGAGGACGTCGGTCGCGCAGCACACTTCCGCCTGGCCGGCGATGAAGCGGTCGATCTCCTCCCGCCGCGAGGCGAGCGGCATCGCCCCGTAGAGGCACGCGACGCGCGCCGGATGGAGCTGGTTCAACTCGCCCGCGAGCCCGATCACGGCGCGCCGCGAGAAGGCGACGACGACCGTGCCTGGGCCGAGGCCGTTGATCCCCCGGCGGCCGACCCAGTCGAGCGGCGCCTTGCGCTCGAAGAAGCGGATCTCGGCCTGCGGAAACGCGTGCCGCACGAGCGGCAGCGCCTCGACCGCGCCGAGCAGCAGGATGTGGCGGTACTCGCCGCCGAGCAAAAGCCGTGTCCACGCAGAGCCGCGCTCCTCGTCCTCCGCCCACTGCACCTCGTCGAGGACGAGCGTCTCGCCGCTCACCGGGGCCATCTCGGCCGTGCAGCACACGATCGGCGCGCCGGGATTGACGCGCTCCTCACCGGTCACCAAGCCGACCCGCTCCTCGCCGATCTCGGCCGCGAGCCGCCGGTGCGCCTCCTGCGCGAGCATGCGGAGCGGCGCCGCGTAGACGCCCTTGCCGGTCTCGACCAGAAAGCGGAGCGCGTCGTGCGTCTTGCCGGAATTGGTCGGCCCGAGGTAGGCGATCACGGTCTCGGGCTCGACACGCCGCTCGGGCAGCCGCACGGTCAGTTCCGAGATCGGCCGTCGCGTAGGCGCGTGCCGCCGCCGATGCCGCTCGCTGCGGCTTGGTCGCTTCTGCCGCCGGTCGTGTCTGCCCCGGGCCACGGGGCGACGGTAGCTAGACCTGCAGGAAGCGGCGGAGCGTGACCGCGGAGCCGGTCGCTCCGAGCAGCAGGCCTGCGGCAAGCAGCAGGATCGCGTTGAGCGTGAAGTCCAGCGCGTGGACGTCAGAACCGCTGCCGCCGTCGATGTGCGGCAGGATCGAGGGCAAGGCCACGGCCTTCCCGAGCGTGAGCAGGATCACGGCGAGCAGGGAGCCGACGAACCCGCACACGAGCCCCTCGAGCATGAACGGCCCGCGGATGAACCAGTTCGTCGCGCCGACGAGCTTCATCACCTCGATCTCCCGTCGTCGCGCGAAGATCGAGAGCCGGATCGTGTTCGCGATCAGGAGCGTCGACGCGACCACGAGCAGGATGACGGCGATCAGGAAGACCAACGAGATGACCTTGGCGATCGTGAGAACGCGTTTCGCGATCGTGCTGCCCCACTGGACGCCTCCGGAGTTGCCGATCCCCCCTGTGGCCGGGCACGGTGCGACGCCCGCTAAGTGGGCGCTGCAGAGCTGCTTCCCGATGATCGGCGTGTACTTGGCCTGGACCGGCGTGACCGTCCACGAGTCCGGCAGCGGATTCGTCGGGACGATCCCCCCCTTGAACATCTCCGGGAGGGCCTTCTTCTCCTGCTCGTACGCCTGCTCCTTCGAGACGAAGGTCAGCGGCAACTTGACGTCGGGGTTGCTCCGCAGCTTGGCAGCCACAGCCAGCTCCTGGGCGTGCGTCGCACCCGTCTTGCACCCGGGCTGAGGGACGACCGAGGTGCAGAAGTAGACCTTGACCTCGAGCTCGTTCTGCACGTGGTTGCTCCAGGAGAGCACCCAGGTGCCGAGTGCGATGAACAAGCCGAGGAGGCACATCCCGATCAGCACCGTCATCGTCGCCGCGACGGTCGTCGAGAGGTTCATCCGGATCGAGGACCATGCCTCGGAGAACAACAACCGTACGCGGCTCATTCGGAGGTGTAGCCCCCGCGGCGCTCGTCGCGGGCGAGGCGCCCGCCCTCGAGCGCGATCACGCGCTTGCGCATCTTGTCGACCATCTCGCGGTCGTGGGTGACCATGAGGATCGTCGTGCCGGCGCGGTTGATGCGGTACAGAAGCTGCATGATCCCGACGCTCGTGTCGGGGTCGAGGTTTCCGGTCGGCTCGTCGCAGACGAGCAGCGGCGGGTGGTTGACGACGGCGCGCGCGATCGAGACGCGCTGCTGCTCGCCGCCGGAGAGCTCGTCGGGGAGCGAGTTCATCTTGCTCGCAAGCCCGACCAGCGTCATCACCTCGGGCACCTTGCGCCTGATCGAGGCGCGGCTCTCGCCCTGCACCTTGAGCGCGTAGGCGACGTTCTCGGCCGCCGTCCGGCTCGGCAGGAGCTTGAAGTCCTGGAAGACGCAGCCGATGTTGCGGCGCAGGCGCGGCACGTTGGAGTGCTTAAGCCGGCCGAGATCGCGGCCGCCCATGATGATCCGGCCGTCGCTCGGCTCGAGCTCCTTCAAGAGGAGCCGGACGAGCGTCGTCTTACCCGAGCCCGAGGCGCCGACGATGAAGACGAACTCGCCCTTGTCGATCGCGAAGTTGACGCGGTCGAGCGCCGTGACGTCCGGCTCGTAGACCTTCGTCACGTTCTCGAAC
This sequence comes from uncultured Actinomycetes bacterium, assembly GCA_963819275.1. GTDB lineage: Bacteria > Actinomycetota > Thermoleophilia > Gaiellales > Gaiellaceae > Palsa-739. The sequence continues at coordinate 152,108 of CAWFVH010000010.1, read as the reverse complement.
ACGATCATCGAGCCCGCTGCCGGCTTCGCCTGCTCGGGCGCGTGGCCGTTCGTCGAAGGCTGAGCCGAAATCTGGGCCGAGGCTGTCGGCTGTTCTATCTGTACGTCAGTCACGTCTACCGGTTACGAAGTGGCACGGGCCATGGTGCCCGGCGCCGGTGGAGTGCGTGCGAGGAGTCCCCACTCTAGCGCAGCCTCCGGCGTGTTACTGCGACTCGCCCGCGGTTTGCAGGAGATAGGCGCGAATGAACCCATCCAGGTCGCCGTCGAGGACACCCTGCGTGTTCCCGACTTCGTACCCCGTCCGCGCGTCCTTGACCTGCTGATACGGGTGGAGGACATAGCTGCGGATCGTGTTGCCGCCGAAGCCCATCGAGACGCCGCCGCGCTCGCGGGCGAGCTCGGCCTCACGCTCCTGCTCGGCCTTCTCGGCGAGGCGCGAACGCAGGATCTTCATCGCGGTGTCCTTGTTCGCCGACTGGCTGCGCTCGTTCTGGACTGCGACGACGATGCCGCTCGGCATGTGCGTGATCCGCACCGCCGAGTCGGTCTTGTTCACGTGCTGGCCGCCCGCGCCCGAGGAGCGGTACGTGTCGATCCTGATGTCGTCGTCGACGATCTCGATGTCGCCCGCCTCCTCGAGCAGAGGCGCGACGATGACCTGGGCGAAGCTCGTGTGGCGGCGATGCGCCTGGTCGAAGGGGCTGTGACGCACGAGCCGGTGCTTGCCGCGCTCGGCTCTGAGGATTCCGTAGGCGTTCTCGCCGCGCACTGTGAAGGTGGCCGACTTGAGTCCGTACTCCTCCCCGGGGCTCGACTCGATGACCTCCGTCTTGAGGCCGCGCTGCTCTGCCCAGCGGAGATACATGCGCAGCAGGATCTCGGTCCAGTCCTGTGCGTCGGTGCCGCCGGCGTCCGACTGGATCGTGACGACCGCGTCGCCGGGGTCGTACTCACCCGAGAAGAGCGCGTCCTCTTGCAGCCGGGCGAGCTCGCCGCGAACGTCGCGCAGCACTGGCTCGAGCTCCTCGTCCGGAAAAGTGTCCGCGCCCTCGCGTAGGAACTCGACGTTCGAGACGAGCTCGTCGTAGCGGCGGAGCTTCGCCTGCGACCGCTGGTGCTCGGCCGAGAGCCGCGCGGCGCGCTGCTGGTCGTTCCAGAAGTCGGGTTGCGCGAGCTCGTGCTCAAGCTCGTCGAGACGGGTCTTCAGCGCAGCGGGGTCAAAGGTAACCACGGACCCAGTCGAGCTGGGTCCCGATCTCCTCGAGCTGGTCGTCGAGTGAAAGCTGGATCTCGTCGGCCATCGCGCCGGCCATCCTAGCCACCGGACCCTTGGGCGAGCTAGCGAGCCGGGTCTACGCGTTGTTCTCGGTCCGGCTGCCGATGCCTTAGCCAGACGGTCAGGGCGAGAACGGCGGACACAAGGCCGAGGAGAAGGAGGGCGACTGCCAGGTTGGTGCGGCCGAGCATTCCTCCGTTGATCCAGACGGTGACTTTGGTGTCCGCCAGCGCTGCGGCCCCTGCCGCAATGAAGAGACCACTTGCCGCCGCGTACCCTCTCGCTACTGCGCGTCGAGCCGTTCCGAGGACGCTCGCAGCCCCGGTGACTCCGAGAAGGCAAAGAGCGAGCGTTGCCGCATAGAGCCACCAGGGATGCACGATGCGAAACGAGAGCACGAGCATCGCGGAGGTGTTCTCTACGAACCTGAGGTCCTGAAGGAACGCTGCACCCGCAAGAGCCGCGCCAAAGATGAGTGCGGCGGCGGCAAGCCTCACGACCAATTCTCGCCTCTCACGCGCCCGCTCCTTGGCCTCCGCGATCAGCGGGTCGAGGGTGAGCAAAGATCGCGAGAGAGGAGCGAGCACTGAAGCTAGTATTGCTAGCACTAGCTCCCGGGTCAAGTGGGAGCTCAGTCGCCTAAGCCGGTGTTCCGGAATGATCCCCGAGCGACGACGGACTAGGAGCTACAGGAGACCGTGACCGCGCCGTTCTGCAGGTGCATCAGCCGCATGTCTTGCGGACTGGTGCTCTTGCCGTTCCCGCTCCTGGCCCAGGCGCCGCCGCTAACGACCCGCTCGGAGCGGGCGGGCACCGTCTCAGTCAACTGCGTTCCGCTGCATCTGACCACCGTGCCGGTCTTGACCTTCGAGATGGTCACAGTCCCGGCGACCGTTATCGAGCCGGAAGAAACCTTGCCCCTGACTACCACGCCGGTCTTCCCCCGCGGAGTTCCGGCCGCCGATGTCGAGCCGGAGAGAGCCTTGCTCCCGGAGGCGCAGCCAGCCGCAACGAAGCCGAGAGCCGCGAACAGTGCCGCTGCTGAAATCGTCTTCATCTTGTTGTCGTCCTATCGTCACAAGCGGCTCAGACGTAAAGACCCCGAATCGCCCTAGTTCACATCCGTGGCCCGGGCCAGTGTTCCGGAATGACCCCTGAACCGTCGAGCTCGAAGGTTCCCGTGATCGCGCTAGCGCGGCTCGACTGCAGATTCGGCAGGGGAGGCACGGAAGACGCGCCAGCTGCCGGGGACGCCTTTGAGTTTCCGCTCTCCGCGGTCTTCGAGGAGGAGCCCGGTGCCGGCGACCAGATCCTTGACCGTCTGCGAGACGAGCACCTCGCTCGGGCCGGCGGAGGCGGCGACTCGGGCGCCGATCGAGACTGCCAGCCCTGCGACCTTCCCGTCGTGCAGCTCGCACTCGCCGGTGTGGACGCCTGCGCGCACCTCGAGGCCGAGATCACGCATGCCGTCGACGAGTGCCTGGGCACAACGAATGGCCCGCGCCGGGCCGTCGAAGGTCGCGAAGAAGCCGTCGCCGGCGGTGTCGCGCTCCTCGCCCCGGAAGCGGATCAGCTCTCGGCGCACGAAAGCATGGTGGCGCTCGAGCAGCTCGCGCCAGGCACGATCCCCGAGCTCGGCCGCCCGCTCGGTCGAGCCGACGATGTCGGTGAAGAGAACGGTCGCCAGAATGCTGTCGGGGACCTCCGGCACCGCCTCCCGGGCGACGAAACGCGCCACCTCTTCGGGGATCTCCGGCGACAAGAAGATCTGCTGGTAGTCCGTCCCCGAGACATGCAGGGCGCGTGCAGAGGGGATCAGGTCGGTCACTTCTCGGGCGTACCGTTCCGCGTTATCGATATTCCGCGAGCTGGCGCCAACCTCGAGGGCCGTCCGATACATGACCAGCGTAGGCACCCGGACGGCCCGCAGAACCTCGCGAAGGTCGGTCTCGATCCAAGCGCGGTGGAGCGCGTAGGCGGCGCCGGGGCTGGCCCCGACTCGAAGCCAGTTGGCGAACCACTCCCGCTCCGCCTGGTTGGCGCAGAGCGACGGCGCAGTGTCTTCGAGAATCTCGTCACTGAGGTCCCGAGTGCCCCATCGTTCTCGTAGCTGAGCGATCCGGGCGCGCCAGAACTCGCTCTGCATGTCAGGTTCGTAAACGATCGGGTGAAAGAGGATGAGCGCGCGCGTCCGCTCGGGATACGTGGCGGCGTACAGCGCGGCCATCGAGCAGCCTTCGTGCGACGCCAGAAGGACTGTGCTCGACGAGCCCGCGGTGTCAAGGACTGCGTGCAGGTCCTCCATCCGCGTCTCGAGGGCAGCGAACTGCCCGCCGTGATCCGAGAGACCGGTCCCGCGCTTGTCGAAGAGAATCAGCCGAAACGACTGGGCGAGTTGCTCGTAGAAGTCGCGCCAGTGCCGCGACTCCCAGCCGTAGACGAGATTCGAGACGAAATCCGGGACATAGGCGAGGTCGGTCTCGCCGTCGCCCACTAGCTGGTAGGCGATCGCGACGCCACCGTTCCGCGCGTACCGGATGTCAGCTGTCACAACCAGAATCTTCTCGAACGCCGTGTCCGCCGCCAACCCTAAACGGCTTCGATGCGCTAGCTCACTCACCCGGGGCCAGTGTGCTCTCGCCCGACCGCTTGCGTCAGACCCGCGCTAGGCGCCGTGGCACTTCTTGAACTTCTTGCCCGAGCCGCACCAGCAGGGGTCGTTGCGGCCGAGCTTCTCGTGCTCGCTCGCGCGCACGGTCTGCGTCAGCCCGCCCGCTGACGACGGTACGCCGGTCGCGACCGCGTCTCCCCCGCCCGCGACCGCCATCGCCGCGGCTCCCGACGAAGTCTCGTGCTCGTACTGCAGATTCCCGTTGGTCGTCTGCGACTGTTGCGAGAGCTGCTGTTGCGCATCGTCCGGAGTGAGCTCGGCGTGGAAGAGATGGAGCACGACCTCGCCGCGGATGATGCGTCCGAGCTCGGTGAACATCCTCTCGCCGTCGGCCGTGTACTCGACGAGCGGGTCCTTCTGCGCCATCGAACGCAAATGCACGCCCTCGCGCAGCGCCTCCATGTTCTCGAGATGCTCGCGCCAGCGCTGGTCGACGACCTGGAGGACGATGAAGCGCTCGAGGTTCCGCATCAGCCCTTCCTCGAGGGCCTCGAACTCCTCTTCCTTCGCCTCGTACTCGTCGCGCGCGTCGGTCTGGAACTCCTCGATCAGGGTGTCGCGGGTGATCTCGCCGAGGTCCTGCCGCAGCTCGTCGGCCGTGATCTCGGTCTGGTAGAGCTGCGCCATCGCCTGGGTGAGGGCCTCGAGGTCCCACTGCTCGGGGTAGTCCTCCTCGGTGAAGACGTTGACCGTGTCCTCGACGACCTCCTCGATCCAGAGCTTGACCTGCTCGGAGAGGTCGTCGCCGTCGAGCACCTGCCGGCGCTGCTCGTAGATTCGCTGGCGGTGCCGGTTGAGGACGTCGTCGTATTTGAGCGTGTTCTTGCGGATGACGAAGTTCTGCTCCTCGACCTTCTTCTGCGCGCCCTCGATCTGCCGGGAGAGGATCTTCGCCTCCATAGGCTGGTCGTCCGGGATCTTGAAGCGCTCCATGATCCCCTTGATCCGGTCGCCGGCGAAGAGGCGCACGAGATCGTCCTCGCCGGACAGGTAGAAGCGCGTCTCGCCCGGATCGCCCTGGCGGCCCGAGCGGCCGCGAAGCTGGTTGTCGATGCGCCGCGACTCGTGGCGCTCGGTGCCGAGCACGTAGAGCCCGCCCGCTTCCAACACACCTTCGCCGAGCTTGATGTCGACGCCGCGGCCCGCCATGTTGGTCGCGATCGTGACCGCGCCCTTCTGGCCCGCGTCCTTGATGATCTCGGCCTCGCGCGCGTGCTCCTTCGCGTTGAGGACGTTGTGCTTGATCCCCTTGCGCGTCAGCAACTGGGAGAGGTACTCGGACGTCTCGACGGCGATCGTGCCGACGAGGACCGGCTGCCCGGTCTGCGACCGCTCTTCGATGTCGCGCGCGACGGCCGCGAACTTCCCTTCCTTTGTCCTGAAGACCATGTCGTTCTCGTCGTTGCGGGCGACGTCGACGTTGGTGGGGATCTCGACGACCGTGAGGTCGTAGATCTCGACGAACTCCTTCTCCTCGGTCTTCGCCGTACCGGTCATGCCGGCGAGCTTCTCGTAGAGACGGAAGTAGTTCTGGAGCGTGATCGTCGCGAGCGTCTGGTGCTCCTCCTGGATCTTCACGCCCTCCTTGGCCTCGACCGCCTGGTGCAGGCCCTCGCTCCAGCGGCGCCCTTCCATGATCCGGCCGGTGAACTCGTCGACGATCTTCACCTCGGCGTCCTGGATCACGTACTCGATGTCGAGGTGGTAGAGCGACTCGGCCTTGAGCGACTGGTAGAGGTGGTTGACGAGCTGCGTGTTCTCGGGCGCGTAGAGGTTCTCGAGCCTGAGCGCACGCTCGACCTTCTCCACGCCCTGCGGCGTGACGCCGACCGTCTTGTGCTTCTCGTCGAACTCGAAGTCGGCGCCGGCCTCCTCGGCCGCTCCCTTCGGGTCGCCGGGCGACGCGCGGAACGGAACCAACTGCTTCGCGACGCGCGCGAAGTCGTAGTAGAGCTGGGCGGCGGTCTCGGGCTCGCCGGAGATGATGAGCGGCGTCCTGGCCTCGTCGACCAGGATCGAGTCGACCTCGTCGACGATCCCGTAGGCATGACCGCGCTGGACGAGACCGTCGAGCGAGACGGCCATGTTGTCGCGCAGGTAGTCGAAGCCGAACTCGGAGTTCGTGCCGTACGTGATGTCGGCTGCGTACGCCACCTTGCGCGCGTCGAACGGCATCATCGTCTCGATGTAGGAGACGGTCATCCCGAGCGACTCGAACACGGGCCGGTTCCACTCGGCGTCGCGCTGAGCGAGGTAGTCGTTGACCGTGATGAGATGCGCGCCGCGGCCCGCGAGGCCGTTGAGGTAGAGCGCGAGGCTCGCGACGAAGGTCTTGCCCTCGCCGGTCTTCATCTCGGCGATGTCGCCTTCGTGCAGGACGATTCCGCCCATCAGCTGCACGTCGAACATGCGCTGACCCGAGGCGCGCTTACGGGCCTCGCGTACGGCCGCGAACGCCTCGAAGACGACCTCGTCGAGGCTCTCGCCGTTCTCGAGCCGCTGCCGGAAGTCGGCGGTCTTCCCCTGGAGGTCGGCGACGGACAGCTGCTCGAAATCGGGCTCGAGCGACGTGATGTACGCGGCCTGCTCCTGCAGCCGCTTGAGCCGGCGGCCCTCGCCGACGCGAAGGACCTTCTCGAGGTTGCCGATCTCCACGGGTCAAGGGTAGCGGCCTACAAGGCCGACACCCTGACCTCCCAGAAGTCCCCGTCGATGCGCTTGCCCTCGACGCAGTAGTTGGTGCCCACCTGCTCGCCGAGCGCGGAGAGCTCAGGGATCTCGGCGTCGCTCGGCTCGCCGTCGACGCGTAGCTCCCGGCTGCCGTCGTTCTCGCTCAGCTCGACCGCGTCGCCCTCGGGAAACGGGAATTGCGCGACCTGGATCCGCTTCGCGCCGACGCCCCAGAGGTCGCCGTCCTGCCGCGCGCCGGCCGCGCGATACGGCGGGTCGATCTTCTGCTCGACCGCGTCGGCGAGGGCCGTCAGGTCGCCGTCGCCCTTCTCCCGCTCGACGATGACGTCGCCGTTCGGCAGCGTCGTGAACGCGATCTCGTTCCCGGCCACTCCCGCAAGCCGTGCCGTCACGACTGCATCCCACTCGTCGGGACCGCTCGCGAGGATGTTCCGTCGCCAGCCGAGACTGATGTCGCCGGTCGGGAACGGCGGCGGCACCGGCGGTTCCAGCTGTGAGTCGGGTGGCGATTCCGGCGCCGGCCCCGGATCGCCGAGCGCCTCCGCCGGGTCGAGTCCCGCCTCGCGCAGGAGCTGCTCGTTCAGCGTCTCTTGCCGGCGGCGGAAGAACCCCACTAGCTCTCTGAGGTCTCCGCTTCGAGCGCGTCCCCGAGCTCCGGAGCGTCGAAGTGCTTGCGGCCGGCGACTCGCTTGTCATGGAGGTCCTTGACCTGGCGCACGAGCTTGTCGACGAGCTCGTCGACTGCCGCCTTCATGTCGGTCGCGGTCTCGCGCACGCGCAACGTGTGTCCTTTGAGGTGGACGGTCGCCTCGGCGACCTGCGATTCGGCGATCGACGGGTTTCGCTCGACCGCAAGCTCGATCTCGACCTCGGTCAACTCGTGCACGCGACGGTCGAGCTTCTGGAGCTTCCGCTCGATGTAGGTTCGCATGGAGTCGGTCACGTCGAGGTTCTTGCCCTTGACCTGAAGCTGCATCGAGGCCTCCCCTGTCGCTCTTTTCGTGACTCGGGTCTAACCCTACTGCGGGCGAACGTAACTACCCGCGGCGAAGGGCTCGCGCGAAGGCGATCGCCTCGACTCGGCGTGCTCCCGTGGCGCGGAGGGCAGTCGAGGCGGCCGCCGCGGTCGAGCCCGTCGTGTAGACGTCGTCGATCAGCGCAACTCTGCGCGGCGCGGCGCCGGTCGCGCGGAACGCTCCGCGCACGGAGCGCCGCTCGGCGGCCGAGCTGCCGCGCTGGCGGCCGCTTCGCGTGCGCTCGAGCAAGGGCAGGCACGGCAGCTCCCAGAGCACGGCGAGCTCGCGGGCGAGCCGCTCGGCCGGGTTGTGGCCGCGCTCGAGCCGCCGCCCGTGGTCGGCCGGGACGAACGCGAGCGCGTCTACCTCAGGGGCCGGAACCCGCTCGGCGACGAGCTGCGCGGTCTCGACCGCGAGCCGCCGCAGCCCGCGCTCCTTCCACGCGTGGACGAGCCTGCGCGCAGCGGCGTCGTAGCCAACTGCGGCGCGGGCGCTCGCGAACGCGAGCCGGCGGCCGGCGCATTCGCGGCACCGCTCGACCGGCCACGCCGTCGGGGCGCCGCAGCGCGCACACATTGGCGGCTCGATTCGCTGCAGCTCCTCGCCGCAGCCGACGCAGAGCTGCCTCCCGCCACAGCCGCAGACGACGCAGCGCTGCGGCAGGAGCAGGTCGAGCACATCGCCACGCTAGAGCGCGGGGTGTGCCGAGACCGTGTCGATTCAGTCGAGGCTGTAGGACTCGCGCTCTGGGAGCCCGGCGAGCCGCCGCATCCGGTTGTCCGCCTCGAGCAGCTGCGCGTGGTTCCCGATGTCGAACCAGCTCCCCGTGAAGCGGTAGCCGTAGACGACTTCCCGCGCGGCGAGCCAGCCAAGGAAGCTGCCGGCGTTGTCCGGGCTGTGCCCCTCGTCGAGGTAGGTGCGGACGAGGCGCACGTGCTCGGGCGGCAGCACGTAGATGAGTGTCGAGGCGAGGGTCGACGGCGGGTCGCTCGGCTTCTCGACGAACCGCACGATCCGGTCGTCTGCATCCGTGTCGGCGATTCCGTAGTGCGTCGCCAACTCCAGGTCGCCGACGTCGTGCAGCGGCACGGCACTCGCCGGCTGGGGCCTCGCGCGCCACCACTCGACGAAGCGCGGCAGCGAGAGCTCGAACAGGTTGTCGCCGGCCAGAATGAGCAGCTCGTCGTCCTCGAGCGCGGCCCGCTCGATCACGAGCCGCAGGTCGCCCACCGCACCGAGCCGATCGTCGTTCGAGGTCGTCCCGTCGTCATGGACGGAGACGCCCTGAGGCGTCGCCCAGCGCTCGAAGGCCGGAGCGAAACGGTGATTCGTGACGAGGTGGATCGCCTCCACGTCCTCGACCTCGCGGACGCTGTCGAGCACCCAGTCGAGCATCGGCCGGCCGCCGACCGGGAGCAGGTGCTTGGGGACGTCGTCGGTCAGCGGGCGGAGCCGCGTTGCGTAGCCCGCCGCCAGGATCAAGCCTTTCACCAGAGGGACTCCTCGTACGGTGCGCGATGGACGCCGGACTCGGTGACGATCGCGCTGATCAGCGCCGCCGGCGTGACGTCGAAGGCGGGATTGCGGGCCGGGAAGCGGCTCGTCACCTCGGCCGGGTCGCGCTCCTCGATCGGGATTCCCGAGCCGTCGGGCGTCTCGCGGTCGAGCGTCGACGTGGGCGCGACGACGTAGAACGGGATCTCGTGGTGAGCGGCGAGCACGGCCAGCGAGTATGTCCCGATCTTGTTCGCGGTGTCGCCGTTCGCCGCGATCCGGTCGGCGCCCGTGACGACGAGGTCGACCTCGCCGCGCGCCATGAGCGAGCCGGCCGCGGAGTCGGCGATGACGGCGTGCGGGATCTCGGCGCGCTCGAGCTCCCACGCGGTGAGGCGAGCGCCCTGGAGAAGCGGCCTGGTCTCGTCGACGAGGACACGGTCGAGCAGCCCGCGCTCGGCTGCGGCGCGAAGCGCGCCGACCGCAGAGCCGTAGCCGCCGGTTGCAAGGCCGCCGGCGTTGCAGTGGGTCAGCGCCCGCGTTCCCGGCTGGAAGAGCTCGGCCGCGTGGGCGGCCATCCGGCGGCAACGATCGACTTCTTCGTCATGGAGGGTGCGAGCTCGCTCGGGCGTCGGGTCGTCGCGCATCGCCGCGAGCGCCCACGGGAGGTTGACGGCGGTCGGTCGCGAGCTCGCGAGCACCCGTTCCGCCTCCGCGAGATCGTCTCCCCGCAGGGCGGCGAGTGCAAGCCCGTAGGCGGCCGCGATCCCGATCGCCGGCGCCCCGCGCACGACCATGCAGCGGATCGCCTCCGCGACCTCCGCCGCAGTTGAGCAGCGAACCTCGGCGACTTCCTCCGGCAACCGTCGCTGGTCGAGGAGGACGACCGCAGGGCCGTCCTCCTCCAACCGAACGATTTCCTCTGGGTCTAGGTCCCCTCGTCCCACGAGGCGAGGTAGTGCGCTTGCTCCTCCGTGAGCGTGTCGATCTCGACGCCCATCGTCTCGAGCTTGAGACGGGCGATCTCGTGGTCGATCTCCGCGGGCACCGGATAGACCTTGCGGTCGAGCTCGCTCGCGTGCTGCGCGGCGTACTCGAGCGCAAGGGCCTGGTTCGCGAAGGACATGTCCATCACGAGAGCCGGATGCCCCTCGGCCGCAGAGAGGTTGACGAGCCGGCCGTCGGCGATTAGGTATAGGCGGCGGCCGTCGGCAAGCGTGAACTCCTCGACCAACTCGCGCGCCTTCCTCGTCTCGGCCGCCATGTCGCGCAACGCCGGGATCTCGATCTCGACGTTGAAGTGGCCCGTGTTGGCGAGGATCGCGCCGTCCTTCATGCGCTCCATGTGCTCGCGCGCGATCACATGCTTGTCGCCTGTCGCCGTGCAGAAGAGGTCGCCGATCTCGGCCGCCCGCTCGAGCGTCAGCACCTCGAAGCCGTCCATCGTCGCCTCGAGAGCCTTCATCGGATCGACCTCGGTGATGATCACGTGCGCGCCCATGCCGCGGGCCCGCGACGCGACGCCGCGCCCGACCCAGCCGTAACCGCACACCACGAACCGCTTGCCGGCGATGAGGACGTTCGTCGCGCGGATGATCCCGTCGAGCGTCGACTGGCCGGTGCCGTAGCGGTTGTCGAACAGGTGCTTCGTCTGCGCCGCGTTGACGGCGATGATCGGGAAGCCGAGCTTCCCCTCGGCCTCGAGCGCCTTGAGCCGGATCACGCCGGTCGTCGTCTCCTCGGTGCCGGCGATGATCTCGCCCAGCTGCTCGCGCCGCGCCGAGTGGAGAACACCGATCACGTCGGCGCCGTCGTCCATCGTGAAGTGCGGCTTGTGGTCGACGGCCGCCTCGATGTGGGCGTAGTACGTGTCGTTGTCCTCGCCTTTGATGGCGAAGACAGACACGTCGTACTCGGCCACGAGCGCTGCTGCGACATCGTCCTGCGTCGACAGCGGATTCGAGGCGCAGAGGACGACGTCAGCGCCACCTGCCTGCAACGTCCGCATCAGGTTCGCCGTTTCGGTCGTCACGTGGAGGCACGCGGAGATGCGATGGCCGGCGAGCGGCTGCTCGCGCTCGAATCGCTCCCGGATCGCAGCGAGCACCGGCATCTGCCGGTCGGCCCACTCGATCCGCCGCTTGCCCTCCTCCGCGAGGGCGAGATCTTTCACGTCGTAGCGCTGCGTTGCTGCCATCGGTTCCTTTCGTTATGCGGCGAGAAGTCGTTCGTGCTTGCGTTGCTCCCACTCCACCCAGGACGCGTCCTCGACGTCGGCGAGCCAGCCGTCGATCGCGGTCCGCAGCTCGGGCTCCCGGCGCAGCCTCGCCGCGAAGGCGATGTCGCCGATGCCGAGGCCGAAGCGGCTTCGCAGCTCGGCGAGCGAGCGGAGCTGGTTCAGCTCGCGCAGGCCGTACAGCCGGTATCCGGCAGCCGTGCGCGAGGGGACGACGAGCCCGGCCTGCTCGAGGTAGCGCAGCATCCGGGCCGACCAGCCGGTGCGAGCAGCGGCATGGGAGACGTGGAGCGAATCCATCCGAGCGACCTTAACAAAGCCGTGTCAAGGCTGCGCCGCTCAGACCTGGCCCTGGAGGCGAGCGAAGAGCCGGTCGAGCGCCGCTTCCTCTGCCCCGGCCCCGAGCAGCCGTTCGCGGATGCCCTCGCTGCGCTCGATCTCCTCGAGCACCTCGACGAGCGTACGACCGGCGGGCTCCGAGATGCGGCGGCGCCGTTCCCGCTCCGTGTCGTTGGGCGCCTGCTCGAGCCAGTCGGCGTTGTGCGGCGCCCAACTCTCGTCGCTCAGCGCGTGATCTTCCGCGATCGCGTCCCGATCAGCTCCGGCGAGCCAGAGTGCCATTCCGCACGCGATGCCGGTGCGGTCGCGTCCGCCGGCACAGTGGATCGCCGCCGGAGGCTCCGCGTTGCCGAGCGCAGTCAGCGCCTGGGCAAGCGCGCCGCGATAGCGGTCCGCGAGCCCGAGATAGGCCTCTCTCATCGACGGCCATTCCCACGCCACAGGGACGTCGCGCGGATCCATCGCCTGACGCAGCACCGGAACCGGGAGCGGCTCGTAGTCGTCCGAGCGGTCCTCGCGCTCCGGCCGCAGATCGACGATCAGTGTGACGCCGTAGTCGACGAGCGCCTGGCGGCCGGCCTCACTCAGCCCGGGCAGCCAGTCGGCCCGCACGACCGCGCGATACGCCGTCTCGCCGCCTCCGGCGAGCGGCAGACCGCCGAGGTCGCGGACGTTGACGCAACCGTCCCAGCGAAGAATGCGTTCAGGCGTCGCTGGTGCCTTCGCGTCCGTACAGGTCTTCCAGCCGGACGACGTCGTCGAGTTGCGGCGTCGAGACCTCCAGGATCGTCGTGTCCTCGAGCGCCGTTACCCGGTGCACCGTGCCGGGCCGGAACCGGAAGCACGCGCCCGCCGTCACGATCTCCTCGTCGAGCGCCTCCTGGCCGACGTCGCCGAGCTCGAGCCGGGCGCGCCCACTCTCGACGAACCAGCTTTCGTCCTTCTCGCGGTGGAACTGGAGCGAGAGCGACTCGCCCGCGCGCACGAACAGGGTCTTCCCGACATAGGCGTCGGCGACTGCCCAGATCAGCTCCCAGCCCCACGGCTTCTCGACCCGGCGCGGCTCGAACGAGAAGCGGTCGAGGGAGCCGTAGTTCGGCGAGTCCAGCATCACGCGACCTGCCTCTCGGGCCGCCACTCGAGATGCGCCTCCATGAACTCGGCGGCCCGGCGAAGGTCCTTCGGCGTGTTGACGGTGAGCCAGACTCCCTCGTGGCGGTGCGCATGCAGCCTCCGCTCGGCGGCGAGCTGCGGGAACGTCGACTGCTCGTGGTCGCCCCGCTCGGGCAGAAGCGCGAGTGCGTCCTCGCCGAGCACGTAGACGCCGGAGTTGACCCAGTGCTCGAGCACGGGCGCCTCGCGGAAACCGGAGATCGTCCCATCGTCGGCGACCTCGACGACTCCGAACGGCGAACGCACCTGCGCGACGACGATCGTCCCCGCTGCGCCGCTCGCCTCGTGCTCGGCCACGAGCGCGCGGAAGTCGACGTCGAGCAACTCGTCGCCGTTGAGCGCGAGCACCGGCCCTTCTTCCCGGCGGCAGGTGGCCGCAAGACGAAGACCGCCGCCGCGGCCCAGCGGCTCCTCCTCCCCCACCGCCTCGATCTCAGCGCCGAGCCCCGAGAGCGCCGCGAGGAATGCGTCCTCGTCACCGGCACGACAGGCCACGATGACGCGCGCCACGCCGCAGTCGACGAGCCGCGCGACCCCGTACGCCGCAAGCGGAAGGCCTCCGACCGGCACGAGCGGCTTCGGCAGTCCCTGCGCCGCGTCCCCCAGCCGCTCCGCCTTGCCGCCGGCGAGCAGGAGCGCTTCCACTACTCGCTCGTCTCCAGCTCGCGCTCCGCCGCCTCCGGCAGGACGTCGGTCGCCGAGATCCGGCGGCCCGTCCCTTCGTAGGCGAACCCGAGAGCGCGCACGGCGTCGGGGTCGAGGAGGTTGCGCCCGTCAACGATCAGCGGATGCCTCATCGCGCGGCGAGTCTCCTCGCTCGGGAAGTCGAGCAGCTGCGGCCACTCGGTCACGATCACAGCCGCGTCGGCGTCGGACACCGCCTCGAGCGGCGTCGCGCAGAAGGTGACTCCCTGCAGGTCGGGTCGCGCGACCGGATCCCAGCCGCGCACCTCTGCTCCCTCGGCCAGCAGCCGCGAGGCGAGCACGAGGGACGGCGCCTCTCGCATGTCGTCGGTGTTGGGCTTGAAGGCGAGACCGAGCAGCGCGACGGACTTGCCGCGCAGCCGGCCGAGATGACGCTGCAGCTTCTGCAGGACGCGGCGCTTCTGCAGCTCGTTCACCTCGATCACGGCGTTCATGAGGTGGAAGTGGTAGCCCGAGTTCGCGGCGAGCTGCTTCAGCGCGAGCGAGTCCTTGGGGAAGCACGAGCCGCCCCAGCCGATGCCGGCGCGCAGGAAGTGCGGCCCGAGCCGGTGATCGAGGCCGATCCCTTCGGCGACGTGCTTGACGTCGGCGCCGACGAGCTCGCAGACGTTGGCGATCTCGTTGATGAAGCTGATGCGCGTGACGAGGAACGCGTTTGCCGCGAGCTTGATCATCTCGGCGGAGTTGACGTCCGCGCGAACGACCGGCGCGTCGATGCCGCCGTGGAGCTCCTCGACGGCGTCGCCGTCCTCATCGGCGAACGCCCCGATCACGATCCGGTCGGGCTTCATGAAGTCGCGTACCGCCGTGCCTTCCGCTGTGAATTCGGGATTCGAGACGTAGCCGACTGCTTCGAGGCCGCGCGCGTCGAGCGCGGCGCGCACCTTCTCGCCCGTGCCGACCGGCACGGTCGACTTCATCACGATCGTCACGCGAGCGTCGTCGGGCAGCTCGTCGACGACCGTCCAGACGGCGGACAGGTCGGCATCGCCTGCGTACGTCGGCGGCGTTCCGACTGCAACGTAGAGAAAGTCGGCTCCGTCGACCGCCTCGCGCACGTCCAGCGTGAACGAGAGCCGGTCGCGGCAGCGTTCGAGCACCTCGTCGAGACCCGGCTCGTAGATCGGCACGTCGCGGGCCCGCAGGCGCTCGATCCGCTCGGGCAGCACGTCGCGCACGACGACCTCGTGACCGAGATCCGCGAAGCACGCGCCGGTGACGAGGCCGACGTAGCCGGCCCCGAAGATCGCGATCCGTGACACGGCGCTAGGGTAGTCCGCCGCTCAGCTCAGCGGTGCAGCGGGCGGAGGCTCTTTGCGATGGCGATCATCGTCGAGTTCGAGAGCTGGTTGAGGATCGTGTTCACGACCCAGTACGTCGCGCCGCCGGTGCGCAGGGCGACCATCTGGAGGTTGCCGCCGGTCGAGTAGAGCAACAACTTGCCGCCGCGGTACGGGATGGTGCCGGTCGGCTTCTGCAGGATCGGCGCGGAATTCCAGGTGCTCTCCTCGATCTGCCAGTACTCGTCGCCGCCGTTGATGTTGAAGGTCATGGCGACCTCGTGCTGGTTTTTCAGCGGCTTGAAGCCACGGACGCCGTCTTCCGTGGAGAGCGTCGAGCCCTGCGCGACCAGGTGCGGCACCATCAACGGGAAGTGCACCTCGTCGTAGACCCCGCGTAGCGCGGGCGTCGTCATCGTGGCTCCTGCGCTCACCTGCGGCGGCTGCTTCGGCAGCACCTTCGGCGGCTTCGGGATGGTGAGTGTGCCGCCGAAGCTCGTTCCCACCGCGACCACCGTCAGCGGATTGCCAGCCCGGCTCGCGAAGTCGGAGATCACCGTCGTCATCTGCTTGACCTGGGTGTTCGAGCCGAACAGAGGCGCCAGCTGCTGGGCGGCTTCCTTCGCGTTCGGCTGGACCGGGTCGTAGTACACGACCGTGTTGCTCTGAACCTTCGGCGCGTTCGCCTGGTCGCCGGCCGGCAGCGTCTTCGTGCTGTAACCGTGCGTCATCAGGCGGTACGAGGTGTTCTCGGCCTCGCCCGGCGTCTTGCCCGCGTTGAGGACGAGCACCGAGACCTGCGACTTCGCCAGCTTGTGCTGTTTCGACGTCTTCTTGGGCGTCTTCTTCTGCCCTCCGAACTGAGCGTTGACCGCCGCCGCGGTGCGGAGGTCCGGGTGGAGGAAACTGTGTACCGCGCCGCTTATCGCGCCCGACGAGGCCGATTCCACGTCGGCACCGCCGGCGGTCACGAAGTAGTTGAAGTCGTTGAGCGGGATCGCATTGCGGAAGAGGTGGCCGGCCGGAAGGCCGTAGAGGAGGCCGAGGTACGACTCGAGCTCGCCCGCAGTCACGCTTCCGCCGCCGCCCTTCGCGATCTCCACGTTGTGCTTCAGGTCTCCGATCAGCTTCGGGGCACTGAAGATCGAGAGCCCCGTCCTGAGCCTGCTCTTCAGCGCGTCGAGGAAAAGCTGCTGTCTGCCGGTGCGGTAGATGTCGCTGTCGGTATGGCGGTAGCGGACGTACGACAGCGCCTGGGCGCCGTTGAGCTTCTGGTAGCCCGGGAGCAGGTTGATCGCCGACACTCCCGAGTTGGGAGGGATGTAGTACCGGCGGTCGACGTTCATGTAGACGCCGTGGAGGTGGTCGACGATCTGCGTGAAGGCGTGGAAGTCGAGCGTGATCAGGTAGTTGATGTGGAGCCCGGTCAGCTTCTCCATCGTGTCGAGCGTCGCGCCCGGACCGTTGTTGCCGCAGGTCGACCAGGCCGAGTTGATGCGGTCGTGCGTGTAGACGGTGTCCCCGCTGCAGTAGATGGGGACGTACAGGTCGCGGGGGAACGAGAGCAGCGAAAGCGTGTGGTTCGTCGGGTCGGCCCGGAGGAGCATGAGGGTGTCTGAGTTGGAGCCGGCGTACGGATTGGCGCCGCCGGGCGCGCCGCGGACGTCGTAGCCCGCGACGAGAGCGATTGCCGGCTGGGACGGGTCCGGAACGGTGGTCAGCTGATGGTGCTTCACGACGCTTTTCAGCTGGTTGCTGTGCACCGAGACGGCGTTGAGCGATTCGTGTCCGTAGAGGTAGGCGCCTCCCGCGATTCCGGCGCCGACGACCGCGAGGGCGACCACGAGCCAACCGAAGCCGCGCAGGATCCACCCGATCACCGACCGGCGCGGAGGATCCGGCTGCCGGTAGCGAGCGATGGAGCCGAACAGCGGCGGGGCTGCCGAATGGCCATTGCCATTCTGCCCGGCGGCCTGCCCGATTCCGCGTTTAAGAGTCGTCCGCATGCGAGATCGGCGCCACCGCGGCGCCGGCTCCGAGGATAGCTCAGCTTCCGGAGGAGGCGGAAGCAACTCTCATGTCGTCCTCACGTTCCGCCGGCTCGTAGCCGAGATTCGGTCGTAGCCAACGTTCGACTTCGGCCGGCGCGACCCTTTTTCGCGTCGCGTAATCGTCGACCTGGTCGCGGCCCAGCCGGCCAACCGAGAAGTAGCGCGCCTCGGGATGCCCGAGGTAGATGCCGCTCACGCTCGCAGCCGGCGTCATGGCGTACGTCTCGGTGAGCGCGAGGCCGGCGTCCTCGGCGCCGAGCAGCGCGAACAGTTTCGACTTCTCGCTGTGGTCCGGGCACGCGGGATAGCCGAACGCGGGCCGGATGCCGCGGAAGCGCTCGGCGATCAGCTGGTCGGGCGGCAGCTGCGGGCCAGTCTCGTACCAGGCGCGGCGCGCGACCTCGTGCACGTACTCCGCGAACGCCTCGGCGAGGCGGTCGGCGAGCGCCTTGACCATGATCGCCTGGTAGTCGTCGTGCTCGGCCGTGAACTCGGCGGCGAGCTCGTCGGCGCCGAGCCCGGCCGTCACGGCGAACGCGCCCAGGTGGTCGCCGGGCGGAGCGAAGTAGTCCGCGAGACACCGGTTCGGGCGCGAGTCCCCGTAGTCCGACTGCTGGCGGAGGAAGCAGAAGCGCATCCCGTCCTCCAGCACCACGTCGTCGCCCTCGGCCCGCGCCGGCCAGAAGCCGAAGACTCCACGGGCGGAGAGCAGCCCCTCGTCGACGATCCGGTCGAGCAGACGCTGGGCATCGTCGAACAACTCACGCGCCGCCGGCTGCTCGAGGATCGCCGGGAACTTCCCTTTCAGCTCCCACGCGTGGAAGAAGAACTGCCAGTCGATGTACTCCCGGAGCGTCGCGAGGTCCGGCTCGACCAGCCTGCGGCCCGTGAACTCCGGCACTGGCACGTCGTCGAACGCCACGCGAAGCCGGTTCTCTCGCGCACGGGCGAGCGGCAGCAGCGGCTTGCGCTCCTTCTCGGCGTGGAGGTCCCGCAGCCGGTCCTGGTCGGCGCGATTCTCGACGTCGAGCCGCACGCGCCGCTCGGGATCGAGCAGAGCCGAGACGACGCCCACCACGCGCGAGGCATCGAGAACGTGCACGACCGGCTGCGAGTACGCCGGCGCGATCCGCACGGCGGTGTGCTGGCGCGACGTCGTGGCGCCGCCGATCAGCAGCGGCAACTCCATCCCCCGCCGCTCCATCTCGCGCGCGACGTCGACCATCTGGTCGAGCGACGGCGTGATCAGTCCGGACAGCCCGACGATGTCCGCCTCCTCCTCGACCGCGACGTCGAGGATCCGCTCGGCTGGGACCATCACACCGAGGTCGACCACGGCGTAGTCGTTGCAGCCGAGCACGACGCCGACGATGTTCTTGCCGATGTCGTGGACGTCGCCCTTGACCGTCGCCAGCACTACCTTGCCGCGAGCTCGCGGCGGTCCGCCCGCGGCCTGCTCGGCCTCCATATAGGGCTCGAGGTACAAGACCGCTCGCTTCATCGCACGCGCGCTCTTCACGACCTGCGGCAGGAACATCTTCCCGTCGCCGAAGAGATCGCCCACCACCTGCATGCCTGACATCAGCGGCCCCTCGATCACGTCGAGCGGCCGGTCGGCTCGCTGCCGCGCCTCCTCCGTGTCCTCCTCGATGAAGTCGACGATGCCGTGCACGAGCGCGTGCTCGAGCCGCTTCTCGACGGGCGCCTCGCGCCACGAGAGGTCGACCTCGCGCCGCGTCGCCTCGCCGTGCACGCGCCCGGCATATTCGACCAGCCGCTCGGTCGCGTCCGGATGGCGGTCGAAGATCACGTCCTCGACGAGCCCATGCAGCTCCGGCTCGATGTCCTCGTACACGACGAGTTGGCCGGCGTTGACGATGCCCATGTCGAGACCGGCGCGGATCGCGTGGTAGAGGAACGCGGAGTGCATGGCCTCGCGCACCGCGTCGTTGCCGCGGAACGCGAAGCTGAGGTTCGAGATCCCGCCGCTCGTCCGCGCGCCCGGGCAGCGTGCCTTGATCAACGGCAGCGCCTCCAGGAAGGACTTCGCGAAGCCACGATGCTCCTCGATGCCGGTCGCCACGGCGAGGACGTTCGGGTCGAAGATCAGATCCTCCGGATGAAAGCCGACCTGCTCGACGAGTAGCCGGTACGCGCGCTCGCAGATCGCGACCTTGCGCTCGGCAGTCTCGGCCTGTCCCGCCTCGTCGAAGGCCATCACGACGACGCCCGCGCCGTAGCGCCGAACCGCGCGCGCCTGCTCGAGGAACGGCTCCTCGCCCTCCTTCAGCGAAAGCGAATTGACGACGCCCTTTCCCTGCACGCACTTGAGCCCGGCCTCGAGCACCGACCAGCGCGAGCTGTCGATCACGATCGGGATCCGCGCGACCTCGGGATCGGTCGCGACGAGGTTGAGGAAGGTCGTCATCGCCCGCTCGCCGTCGAGCAGGTCGGCGTCCATGTTCACGTCGAGGAGGTTCGCCCCGCCTCGCACTTGCTCGAGCGCGACGTCGAGCGCCGCCTGGAAGTCGCCCCCCTCCACGAGCCGCCGGAAGCGGGCCGAGCCGGTGATATTGGTGCGCTCGCCGATCAGCGTGAAGTTCGAGTCGCTGCGCAGCTCCAGCGGCTCGAGACCGCTGAACCGGGCGGCCGGGCGCCGCTCGGGCACGCTGCGCGGAGCGACGCCGTCGACCGCGGCCGCGATCTGGCGGACGTGCTCGGGCGTCGTGCCGCAACACCCGCCGACGATGTTGACGAGGCCGTCCCGCGCGAACTCGCCGAGGAACCGGCTCGTGTCTTCGGGCTGCTCGTCGTGCTCGCCGAGCGCGTTCGGCAAGCCGGCGTTCGGGTGGCAGGCGACCCAGGTCGGCGCGATCTGAGAGAGATCCTCGACGTACGGCCTCAGCTGAGCTGCGCCGAGCGAGCAGTTGACGCCGACCACGAGCGGCCGGGCGTGCTCGACCGAGATCCAGAACGCCTCGACCGTCTGGCCCGAGAGGTTGCGGCCGCTCTTGTCGACGGCGGTGAACGAGAGCCAGAGCGGCAGATCGGACGCAGCGTCCTGCGCGGCGACGATCGCGGCTTTCGCGTTCAGCGTGTCGAAGACCGTCTCGATCAGGAGCAGGTCGACGCCGCCCTCGCGCAGCGCTCGTATCTGTTCCGCATACGCCTCCGCGACCTCGTCGAAGGTCGCGGAGCGGAACGACGGGTCGTCCACCCGCGGGGAAAGCGAGAGCGAGACGTTGAGCGGCCCGACCGAGCCCGCGACGAACCCGCCGAACTCGTCGGCGACCTCCCGCGCGAGCCTGGCTCCCTCGAGCGACATCTCGGCGGCGACGTCCTGGAGCGCGTAGTCGGCCTGGCCGATCCTCGTCGCCGTGAAGGTGTTGGTGGTGGCGATGTCGGCGCCGGCTTCGAAGTACGAGCGGTGGATCTCACGGACGATCTCGGGCCGCGTCAGATTGAGGATGTCCGGATTGCCCGCCACGTCGCGCGAGTGGTCGCGGAAGCGTTCTCCCCGGTACGCCTCCTCACCGCGCACGCGCTTCTGGATCAGCACGCCCCACGAGCCGTCGAGGACGGCGATGCGCTGCCGGAGGATGGATTCGAGCCGTTTCCGCGTGTCCTGCACCTGCTCTCCTTATCAAGGCCCGGGAGCAGCGCTCTCGGGCGCTTTAGGCGTTTGTTGACCCGGTCGCCAAGCTGCCTGTCAAAGCTCTCCGGGTACCCAAAACGCTAGCAGCCACCCTCCGCGCGAGAGCCGAAGCGGACGCTAGGGTGCCGCTCCGTGGTGGAGGTACACGACGGCGCGACGCTGCGCGCGGCACTCCTCGAGATAGCCGGCGACTTCTCGTTCTCCTGGATCGCGGAGGCCCGGCGCCTCTTCACCGAGCTCGACCCGCGGCGGTTCGCCGAGCTGCACCACAACCCGACCGCGCTGCTGTCCGAGCTGACAGACGAGGACCTCGCCCTCTTCCTCACCCCTGCGTACCTCGAGCAGCTCGAGCGAGTCGACGTACGCCGCGTTCGCGACCGCGGCGACGAGACGTGGTGGCGGAGCCGCCGCGGACCCACCGACCTCCTCGTCGCGTACTTCTCGGCCGAGTTCGGTCTCGACGAGAGCCTTCCCGTCTACTCGGGCGGGCTCGGTGTGCTGGCGGGCGACAATCTCAAGTCAGCGTCGGAGCTCGGCGTGCCGCTCGTCGGGATCGGCCTCTTTTACCGCCGCGGCTACTTCCGCCAGCGGCTCGACGAGAAGGACCGGCAGGTCGAGCGGTATCCGCGCAACGACACGAGCCGCCTGCCGCTCGAGCTCGTGCCGATGGCTCCGCTGGTGGAGCTCGCCGACGACAGCGGCAGCCTCGTCCCCGTGCGGCTCGGCGTCTGGCGCGCGCGCGTCGGACGCGTCTCCCTCTACCTCCTCGACACGAAAGTGGAAGGGAACTCCGACTGGGCGCGAGACGTGACCGACCGGCTCTACGGCGGCGACCGCGAGAACCGGCTGCGGCAGGAGCTCGTGCTCGGCGTCGGCGGCGTCCGCGTGCTGCGCCGGCTCGGGCTCGACCCGTCGGTGTTCCACATGAACGAAGGGCACTCCGCCTTTCTCCAACTCGAGCGCATGCGCGAGCTCGTCGAGGAGCAGGGCCTGGCGCCGGACGAGGCGCTCGAGCGGCTGCGCGCGTCGACCGTCTTCACGACCCACACGCCGGTGCCGGCCGGGAACGAGGTGTTCGAGCCCGACCTCGTGCGGCGCAATCTCGAAGCGCTCGTCGAGCGCTGCGGCCTCGCGTGGGACGACTTCGCCGCGCTCGGCAAAGTGGACCCAACCGACACGCGATTCGGTCTGACGCCGTTCGCGCTCCGCACGTCGCGGTACGCGAACGCCGTCTCCGAGCTGCACGGTGCCGTCTCGCGCGAGATGTGGCACGGCCTGTGGCCCGAGCGGCGCATCGACGAGGTGCCGATCACCTCGATCACGAACGGCGTCCACCAGCGAACGTGGATCTCGCCCGAGCTCGAGGTGCTGCTCGGCGACACGGACCCGCAGTTCGAGCTGGCGCGGGAGCTGCCGGCCGAAGACCTGTGGATTGCACGCCGCAGCGGAAAGCAGCGGTTGCTCAGCTTCGTCACCGAGACGCGCGGCGCACGCGAGCTCGACCCGGACGTCCTCACCATCGGGTTCGCCCGCCGGTTCGCCACCTACAAGCGGGCGAGCCTCCTGTTCAGCAACCCCGCGCGGCTCGCGAAGCTCCTCGCCGACTCCGACCGGCCGATCCAGGTGCTCGTGGCCGGCAAGGCGCATCCGGCGGACGAAGACGGGAAGGATGTGATCCAGCTCGTGGTCGACTTCGCGCGCGAGCCCACGGCCGCGGGGCGCGTCGTTTTCCTCGAGGACTACGAGATGACCCTCGCGCGACGGCTCGTCCAGGGTGTCGACGTCTGGCTCAACACGCCGCGGCGGCCGCTCGAGGCTTCCGGCACGTCGGGGATGAAGGCCGCGCTGAACGGCGTGCTCAACTGCTCCATCCTCGACGGCTGGTGGGCCGAGGCCTACTCGCCCTCCTGTGGGTTCGCGATCGAAGGCCTGGCCGGCGAGGACGCGGACGAGGCGGAGCAGGACGAGGCCGACGCGGAGGCGCTCTACGCCGTGCTCTCCGACCAGGTGCTCCCGGCGTACTACGAGCGCGACGAGGACGGCCTGCCGCAGAGATGGATCGCGCTCATGCGGGAATCGATCGCCGAGCTGGGGCCGCGCTACGGCACCGCGCGGATGGTGACGGAATACGTCGATCGGCTCTACCTGCCGGCGCACGAAGGCGCTTCGAAGATCGCGAGCCGCATCGCCTAGCGCGGGCAAGGAGGCGCGCCCGCCCAGGGCGCGCCTCCTCTCCCCGTCCCCCGCGTCAGGCGGTCGCGGCCGCCGTGCTTCGCATCCGCTCCGGCGAGCGCAGCAGGACGAAGAGGCTCGTCCCGAGCGTCCAGATCGGCAGGCCGAAGATCAGGCCGAGCCAGCCGATCGGACCGATGACGAGCACGACCGCAACGAGCCCGCTGAAGACGGCCCACCAGCGCGGCAGGACGCGCGTCCGCCAAGCGGCGATTGCGATCGCCGCGAGCGGCAGGATCGCCGCCAGCTCTGCACAGACGAAGAACACGTCGGTGGAGTCGTGGAGAGCTGCGGCCGTCGATGCGCTGATGTCGCTCTTGTTGATCGCGCCCGCCACGTCGACTGCGGCAGTGAGCATCCCGGCCAGCCCCGCCATGGCGGCGCCGGCGAGCATGAGTCCGGGCAACTGACTCGCAGATCCCACCGCGGCGGCGACCCGTGTCCGGACGCCGACGGCGAACGCGACGAAGGCGACGCAGCCGATCATGAAGAGCCAGCCGCCGGCGAGGATCCTGTTCGTGTGCGTCTGGTACCAGGTGAGAATGTCGCCGTTGGTCGCGTGGTCGGCGGGGCCGTTGTTCGTGAGGAGGACGATCCCGACGATCCAGAGGGCGACGGTCAGCGGGCCGAGGATGGCCCAGCTGCGGTTCTCGGTGGTGGTGTTCATGCGAGGTTCCTTTCGAAGGCGAGTGACGATGGAGTGGCGGTGCGTGCGCGCCTCGGACGCGCACGCACCTTGGAGCGGACGGAACGGGCCAGCGAGATCGACGCTCCGAGGCCTGCGAGCAGCAGGAGGGCGACTGCAAGCCCGGCGATGAGGACGAGACGCCGCATCAGGCCGTTGCCGTCGCGGCGGGCACGCCGACCGGCGCCGGCGCGGGGACGTAGACGGGCTGATAGCCGAGCATGCGGCCGAGCGGGCTGCCGAGAGCCAGCCCCATGCGCTGGAGAATCGCCGGCGGGAACGGCAGTTGCACTGTGTCGAAATGGGCCTGCGCGATGACCGCGAGATGCAGCGGGTTCGGCATTCCCTTCCGGTTCGTCTTGCCGTCGGCGGCGAGCGAGAACATCGTCTCGATCAGGGACTCGAACTGCAGCGCGGGACGGATCTCGCAGACGAAGTGCGCGACCTCGTCGCCCGCGTTCCAGAACTTGTGCGGTGTGCCGGCGGGGACCGTGAGGCGCTTGCCAGGCCCGGCAACGAGCTTTTCGCGGCCGAGCTTGAAGCCGACGGTGCCGCGGAGGACCTCGAAGCGCTCCTCCTGGCTCGGATGGACGTGTGCCGCGGCGACGAAGCCGTTCGGCTGGACGTAGGTCTCGATCACGACCGCTGCGCCGTTCGTCTCGCGGCTCGTCTGCCGGAAGACGAGGCGCTCGCCAGTGACCGGGTTCTCGATCGAATCTCCTGCGCGGATCATGCGTGCCTCCTTCTCGGTTGGGCCGCCTCTCGCGGCTGCCTATGCAGCGTCGGAGGTGCCGCTTAAGATCCGCTTGGTCAGGACTTAAGGGGGACAGGGGATCTCGGTGCAATTCCGCATCCTGGGGCCGATCGAGGCCCTCGTCGACGGCGATTCGGCTGCGCTCGGCGCGCCGAAGCAGCGGGCGCTGCTCGCACTTCTGCTCGTCAACCGCAGGCGCGTGGTGACAGCCGAGCAGCTGATCGACGGCCTGTGGGGAGAGGCACCGCCCTCATCCGCAGTGCAGTCGTTGCAGGTCTACGTCCACGGGCTCCGGCGTGCGCTCGGCGCCGAGCGGATCGAGACCGCCGGCAAGGGGTATCGCGTCGCTGTCGACGCGGACGAGCTCGATCTCGACCGCTTCGAGCGCCTGCTCGAGCGCGGCCGGGCGGCGCTCGAAGCGGATCGCGTGGACGACGCGGCCGACGACCTGCGAGAGGCGCTCGCGGTCTGGCGCGGGCCGGCGCTCGCCGACCTATCCGAGGAGGCGCGCCGCGCCGCCGACGCCGACCATCTCGATGAACTACGGCTGACGGCGCTCGAGCTTCGCGTCGACGCCGAGCTCGCCTGCGGGCGGCACGACGCCGTCGTGGCCGAGCTCGAGAAGCTCACCGCCGAGCAGCCGTACCGCGAGAAATTTCTCCAGCAGCGGCTGCTCGCTCTCTACCGCTGCGGCCGCCAGGCGGACGCGCTCGAGGTCTACCGCAACGCGCGCGAGCTCCTTGCCGAGGATCTCGGCCTCGATCCCAGCCCTGCCCTGCAGGAGCTGGAGCGCGCAATCCTCAACCAGGACTCGAGCCTTGCAGCTCCCGAGCCCCCTCGCCGTTCGACCCGACCGCTGCCGGTACCCCCCACGCCGCTGGTCGGCCGCCGGCTGGAGCTGGCGGCGGTCAGCGCGCTCTATCGCGACGAGGGGGCACGGCTCGTCACGCTCACCGGGCCGGGCGGAACGGGAAAGACGCGTCTCGCCCTCGCGCTCGCGCACCTGCTCGAGCCCGAGCTCCGCGACGGTGCGATATTCGTCGGCCTGGCTCCCGTGTCGGATCCCGAGCTGCTCGTGTCCACGATCGCGAAGTCGCTCGATGTCCAGGAGGGAGAGCTCCCCCTCGCCGAGCGGGTCGCCGACCACCTCCGCGAGCGGCGCGTGCTGCTCGTACTGGACAACTTCGAGCAGCTGCTTGCCGCGGCGCCGTTCGTGGGCGACCTGCTTGCGACGGCGCCCCGCCTCTGGATCGTCGCCACCAGCCGAGCGCCGCTGAGACTCGCCGGAGAGCGGGAGTATCCGGTGCCGCCGTTCGAGACCCCTGACGCCGACTTGCCGTTCGAGGAGCTCGTCAAAACCGACGCGCTACGGCTCTTCGCGGCGCGCGCACGTGCGGTCGAGCCCGGCTTCGAGCTCGACGCCGCGAGCGCGCCGGAGATCGCGCGCGTCTGCGGGCGTCTCGACGGGCTGCCGCTTGCGATCGAGCTCGCTGCGGCACGCGCTAAACTGCTTGCCCCTGCGGAGATCCTGGAGCGGCTCGAGCGAGAGCCGAACCTTCTCCCGTCCGGCCCGCGCGACGCGCCGGCGCGGCAGCAGACACTCGCGGCGACGATCCGCTGGAGCTACGACCTCCTCGGCCCCGACGAGCGCCTGACGTTCGCCCGACTCGGCGTCTTCGTCGGCGGCTGCACGCTGGAGGCCGCCGAGCAGGTGTGTCAGACGACGCTCGAGACGCTCGCCAGGCTCGTCGACAACAACCTGCTGCGGCGGCGCGACTCGCGCTTCGCAATGCTCGAGACGGTCCGCCACTTCGCGGTCGAGCGTCTCGAGGAAACCGGGGCCGTGGAGGTGCGACGACGGCACGCCGAGTGGCTGACAGAGCTGGCCGAGACGATGTCCGAGCGCACTGTGGCAGGCGAGGACGCCACCGCCTGGCTCGACCGCATCCAGCCCGAGCACGACAACATCCGCGCGGCTCTGGCGTGGTCGGTCGAGAACGAGCCCGAGCTCGCCTTGCGCACGGCGAGTTCCCTACGACTCTTCTGGGAGGTCCGCGGCCACTTCAGCGAAGGCGCCCGCTGGCTCGACGAGGCGCTCGCACGCTCGGTCGACGCGGCGCCGGAGCTACGCATGAAGGCCCTCTCGGTCAGCGGAACCATCGCGTTCCGCCTCGGCAACCTCTCGCTTGCGCGCGAGCGCTTCGAGGCAGCTCTCGCGCTCGCGCGGGTGTCTCGCGACGACGTTTGGGTCGCCCGCCTGCTCTGCGACGTCGGCACCGTTGCGGCGGCCCGGCAGGACTTCGACGAGGCCAGCACGCTGCTCGAGGAGAGCGCTGCGCTCTTCCGTCAACTCGACGTGCCGGCCAGGCTCGCAACCGTGCTCGCCAACATCGGGCACATCGAGGCGGAGCGGGGCGACTACGCACGCGCAATCGAGGTCACGGAGGAAGCTCTGTCGCTGCAGTGGAGCCACAAGCCCAATACCGCCATTGCGCTCTACAACCTCGGGAGCCACAACCTCCGGGCGGGCCGGCTCGAACCGGCCCGCGACTGGCTCGGCCAGGCGGTCTCACTGACCATCGAGCTCGGCTTCAAGGAGGTCATGGCGTACACGCTCGCGGCATTCGTGTACCTCTGCCTGCTCGAGAACGACGCAGCCCGCGCGGCATACCTGGCCGGGATCGCCGACCGGTTGCTTGCCGACGCGGGGATTCTGCTCCAGGCCCCCGAGCAGGCACGCTTCGACGAGGCGAAGGCGAAAGCGAAAGAAGAGCTCGGCGACGCGTACACGACCCCGCACGACGCGGCGATGGCCGCGTCCCTCGAAGACGCGCTCCGGGAGGGCGGACTGCTCGCCGAGGCATCCGCCTCGCCCTAGGATCGGGGGCGATGAAAGAAGAGAGCGAGGCGGACTTCGAGCAGCTCGTGGCCGATGCGCTCGACGAGCTGCCCGACGACATCCGCAGTCTGATGACGAACGTCGCCGTGACGGTCGAGGACGAGCCGCCGCCCGGCCAAAACCTGCTCGGCCTCTACGAGGGGGTTCCCTGGGGGAAGCGCGGGCCGTACTACTCCGGCGCGCTGCCGGACAAGATCACGATCTACCGCGGGCCGATGGTCCGGATGACCGGCGGCGACCCCACGCGGCTACGAAACCAGGTGCGGCGTACGGTCTTCCACGAGATCGCGCACCACTTCGGCATCAGCGACCAGCGCCTGGTCGACATCGACCGCTACTGACGACGCTAGCTCGCGCCGCGAACCGTGAGCTGGTTCTCGGCGTGGCGGATCCGCTGTTCGAGCTGCCACCGATCCGCGGTGGAGTCGCCTGCCTCGATGCGCTCGAGCTCGGCCTGCGCCTCCTCGAGTTGCTGCCGCGCACGCGCCTCGTCGATGTCCCCCGCCGCGACTGCGTCGTCGACGAGCGCGATCGCTCGGTTCTCGAGCACCTGGAAGAAGCCGGGGCCGGTCGCGAACTCACGCACCTCACCGTCGCCCAGGTGAACCCTGGTCGAGCCGGCCTGCAGCATCGCGACGAGCGGAGCGTGCCGCGCGAGCACGCCGATCTCGCCCGCTGCACCCGGCACGATCAGCATCTCGGCCTCTCCTTCGAACGCCGGCCCCTCGGGCGTCACGACCGAGACCGGAAAGAGCGGATGGTCCGCCATCGCCTACGCGGTGGCGCCGGCGGGCTCGGCTTCGGCCTGCTCGTCGGCCTCACGCTCGGCGGCGTCGTCCGGCTCGTCGCTGCCTAGCTGCTTCCCGCGCTCCGCAGCCTGCTCGATCGTCCCGACCATGTAGAACGCCTGCTCGGGCAGCTCGTCGTGCTTGCCGTCGAGGATCTCGGTGAAGCCACGGATCGTGTCCTCGAGCTTCACGAACTCGCCCGGCGTGCCGGTGAACTGCGCTGCGGTGAAGAACGGCTGCGAGAGGAAACGCTCGATCTTGCGCGCGCGCGCGACGACGAGCTTGTCCTCGTCGGAGAGCTCGTCGATGCCGAGGATCGCGATGATGTCCTGCAGATCGGCGTAGCGCTGCAGCACCTCCTGCACGCGGGTCGCGGTCGTGTAGTGCTCTTCGGAGACGATTCCCGGCTGCAGCGCACGCGAGTTCGACTGCAGCGGGTTCACGGCCGGATAGATCCCCTTCTCGACGATGGCGCGGTCGAGCACCGTCGTCGAGTCGAGGTGCGCGAACGTATTCGCGGGCGCCGGGTCCGTGAGGTCGTCGGCCGGCACGTAGATCGCCTGCACCGACGTGACCGAGCCGGTGCGCGTCGAGGTGATGCGCTCCTGCAGCTGCCCCATCTCGGTCGCAAGCGTCGGCTGGTAGCCGACATTGCCCGGCATACGGCCGAGCAGCGCCGATACCTCCGAGCCTGCCTGGACGAAGCGAAAGATGTTGTCGATGAAGAGGAGCGTGTCCTGGCCCTGGTCGCGGAAATACTCCGCCATCGTCAGGCCTGAGAGACCGACGCGCAGGCGCGCGCCCGGCGGCTCGTTCATCTGGCCGTAGCACATCGCGACCTTGTCCATGACGCCCGACTCCTGCATCTCGAGCATCAGGTCATTCCCTTCGCGGGTCCGCTCGCCGACACCGGAGAAGACCGACACGCCGCCGTGCTGGAGAGCGACGTTGTGGATCAGCTCCGTGATCGTCACGGTCTTGCCGACTCCCGCTCCGCCGAAGAGGCCGACCTTGCCGCCGCGGACGAACGGCGCGACCAGGTCGATGACCTTGATGCCGGTCTCGAAGATCACCACAGCCGGCGAGAGGTCGCTGAAAGCGGGTGGGTCGCGGTGGATCGGCCAGCGGTCGCCCGTCGCGGCTCCCTTGCCGTCGACGGGCTCGCCGATCACGTTCCAGATGCGGCCGAGGGTCTGTTCGCCCACGGGCACGGAGATCGGTCCTTCGGTGTCGACGACCTCGGTTCCGCGCGCGAGCCCGTCGGTCGAGTCCATGGCGACGGCCCGGACGCGATCGTCGCCGAGGTGCTGTTGCACCTCCGCGATCAACTCGCGCGAGCCGCCCTCCTGCGGCATCTGGATGCTCAGCGCGTGGTAGATCTCGGGAAGCTTGCCCGGGAAGACGGCGTCCAGCACGACGCCCTTGATCTCGACGATCTTCCCGGTGTTCTTACCGTTGCTCTGATCGGCCACTGAGTCTCCCCTGATGCTCGAGGTCGGCGCGGCTCGCGGGCTGCCGCAGGCAGAGGAACTTTAGCCGAGTGGCGTTCGCGCCCTCGGTCGAACCGACGCCGTTTGCGAAGCTTGCCCGCATGGCCGAGACCGACGTGTCCGCAACTCCGTTCAGCGGCCGCACGGCCTGGACCCGAAACCTCCAGACACCGCTCCGCGCCTACCTCAACACGGAGACGGGCAGCGCAGCGGTCCTGCTCGGCGCCATCCTGGTCGCGCTCGTCTGGGCGAACGTCGACCACGCGTCGTACGAGCGCGTCTGGACGACGACGCTTTCGATCCGGTTCGGCGGCCACGGGATCTCGATGGACCTGCGTGGCTGGATCAACAGCGGCCTCATGGCCTTCTTCTTCTTCGTGATCGGGCTCGAAGCCCGCCGGGAGTTCGATCTCGGCGAGCTCCGCGAACGGCGCCGGGTTGCGCTGCCACTCGTTGCCGGACTCGGCGGGATGGTCGTTCCCGTCCTCATCTACCTCGCGATCAACGCAGGCCACAGCTCGATCCACGGTTGGGGAACTGCGATGTCGACGGACACCGCTTTCGCGCTCGGGCTGCTCGCGCTCGTCGGAAGCGGCCTGCCCGACCGGCTGCGCGCGTATCTCCTGACGGTCGCGGTCGTCGACGACATCGTCGCGCTGCTCGTGATCGCGATCGCGTACAGCGGCTCGATCTCGGTCGTCCCGCTACTCGTCGCGTTCGCGCTCTTCGGCTGCATCCTCCTCGTGCGGGCGGCGGACATCCACTTCGGCCTCGTCTATTTCGTGCTCGGCACGGCGGTGTGGATCGCGTTCTACGAGTCGGGCGTCGATCCGGTGGTCGCGGGCCTGATGGGCGGCGTGATCGCCCTCGCGTACCCCGCGCAGCGCACCGACCTCGAGCGCGCGAGCGATCTCTTCCGGCTCTTCCGGGAGCAGCCGACGGGCGAGCTCTCGCGGACGGCACGGTCGGCGCTGCGGTCGGCCGTGTCGCCGAACGAGCGGCTGCAGTCGCTCTGGCACCCCTGGACGAGCTACGCGATCGTGCCGCTCTTCGCCCTCGCGAACGCCGGTGTCCACCTGAGCGCCGGATTCCTCGCGACTGCTTACTCGTCGCCCGTGACGCTCGGGATCATCTTCGGCTACGTGCTCGGCAAGCCGATCGGGATCGTCGGAGCCAGCTGGCTCGCGACCAAGGTCAGCCGCGGCCGGCTGCGCCCGCCGGTCGGCTGGGCCTCGGTGGCGGCGGCGGGGACGCTCGCGGGGATCGGGTTCACCGTTTCCATCCTGATCGCCGATCTCGCGTTCCACGGAGCCGAGCTCGACGAGGCAAAGGTCGGCGTCCTCAGCGCGGCGGCGCTGGCCGCGGCGCTCACCTGGCTCTTCGCCTTTGCGACGAACCGGCTGCCACGGCGGCTGCGAATCAGGATGCTGCTCGGCACACCGGATCTGATCGTCGACCTTGCCGATCCGGTCGACCCCGAGCACGACCACATCCGTGGTCCGGTCGACGCGCCGGTCACGGTTCTCGAGTACGGCGACTTCGAATGCCCGTTCTGCGGGCAGGCCGAGCCGGTCATCCGCGAGCTGCTACGCGAGCACGGCGAGGTGGCCTACGCCTGGCGGCATCTGCCGCTCAACGACGTCCACCCGAGCGCCCAGCAAGCGGCCGAGGCGGCGGAGGCCGCGGCAAATCAGGGCGCGTTCTGGGAGATGCACGACCTGCTGCTCGAGCACCAGGACGCACTCACTTTCCGCGATCTCCTCGGGTATGCCCGCGAGCTCGGGCTCGACGTCGAGCGTTTCGAGGAGGACCTGCGCACGAGAGACGCTTCCGGACGTATCGCGCGGGACGTCGATTCAGCCGATCTCTCGGCGGTGTCGGGCACGCCGACGTTCTTCATCAACGGCCTCCGCCACTACGGCGCGTACGACATCGCCACGCTTTCCGCCGCAGTGAAGGCGGCTCGGGCACGGGAACTGGTCCGGCCTTCGACCTGAACGAAAGGCTTGGGACGCGACCCTCGCTGCGGCGTATCTTCCGCGCCATGAAAGCGCTGGTAGGCGGAACTGCGCTGATTGCGCTCACCCTCGGGCTCTGCGCTTCGCTGGGCACCCAGCGGGCGAACGCGTCCGTGATCTTGCCCTGGCCGACTGAGACATCGAGCGGCCATGTTCTCGGTGGCCGGGCGCTCTGCACCGCGAGCGTCCGCTCGGACGTGCAGGCGGGCCAGCCGGTCAGCGTGAAGTTCACGCTCCGCAATCTCTCCCGGCACTCGATCGAGTTTTCCCGCGGGGTCTTCGACACCTCGCTCGTCCTGAAAACCGGCGACGGCACCACCTATGACGCGGGCGCGCTTCTCCAGGGCATTCCTGTCCCGCCGCCGACGGGCGCGCGCAAGCTTCGGGCCGGCAAGACCGTGCACCTCGGGGCCGAGAAGGTTCCGGTGCGGTGGCGCGGCCCGCTTCAGGTCACCCCGGAGTGCCAGGGCCGGGCCCTGCCCACACTCAACGTGAGCGTGACCGCGCCCTGGCCCAGTCCTGCGTCGAGCACCGCGGTCAGCGAGGTCGTCGCTGCCGCCGGACACCTCCTCGACCACTGCCTCCCGCAGACCTCGGGAGTTCCGGTCGACGGTCAGATCAACGCGCCGAGCGGGAGCGCGGCGCCGATGAACGCGCAGTGTTCGATCTCCCTCACCTCTGAGGGAGGATTCCTGGATGCGCAGGTCCTTGTGCTCGTCCCGGTCGGTCTGCCGGGCGTGCAGATCTTCCAGCCGTACGAGCTGCTCTGGCCGAACGGCAGTCCGCTGTCCGCGGTCAGTCTGACTGCCGCCCCGCCGTACGAAGCGATCGCCTGGGAGTTTGTGGTGACGCGGGACAAGGCGACCCCGGTGGCCGCCTCGACGTTGACGGCGAGCAGTGCAACCGGAAGGTCAGCCCCGTCGTTCGCCTGGAACGGAAAGGGCTGGAAAGCGCAGGGAGCGGAGTCGTGCGGCGGCAACGGCTTTGCCTGGGGCGGAACCGGCCCGGACCTCGAGTTCATCTCGGCCTGCAGCGGCTGAGGCCCCAGGTCTAGCTAGGTCCGCACCGCCCAGCCTGCGGCGGCGTACGTGTGACATAGGTCGGTGCCGATCCGCCTGCCGAGATCGTCGTAGACCGCGGCCGAGAGCCTGCCGCGCGCCAGGCCGCAGATACGGGTGAGGTCGGCCGCGTTTCCGCTGTCCGGCGCCTGCAGCCTCGTGTTGTCGCGATACGACCAGGCGTCGCTCTGGGTCGACAACGTCTCCGCCTGCGAGCGGCAGAAACGGATTGCGCCAACGCCGGAGACGACGAGGTTCGCGTCGGCTCCGAAGGGCTGCACCGCGCACTGCGTCACGATTTCGCGAGGCTGCGGCACCCCCAAGAGGTGGGTTCGAGCGTATTTTCGGCCGAGGAAGACTCCGCCCGCAGTCGCCGGGACAGCCAGCGCGAGGGCAACAAGGAGAACCACGGCGACCCGCCAGGAGCGAGACCGCTGCCTGTGTCGGGCCGGTGCCGGAGCCGGACGAGCGCCCGGCGTCGTCCGCGGCGGAAGGAGCCTCGTCCGGGTTCGCGCGACCGCGGTCGGCTCGGGATCGGCTGCATCCGCCACGCGAAGCGCAGCGACGAACGCGGTGGCGGTGGGATAGCGACGATCCGGCTCGTCGGCGAGCGCGCGGTCGAAGAGTGCTTCGACCGGCGCCTCCAATTCGACGCGCGTCGCGGCGGGAAGCTTGCCCGTCAGGAGCTGATAGGCGACGACGCCCAGCGCAAACCGGTCGCTGGCCGCGGTCGCGCCCCGATCGTCGAGCTGCTCGGGGGCGAGATAGCCGGCCGTGCCCACGACCTCGCCCTGCGCCGTGAGCGTCGTCTGGCCATCGTGCCGAGAGACACCGAAGTCCGCCACGTTGATGGCCCGAGCCGCGTCGAGAAGCAGGTTCGCCGGCTTGATGTCGCGATGCACGACCTTCGCGGCGTGCGCGTAGTCCAACGCATCGGCGGCCTGCGCGAGCCACTCCAGCGCCCGCGATCGCGGCGGTGCGCCGTGCTCCCGGAGCTGATCCGCGAGGCTCCCGCCCGGCATGTACTCGAAGACGACGTACGGCCGCTGTTGCCACTCGCCCGCCTCGTGGGCCGTGACGATGTGCGGATGGGTCCCGAGCCGGCCCGCGAGGGCCGCTTCGCGGGCAAACCGCTCGCGCATGACCGCGTCGCCGGCGAGCTCCTGCGCCAGGATCTTGACCGCCACCTGCCGGCAGAGCACGGGATCCCAGGCGAGGAACACCGCGCCCATCCCGCCGCGACCGAGTAGCCGCACAGACTCGAACCGGCCCGGCAGCACCGTCCCGGTCAGACGATCATCGTTTTCCACGGCGAGCGCAAGGGTACGGCAACGGCCGCGTCTGTCCGAGCCTTTTCGGGCTCAGCCGGTGAGCGCGTCCGAGCCGGCGACGACCTCGAGGATCTCCTGCGTGATCTCCGCCTGGCGAGCCCTGTTCAGCGACAGCGTGAGGCTGTCGATCAACTCGCCCGCGTTCTTCGACGCGTTCCGCATCGCCGTCATCTGGGAGGCGAGGAACGCAGCCGCCGACTCGAGCAGCGCGCGGTAGATCTCGGTCTCGAGATAGACGGGAAGGAGCCGCTCGAGAATCTCCTCCGGTTCGGGCTCGTAGATGAAGTCCGCGGTCGGGCCTTTGCGCTCCTCTTTGGACGTCGCGCCCTCGAGGACGTCCTCGCCGATCGGCAGCAGTTCGGTCGTCGTCACCCGCTGGACGAGTGCCGACTCGAACGTGTTGTAGATCAGGACGACGCGGTCGACCTCCTCCGCCTCGTAGAGCTCCGCGAGCTTGTGGCCGATCGCCTGCGCGTCGTGGTAGCTCGGCTTGTCGGCAAACCCGGCCCACTGAGCCGTGACCTCGTACCGGCGGAAGCGGAGCGTTGAAGCGCCCTTTCGCCCGACCGCGAGCCACGTCACTTCCTGCCCATCGGCTCGCGCCTGCCGCTCGAGCTGGAAGGCCTGCCGCAGCACTTGACCGTTGAACGGCCCGGCGAGCCCGCGGTCGCCCGTGACGACGACAAAGGCGACCCGCCGCACCTGCTCGCGCTGCTGCAGGAGCGCGAGGTTCCGGAGGGACGAAGCCGCGCCTGCAGTGCCGATCATCAGCTCCCGCATCCGGTCGGCGTACGGCCGCATCTCCACGGTGCGGTTTTGTGCGCGGCGGAGCCGGGCGCCGGCGACCAGCTCGAGCGCCTTCGTGATCTTGCGCGTGTTGCGGACGGACGAGATCCGCCGGCGGAGGTCTTGAAGCGACGCCATCTAGCTAGATGAGCGCGTCTTCGGTCTCGACGCTGAAGCCGTTCTTGAACTTCTCGATCTCGCCGTTCAGCTGCTGGGCCAGCTCGTCGGGCAGCTCGCCCGTCTCGCGGATCTGTTTGTAGATTTCGCCCTCGGCGCGAAGGTGCTCGCGCAGTTCGTCCTGGAACCGCGAGACCTGCGGCGTCGGGATGTCGTCGAGGTAGCCCTCGTTGCCCGCGTAGATCGCAGCCACCTGCTCCTCCATCGGCCACGGCTGGTACTGGGGCTGGTTCAGCGTCGCGACCATCTTCGCGCCGCGCGTGAGTGCCTGCTGAGTCGCCTTGTCGAGCTCCGAGCCGAATTGCGCGAACGCCTCGAGCTCGCGGTACTGCGCGAGGTCGAGCCGCAAGCGGCCGGCGACCTTCTTCATCGCCTTCGTCTGCGCCGACGCGCCGACGCGCGAGACGGAGATGCCGACGTTCACCGCCGGGCGGACGCCCGAGTAGAAGAGCTCCGACTGCAGGAAGATCTGCCCGTCGGTGATCGAGATCACGTTCGTGGGGATGTACGCCGACACATCGCCGGCCTGTGTCTCGATGATCGGAAGCGCCGTCAGCGAGCCGCCGCCGAGCTCGTCGTTCAGCTTGCACGCACGCTCCAGCAGTCGTGAGTGGAGATAGAAGACGTCGCCCGGAAACGCCTCGCGGCCCGGCGGCCGGCGCAGCAGCAGCGAGAGCTGCCGGTACGCGTCGGCGTGCTTCGAGAGGTCGTCATACATGACGAGCGCGTGTTGGCCGTTGAAGAGGAAGTGCTCACCCATCGCGCAGCCGGCGAACGGCGCCATCCACTTGATCGGGGCGGCCTCGTGCGCAGCGGCGGTGACGATGGTCGTGTACTCCATCGCGCCCTCCTCGCGAAGCCGCTCGTAGATGCCGGCGACCGTCGAGGCCTTCTGGCCGATTGCGACGTAGATGCAGTGCACGTCCGTGTCGCGCTGGTTGAGGATCGTGTCGATCAGGATCGCGGTCTTGCCCGTCGAGCGGTCGCCGATGATCAGCTCGCGCTGGCCGCGACCGACGTTCGTCATCGAGTCGATCGACTTGATACCGGTCATCAGCGGCTGCTTCACGGGCTGCCGCTCGACCACACCCGGCGCCTTGAACTCGAGCGGGCGCGTCTCTTTTGCGTCGATCGGACCCCGACCGTCGAGCGGGTTGCCAAGCGGGTCGACGACGCGACCGAGCAGCGCCTCGCCGACGGGAACGCTCGCGACCTTGCCCGTGCGGCGGGCAGGCTCGCCCTCGCTCACCTGCTCCCAATCGCCGAACAGCGCGGCGCCGACGTCGTCCTCCTCGAGGTTGAAGGCGAGGCCCGTGACGCCGTGCTCCAGCTCGAGCATCTCGAGCGAGCCCGCGTTCTCGAGGCCGTAGATGCGGGCAATGCCGTCGCCGATCTGGAGGACGGTGCCGACTTCCGCGAGGTCGGTCTCGACGTCGTACTGCTCGATCCGCTGGCGCAGGATCGCGGTGATCTCTTCCGGTCTCAGCTTCAAAGCGTTCTCAGCTCCCTCATGTCTTCACGAGTTCGTTTCTCAGTCGTTCCAGTCGTCCGCGCACGCTTGCGTCGACGCGAAGCGAGCCCGCTTGCAGGACGATGCCGCCGACGAGGTCGGGGTCGACCTTCTGCGTCGCCTCGACCTTGCGGCCCGCCGCGTCCTCGATCTGCTTCAGGATCGCCTCCGTCTCGGCGTCGCTGAGCTCGCGCGCCGTCGTCAACTCCACGGTAAGGCGCCGCTCCGCGCGCGCGATCAGGCGCTCGAACTCCTTTGCGATCTCCTCGAGCTCGCCCGCGCGCCCCTTCTCCGCCACCACCTGAAGGAAATGTGTGAAGAGCGGCTCCTCGTCGCCTGCGAGGTCGGCGAGGATCGCGCCCTTGGCGCTCGGCTCGAGCTGCGGATTGCGCAAGACGGCGCGCAGCTCCGGCGATTCGGCTGCAGCCGCAGCGAAGTCGGCCAGCGCCTCGTGCACCTCGGCGAGCTTGCCCGCGTCCTTCGCGGCGCCGAACAACGCCTCGGCGTAGATGCGGTGGGCAACCGCCACTAGGCGGAGTCCTCCAGACGCGAGAAGTCGAGGCCGGCGATCGCCTCGGAGATGAGCTCACGGTCCCGGTCGGAGTCGAGCGTGCGCCCGACGACCCGCGACGCAGCCTCGAGGGTGAGCTCGCCGACTTCGGCGCGGATCTGCTGCAGGGCACGCGCCGTCTCGGCCGCGATTTCCTTCCGCGTCTCCTCGAGCCGCCGCTGCCTCTCGGCCTCCGTCTCGTCGCGCATCCGCTGCTCCATCGACTCGCGCGTCTTGCGCGCCTCGGCGAGGATGGCCTCGCCCTGACTGCGTGCCTCGGCGATGAGCTTGCGGTGCTCCTCGAGCAGCCGTTGCGCCTCGTTGCGTGCCTGGTCGGCTGCCTCGATCGAGCGCTGGATCGAAAGCTGACGCGCGTCGAGCGCCTCCTGGATCCTGCTGAAGGCGAACTTCTTCAGAACGAAGAACACGATCAGGAAGAAGATGATCGTCCAGATCATCAGCCCCGGGATGACCTTGGTCAGCGGACTGGAGGCGGCGACGACGAGCATCTACTTGACGAGGACGAAGCCGAGGAAGCCGCCGACGAGGCCGTAGAAGACGACCGCCTCGGTCAGCGCGAAGCCGAGCCACATGATCCCCTGCAGCTCGCCGCGCAGCTCGGGCTGGCGGGCGACTGACTGGATCATCGACCCGAACACGTAGCCGATTCCGATGCCGGCGCCGAGCGAGCCGAGACCCATGCCGAGCCCGAACCCAAGCGCCTGCGCGGCCTTGATGGTGTCTGAGGTTGCAACCAGCAGGTGGAGCACCGTTCCCTCCTTTTAGTGGTCCGGCTCGATGGCCGTGCCGATGTAGATGGCGGACAGGGCCGCGAAGATGAACGCCTGAATAGTGACGACGATCGCGACTTCGAAGATGTAGAAGGCGATCCCGATCGGCAATGCGAAGACCGCGACGATCCAAAACGTGAGGCCGCTGAGGATGAAAAGCAGCCCGATCGAGACGAGGATCAGGATGTGTCCGGCGAGCATGTTCGCGTAGAGCCTGACGCTGAGGCTGATGATGCGGAAGACCTGGGAGATGAGCTCGAGCAGATACATGAGCGCGAGCGGGATTGCGGTCTTCACCGACCACGGCGGGAGACCCGAGGGCAAGAAGTTGAAGTGCTTCCAGCCGTTGTAACGAACCCCCTCGATGTGGCTGAAGACGACGCTCAGGAGCGCGAGCACCAACGTGACCGAAAGCTGTGACGTGACGGCGTAGATCCCCCACGTCGGCACGCCGTGCCACTTGTCCCCGGTCAGGGGAAGCGGGATGAAGCCGAGGAGGTTCATCGTCAGGATGAAGAGGAAGAGCGAGGCGACGTATGGGAACCAGCGGCTGATGGCTTTCGTCGGCAGTCCCTGCGCGGCGATCTGGGTCTGCGCGAGTTCGTAGATCACCTCGCCGATCGTCTGCCGTTTGCTCGGGAGCAGCGCGACTCGGCTGCGCATGGTGAAGATCCCGATGAAAATCGTCACGAGCGCCGAGATCGCGAGGTAGACGACGGCCTTGTTGATCGACATGTCGATCGGGCCAAGGTGGATCCCGACCCACTGCTTCAGCTCGAACTCGTTCGCCGGATTGAACGAGGCGGCGAGGGTGAGGATCCCGGTCATCCGAGCTTCTCCCCGCCGAAGTACTCGACGAGCGACACGCAGAGCGAGAGGGAGTACGCGAACGCGTAGACGACGAGGGCCGCGAGTCCGACGTCACGGTTGGCCACGGTGACGGCCGCCAGGACGATGATCACGCCGATCCCGCGGAACGAGTGCGCAAGCGCGACGAGACCGGACGAGCCGAGGTGGTCGGCGCCGGTCGGCAGCCGATTCAGCCAGACCCCGAGCAGCTCACCGGCGACCCAGAGCACCGCAGCGAGGGCCCAGCCGCCGAGCGGGAAGCCGGCGACGAGGAAGACCGGCAGCGAGAGCACGATGACTCCGGCTCCGGCGAGCATGGGCGCCCGGCGGCTGGGAACCGGCCGCGGCGTGGACAGGAGCCCGCCCGTCACGAGAAGTAGCCCTTGTACCTGCGGTAGACGACGAAAACTCCTGCGGGAAGCCCGATGACCACGCCTGCGAGCACGCCGTAACCCGTGTCTCCGGCCGCCCAGCCGACGAGCGCGCCGGCGCCGCCGCACGCACCAACGGTGCCAGCCAAAACTGCGCCCGCCTCCGCGGGCTGGAAGGACGGGCGTGGGTTCCCCTGCATCCGGGGCGAGAATAGCAGCGTGGAAGGGTGCGCGAGGGGGTACTTTGTGACACCGGAAACCCGCATGGATAGCCAACCTCGCCTCTTGTTCGTTCATGGTTCCGTCGTCAACGCGGACCTGACCTGGAGTGCGCAGAAACCGCTCGGCGCCCGATTCGAGATCGTGGCGCCGAACCGGCGCGGCTTCCCGCCCGGGCCAGACGTGAACTCGGTCGATTTCGAGGATGAGGCTGCCTGGCTGGAGCCGTTCCTCGAGCCGCGGACGCACCTCGTCGGGCACTCGTACGGCGGCGTGATCGCGTTGCTCGCTGCGGCGCGGCGCCCGGAGCTCCTGCGTTCCCTGACCGTGATCGAACCGCCCGCCTTCGGCGTCGCACGCGGGATTCCGGCGGCCGACGAGTTCATGGCACGGATCGAGGCGCACTGGACGAGCGGCCCCCGCGATCCGGCCGAGTTCCTGCGTGGCTTCCTCGCGCTCGTGGGCTCGTCCACTCCACCCGGCGAGTTCACGCCCGAGCTCCTGCAGGGTGCGCGAACGCTTCTGGTCGAGCGCCCGCCGTCGGAAGCAGTGATCCCGTTCGACGAGCTGGCGCGGGCGCCGTTCCCGAAGCTCGTCGTCTCGGGCGGGCACAGCCCGGCGTTCGAGGCGCTCTGCGACGTGCTCGAGGAGCAGCTCGGCGCGGAGCGAGCAATTCTCCCCGGCGCCGGCCACTCGGTGCAGCGGCTCGGCGAGCCGTTCAACGAGCTCCTGACGAGCTTCGTCGAACGCGCCGAGTGCGGCTAGGTCGGCTCAGGCTGGTTCCGGAGCTGCTCATCGGTGGCGCGCCGGGTCGTTCGCTCGGCACCCGTTGGAGCAGCCCGGAGAGGACAGCGGCCGCGAGCTACGCGCTGACTCAGGTCAACAGTCCGAAAGGACTGGATTAGTTCGTCAGGCGATCTTGCGCAGCGGGTCGTCGGTCTTCCGCCGCCGCTGAATCCGGTTCCCGAGCTTCACGATCTCGAGCACGTAGACCACGTAGACGGAGAACAGAACCGCCACGAGGGCGATTGCCACGGCGAGGAGCGTCCACCAGGGATGCCAGACGCCGTGGGCCCGGAACGGGACGAACCGCGTCGCGAACGCGGCTGCCGCGAGGGCGATGCACCAGGCCCAAATCGTCAGTGCCGCCCGCCGCTGCGAGAAGCCGCGTCGCAGGAAGCGGTGATGAAGGTGTGCCTGGTCGGCCTCGAAGACCGGCTCGCCGTGCTTGAGCCTCCGCACGACGACGAACGTCGTGTCGACGATCGGCACAGCGAGGACGAGCAACGGGAAGAACAGGGCCACCGTCGCGGCCGTCTTCAGCAGGCCCTGCACGGAGACCGCCGCGAGCACGTACCCGAGCAGCAACGCTCCGGAGTCGCCCATGAAGATCCGAGCCGGGTAGAAGTTGTGGCGCAGGAAGCCGACGCAGGCGCCGAACACGATGGCCGACAGCACAGCGGCGTCGACCTTCCCGAGCGAAAGGGCGATCACGCTGAACGTCAGACCCGCGATCGCCGCGACACCCGCCGCGAGGCCGTCGAGACCGTCGAGGAAGTTGAACATGTTCATGATCGCGACGATCCAGATGATCGTGAGCGGGATCCCGACCCCTGACGGCAGGGTGTGGACGCCGAGGAAGGGGAACGTGAATCGATCGACCCAGACGCCGAAGCCGGTCAGGACGGCGGCGGCGGCCACCTGACCCCCGAGCTTCGCGAACCAGGGCAGGCCGCGGAAGTCGTCGATGATCCCGACGGTGACGGCGACCGCCGCACCGAGCAGCAGCCCGCGGGTCTGCTGGCCGAGGTGCAGGAAGGCAAGCGACGGCACGAGCACGCCGAAGAAGAGCGCGAGCCCGCCCAGGCGGGGCACCGGCAGTTGGTTCACTCGCCTACCGCCCGGCACGTCGACGACGCCGAGCCGGCGCGCCATCCCTCCCACCGCCGGCGTCAACAGCACGACGACGGCGAACGCAACGAGGGCTCCCCACAGGACGTCGAGGTGATCCGAGAGCTCGTCGAGGACGCTGAGGTGCGGGCTAATCGCCGCGAGCACGCCGTCAGCGTACTTCGCCGCCGGGACGCGCTCGCCTCCGGGCGACTCACCTGTTCCAGCGGACGTCGATCTCGCTGTCGATGCCCGGCAGCGGAAGCGAGTGCGCCTCTGCCTCGACCGCGTCACGTTCGGCCCGCGTGAGTCGGCGCCAGGCTTGGCCGCTCAGCTCGTGCTTGGCTCGCCTCCACGTCCCGGCGATCTGACCTCCGACCAGGAGTGCTCCCGGCCACACGCGCGACGTCCAGAGCTCGGCGCGCTGCGCTGCCTCGGGCACGAGAAGCTCACGGTCGCTTCCCCAGAAGAGGAAGTAGGTGTCGCCGCTCGGCAAGA
Source organism: uncultured Actinomycetes bacterium (assembly GCA_963819275.1). Classification (GTDB taxonomy): domain Bacteria; phylum Actinomycetota; class Thermoleophilia; order Gaiellales; family Gaiellaceae; genus Palsa-739. The sequence goes on along the minus strand of CAWFVH010000010.1, from coordinate 110,623 downwards.
GGCGCGCCGCAGCCACCGGCCCCGGCGGCTCACGGATGACGGGCTCGTCGCGCGCGAGGATCCAGGCGTCGCCGATCGGTGTCCGGACCGGCGTGAGCGACGTGCGGAGCACGTCAAAGGTCGCACGGGCGGCGGCTTCCGGGACACCGGCCCAGAGGGCGAAGCCTTCAGGGGTCGCGGGGCCGGAGATGTGGAGGTAGCGGCGCGCCAACTCGCGGCGCGCGTCCAGCGGATCGACCTCCGGCGCGGGAGCCGTCCAGATCAGCGGCGCCCGCGCGCCGTCCCACCGGATCAGGACCGTGCCGGTCGTCGTCGCGTACTTGATCGCGTTGCCGACCCCCAGCGCGTGCCATACGTCGATGTCCTTCGTCTCCCGATCGCCGACTAGCGCATGGACACGCGCGGCCATGTCCTGGGCTCTCTCGCGGCGACGCGAAGCGTCGGGCAACCGGCCTAGCGTGAAGACGGCCCGGTCACGGGCCGACACGACGTAGACGCTGTAGCGCGGCCCCCAGACCTGGACCAGCGATGGATCCTCCCAGCTCGACGGCTGCGTCCCCTCCATTCGCGCGTGGATCGAGAGAAGTGCCGCACGCGGCACGCTGTCCGTCAGTCCTCCCCAGGCTGCTTGCCGCAGCGAGCCGGTACCCCGCGGGAGTCGTTCGTCGAGTGCACCGACCCGCCGACGGAACGCAAGGATCTGCGCGCGCGAGAGCTCGAGCCAGGAGCGCGTCATCGGGCGCCAGACGATACGGGAGTAGGATCGCCGCCGTGACCGGCTTCGAGACGCCGACCAGCCTGATGCACAACCGGGGGCTGATCGCGGACCCAGAGGCGTTTGCCCGCGAGCAGGGAGCAGCGTCCTGGCTTTTCCTGTGCGGCGAGGAGTTCGCATCGATGGAAGGCGGGACGTCGTATGCGGAAGTCGAGCGCGCTGTCCCGGTGGCGGCGAACGTCGTGTCCGACCCACCCACTCCGCTCGACCTCGATCTCGCCCGTGAGCAGATCGCCGCACTGGATGACCTGCCGCGGCCGACGCTCGTGACCTGCCGGACAGGACCGCGTTCGTCCGCGCTGATCTACCTCTACGCCGGGCTGCGCGCCGGTGCGTCCGCGGAGGATGTGCTCGCGCGGGCAGAGGCGGACGACGCCCCCTTTGCGACGTCGGAAGAGCTGCGGGCGTGGGTCGGCAACGGGCTCGAGCAGCTCTCCTGAATCGCCCGCGGTGAAGGTCAGCGCCGAGGCAGCGCGTCGCTTTCTCGTCGCCCGGCACTTCCTCGCACCCGTGCGATCGCTCGACGGCGGCTCCGACGCTGTTCTGGAGGTGATCCGGAAGCTCGGCTCGATCCAGTTCGACCCGATCGCAGTCGCGGGCCGGAACCACGACCTGATGCTGCATGCCCGGGTCGCCGGCTACGAGCCCTCCTGGTGCGACGAGCTCTACGAGCGCCGCGAGATCTTCGAGACGACCAACAAGGCGCTGTCGTTCATCCCGGCGGACGAGTTCCCCTGGTACCGGGTGAACGCCGGACGCAAGGGCCCGCGGTTTCACGCCGCCGCGCTGACCGACAACGCTGCCACAGCCGAGAAGGTGTTGGAACGGCTCCGGGCGGACGGGCCGCTCTCCTCGTCCGACTTCGAGCGAGAGAGCGGCAAGACGAAGGACTGGTTCGGGCTGCCGGAGAACGCGGTGCGCTCGGTGCTCGAGGCGTACACCGTCGCCGGCGTGATCGGCCTCGCGCGGCGCGAGGGCAACGTTCGCTACTACGACATGGTCGAGCGGCTGCTCCGGGCCGAGCTCCTCGCGAAGAAGGTGCCCGTGTGGGAACAGCTCCGTCACAAACTCCTGTCTCGACACCGCGCACACGGCCTGCTCGGCGCGGGCGGCGCCGGCGGCACGTTCGCCCGCATCGCGAATCCGGACGTCCGGAGCGAGCTGCACTCCGAAGCAGTCGAGCGCGGCGAGCTCGTGCCGGTCGAGATCGACGGCTTGCGCGGGAAGCGCTTCGTCGTCGCCGCGGAGGTCGACGAGCTCGAGACGCCGCCGCAGCCGCCGCTGTCCGTCGCGTTCATCGCTCCGTTCGACTCGCTGCTGTGGGACACCGCCCTCCTGGCAAACCTGTTCGGCTTCGAGTTCGTCTGGGAGGGGTTCTTCAAGCCGGAGAAGCGCCGCTGGGGCTACTACGTCCTCCCAATCCTCTTCGGCGACCGGTTCGTGGGCCGGATCGAGCCTCGAATCGACCGCGAAGCGGAACGCGTCGAGGTGATCGGCACGTGGTGGGAGGACGGGTTCGCGCCGCGGCGCGCCGGCGGTTTCGTCGAGGCGATGCGCGACGCACTGAGCGCGTACCTCCGCTTCGCGGCCGCCGACCGCCTCGACTGGGCGCCACACCTGGCCGTCGAGCGGCGATTATTCGCGCCATGAGCTCGCAAGACGACAAGGTCGACGCCTTTCACCGGCTGCACGCCGAGGGCTGCTTCGTGATGCCGAATCCCTGGGATCTCGGGAGAGCAGTCGCTCTCGCGGGGATGGGATTCGAAGCGCTCGCTACGACGAGCGCCGGCCACGCATGGGCGATTGGACGTCCCGACGGCCGCGTGCAGCTCGACGACGAGCTGGGGCATCTCCGGGAGCTTGCGGCTGCGGTGGAGGTTCCGCTGAACGCGGACTTCCAGGGCGGCTTCGCAAACGACCCCGACGCTGTGGCCGCGAACGTCAAGCTCGCGGCGGCAACCGGCATCGCGGGACTGTCGATCGAGGATTCGACCGGCGTTGCCGACGAGCCGCTCTACCCGTTCGACCTCGCCGTCGAGCGGATTCGGGCGGCGCGACAGGCGATCGACGAGAGCGGGACCGGCGTCCTTCTCACGGGTCGCTCCGAGGGCTTCGTCGTCGGCCGTCCCGACCTCGAGGAGACGATCCGGCGGCTACAGGCGTATGCCGAAGCCGGAGCCGACTGCCTCTACGCGCCGTTCATCTCGACACTCGGGCACGTCTCGGCGGTCGCCACAGCCGTTGCGCCGAAGCCCGTGAACCTGCTCGTCCATGCGCCGTTCATCACCGTGGCGGAAGCGGATTCCCTCGGCGTTCGGCGGATCAGCCTCGGCGGAAGTCTCGCGCGCGCGGCCTGGGCCGGCGCGCTCGCGGCGGCGCAGGAGATCGCAAACGACGGCACGTTCACGCGCCTCGGCGATCTCCCCGGAAACCCCGACCTGAACGGCCTCTTCGAAGCTTCGTAACCGCCGAGCTGCGGTTACTTCGTCCCGTACAGGCGATCGCCCGCGTCCCCGAGCCCCGGCACGATGAAGCCGCGCTCGTTGAGGCCGCGGTCGACGGCCGCGCACACGATGTGCACCTCGGGATGCTGCCTGCGCACCTCGTCGACCCCGGGCGGCGCTGCGACGATGCACACGAGCGTCACCGTCTGAGCGCCCGCATCCTTCACCGCCGCGATCGCCGCGCAGCTCGAGTGGCCGGTTGCGAGCATCGGGTCGAGGACGATCGCGTCACGCTCGGCCAGGTCGTCGGGCAGCTTGAGGTAGTACTGGACGGGCTCGAGCGTCTCCTCGTCGCGGTACATCCCGACGAAGCCGACCCGCGCACTCGAGACGAGCGAGAGGAACCCGTCCAGCATCCCCACTCCCGCCCGCAGCACCGGGCAAACCGCGACCTTCTTGCCGGAGATGCGCTGGGCGATCATCGGCTCGAGAGGCGTCTCTATCTCGGTCGACTCGGTCGGCAGGTCCTTCGTCGCCTCGTAGGTGAGCAGCAGCGTGATCTCGTTCGCGAGCTTGCGGAAGTGGACGGTCGGCGTGTCCTTGTCGCGCAGGTAGCTCAGCTTGTGCTGGACGAGCGGGTGCTCGACGACGGTGAGGCGGCCCCCGCTCAAGCGACGTAGGTCGTGTAGCCGCGGAAGCCTTCGTAAAGCGGCCGCTTCGCGCACAGCGCTGCGACTCGGCCGCGCAGCCCGTCGAGATCCGGCGACTCGGTGAGCGCCTCGCAGATGATCCGCCCCACCTCGCGGAAGTCGTCCTCGTCGAGGCCGCGCATCGTCATCGCCGGCGAGCCGAGCCGGATTCCCGAGGTGACGAACGGCGAACGCTCGTCGAACGGGATCGTGTTGCGGTTGACGGTGACGTCGATCTCGTGCAGCCGCTCCTCGGCCGCCTTGCCCGTCCACTCCCCCGCGCTCAGGTCGACGAGCAGGAGATGCGTGTCGGTACCACCGGTCACGAGCGAGAGCCCACCCTCGAGCAGCGTCTCGCCGAGCGCGTCGGCGTTGCGGCGAACCTGAGCCTGGTACTCACGGAACGCATCGGTCATCGCGATGCGGAAGCACGTCGCCTTCGCCGCGATGGTGTGCTCGAGCGGACCGCCCTGCATCCCCGGCATCACGGCCGAGTCGAGCGCCTTCGCATGCTCCTCGCGGCACAGGATGAAGCCGGCGCGCGGGCCCGCGAGCGTCTTGTGCGTCGTCGAGGTGACGAAGTCGCAGTGCTCGACGGGATTCGGCTGGAGACCGGCGGCGACGAGCCCCGCGAAATGGGCCATGTCGCAGAGGAGCTGCGCACCGACCTCGTCGGCGATCGCGCGGAAGCGTTCGGTGTCCACCGTGCGTGGATAGGCGGAGCCGCCACAGACGATCACCTTCGGCCGCGCCTCCTTGGCCTTCGCGAGCACGTCGTCGTAGTCGACGGTCATGGTCGCGCGAGAGACCTCGTAGTGCGCGACGTTGTAAAGCCGGCCCGAGAAGTTGACCTTGTGCCCGTGCGTGAGATGGCCGCCCTGGTTCAGCGCGAGCGCCATCAGCGTGTCGCCGGGCTGCATCACGGCGGCGTAGACGGCCATGTTCGTTTGCGCTCCGGCATGCGGCTGGACGTTCGCGTGCTCGGCCCGGAACAGCTCCTTCGCGCGATCGATCGCGAGCTGCTCGATCTCGTCGACCACCTCGCAGCCGCCGTAGTAGCGGCGGCCGGGATAGCCCTCCGCGTACTTGTTCGTCGCCACCGACCCCACGGCCTCGAGGACGGCGGGCCAGGTGAAGTTCTCGGAGGCGATCAGCTCGATCTGTCCGCGCTGCCGCTCGAGCTCGTCGCCAAGCAGGCGCGCGATGTCGGGGTCGACCTCGTCCAGGCCCGCGTGCTTCAGCTCCTGGAAGGTCGCCTGCGTGGTCGCCATGACGAGGATGCTACTCGGGGAGGGGGCCGGCGCCCTGCCGGAGGATCCGCGGCTCGGCTCCGTTGAGGTCGATCACGGTCGAGGGCACGCCCGGCAGTTCTCCGGCGTCGACGACAGCGCCGCACGCGGCTCGGATCTCCTCCGGCACGTCCTCGACTCGCCGCGGGTCGGGGCCGCCGGAGAGGTTGGCGCTCGTGGCGGCGACGACCCCGACGGCGCGGACGACCTCGGCCGCGACCGGCGGCAGGTTCGGGACGCGAACGCCGACTCGGCCGACGACGAGCGTGTACGGCCCGGGCAGGTAGCGCTCGAGCGCGGTTCGGTCGAGGCCGGGCACCGCAACGAGGAGGGCGTCGACATCGGCGGCGAGCACCGCGACCGGCTTCGAGCGGTCGCGGCCCTTGAGCTCGTAGATCACGTCCTCGTACTCGCGCAGCGCGCAGAGCCCGTAGACCGTGTCGGTCGGAAGGATTACGGCACGGCCCGCGCGCAGAGCGGCGACCGCTGCTTCGCTCACAGCAGGAACTCGGCAAGGGCGGCGCGGAAGGCCTCGGGCTGTTCGACGTAGACGAAGTGCCCAGAGTCCGGGATCGTGACGAGCCGCGCGTCGGGCAGCGCGCCGACGATCGCGTCGGCGCAGGCCGACCCGCAGATGAAGTCGTCGTCTCCCACCACGACGAGCGCCGGAGCCTCGATCGTTCGGAGCTCTGCGCGGAGGTCGACTGTCGGGAACTCGACGGTGTTGAACTGGTGCAGCGGCTCCGCGTGGGCAAAATCCTGGGCCAGCCGGCCGCCGGCCTGCTTGTTCCCCTCCCAGCGATGGAAGTAGAGCGGAATCTGCCGTTGCAGATTCGCGATCAGCTCGTCAACGGACGAGAACGCGCCCGCCTGCTCCTCCTCGATCGCCTGCGCGGCGTCCTCGAACCACGGCTCGCCGCGGCGCCTCTCGATCGCCTCGAGCATCGCCGCCTCGGCGTCGTCGCCCCAGACTGCGAGCGTGTCGACGAGCAGGAGCCGACGGACGCGAGACGGATGCGCAGCGGCGTAGGCCATCGCGACACAGCCGCCGTGCGAGAAGCCGAGCAGATTCAGGTGCTCGACGCCGAGGTGCTGCCGCAGCGCCTCCACGTCCGCGACGTAGGACCGGAGCGAGTAGTCGTCGGCCGGGTCCGATCCGTGCGAGCCTCGGGGGCTGAAGAGCAGGAGCTCGAACGTGTCGTCGAGCCCGGCGAAGTCCTCGAACTCGGCCGCCGACCCGCCCGGGCCGCCCGGATGGCAAACAAGGAGCGGGCCGCTCCCGCGCCGCTCGTACGAAAGGGTCAAACCGTCCGGCGTAGTGAAGATCTCGATCACGGCAGCCTTCCCTCGACGACCCTAGCGCGGCCGGTCAGGTCGGCCGTGATCGCCACCTCGGAGCTGCCAAGACGTTCGAGCAGTTGCGCCACCTCCTGCGCCTGGCCGTCTCCGACCTCGAAGACGACGAAGCATGCTCTGGCGGCGCACGCGAGCCGCTCGTGCTCGCCGGAGCCCAGCAGCGCGATTTCCGGTTCCCACGTCAGCTCCCGCTGCGCGCCGTCGAGGGTCTCGACGTACGGCGGGTTCGCGACCACGACGTCCCAGCCCTCGCCCGCGACGGCCGCACCGTCGGCGTGGCGGAGCTCGACGTCGAGCCCGAGGCGCTCGGCGTTCTCGCTCGCCAGCTGCAACGCTCCCTCCGACACGTCGACACCTGTCACGCGCGCATCCGGCCGCTCGTCCTTGAGGGCGAGCGCGATCGCGCCCGAGCCGACGCCGACGTCGAGGATCCGCGGCTGTTCGATTCCCTCCGCGAGCGCGAGCGCGCGCTCGACGAGCGTCTCGGTCTCGGGCCGCGGGACGAGCGCACGCGCGTCGGTCTTCAGCGTCAGCCGCCGGAAGCCCCACTCACCGAGCACGTACGCGAGCGGCTCCCGAGCCTCCCGGCGGCGGAGCAGCGGTTCGAGGCCGTCCACTTCGTCGTCGAGCCGCGCGGCGAGACCTGAACGCGTCGTGCCGAGAACGTGCGCGACGAGCCACTCGGCGTCGACTTGCGGTGTTTCGACGCCTGCCGCGGCGAGCCTCCGCTCGGCGTCGGCGAGCGCTTCCCGCGCGGTCACTCTCCGAGCGCTCGGCGCCGGTCGTCGGTCTCGAGCGACTCGGTGAAGTCGTCGAGCTCGCCCTGCAGGATCCGGTCGAGCTGATGGACGGTCAGCTTGACCCGATGGTCGGTGAGGCGGTTCTCGGGGAAGTTGTAGGTGCGGATCTTCTCGGCCCGCTGGCCCGAGCCGATCTGAGCGTTGCGCGTCGCGTCGAGCTCGGCGCGCTGCCGGTCGCGCTCTCGCTCGTACAGGCGAGCGCGCAGGACGCGCATCGCTTTCTCCCGGTTCTGGAGCTGCGATTTCTCGTCCTGCATCGAGACGACGACGCCGGTCGGCAGATGCGTGATGCGGACGGCCGAGTCGGTCGTGTTGACGGACTGGCCGCCCGGCCCGGTCGAGCGGTAGACGTCGATCTTGAGGTCGTTCGGGTCGATCTGCACCTCGACCTCCTCGGCCTCGGGCATCACCGCGACCGTCGCCGTCGACGTGTGGATGCGGCCCTGGCTCTCGGTCTCGGGAACCCGCTGCACTCGGTGCGTTCCGCCCTCCCACTTGAAGACGGAGTAGGCGCCGTCGCCCTTGACCGCGAACGTGACCTCCTTGTAGCCGCCACCGTCCGACGGGCTCGCCTCGAGCTCCTCCACCTTGAAGCCGCGCCGCTCGGCGTAGCGCGCCAGCATCCGGTAGACGTCGCCGGCCCAGAGCGCGGCCTCGTCGCCGCCGACACCTTGGCGTACCTCGAGGATCACGTCCTTGCCGTCCGCCGGGTCGGTCGGGACGAGCGCGAGGCGCAGCTCCTTCTCCAGGCGGCCCGTGCGCTCCTCGAGCTCGGGGACGAGCTCCCGCAGGTCGGCGTCCTCCCGCGCTGCGGCGAGGTCGTCCCGTGCCGCCTGCCACTCCTGCGCGAGCTTGTGCGGCTGCTCGAGCTCCTTCAGGCGCCGGCCGACGTCCGCAGCCTCGCGGTGGTCGTTGTAGATGGCCGGATCGGCCATGCGCGTCTGGAGCTCCACATACGAGCGCTCGAGGTCCGCGATGCGGTTTGAGAAGTCTGTTGCCACGGCAGGTCAGCGTACTGCTTGCCTAGCTCGTTTCTGTCTCGATAACTTCTCACTTCAGTTCGTAAAGCATCGACCAGGGAGGTCGCCCATGTCCGTCGTCGACGAGGTCACGGAAGTAAACGAGCGCTACGCCTCCGGCTTTGCCAAGAGCGACCTGCCCATGCCACCGGGCCGGAAGTTCGCCGTGGTCACATGCATGGACGCACGCCTCGATCCGGCACGCTTCCTGGGTCTCGAAGAGGGCGATGCCCACGTGATCCGCAACGCGGGCGGGATCGTGAACGACGAGACGATCCGCTCGCTCGTCCTCTCCCACCACCTGCTCGGGACGGAAGAGGCCATCGTGATCGGGCACACGGACTGCGGGATGCTCACGTTCACGAACGCGGACGTGCACGAGAAGCTCGGCCCCGAGTCGGAGAGCATCGACTTCCAGCCGTTTCCGGACGTGCCCGAGCGCGTACGCCAGAGCGTCGCGACGATCCACAGTCACCCACTCCTGCAGGATGGGTTCGGCGCGACCGGCTTCGTCTACGACGTCAAGAGCGGACGGATCGAGCCTGTCTAGGCCAACAGCTGCGCATCCAGTGTGATCTCGGGGACGCCGGCAAGCGCCTTCGAGACCGGGCAGTTCTCCTTCGCGCCCAGAGCTGCCTCCTCGAACGCCACGCCGTCGATGTCGGGAACGCGGCCCTCAACAGCCAGCGCGATGTGCGTGATGCCCTCGCCCGGCTGAAAGGTCACGGTCGCCGTCGTGTGGAGCTCGTCGGCCGGCGTCTCGGCTCGCGCCAGGCCCGCAGAGAGCGCCATCGAGAAGCAGGCGGCGTGCGCTGCGGCGATCAGCTCCTCAGGGCTCGTGAGCCCGCCGGTCTCGTCCTCGGAGCGCGCCTTCCACGTCACGCCGAGGCCGCCGAACGCCCCGCTCGTCGTCGAGCCGATCTCGCCTGAGCCTTCGAGCAGGCTCCCGCGCCACGTCACTTCTGCCCGGCGGTCCGTCGCCATGTCGCTCCCTTCGTGTCGGAAGCGGTCAACGTACCGCGGCGCGCCGCCGCTACGCGTCAGGCCATTACTTCGACGCGTTGCGCGTCGGGCGTACCGGCACCCTCGAGGTCGAGCACCTCGCGCAGCGCACGGATCGAGACCTCGAGCTGGTCGAGGGTCGGCTCGCGCGTCGTCAGCCGCTGCAGCCAGAGCCCGGGCGCGAGCACTTTCATCACTATGCGGTTGTCCTGGTGCTTGCCCGCGAAGCGGATCAGCTCGTACGCGAGGCCGGCGATCAGCGGCAGCAGCAGGATCCGCGTGGCGATCAGCCAGTACCAGGTCGGCCGGCCGAAGAACGCGAACACGAAGACCGCGATCACCATCACCCAGAGCAGAAACGCCGTCCCGCAACGCGGGTGGATGAGCGAGTAGCGCTGCGCGATCTCGGGCTCGAGCGCCTCGCCGGCCTCGTAGGCGTTGATCGCCTTGTGCTCGGCGGCGTGGTACTGGAAGACGCGGCGCAGGTCCGGCAGGAGCGAGATCAAAGCGAGATACGCCACGAAGATCGACACGCGGATCAGCCCCTCGACGATCACGAAGTACTCGCCGGTCCGGATGGGCAGCTGATCGGTGATCAGCGCCGGGCCCACCTTGAACACCGCGACGGCGAAGCCGATTGCGATCAGGAAGGCGAAGATGATTGCGCCGCGGGAGATCTCGGTGTCGACCTCGCCGTCGTCACCTTCCTGCTGCTGCGCGTAGTTCGCCGAGATGGCGAGCGCGCGAAACCCGATGGCGAGAGACTCGCCGAGGGCCATCACGCCGCGCACGATCGGCAGCCTGAAGACGAAGTGGCGCGCCATCGCCGAGTCGATCGGACGCGAGACCTGAGCGATCTCGCCCGACGGAGTGCGAACCGCGACGGCCCAGTTCCCCGGGCCACGCATCATCACGCCCTCGAGGACCGCCTGTCCGCCGACGTTGGCCATGACTCGAGAGCGCTAGCCGCGGCGCGTCTGGCCGCCGGCGCGCTCCAGGCGGCGCTGGAAGCGCTCGACGCGACCGCCCGAGTCCATCAGCTTCTGCTTGCCCGTGTAGAACGGGTGGCACTGCGAGCAGACCTCGACGTGAAGCTCGGGCTTCGTCGAGCGGGTCTGGAACGTGTTTCCGCAAGAGCACGTCACCGTTGCGACGACGTACTCGGGATGGATACCGGCTTTCATTGCCCTCTCAAGATAGCAGCGGCCTCTGTGGGCTCCACGTTGCCGCCCGAGACGATCACCGCGACTCCGGGGCCCGGCTCGACCTTTCCCGCGAGGACGGCGCCAGCTGCCGCGGCTCCGGCCGGTTCGCAGGCGAGCTTGGCGCTCGCGTAGAGGAAGCGCATTCCCTCGGCGATCTCGTCCTCCGTCACGAGCACGGTCTCGACGCGCCCACGACAGATCTCGAGCGGGAGCTCGCCGGCGAAGGGCGGCGCAAGTCCGTCGGCGATCGTGTCCGTCTCGACGCGGACGCTGTGGCCGGCAGCGAGACCGGCGGGGAAGGCCTGCGCGCGCTCGGGCGCGACGCCGATGACGCGCGCCCGTCCGTCGAGCGCCGTGACGATGCCCGAGATCAGGCCGCCGCCGCCCGTGCCGACGACGACGGTCTCCAGATCCGGGACGTCCTCCAGCAGCTCGAGCGCAAGAGTCCCGTGTCCGGCGACCACGAGCGGATCCGAGTGCGGGTGGACGAAGACGCGACCCTCGTCCTCCACGATCGCGAGCACGCGCTCGTAGGCAGCCGCGGGGTCGGCCGCCGAGAGGTCGACGGTCGCGCCGTGAGCACGCGTCGCCTGGACCTTGAGCGGGCTCACGCCGTCCCACATCTGCACCAGGCAATCGACGCCGGTCTGGGCAGCGGCCCACGCGACGGCGTGCGCGTGGTTCCCGGCCGACCAGGTGACGACTCCCCGCTCCCGCTCCTCCGGCGTGAGCGCAACGAGCCGGTTGAGCGCGCCGCGCGCCTTGAACGAGCCGGTCTCCTGGAACAGCTCCGCCTTGAGCGAGACGCCGAGCGTGCTCGAGCCGAGCGTCGGCGTGCGACGGACCCGTCCGGCAAGGACGGTGCGTGCGTGCTCGACGTCCTCCCGGGTCGGGGCGCTCACGCGGGAAGTGTGGCGCGGGCGGCGACCTTGGGCACGGGGAGGCGCACGGTGAAGACCGTGAGCTTGCCCGGTCGGCTTTCGACGTCGACGTCGCCGCCCATCGCGAGCGTCAGCTCTTTCACGATCGCGAGGCCGAGGCCGGTACCGACCTGCCGCTCCAGCCCGTAGCGCTCATGGAGGTAGAAGCGGTCGAACGCGCGCTCGGTGTCAGCCTCCGCGAGGCCCGGCCCCGTGTCCTCGACCCGGAGGACGCCGGGCGTTGCGACGACGCGCACCTCCCCGCCCGGCGGCGTCAGCCGCAGCGCGTTCTCGACGAGGTTCGACACGACCTGGAGGACGCGGTCGGCGTCCGCGACTGCCGGCGCCGAACCGTCGGCGACGACGCGGAGCTCCACACCGAAGCTCTCGGCCTGCTGCTCGTAGCGATGGACCGCGTCGGCGGCGACCTCGGCGAGGTCGATCTCGGTGTTGTGGACGCTGAAGTCGGTCTTGTTCATCCGGGCGAGGTCGAGCAGGTCGCGGACGAGCCGCTCGAGCCGTCGCGCCTCGGTGGCGACGGTCGCCGCCGCCTCGCGCGGGTCGACCACGCCGTCCTCGACCGCCTCCGCATAGCCGCGAATTGCGGTGAGAGGTGTCTTGAGCTCGTGGCTGACCGAGAGCAGGAAGTTCCGCTCGGCCTCCTGTGCCTGCCTGAGCTGTGCGGCGAGGTCGTTGAACGCGACGGCGAGGGTCGCGACCTCGGCGGCTCCCTCGACCGGTACCGGCTCGGGATGGGTACCGCGCGCGAGGCTCCGCGCAGCGGCGGAGACGCGGTCGATGGGCCGGGCGATGCGCCGCGCGAGCAGGAACGCCGCCGCGGCCGCGAGCACGCCTCCGACCGCCGCCGCGATGAGGAGCCCCCAGACATACGGCGACAGCAGTGAGCTGACTGCGCTCCGCGGCCGCAGCAGGATGAACGTTCCGGGGTTGGCGGGATGCGCGGCGAAGTAGTACGACGTGCCGCCGGTGGTCACGGTGCCCTGTACGGCTATTCCGCGGGCAAGGGACTTCTGTGCTGCGACCGGAAGGATGTGACGGTCGATCCGGTATGTCTCGCCTTGCCGCCGAATGGACTTCAGGAGCTTCGTCGGCAGGTGATGTACGCCGCCGACAGAGTTCCCCTCCAATGCAGCGACGAGACCCGCCTGACGCCCAAGGTCTTGCAGCGTCTGGTGTTCGACCGCCCGCCGAGTGAGGACGAGACCGACCCCGATCGTGAGCGCGACGCAGATGAGGACGACGAGCCCGATCGCCCGGAACAGCCGCGAGCGGAGGCCGTTGCCGCGCATCTCAGGCCGGAACGAGCTTGTAGCCGGCGCCGCGCACCGTGCGGATCCCCTCGGGGTCTCCGAGCTTGCGCCGCAGCTGGGCGACGTGCACGTCGACCGTGCGCGTGCCGCCGGGGTACGTCATCCCCCAGACGAGATCGAGCAGACGCTCGCGCGACAGGACGATGCCCGGGTGCTCGAGGAAGCAGGCGAGGAGGTCGAATTCCTTGCTCGTGAGCTCGACCTGAGCACCGGCGACCGTCACCTCGTGCGAGTCGCGGCGCAAGACGACCTCGCGCGCGGCGAGCACCTCGTCCTCGGTGCGCTGTTCGACGCGCCGGAGGATCGCCTTGATCCGGGCGGACAGCTCGCGCGGCGAGAAGGGCTTCGAGACGTAGTCGTCGGCCCCGAGCTCGAGGCCCGCAACGCGATCCGGCTCCTCGTCGCGGGCGGTGAGCATCACGATCGGCACCTTCGACCCGGCCCGGATGCGGCGGCAGACCTCGAAACCGTCGAGGCCCGGCAGACCGATGTCGAGAACCACGAACCGCACGGGCTGGGCCCGCAGCTCGGTCAGCGCCTCCTCCCCGGTCCGATGCCAGGCGACACGCCAGCCGTCCTGCTGCTCGAGGTACTGCTTGACGAGGCGTCCGATCGAGTCGTCGTCCTCCACGAGAAGGAGGACACCGCCCGTTGCCCTCGTGCTCACGGCCTCAGGATAGTCCGGCGCCGCGACGACGCTGCCCGGCGCGGGGGCTCAACCGTACCCCTGCGTGTGACGCGGAGGAATCTTCTCCACGTCGACCGACTGCGCAGGCGAACCGTTCGCGGGCCAGGTGACGAGCACATGCCAGCGCAGCGCGAGCGCACTCTCCGAGATCTGACGGCCGAAGCGAAGGACGTCGGTTGTGGTGTCCAGCGGGATCTGCTGGATGCGACCGTCCGCTTCCCGCAGCGTGACCTGGGAGCTGCTGACCTGCGTGATCACACCGCGGTCGAGGTTCCACTCCTGGCCGTTTCGCTCGAACACCTGGGCCCGAACCATCCTCGGACCGAACAGCTCGGAGACGATTGCGCCGCGCAGAGCAAGGCCTGGCGCCGCGAAGAAGAGCACCACGTTGAGCGTCACGAGCACGCCCGCGAGAAGAACGAACCGGCGAGTCACGTCTCTATCTTCACCTCTCTTCCTGGGTCATCGTCGTAAGGCCTCTGTAAAACGCCTGCGGAGCCGCGGGAGGGCGGCTCCGCAGGATCCGGAGGAAGAGGGGTTCTCTACGAGGTCGGGGCCACATGCTCGGCGACACGCTTCGCCGCGCTCAGCTCGACCTGGGCGAGTGTCGAGCCCTTCGTGGCGCGGTCGCGGATCACGACGCGGCTGCCGACCGTCAGCTGCGTGGAATCGATCACGGTCGGGACCTTCCCCTGCCAGAGCAGGAAGATCGTCGATCCACCGGTGGCGAACATCTGCGTCGACGACTGGCCGAGCAGGAGCCGCTCCGCAGCCCGGTTGCCCCCGGTGACGTTCACCGTGACGTTCGAGCCGTCCACCGAGGCGATCGTGCCCCGGAAGAGGTAGAGCTTCAGGCTCGGCTTGAAGAGCTGCGTCCCGTGATCGCCGACGAGCGAGGCGTCCTTCGCCTCGAGCGCCGCAAGGGACGACCCGCGCCGCTCGCGGATGTTGACCCGGACGTAGTCGCCCACGGAGAGCTGGCTGGGCTGGACGACTGCGGGCGTGCCCTTCGACCACTGCAGGAACTCGGTCGACGCGTCGTACGCGAACGTCTGCGTGACGGGTGCGCCGAGCATGGCCCGCAAGCGCCGGCCGGTTGCCGCCCGCGACGACGATCGAGACTCCGCCATTCGCCGGCACCGCTGTGAGCTGGCCGACGAATGAGTAGCGGATGCCGCCGCGCGGGACGTGCCTCTGGTGGTGCCTGCCGGCCGACGCAGCTCCGACCAGAGTGAGTGCCGTCACCGCTACCACCGCGGCGGCAAGGATGGACTTCGTACGCATCTCGATCGACCTCCCGATTGGTTGATGCCTCGACGGAAGCGTCGCTCGGCGTGGTCAAACCCGGGTACGGCGCGCGTAAAAGAGCGGTAAGTCAGGCCACGGTGTACTCGGGCCCGGAGCCGCCCTCGGGTGGCGTCAGCCGGCCGCCCTTGGCGGTGATCGCGCCGCACTGGACGCAGTTCGACGGAGCGAGCTCGACCAGCACCGTCCCGTCGTCGTCTGCCGGTCCGACCTCGTAGACCTGGGCCGGGCACATGTGCGCCCACAGCTGTGCGACCTCGAGCGGCACGCGGCGTTCGATCCGGATGTGGTTGGGCTGGTCGTCGCGCGTCTTGTTGCCGGAGGCGAAGACCGACGAGAGCTTGTCGAACGTGAGCTTGCCGTCGGGAGCCGGGTAGCTCTTGTCGCGGTCGGTGACGAGGAGCGGCTGGTCGGCGTCCGGCTCCGCCGGCATCTTCCCCACCTCGATGCGCCCCTTCGAGATCGTCATCGCGCTCGCGAGCGCCCCGCCGACGAAGAAGCCGCGCCCGAAGACCTGGCGCATGTTGCGTACCTCGTGCAGGTCGCTCCAGATGAAGCTGTCGCGAACCGCGTCGTCGTAGGACGAGAGCGCGCTCGACGGCGTCTCGCCGCGCTGCAAAGCGCGGAACGCGGCCTCGGCGGCGAGCCGTCCCGACTCGATCGCGTAGTGGACGCCTTTGAGGCGCGGTACGTTGACCATGCCCACGCCGTCGCCGCAGAGGAGCAGACCGGGCGCGTGCAGCCGCTGCGGCAGGGCGTGGAAGCCGCCGCTCGGGATCGTCTTCGCGCCCCACTGCACCCGCTCGCCACCGTTCAGGATCTTCTTGATCTTGGGATGCGTCTTCAGCTCCTGCAGCAGGTCGTGCACCGAGAGCGACGCATCCCGGTAGTCGAGGCCGACGACGAGGCCGATCGTGACCATGTCGTCCCCCATGGGATAGATGAACGAGCCGCCGAACTCCCGATAGCGCTTGCTGGTGCGAAGCGGCCAACCCATCGTGTGGACGATGCGGTTGAGCGGCTTCGCGACCTTCCAGACCTCCTTGACCGCGAGCTCCCACACCTGTGGCTCCGAGCCGCGGAGGTCGAAGCGGTCGAGCGCGACGCCGGTGAGGTGGCCCTGGGTTCCCTCGGCGAGCACCGTGACCTTCGCGACGAGGTCCGAGCCGGGCTCGAAGTTGCCGAGCTCTCCGCCTTCGCGATTGCGTCCCTTGTCGCCGGTGCGGACGCCCAGCACCCGACCGTGCGACACGAGCAGCTTCTCGGCGGCGGTTTCGGGCAGGACCATCGCGCCGCCGGCTTCCGCATGCTCGCCGAGGAAGCGGCCGAGCTCTGAGAGCGAGAAGATCCAGTTGCCGTGGTTCCGCATCGGCGGCGGCGGCGGGATCGGAAGCGCGGCGCGGCGCGTGAGGACGTAGACGGACTCGCCCGGAACCTGGCCGTACGACGGCAGCTCGTCCATCCGCACGCGATTGCGGAAGAGACGCTGGAGCGCCCGGGGGTTCACTACCGCGCCGGAGAGCAGATGCGAGCCGGGTTGCTTGCCCTTCTCGAGCACAGCGACTGGAACCTCGCCGAGCTGCTCGGCCAGCTGCGGGCTCTCCTCGAGCAGCTGGCCGAGGCGGATCGCGCACGCCAGGCCCGCCGGCCCGGCGCCGACGATCAGCACGCCGACCTCGATCCGCTCGTCGGCCGGGTCGGTCGGCTCGGCGACGTAGTCGCGCGCCGAGAACGGCGGCGGGAAGTTCGACGCGCGGCTCATCGACGAGCGACGCTGGCGGATGAGCTCGGTCAGCTTCGGCACGATCGCGTGCACGTCGCCGACCACGCCGAGGTCGCTGAACTCGAAGATCGGCGCGTTCGCGTCCTTGTTGATCGCCACGATCGTGCCGGAGCTCTGCATGCCGACCTTGTGCTGGATCGCGCCCGAGATGCCGAGAGCGACGTAGAGCTTCGGCGAGACGGTCTTGCCCGTCTGGCCGATCTGGGCCGAGTACGGATACCAGCCCGCGTCGACGACCGCGCGCGTCGCGCCGACCGCTCCACCGAGAGCCTTTGCGAGCTCCTCGGCGAGGGTGAAGTTGTCGGGAGAGCCGAGCCCGCGGCCGCCCGCGACGATCACGTCGGCGTCCTCGATCGAGGGGCCGCTCGATTCCTCCGCGTCCTGGCCGACGAGCGTCACCGCGGTCGAGTGATCCCGGTACGACGGGGAGACGTCGACGATCTCCGGCTCGCCGCCGCCGGCCGGAGTCGCGTCGAACGATCCGGCGCGGAAGAGCGCGAGCCGCGGGGTGCTCGTCCAGCCCACCTCGGCGTAGACGGAGTCCTGCAACGCCGGCCGCTTGCCCACCACCTCGCCGTCCCGAAGCTCGATGTCCGCGAGATCCCAGTTGAGCCCGGCGTCGAGGCGCGCCGCCAGCCCGGCCGCGACATCCGCGGCAAGGACCGAGTTCGCGAAGAGGACGGTGTCGTAGCCGCCGTCGGCGACGACCTGGGCGAGCACGTCGACGCGCGGCTGCGGCAGCGGCTGGGCGACCTCCGCGTCTTCGCAGACCCAAACCTTGCTTGCGCCGAAGCGGCCCGCCTCGCCCGCGAGCGCCTTCGCTCCCTCGCCGGCGACGACGGCCGAAACGTCACCGAGCGAGGCGGCCTTGGCGAGCACGCCGAGCGAGCCCTTCTGCAGCTCGCCTGCGTGATGCTCGAGGAAGACGAGCGTCGGCATCAGACGAGCCTCTTCTCGACGAGGAAGTCGACGATCGCCTGCGCCCCGTCGCCGTCGTCAGAGATCTTGCGCGCGTCACCCCGAGCGGGCGGGTCGCCGAGCGCGAGCACCGTCGTGCGGGAGCCGGCTTCGCCCGCCTCCCCCGCGTCGACCCCGAGGTCGGCGAGCGAAAGGACGTCCTGCGGCTTCTTCTTCGCGCCCATGATCCCCTTGAGGGACGGATAGCGCGGCTCGTTGATCGCGTCGCTCACGGCGACGACGGCGGGCAGCGGCGCCTCGAGCGTGTCGTAGCCGAATTCGGTTTGCCGCTTGACGCGGACCGAGCCGCCGTCGACCGCGAGCTCCATCGCCTGCGAGACGACGGGCCGGCCGAGCCGCTCTGCGACTGCAGCCCAGAGCACGGCACCGTCGGCGTCGGAGGCCTGCTGGCCGAAGAGCACGAGATCGGGACTCTCCTTCTCGAGCGCTGCGGCGAGCAGCCGGCTCGTCGCGACGAGGTCGGAGCCGGCAGCCGCGTCGTCGGAGACGAGCACGGCGCGGTCGGCACCCATCGCGAGTGCCTTCCGCAGCGAGTCGAGTGCCTTCTGCGGGCCGAGCGAGACGACGACGACTTCGGTGTCGGACTCGCCCTTGAGCCGCAGCGCCTCCTCGACCGCGTTCGCGTCGAAATGGTTGAGCGCGCCCTCGCCGGATCGATCGAGCCGCTTCGACGACGGATCGAGGTGACCCTGCCCCTCGGGCACGTGCTTGACGCAGACTGCGATTCTCATTCCGGCGGGATGCTAGTCCGGCCGAGCGGCGCGCTGGCTCACATGCGCAGTTGGAGCGCGCGGACGTCCTTCACGAAGGTCTTGCTCACCTTGTAGAGACCATGCTTGCGGACAGCGTCCTCGCCCTGGTACCAGCCGGCGAGCGCGAGCTTCTCGTTGCCGTGGAAGTCGTGCAGCAGGTGCGCGAGATAGGCGACGCCGGCGCGGACGTTGCCGTTCGCGTCGTGGCGCAGGTGCTGGCCGATCAGGACGTGCTCGGCGAAGCTGAAGGTCGTCGGCAGGAGCTGCATGATCCCGCGCGCTCCGACCGACGAGACGAGGTTGTTGTTGTAGCCGGACTCCATCCACGCGAGCGCACGGACGAGGTGGACGCTGACCCCGTAGTGCGCCGCCCACTGGTCGAGCAGAGCCTGGACGGTGGCCACGCTCGTGGTGCGCACGGCCGTCTGGGTCGTCTTGACGACGTGGGTCACATGGGTCGCGCGTGTCACGTGCGGAATACGCAGGCGCGTCCCGATCAGGAGGAAGTGGCTCGGGTCGAGATGGTTCAGGCGCGCGAGCTTCGCGACAGTGGTGTGGTACTTGCGCGCGAGCCCCGACAGCGTGTCTCCCGCGCGCACGACGTGGACGGAGGTCACGGTGCGCGTCTTCGTCGCCTTCTGCCGGTGGGCTTTGACCGTGGCGACCTGATTGCCCGCGAGCGGGGTCGGCTCGCGCTTGACGAGCGCGGTGAACGTGTTCGGCCCGACGACGCCGTCACGACGCACGCCGAGGCGGCGTTGCATGAGCCGTACGCCGCGCAGCGTCGGCCCGTCGAAGTACGCGTTCACGGGCACGTTGATCCCCTGGCGGACGAGCAGGAACTGGAGCACCGCGACGTCCCAGCCGAACGCGCCGCGATGGAGTGTCCGCGCGCCGAAGAGCGGGCGCCCGAGCGGACCCAGCGCCGTGCGCGTGCGCGCGTTCGCGAGACCGGTGACCGGGAGTCCCTCCCGCCGCTGGAAGGCACGGACAGCCGCGACCGTCCCCGGCCCGGAGATCGCGTCGATCGGGCCGCGGTAGAGCCCCTGAGCCCGCAGTGCCACCTGCAGGCCGGCGATCTGGGGGTTGCGGCCCGACGCGAAGGCCGACGGTGCAACCGCGAGGACCGCGGCCGCGAGGGCTGCAAGAAGAAGGAGACGGAGACGCACGGGGTCCCCGATTACGCGCCGGCCGCCTCGAATCCTGCTGTGTGCTTTTTAGTACTAGCGGCCGACGAACTTTGGCGCGCGCTTCTCGGCGAACGCGGCCAGACCCTCTTTGGCGTCCTCGCTCGCGAAGAGGTTGCCGAACTCCTCGGCTTCGCGGTCGAGCGCACCGGGCGAGAGGTTGAGCAGGCGCTTCGCGACCCGCAGCGCGACCGGGCTCTTGGCGGCGAGCTTCCCGGCGATCTCGAGCGCGTGGTCGAGGACGGGGTCGGCGATGCCGTTGACGAGACCGATGCGAAGAGCCTCCTCCGCGTCGACCGGCCGCCCGGTGAGGACAAGCTCCTTGGCGACGCCGAGGCCGCAGACGCGTGCGAGCCGCTGCGTGCCGCCCCAGCCCGGGACGATGCCCAGGTCGATCTCGGGCTGCCCGAGCCGCGCGTTCGACGATGCGTAACGGAGGTCGCAGCCGAGGGCGAGCTCGCAGCCGCCGCCGAGCGCGAAGCCGTTGATCGCAGCGATCGTCGGCTTCGGCATCTCCTCCAGCAGGCGCGCCGCCTCGTGGCCGAGCGCACCCCACTCCTTCGCCTGGTCCGGGCCGAGGCCGCCCATGTACTTGATGTCCGCCCCTGCGACGAACGCCCGCTCGCCCGCGCCGGTAACGACGACCACGCGCGTGGACTCGTCGTCGGCGAGCTCGCGCAGCCGGTCGCGGAGCTCGGTCAGCGTCTCGACGTTGAGCGCGTTGAGCGCCTCCTGCCGGTCGATGGTGGCGACGGCGACCGCGTCGCGGCGGTCGACGACGACCGTCACGCCGGAACGGCTCCGCGGATGAAGTCGACGATCTCGGTGGTCGGGGCACCGGGGCCGAAGACGCCGGCGACTCCGAGCTTGCGCAACTCGTCCGCGTCGTCGTCCGGAATCGTGCCGCCGACGATCACCACGACATCTTCGACGCCGTTCTCGCGCAGCAACTCGAGGATGCGCGGCACGAGCGTCATGTGCGCGCCCGAGAGGATCGAGATGCCGACGGCGTCGGCGTCCTCCTGGATCGCGGTCTCGACGATCTGCTCGGGCGTCTGGTGGAGGCCCGTGTAGATCACCTCCATGCCGGCATCGCGGAGCGCGCGGGCGATGATCTTTGCGCCGCGGTCGTGCCCGTCGAGCCCCGGCTTGGCAACGACGACTCTGATCTTCCCGGCCACGGCGGCAGTATAGGAACGGACTAGCCTTCGGCTCGATGACCGACCCCGCGACGCTCATCGGTCTGCTCGCGGACGAGAACCGGCTCCGAGCCTTCGCGGCGGTCGCGCTCGGCGCGCGGACCGTGGCCGAGATCGCGGAGCGAACGGGCCTCGACGAAACGGACGTCCAGGCCGCGCTACCGCGTCTCGTCGGCTCGGGTCTCGTTTCGCAGGAGGACGGACTGCACGTCTCGCTCGAGGCGCTGGGCGCCGCCGCACGCCGGCGGCCTGGGCGCGAACGCGGCGCCGCAGACGCGACGGCCGACGAGCAGCGTGTCCTGCGCAACTTCGTCGTCGATGGCCGCCTCGTGCGGCTCCCTGCCCGACACACGCAGAAGCAGGTCGTGCTCGGCTACGTGGCGCGGCGTTTCGACGAGAGCCGCAGCTACGAGGAGCGCGAGGTGAACGAGCTGCTGCGCGACTTTCACGACGACACGGCGTCGCTGCGGCGCTACCTCGTCGACGAAGGACTGCTCGAACCCGAAGCCGGCGTCTACCGGCGGGCCGGCTAGAAGACGGGCGTCTCGCGCCAGGTTCCCCAGACCTCGCGCAGCGCGTCGCACATCTCCCCCATCGTCACGTACGCCCGCGAGGCGTCCATGATCGGCTCCATCAGGTTGCGGCCGTCGTGCGCCGCGTCCTCCTTCAGGCGTGCGAGCGCAGCCTCTGCGGCGGCCGAATCGCGCCGACTGCGCACTGCCTGCACCCGCTCGATCTGCTGCTGCTCGAGCGCCGGGTCGATGCGGAGGAGTTCGAGCTGCCGCTCGTCCTCCTGCTGGTAGCGGTTGACGCCGACGACGACCCGCTGGCCGCGTTCGACCTCGGACTGGTAGCGGAAGCTCGCCTCGGCGATCTCGCGCTGCATGAAGTTCTGCTCGATCGCCGGGATCACGCCGCCGAGCTCGTCGATCTGCTCGAAGTAGCCGTAGGCCTGGCGCTCGAGCTCGTTCGTGAGCTGCTCGAGGTAGTAGGAGCCGCCGAGCGGGTCGATCGAGTTGACGACGCCCGTCTCGTGCGCGATCACCTGTTGCGTTCGCAGCGCAAGCCGGACGGCGTGCTCGGTCGGCAGCGCGAGCGCCTCGTCGAACGAGTTCGTGTGCAGCGACTGCGTCCCGCCCAGCACGGCGGCGAGCGCCTCGATCGCCGTGCGGATCAGGTTCACCTCGGGCTGCTGCGCCGTCAGCGAGACGCCGGCCGTCTGCGTGTGGAAGCGCATCAGCCACGACTTCGGATCCCGCGCGCCGTACTTGTCGCGCATCTGCCGCGCCCAGATCCGGCGCGCCGCGCGGTACTTCGCGATCTCCTCGAAGAAGTCGAGGTGGGCGTTGAAGAAGAACGAGAGCCGCGGGGCGAACGCGTCGACGTCGAGCCCGCGCTCGAGGCACGCCTCGACATACGCGAACCCGTCGGCGAGCGTGAACGCGAGCTCCTGCGCGGCGTTCGAACCCGCCTCACGGATGTGGTAGCCCGAGATCGAGACCGGGTGCATCAGTGGTAGCCGCTCGGAGCACCATTCGATCATGTCCACCACCAGCCGCATCGACGGCGCGGGCGGGAAGATCCACTCCTTCTGCGCGATGTACTCCTTGAGGATGTCCGTCTGGACGGTGCCGCGCAGCTGTTCGAGCGCGACGCCCTGTTCCTCGCCGACGCAGGCGTAGAAGCCGAGCAGCATCGCCGCCGGGCCGTTGATCGTCATCGACGTCGAGACCTCGCCGAGCGGGATCCCGTCGAACAGCGTCTCCATGTCGGCGAGCGAGTCGATCGCAACACCCTCGCGGCCGACCTCGCCGAGCGAGCGGGCGTGATCCGAGTCGTAACCCATCAGCGTCGGCATGTCGAACGCTGTCGAGAGGCCGGTCTGCCCGTGCTCGAGCAGGTACCGGAAGCGCGCGTTCGTCTCTGCCGCCGTCCCGAAGCCTGCGAACTGGCGCATCGTCCAGAGCCGGCCGCGGTACATCGAGGGATAGACGCCGCGCGTGAAGGGGTATGCGCCCGGCCAGCCGAGGTCGCGCTCGTAGTCGATCTCGACGTCTTCGGGCGAGTGGAGCGGCTCGTTCTCGACACCGGAGATCGTCGAGAAGAGCTCGCCCTCGCGTTCCGGCGTCGCCTCGTACCGCTCGTGCCAGGCATCGCCGCCCGCTTCGGGCTTCCGAGTCGTCGCCATCGTCCGGAAGTGTAGGAGCCGGGGTTCTCAGTGTGACATCTGGGCGCCCGGCAGGATTGGCACCGCCTAGGCGCCGGGCTTCCACAGAAGCTCCTCACCACCGTTTGCGGCACGCGCGAGCACGAAGAGCAGGTCGGAGAGCCGATTGACGTAGACGGCGCAGAGTGGATTCGCGTCCGGAACTGCGAGCACGGCGCGCTCGGCCCGGCGACAGACCGCACGTGCGAGAAAGAGCTGTGCCGCTCGCTCGCTCCCGCCGGGCAACACGAAGCTCTTCAGCTCCGGCAGCGTCGCATTCGCGGCGTCGATCTCCTCTTCGAGCCGCTCGATCGCATCCTGCGTGATTCGGAGCCGATCCTCGTGCCCGGCGAACGGGAGTGCGACGTCGGCGCCGAGGTCGAAGAGCTCGTTCTGGATGCGGTCGAGGCCGCCGGCCAGGCCGAGGAACGAGTTGAGCTCGTCGACGTCCCCCAGCGCGGCCACGCGCGGGTCGAGCTTCGAGACGCGCGAGCCGTCGCCGAGGCTCGTCTCCCCCTTGTCGCCGCCGCGCGTGTAGATGCGCGTCAGGCGGACGGGCTCGTCGCGCTTACGCATCCCCGTAGCCTACGGCGGTGATCCGACGCGCGACCGCGGCCGACGTCGAAGAGATCGTCGCCATCTTCGAGCCGTCCTTCGCGCTGCTCGATTTCCTGCCGAAGCTCCACACGCACGAAGAGCACCTCGCCTTCTTCGGCCGCTGCGTCCGGGAGGGCGAGGCGTACCTCCTCGGCCGCGGCTTCTCGAGCCTCGCCGGCGACTGGCTCACGCACCTCTACGTCCACCCGGACGAGATCGGCACGGGCGTCGGACATGCGCTGTTCGAGCACGCAACGACACTGCGGCCCGAGGGTTTCGAGTTCTGGGTCTTCCAGCAGAACGAGCGCGCCCGGCGCTTCTACGAGGCGCACGGCGCGCATCCGGTCGAGTTCACCGACGGCTCCGGGAACGAGGAGAAGGCACCTGACATGCGCTACCGATGGACGTCGAGCGGCTAACGGACGGGCTCTGGCGGTGGGGGTCGCCGGAGGCCGGCTCTGTCTACTACGAGGCACCCGACGCCGTCGTCCTGTTCGATCCGCTCCTGCCGCCCGGCGAGGAGGAGAAGTTCCTCGAGTACCTCGACCGCGATGTCGAGCGGCTCGGGCTCCCCGTCTCGATCCTCCTCACCGCGGAGCGGCATGAGCGCAGCGCGCCGATCCTGCGCGAGCGCTACGGGGCCGACGATCGGGTGCCGGCAACCGTCGAGGTCTACCCCGTGGACGCCGCGCTCGCCTACTTCATCCGGCCCCACCGCGCGCTTGTCGTCGCGGCGCTCGACGACTACCCCTTCGCGAGCGCCGACCTCCGGGTCGAACTCGTACTCGTCTCCGGGCTAACCCTGGGCCAGGGCGGCGGTTTCCTGTAGCCCGAGGATCGAGCGCGCAATGACGAGCCGCTGGATCTCGCTCGTCCCCTCGTAGATCTCGGTGATCTTCGCGTCGCGGTAGTAGCGTTCGACCGGGAACTCCTTCGTGTAGCCATAGCCGCCGAGGATCTGGATCGCCTCGCCGGTCTGGCGCCGCGCCATCTCCGAGGCGAAGAGCTTCGCCTTCGCACCCGCCTCCGTGTGCGGCAGGTCGTTCTGCTTCAGCCACGCGGCGCGCTGGACGAGGAGCCGGGCCGCGTCGATCTCCATCGACATGTCCGCGAGCTTGTGCTGGATCGCCTGGAAGCTCCCGATCGGCTGCCCGAACGCGTGCCGCTCCTTCGCATACTCGCGCGCGACGTCGTACGCGGCCTGCGCGATCCCGACCGCCTGGGCGGCGATCCCGATCCGGCCGCCGTCGAGCGTCGCCATCGCGATGCGGAAGCCCTTGCCTTCCTCGTGCAGCAGCCGATCGGCCTCGACGTACGCGTCGACGGCGATCGAGTTCGTGGTCGAGGAGTTGAGCCCGAGCTTCTCCTCGCTGCCGGTGACGCGGATGTGGTCGGCGTCGAGCACGAACGCCGAGATGCCGCGCGACCCGGGCGTGTCGGGATCGGTGCGGGCGAAGAGCAGGAACGTGCCGGCGTACTCGGCCGTCGAGATGAACTGCTTCGCGCCGGTGATCCGCCAGCCGCCGTCCTCGCGGGTCGCCGAGGTTCGCAAGGAACCCGCATCCGATCCCGCCTCCGCTTCGGTCAGCGCGAAGGCTCCGATCAGTTCGCCGCCGGCGAGCGGCGGCACAAAGCGCGCACGCTGCTCGTCGGTGCCGAAGCGCAGCAGCGGTAGCGTGACCGCGCTCGTGTGCACGGCGACCGTGACGCCGACACCCGCGTCGCCGCGCGAGAGCTCCTCGATCACGAGCATGTACGAGAGGAAGTCCGCGCCGGCGCCGCCGTACTCCTCCGGCACGCAGACGCCCATCAGCCCGAGCTCGGCGAGCTTGCCGAAGACGTCGCGCGGGAAGTGGTGCTCGCGGTCCCACTCGGCTGCATGCGGCTCGATCTCGGCGCGGACGAAATCGCGCGTAAGCGCCTGGATCTCCTTTTGCTCGGCGGAGAGCTCGAAGTCCATCAGCCGTAAGCGTAGAAACCCTGGCCGGACTTGCGCCCGAGACGTCCGGCCGCGACGTGCTCGCGCAGAAGTGGGCACGGCGCGTACTTCGGGTCTCCGAGCCCTGTCTGCAGGACTTCCATGATCGCGACGCACGTGTCCAGACCGATCAGGTCGGCGAGCGCGAGCGGCCCCAGCGGGTGGGCGAAGCCGAGCTTGGCGATCGTGTCGACCGCCTCCGCCTCGGCGACGCCGTCGTGGAGCGCCCAGACCGCCTCGTTGATGAACGGCATCAGGATCCGGTTCGAGACGAAGCCCGGAAAGTCGTTGGCGACCGCCGGCGTCTTCCCGAGGTCTCCGGCGAGCCCCACGATCGCCGTCGCCGTCTCGTCGGAGGTCTCCTCACCACGCACGATCTCGACGAGCTTCAGGACCGGAACCGGGTTGAAGAAATGCATGCCGATCACGCGGTCTGGCCGACCCGTGACGGAAGCGAGCGAGGTGATCGGGATCGAGGACGTGTTCGACGCGAGCACCGCGTGCGCGGGCAGTGTCTCGTCGGCCTGACGGAAGACGTCCGCCTTCGTCTCCAGATCCTCGACGACCGCCTCGACCATGAGCGCGGCCGGGACGATCTCTTCGACCGTCGTCACGCGCCCGAGCACCTCGTCGGGATCGGCGCCGCCCTTCTCCGCGAGCTTCTCGAGGCTCCTTCGCATCGTCGCGAGGCCGCGCTCGGTCGCTCCAGGATAGGCGTCGTAGAGCGAGACGTGGCGGCCGGACGCGGCAACGACCTGCGCGATCCCTCCGCCCATCTGGCCGGCGCCTACGACGAGAACGTGCTCGAACTCCATGCCGCGAGGAGGCTATCGTCGCGGCATGTCCGTGGTCGACGTCAACGGCGCGCGCCTCTGGTATGACGAGGCCGGGAGCGGCGAGACGGTGCTGCTCCTGCACGGCGGGCTCGGCGACTCCGGGCTCTGGGAGCCGGTCGTTCCGTTCCTGGCCGAGCGGTTCCGCACGATCCGCACCGACCTCCGTTTCTTCGGCAGCTCGACCGGGCCGGCCATGCCGTGGTCGTGGCAGAACGACGTGATCGGCGTCCTCGATGAGCTCGGCATCGAGCGCGCGGCGCTCGTCGGGCTCTCGCTGGGCGGCAAGATCGCCCTCGACGTTGCGCTTGCGCATCCCGAGCGGCTGTGGGCGGTCGCCGGCGTCGCGCCGGCGCTCGGTGGCCACGACGGCGCTGCGTACACGGCGGAGCACGAGGAGCGCTACGAGGCGGCGGAGCACAAGATGGAGGCGATGCTGGAGATCGATCTCGAGGTCTGGGCGCCGCTCGGCGCCGACGAGCGGATCCGGCAGCTCTGGCGTGCCACGCCCGACGCGAACCCGCTCCCGGACGGCGTCGAGCCCCGCGACCCGCCCGGCGCTCCCGCGAAGGATCGGCTGGGCGAGCTGGCTGTGCCGGGGCTGATCGTGACGGCTTCACACGATCCGGCCGGTTTCCGCGAGATCGGCCCCCTCGTGGCGCGCGAGGCGCCCGACGCGCGCCACGTCGAGCTCGACTCCGACCACTATGTGACGCTACGCGAGCCCGAGCTCCTGGCCGGGGTGCTGCTCGAGTTTCTTTCCGCGGCGGCGCCAGAGGACTAAGGCTCCGGCCGCCAGAACCGCGAGCGCAGCGCCGGCCCCCGCCCCGACCCAGGCCCATGGGAATCCGGCATCGGCACTCGGACGCGAGATCTGCCAGCTGCCGACGGCGACGTTCACCCACGGACGTCCGCTCTGCCAGTGCGCCGCGAGAGTGCGGTCGCCGTCGCGGAGCGAGAGGACGATGTTGTAGAGGCCGCGGTTCGCAGGTAGGTCGATGCAATGCGCCACGCCGCGGACCGTGTCCAGCGCGTGGACGAACGGCATCCCGGACGGCTTCTGGTAGAGCGTGTACACCCAGCGGCCGTTCGCGCTCGTCGTCCGGGTCAACGCGTAGCCGGCCATCCCCTTCTCGTCCCCGTCCTCGTCCCGAGCGGCGACCTTCCCGGGCAGCAGCCGGTTCGTGCGCAGGTCGTACTCGCGCACCGCGTAGTGGGTCAGGTCGTTCGACGCCGTGTACTGGATCAGGTACATCTTCGACACGTCCGGCGAGAGCGCGTCGAAGGTGAACGAGCCCGGCAGCGTGATCCGCCTGAGGACCTTCCAATGCGTCGGATCCACGACGAGGAACTTGCTCGACGAGCTGATTGGTCCGGTCGTGGATTCGAGCACGAGCGTGCGACCGTCGCGCGCGAGCCCCTGCCCGGCTTCGCCTCCGTTCCCGATCAGCGCGGTTCCCCACGAGCCGGGCAGCGTCATCGCCCCGTACGCCTCAGTCCCCGCGGTATAGATCTTCACGAGCAGCGTCGCCCCCGTCCCGTTCGGCAGGGCGACGTAGTGGAACGCGCCGTTCTGGCTCGTCACGCCGGCGCCTCCCTGGGTGACGTAGATCGGCCCGTCGGCGAACGCAGAGGGGGCGATCGCGAGTGCAGCGACCGCAACGGCGAAGCAGAGCACAAGCGTGCGCATGACTTCCTCCTCAGACGACACCGCTGATACGCGGCGGTGCCTGCAGGAGGTCCCGCGACTCAGACTTCGATCAGGAGCGCGTCGCCCTGGCCGCCGCCGGAGCAGATCGCCGCCAGACCGAGCCCGCCGCCCGAGCGCCGCAGCTCGTGCACCATCGTGCCGAGGATTCGGCCGCCGCTCGCGCCGATCGGATGCCCGAGAGCGACCGCGCCCCCGTTGACATTTGCTGTTTCGGGGTCTGCTCCGAGCATGGAAAGACTGTTGAGCGCGACCGAGCAGAACGCCTCGTTCACCTCGATGCGCTGCACGTCGCCGATCGACTTGCCGGCCTTCTCGAGCGCCTGCGCCCCGGCGTTGGCCGGAGTGCGCGCGAGCCACGCGAACTCGTCCGCGACATAGCCCTGCGCCACGATCGTCGCCAGCGGCTCGAGCCCGCGCCGCTGCGCGAACTCCTCCGAGCACACGACGACGCAGGAGGCGCCGTCGTTGACGCCCGGCGCGTTGCCGGCCGTGATCGTGCCTTCGGGATCCATCGCCGGCTTGAGCCCGGCGAGCTTCTCGAGCGTCGTATTGCGCCGCACGGACTCGTCGGCCGTCACCTCGCCCACCGGAACGAGTTCCTCGTCGAAGCGGCCCGCATCCTGCGCAGCTGCGGCGCGCTCGTGCGAGCGCAGCGCCCACGCGTCCTGATCCTCGCGGGAGATGCCGAGCTCGCGCGCGACCTTCGCCGCCTGCTCCACCATGTGCAGGTCGTCGAACGTGGAGCGCAGGCCGTCCCAGATCATCAGGTCGAGCAGCGTTCCGTCGCCCATGCGATAGCCGGATCGCGCCTTCGGCAGCGCGTACGGCGCATTCGTCATCGACTCCATGCCGCCCGTGACGACGACCTCGACGTCGCCGGCGCGGATCATCGAGTCGGCGATCTCGACCGCGCGGATCGAGGAGGCGCAGACCTTGTTGACCGTGTCCGAGGGCACGTCGATCGGGATCCCCGCACCGACGGCCGCCTGCCGCGCCGGAGCCTGGCCGGCGCCGGCCTGCAGCACCTGGCCCATGATCACGTAGTCGACCTCGCGCCCCTCGAGGCCGATGCGCTCGAGCGCGGCCCGGATCGCGATCGCGCCGAGCTCGGTCGCGGGGTGCGCGGCGAGGCCCCCGTTGAGCTTCCCGAACGGCGTCCGCACCGCGGAGACGATGACGCTTCTGCTCACGATTCCAACTTAGCCCGCGAAGCTCAGTCCGGACTCGA
Source organism: uncultured Actinomycetes bacterium (assembly GCA_963819275.1). Taxonomy (GTDB): domain Bacteria; phylum Actinomycetota; class Thermoleophilia; order Gaiellales; family Gaiellaceae; genus Palsa-739. The sequence continues at coordinate 81,348 of CAWFVH010000010.1, read as the reverse complement.
GTCTGAGCGCAAACGCCACGACGAGCTGCACCGCGCGCTCGATGTCCTCGGGATCCGCCAGCTCGACCGGCGAGTGCATGTAGCGGAGCGGCACGGACACGACTCCAGTGGCCACCCCTCGGCGGCTGAGGAGAGCGCGTCGGCATCGGTGCTCGTCATGCCGCGTGAGACCTCGACGGCGAACGGGATGTCTTCTGTCTCCGCCGTCTCGTAGAGGAGCTCGAAGACGCGCGGATGGGTGGAGGGCCCCCGCGAGATCGTCGGGCCCCCGCCGAGCACGACCTTCCCCTCGTCCTCCGGCTCGCCGCCGCGGACGTCGGTCGCGTGCGTGACGTCGACCGCCAACGCGACCTGCGGCTCGGCCGCGTAGGCGCTCGTGCGCGAGCCGGCAAAGTCGCCGACCTCCTCCTGCACGGCGGCCACGGCGATGAAGTCGCCGGGAGATCCGCCCTGCTCGGCCAGCCGGCGCGCCGACTCAAGCGCGACGTAACAGCCGATCCGGTTGTCGAACGCCCGCGACGCGAAGCGACCGCCGGCCAGCGAGAGCGGCGCACCGTGCCACAGCGCAGCGTCGCCGGGACGCACGAGCCGTTTCAGCTCGTCTCCATCCTTGGCGCCGACGTCGAGGAAAAGATCCTCGTACTCGGCCGCCTTGCGTTCGGCGCCCCGCCGCCCCTTCTGCACGCGCGCCACCACGACGCCGGGCAGCGGGCCGTTCCGGGTGAGCACGTCGACGCGCTGGCCGACGATCACCTGCGGGTTGAAGCCGCCGACCGGCCTCACCGCGGCGATGCCGTCGTCGCCGAGATGCGTGACGACGACGCCGATCTCGTCGATGTGTCCGACCACCGCGAGCGATGGGCCGCCAGCGGTGCCAGGCACTCGCACCGACGAGCTGCCGAGAACGTCGGTCGAAACCTCGCCGATCGGGGCTGCGGCCTCGCGCCACACGGCGGCTGCGGCGTGCTCCTGCCCGGAGGGGCTGGGCGTGGTCAGCAGACGCTCGAGCAGCTCGGGAAGGGGCATGGCGGGCCGACACTACCTGCGCCTCTTTTGCCGACTCCGCTGTAGCGTCCCCGCCTTGAAGCTCCGGACGCTCCCCGACAGCTACGCCGTCGTCCGCCTACAGCCCGGCGCCGAGCTCCCGGAATGGGTGGACAAGGGCCCGTTTCGTTCGGTGACTCGCACCGACCACGAGGTCTCGGTCGTCTGCCGCGACCCCGACGTGCCCGAGGGCGAGAGCGTCGACCGAGGCTGGACGGTGCTCGAGGTGATGGGGCCGCTCGACTTCTCGTTGACGGGCGTGATCGCGTCGCTCGTCGTGCCGCTCGCGGAGGCCGACCTGCCGATCTTCGTCATCTCGACCTTTGAGTCGGACTACGTCCTCGTCCGCTCGTCCGACCTCGGTCGCGCCGCCGACATCCTCGAGGACGCCGGCCACGTCTTCGCGGCTTGACGGTCTCGTCGAGGCTCGCCTACCCTGGAGCCATGACTTCCGTCCGCAATCGGTGGGCCTGGCGCATCGAGCGTGGCGGGAGCCTGCGCGCACGCTGAACCGCGCCGCACAGCCCGTCCGCTCGATCCGGCTCCGCGAGGAGCCTTTTTCATGCCTATAACCGAGATCCCAACCGACCTCCTGACGCCGCTCGGCGCCTACCTGACCCTGCGCGAAGACGCAGCGGGCGCGTTCCTGCTCGAGTCCGTCGAGCGCGGCCGGCTCGGGCGCTACAGCTTCGTCGGCGCGGGCTCGCGGCTCGTGACGTTCGAGGAGGCGGAGACCGCCGGCGAGCCGGTGGTGGGCTATCTCGGCTACGACGCCGTCGCGACCTTGGAGCCGACCGTGCCCCTGCCTGAGGACGGGCCCGACGTGCCCGAGAGCGTCTTCCTCGTTCCCGACGTCCTGCTCCGCTTCGACCACGCGCGCGGCGTGGCGGAGTTGCTGCGTGGTGACGGCCGCGGACTGACGGGCGCTGCTCCTCCTCTGCCGCGCGGCGCGACGCCGCGAGGGCCGCTCGAGCGCGAACCGTCGCGCAACGAGCACCTGCGCCGCGTCGAGCGCGCGCAGGAGCACATCCGCGAGGGCGACGTCTTCCAGGTCGTGATCGCGCAGCGCGCGACGCGCCCCACGTCGGCATCGGCCGTCGAGCTGTACCGCGCGCTCCGTCGCGTCAACCCGTCGCCATACCTCTTCCTCCTGGAGCTGGGCGACCTTGCACTCGTCGGGAGCTCGCCAGAGACGGTCGTCAAGTGCACGGGACGCCGCGCGGAGCTCAACCCGATCGCCGGCACGATCGCTCCAGGGGAAGGCGATGCCGCCGCGTTGTTGTCGTCCGAGAAGGACCGGGCCGAGCACACGATGCTCGTCGACCTCGGCCGCAACGACCTCTCGCGGGTGTGCGTGCCGGGCTCGGTGCGCGTCGACCGCTTCATGGAGCCCGAGCGGTACTCGCACGTGACCCATCTCGTCTCGGAGGTCGTCGGCGAGCTGCGCGACGGAATCACCCCGTTCGAGCTGCTGCGCGCCTGCTTCCCGGCGGGCACCGTGTCGGGCGCGCCGAAGGTGAGGGCGATGCAGATCATCTCGGAGCTCGAGCGTTACCGGCGCGGGATCTACGCGGGCGCGGTCGGCTACTACCTGCCTGGGCTGGAAACGTCGCCGGCCGAGCCGGCGACGTCCGGCCGGAAGACCGCGGCGTCTGCGGCGCCGCCCGGAACGGGCGAGCTCGACACCTGCATCGCGATCCGGACGCTGTGGCTGCGCGACGGCGTCGCGCATCTGCAGGCCGGCGGCGGCATCGTCGCAGCCTCCGATCCTGCAGCCGAGCACGAGGAGTGCCTCGCCAAGCTGCGGGCACTCGAGGCCGCGATCGAGCTGGCAGAGTCGGAGCAGGACGCGGCGCTGTGATTCTCCTGATCGACAACTACGACTCGTTTTCGTGGAACCTCGCGCATCTGTTCGGCGCGCTCGGAGCGGACGTGGTCGTGCGCCGGAACGATGAGCTCGACGCCGACGAGGCCGAGCGTCTCGCGCCCTCCCACCTCGTCGTCTCACCGGGACCGGGCCGTCCAGCTGCGGCGGGCGCGACCCGCGAGATCGTCGAGAGGCTGCTGCCGACGACCCCGACGCTTGGTGTCTGCCTTGGCCACCAGGCGCTCGTCGAGGTGTGCGGCGGCGAGGTCGGCTATGCGCGCGAGCTCGTTCACGGGAAGGCGAGCCCGGTACGCCACGACGGAAGCGGGCTCTTCTCGGCGCTGCCGGATCCATTCGAAGCCGGGCGCTACCACTCGCTGGGGGCCACGCGGCTGCCCGACGTCCTCGAACCGACCGCCTTCGCCGACGACGGCGAGGTCATGGCCGTGCGCCACCGCGAGCTGCCGGCCGTCGGCGTCCAGTTCCATCCCGAGTCGGTGCTGACGCCCGACGGACCAGCCCTCGCGCGGAACTTTCTCGAGGGGAAGCTGTGATCCAGCAGGCGCTCGCGCGGCTGCTCGACGGCCACGACCTCTCGCGCGACGAGGCGCGGCAGACGATGGCCGTGATCATGGCCGGGGAGGCGACGGACGCGCAGATCGCCGGCTTCCTCGTTGCGCTGCGGGCGAAGGGCGAGACGGCCGACGAGATCGCCGGCTGCGCGGAGGCCATGCGCGAGCACGTCCTCCACGTCAACCCGAAACGGACGGACCTCGTCGACGTCGTGGGCACCGGCGGCGACGGGGCGAACACGTACAACATCTCGACCGCCGCAGCGCTCGTGACGGCGGCGGCGGGAGCGGCGGTCGCGAAGCACGGCAACCGCGCCGCTTCATCGCAGACGGGAGCCGCTGACGTTCTCGAGGCGCTCGACTTCGAGCTCGAGCTGCCGCCGGAGCGGATCGAGCGGTCGATCGACGAGCTCGGATTCGGCTTCCTCTTCGCCCAGGCACACCACCCGGCGATGCGGCATGCGGCGTCCGTCCGTCGCGAGCTCGCGACGCGTACCGTCTTCAACGTGCTCGGCCCGCTCACCAACCCGGCGGGCGCGCGTGCGCTCGTGCTCGGTGTCTACTCACCGGAGCTCGCGCGGACGCTCGCCGATGCGCTCGTCCAGCTCGAGACGACGCACGCGTACGTCGTGCACGGAGCCGGAGGCATCGACGAGCTCTCGCCGTGCGGGCCGAATCTCGTTTGCGAGGTGAAGGCCGGAGAGGTCAGCGAATACGAGCTCGATCCGCTGGAGCTCGGCATCGACCGCTGCGACCCGGGCGAGCTGCGCGGCGGGGATCCCGAGGCGAACGCGGCTGCCCTGCGGGAGGTGCTCGGCGGCGCAGTGGGCGGCCACCGCTCGGCCGTGATCCTCAACGCAGCCGGAGGAATCGCCGCCGCGGGCCACGCGGAGAGCCTGCGCGATGGGATCGCCGCCGCACGCGAGGCGATCGACTCCGGCGCGGCGGCGGCACGGCTCGACGAGCTGGCGGAGTTCTCCCGCTCATGAGATTCGCCGACGCCCTCGCGCAACCCGGCTTCGGCGCGATCGCCGAGTTCAAGCGCCGCTCGCCCTCGGCCGGCGACATCAGCCCCGGCGCGCGGGTCGAAGCCGTCGTGCCCGCGTACGAGACGGGAGGCGCACGGGCGGTCTCCGTCCTCGTCGACGACGCGTTTGCCGGTTCGCTCGACGACCTGCGCGCGGCCCGCGCGAGCGTCGACCTCCCGCTGCTCGCGAAGGGGTTCTTCTCGACCGTGCAGCATCTGCGCAACGCGCGGGAGGCCGGCGCCGACGCGGCGCTCCTCATCCTGCGCGATCTCGACGACGCGACAATGGTCGGGCTCATGCGCGCTGCCGAGGAGCTCGGCCTCGACGCGCTCGTCGAGGCCCACGACGAGGACGAGCTCGGGCGCGCGACTCGGCTCGGCGCTGCTGTGATCGGCGTCAACGCACGCGACCTCGGCACGTTCCGGATCGACCGGCGCACCCAGCTCGAACTCGTCGCGCAGGCGCCGCGCGACCGCCTCGTCGTTGCGGAAAGCGCGGTTCGCACGCGCGCGCAGGCCGCAGCCGCCGAGCTCGCCGGCGCGAACGCCGTCCTGGTCGGAACGTCGCTGATGCGCGCAACCGAGCCGGGCACGAAACTCCGCGAGCTCCTCTCGCGGCCACTCGTCAAGGTGTGCGGGCTGACGCGGCAGGAGGACGTCGACGCCGCGGTCGAGGCAGGCGCCGACCTGTGCGGCTTCATCTTCGCCGAAGGCTCGCCGCGCCGGGCGCCCGGCGTTCTCGCCGTGCCGGACACGGTGCTCAGCGTCTCCGTCGACGTCGGCGAGCCGGAGGAGCGAGGCGCCGACCTCGTGCAGCTCTACGAGCCGCAGGAAGGCACCGTGCGCGGGCGCAACGCCGTCCTGTTGCGGGACGGCGAGCCGGTCGCTCGCGTCGCCGACCTGCCCTGGGAGGGCGAGGATCCCGACCACTGGAAGAGCGCAGGCGGCACCGACGAGCGCCTCGTCCTCGCCGGGCGGCTCGGCCCCGAGAACGTGCGCGAGGCGATCCGGACCGTGCAGCCCTGGGCGGTGGACGCGGCGTCGCGGCTCGAATCCGCTCCCGGCATCAAGGATCACGACAAGGTGCGCGCGTTCGTGGAGGAGGCCCACGCATGAGCGGCGACTTCGGCGAATACGGCGGGCGCTACGTCCCGGAGACGCTGATTCCGGCGCTCGACGAGCTCGAGCGCGGCTGGCGCGACGCGCTCGCCGACGAGTCGTTCCGTGCCGAGCTCCACGACCTCCTCACGACGTACGCGGGGCGGCCAACGCCGCTCACGCTTTCCGAGCGATTCGCGCCCGGTAAACGGATCTACCTCAAGCGCGAGGATCTGCTCCACACCGGCGCGCACAAGCTCAACAACGCGCTCGGCCAGGCCGTGCTCGCCCAGCGGCTCGGCAAGCGGCGGATCGTCGCCGAGACGGGAGCCGGCCAGCACGGCGTCGCGACCGCGACCGTCTGCGCGCGCTTCGGCTTCGAGTGCGTCGTCTACATGGGCGAGGAGGACATGCGCCGCCAGCGCCCCAACGTCGAACGCATGCGGCTCCTCGGAGCAGAGGTACGCGGCGTCGACTTCGGCACCAAGACTCTGAAAGAGGCCACGAGCGAAGCGATCCGCGACTGGATCACGAACGTCGAGACGACCCACTACCTGATCGGCTCGTGCGTCGGCCCCGCGCCGTATCCCGAGCTCGTGGCCGAGCTGCAGTCGGTGATCGGCCGCGAGGCGCGCGAGCAGATGCTCGCCGTCGAGCAGAACCTCCCCGAGGCAGTCGTCGCCTGCGTCGGCGGCGGCTCGAACGCGATCGGGATCTTCCACGGCTTCGTCGAGGACGAGGGCGTCCGTCTCGTCGGGGTCGAAGCCGCGGGCGCGGCGTCGCTCGGCAGCGGCCGGCCCGCTGTGCTGCACGGCGCGCGCTCCTCGGTGCTCGCCGACGAAGACGGGCAGATCGCCGACGCTCATTCGATCTCCGCCGGTCTCGACTACCCGGGAGTCGGGCCCGAGCACGCGTTCCTCCGGGACTCCGGCCGCGCCGAGTACCGCGTCGCGACCGACGAGGAGGCGCTCACGGCCTTCCAGGATCTGGCGCGAACCGAAGGGATCCTCCCCGCGCTCGAGCCGTCGCACGCGCTCGCCCGCGCCCGCGACCTCGACGCCGAGCTGATCCTCGTGGGCCTCAGCGGCCGAGGCGACAAGGATCTCGCCGAGGTGCTCGAGCGTCTGAGCCCGTGAAGAAGCTCGTCATCTATCTGGTCGCCGAGCCGGAGACGCCGGAGCTCGCGCAGGCCGCCGTCGAGGGCGGCGCCGACATCGTCGAGCTCGGCTTCCCGTTCTCGGACCCGCTCGCCGAAGGGCCGGTCATCCGGCGCGCGTCGGAGCGCGCCCTCGCGCGCGGGATGCGCACGCACGCCTGCCTCGACGTGCTCGCCCGAACCCGCGAGCTACTTCCCGACACACCGCTGGTGCCGATGACCTACGCCGCGATCCTCGAGGCCTACGGCTACGAGCGTTTCGCGGCCGACGCGCGCGACCGCGGCGCCTCGAGCTTCATCCTCGTCGACCTCCCAGTCGAGGAGCAACCGTCGATTCGACGCATCCAGCTCGTCGCCCCGACCTCGACGGACGAGCGGATCCGGGCTGCGACCGAGGCCACGGACGGCTGGCTCTACCTCGTCTCGGTGACGGGGACGACGGGCGTGCGGACTGAAGTCTCCCCCGCGCTGCCGCCGCTCGTCGAGCGCGTGCGAGCCCTCAGCGACGTCCCCCTCTACGCCGGCTTCGGCATCTCCACTCCCGAGCAGGCGCGCGCCGTGGGCGAGCTCGCGGACGGCGTTGTCGTCGGCTCCCGCGCAGTCGAGGCGGCAGAGAATGGAGCCGACGCGCTACGCGACTACGTCGCGTCGTTGCGCTCCGCCCTCGACGCTTAGAGAACTCATACGCCCCGCTCAGGTCGTTCTCACGCTCGGCGGAGAGCATGACCACAGCGCGAACCCGATCCCCCGAAAGCGCCGCCTCATGCCCGGCGCCGGCACTCCCCCTCAAGAGCCGGCGCCGGGTTCGGCGCTCTCCCAGCGCGACGCGCGCCGGATCGGTTCTTACGGAACCCTCACCGCTCTCTCACTCTCGTCCTAGGGAAAGCGGGCACTCTGGCAGCCGGAAACGATTCAAGGAGACTCGGAGACATGAACCCACGCCCTTCCAGGACGCGCCTGCGGCTGATAGCCGCCCTGGCCGCTGCACTCGCCGTCGGCGCCGCAGCGGGCGCCGGCGCGTATGCCCTGTCCAACCACAGCTCGGGCACAGCGAGCACGACCAAGCTCGTCGTGCCGGCTCAGCCGGCCTCGTCCACCTCGACCGTCGACTCGCTTCCGCAGCTCTACAAGGACGATGCACCCGGCGTCGTCGACATCACCGTGGTGGAGCAGTCGTCAGCCAACAGCTCGTCTCAGTTCCCGTTCGGCGGGGGCGGTAGCGGCTCGCAGAAGGAAGAGGCCGAGGGAACGGGCTTCGAGATCGACTCGAACGGCAACATCATGACCGCCGAGCACGTCGTGAGCGGCGCGCAATCGATCAAGGTCATGTTCCAGGACGGCTCCACGACCTCGGCAACTCTCGTCGGCAGCGACAAGTCGACCGACACCGCCGTGATCCACGTCAACGAGCCGGCCTCCAACCTGCACCCGCTTGCGCTCGGCGACTCGTCGTCGGTCGAGCCGGGCCAGAGCGTCGTCGCCATCGGCAGCCCGTTCAGCCTGCCCGAGACGATGACCGCCGGGATCGTCAGCGCGACGAACCGGACGATCACCGCGCCGAACAACTTCTCCATTACCGGCGCGATTCAGACCGACGCCGCGATCAACCACGGCAACTCCGGCGGGCCGCTGATCGACACCGCCACGAACACGGTGATCGGGATCAACGACCAGATCCTCAATGCAGGCGACAACAACGACAACGCCGGCGTCGGCTTCGCCGTCCCGATCGACTCGTCGAAGGGCGTCGCGCAGACGATGATCTCCGGCGGCACGGTGCAGCACGCGTATCTCGGCGTGGCGGTCGCTCCGAGCGGAGCCGCGAAGGTGTCCTGCGTCGTCCCAGGCGGGCCTGCGGACGCCGCCGGGCTCAAGGCCGGCGACGTGATCACGTCCGTGGCCGACAAGCCGGTCACGACCTACGACGCGCTGACGACTGCAGTGTCATCGGCCAAGCCCGGTGAGAAGGTGGCCGTCACCGTCACGCGGAACGGTTCCACCCAGCACCTGTCGGTGACGCTCGGCAAGCGGCCGGCCACCGCCAGCAACACCTGCGGCAAGTAACTACGCATGCGGCGGGCAGCCCCGGACGGGCTGCCCGCCGCTAATACCCGTTCGAGCGCCCGACCCAGGCGTTCTGGTCGTAGCCGAGGTTCTCCCAGTAGCCGCTTCCAGCCTGTGCGACGAGATTGATCTCGGCGACCCACTTCACGTTCTTGTAGCCGTACATCTCAGGGATCACGACGCGCACCGGGGCGCCGTGCTCGCGGAGGAGCGGCTTGCCGTCCATCTCCCAGGCGAGCATCACCTCCGGGAGGTTCGCCTGGTGAAGCGTGAGGTAGTCGACGTACGGCTGCTCGGCCGAGACGAACTCCAGCGCGTGCGCATGCGGCAGCGGCCGCGCCTTCGCGAGCAGATCGCTGAAGCGGACGCCGCGCCAGTGGACGTTGCCGACCGTCCAGCCCGTGACGCAATGGAAGTCCTTGACCTCCGATACCTGCGGCAGCGCACGCAGCTCGTCGTAGGTCAGCTCGTGCGGCTGCTCGACGAGCCCGCCGATCCGTAGCCGCCAGGTCGCCGCGTCGAAGGTCGGCATCGTTGCGGCGACGGTGTAGATCCGCCAGCCGGACCCCGGCCCGAGCGCCGAGTCGACGCCGCTCAGCGCGCCGGAGACATGCCCCCACGCCGCCTTGCCCCAGTAGAGCGACGAAAGTCCGCCGGCGAGGGTGGCAAGGAAGACTCCGCGGCCGTAACGGCGAGTCCCGTCGGCGGCCGGCGCTTCGTGATCGTGCACGTCCCCATGGTCGCAGCAATAGCGGAGGCTCCGCCGCCGTTCTTAGGATCGTCACATGGATCCGTCTCGCATCGCCCGCTGGACCCTGATCGCAAGCATCCTCGGCTCGGCGATGGCCTTCATCGACGGCTCGGTCGTCAACGTCGCCCTGCCGTCGATCCAGGCGGACCTCGGCGGCGGCCTCGCGACGCAGCAATGGGTCGTCGATGCGTACCTGCTCACCCTCGGTTCGCTGATCCTGGTGGGCGGCTCGCTCGGCGACATCTTCGGAGAGTCGAAGATCTTCGCGATCGGCGTGGCGAGCTTCGCGGGCGCCTCGCTCCTGTGTGCGATCGCCCCAACCGCGACCGCGCTGATCGTCTTCCGCGCGATCCAGGGCATGACGGGAGCGCTCCTCGCCCCCGCCTCGCTCGCCATGATCACCGCCACCTTCACCGGCGCAGCCCGAGGCAACGCGATCGGCCAGTGGACCTCCTGGACGGGGATCTCGTTCATCGTCGGGCCGACTCTGGGCGGCTGGCTGGTCGACGTGTCCAGCTGGCGGGTGATCTTCCTCATCAACATCCCGGTCGCGGCTGCCACGTTGCTGATCCTCGTGCGGCTCGGCGGAATCCGGCAGAAGCGGCGCGAGGATCTGCGCGTGGACACGTGGGGCGCGATTCTGTGCACGGCTGGGCTCGGCCTCCTCGTCGCCGGCTTCATCGAGCAGCCGCAACGTGGTTGGAGCGATCCGCTCATCCTCGGCGCCTTCGCCGGCGGCCTCGGCCTCCTCGCCGCCTTCGTGTTCTACGAGCTGCGGACTCCGCTCCCGATGCTGCCGCTCCGCCTGTTCCGGCTGCGCAACTTCTCGGTCGCCAACATCGAGACGCTCTCGGTGTACGGCGGGCTCTCCGGGCTGACCACGTTCCTGACGCTGTTCCTGATCGAGTTCGCCGGCTTCTCCGCGTTGCAGGCCGGGGTCTCGATCCTGCCGGTCACGGTCGTCATGTTCTTCGTCTCGCCGCGTACCGGGCGGCTTTCGATGCAGTACGGGCCGCGCCTCTTCATGGCGCTCGGTCCGGTGATCGCGGGTCTCGGCGTGCTCGCGTTCACCCGCCTGCCGACGAACCTGAGTTACGTGACCGACATCCTGCCGGGGCTGCTTGTCTTCGCTGCGGGCTTGTCCCTCACGGTCGCCCCGCTGACGACGACGGTGCTCGCTGACGCCAATGCCGGAGACGCCGGAACGGCGTCGGGCGTGAACAACGCGGTCGCCCGGATCGCCGGTCTCCTGGCCATCGCGATCCTCGGAATCACAGCCGCGAGCGGCGGCGATCACCTCACCGTGCACGGCTTCCACGTCACGATGGCCGTGGTCTCCGGACTGCTGATCTGCGGCGGCCTGATCGGAGCGATCGGCCTCCGCAACCCGCGGCCAACGTAGCCGCTACTTCCCGAGCATCACCTCGGTGGCCTTGACCAGCACGGTCACGTCGTCGCCCTCCGCGAGCTCGAGATGCTCCGCGCTCTCGCGGGTGATTGCGGCGACGATCGTCTGGCCGCCGATGTCGACGGTGATCTCGGACATGACCCCGCCGAGCTTGACGTTGGTGACCTTGCCGGGGAGCTGGTTGCGGGTGCTGAGCTTCATTCTGTGCCTCCTTCGGTGGATGAGTGGCTTGCGACGATCCTGGTTCCGGTCGCCTTGAAGCTGGCGTAGGCCTGCTGGCCCGGCTCGAGGCCGAGCCTGCGCAGCGAGTCGACGGTGATCTCGGCCGTGAGCGGGCCGATCGTGACACGGGCGCGGTTCCCGAGCTCGGTGATCGCGGTGATCGCCCCTGCGATCACGTTCATGGCGGAGTCGCCCGGGCGGGTGGTCGAGATCGTCACGTCCCAGGGGTAGACCGCCAGGACGAGCGCGCCGTTACCGTCGCCGGCGGTCGAGACAACCGTTCCGTCGTCGAGACGGATGCCGGTCGTGCCGACGCCGGTGACACGACGCTCGCCGTGCAGAAGGTTCGCGCCGGTGAACGAGGCTACGAACGGATCGGCGGGCTTGGCCACGAGGTCGGCCGGCGTTCCGGTCTGGCGGAGGCGCCCTTCCACGATCACACCGACCTGGTCCGCGAGAGCGGCCGCGTCCTCGAAGTCGTGCGTGACGAGCAGGGTGGGGATCTCCAGGCCGGCGAGGAGCTGTTGCAGCTCGACTCGCACCTCGATCTTCGTGTGGGCGTCGAGTGCCGCGAGCGGCTCGTCGAGCAGAAGGATCTCGGGGTCGCGCGCGAGGGCGCGGGCGAGCGCGACGCGCTGGCGCTCGCCGCCCGAGAGGCTGCCGGGCAGTGCATCTTCGAGATGACCGATCTGGAAGCGCTCGAGATACTCGTCCGCGCGGTGCCGGCGCGCGTACTCGATGTTCTTGCGCACGGTCAGGTGCGGGAAGAGCGCGTAGTCCTGGAAGACGAGCCCGACGCGGCGCTCCTCGGGACGTAGGAAGACACCCCGCTCCGCGTCGAACCAGGTCTCGTCGTTGCAGCTGATCCGGCCGGCGGCGGGCTTGACGAGGCCGGCGATTGCGTTCAGGACGGTGCTCTTGCCGGCCCCGCTCGGGCCGACGAGCGCGAAGGTCGAACCGACCTCGAGGCTCAGCTCGAGCCGGAAAGTCCGAAGAGGGACGGCGACCTGGTCGAGGGTGAGCTTCGCCATGAGAGTCCGATTCTGAGCGTCAGGAGCAGGACGGCGCTGATGAGGACGAGCACGGCGCTCATGGCCAGGGTCGCGTTGAAGTTGACATCGAACTCCTGGTAGATCGCGAGCGGCAGCGTCTGGGTCACCTTCTGCAGGCTGCCGGCGAACATGATCGTGGCGCCGAACTCGCCCAGCCCGCGGGCGAAGGAGAGCGCGAGCCCGGCGATCAAGCCGCCGCGGGCGAGCGGCAGGACCACGCGGAAGAAGGTGCGGAGCTCCCCGGCGCCGAGGGTGCGCGACGCTGCGGTCAGGTGTGGATCCGTGGCCTCGAAGACGGCGATCGCCTGCCGGATGTACAGCGGGCTGGCGACGTAGGCGACGGCGACGGTGACCGCCGCCTGGGTGAACGGAAGCTCGATCCCGAACGTGCGCAGGGTCGAGCCGAGCAGGCCGAAGCGGCCCAGAGCGGCGAGGAGACCGACGCCCGCGACGGCCGGTGGCAGCACGAGCGGCAACTCGACGAGGGTGACCGCGAGCGAGTGGCCCGGAAAGCGCCGAGTGGCGAGCAGATAGGCCGTCGGCGTGCCGAAGAGCAGGATCGCCGTCTGCGCGACCACGCTCGTCTTGAGGGTGACGATGAGGGCGTCCTTGACGACGGGGTTCGAGAGCTGGTCGAGCACCTTGCCCGGCGACGTGTGGGCGAAGATCCCGACGATCGGCAGGGCGAGGAAGGCGAGCGTGACGACCGCGACGGCGACGAAGAGACCGAAGCCGAGCGCTCGCCTCATTGCAGCCCCGTCCTAGCTCTTCGGCTTGACGCGCGGCAGGAAGCCGAACGTGTGCAGCTTCTTCTGCCCAGCCTTGCTCAGCACGCGCTTGATGAACGCCTTGGCGGCCGGCTTCTGGGTGCTGCTGGAGACGACGCAGATGCCGTACTGCACCTTCGGCTGCGCCCACGCGGGGATCTTGATCACCTTGACCTGGCCGGGCACCGTCTTCGCGTCGGTCGAGTAGACGAAGCCCGCATCGGCTTCCCCGAGCGCGACCTTCGAGAGCACCTCGCGGACGTCCGTCTCCTGGCTGACGACGTTCTTCAGGACGGCGCTCGACAGGTTCATGTTCTGCAGGATCTGCAGCGTGTAGCTGCCGACGGGGACGCCCTTGGCGGCGATGTCGATCTTCACGCCCGACTTCGTCAGGTTGTAGATGTTGTGGATGTTGGCCGGGTTCGACTTCGGCACCACGATCACCAATGTGTTGCGCGTGAAGACGAGCGGCTTCGAGCAGAGGCCCTTCTGGAAGAGCGTCGTCGGAAGCGTCATGTTGGCCGAGGCGAACACGTCGGCCGGCGCGCCCTGCTGGATCTGCGCCGCGAGCGCGTTCGAGCCGGCGAAGGAGTACTTCTCGCTGTTGTCGATCGCGGGGAAGACGTTGGTCAGCGAAGCCGCCGCATACACCGTGAGCTGCGCGCGCGTCGCCGACGCCGCGCGCCCGACTGGCAGCGCGAGCAGACATCCAGCGACGACTGCAAGAACGGCAAGGTGAGTACGGCGGAACGACACGGGCGAAACCCCCTTCAGCTCTGGATGATCACGTTCGTGGACTTGACGATGGCGGTCGCCGCCATGCCTTCCTTCAATCCCAGCTCCTCGACGGCGTCGCGGGTGACGATCGCGACGAGCCGCACCGGATCGGCGACGACGAGCTCCACCTGCGCCATCAGGCCCTCTACCTGGACGTCGGTCACCGTTGCGCGAAAGCGGTTGCGGGCGGAGATGTGCGTCCCCTTGCCGTCACCGCGCAGACGGTCGAGCTCCTTCACGGACACGAGACGCCGATTGCTCCGGTCGCGCGTGACCTTGATCCGGCCGCTTCGATCCCAGCGGCGAAGCGTGTCGACGCTGATCCCAAGCGCTGCCGCTGCTTCGCTGGCGGTGTATTCCTGCTTCGGCATCGTCTAGCTCTCGAACTCGTCCAGAGCGTCGGACACCGACCCGATCTGGAGCGCCGGTGCGAATGCCTTCCCGATCACGGACCGGCCCTCGAGCGCTTCCAGCGCACCGACATGCTGTGCCTCGTTCGCCGCGATCTGCGCGATCGGGAGCCGCAGGTCCGGCGTCTCCACGTTTTCGGCCGCCCCCAGGTACGCCCCCAGCATCACGCGCTCCAGCCGCCCCGCGAGCGTGAGGATCGAGGATTCGCTGCGGAAGCTGCCCTTCGGATACGCGAAGTCGATGTCGGCCGACGTCGCCGGCGTCTGCCCGGCCGCGGTCAACACGGCCGCGAGCTTGGCGTAGTGCGCGTTCTCGTCCGCGCGCATCCGCCGGATCAGCGCCGCCGAACCCTTGGTGTGGAGCTTGCGAGACGCCAGCGCGTGCGTCTGGAAGTCGATCCCCAGCAGCTCGGCGGCGATCAGGAGGCGGAGATACGTGAGATCGGCGTCGGGAGGCGCGTCTGCCGATGCGGTGCCGGCGAAAGCCGAAAGGCCCGACGCCGAGACGAGCAACGCCCCGCCGCCGACCGCTCCGCGACGCAACAACTCAGCCCTGTTGACCCCGCTCCCCACGATCCGCACGCTCCTTTGTTGCCAATGCAATGCCTAGCTGCTGTCGTGCAGCATATACACGAGAACGAGCCCCGTTCTTCGCATCCGCCTAGGTAAAGTCACAGCGTGGACGGGTTCGAGGCAGATGGCGCTCCGCTCCTCGTCGCGGCCGACCTGATGCTCCGCGAGCCGAAGACGCTCACCGCGGACGCATCGGTGGCGGAGGTTCGCGAGCAGCTCGCCAACCCACGGGTTCAGATGGTGCTGCTCGCCGACGGCCGCGCGTTCAAAGGCTCCGTCACGCATATCCCGTCCGACGCCGCGCCGGACGATCGTGCACTCGACCATGCCGACAGCGATCCGGAGGTCATCTCCCCTCACGCCTCGGCCGATGAGGCCTTCGAGCGCGCAGCCGCCAGCCCGAACCGGCGGGTGATCGTGCTCGACGACGACCGCAACCTGCTCGGTCTGCTCTGCCTCAACCGCGACCGCAGCGGCTTCTGCGGCTCACTCTCCTAGACGCGCGTCGCGCGATACGCGGCGACGACGAACGGCAGCCGGAGAGTGGCGCCGTCGCTCACCGACGGATCCGAGTCGAGGGCCTCTGCCACGGCGCCGAAGACGCGCTTGCGCTCGTCCTCGGCCAGCGCCGCGACCCCGGAGTACGACAGCAAGTGGTCGGCGAGCGCCTCGCGCGGCAGCTCGTGGACGTGCTCGAAGAGCGCGCGCTCGACGTCCCGGAAAAGGCCCGACTCGGTCAGCTTGGCCACCCAGTTGCGGCTCCGCCAGCGCGGTCCGGGCCTGCGCGCCTGTGCCGCGTAGACCGCTTCCCCCATGCGGGCAACCGTTGGATTCCGGTCGTCGCGGTGGTTCCAGCCGAAGGCGAAGCGGCCGCCGGGCCGCAGTATGCGGTGGATCTCGGGCAACGCCTGGTCGAGCTCGAACCAGTGCATGCTGGAGCCGGCCACGACCGCGTCGGCCACCGCGTCGCCGAACGGAATCCCCTCGGCCGAGCCCTCCACCCCTTCGAGGCCGAGCCCCTGCAGCACCGCGAGCATCCGCGGATCGGGCTCGACCGCGACGACCCACATGCCGAGAGCGGAGACCGCACGCGTCAGTTTCCCGGTGCCGGCGCCGAGCTCGACCACGAGCGCCGCACCGTCGGGAACGAGCCAGCGCGCGGCCGCCTCCGGCCAGGCAGGCCGGGCGCGCTCGTACGCCGTCGCGTGCGCTCCGAAGGTGAGCCGGCGAGGAGTTGCGGCCATCCCAATGACGCTAGCGCAGCCGGGAAAGGTCGCGCCGGCGCCTGCGCAGCCGGCCGAGCTTCACCTCGAGGTCCCGCGAGAACTCCTCAAGCGTCGCCTGGCGGCTCCGGACGAGCGCGAGCTGGCGCTCGACGTGTGGGATCGCCGCCTCGACGATCCGCAGCCGCTCCTCGTCGCTCGGATCCTCCTCCCAGCGGCCGCGCAGGGCCGCGCGCGCCTCTTCTGCCTCAGCCAGCTCGACGAGCTCCTCGAGCGTCAGGCCGAGCAGGTCGCGCAGCCGGATCAGCTCCTGCAGCCGCGCGACGTCGGTCTCGGCATACGTGCGGTGCGAGCCCTTCTCCCTGGCCGCCCCGGAGCCGAGCAGACCGAGCTCCTCGTAGTAGCGGATCGTCCGCGGCGTCACGCCGACGCGCTGCGCCACCTCGCCGATGCGGAGCGCCGTGCCGGTGGCGCTCACGCCGCCACCTCGATGTCGAGCGGATCGACGGCGACCTCCTCGACGTGCACGTACTTCCCGCCGCGAAGCATGGAGGCAACGGCAGCGACGAGGCAGGCGACGATCGCAAAGGCGAACGCGTAGTCGAGCGCGGTGTGGAACGGGCTCGAGATGAGATGCGGGAAGAACGCGCGCCCGGTCAGCGTGTGCGCGTCCGCGGGCGAGAGCCCGTTGAGCACGTGCGGCCCGAGCAGTGTCTTGACGGGGTTGTAGCCGAGGAACGCGGCAAAGAGGGTTGCGACCGGCGGCAGGTGGGAGATCCGCGTCGCGTCGGTAGGCGCTACGCCGTGCGCGACGAGACCCGACTGCATCGCGTGCGGCAGCCCGCCGGCGAGGCCCACGATCATCAGCGTGAAGAAGACGCCGATCGACAAGACGCTCGACGAGACGTTGAACGTCGCGAGCATCCCCGCCCCGGCGCCGCGCTGGGCGGCCGGAAGGCTGTTCATCACCGCCGCCGTATTCGGCGACTGGAAGAGCCCCATCCCGATCCCGTTCAGCAGCAGGATCAGCGCGAACTCGGGATAGGTGAAGTTCACGGGCAGGGCGATCAGGAGCGCAAAGCTCGTCGCTGCGACGATCATCCCGCCGGTCGCGAACGGCCGCGCACCGAAGCGGTCCGAGAGCCAGCCCGAGGTCGGCCCTGCGATCAGCAGGCCGAGGATCAGCGGGAGCATGTAGATGCCCGCCCAGAGCGGGGTCGACGCGAAGTCGTAGCCGTGCTCCGGCAACCAGATCCCCTGCAGCCAGATGATGAGGATGAACTGGAGGCCGCCGCGCGCCATCGCCGCAAGTAGGGCGGCGAGATTGCCCGCCGCGAACGCACGGATGCGGAAGAGCCCGAGCTGGAACATCGGCTCGTCAATGTGCAGCTCGATCCAGCAGAAGAGCGCGAGCAGCCCCGCCCCGCCGAGCAGACACCCGAGCACGAGCGGTGATGTCCAGCCCATCGTGTCCGCGCCGTAGGGCTGAATCCCGTAGGTGATGCCGACCATCAGCAGGATGAGCCCTGCCGCGAACGTCAGGTTGCCCCACCAGTCGATCCTCCCGGGCTTGCGCACACCGAGCTCGCGGAGCGAGCGGTACGACCAGATCGTGGCGAAGAGCCCGATCGGGACCGAGATAACGAAGACGAGGCGCCACTCGAGCGGCGCCAGAAGGCCGCCGAGCACGAGCCCGAAGAACGAGCCGACCACCATCGAGACGCTGTTGATCCCGAGTGCGAGCCCGCGCTCGTCGTGCGGGAAGGCGTCGGTGAGGATGGCGCTCGAGTTCGCGAAGACCATCGCGGCGCCGACTCCCTGCCCGACCCGCATTCCGATCAGCCAGAGCGCTGCGGAACTGCCGTGCAGCCAGGTGACCGAGAGCAGGATCGAGAAGAAGGTGAAAACGGCGAAGCCGAGGCGGAACATCCGCACCCGGCCGTACATGTCGCCGAGCCGGCCGAGGCTGACCAGCAACACGGCCATCACGACGAGGAAGCTCAACAGCAGCCAGAGCAGGTAGCTCGTATTGCCAGGCTGGAGTGGGTCGATGCCGATCCCGCGGAAGATGTTCGGCAGCGCGATCAGCAGGATCGAGCTGTTGATCATCGCCAGCAGCGTCCCGAGCGTCGTGTTCGAGAGCGCCACCCACTTGTACTCGAGCTTCCGCGAGCGCAGCCGCACCGCTAGACCCCCGTCCCGTAGAACCTTACGTTTACGTAAGTTTAGCGGATCTGGACGAGCTTGGCGGACGCGTGGTCGACCTGGAGCGTCGTGTGCTCGAGGCCGAACCGGTCGCGCAACATCGACTCGAGCTCGCGCCGGATGCCGTGGCAGTCGGCTCCCGGCTCGACGAGGACGTGCGCCGAGAGGCTCGGGAACTCGGTCGTCACCTCCCAGACGTGTAGGTCGTGCACCTCGACCACGGCTTCAGACGACGCCATCGCCTGCCCGATCTCCTCCACGGATAGCCCGGCCGGCGCGATGTCGAGCAGCACTCGACCCGAGTCGCGCAGAAGTTGCCACGACGCCCGCAGCATGAGCGCCGCGACGAAGAGCGCCGCCACAGCGTCGGCCCGCACCCAACCGGTGACGAGGATCACGGCGCCGGCCGCAGCGGTGGCGATGAACGCGTAGAGGTCGGTGACAACGTGCTGGAAGCTCCCCTCGACGTTGAGCGAGCGCCGGTTCGCCCCCGACAACTGCCAGGTCGCGAGGAGATTGACGCCGATGCCCAGGAGCGCGACCACGAAGATCGCGCCGCCCTTCGCGTCGGGCGGCGAGACGAGGCGACGGACGGCGCCGTAGACGATCAGGCCGGCAAGCACGAGCAGCGCGGCCCCGTTCGCCTGTGCGGAGAGAATCTCCGAGCGACGCAGGCCGAACGTCCGGTTCCCGCCTGCCGGCTGGGCCGCGAGCCGCAGCACCACGAGCGACATCACGAGCGCGCCGGCGTCGGTCAGCATGTGCGCCGCGTCGGACAGGAGCGCGAGCGAGTGCGCGAGCACGCCGACCACGACCTCGACGGCCATGAAGGCGAGGATCAGCCCGAGCGCGACTCCGAGCCGGCGCGCGTCGTGCGTGCCGCCGTGCGAGTGCCCATGCGCATGCCCATTTCCGTGGTTGTGCACCTGCAAATCATGCACGTTTGCAAGATCATGGCTACCTAATCTAGAATTTAGGCATGGCTCAACCTCAACGAGTTTCCGAGACACGCGAGCTCACGACCGCGGTGCAGGACTATGCGAAGGCGATCTACACGCTCGAGTCCCGCGAAGGCACGGCCTCGACGACCGACCTCGCCGAGCTGCTCGAGGTCCGCCCCGCGTCGGTCTCGGGAATGCTGCGCAAGCTCGCGACACTCGGTCTGGTCGAGCACGAGCGCTATCACGGGGTGCGCCTCACCGAGCACGGCCGGCGTGTCGCCCTCGAGGTGATCCGCCACCACCGCCTCGTCGAGCTGTTCCTCGTCGAGAGCCTCGGCATGACCTGGGACGAGGTCCACGCCGAGGCCGAGGTGCTCGAGCACGCGCTCTCGGAAGAGCTCGAGGAGCTGATCGCGGCGAAGCTCGGCGATCCGACGGTCGACCCGCACGGCGATCCGATCCCGAGCCGCGAGCTCAAGCTCGCCGAAACGCCGGCGCCGGCGCTCGCGGAGCTCGAGCCGGGCGACACGGCGACCTTCGTCCGGATCTCCGACTCCGAGCCCGAGATGCTCCGCTTCCTCGGCGAGCGCGGCATCGTCCCCGGCACGAGGCTCGAGCTCGTCGAGCGGCAGCCGTTCGACGGTCCGCTCTTCGTCCGCGTCGGCGAGGACGTGCACGTCCTCGGCGCGACGCTGGCACGCGCGATGCGCGTGAGCACGGAGAACGCATGAGCGACGAGGCCTACGAGGCCTTCCGGCACGACACCACTCCCCTCCACACCATCATGGCCCGCGGGCGGGTGCGCGCGACGCTCACGATGCTCGGGCCGGCGTTCGTCGCCGCGGTCGCATACGTCGACCCCGGCAACTTCGCGACGAACATCCAGGGTGGGGCCCGGTTCGGCTACCTCCTCCTCTGGGTCGTCGTCCTCGCGAACCTCATGGCCATGCTGATCCAGTACCTCTCGGCCAAGCTCGGGGTGGTCACCAACCGGAACCTGCCGGAGCTGTGCCGCGACCACTATCCGCGCCCGGTCGCGTGGGGACTCTGGATCCAGGCCGAGGCGATGGCGATGGCCACCGACATCGCGGAGTTCATCGGCGCGGCGCTCGGCCTCAACCTCCTGTTCGGCGTGCCGCTCCTGCCGGCCGGACTGATCACCGGAGTGATCGCATTCGCCCTGCTCGAGCTGCAGCGCCACGGCTTCCGGCGCTTCGAGCTCGCGATCACCGCGTTCCTCGGGCTGATCCTGCTCGGCTTTCTCTACGAGACGCTGAAGATCGGGCCGTCGGCAAGCGGCGCCGCGGCCGGGCTCGTGCCGCACCTCGACGGAACCGCTTCGCTCTATCTCGCCGTCGGGATCATCGGCGCGACCGTCATGCCACACGCGATCTACCTCCACTCGGCGCTGACGAAGGACCGGACGCCGGTGCGCGACGAGGCTGACCGACGGCGGGTGCTGCGCTTCGCGCGGACCGACGTGATCGTGGCGCTCGGCCTCGCCGGGCTCGTGAACATGGCGATGCTCTGCGTGGCTGCGAAGCTCTTCCACGGCACGCCTGGCTACTCGCACGTGGACACGATCGAGGGGGCGCATGCCGGGTTCTCGAACCTGGTCGGAGGCACCGCTGCACTCACCTTCGCCGTGGCGCTCTTCGCGTCCGGGATCTCCTCGTCGAGCGTCGGAACCTATGCGGGCCAGGTCGTGATGGCCGGCTTCGTCAACCTGCGGCTCTCACTGTTCGTCCGGCGTGGGCTGACGATGATCCCGGCGCTCGTCGTCCTCGCAGTCGGGGTCAGCCCGACGAGCGCGCTCGTCCTGAGCCAGGTCGTCCTTTCGTTCGGGATCCCGTTCGCGCTCGTCCCGCTGCTGCTTCTGACGAGGCGCCGGGACGTGATGGGCGTCCACGTCAACCGGCGAACGACCACCGTCGCCGCGGGTGCGATCGCCACGCTGATCAGCGCGCTCAACGTCTTCCTGCTCGCGCAGGCGATCGGCCTGGGCTAGTCAGCCTGACGCGCGCCGGCGATCACGCCGGTGTCGAAGCCCATCCAGTGCATGCGCCCGCGGATCCGCGCGTGCTCGATCTTGAGGCAGCGGTCCATCACGACGTCGAGCCCGCCGTCCTGTGCGATCTGCGCGCCCTCCGGGCTGATGACGCCGAACTGCAGCCACAGCGCGCCCGCGCCGACCTCGACGGCTTCACTCGCCAGGTCGGGAACCGCCGCGGGATTGCGAAAAACGTCCACTACGTCGATGTGCCCGGGCACGTCGCGGAGGCTCGCGTAGACCTGCTCCCCGAGGATCCGCTCCTCATGCGGATTCACGGGGATCACGCGGTAGCCGTGCCGCTGCAGGTAGTAGCCCACGAAATTGCTCGCGCGTAGCTCGCTCGCCGAGAGGCCGACGATCGCGACCGTGCGTGCGTTCAGCACGAGCTCCTGGATCGTGCGGCGATCCTGGAACTCGTTCACGCCGTGACGGCCGAACCGCGAGCCGCCTGCAGCCCGCGCTCGAGATCCCAGACGAGGTCGTCGACGTCTTCGAGCCCGACCGACAGGCGCACTGTCCCGGGCGCGACGCCCGACGCGGCGAGTTCCTCGTCCGACAGCTGGCGATGCGTAGTCGAGGCCGGATGGATGACGAGGCTCTTCGTGTCGCCGACGTTCGCAAGGTGGCTCCAGAGCGACAGCGCCTCGATGAAGCGGCGGCCGCCTTCGCGGCCGCTCTCGAGGTCGAACGAGAAGACCGAGCCGGCGCCGTCGGGCAAGTAGCGGTCGACGAGCGGGCGGTACGGGCTCTCGGGCAGCGCCGGGTGCCGCACGGTGCCGACGCCGGGCCGGCCCAGCAGCCATTCGGCGACGGCGAGCGCGTTCGCGACGTGGCGATCCATCCGCACCGCGAGCGACTCCATCCCCAGCAGGAGCAGGAACGCGTTGAACGGCGACAGCACCGCGCCGAAGTCGCGCAGCGTCTCGGCGCGCAACTTCATCAAGAGCCCGTAGACGCCGAACGTCTCGTGGAACTTGAGGCCGTGGTACGCGGCCGACGGCTCCGCGATGGACGGAAAGCGTCCGTTCGACCAGTCGAACGTGCCGGAGTCGACGACGGCACCCGCGATCGTCGTCCCGTTCCCGGAGATGAACTTGGTCGCGGAGTGGACGATCAGGTCGGCGCCCCACTCGAACGGCCGGCACAGGTACGGGGTCGCGAACGTGTTGTCGACGACGAGCGGCGCCCCGACTTCGTGAGCAACCGCCGCTGCGAGCTCGATGTCGAGCACGTTGCCGCCCGGGTTCGCCACCGTCTCGGCGAAGAGCGCCTTCGTCTCGGCGGTGACGGTGCGGCGCCAGCCGTCCGGGTCGTCCATGTCGACCCAGTCGAGCGTGATCTGGAGCTTGCGAGCCAGGTGGTTGAGCTGCGCGGTCGAGCCCCCGTAGAGCGCCTTCGCCACCGCGATCCGGTCGCCCGGCTCGAGCAGCGCGAAGAACAGCGCGGCCTGCGCGGCGAGGCCGCTCGCAAACGCGACGGCCCCGGCACCGCCCTCGAGGTTCGCGAGGCGCTCCTCGAACGCGGCCACGGTCGGATTCATGATCCGGCTGTAGACGTTGCCGTACTCCTGGAGATTGAAGTACGCCGACGCCGATTCCGTGTCCTCGAACACGAACGCGGCGGTCTGGTAGATCGGCGTCGCGCTCGCGCCGGTGTACGGGTCCGGACGCTGCCCGGCGTGCACCGCACGGGTGTTGAACCCGAAATCGCGCGGCGCCTCGTCCATCGAGTCAGCGTACCCGGGAGGCGAGTACCTGCTCGATCGCGTGGTCGAGATCGACCCGCCCGCCCGCCGTCTTCGCTCGTGCGAGCTCGGCCGGGTCGAGAATCTCGGCGAGCTTCGCCCAGCAGCTCTGGGCGCGCTTCTGCTCGGGAGTCGGTCTCACGATCCCCCGCGCCTCGTAGGCGGCGTCGGCCGAGGCGAGCAGCTCGGCCGCGTACGCGGGCTCCGATCCCACATAGGCGAACGCGAGCTCGGTCAGGGCCTCGACGAGGTTGATTGGGCGCCCGACCTCGCGGCCCATCTCGAGCGCGCGAAGCAGGAGACCGACGGCGCGCTCGTGCTCGCCGGCGAGGTTCGCCTCCAGACCGAGCATGCCGAGCGCCGCAACGGTTGCGACGGGGTAGCCGAGCTCGTCGCAAAGCTGGAGCGCCTCCTCGAGCACCGCCCGCGCCGCCGGCAGGTCGCCCGCGCGCATCGCCGCCCAGCCGGTGTTGATCAACGTGTTGACGAGCGCGCGAGCGTCGCCGATGCGCCGCGCGAGCGCCAGCGATCGCTCGAGCAGGGAACGCGCTGCCGGGAAGTCGCCGGCCTCGACCCGCGAGCCGGCGAGGAGTGCGAGCGCCAGCCGCTCGACCCATGGGTCGTGTGCCGATCGGGCGAGCTCCAGCGCCTCGAGCTTGTACTCCTCCGACTGCTCGACGTCCCCGGCGGCGGTGCTGAGCCACCCGAGCTGGGTGAGCGCGAACGCTGCGTCGGCGTCGAGCCCGAGTCTGCGAGCGGCCGAGACCGCACGTTCGAAGACAGGCGGCGCCTCCGCGTACTCGCCCGCATCGACGAGTTGGCGGCCCTCGACGATCAGCGCCCCGACGCGCGCGGGCGTGTCCTCGCCTGCCGCCTCCGGCAATGTCTGCTCGAGCCACTCCCTGATCTCGCGCCCGCGCGCCGCCATCTCCCAGTAGCGACGAAGCGCCGAGGTGAGGCGGAATCCGACCTCCGCGTCGTGAGCCGATGCGTACGCGAGGACGGCGCGCAGGTTCTCGTGGTCGTCGGAGAGCCTGTCGACGGCGCGCGGGGCCTCAGGGCCGGTGAGCCTCGGCCCGAGGCTCTCGGCGAGCTCGACGAAGAACGCCGCATGCCGGCCCTTGGTCGTCTCGCTGTCGTCCGGATCAAGCCGCTCGGCCGCGTACTCGCGGACCGGAACGAGCATGCGGAACCGCGGAGGCCCCCACGCGGGTTGTTCGCGCAGCAGTAGGCCGCAGTCGAGCAGCGCGGCGAAGGGATCGAGCGTCGTGCCGCAGACCGCCTCGACCGCCTCGAGCGTGAAGCCTCCGGCGAAGACTGCCAGGCGGGCGAACAGCGCCTGCTGGTCCTCGGTCAGCAGCTGATGGCTCCAGTCGATCGTCGCTCTCAGGGTCTGCTGTCTCGGAGGCAGGTCGGCCTGGCCGCCGGCGAGCACGTCGAGCGGCCGCTCGAGCCTCGTGAGGATCTCTTCGGCACCGAGCAGCTTGACCCGCGCCGCAGCCAGCTCGAGCGAAAGCGGCAGCCCGTCGAGCGCGTTGCAGATTCCGACGAGAGCCTGCGCGTTGGCGCCCGAGAGCTGAAAGTACGGATCGACGGCGCGCGCCCGAGCGGTGAACACGGCGATCGAATCGTTCCGTGCAAGCAGGGCGAGATCGTCGGTCGGCACCGGCACCGGCAGCGGAGAGATCGGGTATTCGTGCTCGCCCGAAAGCCTGAGAGGCACGCGGCTCGTGACCAGGAGCCGCAGCCGCGGCGCGACCTGCAGGAGCCGGTCGAGGACGGGCGCCGCGCTGACGAGGCGCTCGAAATTGTCGAGGACGATGAGCGCCTCCCGCGTCCTCAGCTCGCGGGCGAGCGTGTCGAGCGTGTCCTCACCGGGCTGCTCGCCGATCTCGAGAGCGGCAGCGATCGCGGACCCGAGCAGGGCGGGGTCGACCGTCGCCTGGAGGTCGACGAAGAACGCACCGTCGGCCAGCTCCTTGCCGTATTCGGCCGCGGCGGCAATGGCCACCCGGGTCTTCCCCACGCCTCCGGGGCCTGTCAGCGTCAGCAGCGCGACGTCGGGCTCGCGCAGCGACGAGCAGACCGCGGCGACCTCGAGACCGCGTCCCACGAGCCGCGTGCTCGGGGTCGGCAGCCGAAGGCTCCCCGCGGCGACCGCCGGCAGCAGCGAGGGATCCTGGCGAAGGATGGCGCGCTCGAGCTCGCGCAGCTCAGGGCTCGGATCGATGCCCAGCTCCTCGGCGAGCGTCTCGCGCGTCGCCTGGAACGCGCCGAGTGCATCTGCCTGCCTGCCGGCGCGATAGAGCGCGAGCATGAGCTGCGCCCGCAGGCGCTCCCGGTACGGATGCTCGGCGATCAGCTCCTCGAGCTCCGGAACGAGACCGTCCTGATCGCCGAGCGCAAGCTGCGCGTCGATCCGGAGCTCGTGCGCCGCGTGCCGGCGTTCGCGGAGGACTGCACGCTCGGCTTCGAACGGCTCGAACGAGAGGTCGGCCAGCGGTTCCCCCCGCCAGAGCGAGAGCGCCTCGGTCAGCCGCGCCGAAGCCAGCTCTGCCGCTCCCTTCTCGAGCCCGGCGCGACCGTCGGACACGAGCCGGTCGAAGCGGTCGACGTCGAGCTCCCCCGAGCCGACCGTCAGCAGATAGCCGGAGCCCCGCGTCTCGATGCGATCGCTGCCGACCTGCTTCCGCAGCCCGTGGATGTAGACCTGCAGCGAGCCGTGAGCGCTCGGCGGCGGATCATCTCCCCAGAGAAAGTCGATCGCACGCTCGGGGGACACGACCTCGTTGGCATGCAGAAGCAGGAAGGCGAGCAACGAGCGCTGCTTTGGCGCTCCGAGCTGCACCGAACGACCGTCGATCTCGGCCTCGAGGGGTCCGAGCACCCGGAACGCTGTCACTTTCCCGAGTTAAGCACCGGCTCCCCGGCCGGTAAAGAGCCCGCTGGGCTCGAGGGCTATCGCTCGCGGTAGACGATGCGGCCGCGCGTCAGGTCGTACGGGGAGAGCTCGATCTTGATGCGGTCGCCGGGATTGATCCGGATTCGATACCGGCGCATCCGACCCGAGGTGTAGCCGAGCGTCTCGTGGCCGTTGTCGAGGACGACTCGGTGCATGCCGCTGCGATACGACTCGACCACCGAGCCCTCAACTTCGATCTTCTCTTCTTTTTCCGCCATGCGCACCCCCAGTGCTGCTGATGCCTCTCCGGCACGAAAAACCCCGCCGAAGCGGGGCTTTCCTAGTAGCGGGGGCAGGATTTGAACCTGCGACCTCCGGGTTATGAGCCCGGCGAGCTACCTGACTGCTCCACCCCGCGTCGCGGCCTCGATTGTAGCAGCCTCGTTACGCTGCTCCCCGTGTGGGACTGGGCGATCTGGGCCGCGTTGATTCTCGTCGCACTGGCGGGTATCGGGGCCTTGACGCTGCTCGCACTGCGCCTGCGTGACGCGTGGCGCAGCTTCGACGAGACGCGTCGCACGATGGTCCGCGGGCTGGACACGCTCGCGACGAACGCCGAGGCAGTGGCCGAGAAGGCCACAGTCGCCGGCGACTTCGCCGAGCTCGAGGAGAGCGTCGGGCGCCTGCGCGTCTCGCTGACCCAGCTTGCAGTCCTGCGCGCGGCTCTGGACGAGGCGCGCGTCACATTCGGGCCGGTTACCGCCTTCCTGCCGCGCAAATGAAGGTCGCCGCGCTCGACCTCGGGACGAACACGACGCGGCTGCTCGTGGCCGACGTCGGCGACGGCCACCTCCGGGAGCTGCATCGCGAGACCCGGATCACGCGGCTCGGCGAGGGAGTCGATGCGCGCCGCCGCCTCCTCCCCGTCCCGATCGCCCGAGTCCGCAACGCCCTCACCGACTATCGCCGCACGGCCGAGTCGCTTGGCGCCGAGCGGACGCTGCTCGTCGCGACGAGCGCCGTCCGCGACGCGGAGAACGGCGAGGCGTTCCTCGGCGAGATCGAGTGGAGCTACGGGTTCGCAACCCGACTGCTCTCGGGCGACGAGGAGGCGGAGCTGACCCGGCGCGGCGTAGGCGACCTCGCGTCGGAGACGCTGCTGGTGGACATCGGCGGCGGCTCCACCGAGCTCGTGCTCGGCGACTTCCACACCAGCCTGCCGATGGGCTCCAGCCGCTTCACCGAACGTCACGGCGAGCAGGTTCCGGTGCTCGAGGAGGCTGCACGAGAGCTCCTGCCGGAGCTCGAGCCGCGGGAGGCGGTCGGTGTCGCGGCGACGATCACGACCCTGGCCGCGCTCGACCTCGGCCTCGAGCAGTACGACCGCGAGCGGGTGCACGGACACCTCCTCAGCCGCGACGGTGCGCGAGCGCAGCTCGAACGGCTTGCGGCGCTGCCGCTCGACGAACGACGGCGCGTGCCGGCTCTCGAGGCCGAGCGTGCCCCAGTGATCGTCGCCGGCGCGGCGATCCTGGTCGCGATCCTCGACGCCTACGACCTGCCGGCGATTCGCGCCAGCGAACGGGACCTTCTCGACGGAGCGGCGCTCGCCGCAGCCGAGCTCCCGGAGCCGGAAGAAGGCGCAGCACCTCCCGGCGCCTACACCTGCTGCTAGAGGACGAGCGAGCCGGACTCGGTGTCTTCCTCCGGCGGCTCGTCTTCCGCCAGGCGGCGCTGGATGACGGCGCGTGACAGAACGCCCACGAGGCGCCCGCCCTCCTCGACCACCGGCACTCGCTCGAGATCCTGCTCCTCGAGGAGTCGGAACGCGTCGTCGAGGTCGAGGCTCGCGTCGAGCGTGAAGTTCGGCGGCTCGGCGATCGCGCTGAGCGCCACGGAGCTCGGCTCGAGACCGGCGGCGACGACTTCCCGCACCAGCGTCTTCCGCGTCACGACGCCGAGCAGGCGCCCGCGGTCCTCCGTGACGAAGATCGCCCGCACGTCGCCGCTGTCGGCAAAGCAGCGGCCGGCGTCCTGCGCGTTCGCGCCGGCGGCGAGCGTCGTCGGCTCGGGCACCATCGCGTCGCGGACGGTTTCTGCAGACATGGCGCCCATTCTCGTTCTTATGGGTAGATGCCGCGCGCTTCCAGGGCGGCCGCGACCTCTCGGATGGCGGCGACCATGGCCGCCTGGCGCAGTGTGATCCCCGTCTCGCCGGAGATCGAGTAGACGCGATCGAAGGCGTCGGTCATCTTGTCGGACAGCTTGCGCCGGATCTCGTCGCGGTCCCAGAACAGCCGGCCGAGATCCTGCACCCACTCGAAGTACGAGACCGTGACGCCGCCGGCGTTCGTGAGGATGTCGGGCACGACGGGGATGCCGCGCTCGCCGAGGATCTCGTCGGCCTCGATCGTGGTCGGCCCGTTGGCCCCTTCGATGACGAGCGACGCGTGAACCCGGTCGGCGTTGGCGCTCGTGAGCTGGTCCTCACGCGCGGCGAGGACGAGGATGTCGCACGGGAGCTCGAGTAGCTGCTCGTTCGTGATCCGCTCGCACCGGTCGTAGCCGGCGAGGGAGCCCTGCTCCGCTGCGTAAGCGTGCAGGGCGGGGATGTCGAGACCGGCTTCGGAGTGGAGCCCGCCCGAGACGTCGGAGACGGCGACGACCCGCGCGCCGCGCTCGTGCAACTCCGACGCGGCGACCCCACCGACGTTTCCGAAGCCCTGCACGACGCACGACCGTCCGGCGAGCTCGTAGCCGAGCCGCCGAGCGGCCTGCTCGGTGACCATGACGACGCCGGCGCCAGTCGCCTCGCGGCGAAAGACGGAGCCCCCGATCGAGATCGGCTTGCCGGTCACGACCTCGGGGACGGCGTAGCCGGTCTGCATCGAGTAGGTGTCCATCATCCAGGCCATCGTCTGCTCGTTCGTGGCCATATCGGGCGCCGGGATGTCTGTCTGCGGGCCGAAATCGCGGATGAGATCCGACGTGAAGCGGCGCGTGAGCTTCTCGAGCTCGCGCTGCGAGAGGGTGTGGGTGTCGCAGCGGATGCCGCCCTTCGCGCCGCCGTACGGGAGCCGCAGGAGCGCGCACTTCCACGTCATCCAGGTCGCAAGCGCGGCGCATTCGCCGAGCGAGACGTCGAGGTCGTAGCGGATGCCGCCCTTCGTCGGGCCGAGCACGCTCGAATGCTGTACGCGGTAGCCCGGGTAGATGGCGATCGAGCCGTCGTCGCGGCGAAGCGGGATGCTGATCATGACGGCGCGCTCGGGGTAGCAGAGCCGCTCGGCGACCATGTCGGAGACGTCCGCGAAAGGAAGCGCCTGCTCGTACTGGGCACGCGCCATACGGAACAGCGGCGTGTCCCACTCGAGGACCGGCTCCGTCGGCGACGCATCCAGCTCGGACACGGCCGGAGTGTATGTCCGGCGTCCGTCTGCAGCGCCGCCCTGGGGCCACCCCGCGCCTCCACCCACCGTCGAGCCTAACGGGGAACTGGTGGCGTGTCCGTGACGGGATCGTCGCGGGAAGCGGACGGCTCGGGCCTCTACGCAGCGGTCGGCCGGAGGATGCTCTGCCCCTCCATCTCGGCAGGCACCGGCTCGTCGAGGAGCTCGAGCAACGTCGGCGCCACGTCGGGTAACGCGCGCTGCGGCCCCCGCCCCGCCGGCACGCCGTCGGCGACGAGCAGGTACATGCCCTCGTGTGCGTGGTTCGCGTCGTCGGGCCCGGTGTCGTTCTCGAACACGTGCACCGTTCCGGTGCCGACCAGGCCGACGCTCCGCCAGTAGAGGTCGCCGAAGTAGATGAGAAGGTCGGGCGCGATCCCGCGAGCCTCCGCGTACAGCTCCTCCGGCCGGTGCGCAACCGTCCCGATCGGCCGGCCCTGGTCGTCGCCGAGCGCCTCGAGCTTCGCCTTCAGCTCGTCCCGCACGCGCTCGTAATCACCGGGCGCGACGATGCCCTCCGGCTCGCGCCCCTCGACGTTGAGGAAGAGCCGGCAGTAGTAGCCGCCCTCGCCCCAGGCGACGGTCCGCGACCAGTCGATGAGATCGGGAGTAAGCCGCGTCGGCTCGTTCGGCTCCTCGCGAAGCACGAGGTATCCCTCCTGCCGGAGCCACTCGTTGACGCAGATGCCGCCGTCCATCCGCTTCGCGCCGTGATCCGAGACAACCAGTACCGCCGTGTCGTCGTCCGCGAACCGCAGCAGACGCGCGATCTTGGCGTCGAGCCGCTTGTAGTACTCGAGCATCGCGTGCTCGTACGGGTTGCCCGGCTCGAACAGCCGGTGCTCGGAGTCGGTGAAGCGCCAGAAGGCGTGATGGATGCGGTCGGTGCCCATTTCGACCATGAAGAACAGATCCCACGGCCGCGTCTCGAGCAGGTGCTCAGCCAGCCGGAACCGCTTCTCAGTCATCTCCTCGATCTGGTCGAGCAGGCGATCCTTCTCCTCGGAGCGGAAGTTCTCGACGTCGACGAGGTAATGCCCCACAACCTGCTCGATCTCCTCCTTCAGCTCGGGCGGATACGTGTAGCGGCTCGTCCGCGTGTCGGGCGTGAGAAAGCAGGAGACCAGCGCGCCGTTGACGCGGCTCGGCGGATACGTCTGCGGCACTCCGAGCACGATCACGTCGCGCTGCCTCGCCGACAGGATGTCCCAGATGCGCGGCACCCGCACCGCGCGGGAGTCGGCGAAGACGAGCTGGTCGTACGAGTGATCCTTCCGGTTGCGGAAGCCGTAGAAGCCGAGTGACCCCGGGCTCCGCGACGACGTCATCACCGACCAGGCGGGCACGGTGATCGGCGGGTCGCAGGAGCGCAACACACCGAACGAGCCCCGCTCGGTCAGCGAGCGGATCGTCGGCAGCTCCGGCAGCCAACGGTCGAAGACGAACTGCGGCGCGGCGCAATCGAGCCCGATCACCATCACGCGCTTGGCCATCGGGCAAGGCTAGTCGCGCGGCAGTCCGAACCGTTCCGCTGCGAGCCCGGCGAGCTCTCCGGCCGAGAGGCAGATACCGCCGCGCTCTCCCACTGCCTCGATCAAGTCGAAGTAGAGCCGGTCCCAGCCTCTCGCGCTCGGCCCGTCGAACCGTTCCGGGTGCCAGAGGATCGAGAATGCGCCGCCCTGCTCGGCCGCCCGGTCGAGCAGCGCCAGGACGCGCGGCTTCGCCTCGGCTGCCGAGAGCCCGGCGTAGCGCTCCTCGGCGAGCGTCGCGTCCATTACGGCGAGCGGCACCTCGATCAGGCTGGCCGGGCGATCGTGCTCGAAGTCCCAGGGGCGGAACGGATGCGCGATGCCCGCGCGGAAGCCGAGAGCGTCGGGGAAGCCGAGCGACGTGTCGTACCGGAAGCCGATCCCAGCCAGCGGTGCGAGGTTCCGGTGCGGATCGACGCGAAGGTAGTGGTACCGGTGCCCGATGAGCGGCCCGTCGAGCTGGGCCAGCGCGGCGCGCTCTTGCGCAAGGCGGTCGAGGTCCTCGGCGGCGAGGTAGCTGCCGTGCAGGCCAACCTCGGAGCCGGACTCGAGCAGCGTCTCGACCAGCCGTGGCCGCAGCCGGTCGTACACCTCGGGCGCCGCGCCGTCGGCCCGGTGGCCGTGCCCCGCCAGCAGAAAGAAGGTCGAGCGCGCGCCGAGCGAGCGCTCCTCCGCAGCCGTCTCCGCGAATCGCCAGTTGGGATCCGTGCCGCGGAGCTTGTGGACCGGCACTCGCGCCAACCCGCGCGCCTCGTGCGCCGCCGGTCCCGCTCGACCCGCGAGCGCGTGGCTCTTCAGCCGAGCTGCGGCACCCCGCACGCCGATCCTCGTCCAGCGCCACGGCGCGTCGACGTCGTGGGTGAGCGCCACCGCGAACCGTGCGCCGCGATAGAGCGGCGGCTCGGCTCCGAGCTCCCGCCGCAGCCGCTCGAGCGGCGGGTCGAACGGATCGAGACACGAGGAGGCGGCGAGGAAGCGGCCATGACGGTCGACCTCGGCTCCCCGTTCCTCGACGCGCGCGAGATGGAAGAACCCCGCCGCGAGCTCGTCTCCGGCCGGCAGCTCGCCACGCTCGACCGCATCCCACGCCTCGGGCCGGTACGGCACGTCCTCGCCGAGGCGCAGGCCGGGCAGGCCGACCATTTCGAGTACCCAACGGGCGCGCCTCCCGTCCCGCTCAGAAATCAGAACGGCGCCCGGCATCGCCGCCACTCTACGTACCATCGAGGTTCGTGACCGACGAGCCGCAGCAGCAGCCGGCCCGCCCGCGGTCCATGGGCTCCAAGCTCTTCGAGCTCAGCCGCCACACCGCGATCTACGGCATCGGCGGCCTCACGTCCCGCTTCCTGGCAGTGCTCATGCTGCCGCTCTACACGAGCTACGTCTCGGTGGGCGACTACGGGCGGATCGAGCTCCTGATGTCCGTGATGGCGGTGGCCGTCGTCGTGATCCGGGGCGGCGCCAACTTCGGCTTCATCCGCTTCTACTTCATGGACAAGGCGCCCGAGTATCGGCGCCGGCTGATCCGCACCGTCTTCTGGGCGCAGATGACGTATTCGACCGTGGCGCTGGCTCTCTGCGTCATCTTCGCGTCGGAGATCGCCGACTGGCTCAACGTGACCTGGCGCCCGGGTCTTCAGGGGAGCGGCACGAGCCTCGTCATCGCGACCGCCGTCCTGCTCTGGGTGAACGTCAACTACGCGCAGATGACGAACCTGTTCCGCGCCGAGCAACGCTCGGTCGCCTTCTCGATCGCGACGCTGCTGAACATCGGCATCACCGTGCCGCTCACGGTGCTTCTGGTCGTCGTCTACAAGGAAGGCCCGCTCGGGATCATCGTCGGCAACCTCAGCGGCACGCTGGTCGTGTTCATCGCGCTGCTCGGCTATCGCCGCGAGCAACTCGGCCTCCAGTTCGACCGGAGGCTCCTGCACACGCTCAACCGCTTCGGATTCCCGCTCATGGGCGCCGCGCTCGCAACGTGGGTCATGAACTTCGGCGACCGCCTCATGCTGGTCAAGCTCCTGCACGGCCACTACGCGCTCGAACAGCTCGGCCAGTACTCGCTCGCCAACAAGATCGCCTCGGCAATGGTGCTTCTCTTCACCGCCTTCCAGGTCGCCTGGCCGGCGTTCGCCTACTCGATCGAGGACGAGGAGGAGGCGAAGCACACCTACTCCTACGTCCTGACCTACCTGATGTTCGTCGCCGCCTGGGCGGCGGTCGGGCTGAGCCTCTTCGCGCCGTGGATCGTTCGCATCCTCGCGCGCAAGCCCGGCTACTGGCCTGCGGCGGAAGCCATCCCGGCTCTCGCGTTTGCCAGCGTCTTCTTCGCCGGCTTCATCGTCGTCACCATCGCCACCGGCCGCTCGCGTCAGACGCAGTTCAACTGGGTCGCGACCACGGCCGGCGCCGTCCTCAATTTCACGTTGAACCTCTGGCTGATCCCGGCCTACGGAATGCTCGGGGCAGCGTACGCCACCCTGGCCGGCTTCATCCTGATCTTTGCGCTGCGGACGTGGAACGCGCAGCGCGTCTATCCCGTCCACTACCAGTGGCGGCGGGTGACAGTCCTCGTCCTGATGGCCGGTCTCCTGACCGGAATCGGCAAGGCCATGCCGCATTCGCTGCTGATCGCGTTCGCCCTGACCGCGGTCTATCCGCTCGTGCTCGCGCCGTTCGGCTTCTACCTCCCGGCCGAGCGCAAGCGCCTGAGACGGCTTCTGCCAGCCCATAACTAGACTCGCGCGGATGTCTGGGAGGGGCACGGCCGTCGTCGTCGAGGTCGCATGGGTGAACGGCCTCGCGGCGATCCGTTCCCTCGGGCGACACGGTCTGCGCGTGCTGGCGGTCGACCACCGGCCCTATGCGCTCGGCCTCCGCTCGCGCTACGCCGAGGCGCGCATCGCGCCGGAGCCGCTCGACGACGAGGCGGGCTTCATCGAGGCGCTGCAGGCGATCGCGGCGGAGACCGACGGCGTCCTCCCCATCTTCCCCACGCACGACGAGCATCTGAACGCGATCGCGCGCCATGCCGACACGCTCGGCGAGCGCTACCGCTTCCCGTTCCCGAGCTGGGACGTGCTGGAGAGGATCCAGAGCAAGCGCCATCAGCTCGAGACCGCCGAGGCCGCGGGCGTCGCGATCCCGCGCACCTTCTACCCGGCCTCGGCCGAGGAGGCTCGTGCTGCCGGCGAGGAGGTCGGCTTCCCGCTGATCGTCAAGCCGTCCGCGAACGTCGGCTTCCGGCGCAGCCACAAGCGCCAGCTCTTCCGCTGCGAGACGCCCGCCGAGCTCGACCGCGCGTACGAGCTCGCGGCGCCGTACGAGCCGATGGTGCAGGAGCTGATCCCGTCGGGGCCGGAGGAGATGTGGACGCTCGGCAGCTATCTCGACCGTGACGGCCAGGCGCTCGGCCTCTTCTCGGGCCACAAGCTGAGCCAGACCCGCGGCTACATGGGCAGCGCGCGCGCGGGCGAGGCGGTCTGGGTGGACGAGGTCGTCGAGCAGGGCCTCGCGCTGCTGCGCGCGCTCGACTTCCACGGCATCTCGCAGGTCGAGCTGATGCGCGACCCGCGCGACGGCCGCTACAAGCTGCTCGAGGTCAACCCGCGGCTCTGGCAGTGGCACAGCCTCGCCGCCGCGTGCGGAGTCGACCTGCCGTGGATCGCGTACCGCGACCTGATCGGCGATCCGCTCCCGCCGGCCCGGATGCACGGCGACGGCAAGCGCTGGGCGATCACGCTCATGGCGGGGTCCGGCCACGCGATCGAACGGCCCCCGTACGTCGACGCCGTCTTCGCCCGCGACGACCCGAAGCCCGCGCTCGTCCAGCTCGGCCGGCACGCCGTCCGGCGCGTGCGCACGATGACGGGAGCAGCACAACGTGGCTGAGTCCCTTCGCATCCTCGGCGTCGGAGACGCGAAGTCGCGCCACTTCGCCCGCTGGGCGACCCGGCTCGCGGAGCGCGGGCACGAGGTGCACGTCGCCTCCGGCCGGGTCAACCCGCGCGAGGGCGAGCTCGACGGACTCCACGTCCACCAGTTCCTGGATCTCGACCCGCTGCTGCGCGTGCCGCTCGTGCGGCGCTTCAGGATGGCTCCCGCCCTCGCCCGTCTCGCGGCCCGCGTGCAGCCCGACATCGTCCACTCCCACTACCTCCTCCCGTACGGCTACTGGACGGCTCGTGCCGGGCTCGAGCCGCTCGTCGTCAGCCCGTGGGGGAAGGACGCGATCGTCGACGCCTGGAACTCGCCCGAGGCCGAGCAACGCGCGCGCGTTGCGATCGCCCCGGACCGCGCGCTCGCGTACGTCGTCAACTCGCAGGCGCTCGAGGACTCGTCTGTCCGCCTCGGCGCGGATCGCGCCAAGTTCCACCGCATCTTCTGGCACGCCCGCATCGACGGCTACTCGCCGCTGCGGGCCGACCGCAGCCGCTGGCGCGACCTCGGCTGGCCCGCGGACGCCGTCGTCTGCCTCTCGCTGCGCAACTTCCGCCCCTACTCCAACCTCGACGTCGTTCTGAGGTCTTTCGCGAAGGCACGGCAAGAGGTGCCGGAACTGAGGCTGTTCTCGAGCGCCGGCGGAGGTTGGACGCGGACCGAGTTCGACCGGCTGGCGGCGGAGCTGGGGGTCGAGCAGTACATGGCCGTGCAGGACGTGCCCGCGGGCGAGCTGCCCTCGGTGACCGCGTCCGCCGACTTCGCCGTCACGCTCGCCGACGTCGACTCCTCCCCCGCCTCGCTGCTCGAGACGATGGCGAGCGGTGTCCCCCTCGTGGTCGGTCTCGCGCCGTCGATGGACGAGTGGATCCAGCAGGGCGAGGGCGGCGAGCTCGTCGACGACCGGCACGACGTCGACGCCGTGGCCGCGGCGATGGTCCGCCTGGCCCGCGACGCAGAGCTGCGGCGGAGCTACGGCGAGCGGAACCTCCGCGAGGTGCACGCGCGCTTCGGCGATCCGAGCGCGAGCTCACCTCGAGGTGCTGGGCGATACTTGCTCACGTTCCTGGGGCGGCGCTGGCAAGGGAGCCAAGCGCGCGACGCGAAGGGCAGTACATGAGGTACGACCGAGCGGCGCGCGCGCCGGATCCCGCAGTCAGCCCTTCGCGGAGCCCGGCTCCGCCGGGCGGGAGCGAAGGGCGGCCAGGGACGTGAGGCGCGTGCTCGCACTCGCCTTCGACGGCGCCGACTACGCCCTCGTCCAGCGGCTCATGGGCGAGGGAAAGCTGCCGACCATCTCGCGGCTCGCGCGCGAGGGGACGTTCGGGCCGCTCCGCTCGACGACCCCGGCCTTCACGCCGACAGCGTGGTCGACGTTCCTGACCGGGCTCAATCCCGGCGGTCACGGCATCTTCAACTTCACGACCAACCCGAACCGCGGCACACAGAAGCTCGAGAGCGCCGCGAGCCGGGCCGGAACACCGATCTGGCGGCTGCTCGGCGCCGCCGGGATCCGCTCGGCGTACGTCGGGATCCCGTTCACGTACCCGGCCGAGCCGCTCGAAGGCATCGTCGTGACGGGCTACGGCGGCCCGGAGCGTCCCCAGATCCTGCCGGCGAGCGCCGAGGAGCGGATCTTCGCCGAGTACCCGGACCTCGTCACCGCCCATCATCCGATGGCCGAGCGCTGGTGGGAGGACTTCCCCGCCTACACGCAGCGCCTGCTCGAGCACGCAGAGCAGATGGCGGGCGTGTGCAAGCTCGTCTACGAGCTGGAGCCGGATCTGGGCCTGCTCGCGGTCGACTTCATGAGCACCGACCATGTCGGCCACCTCGGCTACGCGCGCTTCGACCCCGAGCATCCGGCGCATCAGGTGACCGGTGCGGGCGACGAGCTGCTGCGCGTCTACGAGCGAGTCGACGAGCTCTGCGGCGAGCTGATCGAGGCGGCCGAGGCGCAATACGGCGAAGAGCCGACCGTGCTCCTCTTCTCGGATCACGGAATGAAGCCGATCTACTGGATGTTCCACCTCGACCGCTGGCTCGAAGAGCGCGGCCACCTCCGCTTCCGCAAGCGGTCGCTGCAGCCCTGGCGGCGCGGGAAGCTCGACTACCTCGCCCGCGTCGACCAGAAGCTCGTGCGCACGGTCGGCTGGTACGGCCGCGCGCTCGACAAGCTCCCGTTCCTGCCCCGGCCCGCCGAGGACCGGCTCTTCGCCGACATCGACTTCGGCACGACGCGCGCGTACGGGTTCGCCTCGCAGGGGCAGGTCTACGTCGGAGAGTTGACCGGCGCGCGGAACGATCCCGGCTACATCGACGGGCTCGCGGCGGAGCTGGCCGAGGTGCCGCACCCCGAGACGGGCGAGCCCGCGTTCGAGGTGCTGCGCAAGGAGGAGCTCTGGTCGGGGCCGTTCCTCGACAAGGCGCCCGAGCTGATGCTCATCCCGCACGACGAGCGGATCAACGTCGACCCCTCCCGGCGCCGCTGGACGCAGGTGTTCGAGCGGCACGAGAAGCTCGACCCCGAGGTCTCGTACGGCTACTCCGGGTCACCACGGAGTGACGGGGATCCTCGCCGCGACCGGCCCCGGGATCGAGCCGGCCGACCTGCCCGAGGGCGCCGAGATGGTGCAGCTCCCGGCGACGATCCTGCGGCTGCTCGGGTTGTCGGCCGAGGGGCTCGACGGCGAGCCGCTGGCGGCCATCCTCGAGGAGGACGCCGGCGCGACAGCAGAGACGGTCGCGGCCGAGACGCAGCACGAGGCGAGCGACGAGCCCGTCTACTCCGAGGAAGAAGAGCGGCAGATGGTCGAGCGCCTTCGCGACCTCGGCTACGAGTAGCGCCGACGAGACGGCTACCGTTCCGGTTCGTGCCCAGCGGCAAGAAGGCAAGACAGCAGCGGCATGAGGCTGCTCAATCCGGCAAGACCCCTCCGCCCGTCCGCTCGAAGGGCGGCGGTGGCGGCGCGGGTTCTCGCTTCTCGCGGCGGACGGGGATCATCGCGGGCGTCGTGCTCCTGGTTGTGATCGGGCTCGGCGTCGCGCTCCCGCTGGCTCTCAGCAGCAGTGGAAGCAGCAGCAACGGCACGCAGACCACGTCCGTCTCCGCGCACGTCGCGCCGCTGTCGACGCTCGGCAAGCTCGAACCGGCGCCGCCGCTCGGACCGGCCGGGCCGGAAGGGCCGCCGCTCGAAACCGGCGGAAATCTCGCTCCGGCCGGCTCTCCCTCGCCCGGGCAATCCGTCGACGGGATCTCGTGCCAGAGCAACGAGCAGGTCGCTTTCCACATCCACACGCGCCTCACGGTCTTCGTGGACGGCAAGCAGAAGGTGGTTCCGTACGGAGTCGGGATCGCCGACCCGCAGCTGCAACCGGGCCTCGGCACCCCGTTCGTCGCCTCCGGCTCGTGCTTCTCGTGGCTCCACACGCACGCGGCTGACGGGATCATCCACATCGAGTCGCCGGTCAAGCGCACCTACACGCTCGGCAACTTCTTCGACATCTGGGGCCAGCCGCTCTCGACGACGCAGGTGGGGCCCGAGAAGGGGAAGGTCACGGCCATGTACAACGGCCAGGCCTGGACGGGCAACCCGCGCGACATCCCGCTCGGTTCGCACACCCAGATCCAGCTCGAGGTCGGCGATCCCGCTCGTCGCTCCCATCCTGATCACGAACTGGGGCCAGCTGTAGCCCGCCGATGAAGCCGATTCTCTACGTCGCGTTCCAGATGATCGTCCTTGGCTGGGCGTTCTTCGCCCATGTCCGGAAAGACCCGGTGCGGTGGTACCGCTACCTGTGGCTCGCGGCGATCTGCGGCGTGATCGGCCTCGACGTCTGGTACTTCCGCACCTACGCCTACCCGGCCGGCTTCAGCTTCTAGGACGCCTCGCTCTCGGGCTCCCGCTCGGCCCTGAAGCCGTCCCAGGCGAGGCGGAGGCCCACCAGCCCGACGAAGATCGCGAAGACGAGCTTCAGCGTCGACGCAGGTAACGCCAGCGCAAGCAGCGCGCCGAACACGCTGCCGACGGCGCCGAAGACGCCGAAGCGAAGCGCGAGCCCCAGGTTGCCGATCCCGCGACGGCGAAGCGCGAGGCTGCCGACGATCGCGGTCGGCAGGATCACGAGCAGCGAGGTCGCCTCGGCCGAGTGCTGCGAGAAGCCGGCGGCCAGCGTGAGGAACGGGACGATCAGCGTCCCGCCGCCCACTCCCAGCAGCCCCGAGGCGACACCGGCGATGACGCCGAACGCCACCAGCGCGACAAAGAGCGTCGGCCCGCTCATCCGCGCACTCCGAGCAGCACTGAAACGCCGACGAGGAAGACGCCGAACACGATCTTGAGGATCCGCTCGTCCATCCCCGCCAGGAGACGCGCTCCGATCGGCGCACCGACCACCGCCCCGGCCGCGAGCGCGAGCGCCGTCCCGTACCGCACCTCGCCGGCCACTCCATAGGTGGCGATGCCGGCGATGCTGATCGGGATGATTGCCCCGAGCGAGGTCGCGTGGGCCTCGCGCTGCGCGTAGCCCGCCCAGAACACGAGCAGCGGCACCATCACGATGCCGCCTCCCACGCCGAGCAGGCCCGAAAGGAGGCCTCCACCGAGCCCAATCGCGAGCAGTTTCGGGTCGAGCGCGAACGATTGCAGGCGGTCACGCATGGCGCGGCAGACTAACGTTGAACGGATGAGCTTCTCGACGCGACCCGAGCTCAGAGGGACGTTCGGCATGGTCGCGTCGACGCACTGGCTCGCGTCTGCTGCGGGCATGGCCGTGCTCGAGCAGGGCGGAAACGCGTTCGACGCGGCCGTCGCGACCGGCTTCACGCTGCAGGTCGTCGAGCCGCATCTCAACGGGCCCGGCGGCGACCTACCGGCCCTCCTCTGGCCGACGGACCGCGAACGGCCGCTCGTCCTCTGCGCGCAGGGCTCCGCGCCTCGCGCCGCGACGATCGAGCGCTACCGCGACGAGCTCGGGCTTGAGCTCGTCCCCGGCACCGGGCCGCTCGCCGCGGTCGTGCCCGGCGCGTTCGGCGGGTGGATTGCGATGCTGCGCGAGCACGGGACGCTGCCGCTCCGCGACGTCCTGCGCTTCGCGATCGGCTACGCCGAGGAGGGCTATCCAGTCGTGCCGGCCATCGCCGACGGGATACGCCGAGTAGAGCAACTCTTCCGC
This sequence comes from uncultured Actinomycetes bacterium, assembly GCA_963819275.1. Lineage (GTDB taxonomy): Bacteria > Actinomycetota > Thermoleophilia > Gaiellales > Gaiellaceae > Palsa-739. Next base: position 41,397 of record CAWFVH010000010.1, on the reverse strand, counting down.
GACGACTGGACGACGAGCGTGGACGTCTACCTCCCGATCCCCGAGCCGGGCACGCTGCACCGGAACCCGGCGCTCGCCGCCACCTATCGCCGCATCCTCGAGGAGGCCGAAGCCGCCTCGCGCGACCGCGACGCCCAACTCGACGCCGCCTACGACTGCTGGTATCGGGGCTTCGTCGCCGAGGAGTTCGTCGCCTTCCAGGAGCGTGAGTGGCTCGACAGCTCGGGCGAGCGCCACGCCGGACTGCTCGGCGAAGACGACCTGCGCGACTGGGCGCCGACCTGGGAGGAGGCACTCTCGGTCAGCTACCACGGCTACGAGGTCTTCAAGGCCGGCCCGTGGAGCCAGGCACCGGTCTTTCTCCAGCAGCTCCGCCTGCTCGAGGGCTTCGACCTCGGCGCCATGACCCAGGCGGGCACGGACTGGGTGCACACGATCACCGAGTGCGCGAAGCTCGCCTTCGCCGACCGGGAAGCCTGGTACGGCGACCCGGACTTCACCGACGTGCCGCTCGCCGACCTGCTGTCCCGGGAATACGCGGAGGAGCGCCGGGAGCTGCTCGGCGAGGACGCCTCGGCCGAGCTACGGCCCGGCTCGCCCGGCGGCTACGCGCCGCGCCTGCCGGAGCCCGTCGGAGACGCGCCGATCGCGCCGGGTGTCGGAGAGCCGACGCGTGGCGACACCGTCCACCTCGACGTCGTCGACCGCCACGGAAACATGGTCTCAGCGACCCCGAGCGGAGGCTGGCTCTGGGGCGCGCCCGTCATCCCGTCGCTCGGTTTCTGCCTCGGCACGCGGGCGCAGATGTTCTGGCTGGAAGAGGGCCTGCCGAACTCGCTCGAGCCGGGCAAGCGTCCCCGCACGACGCTCTCGCCCACGCTCGCGGCCCACAGCGAGGAGTCGCGCCTCGCGCTCGGCACGCCGGGCGGCGACCAGCAGGACCAGTGGACGCTGCACGTCTTCCTCAGCCACGTCCACCACGACCTCGACCTCCAGGCCGCGATCGACGCGCCGAATCACCACACCGAGGCCTTCCCCTCGAGCTTCTACCCGCGCGAAACGCTCCCGCGGCACGTTGCGGTCGAGGACCGCGCGGGCCGGGAGACGATCGAAGGCCTCCGCCGGCGCGGGCACGAGGTCGAGGAGTCCGGGCCTTGGACGCTCGGTCGCGTCACCGCCGTCGGGCGCGAGCCTGGTGGGATCCTGAAGGCAGGCGCTAATCCGCGCGGCCGCCAGGGCTACGCCGCCGGCCGCTGAGGCTCGAGCCTCCTACGACATCCGGCAGACGATCCGGCCGGCGTACGCCGCCAGATCCGGTGCTTCCTCGGCCTCTGCGATCAGCAGCGTCCCGTATTTCGTCTCGAGCGACTCACCGACGTCCGGGAGTCGAGGGAGCTCGACGTCCTCGTGGTCCGTCCAGCCCGAGCCTTCGATGGTGACGATGAACCGTGCGATGAACCCATCATCGCACCGTGCGCTCGGCCGGCACGTCGCCCGATCGGGACGATGTGGCGCGCGCCCGGTGCCGGAGGATGCTGCACAAGCGATGGGCTGGGTCTATTCCGAACTTGTTCTGATTTCGCTCGCGGCGATGCTCTCGCCGACGACGCTGACCTTTTCGGTGCTCACGCTCGTCGTCGCGAAGCGCCCCCTCCGCACCGGCATCTGGTTCTATCTCGGCGCCTTTGCCGTGACCATCGTGATCGGGATCGCGGCGGCGTTCGTGCTCGGCGACGCCGCGGCGCCGACGTCGAGCGGCGGCCGCAAGACATGGGTCTCGATCTTCGACCTCGTGGCGGGCCTCGCGCTCCTGGTCTACGTCGCTCGCACCTACCGTCGACCGTTCGCCGAGAAGACGACGCAAGGCATGGTCGAAAAGATGACGTCGGTCGCCTCCTCGCCGTGGATCGCCGTCATCGCCGCGGGCGCGACCCTCGCCAACCCCGGCGGGTTCATCCCGCTCGCACTGAAGGCGATCTCCGAGCTCGACCCGACGAGAGCCGGCTACGTCGCCGAGTGGCTCGCGTTCACCGTTGTCTCGCTGCTGCCCCTGCTGCTCGCGATCCTGCTGCTGATCGTCTCGCCGGAGCGGGGCGGCCGGATCCTGCGCGCCTCGCGCGTCTGGCTCGAGGGCCACCTGCGGCTGATCGCGTCCGTGATCATCCTGCTGCTCGCGGTGTCCCTCCTCCGCAATGGCATCTCTGGACTCACCGGCTAGCCACGTCTCCGAGGAGCCGCTCGGCGAGTCACGGTGGCCGCCCGCGGTGGCCCTCGTCGTCTTCATCGCGTTCACCGTGGCGGCGCGGCTGTGGCTGCCCGGCCCAGTCTGCGGTGCGCGTGCCCTGGCTCGTCCCGTCGCTGGAAGCGGCGCTGCTCGTTGCAATCGTCGTGGGCGACCCCGCCCGGCTGGCGAGGCGCACGCGCTGGGTTCACCGGATCGCGGTCTCGATCGTGCTCCTGCTCGTCGCATCTGCGTTGTGGGCGACTGCCCTCCTCGTCTACGACCTGATCAGAGCGCAAGGCGTCAGCCAATCTGCGACGAAGCTCCTCGCCGCCGGCGCCCTCGTCTGGCTCGGCAACAACCTCTCGTTCGGGATGCTGTACTGGCTGATGGACGGCGGCGGGCCGATCGCACGCTCGCACGGCCGCGCGCCAGTCGACTTCGCCTTCACACAGCACCTCAGCCCGGAGGTCGCTCCTCCCGGCTGGCGGCCGGTCTTCCTCGACTACCTCCACCTCGGCTTCACGAACGCAACGGCGTTCAGCCCGACCGATGTGATGCCGCTCTCGCTGCGGGCGAAGTACGTCATGGTCGTGCAGTCGACGGTCTCGCTCGCGCTGTTCGGGCTCGTGGTGGCACGGGCCGTCAACGCATTCAAGTGACGCCGAGCGCGACGACCTCGTCCACCAGGTCGAGACCCTCGTCCCGGTGCGTGATCAGGAGAACACTGCGGTCTCCGGCCGCCTCGAATGCGTCGCCGATCACAGCCTCGGCGGTCTCGCGGTCGAGATGCGCCGTTGGCTCGTCGAGCACGAGAACGGGAGCAGCGGAGAGCAGGGCGCGCGCGATCGTCAACCGCTGCCGCTGACCGCCGGACAGGCGCCTGCCGTCCTCGCCCACGAGCGTGTCGAGCCCCTCCGGCAGCGACGCGACCCAGTCGCCCAGCTGAGCGCGGCCGAGGGCGCCCCATAGCTCGGGCTCGCTCGCGTTCGGCCGCGCGAGCAGCAGGTTCGCGCGGATGCTCGAGTCGAAGACATGCGCCTCCTGCCCCGCGAGCGCGACCGTCGCGCGGACATCCGCCTGCCGGTAGTCGCTCAGATCATGTCCGGCGAGGGTCACGCGTCCGCCGGCCGGGTCGAGAAAGCGAAGCAACAGGTTCGTCACGGTGGTCTTCCCGGCGCCACTCGGCCCCACCAGCGCGACGCGCTCGCCGGGCTCGAGTCGCAGATCGAAGCCGCAGAGGACCGGCGCCGCGTCGGGCTCGTACCCTGCGGTCACGGCCTCGAGCGCAAGCGACGGGTCGGCCGGAGGATCGAGCGGCGCCACCGGATCCTTGACAGCCGGCTCCCGATCGGTGAGCTCGAGCACGCGTCGCCCGGAGGCGAGGGTGCCCGAGAGCTCGCGCGCCGCCGCGGGGAGCCCCGAGACGGCCTCGAACGACGCGACCGCGAGAAGGGCAAGCAGCGCAACGAGCACCCGATCGAGCGAACCCACCGCGTGCGCCTGGACGGAGACGGCGAGGACTGCGACGAGCGTCAGCCCGGCGACGAGGATGGAGAGACCGTCGCCGAGCCCGCCCACGATCGCGTCACGCCTCGCGAGGCGATCCAGCTCGCGATCGGCTTTCGCGACGCGCTCGAGCATGCGCTCCTCGGCGCCGTAGACAGCGAGCTCCGGCGCAGCGCGCAGGAGGTCGACGAGCTCAGCCGTCAGTCTGCCTTTCGCCGCGGCCTGGCGGGTTCCGGCGGCCCGGCCGAGCCGGCCGGCGACAAGGGGAACGGCGAGTCCTCCGAGGATCAGCCCGATTGCCAGCACCAGGCCGGCGACCGGCAGGAAGGCCGCCGCAGTCCCGACGCAGACCGCTCCGGCCGCAAGCGCGACAAGCGGTGGGCCGAGCCCGCGGAGATAGAGCCCCTGCAAGGCGTCGACGTCTCCGATCATCCGGGTCATGAGGTCGCCGCTGCGGAAGGCCTGCAGGCCAGCCGGCGCAAGCGGCTCGATGCGCGCGTAGAACCGCGTGCGAACGTGTCCGAGGGCGCGCAGCGCGAGATCGTGCGACCAGAGACGGTCCGCGTAGCGGGCGAGCGGACGCGCGAGCCCGAAGAAGCGGACCCCGACGATCGCCGCGGTCAGCGAGAGGACTGCCGGGCGCTCGGCGGCGCGTGAGATGAGATAGCCGGCGGTGGCCATCAAGCCAACCCCGAACAGAACCGTGAGCGCGCCCAGCAGGACCGAGACGGCCACCCGGGAGGCGCGGATCCCGGACAAGGCGAGCAGCCGGTGGAGCAGCGCTCTCATGCGGCCGCCCCGACCGGTGACTCCGCCATCCGCCCCTCCTCGATCCGCACGACGCGGTCGCAGTGGGCGACGAGCCCGGAGCTGTGGGAGATCACGAGCAACGTGCAGCGACCGCGGTAGCTGTCGATCGCGGCCGCGACCTGTTCGGCGTTCTCGGAGTCGAGGTGGGCGGTGGGCTCGTCGAGGATGACGAACGGGGCGTCGCGAAGGAAGACGCGCGCGAGGGCGAGTCGCCGGACCTGGCCCGCCGAGAGCGGTCGTCCACCGTCGCCGACGAGCGTCTCGTACCCCGCGGGCAGCGCCTCGATGAAGCCGTTCGCACCGGCGAGCGTCGCCGCCGCCCGCACCTGTCCGAGACTCGCGGTGGGATCCGCGAGGCGGACGTTCTCCGCCACCGAGCCCCGCAGCAACGACGGCCGCTGCGGCAACCACGCGAGCTGTCGCCGCCAGTCCGCGGGCGGAAGCGTGGCCAGGTCGAGCCCGTCCACGAGCACCCTCCCCGCGGTCGGCTCGGCCAGGCGAAGGAGCAACGAAGCGATCGTGCTCTTCCCGGCGCCGCTCGGGCCGACCAGAGCGACCGCCTCACCGGCGGCGAGCTCGAGATCGAGGTCGGCGAGCGCGGGTTGCGGCCGGCCCGGATAGCGAAGTGTCACCCGTTCCAGCCGGACCGTGGCCGTCCTCAGATCCGGAACCGCCCGACGGCGGTGCGGTGCGGGCGCGTGCGCCGGCGCCTCGCTGAGATCGAGCAAGCGACCTGCGACCGCGGCCCCGTCGGCGCTCGCGTGGAACTGCGCGGCGAGGTTGCGAATCGGGACGTAGAGCTCGGGCGCGAGGACGAGAACCGTGAGCCCGGCCTGAAAGCCGATGCCACCGTCCGTGAGACGTACGCCGACCGTCACCGCGACGAGGGCGACGCCGATCGTCGCCGCGAGCTCCAGCACCGTGCCCGAGAGGAAGGCCACGCGCAGCGTCCCCATCGTGGCCACCCGGTAGCGGTCGCTGACGAGGTCGATCTGCTCCACCTGCGCCTCGGCGCGATTGAAGGCGCGGAGGGTCGGCAGGCCGCGGACGACGTCGGCGAAGTGATGCGCCAGGATCGCCAGCGCCTCCCAGCGCTCCTGCGCGCGGTGCTCCGTGTAGCGCCCGATCAGCCACATGAAGACCGGGACGAGCGGCAGCGTCAGCAACATGATCCCGGCGGACGTGAGGTCGATCGAGGCCACGAGCGCGAGCACCGCGAGAGGAACGAGCACCGCCAGCACGACCTGCGGGAGATAGCGGGCGAAGGTCGCTTCGAGCGCGTCGACGCCCGTCACGGCGAGCGTCGCGAGCTCGGAGCTCTCGGCCTGGTCGAGCGAGGCGGGGTCGTCGCGGAGCCGGCGCTCGACGAGGCCCAGCCTCAGCCGCGAGAGGATGCGAGCCGCGGCACGTCGCCCCACCACTTCGAATCCCCAACCCGCCACCGCTCGCGCGCAGACGACCGCTGCGAGCAGCGCGAGCGGCCGCAGCACCTCGTGCAAGGACGCGCCGTCGAACGAGCGGGCGGCCACCTCCGCGAGCAGGACCGCCTGGGCGAGGACGAGGAGGGCAGCGATTACTCCGAGGATCGCGTCGGCCACAAGCGCGGTCCGCGCCTCGTGCGCGCGTTCGAGCAGGCGTCGGTCGAACGCCGCCATCGCGCTCAGGCGGTCGGACGCTCGCCGACGACGCCGCCGACGCGAGCGCGAAAGACGTGGTACGTCCACCCCTGGTAGAGCAGGACGAGCGGGACGAAGATCGCCGCCACGACCGTCATGACCGCCAGCGTGTAATGCGCGGAGGCCGTGTTCTGGACGGTCAGGCTGTTCGCGAAGTCCGGGCTCGAGACCATCACGCGGGGGAAGAGCGACGTGAAGAGCGTCGCGACGGCGCCGAGGGTTCCGATCGCGCTGAGCGCGAACGCGACGCCGCTCCTGCCGAGATAGACGCAGACCGCCGCCAGCAGAAACGCGACGATCGCGATCGCCGCCGGCAGCACGGGCGGGAAGACGTTCTTGTCGTTTCGGTCGACCGCGACTACGACCGTCCAGACGAGATAGCCGCCGCCGAGCGCCACGGCCGGCACCGCGAGCCCACGCGCCGCGCGCCGGGCGCGCTGCAGCAGCTCGCCGGTGGTGCGCAACGTGAGGAAGGTCGCGCCGTGGAAGGCGAAGACGAGCACGAACGCGAGCCCGCCGACGAGCGTGTAACCGGTGAACAGATCCGAGAAGCCGCCGGCGTAGTTGCCCTGCGAGTCGATCGGCACCCCATGCAGGAGGCTCGAGAGCCCGATGCCCCAGACGAGTGCGATGCCGGTGCTGCCGATGGTGTTCGCCCACATCCAGACGCTGCGCCAGCGCGGACTCTCGCTCTTCCCCCGCCACTCGAACGAGACGACGCGGACGATCAAGAAGACGAGGATGAGGAGAAGGGCGAGGTAGAAGCCCGAGAACATCGTCCCGTACCAGGCGGGGAACGCCGCGAACGTCGCGCCGCCCGCGACGACGAGCCAGACCTCGTTCCCATCCCACACGGGCCCGATCGACTCGAACATCGCGCTCCGCTCACGCTCGTCGCGGGGAAGGAACGGAAGCAGCATGCCGACGCCGAAGTCGAAGCCCTCGAGCACGAAGTAGCCGCCCCACAGCACGGCGATCAGGCAGAACCAGACGTTCTCGAGCGTCATCAGTACGTCACCGCCGGCACCGGGGCGTCCTCGCGCGGGCTCGACCCGCCCGGCCGCGCGTAGCGTCGCATGAGGACGAAGTCGACGACTCCGAGGATGAGGTAGAGCGCGACGAAGACACCGAGGCTGATCCCGAGCCAGGTCGTGCTCACGTTCGGCGAGTTCGCCTGGTCGGTCTTCAGCAGCCCTTGCACGATCCACGGCTGGCGACCCATCTCGGTCAGTACCCAGCCGGAGGTGGCGGCGATGTACGGGAACGCGATCGCGACGATCGCGGCCCACGAGAACCACCGTGCGCGCAGCAGCTTGCGCTTCCAGTAGAGCCAGGCACCGACGGCGGCGACCAGGAAGAGCAGCATCCCGAGGTAGGCCATCACGCGCATGGCCCAGTAGTCGACGACGACGTTCGGGGTGTAGTTGCCCCTGCCGAACTGATGCTGCTCGCGGTTCTGGATCTCGTTGATCCCCTCGACCTTGCCGCTGAACGAGCCCGTCGCCATGTAGGAGAGCAGCCGGGGAACCGTGATCGAGAAGCTCGGCGTCGGGTCGGACGCCGAGAACCCACCGAACTGGATGAGCGAGAAGCCGCATGGCTGGCAGGTCTGCCACTGCGCCTCCGAGGTGGCGATCTTCATGTCCTGCGCGCTCGTGACGGCCTCGCCGAAGCGGTTTCCGACCACGAGCTGAAGCAGCGTGACGGGAACCGCGACGATCAGCGCGAGCTTCGCCGCCTTGAGGAAGAGGTCGGTGTTCGAGCCGCGCAGGAAGTGCCAGCAGCTCACACCCAGCACCACCGTCGTGCCAAAGATCAGACCGGCGAGGATGATGTGCACGTAAGCCCGTAGCGCGAAGCTGTTGGAGAGCAGCGCCCAGACGCTCGTCAGCTGCGCCTGGCCGTGGACGATCTTGTAGCCCACGGGGTGCTGCATCCACGAGTTCGCGACGAGGATGAAGTAGCCCGACAGCCACGTCCCGACAACCGCGATCCAGAGCGTCGCGAGATGCAGGCGCGGCGAGAGGCGGTCCCAACCGAAGATCCACAGGCCGAGGAACGTCGACTCGAGGAAGAAGGCGGCGAGCCCCTCGATCGCGAGCGGCGCGCCGAAGACGTTGCCGACGAATCTCGAGTAGATCGACCAGTTCATGCCGAACTCGAACTCCTGCACGAGCCCGGTCGCGACGCCGATCGCGAAGTTGATCAGGAACAGCGTCCCGAAGAAGCGCGTCAGGCGGAGCCACTTCTCGTCCTGCGAGCGCAGCCAGAGCGTCTGCATGATCGCGACGAGCGGTCCCAGCCCGAGGGTCAGCGGGACGAACAGAAAGTGGTAGATCGAGGTCGTCGCGAACTGCAGGCGCGCGAGATCGACCGTCGTGGACGCGAGCACGCCCACCGCCGCCTACTCGGCCTCCACCGTGATCCGCCCGACCCGCTGGTGCGTCGTCACGGCCCCGAACCAGGAGACCACCGCCTTCGCACGATCCTCGTTCGTCGGCAGCAGCGCGAGGTGCACTGCTCCCCACGCGGCCTGAGCCTTCGCTCCGGTCATCGTCTTGCCGCCGAGCATCTGGACGACCGCGGCGCCGCGGCCGATCGTCGCCATCGTCCCCTTGTCCTTGTACGCGAAGGGCTTCGCCTCCTTGCCGGCGATCCTGCCGGCGATCGCCTCGCCCGCGTGCTCTCCCGACTGGAGCGCCACCGAGCCGAGCTGCGGCAGGACCTGCTCCGTCTTCGAGTCGGTTATCGCCGCGATGTCGCCGACCACGTAGACCTCCGGATGATCGGCCAGGAGGAGATCCGGGCCGACCGCTATGCGATTCCCGCGCTGGAGCTCGATCCCGAGCGACTGGACGAGCGGATTCCCCTGGAGCCCGGCGCCCCAGACGAGGGTGTGAGCCTTCAGCTCGTCACCGGACTTCAGCCTCACTCGCGTCGGCGTCACCGAGGCGACGGCCTCACCCGTCTTCACCTCGACGTCGCGCTTGGTGAGCGCCTCGTCGGCGTACTTCCGCAGCTTCGGCTTGAACATCCCGAAGAGCTCAGGGCCGGCCTCGACGAGCGTCACCCTCGCGTCCTCCGGCTTCACGTGTGGATAGTCCTTCGCGAAGTCGCCGCGATAGAGCTCGGCGAGTGCGCCGGCCGTCTCGACACCCGTCGGGCCGCCGCCGACCACGATGACGTTGAGAGCGCCGTCCTCGATCAGGCGCGGGTCGCGGTCTGACGCCTCCCAGCGCTCGAGCAGGTGGTCCTTGAAGTGAACGGCGTGGGGAAGCGTGTACATCGGGAAGGCGTGGTCGGGCGCGCCCGCCGTGCCGAAATAGTTGACCTCCGCGCCGAGGCCGAAGACGAGAGAGTCGTACGAGATGGGCGCGATCTCGTCGAAGGAAACCGTTCGCTCACCGAGGTCGATCGCGGTCACCTGCGCCTGGTGGATCTCGGTGTTGTCGTGGCGCGAAAGGAGGTCCCGCAGCGAGTGCCCGACAGCGGTCGTCTCGAGCAGACCGGTCGCGAGCTGGTAGAGAAGCGGCTGGAACGTGTGGTAGTCGTGCCGGTCGACGAGCACGACGTCGGCGTCGGCTTCTTTCAGCTTCTGGGCTGCGCCGACCCCTGCGAAGCCTCCGCCGAGGATCAGCACACGCGGCCGTTCTTTACTGGACATCGGAACCTCCCACTGCGAGCCGAGGCTCGATCCCCCAGGTGCTCGCGGTCGATTCGCCCGGCTCCAGCCGGATCAGCGAGTCACCGGTCCGGAACGCGTTCGGCGGGCAGGTCATCGGCTCGACGGCGACGCTGCGCCTGGCCACGTCGGGGAGCGGATCCCCGGTGAAGACCATGAGCCAGGGGTAGCTCTCGTCGACCCAGAGCGTCAGGCCCGAGCCGCTGTCCGGGTCATCGAGCAGGACACGGGCGCGGCCGTCGTCGCCGCGCTCGAGCTCGGTGTAGGCGTTATCGAGGACGATCCCGCCGATCGTCCGCCCGGCGCGGAAGTCGTACTCGGTTCCGTCGACTGACGCGGACCGTGCGGGAAGCCCACGCTCGTCGGAGAAGACAACCTCCTGCGCCGGCACCTGCAACCGCAGTCGGTCGACCGTCGGCGTCCCGAGCGTCAGATACGGGTGCTGCCCGCACCCGTACGGGCATCGCTCGGCGCCGATGTTGCGAGCCGTCGTCGTCACCGCGAGACCGGCGTCCGAGAGCGCGTATTCCATGCTGAACGCGAGCAGGAACGGATAGCCCGGCTCCGGCTCGAGCACGTACTGCATCACCACTCGGTCCGGTGCCAGGTCGACGACGCTCCACTCGGCCGAGCGGACGAGGCCGTGGATCGCATTGCCGTGCTCCGGTTCCGTCAGCGGCAGCTGCATCTGCTTGCCGTCGAAGTCGTAGCTCCCGTTCTCGATCCGGTTCGGCCACGGGGCAAGCACCTGGCCACGCCCGGACGTGGGCCGCTCGCCGGCAGGGAATCCGTCCAGAAGCGCCAGACCGGCGACCTCGTACGACCGGAGGCCGCCGCCGAGCGTCACGACGGCCACCCGCTGCTCTCCGCCGCGCGAGCTCGACCTGGCCGCCCTGCTCGGTGTCTGCCATCGCGACCTCGCTCACGCCCCGACCTCAGCCGCCACCTCGGAGGCGACGCCCAGACGCTCGAGCAGATGGTCGCCCACCCGCAGCGAGTTCGCCATCGCAGTCAGTGCCGGGTTGACCGCACCGATGCTCGGGAAGACGCTCGTGTCGACGACGTAGAGGTTGTCGAGCTCGTGCGCCTTGCAGTCGACGTCGACGACCGAGGTCTGCGCATCGGCACCCATTCGCGCCGTACCGGCCTGATGGGCGCAGCCGGCGACCGGGATGTCGTTCTTCATATAGGCGAAGCGCCCGAACAGGTGATCTCCCTCCATGCGCAGCTCTCCGAGGATCGACTTCAGCTTCTTGTAGAGCTCCTGCTTGGGAACGTCGTTCGACGCTGTGTACGCGAGGGTGAGCCGGCCCTCGCCGTCGACCGTCACGCGATTCTCGGGCAGCGGCAGGTCTTCGGTCGAGAGCCAGAAGTCGATCGCGTGCTTCGCGACCTTCTCGAGCGTCCACCCGGGAGCGAGCTTCGTCTCGGTCGGCTTCTCGCCGCGGAACATCGGCGCCTGCGACTTCCCGACCATCTGGATGTTCCCGAGCGGATAGTCGTGCTCGTCGGTGCCGAAGTAGAAGTCGTTCAGCCCGAGCGTCTTCTGGAAGACGGTCGGATTCTCCTCGCGCGAGAGCGCCAACACTGCCTCGCTCGCGTGGAACATGTAATTGCGGCCGACCTGGTCGGAGCCGTTCGCGAGACCGTTCGGATGCTTGTCGTTCGCCGAGGAAAGGAGCAAGGCGGCGGTGTTCGCGGCGCCGCACGCGAGCACGACGATGTCGCCCGCGAACTGCTCGGTCCCGCCCTCCCGCGCGACGCGTCACGCCTGTGACCGCGGTTCCGGCGTCGTTCGTCTCCAGGCGGACCACCTTCGTGTTCGTCAGCAGCGTGACGTTCGCGTGCTCGAGCGCAGGCCGAACCCCGAGCACCTCGGCATCCGACTTCCCGTGCACCGCGCAGGGGAAGCCGTCGCAGTTCTGGCACCGGACGCAGGCGCTGTACGGCAGGTTCGACTCGTTGAGCCGGATTCCGCACGGCGCGTGGAAGGGGCGGTAGCCGGCGGCCTCGAGATCGTCGGCGAGCTGCTGGATCCGGGGCTCGTGCGAGACGGCCGGGAACGGATACGGACCGCTGGCCGGCCCCTCGGTCGGATCCTCGCCGCGGGCACCGTGCACCTCGTACGCGTGCTCGGCCCGCGTGTAGTAGGGCTCGAGCTCGTCGTAGCTGATCGGCCAGGCGGGCGAGATCCCGTCGTGATGTCGAAGCTCGGCGAAGTCCTGCGGCCGCAGCCGGTACAGAGCCGCGCCGTACAGCTTCGTCGCGCCGCCGACGAAGTAGTGCACCTGCGGCTGGAATGGCGTCCCCTTCTCGTCGTACCACGTGTCGGGGGACACGTATTTGTTGTCGACGAACACGTCCTGCGCGAGCCAGTTCGCGGGCTCACGCGGCAGCCAGTCGCCCCGCTCGAGCAGGAGGACACGCTTCCCGGACGGTGCGAGCGCACGGGCGAGCGTGCCGCCGCCTGCTCCCGTCCCGATGATGATCACGTCATAGGCGTCCATGGTCTCCTCCTCAGGGGTCCTGGCGGGTGCCGCCTCCAATCAGTACTCCGCGAGCATCTCGGGAACGATGATCCGCGCCGCCGCCTCGATCAGAGCCAGGTGCGAGAACGCCTGCGGGAAGTTCCCCAGGTGACGGCCCGTCGCCGCGTCGAACTCCTCCGCGTAGAGACCGAGCGGCGAAGAGATCCGCAGCAGCCGCTCCATCAGGTCGCGGGCCGTCTGCTGCTCGCCGACGATCGCCAGAGCCGAGACGAGCCAGAACGAGCAGATGAGAAAGGTCCCCTCCTTGCCGGAGAGCCCGTCGTCGGTCTCGTCGGTCTTGTAGCGCAGGACGAAGCCGTCCTCGGTGAGGTCGTTCGCGATCGCGAGTACCGACTTGTGCAGCGTCTTGTCGTCGGCGGGCAGGAAGCCGAAGAGCGCCGCCAGCAGCGTGGACGCGTCGAGCGCGTCTGTCTCGTAGTGCTGGCGCAGCACGCCGCCGCGGGCACCGTGCTCGAGGACGTCGGCGTGGATCTCGTCGGCGGTCGCCCGCCACTCGTCACGGAGCGCGGGATCGCCACGGATCTCGGCCAGCTTCGAAGCACGGTCGAGCGCCACCCAGCACATGAGCTTCGAGGAGACGTAGTGCTGCGGCTTGCCGCGCGCCTCCCAGATCCCCTGATCCGCGTTGCGCCAGACCTGCGTCGCACACTCCGCCTGCGACTGGACGATCGGCCAGAGCTGCCGCGGGAGACGCTCGCTGTGCTTCGTGTGCAGCAGGATCGAGTCGAGCACGGCCCCGAAGACGTCGTTCTGCTTCTGGTCGAAGGCGCCGTTGCCGATCCGCACAGGCTTCGCACCCGAGTAACCGGTCAGGTCGTCGCGCGTCGACTCGCGCAGGTCACGCCGGCCGTCGATCCCGTACATGATCTGAAGCGAGCCGTCTTCCGTCGGTTCGAGGTCGCCGACGAACGCCATGAACTCGCTCGCTTCCCAGTCGAGATTCAGGAAGTGCAGCGCCTGGAGAGTGAACGTCGTGTCCCGGATCCACGTGTATCGGTAGTCCCAGTTCCTCTCTCCGCCCGGGGTCTCGGGGAGCGAGGTCGTGAGCGCGGCCACGGTTGCGCCGGTGGGCATGTAGGTCAGCCCCTTGATCGCCAGAGCCGACCGCTGCACCGGGTCGCGCAGCCGGTGATCCGGAATCCGCGCCAGGCTCAGCCATCTACGCCAGAATCGCGTCGTCGCGTCGATCCGCGCCGCCGCTTCCTCGTAGTTCTGCGGGGCGGAGAGCTCTTCGGCCCACGACATGGCGCAGTACGCTCGCTCGCCGGCCTGCAGGGTGTGGCGTCCTCGGACCGAGTTGCCCTCGACGTCGATCGGAAGATCCGACATGAGCCTGAACGTCACGCCCGCTCCGGAGGCGTCGAGTGCATGTTCGACTCCCTCGACCCGCGCCCACGTCGCCGGAGTACGGCCGTAGTCGAACGCCGGTTCGCAGACGAGCTCGATCTCGATGCTGCCGGCGAGACACTCGACCGTGCGCACCAGCATGTGGTCGGCGTCGTCGTCGGCCGGAGGCCGCGTGTGCGGCGTCACGGTGTCCTCGTGATCGCGGGGGCCGAGCGTGAGGGCGTCTCGCACGACTGCCCAGCCCGAGGGGGTCTTCCACGTCGTCTCGAAGACGTTCGTCCCGGGCTGATAGGCGCGTGCCGTCGGGTGAAAGATCCTGAACGGGGCGAAGCGGAAGAAGCCGGCCTGCCGGTCGAGGAGGCTGCCGAAGACACTCGGGGCGTCGAAGGACGGGATGCAGAGCCAGTCGATCGCGCCGTCGGGTGCGACGAGCGCGCCCGTGTGGCAGTCGGAGAGGAACGCGTAGTCCGCGATCGGCGGGAACGGCGACGGTGCGGCGGCGCTCTGCGGCGCTTCAGGTTGCTTGTCGGTGGCCGTGCTCATCTAGCTCTCGATCCAGGGTCCGTGCCAGCGGCCGAAGCCGGCGACGAGATCGTCACCCTCCTTCGGTCCCCACGACCCGGGTGCGTAGGCACGGACGGGCGGGGGTGCGTCGAGCAAAGGCTGCATCACGCGCCACGTCTCTTCCACGGCGTCCTGCCTCGTGAAGCGTTTGGCGTCGCCGATGAGAGCCGCGTGCAGGAGGACCTCGTACGGCGTCGGACCCTCGCCGCCCTCCTCGGCGAACTCCATGTCGAGCGTGATCGGCGCCGGGCCTCCCTGGTCGGCGCGGTGGGCGTCGACGATGAGGCGAATCCCCGTCGAGGGATCCAGTCGGACGACGAGCTGGTTCGCCTCGGCAACCCGTCCTCCAGCGAAGCCGAGCCTTGGCGGCCGTTTGAAGACGAGCCGCAACTCGGTCTGCGTGACGGGCAGCCGCTTCCCGGTCCGGATGAAGAACGGGACACCCGACCAGCGCCAATTCTCGATCTCGAGCCGCAGCGCCGCATACGTCTCGGTGGTCGAGTTCGCGTCGACGCCGTCGATCGAGCGGTAGCCGTCGTACTGTCCACGCACATAGTTCTCCGGCTTCGCCGCGTCCACCGAGTGGAAGAGCGCGGCTACCGAGTTCTTGAGCGTGTCAGCGTCGGGGCGCGACGGCACCTCCATGGCGGCCGCCGCCACCACCTGCATCAGGTGGTTGACGACGACGTCGCGCAACGCACCGACCGGGTCGTAGAAGTGGCCGCGATCCTCCACGCCGAACGACTCGGCCATCGTGATCTCGACCGCTGCAACCTGGTTCCGGTTCCAGATCGGCTCGAGGATCGCGTTCTGGAAGCGGAGGTGCGTGATCTCGTCAACGCCCATCTTCCCGAGGTAGTGGTCGATCCGGTACAGCTGCGACTCGTCGATGTACTGATGGAGCTCGGCGGCGAGCGCCTGCGCCGATGCAAGGTCGTGTCCGAACGGCTTCTCGACGACGACGCGCGCGCCTTTCGTCAGGCCGGCGTCGCTCAGCTGCTTCACGACCTGCCCGAACAGGAACGGCGGGATCTCGAGGTAGAAGACGGGCGTGGTCGCGCCGTGGATCGCTGTACCGACCCGTTCGTACGTCGCCGGGTCGGTGAAGTCGCCCGACACATAGGAGAGCCGCTCGGCGAGCGCGTCGAACACCTTCTGGTCGATCGTCTCGCCCGTGCCCTCGATCGACGTGCGGGCACGCTCCTTCAGATCGTCCACCGACCAGTCGTCGACCGCGACTCCGACGATCGGACAATCGAGCAGCCCACGCGCCTCGAGCCGATAGAGCGACCGGAAGGTCATCACCTTCGCCAGGTCGCCGGTGATCCCGAAGACCACCAGCACATCGCCCTTCGTCTGCTCCGCAGTCATCTCCGCGGGGGCAGCCTCAGTTGCCGTCGTCGCCATGGACTCCTCCTTCATTCCGAGCTCGGGTTGCGCAGCAACGAATCTGCCAGCGCGCGGACGGGCGAACCAGGGAGCGAGCCCGCCCCGGACGGGGCGGTTAACACGCAGGTCATCTCGGCCGCGTTCAGGTGGGCGTAGCCGGCGGTGGAGTCGCGGTCGTCGGTGGGGAGAGCCTGGCCGAGGTGACGTAGGCGACCACAACGGCGACGATGACGATTGGCATCAGGGCGAGCGCGTCGGCTGGGAGGAAGACGCTGACAAGCAGCACCGACGTCAGAGGCAGGCTGAGCATGGTCACGCTCATCGCGCCGATGCCCATGCCGACCCCTGCGATCATCGGCAGGCCGGGTGCGTGGGAGAGGGCGATGCCGCCGGCGGCTCCAAGGAAGAGAGCAGGGAAGGTGGGGCCACCTCGGAAGCTGCTCAGAGAGAGACCATAGGCAAGGCTCTTGCAGGCGAAGAGCAGTAGGAGCGCCCCCACCGACCAGCCCGCGGCGCCCTCGATCAGCTGAGGGAGCTGGCTCTGGCCGGAGAAGAGCACCTCAGCCGAGCTTCTCCCCGTTCCCTCGGCGAACGCGATCGCGAGTCCCCCGATCGCGAGGCCGGCGACCGGGGTCAGTACGACGCTTCGCTTCTCGACGAGCGGCTGGAGCAGCAGGCCCAAACGCCGTATGACGGTGCCGAGCACGGCGGCTGTGACGCCGATCGCTACGGCCCAGAGGAACTCGGCGCCGTCGGGGCTGGTGAATGGCGGGATACTGGGGACGGCCAGCGAGAACGTGCCGAACCCGGTCCAGGCGTTCAGCCCGACGAAGATGAGTGAGCCGATGCCTGCGGCAAGCAGGCCCGGTACGAGCACGACACCCATCATCGGACCAGCGAGTCCGGCGATCTCCATCAGCAAGAACGCGCCGACGAGCGGCGAGCCCAGCAACGTACTGATGGCGGCGAAACTGCCGGCCGCGGCGATCACGGTGACCGCCTGCGCGGGCGCATCCTTTTTGACCAGATGCACCGCCAGGACGCCTATGCCGCTGCCGATCGCAATCAGCGGCGCTTCGGGTCCGAGAACGACACCGAGGCACAAGGTCGCCAACGAGGCGAGCACGATCCCGGGCAGCTCGATCGGCAGCACCGGGCCGCCCGTCTTGAATCCCTCGGCCGGCTTGTGCCCGGCGCTGCCTGGGAGGTAGCGAATCGTCAGTGCGACGAGGAGCCCGGCCAGCGCTGGCCAGGGAAGCGGCCACCAGACCGGCTCGGTGCTGAACCCGACCTCCTTCGGCAGCGTCGTGAAGACGTACGTCTGCGCCTCAGCGACACCCTTGAGAAAGAAGTAGGCGACGAAGGCGACCAACACGCCCACGATCGCGCCAAACACGAGCAGCACGAGGTAGCTCCGGCTGCGGAGAAGCTCGACCGGATCGGGACGATCGGCCGACGGTGATCTTGGTAGATCGGAGCCGGTCATTGCGTACTCGAGTCACTCAACCGCTGGGCGCGCCTCTCGCATGGCGGGCGTTGCGGAGCCTCCGCGGGTTCGGTCGATCCCTATACCCCGTCACCGTGGCGAGAACGATCCCGGCGCGGGCGGGAGCGGCCCCGGCGGGCTGCGACTCGGCGGCGTTTGCGGTCGCGGACATGTCGGCAGCCTCAACTCGACAGCCATGCGGTGCATCGCCCTGTCGGGATGAGTGCCGACCGTGACTCGTGTGCGAACCTGCGTCTCGGATGGCTACCGCACTGGCTCTCGTCGCCGCTGCGATCTTCGCGCTCTCGACCGTCCTCCAGCAGCGCGGCGGGCTCAAGACGCCTCCACTCTCGCTTCGCCATCCTGCCTCATTCGCCCGGCTCGGCGGTCAGGCCACCTGGCTCGTCGGGTTCGCACTGCTCGTCCCCGGTTGGATCCTCCAGGCGATGGCGCTCGACCGCGGCCGCGTAGCCGTGATCCAGCCGATCTTCACGATGACGATCGTCTTCGTCCTGCCGCTCGGCTGGTGGCTCACGGCGCAGACGGTGACCCTCCGCCAGGCGATCGAGGCGTTCATCGTCGTCCTCGGGCTCAGCATCTTCATCGTCTTCGGTGATCCGGCGGGCGGCCGGACGGGCGCGCCGAACTGGCAGTGGGGACTCTCGATCGGGCTCATCGTCGCCAGCTGCACCGTCCTGCTGTCGCTCGGCGGCGGCAAGGCGTCGCTGTCCGTTCGCGCCGGGGTGTACGGGACCGTCGCCGGGGTGCTGTCGGGACTCGCAGCGACGTTGTGCAAGCCGACCGTCGAGCTGCTCCACACGGGAGGCGTGGGCGGCGTGCTCGGCGACTGGATGGTGTACGCGCTGGCGATCGCCGGGCTGCTCGGCGTGCTGTTGCAGCAGGTGGCGCTTCAGACCGGGCGGCTCGCTCCTGCGGTCGCGACGGGCTCGGTCGCGAACCCGCTCGTCGGCGTGCTCCTGGGGATCGTCCTGCTCCAGGAGCGGCTCGCGCCGCCGACCTGGCACAAGGCGCTTGCCTTTGCGGCCCTGGGCTGCGCCCTCGCGGCCGCGGTGGCCATCTCGCTGTCCCAGGAGCGCGGACGAGAAGAGAGTCGGCCGCAGGAGCTTGCCGGCTCCGAGCAGCTCGCTCCCGAAGCCGCCGGGTAGCGACGCCCACGAGCTGCGTCCCGATTTAACCAACCGTTCATTCCCGGGTAACCGACGCGACAGAACCTCTTGCAACCGTCACCGGGTGCGTGGGGATCGGCCCTGCGCGAATCTCTCGGGAGGTCGAACGTGGGATCGTTTCGGTTCAGTGCCCTACTCGTGCTCGCGGCCGCAATTGCAGTGGTCGCGGCCGGCGGCGCCGCCGCATCGCCGACCGTGCCGCACACCTCAGCCGTAGTCGGCCACGTGTACGTCAACGACAACACAGCGGGCGCGAACACCGTCGCCGGCTGGGACCGCCACGCCGACGGCACTCTCACCTCGATCGCGGGCTCGCCGTTCGCCGTCGGCGGCGCCGGGGGCGGCCACGCGGATGCGTCCCAGGGCTCTTTGCAGCTCAGCAGCGACGGCCGCTTCCTGCTCGCTGTCGACGCCGGGAGCAACCAGATCTCAGTGCTGCGGATCAATCACAACGGCTCGCTGACGACAGCTCCAGGCTCACCGGTCTCGTCCGGCGGCCTGGATCCGGTCAGCATCGGCGTGCACCACCATCTCGTCTACGTCGCGAACGCGGGCCCGGGTGCCAGCGTCGGCGACACGAACTACACCGGCTTTCGGCTCGACGGCGGCGGGCACCTGAAGCCGCTGGCGAACTCGACGTACGTGCTTCCGAACGACTCGAAGCCGGGCCAGATCCTCTTCAACGGCAACGGCAGGAAGGTTGTCGGCACGCGCATCGCGACGTCCGAGATCGACAGCTTCACCGTGGATCACGCCGGTCGGCTGGTCCCGGCGTCCGGCTCCCCCTACGACGCTCAGGCGTTTTCACCCGCGCAGGGCTGGGGGCAGCTGGGCAGCGAGTTCAGCCCCACGAATCCGAATCAGCTCTTCGTCTCCGACGCCCACACCTCGGGTGGAGGAGCTGCCTTCCCGGGCCTCGTTTCGAGCTTCATCGACGGGCTGGGCGGCGCGCTGACGCCGCTTGGCGCCCCGGTCGCCAACGACGGCGGCGCAGCATGCTGGATCGAGGTCAGCCACAACGGCAAGTTCCTCTTCGACGTGAACACAGCCTCGGCTTCGATCTCCAGCTACTCGATCGACCACGGCGGCACGCTCAGCTTCCTGCAAAGCACCGGCCCGGGCGAGATCAGCGCCGGAGCAGAGGACGCTCGGCTTTCGCCTGACGGCCACACCCTCTGGGTGGTTGAATCCGGCGGGAATTCCGTCACCGGCTTCACCGTCCAGGGCGGCACTCTCACCCCGCTGACGTCAGCGATCGGCCCCGCCGGAGCCACCCCGTCCGGCATCGTCGTCAAGTAACCAAGCGTCCAGGCAATGAGGCGGGGTTCCCAGAATCCCGCCTCACGCCGGCGCGACTTAAGGAACCCATAAGGCGCCGACCCGGGGCGGGAAAGCAAAATGGGCTGATGCAGACCGTTCTGGTAGTCGACGACGAGCCGATCGTGCGTGATGTCGTCGTGCGCTATCTCGAGCGCGACGGGTTCGAGACGATCACAGCACAGGACGGAGAGGCCGCCCGTAGCCTCATCGAGGCGCGCGACCCGAGCCTCGTCGTGCTCGACGTGATGCTCCCGGGTATGGATGGCCTCTCGCTCTGCCGGTGGATCCGCGGCCGCTCGAACCTTCCAGTGATCCTGCTCACGGCACGCGGTGAAGAGGCTGATCGCATCGTGGGTCTCGACTTGGGCGCCGACGATTACGTGACGAAGCCGTTCTCGCCGCGCGAACTCTCAGCGCGGGTGCGCTCCGTTCTGCGCCGAAGCAACGGCACCGCCCAACCGCGCGAGACGGTGACGTTCGGCGAGATCGAACTGGACGGTGGCAGTCGCGAGGTCCGTCTCGCCGGCGCCCTCGTTCAGCTCACCGCGAAGGAATTCGAGCTCCTCTGGTTCCTCGCCTCTCATCCGCGCCACGTCTTCTCCCGCGATCAGCTGATGGCCCGGGTCTGGGGCTACGAGGCGGCCGTCGATACGGGCACGGTCACCGTTCATATCCGGCGCCTCCGGGAGAAGATCGAGGCCGACCCGAGCCGGCCGCGTCACCTGCAAACCGTCTGGGGCGTCGGCTACCGCCTCGACCCGTGATTCAGCTCGCGCTGATCGTCGCTGCCGGCAGCCTCGCCGCGGGGCTCGTTCTCGCATACCTCCTGCGCCGGGCTCCGAGCGTCGGGCTTCAACTCACCGGCCTCGCCCTGATCGCCGCCTGCGTGCCGCTCGCGGCCGTCCTGCTTTCGGGCTGGGTCATGTTCCACATGGGCGCCGACGAGAAGATCCTCGCCGTCGCCGCCGGCTCGGCCACAGCCGCGGTGTTCGCTGCCCTGGTTCTCGCACGGTCGATCGCGGCCTCTTTGCGACGAGTGGGCTCTGCCTCCCACGCGATCGCAGGCGGCGAGCTGTCGGCGCGAGCGCCGGTCGGCGGCCCGCGCGAGATCGCAGAGCTGGCCGCCTCCTTCAATGCGATGGCCGCGGGGCTCGAGCAGCTCTTCGACGCGCGCCGGGAACTGGTGGCCTGGGCGAGCCACGACCTGCGCGCGCCGATCGCTTCGATGCAAGCGATGCTCGAAGCCATCGAGGACGGACTTGCGTCCGCCGAGGATTACCTGCCCACGCTGCGAGAGCAGGTGCGCACGCTGTCGGTGCTCGTCGACGATCTCTTCGAGCTGGCGCGGATCGACGCCGGCGTTCTCACGCTCGAGCTCAGACAGACGCAGATGGCGCCGCTCGTCGACTCGACGCTGCGATTGCTCCGCCCGGAGGCCGAAGCGCGAGGCGTCGCTCTCACCGCCGAGGTCACAGATCCGGCCGAAGCTCCGGTAGCGGCAGACAAGATCCAGCGCGTCCTCTTCAACCTCGTCACGAATGCACTCCGCCACACGCCGTCGGACGGCTCGATCGCCGTTCGGGTCGAGCAGCGCGCGACCGACCTCTTCTGGCGGGTCGAGGACAGCGGCGAAGGGCTGCCGGATGGCGCGCCGAGCCGGATGTTCGAGCGTTTCTGGCGAGCCGACCGTGCGCGCAGCGGGAGCGGAGCCGGCCTGGGGTTGGCCATTGCCCGCGGTCTCGTCGAAGCCCATGGCGGCCGAATCTGGGCCGAGAACCGGCCACAGGGCGGCGCCTGCATCACCTTCACGATTCCGACCTAGCCTCGACCGAAGCGGTCGCGGGTCAGCTCTCGCTCGAAGCCGCCCAGATGTTGACTCCGCTGTCGGTCGCGTACCCGTCGATCTCGGCGAGCTCGGCCGCGGTGAAGTCGAGCCTCTGAAGGGCGCCGAGGTTCTGCTCGAGCTGCTCGATGCTGCTCGCCCCGACCAGTGTCGAGGTCATGCCTTGGTCACGGAGCGTCCAGGCAAGCGCAAGCTGGGCGAGCGTCTGACCTCGCCCCTGGGCCACCTCGTTCAAGGCACGCACCTTGGCCATCGTCTCCTCGTTGAGTTGGTCCGGCGACATCGAGCCGGACCGGCTCGCGCGCGAGCCCTCGGGGATTCCGTCGAGGTAGCGATCGGTGAGCACGCCCTGGGCGAGCGGCGAGAAGCAGATACAGCCGACGCCGAGCTCGCCGAGCGTGTCCAGGAGGGCGCCCTCGATCCAGCGGTTGAGGAGCGAGTACGACGGTTGGTGGATGAGGAGCGGAACGCCCAGCTCGCGGAGGATCGCCTCTGCCTCGCGGGTCTTCTCGGCCGAGTACGACGAGATGCCCACGTACAGCGCTTTCCCCTGGCTGACCGCGGTCGCGAGCGCTCCCATCGTCTCCTCGAGCGGAGTCTCGGGGTCGAAGCGATGCGAATAGAAGATGTCGACGTAGTCGAGCCCCACGCGGCTGAGGCTCTGGTCGAGGCTTGCCAGCAGATACTTGCGCGAGCCCCACTCGCCGTACGGGCCGGGCCACATGTCGTAGCCCGCCTTCGTCGAGATGATGAGCTCGTCCCGGTAGGGCGCGAGATCGAGCCGCAGTGCCTCGCCGAACACCTGCTCGGCCGAGCCGTACGGAGGCCCGTAGTTGTTCGCCAGGTCGAAGTGGGTGATCCCGGAGTCGAACGCGTGGCGCAGAATCGCCCGTGAGGTTTCGAGGGGCCGCTCGTGACCGAAGTTCTGCCAGAGTCCGAGGCTGACGGCGGGTAACTTCAGACCGCTCGCCCCGCAACGGCGGTACGTCATCTCCTCGTAACGGCCGTCAGCAGCGGCGTAGCTCACGGTCGAAGTCATACACGCAGCACTGCCCAGCGGAATACTTGCGCGATCAACCACGTTCGGAGCTAGCGATGGACAAGAAGATCGGCTTCCTCTCATTTGGCGCCTGGCATCCGGGCGGCGGCCTGACACACACGGGCGCCGACGCGCTGCGCCAGACCGTCGAGCTCGCCGTTGCGGCCGAGGAGATCGGGATCGACGGGGCGTTCGTGCGCGTTCACCACTTCGCGCGGCAGCTCTCCTCGCCCTTCCCCCTTCTGGCTGCGATCGGCGTCAGGACGAGCCGGATCGAAATCGGCACCGGCGTGATCGACATGCGCTACGAGAACCCGCTCTACATGGCGGAGATGGCCGCCGCCGCGGATCTCCTCGCCGGCGGCCGGCTCCAGCTCGGCGTCAGTCGCGGCTCCCCCGAGCCCGCCTGGAACGGCGCCGAGGCATTCGGCTACTCGGTCGACCACGACGAGGCTCGTGAGAAGACTGCACTGTTCCGCGCCGCGATCGCCGGCGCCGGCGTAGTCCGCGCCGACGTGGGCGGCGGCCCCGGCGATGCGATGTTGGCCGTTCAGCCGCAGTCGCCCGGCCTTGCGGAGCGCCTCTGGTGGGGCTCAGGCTCCCGCGGCACTGCGGTCTGGGCCGGAGAGCAGGGGATGAACCTGATGAGCTCGACCCTCCTCCTCGAGGACACGCAGGTTCCCTTCGACGAGCTCCAGGCCGAGCAGATCGCCCGCTTCCGCGAGGCGTGGACAAAGGCCGGCCACGCCGGCGAGCCGCGCGTCTCGGTCAGCCGCAGCGTGCTTCCGATCACCTCCGACCTCGATCGGAGGCTCTTCGGCGGCGACGCGAACGAGGACCAGGTGGGGTGGCTCGACGGCGCGATCAGCCGTTTCGGGCGCACGTACACCGGCGAGCCCGACCGGATCGCCGACGAGCTCGCCGCCGACGCAGCCGTACAGGCCGCCGACACGCTCTTGCTCACGGTTCCCAGCCAGCTCGGCGTCGAGTACAACGCCGCGATGCTCGACACGATCGCGCGCGAGATCGCACCGGCCGTCGGCTGGAGCCCGGCAGGAGCGGCCGAGCCGGTCGGCTAGGCCCGCGGCGCGACCCGACCCTGTCGGCGAGAATGCCCTCGTGAGCGGTGACGGTCACACCGGCTCGGTCACCGGTTTCGTTCTCGCGGCGTTCGCGTTTTTCGTCGCGATGCTCGGCACGACGCTGCCGACGCCGCTCTACCCACTCTTCGAAGAGCGGTACGCGTTCGGGCCGCTGCTCGTAACGGTCATCTTCGCCGTTTACGCGCTCGGTGTGATCGCCGGGTTGATCCTGTTCGGGAACGTGTCCGACCGGCTGGGTCGCAAGCCGGTCCTGCTGTTCGGGCTCGCGCTCTCGGCGGCCAGCGCCATCCTCTTTCTCGCCGCGAGCTCGATCGAGCCCATCTACGTGGCGCGCGTTGTCTCCGGCCTGTCGGCGGGAATCTTCACCGGAACGGCGACCGCGTACATCATCGATCTCGCCCCCGGCGGCCGCCGCAGGCTGGCGAGCTTCGTTGCGGTCTTTGCGAACCTCGGCGGGCTCGGCGTCGGGACCCTGCTGGCCGGGTTGCTGGCCCAGTGGGCGCCAGACCCCTTGCGGGCACCGTTCGCCGTCAACCTCGTCCTCATCGCCGTCGCCGCGGCAGGACTGCTGCTCGTCCCCGAGACCGTCAACCGCGGAGCGTTCCGCTTCCGGTTGCAGCGGTTGGGTGTTCCGGCGGAGGTGATGGGCGTCTTCGTCCGTGCGGCGCTCGCGGGCCTGGCCGCGTTCGCGGTCTCGGGCGTCTTCAGCTCAGTTGCGCCGGAGTTCCTCGGCCTCGGACTGAACCAGCACAGCCCGGCACTCGCCGGGCTTCTCGTTTTCGTCCTCTTCCTCATGTCCGTGACCGGCCAGGGACTCGCCGTTCTGCTTCCAAACGCGCTCGCAGCCGGCTGCGGAGTGTTGGCCGCCGGTGTGGGCCTGCTGGCCCTCTCACTCGCGATCGACTCGCTTGCGGCCCTCTTTGCCAGCGCCGCGGTCGCCGGGCTCGGGCAGGGGATCGTCGTCAGCGCCGGCCTCGCTGCCATAGCCGAACGCGCCCCCGCCGAGCGACGCGGCGAGACCGCCTCGAGCTTCTTCGTCGTCCTCTATTTCGGCCTGGCTGTACCAGTCATCGCCGCGGGTGTCGCCATCCACTTCACGTCACTCGAGGGGGCAGGAATCGGCTTCTGCGCCGGCGCGGCCCTGCTCTCCCTCGGCGTACTCGTGAGCGAAGTCCGAGCGGGCGACTAGCTGCCTCTGTCCCTCGATCGTGTCCGAGGGCTAGTCGGCCTCGAGGAGCCCGCGCTCGAGTGCGTAGGCGACGAGGTCGGCGCGGGTCTGGAGTCGGAGCTTCTGCATGATGTGCGCACGGTGCGTCTCGGCGGTACGCACGGAGATGTAGAGCTGCTTGGCGATCTCCTGGTTCGTGTGGCCGAGGGCGAGCAGCCGCAGCACCTCACGTTCGCGGTCGGATAGCGGGTCCTCGTCCGCGCGTTTCGCCGCCTCGGCGTCGGCAGTGACGAGCCGCGCGCCGAGCTCGGGGTTCACGTACCGCCCTCCCCCCGCTACCTCGCGCACCGCCGCCACGACCTCGGTGTCGGCCGCCTCCTTGAGGACATATCCACTCGCCCCGGCTGCGAACGCTTCGCGCACGTAGCGGGGCTCGTCCTGCATCGAGAGCATCAGCACCTTGGTGTCGGGGTTCTCGTGCTTGAGCTGCGGCAACACGTCGAGGCCGGTCTGCTCGGGCATGACCACGTCGAGCAGGATCACGTCGGGCTTCAGCGCGCGCGCCTGGAAGACGGCGTCGCGAGCGTTCCCCGCGTCTCCGACGGTCTCGATGTCCTCTTCGGCATCGAGCAGGAGGCGAAGACCGCTGCGCACCACCGCGTGGTCGTCGACGACGAGCACCCGGATGCTCATGGGAGAGGGACCTCGGCGACGATCGTCGAGCCGGCGCCCTTTCTCGACTCGATCTCGAGCCGGCCGCCGATGAGAGCGAGCCGCTCGCGCATCCCGAGGAGCCCGATGCCTTCCTCGCGCACGTCGCGTACGTCGAAGCCGACTCCGTCGTCCTCGATTACCGCTGCCACGCCGGACTCCCTCCGGGAGAGAGAGACGCTGACGTTCTTCGCGTCGGCGTGCTTGACGATGTTCGTCAGCGACTCCTGCACGACTCGGTAGAGCGCAGTTTCCACCTCGGCGGGCAGGCGCGTCTCTCCGAGCGCGGAATGGAAGTCGATGCGGATGCCGGTCTGCTCGGAGAACGAGTCGGTCAACCGCTCGAGCGCCGGTGCGAGACCAAAGTCGTCAAGGACGGCCGGGCGAAGCTCGACCGCAAGCCGGCGGACGTCCTGGAGCGCGCGGACGACGTGCTCACGAAGCTCGGCCAGGGCTTCGGCGGCCGGGTGATCGCCCAGCGCGTCCTCGACGGGTTTCAGCCCGAGCAGGATCGAGGTCAGCGCCTGCCCGGTCTCGTCGTGAAGCTCGCGGGCGAGCCGCCGGCGCTCCAACTCCTGCGCCTGCACGATACGCCGCAGCGCATCGCTTGCCACTCGTTGCGAGAGCTCGACGGCGACAGCCGCGCGAGCCCCGAACGTCTCGGCAAGGCGCAGGTCGTCGTCGGAGAAGCGAGCGTCTGGGCCTTCCTTGTCGTGGATCTCGATTACCCCGATCACGCGGTCGCGCGCGATCAGCGGCACCCACATGCCGCTGCGTGCCCCGAACCGTCTCGTGACCTCCTGGTGAACCTCGGGATCGTCGATCACCGAGTCAATGCGCTCGCTGCGCTGGCGCTTGAGCACCGAGCCACTCTTCGACTCCGAGCGCGAGAATGTTTCACCCAGCAGCTCTTCCGCGCCATCTCCTGCCACGGCCGCGAACCTCAGCTGGTCGGCTGGGGCCGGCAGGGCGAGCGCGACGATCCTCGCTCCGAGCAGCTCGCGCAGGCGGCGGACGATCAGATCGAGCAGCCGGTCGAGGTCGGTCTCGGTGGCCAGTGCATTGCCGACCTCCTCCAGCGACTCGAGTTGACGCGACCAGCGGCTCGCAGCCTCGTAGAGGCGGGCGTTCTCGACGGCCACCGCCGCCTGGCCGGCAAGCAGCGTCGCGAGCTCCTCGTCCTCATCGGTGAAGTCTTCGCCGCCACGCTTCTCGGTGAGGTAGAGGTTGCCGTAGGCGACACCGCGCAGGAGAATGGGGACGCCGAGGAAGCTGCTCATCGGCGGATGCCCGGGCGGGAATCCCACCGAGCGTGGATCCTCAGCCAGGTCGTGCAGCCGAAGCGGTTTCGCCTCGCGAATCAGCACGCCGAGGATGCCGCGGCCGCGCGGCAGCGCCCCGATCTCCGCACGCGCAGCGGCGTCGATCCCGTACGTCACGAACTGCTCCAGCTCCGAGCCGCTCGAGTTGATCACGCCGAGCGCCGCGTATCGCGCGCCGGTCAGCTCGGCTGCCGTCTCGACGAGTCGGTGCAGCAGCCCGTCGAGCGACAGCTCGGAGCTGACGGCCAATCCGGCCTCGAGCAGCGCGCGCAGGCGCTCTTCACCCACGGAAAGCGCGTCCACGTTCGCCAGCCTACGCCGCGGCCTCGCGGCGTCCCCGCACGCGACGCATCGGCGCCGCGTTAGCGATCGATCGCGTTGCGTGTCTGCGGGTCGAAGAAGTAGAGGCGGCTCGTGTCGACGGCGAGTTCGGCAGGCTGGCCTACCGCGATGCGAGTGCGAGGGCTGACGCGTGCACACATCCGCGTCTGCCCGGGAGCGTCACCGTTGCTCCCGAGACGGAGGGACGCGTCCTCGCCGGCCTCCGCCGCGGCCGCACTCGGAACTAGACCCGTCGCCGAGGTGCCGAAGTAGAGCAGCACGTCGGCTCCGAGCGGCTCGGTCAGATCGACCTCGACCTTCAGCCGACGATCGGCAGGGACTCCCGATTCGATGCTCGCGTCTTCGAAGTCCTCGGGTCGAATGCCGAGGATGATCGACTTGCCGACGTACTCCTTCAGGCCCGACCGGTTGCGCGCGAGGTTGTCGTCGACCGTCAGCCGATGTTCGCCGAAGGCGACGGAGTAACGACCGTTCGTCTGCTCGAGCTGCGCCTCGACAAGGTTGATCGCCGGAGAGCCGATGAAGCCGGCGACGAACTCGTTGGTAGGCATGTCGTAAAGGACTTGCGGTGTGTCGACCTGCAGCAGGCGCCCGGCATTCATAACCGAAACACGGTCGCCCATCGTCATCGCCTCGACCTGGTCATGCGTCACGTAGATGGTCGTCGTATTGAGCCGACGCTGGAGCTGGTGAATCTCGGCGCGCATCTGGACGCGCAGCTTCGCGTCGAGGTTCGAAAGCGGCTCGTCCATCAGAAAGGCGTCCGGCTCGCGCACGATGGCGCGGCCCATCGCCACGCGCTGGCGCTGGCCGCCGGAGAGGGCCTTGGGCTTCCGCTTCAGGAGCTCCTCGATCTCGAGGGTCTTCGCGGCACTCAGAACGCGCCGCTTGATCTCGTCCTTCGGCAGCCGGTGGAGCTTCAGGCTGAACGCGAGGTTCTGCTCGACCGTCATGTGCGGGTAGAGCGCGTAGTTCTGGAAGACCATCGCGATGTTGCGCTCCTTCGGCGTGACGTGGTTGACGATGCGGTCGCCGATCCTGAGCTCGCCGCTCGTGATCTTCTCGAGCCCGGCGGCCATTCGGAGCGCTGTCGTCTTGCCGCATCCGGACGGGCCGACGAGCACCATCATCTCCCCATCCTCGATCTTCAGATCGAGGTCGGAGACGGCCTTCGTACCACCGTCGTAGACCTTCGAGACCTCGTGGAATTCAATCTCTGCCATGCTCGATCAGCCCTTGATTGCTCCGCCCAGGCCCGTTCCGCCGAGGAAGGAGCGCTGGAAGATGAGGAAGCCTGCGATCGGGACGAGGCAGGCTATGAACATCGCCGCGAGGAAGACGCCGAGCGACGTCTGCAGCTGGATCGAGGGCAGGCGTACGGACAGCGGCTGAATGTTCGGGTTCGGGAGGACGAGAGACGGCCACAGGTAGTCCTTCCACGACACGAGCACGGCAAAGACCGAGACTACGCCGAGGATGGGCTTCGACATCGGCAGCACGATCCGCCAGAAGAGCTGGAACGGCCCCGCGCCGTCGATCTCGGCCGCCTCGAAGATCTCCCGTGGCAGGTTGTCGAAGAACCGCGTGACGATGATGACGTTGAAGGCGCTCGCGCCGTACGGGAGCCACAGCGCCCAGTAGCTGTCGATCAACGACTTGTGCACGAGCGGGAGCCGAACGACCTCGATGTAGAGGGGAACGAGGAGCACGATCGCCGGAATGAAGAGCGTGGCCAGGAGCATGCCCTTGATGATCGGTGCGTACCGCGGCCGCAGCACCGAGAGCGCATAGCCGCCGGTCGTGGCGACGACGATCTGCACAGCCCAGGAGCCGAACGCGATCTTGACCGTGTTCCAGAAGTAGCGGCCGACGTGCACGTCGTTCCAGGCCTGGCTGAGGTTGCTCCAGGCCGCGCCGTGTGGGAAGAGCGCCATCGGATGGCTGATCGTGTCGATCGTCGGCGTGATTGCCGACTTCGCAAGCCAGAGGATCGGGCCGAGGCCGATCACAACGAGGGCAACGAGCAGGAGCACATGCAGTACGCGCATCCCCCAGCGGGTACCCGGCTTACTCCACTCGGTCTCGGAGATGAGGCCGCCGCCGGCGCCGGGCTTGCTCATCGCGTGCTCCAGGAGCGGGTCGCCCGCCAGTAGACGACCGAGAAGACCGCGAGGAAGCCGGCGAGCATGAGGCTGAGCGCGGTTGCCTTGCCGTAGTCGCCGCCGAGCGAGTTCCCGAACGCGTAGTTGTAGATCAGGAGCAGCACCGTCAGCGTCGCGTTGTTCGGCCCGCCGAAGGTGAAGAGGTACGGCTCGAGAAACACCTGCGCCGTCCCGATGATCTGCAGGATCAGGGTCACCAGAAGCACGGCGCGAATCTGAGGCAGAGTGATGTGCCAGACCTTGCGCAGCAGCCCGGCACCGTCGACCGAGGCCGCCTCGTAGAGCTCCGGGTTCACCGCGATCAGCGCCGCGAGGTAGATGATGATCGTCGCGCCGGCGTTGGCCCACGTCGAGTAGAGCACGATCGACGGCATCGCCCACTGCTGCGACTGCAGCCAGGGGTACGGCCCGAGACCGACCCAGTGCAGGATGGTGTTGAAGACACCCAGCGAGCTCGCGTCGTAGAACGTCTTCCACAGGAGCACGCCGACGACCGGCGGAATCACCACCGGCAGGAATGCGAGCACGCTGTAGAGGCCGCGCCGCTTCCGCACCTCGCTCATCAGAACCGCGGCGACGAGCGGGATCGGGTAGCCGAAGAGGAGCGCGAGGAGCGCGAAGTAGGCGGTGTTCCTGACCGCGACCGGGAAGAGTGGGTCGTGCCACACGGCGGCGAAGTTCTGGAAGCCCACCCAGGTCGGCGCCTCGACCAGGTTCGTGTGCTGGAACGCCATGATCGCCGTGCGCACGATCGGGTACCACGAGAACGCGCCGAAGACGAAGAGGAGCGGGAGGAGGAACAGAAATGCCGGCAGCCCGCCGCCGCGAACCCAGTTGAGGGGCGTCCGGCGAGGCCGTGCGTAGGAGCGCGAGAGCCCGCGCTCGCTGGGAAGCGCGGGCTCTCTCGACTGATCGACGGCCGTCAAGCTCGATCCACTACGAACCCTGCTCGATCGCCGCCTGCGCCTGAGCGTTCGCCTGCTGGAGCATCTGCGAGACGTTCGTGCTCTTGTTCGTGAGCACCGCCTCGACGACGGCGTTGAGCGCGGCGTAGACGCTCTGGGTCGATGCCTCGGGCTCCGGGATCAGTGTCTGCTTGAAGATCCCGGTCAGGAAGGGCTTCATCTGGCCGAGCGGGACGTTGATGTAGGGCTTGATCCATTTGTTCGCCCGGTCGTACTGCTTCTTGTTGAAGAGCGGCAGCGCGGGCACGCCGACCGGCTGCTTGTTTGCGACGAGGGTCTTCGCGTTCCGGATCGCCTGACTCTTCGAGACGAGCGGCTGCTCGTAGAAGAAGCTGATCCACTTCATGGCCGCCGCGAGCTGGGCCTGGTTCACCTTCGGGCGAACGGCTGCGAGCGTGCCGCCGCCGAGCACGCCGGCGTTCTTGTTGTTGGCGAGCGGGATCGTCGCGAGGCCGTAGATCTTCGGATTGATGTTGTAGGCCTGCACGAGGTTGGTGTACACGTCCGAGCCGCTGATGTACATGCCGACCTGACCGGCGGCGAACGCCTGGTTGATGTCGCTCCAGCCGAGGTCGAAGTTGGAGCCCATCGAGTTGTCGGTCCAGCGCATCGTCTTGAGCATGTTCAGCGCCTTGACCGTGTACTTGTTGTCGAGGGTCGCCTTGGCCTTGGTGCCGATCCCCTTCTCCATCCGGCCGCCGAGGGAATAGGCGACCGTGGTCAGGATCCAACCGGCGGTGTTGTCGTTCTTCGCCATCTCGACGTAGCCGGGCTTGCCGGTCTTCTGGCTGATGATCCGGGCGTCCGTGCGAATCTGCGCCCAGGTGGTGGGCGGCTTGTTCGGGTTGAGCCCGGCCTGCTTGAAGAGCGCCCGGTTGTAGTGCAGGGCCTGCGCGTAGGCGCCCTTCGGCAGGGCGATGACCTGTCCCTTCGCGTCAGTGCCTTCCGCCAGGACCGCCTTGTTGTACTCCTTGTGGTACGGCAGCTTCTTGAAGTACGGCGTGAGGTTGGCGAGCTGGCCGTTGTCGCCGAGCGTGCGCGCGTCGGTGAACGGCACCTCGAACACGGTCGGAAGCGTCCCGGCCGCGAGCTTGGCCGCGAAGGTGGGAGCCGTCCACTGGTAGTCGACCGGCTTCACCGTGATCGTCGGGTTCTTCTTTTCGAACTCCGCCACCTGGGCGTTGAACTGGTTGATCGCCTGCTGCGTGCTGCCGGGGATGAGCGAGGCGACGCTGATCGTGACCTTCTTCGCCGAGTGCGTCGAGCCGGCGGCTGTGCTCGCGCCGACGCCGAGCAAGACGGCCACGGCGACGATCATCGCGATACGAATGGACTTCATCGTCCCTCCTTCTCGGTGAAGCTCACCGATGCTGAGACGTTCGGGTGGATTCTCAGTTAGAAGTTCCGGCCCCACCGTTCTCCTGGTAGAGCCAGACCGTGGTGTCTTGCGGAAGTGCACCTCCTTCGAGCTCATTGCTGGCGATGAGGACGGGGGCGCCGTCCGGCACGGGGACCGGCTCGGGGCCGAAGTTGACGAGACAGACGAACGAGTCGCCGCGCGCGAACGCGAGCGACTCCCCGCCACTCGTGAGCCAGCGGAAGGCGCCTGCGCCCCAGGGGCGACTCCGGCGGATACGCAGGCCGTTGCGGTAGAGCGAGAGCATCGAGTCGGGGTCGTCTGTCTGCGACCCGACCGTCAGAGGGGCCCAGTTGTCCGGCTGGTCGAGCCACGGGGGCTCGGCGCCGTCGGGGCTGAAGCCGTGTGGAGGCTGGAGGCCCGCCCAGGGGATCGGCACGCGGCAGCCGTCGCGGCCAGGGTCGTTGCCCTCCGAGCGCAGCCACATCGGGTCGCGGCGACGCTCGGGCGGGATGTCCTCGACCTCGGGCAAGCCGAGTTCCTCGCCCTGGTAGACGTACATCGAGCCGGGCAGCGCCATCGTCAGCAGCGCTGCGGCACGCGCGCGGCGTGTGCCGCGTTCGAGGTCGGTCGGAACTCCGGGACGCTTCGTCGCGAAGGCGAACGAGCTGTCCGCCCGTCCGTAACGTGTCACCGGCCGGGTGACGTCGTGGTTCGAGAGCACCCATGTCGGGGGCGCGCCGATCGGCTCGTGGACCGCGAGTGACGCGTCGATCGAGGCCCGGATGCGGTCCGCTTCCCAGGGACAGCCGAGAAAGTCGAAGTTGAATGCGGTGTGCAGCTCGTCGGGCCGCAGGTAGCGAGCGAGCCGGTCGGCGTCGGGGAGCCAGATCTCTCCCACGAGCACCCGCGGCTCCTCGTAGGAGTCCGCGACACCCCGCCAGCGGCGATAGACGTCGTGGGTCTCGTCCCGATCGGTGAAGGGATGCTCGCCGGGCCCGGCGTCAGAGCGCTCGTCGCGGAGCTCCGGATCCTTCATCAGCAACGCAGCCGAATCGATGCGGACGCCGGCCGCTCCCCGGTCGAACCAGAAACGCAGCACGTTCTCGTGCTCCTCCCAGACGTCGGGATGCGTCCAGTTCAGGTCAGGCTGCTCAGGCGCGAAGAGGTGCAGGTACCACTCGCCGTCGGCGACCCGAGTCCAGGCGTTGCCGCCGAAGATCGACTGCCACTGGTTGGGCGGCTCTTCGCCGTCGACGCCGCGCCCGGGCCGGAACCAGAAGCGCGCGCGCTCGGGGGAGCCCGGCGTCGAGGCGAGCGCCGCACGGAACCACGGGTGCTGGTCGGAAACGTGGTTCGGTACGACGTCGACAATCGTCCGGATGCCGAGCGCGCGCGCGTCGGCGATCAGACCTTCCGCCTCAGGGAGGGTGCCGAAGGCGGGGTCGATCGATCGGTAGTCCGAGATGTCATACCCGTTGTCCGCTCCGGGCGACGGGTACCAAGGGTTGAACCAGAGCCCGTCGACCCCGAGGTCACGCAGGTACGGAAGCCGGTCGCGGACTCCAGCGAGATCACCGATGCCGTCGCCGTTGGCGTCGGCGAAGCTGCGCGCGTAGACCTGATAGATGACCGCGTCGCGCCACCACTCTGTAACCGGTGCGCGAACGCCTTCCTCGAGCGGTGCCGCTACGTCGCGAACAGCCACGGCGACGAGAATGGCACAATTCGCAGACTATTGCAAGATCATGCGTTAATCTTGCAAGCCGCTTGCAACACTGTCAACTCGAGGCGGCCGCCGGGAGCAGGCGCGCTGCCGGCGCCGCGGAACCAGTCGAGGCGCGAACGACGAGCTCCGGCGCAAACAACAGCTCCTCCGAGGAGACCGGTTCGCCGCCGACGAGCGAGAGGAGTGTGGCCACCGCACTCCGCCCCATCGCCTCGATCGGTTGTCTCACCGTGGTGAGAGGCGGATCGGTGCAGGCCATCAGCATGGAGTCGTCGAAACCGACGACCGAGAATCCTTCGGGAACGCCGATCCCTTCGCGGCGCACGCCCCGGACCACGCCGAGCGCGAAAACGTCGCTCGCGCAAACGGCGGCAGTGGCTCCGCGCCGGAGCAGCTTCGTGCCTGCAGCCTGGCCGTCCTCCATCGAGAACATCGTCCGTTCGACGAGCTCAGCTGCGCCGCCCAGCTCCTCGAAGGCTGCCAACTTCCGCGCCGACGGAACGTGATCGGCGGGGCCGAGCACCATCCCGATCCGCTCGTGGCCGAGAGAACGCAGATGCACGACCGCCTGTTCGACAGCGCTGCGGTCGTCGGTCGAGATGCGCGGAAACCCGAGGTCGTCGTAGGCGGCGTTCACCAGCACCGCCGGCAAGCCACGTTCGCGAAGCCGCAGATAGTGCTTGTGGTCGGCGGCCGCCTGCGCATACAAGCCGCCAGAGAAGATCACGCCCGAAACCTGGTGCTCGAGCAGCATCTCGACATAGTCAGCCTCCGAGATCCCGGCCGATGTCCGGGTGCACAAAACCGGCGTGAACCCACGCTTGGCGAGCGCGTCCGCCACAACCTCGGCGAACGCCGGGAAGATGGGGTTCTGCAGCTCCGGGAGCACAAGCCCGACGAGCCGCGCACGCGCCCCCCGCAGCCCGGTCGGACGCTCGTAGCCGAGGACGTCGAGCGCCGTCAGCACGAGCTCCTGCGTCCCCTTCGCCACGCCGGGCCGCTGGTTGAGTACGCGGCTCACCGTCGCCTCGCTCACTCCCGCATACTTGGCCACCTCGGCAAGCCGCCGCCGCATAGCCGTCAGGCTAGCGCAAGAAACCGACAGATTGGCTTCCACGGCCCCTGGGCTTAGCGGGACTTGGCGTCGTCTTCGAGCAGCTGGATGACGGCGTTCGCCCAGTCGTTGACGTCGTCCAGCAGCTCCTGGTCTCGGATGACGGTGAACCCCGTGATCAGTTCGTCAAACTGCTGGTTGCTAAATGAACGCCCTGGATCAGGCCCCGCGGCTAGCGTTCCGGAGTCGGCCTCGTGTTTGCGAACCGTGGCGAACTCGGACACCAGCCCCCGGTCACCCTCACTGGCGGCGAGACCATCCAGGAGCTCGTCAACGCGCACCCGGCCCTCAGGCGTCAGCGCCGCGATGGTCTTCGCGAGGTACTCGGAGTGGTGATCTTTCATGGCTCGACACTATCTCCGCGTCTGACATGCGTCCGCTCAGGCGGACGACCCGCCGCGCGAAGACCGCAGGGCGCGCACCTCCTTGGCGAGGGCAGCGATGTCGTCTTGGTCCCGGAACGCTGTCGCCATGGTTCGCACCTCTTGTGTGAGCGCCAGGATCTGATTCGAGAGCTTGAGCAGCTCGACGTTCTGCTTGCGCTCGTCCTTGACCGTCCTCCACTGCTCGTCGGCGATCACCTGGCGCTTCGCGTCGGCGCGGTTCTGGCTGATCATGACGAAGGTCGAGAGGAAGATCGCCTCGAGCGAGACGATCATCGTCAAGAGGCCGTACGGGTAGTGCTCGACGCCTAAGGCGATCCAGAGCGCGAACCAGGCGACGTGGATGTAGACGAACAGCATCGAGCCGCTGAACGCGGTGATGGCGTCCGCGATTCGGTTCTGCCTCTCCTCCGCCCGCTCACGCTCGTGCTCCAGCAAGGCTGGATTGACCGGCTCTGGCAGCGGGCGGAGCACCTTGTGAAGCCGCTGCCGCATCGTCTTGGGCCTGCTCGCGGAGGCGTTTCTCGTTTGAGTCATCGTCGGCCTCCCAGCTCCGTCGGGGTCGTGGTCCATCATCTTCACGTATGGAAACGCACGAGCCAAGTGCGCCGGACAAGGCGACCCGCCCCGACATCGCGCTCACGGCGGCTCGAGCGGCCGCCGGCGTGATCGCAGTCGCCGCCCTCGCCTTCGGTCTCTGGCGTGTCCGCGACCTCATCGTCCTCCTGCTCCTCGCCCTCACCTTCGCCGCGGCAATGCGGCCAGGGGTGGAGTGGCTCCGCAGCAGGAAGGTGCCCGGAGCGCTCGCGATCCTCTCCTTCTTCATCCTCGTCTTCGGCATCTTTGCCTTGTTCTTCTGGCTGGCAGTGCCCCCGGCGCTTGACGAGCTCAAGCGGGCGCTGGCGCAGCATGCAACCGGCATTTCGGTAGGCCACTCGACCGGCATCCGCCACGACGTGCTCGTCTGGATCAACGGACACCTCAGGAACCTCCCGTCCGGGAGTGAGATCTTCCATCCGATCGCCGCCTACGGGCACAAGGCGACCGACGCGATCGTCGGCGTCTTGTTCACGATTGCGGCAACCTGGTACTGGGTCACCGAGCGGGACGCGATGATCGACCTGCTCGTTCGGCTCGCGCCTGAGTCGAAGCGCGAAAACGCGCGACGCACGTATCTCGAGATCGACCGGCGGCTCGGTTCCTATACCCGCCTCAAGTTTCTGATGGTGGCGGTGATCGGCGCCATCCTCTCGACCGGCTTCTACCTGGTTGGCCTGCCCTACCCGCTTCTCATAGGCGGCGCCGTCAGCCTGTTCGAGATCATTCCAGTCGTCGGCCCCCTGATCGGCGTGCTTCTCGTAATCGCAGTGGGGCTCCCCCAATCGATTCACGTGACGGTGCTTGCCGTGGTCGTGCTCGTCGTCGTCCGCGAGTTCCAGAGCTACGTGATCAACCCGCGGGTCATGGGCCGCTCCGTCGGCCTCTCCCCGCTTGTCACCCTGGTGACCGTCTCCGTTGTCGGGCTGCTCTTCGGCGCCCTGGCCGTGGTCCTCGCCATCCCGGCCGCCTCAGCCGCCGAGACGCTGATCGACGTGCTCGTCTTCGGCCACGAGCCCCCGCCGACGCCGCAGCCGCGACGGATCAGACATCCCTAGCCGCGTAGCTGGTTCGCGAGCTGCGTCCCGAGCTGACGCCCAGTTTCCGGAACACCTTGCGCGGCGCGCGCATTCGCGCCGACCGGCGGCGTCCGAGAAGAATCCGACGGGGTCGGTTGATGCGGCTGGAGAGATCGCCGCGTTGCGTACGCTCATGACCGGGAGATGAGCGTCGACGGCCGACCCCGCAAGCGTTCCCCGCTCGCCGATCCGAAGGCACGGGAGTTCCTCGGCAAGGCCGATCCGGTGCTCGCTCGCCTGATCGACGAGCGGCCCGACTTCCGGCCACGCGCCTGGACGGACGAGCTTCCCCCGTTCGACGCCTTCGGGACGCTCGTCTTCCAGGTCGCGGGCCAGCAGCTGTCGGTCGCCTCGACCCGGGCGATCATCCGGCACCTCGAGGAGCGATTCGACGGCCACATGCCGTCGGCGGAGGAGCTCCTCGCAGCCGACCCGCAGGTGCTGCGCGACGCCGGCTTCTCGACTCGCAAGGGCCAGACGCTCCGGACGCTCGCCGAACGCTTCGTCGACGGGCGGCTCAGCGACAAGGCGCTGGCGCGAATGACCGACGAGGAGGTCGAGGCCGTCCTGACGGAGGTGCCCGGAATCGGGCTCTGGACGGCGCGCGGGTTTCTGCTCGTGGCACTCGACCGCCCCGATGTCTTCCTCTCGGGAGACCTCGCGCTTCGGCGCGCGATCCAGCGCGAGTACGGCTTCGACCACCTCCCCACCGACGACGAGGTCACCGAGCTGTCGGATCGTTGGAGGCCGTACCGGAGCCTCGCGGTCAGCTATCTCTTCTCATCCGAGTACCAGGGCGAGACCTAGGTGGAGACCGCGGATCAGGTCCAGCCCCTCGACACGGACGTCGATCACGTGCGTGGCGCCGCGGACGCGCCGGTCATCCTCGAGTACGGCGACTACGAGTGCCCCTACTCGCGGCAGGCGTTCCGGGCGATCCAGCGGGTCGAGCGAGAGTTGCCAGGTGGGGTCCGCTTCGCGTTCCGGCACTTCCCACTGACCGAGATCCACCCGCATGCGCTCGCGGCGTCCGCAGCGGCCGAGGCGGCGACCCGTCAGGATCGCTTCTGGGAGATGCACGACCTGCTGTACCACCGTCAGAAGGCCCTCGCAGGACGACGACCTGCGCTCGTATGCGACCGAGATCGGCCTAGACCTCGACCGCTTCGACGAGGATCGGACCGGCGCCGAGGTCCTGGCCCGCATCGAGCGCGACGTCGCCAGCGGCGAGGCGACCGGCGTCGTCCGCGGCACACCGACGCTGTTCATCGACGGCGCTCTCCACCGGGGCGGCTACAGCCCGGCTGAGCTGATGGAGGCACTCGCGCGCGATGACGCTGCCCGAGCTCCACCTCGTGGACTGGCGGCCGACCAAGGACACGCTCCACCTCTACTGCCAGATCGTCGGCAAGGTCCGGCTCGCGACCACCCCGCCGCGCAACCAGTGGTGGAACGCCCCGCTCTACGTCGACGTGCGAGGCCTCACCACCAGGCGGCTGCACCACAAGGACACCACCTTCCAGATCGACTTCGACTTCGTCGACCACTCCCTGAACGTGCGCACCGCCGACGGCCGCACCCAGACCTTCGCGCTCGCCGACGGCGTTCCGGTTGCAGACTTCGACGCTCGCCTCCACGAGGCGCTGGCGAGCTCGGAGTCGACGTCACGATCAAGGAGCAGCCGTTCGGCGTCCCTATGACGACGCCGTTCCCCGACGACCGGGAGCACGCGTCCTGGGATCGCGACGCGATCGAGCGCTTCGGCCGCATCCTCGATTGGTCCGACGAGGTGTTCGAGGAGTTCAGCGGCTGGTTCAGCGGCAAGACGAGCCCCGTCCATCTCTTCTGGCACAGCTTCGACCTTGCCGTCACGCGTTTCTCGGGGCGGGCAGCGCCCCCGCTCGAGGCCGACGCCGTCACGCAAGAGGCGTACTCGCAGGAGGTCATCTCGTTCGGCTTCTGGGCGGGCGACGACAACCTCCCCGACGCTGCCTACTACTCCTACACGGCGCCCGAACCGGACGGCCTGCGCGACGAGCCGCTGCCCGCCGGCGACTGGGTCTCCTCGCCCACTGGCTCGCTCGCGATCCTTCCCTACGAGTCAGTCCGCACCGCACGCGACCCGCGCGGAACGCTCCTTGCGTTCTTGCAAGCCGCCTACGAGGCGGGTGCGAAGCTCGCCGGCTGGGAAACGAGCGGCTTCGAATCGAGCTGGTGTCCGACCCCGAAGCAGCTGCACGAGCTGCAGGCAACCGCGGCACAGGAGTTCGGCCGGCCGGCATACGCAGGCAGACGGAGATGAACGAGCACCTCACGATCGTCGGCCTCGGAGGCTCCCTGGCGCGAAACTCCCGCAGCCTGGCGGCACTGCGAGTGGCGCTCGACGGCGCCTCCGCGGCGGGAGCGGCCACGACCCTCCTCGACCTGCGCGAGCTCGATCTACCGATGTACAACCCCGACGACGAGCGCGAGCCCCCGGCGGCCGCCTCGACCCTGATCGAGACCTGCTACGCCGCCGACGGGATGATCTGGAGCAGCCCGATGTACCAGGGGACGATCTCCGGTGCGTTCAAGAACGCCCTCGACTGGCTGCACGCGCTCGGCTCGCGCGAGCCGCCGTTCCTCCACGACGAGGTGATCGGCCTCATCAGCGCAGCCGGCGGAACCCAGGGATTGCAGGCGATCAACACCATGGAGTTCGCAGTCAGAGCGCTGCGAGGCTGGGCCGTTCCCTACGTCATCCCCGTCGCGTCCGCCTTCCGCGTCTTCGACTCCGAGGGACACATCACCGACGAGGCCGTCGAGCTGCAGCTCCGGACACTGGGAGCCGAGGTCGTGCGCGTCGCCGGCCGGTTCGTAGGTCACACGACCGCCCAGCGCGCCCGAGAGTGCGAGGAATCGGCCGAGCGCGTGATCTCCGCAGCCCCGTGAGCTCGTCTCACGCAGCTCGCGGTTCGGGTCGAAGGCGTCGTCAAGGAGTTCGGAGAGACCACGGCTCTGGCCGGCGTCGATCTGGAGGTTCCGGAAGGGATGGTCTTCGGCCTGCTCGGCCCGAACGGGGCGGGCAAGACGACGCTCATCCGCATCCTGGCCACGCTGCTCGAGCCGGACGCGGGCCGGGCCGAGCTCCTCGGACACGACGTCGTCGCGGAGGCGGCGGAGGTGCGCGAGCTCTTCGCCCTGACCGGTCAGTTCGCCGCCGTCGACGAGTTGCTCACGGGCCGCGAGAACCTGGAGATGTTCGGACGCCTGTTCCGTCTCTCCCGCGCGGAAGCGCGCGATCGCGCAACGGAGCTGCTCGAGCGCTTCGAGCTCTCCGACGCCGCCGATCGAACCGCGAAGACCTACTCGGGCGGGATGCGCCGGAGACTTGACCTCGCATCGAGCCTGCTCACCCGGCCAAGCGTGCTCTTCCTCGACGAGCCGACCACCGGCCTCGATCCGCGAAGTCGCAACGAGATCTGGGCGATCGTCCGCGACCTGCGCCGCGAAGGCACGACGATTCTGCTGACGACGCAGTACCTCGAGGAGGCCGATCAGCTCGCGGACGAGATCGCCGTGATCGACCACGGCCGCGTGATCGCCGAGGGAACGGGCAACGAGCTCAAGGACCGCGTGGGCGGCCAGATCCTCGAGGTCGAACTCCTCGATGTCGGACAACGCGACGAGGCCGAGGCAGCGCTCACTCGGGTCGGCTGCGGCGTCCCGGAGGAAGACGGGCGTCCGAACCGGTTGACCCTACCGGCGCCTCGCGAGAGCCTTGTCCTCGTCGAGGAGGCGGCCGCCGAGCTCCGTCGTGCAGGGATCCGCGTCAGCGACCTCGGCCTCCGGAGACCGACGCTCGACGACGTCTTTCTCCAGCTGACCGGTCAGCCGCCGGGCGACAACGGCAAGCCGACCGCGGTCGCCGTTCCGGATACCGCGATCGCCGCGCGCCCCCGCCCGCCCCGGCATCGACACCCGCCCACGCTGCGAAGCGTCGAGACGAACATCACCGACACCTCGGTGGTGACGGCACGGAACCTGCGCCATTTCTGGCGCCAGCCGGACCTGCTCATCTTCTCGACGATCCAGCCGATCATGTTCGTCTTCCTGTTCGTCTACGTGTTCGGCGGCGCGATCGGCCTGGCGCTCCCGTCGGGAGTGAGCTACGTCGACTACGTCCTGCCCGGGATCTTCGTGCAGTCGGTGACCTTCCGCGCAAGCCAGACGGCCGTCGGGCTCTCGGAGGACCTGCGCAAGGGCGTGATCGACCGCTTCCGTTCGATGCCGATGGCGCGCTGGGCTGTCCTGCTGGGACGGACCTCGGCCGACCTGGTGCGCAACGTCCTGATCATCGGACTGATGATCGTCGTGGGCTACGCGATCGGCTTCAGCTTCCAGGGCGGCTTCCTTGCCGCGGTCGCGTGCGTTGCGCTCGTCGCCATCTACGGATTCGCATTCAGCTGGATCTTCGCCTTCGTCTCCCTGGTAGTTCGCGGCGCCGAGAGCGCGCAGACGGCCGGGTTTGTCCTCCTGTTCCCGCTCGTCTTCGCGAGCTCGGTCTTCGTCCCCGTCCAGACCATGCCCAGCTGGCTTCAACCCATCGCCAAGATCTCACCGGTGACGTTGACCGCGGACGCGGCGCGGAGTTTCGCGCTGATCGGCGGCATACCCGACTCGCTCTGGAAGTCACTCGCGTGGATCTTCGGAATCCTCGCGGTCTTCGTGCCGTTGTCGATCTGGCGCTACCGACGAATGAGC
>CAWFVH010000009.1:0-80054 GCA_963819275.1 uncultured Actinomycetes bacterium | reverse complement strand
CACTGTCGGCCGCGATCGGGGGGCGGTAGCAAGGAGCCGTCATCTCGTCCCCCGGATCGGAGGCTCCATGAAGCGCATCTACCTGCTCGTCCTGCTCACGGCTCTTGCCCTGCCGCTCGCCGCCGCCTCGGCGCGGGCCGGCGGCTCGGGCAGCATCGTCGTCGGCGAGGTCTTCGCCGCCGGCGGCAACAGCGGCGCCGCCTATGCCCACGACTACGTCGAGCTCTTCAACCGCGGCGCGAGCACCGTCGCCGTCGACGGCTGGACGCTTCAGTACGCGTCCGGCTCGAGCACGTCGTGGCAGCCGACGGCCCTCAGCGGCTCGATCCCGGCGGGCGGGCGGTATCTCGTCCAACTCGCCTCGGGCGGAGCGAACGGAGCGGCGCTGCCCGCGGCCGACGCGACCGGAACCTCGAACCTCGCCGTCACCGGCGGCAAGGTCGCGGTCGTCGACGGCGCCACAGCGCTCTCGTGCGGCTCGTCCGCCGGAAGCTGCTCGGGCGTCTCCGGCGTCCAGGACCTCGTCGGCTACGGCAGCGCGACCGACTTCGAGGGAAGTGACGACGCGCCCGCAGGAAGCGCGACGAACGCGATCGCACGTGCCGGCGGCGGCTGCACCGATACGGACGACAACGCGGCCGACTTCGCGACTGCGGCCCCAAATCCGCTGAACTCGTCGGCCGCGGCGGGCGCCTGCTCGGTGACGCCGCCGTCGGGTGGCACCGGCGGCTCGGCTGGGGTCGGCGTCGACGTCCAGCCGCTGCTCTCGATCTCGCTCGACCACCCGACGCTGAGCTTCCCGGCTGCTGTTCCGGGGACGACTCCGAGCGCGTTGCCGGAACACGTCACGGTCACGAGCAACGACCCGAGCGGGTACACGCTCGGCGTCCACCGGACGGCCTTCTCGCCGCAGGATCTGCCGCTCGGTATCGGAGTCGGTAGTGGCAGCCTCGCTGCGGTGCCGATCGCACCCGCGGCCGACCTTTCGCTCGCCGGAACGAGCGGCCCGAGTGTCGACGGAGGCGACACGGTTGCGACGAACGTCGGGTTCGTCTCGCCGCTGCCCGTCGTCCCGGCCGGCCACTACACGGCGACGCTGACGTTCACGGTGACCGGTAAGTGAGACGCGCGCTCGGCGCGCTGGTCCTCGTTACGGCCGCGGCATCCATCCCGGGTGCCGCGGCCGGCCGCGACATCGGCCTCAGCGCAAGCCCGCTGCGGTTGACGCTCCGCGGCTCGTCCGCCGCGGCGATCACCGTGCGGAACCCGGGGCGGCGGCCGCTTCTCGTCGACGTCTCGCGCGCCGGCTTCGGGCGCTCGCTGCACGGCAAGCCGCAGGTGCGCTCGGCCCGGGGCGTCGTCGGCTGGCTCCGGCTGCGGCCGAAGCGGATCAGGCTCGGCGCAGGCGCGAAGGCCGTCCTCCACGTTCGCACCGCTCCTCCGCGGGGGACGGCGCCCGGAGATCACTCGGGCCTCGTGCTCCTGACGACGCGGCCGCTCGGCGTGAAGCACGTTCGGGTGCGCCTGCGCGTGGGCGTCATCGTCGACCTACGGGTTCGGGGAAAGATCGTGCGCCGCCTCGATGCCACAAGGCTCACCCTCCGGCGGCTCGGCACGCGGCGACTCCTCGAGCTCGATCTCGTCAATCGCGGCAACGTAACCGAGGAGCTCGGCGGCAGCGGGCTGCGGCTCTCGCTCTTCCGTGGCCGCCGCCAATTCGCGACGCTGGAGCCGCGGCGCGGCGAACTGCTGCCGCACAGTTTGGGTGTCGCCGTGTTCTCGTACGGCGGCCGCGTTCGAGGAGCCGTCGTCGCGCGAGTCGAGCTCCGGGCGCCCGTGCGCGGGCCGGAGCGGTCGTTTCACCTCCGCCTGTGAGGGTCTAGGGGCGCAAGGCCGGAGCCGATACGTCTGGCATGGACAATCGCATCGTCTGGATTTTCGTCGGCGTCGGCATGACCGTCGGCGGGTTCGTGCCCCTGGTGTGGGGCGGGAGCGCGCTCGGCTTCGCGTCGCTGGTCTTCGGAACGCTCGGCGGCATCGCCGGGCTCTGGGCCGGCCTGAAGCTGACCTAGCGGCCGTACAGGTCGTCGATCGCCTGCTCGAGCTCCTCTAGGCGCGCGGCGCCGAAGGCGCGAACCGTGCCGTCGGAGTCGACGACGACATTTGTCGGCACGCCGCGGACGCCGAGCGCGCTCGCGAGCTTCAGGTCGGGGTCGAGCAGGATCGGCCCCTTGATGCCCCACATCTCGCAGAAGCGCTCGACCTCGGGACGCGGCTCCGTCCCTTCCCAGATATCGACCAGCACGATCTCGAGACCCGACCGGGCCTCCTCGCGAACGCGCACATCCTCGAGGAAGGGCGCCTCCGCGTTGCACGGTCCTCACCAGGAGGCGAAGAAATTGAGGATGTACTTCTTCTCTGCGAAGTCGTGATTCGTGCGTCGCTCGCCGGTTCGGTAGTCCTCCAGTGAGAACGCGGGCAGCCGGTTCCCGATCCACGGGCTCGGCTCTTCGACGACCGGCGCCGGCGGCCGCCCCGCGAGCAGGTCCTCGACGATCGACATCGTCTGGCTCCCGGCATTGGCAACGAGGATCCGGCCGTCGAACGGGTCGACCACCACGCCGCCGGGCCCGCCGCCGACCGGGATCTGCGACCACTCTGCTCCGTCGGCCACGCCGAGCACGCTGACCGAGCCGCCGCCGCGATTGGTCACGTAGACGCGGTCGTGCGAGGGATGGACTGTCAGCCCGACCGGCGCGGAGCCTGTGCGGATCTCCTCCACGACCTCGATCGCGTCGAGGTCGACCCGCGAGACCGTGCCGGCGATCGAGTTGACGATGAACGCCTCGCCCCGCTCGGGGACGATCCCGATGGCGCACGTGCCGATGCCCAGCTCGAGCCGGCCGACGTCCTCGAA
The DNA here is from genome assembly GCA_963819275.1 of uncultured Actinomycetes bacterium. Taxonomy (GTDB): domain Bacteria; phylum Actinomycetota; class Thermoleophilia; order Gaiellales; family Gaiellaceae; genus Palsa-739. The sequence continues at coordinate 77,137 of CAWFVH010000009.1, read as the reverse complement.
CGAGTCGGCGTCGTAGAAGTTGGCGGAGGCGGCGACGAAGTTGACGCAGATGGCGAGGCGGCGAGTCGGATCGACGCCGATCGCGCCGGCACCTGGCTCGGCGTCCACCGTGGCGACCGTGTCGAGAGTGTCGAGGTCGATCACGCTCATGGTCGAGCCGAGGGAGTTGCCGACGTAGAGACGGCGGAACTCCGGGACGTGGGTCAGGCCCGACGGATAGCCGCCCACCGGCAGCGCGGTCTCGACCTCGAGTGTTTCCGAGTCGATGATCGTGACCTGATCCGAATGGGCGTCGGCCGTGAAGATTCGTCCCGTCTGCTCGTCGAGTCCGATGTCGATCGGCTCGTTGCCGGTGGCGATCTCACGGATGACCTCGTGTGTCTCGAGGTCGATGACCGAGACGAAGTCGCTGCGCGAGCACGCGACGAACGCGCGCCGCCGCGCGACGTCGACTGCGATTCCTTCGGGATCGAGGCCGACCGGAATCTCCGCAACCTGCCGCCACGGCGAGCGCGAGTCGATCCGGCACGCCGCTCCGACGGGGAACGCCGGGTCGTCTCTCTCGTCGGTGGCCGCCATCTCCCGGGCGAGTATCGCCTGTCGGACATGAAGCCGCGTGGGTAGGGCCTGTCGTGATTAGGATCGATCGCCTGTGGCAGACGCGGTTTTGATCTACGCCGACTCCTTCCGCTCGCCCGACATGCGGCATGCCGTGCCGCTCGGGGTTCCGGATCCGTTCCTCTACGCCGAGCAGGACGGGAGGCGGCACGTCTTCGCAAGCTCGATGGAGGCCGGTCGCCTGCGCGAGCTCGGGCTCTTCGCCGTCCATCCACACGAGGCCTTCGGCATTGACGACCTGGTCGCGTCCGGGGCCGGCAGCGGCGAGGTCAATGCGCAACTGGCGCTACGTGCCGTCGACAGTCTGGCGCTGAAGCGCGCGAGCGTGCCCGGCAACTTCCCGGTCTGGCTCGCCGACCGCCTCCGTGCCGCCGGTGTCGAGCTCGACGTGGACCAGGAGCTCTTCGACGATCGCCGCCGCTCGAAGACCGAGGCGCAGATTGCCGGGATCCGGCGTGCGCAGCGTGCCGCGGAGGCGGCGATGGACGCGTGCCGCGAGCTCCTCCGGCGGTCCGAGATCCGGGGCGACGAGCTGTTGCTCGACGGCAAGCAACTCACGGTCGAGCGCGTGAAGGCGGACATGAGCGTCGCTTTCGCCGCGCACGACACGGCCGCCGACGAGTACATCGTCGCGCCGGGCGCGCAGGGAGCGATGGGTCACCACATGGGTTCCGGGCCGATCCGGCCGGGCGCGCCGCTCGTGGTCGACATCTTCCCGCGCGACAATGCCTCTGCGGTCTACACGGACATGACCCGCACGTTCGTTGTCGGGGACGTGACCGACGACGTGCGCGAGTGGCACCGCCTGTGCAAGGAAGCACTCAACCGCGCGAACGGCGAGATCCGCGCCGGTGTCGAGGCGCGCTCCCTCTTCGACGGCACCTGCGACATCTTCGAGGCGGCGGGCGAGCCGACGCAGCGCACGAAACAGCCCGGCGAGGCGCTGAGCGACGGCTTCTTCCACGGGCTGGGCCACGGCGTCGGTCTCGAGGTGCACGAGGAGCCGAGCATGGGACGGCTGGCGAACAAGAAGCTCGTCGCAGGAGATGTTGTCACCGTCGAGCCGGGTCTCTACCGCGCCGGCTACGGCGGCGTCCGGCTCGAGGACATCGTCCTCGTCACCGAGAGCGGAGCTGACGTCATCACGGATTACCCGTACGACCTCGAACCCTGATTAATCCGCGCGAAATCGGGTAGAGCCTCCGCAAATACATCGGGGGCCGACGGATGGCTCATTGGGGGGCTTCCGCCGTCTCCTCAAGGAGGGCTGGATGAGCACCTTGTCTTCCGACCGGCCGGTGCAGTTGGTGGAGAGCACCCCGGCCGCCGACCCCGCACCGCTTGGTCTTGCGGGATTCGCGCTGACGACGTTCCTGCTCAGCGGGCACAATGCGTCCTTCATTCCCGACCTGATCTGGGTCGGGCCGGCGATCTTCTACGGCGGCCTTGCTCAGTTCGCAGCCGGGATGTGGGAGTTCCGCAACCGGAACGTGTTCGGCGCAACGGCATTCACGACGTACGGGGGCTTCTGGATGGGCCTCGGGCTGTTCATCATCCTCGGGGTCGACACGTCCAGGTTCCTTGCCGGTTACACGGGCGGCGACCTGACGAACGCTCTCGCGTGGTTCCTGTTCGCGTTTGCCGTGTTCAACACGTACATGCTGCTGGCGAGCGTGCGCGTGAACACCGCCGTCTTCCTGGTCTTCTTCACGTTGGAGATCACCGAGATCCTGCTCGTGATCGGCTTTTTCAGGGTCTCTCACGATGCCACTGCGACCTGGGTGCTCCACGCGGGCGGTTGGGCCGGCATCGCTACGGCGGCCGTTGCCTGGTACGCGTCGGCTGCGGGAGTCATGAACGGTGTAGCCGGAAAGACGGTGCTGCCAGTCGGGAAGCCATACGCACCGGAAACCCCGGCGGCGGCCACGGCCTAGGATCGACGTAGCGACAAGGAAGGAGGCCGCTCTTGGCAACGGAAGCGAGTGACCACGCGATCGAGACGATGTTCCTCGAGGAGCGGACCTATCCGCCGCCCGAGGACTTCGCGGCTCAGGCGAACGCCAAGCCCGACATCTACGACGTCCCGTTCGAGGACTTCTGGGAGCGGGAGGGCCGCGACCGGATCACGTGGTTCGAGCCGTTCACCGAGCTCTACCAGTGGGAGCCGCCGTACGCGAAGTGGTATCTCGGCGGCAAGCTCAACGTCTGCTTCAACTGCGTCGACCGGCACGTCGACGCCGGCGCGGGCGACAAGGTCGCGTTCCACTGGGAGGGCGAGCCCGCAGGGGATACGCGGACGATCTCGTACGCGGACCTGCAGAAGGACGTCGTCCGCTTCGCGAACGCGCTCAAGAAGCTCGGCGTCAAGAAGGGCACGCCGGTCGGGATCTACATGGGCATGGTCCCGGAGCTCCCGGTGGCGATGCTCGCATGCACCCGGCTCGGCGCACCGCACACCGTCGTCTTCGGTGGCTTCTCGGCCGACTCGCTGTCGGGTCGGATGAACGACATGAAGTGCGAGCTGATCATCACGCAGGACGAGGCGTGGCGGCGCGGCTCGACGATCGGGCTCAAGACCGTCGCCGACGAGGCGATGGCCGACGCGCCCGGCGTGAAGAGCTGCGTCGTCCTACGCCGCACCGGCGGCGACGTGCCGATGGAGGAGGGCCGTGACCACTGGTGGCACGACCTCTCCAGCGACGCGTCGGACGATCCCGAGTCGTGTCCGTGCGAGCCGATGGACAGCGAGGACCTGCTGTTCCTCATGTACACGAGCGGCACGACCGCGAAGCCGAAGGGGATCATCCATACGACGGCCGGTTATCTCGTCGGCACGTCGACGACGCACAACTACATCTTCGACCTGAAGAGGGACGAGGACGTGTACTGGTGCGCTGCCGACATCGGCTGGATCACCGGCCACAGCTACATCGTCTACGGGCCGCTCTGCAACCGGACGACGTCGGTCCTGTACGAGGGGACGCCCGACTTCCCCGACAAGGACCGGTGGTGGTCGATCGTCGAGAAGTACAAGGTGACGATCCTCTACACCGCGCCGACGGCGATCCGCTCGCACATGAAATGGGGGCCGGAGTACGCGCAGCAGCACGACCTCACGTCGCTGCGCCTGCTGGGCTCCGTGGGCGAGCCGATCAACCCGGAGGCGTGGATCTGGTACCGCGAGCACATCGGCAGCGACCGCACGCCGATCGTCGACACCTGGTGGCAGACGGAGACAGGGATGGTCCTGATCACGCCGCTGCCCGGAGTCACGACGCTCAAACCGGGCTCGGCGACTCGGCCGTTCCCGGGAGTCGTGCCGGGCGTGTACGACGAACAGGGCAAGGAGGTCGGCCCCGGTGGGGGCGGCTATCTCGTCCTCAAGAAGCCGTGGCCGGCGATGCTGAGAGGCATCTTCGGCGACGACCAGCGCTACCGGGAGACGTACTGGTCGAAGTACGAGGACATCTACCTCGCCGGCGACGGCGCCCGGATCGACCAGGACGGCGACTTCTGGCTGCTCGGCCGGATCGACGACGTGATGAACGTCTCCGGGCACCGGATCTCGACGATCGAGGTCGAGTCGGCGCTCGTCGACCACAAAGAGGTCGCGGAAGCCGCAGTGACCTCCCGGGCCGATTCGGTGACCGGGGAGGCAATCGTCGCCTACGTGACGCTCAAGGGCGGAGGCGACGGCTCCGTCGAGAAGCTCGAGGAGCTGCGCAACCACGTCGCGCAGAAGATCGGGCCGATTGCGAAGCCGGCGAACATCGTCTTCACGCCCGAGCTGCCGAAGACCCGCAGCGGCAAGATCATGCGCCGCCTGCTGCGGGACGTCGCGAACGACCGGAAGCTCGGCGATACGACGACGCTCGCCGATCCGACGGTCGTGGACGAGATCGCGAAACGCGCGTCCGACGAGAAGGCGCAAGAGGCCGAGGCCTGAGAAATGGGGGAGCCTTCGGGCTCCCCCTCTGTCTTAGAGGGCTAGGCAACGTCCACGTCGAATGGTAGAAACCTCGCGCACGAGCGGCAGCGGAGGTCGAAGGCACTCCAACGGGCGAATCCGGGTCAGGTGCCAACTGGACCGCCGACCTTGCAGAACAGCGCCGCCGCCCGTCCTTGCCGAATTGCGCCGGGCACGATCCGCTCGGCGTGCCCGGAAAGCGACCTCGCGTCCGTCTTCCCCCGCCGGAGGGATGCCTGACGACGTTCAGGCTCCTACCGTCGGACTATGGGTCCGCAACATCCGCTGCGACGCCTGCTGACGAGCCTGCTGGTGCTGGCCACGTTCGCGCTGGCCACCGCCGGGATGGTGCTCCGCACCGAGGTCGCCGGGATCGCTCTGATCGCCGGCGCCGCGCTCTGCGCGACCTGCGCTTGGTATGCCCTCGGTGCGCCTGTCCGCCGCCGCGACATCAGACGGGAAGCGAGCGTCCCGCCGCCTGACGGATCAGCCGTCGAGCAGCGGCTCGAAGCGTGAGGCGTCGTCGAACGGGCCGATCACCGCGAGCCGCAGGCGGTCGCCCGTGATCAGCTCCGATGCGACTCGAGCCACGTCGTCGCTCGTCACCGCGTCGATTCCGCGCAGCACCACTTCCGGATCGGGGAGCTTCCGCTCGAGCACTTCTTTCCGTAGTCCGAACATCATCAGCCCCTGAGGGCTCTCGAGCTGGAGCACGAACCGGCCCTTCGAAAAGTTCCGCGCCTTTTCGAGCTCCTCGGCCTGCAGCGGCTCGGCTGCGATCTTGCGCAGTTCGCCTGCGATCGTGGCCACGGCGTCGTCGATGCGGGCGATGTCCACGCCCGCCTGTGTGTAGAGCGTCCCGGCGTCGGTGTAGCTGTGGTTGAGGCCGTGGACGTAGTAGGCGAGGCCGCGCCGCTCGCGGACCTCGCTGAAGAGACGCGAGGACATCCCGCCGCCGAGCGCAGTTGCGAGGAGCAGAAGCGCGTAACGGTCGGGGTGGTCGAGCGGCAGGCTGTGTACTCCGAGCGAGACATGCGCCTGCTCTGAGGCCTTGGTCGAGACGACGACGCGGCCGTTCACATGCGCAGCAGCAGCAGGTTCCGGCTCGCCCGTCTCGGCGTCGTCTAGGTCGCCGAGCAGCTCCTGCGCCCCATCGAGCACGCCGTCGCCGATGCGTCCGGCGACGCCGAGCACCATGCGCGACGGCTTGTACCAGTGACCGAGGTAGTCCATGAATGTGTCGCGTGTCGCGTCGTGGATCGTGTCCTTGCTGCCGATGATGTCGCGCCCGAGCGGCTGGTCGCCCCAGAGGAGCTGCTCGTAGACGCCGCCGATGTAGTCGCGCGGCGTGTCGTAGTACATGTTCATCTCCTCGACGATCACGCCCTTCTCTCGCTGGATCTCCTCCTCGGCGAAGCGCGAGTTGCGGAGCATGTCGACGAGGACGTCGAGTGCGACGTCGCGGTGCTCGGCTGCGCACTTGACGTAGTACGCCGTCGTCTCCTTGCTCGTGAAGGCGTTGAACTCGCCGCCGATGGAATCGATCGAGCCGGCGATCTCGCGCGCGGTCGGGCGCCGCTCGGTCCCCTTGAAGAACATGTGCTCGGAGAAGTGCGCGATGCCGCTCGACTCGGCGCTTTCGTAGCGCGAGCCGGCGGCGAGCATGATGACCACGGCCACGGATTGCGCCTGTGGCAGATCGGCGGTCAGGACTCTCAGGCCGTTGTCGAGCGTGTCGCGTTGGAACACCGTCACCGCGCTCGATCGTATAGAGCTACCCACCGTGCACGGCGAGCAGACACGGCGCGCGATCGCCGCCCAGCCGGAATGGCTGACGCAGGTGCCTGCAGACAAGCGCTTTCCGGACGGCGCGCGGCTCCTCTTCACCGGCTGCGGCACGTCGCTCCATGCCGCGACGACGGGCGGAGACGCGGTGCAGGCGTTGGAGCTCGTTCTGCGACCCGAACGCGACGCCGACCTGCTCGTGCTCGTCTCCCACGAGGGGGAGACGCCCCTCGCGCTCGAGGCGGCTCGCGCCTGGCGCGGCCCGCGCTGGCTCGTCACGGGACGGGCCGACGGGCCGATCGCCGAGCTCTGCGACGAGGTCGTCGTCTGCACGCCGGAGATCGAGGAGAGCTGGTGCCACACGGCGAGCTACACGTGCGCGGTCGCGGCGATCGCCGCGCTCCGGGGAGAGGACATCTCCTGGCTGCCGGGCGCCGTGGAGGAGGCGCTTGCCGCGCCGTTACCGGAGGTCGGAGACGAGGAGCGGTTCCTCGTCGCGGGCGCCGGCCGGGAGCTCCCGACCGCCCACGAGGCGGTGCTCAAGCTGCGCGAAGGCGCCTGGGTCGCGGCCGAGGCGTACGAGACCGAGCAGCTCCTCCACGGCTATCTCGCCGCGGTCGACGAGTCGGTGCGCGCCTTCGTGCTCGACGGTGAGGGCGTGGCGGGAGAGCGGGCGGCCGCTGCCGCCGCGGCGCTGAGCGCGCTCGGCTGCGGCGTCGACCTCGTGCCGACGCGTCACCCCGTCGTCGACATCGTGCGCTTCCAGCGCCTGACAGTCGAGCTCGCTGAACGGAGAGGCCGCGAGCCGGACCGGATCCGTCGGCACGATCCCCGCTGGATCGCCGCCGCCGCTGCCGCAAAGGCGGACAACGCGAGCTAGATCTCGGGGAGCGCGGCGAGGAGCCGGTCGACCTCCTCGAACGAGTTGTAGTGGACGAATCCGGCGCGGACGGCGCCCTCGGGTTGCAGGCCAAGGCGCGTCATTGCCTCCATGGCGTAGTAGTCGCCGTCCCAGACCGCGATCTCGCGCGCGGCGAGCTGCTCGGCGACCTCGCGTGGCGGCGTTCCGTCGACCCTGAACGCAAAGGTCGGCACCCGGCCGTCCATCGTCTCCAGCCCGTAGAGCGTGCATCGGTCCGGCAGGCCGTCGAGGAACCGCTGTCCAAGCGCTTGCTCGTGCGTCTGGATCGCGTCCCAGCCGACCTCGTCCAGGTAGTCGACCGCGGCGATGAAGCCCGCGAGCAGTTCGTGCGCGAGCGTCCCGGTCTCGAAGCGGCTGCCGACCGGCTCGTCGGCCGCCGGCCGGACCTTGTACGGCCGCCACGATCGCAGCAGCTCCTCCCGTCCGTACGCGAGCCCGAGGTGCGGGCCGAAGAACTTGTACGGCGAGCAGAGGAGGACGTCGACGCCGAGTTTCGTGACGTCGATCGGGCCATGGGGAGCGTAGTGGACGGCGTCGGCCCAGGCCAGCGCGCCGGCCGCGTGGGTTAGCTCGACGACGCGCGCCACATCGGTCGTCGTGCCGAATGCATTCGCCGCGAACGGGAACGCCACGACCCGGGTCCGCGCAGTCAGCTTCCGCTCGAGGTCGTCCAGGTCGAGTGTCGTGTCGTCGCGGATCTCTACGAACTCGACGCGAAGGTCGAGGTCGCGCGCGAGCTCGAGCCAGGGCGCGATGTTGCCGTCGTGGTCGAGACGCGTGACGAGGATCTCGTCGCCGGTGTCGAGGGTACGGCCGAGGGCGCGCGTGAGGGCGAAGTTGAGCGTCGTCATGTTCTGGCCGAAGATCATCTCCTCGGCGCGACAGCCCAGGAACTTCGCGGCGATTGCGTGCGCCCCCTCCACGAGTTCGTCGCTGCGCCGGCTGGCGGCGAAGGCGCCGCCGAGATTCGCGTTCGACTCGCGGAGATAGCGGGTGATCGCGTCGAGCACCGACTGCGGGCACTGCGTTCCACCCGGCGCGTCGAGCAGCACGACGCCGCCCGCGAGTGCCGGAAACCGGGCCCGGATCGCGTCGAGGTCGAAGGTCATCCCTGCTCGAGCGGAGCCATCGTCAAGCCGCGCTCCCCCAGCTGCTCCCAGTAGAGCTCCGCCTGCTCGCGGAGGCCCGACCAGACGATCGCCCGGCCGGAGTTGTGAATTCGCTCGGCCAGCCGCATCCCGCCGTCGTACGAGACGCCCGGGATGATCCTCGAAAGTGCGGACGCGACTCCGTGGAACGTGTTTTGGTCGTCGTTGAGGACGATCACGAGCCAGGGACGCCCGAGACCTGTGCGCTCGCCGCGGTCGAGCCGCTCCCGCGGGGGTGTCAGCGTGCTGTTCACGTCTGGACCGTGCGGCCGTTCACGACCCACCGATACCTCGGCTTGGCGGTCAGGGAGGACCCGACGAAGCAGTCGCGTTCGGCGAGCGCGAGGAGGTCGGTGAGCGCTGCCGGCTCGGGGTCGGGTGCGATCTCGACCGTGAGGTCGGCCTCTGTCTCGACGAGCGCGTACCGGTCATCCGTCTGGCGTCGGGTGACCAGCGTTCGGCTACTGCCGGAGACCGAACCAACATCGACGCCTGCGCGTTGTGCGTGGTGGCGGAGGCTCTTGACGGAGCAGAGGAGGAGCGCGGCGAGCAACAGGTGCTCGGGCGTCCATTCGGCGGGGACGTCGAGTCCGATGCCGTTCTCGTCCGTCAACCCGCCGCCCGTCGTGAGATCGACCCCGTAACGGAGCTCCTTCGCCACGATCCCATGGTCTCAGATGCCCGGCTCCGTCCGGGAGGCGTCGTACTGTGCGGCGCGTGCGACGGCTGCGCACGCTGTCGGAAACCGAATGCTATGTCCGCCTCTACGGCGGCTGGGATTCGACGGTGACCCTGACCAGGATCGAGCCGCGGCGTCCGCGGTACGAGCTGGCCGTCTCGGGCGAGGATCTGCGGCGCGATTTCGAGGCCCGCATCGAGGCGCGAACGGACGAGCTGATCGCGGAGCTCGACGCGGCCGAGGCGGCCGCGGAAGCTGCGTAGCGCCGCGTCGACACTTCGGCGCGAAGTTGCAAACTCGGCGTAACTATTCGTGGCTTAGCGTTCCCGAAGGGAGCCTCGCTCCCCCGATGGGGGAGTAGGTGGCTCGAGAGCGGGACATGGCCGAACGGGACGTCACGCCGGGCGAGGTGCCGGATGTTCTCGCTCCGGGTCTCCGCGTTGTCTTCGTCGGGATCAACCCCGGCCGCGTCTCCGCCGCTGCTCGCGCGCACTTCGCAAATCCGCGCAACGACTTCTGGCGGCTCCTCCACGCCGCGCGGCTGACCTCGCTCCTCTACGAGCCGCACGAGCAGTTCGCCCTGCTCGAGGAGGGGATCGGCGTCACGAACGCCGCCTACCGCACGACGCCTGGCTCTGGCGACCTGCGGCGCGCAGACTTCTCCGGCTCGGCCGAGCGCCTGGAGGGAATCGCGCACGAGCTACGACCCGTGTGGCTCGCCTTCGTCGGCAAGGAGGCGTACCGCGGCGCCTTCGGCAGGCGCGCCGACCTCGGTGTTCAGGAGAACGCGCTCGACGAGACGAAGCTGTTCGTCCTGCCGTCGACCTCGCCCGCGAACGCCGCCGTTCCGTGGGATGAGCGCCTTCGTTGGTTCAGCGAGCTGGCCGGGCTCGTCAGCTCCGCCAGCGGCTCGTGATCGGCGTGCGCCGGTCGCGTCCGAATGCCTTGGGCCTCAGCCGCACTCCGGGCGGCGCCTGACGCCGCTTGTACTCCGCGCGGTCGATGAGCGCCACCGCCCGCGCCACCACTTCCGGGTCGAAGCCGTCCGCGCTCAGCTCGTCGAGTGAGCGATCGTCTTCGACGTACGCCTCGAGCACCCGGTCGAGCTCGGAGTAGGGAGGCAGCGAGTCCTCGTCGAGCTGATCCGCCCGCAGCTCGGCGCTCGGCGCCCGGTCGATCGTGGACTGCGGCACGAGCTCGCGTTCGGCCTGCTCGTTCAGATGCCGCGCGAGCCTGAAGACGTCGGTCTTGAACACGTCCTTGAGGAGGGCGAACCCACCGGCCATGTCCCCGTAGAGCGTCGCGTACCCCACTGACAGCTCCGATTTGTTGCCGCTTGCGACGAGGAGCCAGCCGAACTTGTTCGAGAGCGCCATCGCGAGGGTCCCACGGATCCGTGCTTGCAGGTTCTCCTCCGCGACGTCCGGATCGCGGCCGGCGAAGGACTCCGCGAGGACGCCGGTGTAGGCCTCGACCACCGGCTCGATCGGCAACTCGCGGAAGTCGCAGCCGAGGTTCTCGGCCAGCCGGCGTGCGTCGGTTCGCGTGCCCTCTGAGGAGTAGCGCGACGGCATCGAGACGCAGTGGACGCGTTCGGCCCCGAGAGCCTCCACCGCCAGCGCCGCGGTGAGGGCCGAGTCGATCCCACCCGAGACGCTGACCACCACGGCGTCGAAGCCGTTCTTCGCCACGTAGTCGCGAAGGCCGAGCACGAGCGCGCGGCGCATCTGCTCGAGGTCGTCGTCGAGCGCCGCGACCTCAGCCGTCTCGGGCCGCTCGAGGTCGACGACCAGAAGCGCATCCTCGAAGCCGGGTGCTCGTGCCAACACGCTCCCGTCGCTCTCGAGCACGAGCGAATGCCCGTCAAAGATGAGCTCGTCCTGCCCACCCACCGCATTGCACAGCGCCACCCGCACACCGCTCTCTCGCGCGCGCGCCGCGAAGATCGCCTCGCGCTCCTGTGCCCGACCGACGTGGAACGGGGAGGCCGAGAGGTTGACGATGAGCTCCGCGCCCGCCGCGGCGAGTTCCGTCGTCGGCGGCCCGGGAACCCACATGTCCTCGCAGATCGTGATCCCGACCGTCGTGTCGGCGACGTCGACCAGCGCGAGCTCCGTGCCGGACACGAAGTAGCGCTTCTCGTCAAAGACGCCGTAGTTGGGCAGATGCCGCTTCCTCGCCCACTCGGCGATCTCGCCGTCTGCGCAGATGGCGCACGCGTTGTAGAGGTCGCCGGCGTCGAGCAGTGGCACGCCGACGAGCGCGACGATGCCGCGCGTCGCCGCCGCGATCTGCTCGATCGAGGCACGAGCCGCGCGCACGAATCCCGGCCGCAGCAGCAGATCCTCGGGCGGATAGCCCGTCACCGCGAGCTCGGGGAAGACGACGAGGTCGGCGCCGCCCGACCGCGCGTTCTCGATGCGCGCGAGGATCAGCTCGCGGTTCCCCTCGAGGTCTCCGACCGTGGCGTTGATCTGGCAAAAAGCGAGGCGCATAGGTTTCCGCCTCGCAGTCTAAAACATCGTGGAGGCCCACCGCGTTTGCCTAGCGAAGTTAGCGCCCGCTAACCTAGTGGGCACTAACGTTCGAACGAGGGAGAAGTACGTGAGAGCAAGAGCGCTGGCCGCCCTGACGGCCGAGGAGAATCGCAAGTGGGTCACGCTGGCGGCCGTCTCGTTCGGCCTCTTCATGATCATGCTCGACAACACGGTGGTGAACGTTGCGCTGCCGACGATGCAGAAGGACCTCCACGTGTCGATCGCGTCGCTCGAGTGGGTCGTGATCGCCTACGCGCTCACGTTCGCCGCGCTTCTGATCACCGGCGGCAAGCTCGCCGACCTGTACGGGCGACGCCGAATCTTCGTGGTCGGGCTCGCGATCTTCACGCTCTCCTCGCTCGCCTGCGGGCTCGCGCCGAGCGCGGGCTTCCTGATCGGAGCGCGCGCGGTGCAGGGCGCCGGCGCGGCATTGATGAACCCGGCGACGCTCTCGATCATCGTCGCCACCTTCCCGCCGAAGGAGCGCGGGCAGGCGATCGGGATCTGGGCCGGTGTCTCCGCGCTTGCGCTTGCGATCGGCCCGCTCGGCGGCGGCCTGATCGTCGAGAACCTGAACTGGAACTGGATCTTCTTCATCAACGTCCCCGTCGGCATCCTCGGGATCGTCGTCTCCCAGTTCGCGATCCGCGAGTCGCGCGACACGTCCGCCGAGCAGAGCATCGACCTTCCGGGGCTCGTGACGTCGATCGGCTTCCTCTTCTCGCTCAGCTACGCCCTCGTCGAGGGAAATAGCCACGGCTGGACCTCTCCCGAGATCCTGGGTCTCTTCGTGCTTGCGGCCGTCTTCCTCGTCACCTTCATCGTGGTCGAGAAGCGGCAGCGCCTGGCCATGCTCGACCTCTCGCTCTTCAAGATCGGTTCGTTCACCGGTGCGAACATCGTGGCGATGCTCGTCTCGCTCTCGATGTTCGGCGTCTTCTTCTTCGTCTCGCTCTACATCCAGAACATCCTCGGCTACTCGGCGACCCAGGCCGGAGCCTCGTTCCTGCCGATGGTGACGCTGATCATCCTCATCGCGCCGATCGCCGGTCGGCTGTCCGACCGGATCGGCTCGCGCTGGCTGATGGGGGGCGGGATGACGCTGGTTGGTTTCTCGCTACTGCTCTACGAGCGGGTCACCGTCACCTCGACCTTCTGGACGCTCTTGCCGTCGATGATCCTCGGCGGTATCGGGATGGCGATGACGATGTCGCCGATGACCTCGGCCGCGATGGGATCTGTGCCGGTCGACAAGGCGGGCGTCGGCTCCGGGGTCCTGAACAGCTTCCGCCAGGTCGGCGGCTCGCTCGGGATCGCGGTGATGGGCGCGATCGTCGCGTCCTATCTCCACCATCCCACGCACAGTCCGCTGGCCGCCCAGGACTACGTCAACGGGCTCCATGCGGGCTTCGCCGTCGCCGCGGTCATCACGTTCGCCGGGGCGGTCATCGCCGTCGTCACGGTGCGGACGCGGCCCCAGGTGGTGCGCGAGCACATCGCAGAGCTGGCCGCATGACCGTCTCGCCGCCACGCATGGCGGCCGCGGACCGCCGGAGGCACTTGATCGAGACCGCGATCCGCCTCTTCACCGAGGGCAGCTATCACGGCACGACGACCGCTGAGATCGCGCGCGCCGCCGGCGTCTCGGAGCCGATCCTCTACCGCCACTTCGCCTCGAAGCGCGAGCTCTACCTCGCCGCGCTCGAGCACGTCTGGGCCAAGATGCGCGAGGGCTGGGAGCGGACGCTCGCCGAGGCGACCGACGCGTGCGCTGCCATCGAGGCGATCGGCAAGGGGCACGTCTCGGTGCGCTCGCCGAAGCTCCAGCTCGCGGAGCTCTGGGTGCAGGCGCTCGGCGAGGCCTCCGAGGATCCGGTGCTGAAGCGCCATCTGCGGCGGCACATGCGCGAGGTGCACGATTTCATCGCCAACCTGGTCCGGCGCGGCCAGGAGCAAGGAGCGATCTCGAAGGAGCGCGATGCCGACTCCGAGGCGTGGATCATGCTCGCCGGCGGCATCCTCGGCATGGTCGGCCGCCGCGTGGGTCTCCTGGACGACGACGAGCTGCAGGCGATCCGCGCAGCCCGCCTCTCGTGGCTCCGGGCTTGACCTAGTTCTTTAGCGCTTCTCGTGCCGTGCCGCGGCGCAGCGGGCGGCGCGCCTCCAATGAAAAGGCCCCGGCTGCGGCTCCGGGGCCTTCTCGAGAGGCGCGCCACTCTCGGCGGGGTTCTGAGGAGACGGATCTGCGGCCCACCCGTCTCACGTCCTCGCCGGGAGTTCCCGACGCACCCCTTGCGAACCTCGGCCTGGCGTCCGGCCTGGTTGCAAGGTGCGCTCACTATAGGAGTCTGCGGGACAGCCGTCAAGTACCTCAGTCAAGTGATTCGACGTATCCCATGGTTGACCGATTTTTCTCATGAATACGCTCGATCGAGGGATGGCCAGAAGGTACAACTTGCGCTTCAGTGAAGTATGCGCTTCACTAAAGCCAGCCGAGCCATGCCGATGCGAGAGACCGCCAGCCGCACCACGCGCAGGACGACCCACGAGGGACTTCGCCTCGGGGAACGGCTGCGCCAGCTTCGCGTCGCCGCGGTGCTGACGCAGAGCGAGCTCGCCGGCGACCGCTTCTCGAAGGAGTACGTCTCGCAGATCGAGCGCGGCAAGACGCGCCCGACCGAGGAGACGATCGCATGGCTAGCCGATCGTCTGGGAGTCGACGCCGGCTTCCTCGCAAGCGGGGTCGCCACCGACGAGCGTGCCCGGATCGAGGGAGCCCTTTCGCGGGCTGAAGCGCTGTACGAGGCACAGGAAGACGAAGAGGCGGCGGCCGCCTTCGCGCCGCTCGCCGCTGCTGCCCGAGCGACCGGCGTGCCCGAGTTGCAGGTGCGGGCGCTGGTCGGCAGCGGCCTCGCAAAGATGCGCCTGCACGACCACCGCGCCGCGGAAGAGCTCCTCAACGAGGCGCGCTCGATTTCGGAGGCCGAGTCGTTCTCCGACGTCGAGCGGGCGGACGTCCTGTTCCGGCTCGGCGGGTGCCGCTACCAGCTCAACAGCACTCAGACAGCGCTGGCGCTCTTCAACGAGGCGCTCGGGCTCGCCGAGCGTTCCGGCCTGCCTTGCGACGCGCTGAAGGCGAACATCCTTTCCTGGCGCTCGCGCTGCTGGCAGCGGCAGCGCGACTTCGAGGCCGCACGGGACGACGTCGAACTGGCACTCGAGTTGTCGCGGGGTGTCGAGGATCTCCGCACCATCGGTGCCGCCTACTTCCAGGCTTCGCTCATCGCCGATCGCGAGGGCCACTGGGTGCTGGCGCGCAACTACGCCGAGCGGGCCCGCTCGGCGTACGCGGAGCTTGCCGACCGCGTCCACGTGAGCCAGCTCACGAACAATCTCGGCGGCCTCAACTTCCTGCTCGGCAACACCGACCAGGCGGTTGAGCTGCTCAAGGAGGCGTTCGCGGTCGCGCTCGAGCTCGGACGTGACGCCGATGCGGGACGCGCCGTCTCCTCTCTTGCCCAGGTCCATCTCCGAACCGGCGACGTCGCCCAGGCCGAGGAGCAGGCGCGGCTCGCGCTCGAGCTGCTCGAGGGCCGGGTCGACTACGTCGACGAGGTCGGTAGCGCGCAGCTCGTGCTGGGCCGCTCCTTGCTCGAGCAGGAGCGCCTCGACGAGGCCGAGGCAGCGTTCGTCGCTGCCGAGGCCTGTTTCGGAGAGCTCGGGTCCGGAAGCCATCGCGCAGCCGCGTGGGTTGCGCGCGGCGACCTGGCCGCGCGACGGGGAGATCACCAACGGGCGGCCGAGCTTTACCGGACCGCTGCCGAGGCTCTACAGGATGTTCGCTTCTAAGTGTGTTTGCTTCAGAACAGGGAGGGGAGGTGACGGCTTGACGAAGGCACGCCTTATGTATCTGTTGATCGTCGCAGCGCTGTTCGCGTACCTGCTCGCTGCGTCGGGCCTGCTCGGCACGAACGGCATGAGCGACGGCGGAGGCTTCTAAGAGCTTCCGCCAGCCGCGGGCGTCGTCTAGGGGACGTCGCCGTTCGACGAGCCCATGCGCTCGATCACGACCTGGGGGATCCGCGCGTTGGGGCTGAGGCGGAGGCACAGCCGCACCACCTCCGCGCAGTCCTCGGGTCGGATCATCTGGTCTGGTTCGATGCCCGACCACTCCGCCATCGGAGTGTCGACGAAACCCGGGCAGAGCGCGATCGCGCGCACGCCGTCGCCGTCGAGCTCCTCGTTCAGCGAGCGGGTGAGTGCGATCACGGCGGCCTTCGTGGCGCCGTAGGTCGCGAGCCCCGGCGTCGGGAGCGTGCCGGCGATCGACGCGAGGTTGACGATCCAGCCCCGAGACTCGCGCAGAAGCGGGATGGCCGCCTGCGTGACGAGGAACAGCCCGCGCAGGTTGACGGCGAGCTGCATGTCGAGGTGCTTGGCCGGTAGGTCCTCGACCCGCCCGCCGATCCCGATTCCGGCCGAGTTGACGAGCACGTCGAGCCGGCCGAACCGGTCGCGATGCTCCGCGATGACGCGTGCGCAGTCCTCCTCGTCGGCCATGTTGGCCGCGCTCGCCGCGGCACCGAGCTCCGCAGCTGCAGCCTCGACGCGCTCGGCCCGGCGCGAGACGAGCGTCAGCTCGAAGCCCTCGTCGCGCAGCATTCGCGCGATTGCGAGCCCGATGCCCGACGAGCCACCGGTGACGAGTGCAGCCCCTGCCATTGCGCCTACAGTAAACGCGGTGGAAGCGCCAAGCCTCACTAGCCTCACCGTGGGCGGCGGGTGCGCGGCGAAATACCCGGCGGCGCGGCTCGAGGAGCTGCTGAAGGGCTTCGTCCCGGCGGAGGCGGAAGACCTCCTCGTCGGGCTCGATCCGGCCGATGACGCCGCCGTCTACCGGCTCGACGACGAGCGCGCCCTCGTCTTCACAGTCGACTTCTTTCCGCCGCTCGTCGACGACCCGGCGCTCTTCGGCCGGATCGCGGCGACGAACGCGCTCAACGACGTTTTCGCGATGGGCGGCACGCCACTCCTTGCGCTCTCGGTCGCGGCCTTCCCGGAGGAGCTCGAGACAGCGCTCGTGGCGGCGGTCTTCTTCGCGGCGGACGAGCAGGTCAGGGCCGCCGGGGCGATCCTCGCCGGCGGCCACACGATCCGCGACACCGAGCCGAAATACGGCCTCGCGGTCGTCGGCACCGTGCACCCCGACGGCATCTGGATCAAGAGCGGCGCGCGGCCCGGAGATGCCGTCTTCCTCACGAAGCCTCTCGGCACCGGGCTCGTGCTGGCGGCGAAGGGCGACCTGGCGGAGGCGGCTCGCTGGATGACGACGCTCAACGACCGCGCCGCGCAGGTTCTGCGGCCGTTCTCGCCGCACGCGGTCACCGACGTCACCGGCTTTGGTCTGCTCGGCCACGCGCACGAGACAGCCGACCGCAGCGGTGTGCGCATCCGGCTCGACGCGTCGGCGCTGCCGGCGCTCGACGGTGCGCTCGAGGCGGCGCGCGACGGAGTCCGCACGGGAGGCGATCCGCGCAACCGCGACTTCGCCGGCCCGCACGTCTCCAGCGACGGCGTGCCGGATGAACTGCTCGCACTCGCCTACGACGCGCAGACGGCGGGCGGGCTCCTCGTGACGCTCGCCGCCGAGAAGGCGCTCTCGCTCGAGACTGAGTTCGAGCGAGCCGGGCTCTTCCTCGCTCGGGTGGGCGCGGTGGAGGAGGGCGCGGGCGTCGTGCTCGAGCCCTGAACCCGGGCAAACCCGGTCTACACTCGGGACGTGCATACGGGGTCCGCATCGGCCGTGCTGCCGCGCCGTCTCGCCGTCTCCCCGGTCGTCTTCCGGCGTGTCGCATTCGCGGCCGTCGGGGTGCTCATCCTCATCGTCGCCACCGGCGCGACCGTCCGGCTGACCGGCTCGGGACTCGGCTGCCCGGAGTGGCCGACCTGCACGACGAAGCACGCTCTCCCCCAGAGCTACCACTCGGACATCGAGTTCTCGAACCGCCTCGTCTCGGCCATCACGGTCTTCACGACGCTCGGTTTGGCCGTAGCGGCATGGCTGACCCGCGGGCTCTCCCGTCGCGGCAAGTGGCTCGCCACCGCTGTGAGCCTGGGTGTGATCGCGCAGGCTCCGTTCGGCGCGATCGTCGTGTACTACGACCTGAACCCGTACCTCGTCATCTTGCATCTGGTTCTGACGCTGATCGTGCTCGGGCTCGCCGTGCTCGTGCTGCTCGAGGCGGTGCGGCTCGTGCGAGGGACGGCTCCGGCCCTGCCCGGGCTCGCGCGCGCAGGTAGCGCAGTGTTGGTGCTGGCGGTCTCGGTTCTCGTCGTCAGCGGCACGGTTGCGACCGCGGCCGGCAGGTTCCCCGGCAACAACGGGACGGATGTCGTGCCGCGGCTCGGGTCGTTCTATCCCGCCGTGTACTGGCACGTTCGCGCCGTCGCCGCGTTCGGGATCGTGTTCCTCGCCCTCGCGTGCTGGGCATGGCTCCGGCGTGTGGAGTTCCCATGGTTGCTCCGCGGGTGCGCGGGGTTGCTCGCGATCCTGCTCGTCCAGATGGGTATCGGCGAGGCTCAGTACCGCACCTACGGCAGCGTGCCGTGGTGGGTGGTCGTCATCCACGTCACGGCGGCGGCGGTGCTTTTCGCCTGGACGGTCGGCCTCGCCGCCCGAATCTGGCGCCCAATCGGGGGCAACTAGACTCAGAGAATGTCGGAGCTGATCGTCTCCTCGCGGCCCGACCTCCGCCGCCCGGTGCTCATCGCCGCGTTCCGCGGCTGGAACGACGGCGGCCAGGGAGCCACGCTCGGCGGCGGCTACCTCGCGAAGCAGTGGGACGCCGAGGAGTTCGCCGAAATCGATTCGGAGAATTTCTACGACTTCCAGGCAGTGCGTCCGAACGTCTCGCTCGAGGACGGCCTCACGCGCAAGCTCGAGTGGCCGACGAACACGTTTCTCCATGCTCCGATCCCGGGTCTCGACCGCGATGCCGTGATCCTGCTCGGCGTCGAGCCCAACCTGCGCTGGAAGACGTACACGCGTCTGGTGCTCGAGCTCGTGCAGGAGCTCGAGATCGAGCTCGTTGTGACGCTCGGCTCGCTACTCGCGGACGTGCCGCACACGCGGCCGGCCCCGGTGAGCGCAGCTGCGAGCGATCCGGCACTCGTGGAGGAGCTCGGGGTCGAGCCGTCGCGCTACGAGGGGCCGACGGGCATCGTCGGCGTTCTCCTCGACGCGTGTCGCCAGGCTGAGCTGCCGTCGGTGAGCCTGTGGGCGGCCGTCCCGCACTACGTCTCGCTCGCGCCGAGCCCGCGCGCCGCGCTCGCGCTTTGCCGCCGGCTCGGCGAGCTCATCGGGGCCGACATCGAGCTCGCCGAGCTCGAAGAGGCGGCCGAGGAGTACAACGAGCAGGTGACCGAGGCGGTCGCCTCCGACTCCGAGACCGCCGCGTACGTCGAGGAGCTCGAGCGCCGGGTCGATCTGATGGAGGCCGCCGAGGACCTGCCGTCGGGCGAAAGCCTCGCCGCCGAGCTGACGCGCTTTCTCCGCGAGCGCGACGAAGAGGAAGACAGCGGCGAAAGCGCCGGCGGCCCGGCCTCCTAAATCGATCTGCGCCGCGCAGCGGGTAATCGGTCGCGGTGGCAGCGCGCTGGCCGGCGTTCTCTCGCAGCTGCTGAACGGCGGGGCATTGCCGGCGATTCAGCGCCAGCTCGCGGCGGACGCGTTGTAGTCCGTCGTCAGCCGAACCGGATCGGAGCCGTCGGTGCCGACCGTGTAGACGTCGAACAATGTGTTCGCCGATGTCTGGGCCGCGACCACGAGACGTGAGCCGTCGGGTGACCAGGCGAGAACTCCGACATCGGAGAACGGCAGCGGGACGCTGTTACTTCCCACGACTACGGTGGTCCCGTACGGCGCAGTCGTATACGCCAGGCGGCCGTCCGGCGACACCAGAGGGGCGTGGTTCTCGGACGGACCTCCGTCCAGATTGACGCGGTGACCGTCCGGGTCGAGCCGGAAGATCTCGTTCGTCGACTGCGGACCACGGTCGGCTGCGAAGACGATGATCGACGGCGTCGCTGCGCGGCCGGCTACAGGCCCGAAGGGGATTGCAAGCAGTACCGCCAATCCGAGAAGCCGCGCCCGACCCACGGCGCAACCTTAGGTCGGTTACGTAAAGGTCCTGCTAGGAGGGTGCAATTTCTTCGGCCTTACCGGCCGGCTTGCCCTCTGCCTTCGCCTCGCCGGCGCCGTTCTGCTTCTGCGCTGTGCTCTTTGTGGTCGCGGCGCCGCCCTTGCGCCTCCGCCGGCGTCGGCGTCGACTGCGGCCTGAGCCCTGTTTCGGGGCCGGGAGGTTCTCCGCGAGTGCGACCGCGACCTCCTGAACCGTGCCGATCTCTTCCCGCGCCTCGTCGATGAGCTTCGTCGCGCGCGGCGTGTAGCCCTCCGCCGAGGCGAGAAGCGCGACGCCCACCGGCAGAGGCAGCTCACGAGCCGCCTGCACGAGCTTCGCGGCGTTCTCCTCGTGGCGATGGCCACGCGAGTTCGCGAGCGCGCCGAGCAGCCGCTTCGCCTCGGGATACTCCGCCGATGCGCGCCGATCCTGGACCTTGCGCGTCGCGCGCGCGAGCCGCCACGTCCAGCGGATGAGGATCTGCTCGGGCGCGTCGGGCTTCTCGTCGCCGATCGCGCGCAGGAGGATGCGGATCCCGGGCAGCCGCTCTTTCTCCCACGTCGGCGCTTGTGTCACGAGCGTGACGAGGTCGTCGAAGTCGGCGCGCTCGACGCGCATCGAGACGCGGTCCTGCAGCGCCATCATCCGCAGCCGCCGGTTGGGGTTCTCGGCCGCAGCCGTCGTGAGGAACTGCTCGAGCGCGACCTTGCTCGCGCTGCGGTCGGTCAGCTTCTGGACGAACGACGCGCGCTCGTCGAAGCGGATCTGGCGCCCCGCGATCGTCGCCCAGTAACGCTGCTCGTCCTCGTCGAGGTACTTCGGATCGATCCGCTGCCACTCGCGCTGGATGACGTTGATGCGGCGCCGGACGTCGGGTGTGACCGGCACGAGCCACGGCGCGGGCGTCAGGCGGCGGCGGGCGCGGCGTTGCGAGCGGCGGCGCGGCGCCGGAGTGACGCGCGCTCCTTCGCGGTAGAAGTCCGCGTCGAGCAGCGAGTGGAGCGAGACGACGCGCTCGTTGTGAGTCGCGCCCTTCGGGACGAAGTCGACGACGATGCCCGCCTCCTTGCGCGGGTGGAGCCGCATGATGCGGCCGATTCGCTGCTGATAGACGCGGCGCGAAGCGGTCGGTGCGAGGTGGAAGCAGATCGTGGCGCGCGGCGAGTTCCAGCCTTCCGCGAGCAGCTGCGCGTTGATCAGGACGTTGATCTCCCCGCGCTCGTAGGCGGCGAGCGTCTCGGCGAGGCGCACCGGCGGCGTCCGTCCCGAGACTGCCTCGGCCTTCAATCCTGCGGCGCGGAACTCCTGCGCGAGGTTGTACGCGTGCTCGACTCCGGCCGCGTAGACGATCCCCGGCGTGTTGTCGAAGCGGTCGCGGTAGAGGCTCGCGGCCGCCTGGTTGAGCGCCTGGTGGTCGAGCGTCTTGGCGAGGATCTCCTGGTCGAAGTCGCCGCCGACGATCGGCACGGAGTTGATCGCAGTGACCGGCGGCACGCGCAGGTCGCGGAGCGGAGCGATGAGGCCGCGGCGTGCTGCGTCCTGCAGCGGCAGGTCGTCGACCGAAGCGGGGAAGACGTCGGAGACCTGCTTCGCGATCAGCTGCTCGGTCGCCGTCATGCCGATGTAGAGCGGCTCGGGGAACGAGCGGATCGCCGCAGAGGTCTTCTCGCCGAGCGCCGTGTGCGCCTCGTC
Source organism: uncultured Actinomycetes bacterium (assembly GCA_963819275.1). Lineage (GTDB taxonomy): Bacteria > Actinomycetota > Thermoleophilia > Gaiellales > Gaiellaceae > Palsa-739. Next base: position 55,609 of record CAWFVH010000009.1, on the reverse strand, counting down.
GCAGATCACGAGCTGGTACGTGTCGCGGTCGATCTCGTCGACGTGCCGCGCGAACCAGGCGTAGGTCTGGATCGTGAGCGGCGCCTTCTTCGCGCTGCGGCTGTCGCGGGTGATGATGTCCGTCAGGCGCTTGGCGTAGCCCTCGGTCGTCAGGTCGCGCGTGAACTGCGAGACGAGCAGGCGCCTGTGGGTGAGGATGAGAACGCCCAGCGTGCGCGCCGCCTCGACGAAGCCGGCCGCGGCGATCGTCTTGCCCGACGCTGTCGGATGGCGGAAGCGGTAGCGACGGACTGCCCCGGGGTCGTCCTGCACCGGCTCCTCGGGAAGCTCCGCCTCCTCGACCTCGACGATGAGCGTCGAATCCTCGTCCTCGTCCTCGACCTCCAGTTGCTCAAGCTCCTCGGCCGTCGCCGAGTGGCCGTTTCCGTTCGCTGCCGCCTCGTCGTAGCGCTGACTCGCGGCGATGAGCTCGGTGAGCATCCCCGCCAGCGCGTCGACCTGGTGGCGGCGGAGGGCAGTGCCCGCTGCGGTGCGCGGCTCGGGCTCGGCGAGCACGCGCTCGAGGCCGAGCAGGAGGCCGTAGCGCACCTTCCATTTCGAGGACGGTGTCTTGAGGCCGGCGTCCATCTCGGCGAGCGCGTCGTCGAGTGCACGCCGGCGGGCGGTGCCCTCGCCGAGCGCCTGGGCCGGATCCTCGCCCTCGCGAACGAACGGCTCGCCCGCCCACGCTTCCGCGCGGAGAGCGGCGGCGACCACGGGGTCTGCCGCCTCCAGTGAGCTGATCGGCTGCTGAATCGCTTCCTGCATATGCGCAGCACGCTTCGGTGCTGCAAGTCCATCTAGAGGTGCGCGGCGCTCTGCTTATTCCCCTGGAGGAGCGGCGCCACCGCGAAGGATACCCCCTCCGCGGCCTTCGTCAACGTGTCTTTAGCCGCCGAGGCCGCCGAAGACCGAGAACCAGCGATTTCCGGGACGTGCCTCCCACGCCTCGGCGACGACCTCGCCGCCGGCTTCGACCTGGCCGTGGAGCCGCGTGGCCAGGGCGTCCGCGTCCTCGCGGCTCGCGGTGCCGACGATCAGGTACTGGAAGCGCCGCTCTGGCTTGTATCCCTCCGCCTCGAGCTTCTTGGCAAGCTCGTCCGCCTCCTCGCGCGAGGAACACTCGACGCGCACCTCCCAGGGAGCGAAGCCGCGGTCGAGCTCCTCCTCCTCCCACGTCTCGCCCGGCGGCTCGTCGTCCCAGCGATCCTCCTCGTCGATCCAGTGCTCGACCTTGCTCGTCTGCGCCTCGACGCCGTGGGCGCGGAGCTGGGCGTCGACCACGAGAAGAGCCTGCTCCGCCGCTGCGCGCGTGGCGGCGTAGACGAAGACGGTGTCGCCGTCGCGGGAGACCGCGAGGCGATGCGACTCCAGCTCGTTCGCGAGCTCGCGTGCCTCCTCGTCGAGGTCGCCGGTGAGTCGGTTCAGGAAGCCTGCGGCGTGCTCCTCCTCCTCGACTTCGATGCGGATGCGCCAGTCGTCGTTCGCCATGCTGGCGCGAGCGTAACCTGCGGCGCGTGGACTGGCGCGAGCGATACGAGCGCGCGTCGGCGCGGTACGCAGCCGGCGAGTCGCACGAGCTCGACGAGCGGCAGCTCGTGCAGCTCGCGAACGCGGCGTGGGCGGCCGGGCTCGCGCTGTTTATGGCGGGCGATCCCGAGGGTGCCGCGGAGTGGTTGCGGCGCTCGGCGGCGCGGTACCGCGAGAGCTGGCAGCCGGGCTCCTATTCCTGGGGCAGGCAGATCGGTGCCCTGAAGGCGCTGCTCATCGCCGGGGATGATGCGAGCAACGCGGCCCGCTGGACACTCGACGCGGGCGCGGTTCGCGCGGAGTCGCCGATCGGCCGCTATGCCGGGACGCTCGCGCTGCTCGTCCTAGGCCGAGACACCGAGGCGGGAGCTCTCGCGGCGACGCTCGGCGACGGATTCCCTAGCGACGTCGCGGCCGCGCTCGCTGCGCTCGCGGCACACGACGCCGAAGCGTTCGCCGCCGTGGTCGATGCCGTCCGGCGCTCCTTCGAGGCGCGCGAGGATTTCCTCGAAGACGTGCCCGTCGCGGACACGGCCCTGGCCCTGGACGCGCTCGCGGAGCGGCGTAAGCTTCACGCGTGAGGCTCGCGCTCCGGGCGCTGCTGGTCTTGGTCGTCGCCGCCGTGGTGACGCAGGCAGGCGCGGCTGCGCCTGGCTCCACGCCTCTGGTCACGGTTCCGAACTCGATCGTCTTCTGGAACGCGCACGACGGTCTGTTCGCTGCAGACCGGTGTCCGGGGGCCACGGTCGCGTGCAACCGCGCTGTCGTCGAGCTGACAACCGACGGCGGACGGACATATCACGTCGTCTTCCGGGCGCCGGCGACGTTGGATCTGCAGACCGTGGGCTCCGAAGGTGCGATCGCGAGCACGGCTACCGGCAAAGCCTGGCGCACGCTGGACCGCGGACGGACCTGGGAACAATTTCACTCGAGGTTCACTGCCGACTGGCTCAACCCGCAGGTCGGTGTTCGCGTCCACAGCTACATCGCCCACAACCACGCCGCGCTGGCGTTGCTCATGACGCACGACGGAGGCCGCACCTGGCAGCGTCGAAGCGATCCCTGCAACAAGACGGACGCCACCATGAACGCATCCGTCGATTTCGCGGCGACGCAGCTGTGGTGGATCGTCTGTGAGGGCGAAGGAGCCGCGGGCAACGAGAACAAGGCGATCTACCGCACGGCAGACGGCGGCAGGACCTGGGAGGCGGGCGCATTCACCACTATCGGACGGGAGCGCGGTGGGATCTCGTCGTACGGGTATCCCGAAGGGCTCGCCTTCGCCTCGGACGGCTGGGGGCTTCTGACCGAGGGTCGCGGCACGCTCTACGTCACGCGCGACGGAGGGACGCACTTTCGTCCCGAGCCGCACGTCGCACGTCCTGAGACCGACTTCGCCGGGGGTGCGGCCGCGTTTCGCGGCGGGACCGGGTACGTCTTGCTGTTCGACAACCCCAACTCGCGCCTGATCAAGACGCACTACTACGGGCGCAGCTGGTGGTCGTGCGCCGCTGGCGTCGCTAAAGCTTCGCGGCCTCACGCGGTCTCAGCCGACTTGATCGCGCCTCGGCTTTACACAGCGCTTACGTAGGACTCGCCGGGCTTTTACATGCGCGGGAGCAATCCGAGATCGGGAGCAATCCGACCCGCCGAAGGAGACTCAGGTGATGAAGAAGCTACTTCCGTTCGCGATTGCCGCTCTGCTGGTTCCGAGCGTCGCGCTCGCAAAGGGCCCGCCGAGCAAGGGGCCACACCAGAACAAAGGCAAGGCGAAGGTGCTGTACGTCCTCAAAGGCAACCTCTCGGGCTACTCGGCGTTCGACTCGTCGACGAATACGAACGGCTCGATCACCATCGACGTCAAGCGGGCCAACCGTCATGGGAGGGCCTTGAAGGGCATGTCGCTCACGTTCACCGGCGAGGTGGCCTCCACCACGAAGGTCGTGCTACGCGACGGCGTCACCGTGATCACCGATGGTGATCGCGGCGTCGTCAAGGTGCATGCGGCGAAGGAGCCGAAGGACATCAACGGCACCGATCTGGCGGCGGCTCTCACTGCGCTCTCCGTCCGGCAGATCGTCGACCAGCATCCGGCGAGCTCCGGCTAAGTCCTCCACCGCTCAACCTGCGGTCTCGAAACGGCCGCGCCGGCAGGCGCGGCCGTTTCGCTACGACAGCTTCGCGGCGGCGGCTCGGTCGAGCACGGCGCGAGTCACTCCCTCGGCCGACCGCGCGAGGCTGCCCGGCGTTGCGGGTGACGGCTCGCCGGCCAGCGCGCGCGAGACCGCGTCCGCCTTGTCGTCGCCGGTCACGAGGAAGAGGAGCTCTCGCGTTGCGCCGAGGCGCGGCAGCGTCAGCGAGATCCGGTCGATGAACGGCTCGTGTCCTGCCTCGGAGCCGATCACGCCTCGGTTGGTGACATCGAGCAAGGCGGAGTTCGGGAACAGCGATGCGATGTGGCCGTCCGGGCCGAGTCCCAGCAGGACGAGGTCGAAGTCGCCGACGCCGCTGAGCTCGCGCTCGTATTCGGCGGCACCGGCGTCGCGGCCGAGCTCGCCTTGCATGCGGTGGACGGCCGACGGCTGCTGCTCGAGCCGGTCGAGTAGCGCAGCTTTCGCCATCGCATAGTTCGACTCGTCGTCGTCGGGCGCAACGCAGCGCTCGTCTCCCCACCACAGCTCGGTCCGGCTCCAGTCGGGCTCGAGCTCGGTTGCGAGCTCGTAGGCGCGGCGCGGCGTCGAGCCTCCCGTGAGCACGATGTCGCCCCCGGCGCGCGCCTGCCCGGCGAGCCGCTCGGCGACGAGACGAGCCGCTTCCTCGGCATCGTCGACGACGGTGATGTCGGCCGAGCTCATCCTCCGTCGGCGAGCTCGCGCGCGCGATCCATCGCAGCCTGAATCGCGTTGAGGAACGCCGCCCGCACACCCGCCTGTTCGAGCTCGCGGATCGCGGCGATCGTCGTGCCGCCCGGCGAGGTGACCGACTCGCGCAGCTCGACCGGATGCATCCCCTGGTCGCGGAGCAGCTTGGCCGTGCCGAACATCGTCTGCACCACGAGCGTCGTCGAGGCCTCGCGGGAGAGACCGAGCAGGATCCCCGCCTCGATCATCGCTTCGGCAAGGAGGGCGAAGTAGGCGGGGCCCGAGCCCGAGACCGCCGTGATCGCGTCCATCCAATCCTCCGGAGCTCGGACGACGCGGCCGAGGTGCGAGAGCAGCTCGTCGGCGAGTGCGAGCTGGTCGTCGCCGGCATGCGCGCCCGCGCAGATTCCGGCCATGCCCTCGTGCACGGTCGCCGGCGCGTTCGGCATCGCGCGCACGACCGGCACGCCGTCGGCGATCCGCTGCTCGATGTGCGCCGTCGTGATGGCAGCCGCGACCGAGACGAGCGTCTGCTCGGTCGTCAGGTGTTGGCCGACCTCGCCGAGCAGAACGTCGATGTCCTGCGGCTTGACGGCGACGACCACGATGCCGGCACCCTCGATGGCTACCGGGTTGTCGGTGGTCGCCTCGGTGCCGTAGCGCTCGTGCAGCTCGGCGACTCGCTCCTCGCGCCGGCTCGTGACGACGATCTCGCCGGGCTCGCGCCAGCCGGAACTGAGCAGGCCGGAGAGGAGTGCCTCACCGATCCGCCCGCCACCGAGAATTGCGACCTTGCGCGAACTCATGGAAAGAGTCTATGAACGTACGCATGCGTAGAGGTGTTCTTCTCGCGCTCGGGGCAGCGGTGCTGCTCGCCGGCTGTGGCGAAAGCCGACTCGAGCGGACCGACAAGAGCCGGAACGAAGCGATCCTCAGTTCCCTGCCTGTCTTTCCCGGAGCGGTGAAGACGCACGAAAGCTCCGCGCCATACAGCGGCGAGATTCCGCGTGACCCGCATCCGGCCGGCTACTCGACGACCGTCGTGTACCGCGTGCCGCCCGGAACGAGCAGCGCATCAGTTCTGCGCTTCTACGTGGTCCGACTTAACCGGCGGCGGGGCTGGATCGCGTCGCGTTCCCCCCGAAGACCGTTTGCGATCTTCGTGCGTCCACGCGACCGGTCGGATATGTACGTGAGCGCGAACTCGCTTGTACCGGGGCGACAGCACCAGGGCGATTCGACGTACGAGGTCGAAGTCCGCTACCGCGGCGCTTGCTGCCGCCACTAGGCGGCGCGGACGACCGGGAGGGGGATCAGGCCGCGGCTGAAGCCCCTGAGGAGGTAGACGCTAGCGAGGCCGGCCCACTCGCAATACGGCTCGAGCAGCTCGGCGGTCTCCCAGGCCTCGACGGGCCGGCCGCGCAGCGCGCGCAGGAGCTTGACGAGCCCGAGGTCGCCGACGAACCCGTACTCGAAGCGGCCGAGGCCTTCGAGGCAGACGACGCCCGCCGACCACGGGCCGAGGCCACGCTCCCGCTCGATCCGACGCACGACCGCGTCGGTCGGCAGGTCGTGGAGCCGCTCCAGCTCGAGGCTGCGACAGACTCGGACGAGCGCGGCGCCGCGTCGCTCGTGGAGGCCGAGCCGGCGCAGCTCGAACGGCGCGACGGCCGCGAGCGCGGCGGTCGTCGGCGGCTCGCAGAGGCCGTCCTCGTCCGGCGGTGACAGCGCGCGGATCACGCGGCGCTCGTGGGCCCGCGCCGTCTTCGAGTCGATCAGCTGGCCGCAGACGGCGCGGAGGAGCGCCTGCGCGACCGTGGCCGTGCGCACCGGCCGCAGCCCGCGAAAGTGCTTCGTCGCGCGACCGAGCAGAGGATCGTCCGCGAATCGCCGCAGGAACTCGGAGTGGTCGTCGTCGAGGGCGAGCACCCAGCGGAGCTTCTCGGCTGCGTCGAGAGACTCGGACCGGATCGTCACGATTCCGTCGGGGCTCTGCCACGCGCGGGCAACGTCTCCGCCACAGCGAGCAGCGACGAGACCGTCGCGCACCCGCCGCGTCGCGTCGCTCGCGAGCCGCGCAGAGAGCGCCAGCGAGTACGGGCCCTGCGGGCGGACGGCGATCTCGACCATGTCCGGCGAGCCTACTGCCTCGCTTGGACACGGCCGCACGAGCGTCTTGCGGCCACCGGAAACGGTGCCTAGCGTCGGCTGGATGACGAGGCGCGTCACGCCGCTCGACCTTCTCATCGCCGTCGCGCTCGTCGCGGCGGCAGTCGTGTTCTTCGCGCACGGTCACGCCCACCGGACGAACGCCGTCCTCGCCGACCCGGTGCGTACGCCGGGCGTCGTGAACCCGAACGTGACGCAGGCCAACATCCGCTCCACCGTCTGCCGCAGCGGCTGGACGGCGACGATCCGCCCGCCGGTCTCGTACACGAACGCGCTCAAGATCAAGCAGATGAAGCAGTACGGCGAGACGGGCTCGCCGTCCGACTACCAGGAGGACCACCTGATCAGCCTCGAGATGGGAGGCAACCCGACCGATCCCCGCAATCTCTGGCCCGAGCCGTATCCGCGCGCCGCGCAGATGGATCAGATCGAGAACGAGCTCAACTCGGAGATCTGCGACGGGAAGCTGACGCTCGCACAGGCACAGGAGAAGGAGGACACCATCAAGCACACCCAGGGATAGAGTCGTCGCATGGAGATCTCGCCCGACGCGCACATGGGCCTCGTCGAGCTGAGCGTCTCCGACCTCGATCGCTCGCTCGCGTACTGGCAGGATGCGATCGGCCTGCGGGTCCTCTCACGCGAGAACGGGTCGGCCGAGCTCGGCACCGACACCCCGCTCGTGCGTTTGGTCGAGGAGCCGGGCGCCCGGCCGGCTCAGGGCTTCACCGGCCTGTTCCACGTCGCCCTGCTCGTCCCGGACCGCGCGAGCCTCGGACGCTTCCTCGCCCACACAGCACGGGAGCGGATCCCGCTCACCGGCCTCTCCGACCACGTCGTGAGCGAGGCGATCTACCTCCGGGACCCGGATTACCACGGCATCGAGGTCTACGCCGACCGTCCACGCGAGCAGTGGGAAGGTCAGGTGTCGCAGCGGATGACGACGATTCCGCTCGACACGGACTCGCTACTCGCCGAGGCAGGCGATGCCGAGTTCGACGGGCTGCCGGACGGGACGACGGTCGGCCACGTCCACCTCTGCGTCAGCGACGTCGACGAGACGGTCGCCTTCTACCACGACAGGCTCGGGATGGGTGTGACCGCGCACCGCCCCGGTGGCATGGCCGCCTTCCTCAGCGCCGGCGGCTACCACCACCACATCGGCGGCAACACGTGGGAGACGCGCGGCGCGGAGCACGCGCCCGAGGGCACGGCGAGGCTGCTCCGCTTCACGATCGTTCTCCCGGACGACGACGAAGTGCAGCGCGTGGCCGAGCGGATCGGCGGCACCGAGGTCAGCGACCCGTCGGGGAACCCGCTCGTCCTGGTCGCGGCCTAGCCGGTCGCCGCTTTCGGCAGCCAGCTGAACCGTCGCAGCGCGACGACCAACCCGACCACGCCCCAGGCCACGAGCACGGCGATGTCGCTCCAGACGATCCCGATGCCGGTCGTCGTGGGGGTGAACGCGTGGTGGAGCCCGTCGGAGAGATGTTCCACCGGGAAGAACTTGGCGACGTGCTCGAGCCACGGCGGGAGGTTCACCGCCGGGATGAAGATGCCGGAGATGAAGTAGAGCGGCAGCATCACGGCCTGCACCATCGGCTGCGCCGCGTCCTCGTTCGCGATCAGGGTCGAGAACGCGTAGGCGAGCGCGCAGAACGAGATCGAGCCCACGACTGCCGTGATCACGATCCCGGGGATCGTGTGGGTCGGGAGGTGGACGCCGTACGCGAAGCGGCCGACGAGCATGAGCGCGGTCATCGACACGAGCGAGATGACGATCGCCATCAGCGTCCGTCCCGCGATCACGACCCACGCCGGCACCGGTGTCGCGCGGCGGCGCTTGAGGATTCCTTCCTCGCGCAGCACCGTGATCGTGATGACGAGGTTCACGAACGACGCGGCGATGATCGCCAGCGCCGAGATGCCGGGCACGTAGTAGATCCGCGCCGGCAGGGCTTGCGGGCCGACCTTGTTGTTGCCGAAGACGCTGATGAAGATGACGAGGAAGAGCAGCGGCAGGGCGAGCGTGAAGAACCACGCTTGCGGGTTGCGGAGAAAGCTCCGGAAGTCGTAGCGCGACTGGTGGAGGACGAGCGCGAGGTTTCCGCGCGCGGCGGGGGTCTTCATGCCGGTTCCTTCGTCAGCTCGAGGTAGACCTGCTCGAGCGTGGGTCGGCGGACGTCGAGGTCGGGCAGATCGATGCCGCGCGAGAGCGCCCAGTCGGCGAGGGCACGCACGTGGACGAGCGGCGTGTCGGTGGTGAGCGTCACGAGCCCGTCCGTGCTCGCGACGAGCGCGCGCAGCTCGGGAGGCAGGTCGTCGGCGACCGTCCCGCCGGGCAGCGTGAACGAGATCGAGGCCGCCATCCGGTTGCGGCCGCCGAGCGTTCCCGGCGTGCCCTCGGCGACGATGCGCCCGCCGGCGATGACCGCGATGCGGTCGGCGAGCTGGTCGGCCTCGTCCATGTAGTGCGTCGTGAGGAAGACGGTCTTGCCGAGGTCACGCAACCCGTCGATCACATGCCAGGCGGTGCGGCGCGCCGACGGGTCGAAGCCGGTGGTGGGCTCGTCGAGGAAGATGAGCTCCGGGTCGCCGATCAGCCCGAGCGCGACGTCGAGCCGCCGCCGCTGCCCGCCGGAAAGCTGCGGCGCGAGCGCGTCGCCTTTCCCGTCGAGCCCGACGAGCTCGATCGTCTCGTCGATGTCGCGCGGCTCGAGGTAGTAGCCGGAGTAGAGCTGGAGGCACTCGCGGACGGTCAGGCCCGGCTCGGCATTCGACTCTTGCAGCACGCTGCCGACGCGGTTGCGCCAGGCGGCGTCGCCCTTGGCGGGATCGACTCCCAGGACGGTGACCTCGCCGGCCGTGCGCGTGCGGAATCCCTGCATGATCTCGACCGTCGTCGTCTTGCCCGCGCCGTTGGGCCCGAGGAAGGCGAAGATCTCGCCGCGCTCGACCTCCAGGTCGATTCCGGCGACCGCGTCGAGCTCGCCGTAGCGCTTGTGCAGACCGCGGACCGAGACGACCGGCGCCATGCGGCGAGTGTAGGTACGCCCAAGGGCCGGGCAGTGCGCTATACCTGCAACGAGGAATGAGCAGCAAGCCCGTCGAGCAGCTCTCCCAGGTCATCGTCCGCTTCGCGGGCGACTCCGGCGACGGAATGCAGCTCACCGGCTCGCAGTTCACGTCCGAGGCGGCGCTGCTCGGCAACGACATCTCGACGCTGCCCGACTTCCCCGCCGAGATCCGCGCCCCCGCTGGGTCGCTGCCGGGCGTCTCGGGCTTCCAGCTGCACTTCGCCGACCACGACATCCTCACGCCCGGCGACGCGCCGAACGTGCTCGTCGCGATGAACCCGGCGGCGCTGAAGACGAACATCGGGGACCTGCCGCGCGGCGGGACGCTGATCGTCGACGCCGACGCGTTCACCGAGCGGAACCTCAAGAAGGCCGACTACGCGCAGAACCCGCTCGAAGACGGCTCGCTCGACGAGTACCAGGTGCATGCGGTGCCGCTGACGTCGCTCACGGTCGGCGCGCTGAAGGAGATCGAGGGAGTGACGCCCCGCGAGGCCGAGCGCTCGAAGAACATGTTCGCGCTCGGGCTCATGTCGTGGCTCTACGGGCGTTCGATCAAGCCGAGCATCGGGTTCCTCGAGGAGAAGTTCGGCGCGAAGCGGCCCGAAATCGCAGCCGCGAACATCAAGGCGCTGCGCGCCGGTTACGCCTTCGGCGAGACGACAGAATCCTTCGCGGTCACGTACGAAGTGAAGCCGGCGAAGCTCACGCCCGGGACGTATCGCAACATCACCGGCAACCAGGCGCTGTCGCTCGGCCTCGTCGCCGCCTCGCGCCTCTCGGGGCTGCCCCTCTTCCTCGGCGCCTACCCGATCACTCCGGCGAGCGCGATCCTCGAGGAGCTCGCGGGCTACAAGAACTTCGGCGTGCGCACCTTCCAGGCGGAGGACGAGATCGCCGCTGCGGGTGCTGCGGTCGGCGCTGCGTTCGGCGGAGCGCTCGGCGTCACGACCTCGGCGGGGCCGGGCATCGTCCTCAAGGCCGAGACGATCGGGCTGGCGATCATGCTCGAGCTGCCGCTGGTGATCTGCGACATCCAGCGCGCCGGGCCGTCGACCGGGATGCCGACCAAGCCGGAGCAGGGCGACCTGCTGATGGTGATGTACGGCCGCAACAGCGAGTCGCCGGTGCCGGTTGTCGCGGCGAGCTCGCCGTCGGATTGCTTCCACGCCGCGATCGAGGCGACGCGGATCGCGCTCAAGTACCGCACGCCCGTCTATCTCCTCTCCGACGCGTACCTCGCGAACGGCTCCGAGCCGTGGCTGCTGCCCGACCTCGACACGCTCCCGGACCTGACGACGACCTTCGCCACCGAGCCCAACGCGGGCGACGAGTTCCTGCCGTACCTGCGCGACGAGCAGACGCTCGCGCGGCCGTGGGCGCTGCCGGGGACGCCGGGGCTGGAGCATCGGATCGGCGGGCTCGAGAAGGCGGACCGCACCGGGAACATCTCCTACGACCCCGAGAACCACGACCTGATGACGCGGCTGCGCGCGCAGAAGGTCGCGGGAATCGCCGGCGACATCCCGGAGCTCGAGGTCGACGATCCCGACGGCGACGCGAAGCTGCTCGTGCTCAGCTGGGGCGGCACGTACGGCCCGGTCGCGGCGGCCGCGCGGCGCGTGCGCGCCAACGGCAAGCAGATGGCTCACGCGCACCTGCGCCACGTCAACCCGTTCCCGCGCAACACCGGCGACGTGCTGCGCCGCTACGACAAGGTGCTGATCCCGGAGATGAACCTCGGCCAGCTGCTGCAGCTCGTGCGGTCGCAGTTCCTCGTCGACGCGATCGGCTACAACCGCGTGCGCGGCTTCCCGCTGCGCGCGCAAGAGGTGGCCGACGCGGCCGAGGCCCTGGTGGATGCGGCATGAGCGAGGGCAACGGCCACTCGCAGCTGACGGCGAAGGACTTCCGCACCGACCAGGAGGTGCGCTGGTGCCCGGGCTGCGGCGACTACGCGATCCTCGCGGCGATGCAGTCGTTCATGCCGGAGCTCGGGATCGAGCGCGAGAACACGGTCTTCGTCAGCGGGATCGGCTGCGCGGCGCGCTTCCCGTACTACATGAACACGTATGGAATGCACTCGATCCACGGCCGCGCGCCGGCGATTGCGACCGGCCTCGCGACGTCGCGGCCCGACCTCTCGGTCTGGGTCGTGACGGGCGACGGCGACGCGATGTCGATCGGCGGCAACCACCTGATCCATGCGCTGCGCCGCAACGTCAACTTCAAGATCCTCCTCTTCAACAACCGGGTTTACGGGCTGACGAAGGGGCAGTACTCGCCGACGAGCGAGCTGGGGATGGTGACGAAGTCGACGCCGATGGGCTCGATCGACTGGCCTTTCAACCCGATCTCGCTGGCGATCGGCGCCGAGGCGACGTTCGTCGCGCGCGCGATCGACACCGACAAGAAGGGGATGACCGAGGTGCTGCGCGCCGCGGCCGAGCATCGCGGCAGCGCGTTCGTCGAGATCTTCCAGAACTGCCCGATCTTCAACGACGACGCGTTCGACTACGTGCGCGACGACAAGGAGGGCGTGAACCGGATCCTCCTGCGGCAGGGCGAGCCGATCACGTGGGGCGCCGAAGACGAGCACGCGCTGCGCCAGCGTCCGGACGGCACGATCGAGGCGTGCGCCGCAGGCGAAGACGGAGTTCTGGTGCACGACTCCTCGCATGCGGAGCCGTCGCTCGCGTTTGCCCTGTCGCGCGTGACGCAGACGACGCACGCCGGCACGCCGGTCGGCATCTTCCGCAACATCGAGCGCCCGGTCTACGACGACCTGATGGCCGAGCAGTTGCGGGAGGCCGAGGAGAAGAAGGGCAAGGGCGACCTCAGGGAGCTACTCCACTCCGGCGAGACCTGGGTCGTCAGCTGAGGCGCATCTGAGCGTCCGTTTCCCGCCTGATCGTTCCCGCTGACTCGCTGCGCGCTACGCGTGCTGAGGTTGCTCGACGCGGCGCCGCATCGTGAGCCGCGGCGTCCAGCCGAGCATCAGCGCGGTCGCCGTCACCGCAACCAGGCCGATCAGGCCTGAGACGACGAAGGCGAGTTCCGTCCCGCCGACGTTGCAGAGGTAGCCGGTCATGATCCCGGCGATCGCTCCCGTGCCGTTGAAGGCGTAGAAGTACAGCCCGATCACGCGGCCGCGCAGGTGGTCGGGCGCCGAGAGCTGCATGATCGCGTTCGAGTTCGCCGACCACGCGGTGAAGCCCGCGCCGACGAAGAAGAGCAGGACGCCGGCGAGGAGCGCCGAGTTGACCGGCGCAAGCAAGAGCTCGGCGCCCGAGAAGACCATTCCGCCGACGAGCAGCACCTTCATCGACGCACGTCCCAGCGACGCCGCGACGAGCGCCCCGGCCAGCGCGCCGACGCCGAAGGCGGTCGACAGCAGGCCGTAGACATAGGCGTGACCGTGCAGCGTGACCTTCGCCATCACCGGCAGCGTGACGTTGAAGTTGAAGCAGAACGTGCTGATCACGAAGACGAGCGAGAGGACGACGAGCATCCGCGGCTGCCTCCGGATCCAGGTGAGCCCCTCGCGCGTGCCGGCGAGGATCTTCGGCCGCTCGAACCGCTCGAGCGGGAAGAACTCCGAGACCCGCATCAAGAGGAGGCAGATCAGGACGGCGAGGTAGCTGACCGAGTTGACGAGGAAGCAGACGCCGGCACCGGCGACGAGGATGACGCCGGCGATCGCCGGGCCGAAGATCCGCGAGGCGTTGAAGAGCGTCGAGTTGAGCGCGATCGCGTTGGGCAGGTCCTCGCGGCCGACCATGCGGTACGTCAGCTGCTGGCGCGACGGCACGTCGAGCACGAGCACCGTCCCGTTGATGAACGCGATCGTGTAGAGCATCCACGGTTCCGCGAAGCCGCCGAGCACGATCCACGCGAGCGCCGAGGCCGCGATGAGCTGCGCGGTCTGGGTCGCGATCACCGTGCGGCGCGCGTCGAGCCGATCAGCGAGAACTCCGGCGAAGAGGCCGAACAGCATGTACGGCGTGAACTGCGCGAACGCCATCACGCCGACATCGAACGGCGAGTGCGTCAGCTGCAGGACGTACCAGCCGAGCGCGATGCGCTGCATCCACGACCCGGTCTGGGAGACGATCTGGCCGCCGAAGAAGAGGCGGTAGTTGCGGTAGCGGAGGCTTTGGAACGTGCGCCGCGCCGCGCGGGTCACCGGCGGCCCTTCTCAGCCTCGACGAGTTGCGCAAGCGGCTCCGCCGCCGCCCCCACCGCAGCGAGCTCAGCCGGCGTCAAGCCCCCCAGCCGACTGGCAAGCCATGCGGTGCGGCGGGAGCGAACGCGGCGGAGCGTGCGCTGGCCGTCCTCTGTAAGTGTCAGACCTGTGCGGCGGCGGTCGGCCTCGCTCTTGGTGCGGGCGACCAGGCCGTCGCGTTGAAGCCGCGAGACGCGCTTCGACATCGCGGCGGTGGAGACGCGCTCCTCGGCGGCGAGCTCGCCGACCGTGATGCCGGGCGCGTACTTGATCAAGACGAGCAGACCAACCTGCTGCGGCGAGACGCCCGCGATCTTCTCGCGGCGCAACTCGCGCGCGAGGCGAAGCAGCGTGGGGCGGAGGCTGTCGGCCACCGCCATCGCATTGAGCTGCCGCTTCGTCGCTTGAGACATTCCGCTAACCAGGTTAGCAAATTGTCTAACCTGGTTACGAATTCCTTACAGGTTCCTCCCTCCAACCTCCGCTTCTCTTTTCGCGTCGTACTTCGTACGATGGCGTTGCCGCATCGGGCGGCAGGCGTCAAAGGTCGTGAAACAGGAGGTACCGAATGTCTCGCCGTATCGCTGGGCTGCTGCTGGCAGCCACGGCGCTCGCACTCGTCGTGTCCGGCGTGGCCGGCGCGTCGAGCGCGACATCGAAGCTCACGAAGCAACCGAAGATCGCGAAGATGGTTCCGGCGAAGCTCCGCAGCAAGGGGACGCTGACCGTCGCCTCCGATGCGACCTACGCGCCGATGGAGTTCATCGCCAAGGACGGCAAGACCGTCGTCGGCGTCGACGCCGATCTCGCGAAAGCGCTCGGCACCGTGATGGGCCTGAAGCTCAGCGTCCAGAACGCAAGCTTCGACGGGATCATTCCCGGGCTCAAAGCCGGCAAGTACGACATCGGGATGTCGTCGTTCACCGACACGAAGGCGCGCCAGAAGGTGGTCGATTTCGTGACCTACTTCTCGGCCGGCACGTCGTTCTACGAGAAGGCGTCGGGCGGCCCCGCGCTGCAGGGTCTCGCCTCGCTGTGCGGCAAGTCGGTCGCCGTCGAGAACGGCACGACCGAGCAGAGTGACGCGACGGCGCAGAACAAGAAGTGCAAGAAGGCCGGCAAGCCGGGCGTCACCGTCAAGGCGTATCCGGATCAGAACTCCGCGAACCTCGCGATCTCGAGCGGCCACGAGCAGATCGGAATGGCCGACTCTCCCGTCGCGGCCTACATCGTCAAGCAGTCCAACGGACAGTTCAAGCTCGTCGGCAAGTCGTACGGCACGGCTCCGTACGGGATCGCGCTGCCGAAGGGCAACGGCATGACCAAGCCGATGCTCGCGGCCGTCAAGTACCTCATGAAGCAGGGGACGTACAAGAAGATCCTGAAGAAGTGGGGCGTGCAGGCCGGGGCAATCTCCAACCCGAAGATCAACGGCGCAATCAGCTGACATGAATCCGGGTGGGACCGCTTCGGCGGTCCCACCCGAAAAAATCCGGGCGATCCCGGTCCGTCATCCGGGCCGCTGGGTCGCGGGCGCCATCCTCGCGTTCCTCGTGTACGCGCTGATCGTCTCGATGGTCAAGAACGGGAACTTCGAGTGGGGAGTCGTCCGCCAGTACATGACCGATCCCCGGATCCTGCGGGGGCTCGTCAAGACGCTCGAGCTCACGGCGGCGGCAATGGTGATCGGGATCGTGCTCGGGGTCATGCTCGCCGTGATGCGCCTCTCGGCCAACCCGGTCGTCGCCGGCCCCGCCTGGGTCTACATCTGGTTCTTCCGCGGGACGCCCGTGTTCGTGCAGATCCTCTTCTGGAACTTCATCGGCGCTCTTTATCCGCATGTCGCCATCGGGATACCGCTCGGGCCGCAGGTCACGCAGGTCAACGTCCAGACGCTGATCACGCCGTTCATCGCCGGGATGCTGGCGCTCGGGCTGAACGAGGGCGCCTATATGGCCGAGATCATCCGGGCGGGGATTCTCTCCGTCGACCATGGTCAGACGGAGGCCGCGCAGGCGCTCGGCATGAGGCGGCTCCTGACGATGCGGCGGGTCGTGCTGCCGCAGGCGATGCGCGTGATCATCCCGCCGAGCGGCAACGAGACGATCTCGATGCTGAAGACGACGTCCCTCGTCGCCGTCATCGCGCTGCCCGAGCTCACCTACACGGCCCAGATCATCTACGCCGTGAACTACAAGACGATCCAGCTCCTGATCGTGATCAGCATCTGGTACCTGATCTGCACGACGATCCTCTCGATCGGCCAGTACTACGTCGAGCGCCACTACGCGCGCGGCT
This sequence comes from uncultured Actinomycetes bacterium, assembly GCA_963819275.1. GTDB lineage: Bacteria > Actinomycetota > Thermoleophilia > Gaiellales > Gaiellaceae > Palsa-739. Next base: position 39,410 of record CAWFVH010000009.1, on the reverse strand, counting down.
CGGCCGGGCGCCAGAAGGCGATCCAGGACTTCTGGCTGAACATGACCGACTGGCGTCCGTTCTTGGGTGTCCGGCGGCCATGACGCCGATGGTCAAAGCGGAGGCCGTCCACAAGAGCTTCGGGCGGCTCGAGGTGCTGAAGGGCATCTCGCTCGAGGTCCAGCCCGGCCAGGTGATGTGCATCCTCGGCCCGTCCGGCTCGGGCAAGACGACGTTCATCCGCTGCATCAACCACCTTGAGCAGATCAACGCCGGCCGGCTCTGGGTCGACGGCGAGCTCGTCGGCTACCGGCAGTCCGGCGACAATCTGTACGAGCTGCCCGAGCGCGAGGTCGCGCGGAAGCGCACGGAGATCGGGATGGTCTTCCAGCGCTTCAATCTCTTCGGTCACATGACCGCGCTCGGCAACGTCGTCGAAGCTCCGATCCGCGTCAAGAAGACGCCGAAAGACCGTGCGGTAGCCTCGGCAAAGGAGTTGCTGAGGCGGGTCGGCCTCGAGGACAAGTTCGACGCGTATCCGGCTCAGCTCTCGGGCGGGCAGCAGCAGCGCGTCGCGATCGCGCGGGCGCTGGCGATGAATCCGAAGCTGATGCTCTTCGACGAGCCGACATCCGCGCTCGATCCCGAGCTGGTTGGCGAGGTGCTCGATGTCATGCGCGGGCTCGCGGTGGACATGGGGATGACGATGATCGTCGTCACGCACGAGATCGGCTTCGCGCGCGAAGTCGCCGACGTGGCGGTGTTCATGGACGGCGGAGTCGTCGTCGAGACCGGCCGTCCGCAGGACGTGCTCGTCAACCCGCGCGAAGCGCGGACCAAGGAGTTCCTCTCGAAGGTGTTCTAGAAGCGCCAGCGGCCGGGACGGCCGCCGCGCGTGAGGTCCGAGTCTGCGACCTCGAGCTCGAGTCCCGACGAGATCGCCGGCTCGCCCGCGATCGACGGTGGCGGCGGCGGGACGTAGCCGCTCCTGCCACGCCGTCGTCGGACGTCCAGCATGACGGTGAGGACGATCGCCGCGAGCCCCATCCCGATCACCACCGCCCCGATCTCTTCGGCGGTCGTCTTGGCGTTGGCCTCCCACTCGCCTCGGAGGATGAGATTCGTCGGGTTGGGCTTCGCGGTGGTCCCGTCCGGGATGTTGTCCGTCCCGTACGGGTATCGGTCGGTGTGCCCGGCCGCCCAGCTGCCAAGCGGGACGATGAGCAGCACTGCCGCGACGATGCCCGCGACTGCGGGGACGATCGGAGCAAGGCGCGAGCGAAGGAACATGGCCAGGAGGCCAACAAGGACGACGGCGAGCGCGATGACGAGCGCGAGCAGGTAGATCGTTCCGAGCGTGGCCTTGGTGGGGTCGCCGAACACGACCTTCCCCTTGCTCGTCAGATGATGGGTGGGCTTGTCGATCTTGAGCGCGAACGCCATCAGGCCGACGAAGAAGAGCGGTACAGCCATGATCCCCGCGACGGCGACGGGTGTCTTCGACGCTCCACGGAACCTGCTCACAGCCGGCCGCCTTCCAGCACCCGCGCGAGGAACTCTCGCGTTCGCTCCTGGGTGGGAGCCGAGAAGATCTGCTCGGGCGTGCCTTCTTCGCGGATGACGCCGTCGTCGAGAAAGCAGACCTTGTTTGCGACCTCGCGTGCGAAGCCCATCTCGTGGGTGGCGAGGATCATCGTCATCCCGGATCCCGCAAGCTCGCGCACGAGTTCGAGAACTTCGCCGATCAGCTGCGGGTCGAGCGCAGACGTGATCTCGTCGAGCAGCATCAGCTTCGGCCCGGTCGCAAGCGCGCGCACGATCGCCACGCGCTGCTGCTGGCCGCCCGAGAGGCGGTCGGGGAACTCGTCGGCCTTGTCCTCGAGGCCGATTTGCCGTAGGAGCGCCTTCGCGTGAGCCTCCGCCTTGTCGCGCGAGATGCCGAGCGCCTTGCGCGGCGCGAGCGTCACGTTCTGCAGCACGGTCATGTGCGGGAAGAGGTTGTACGCCTGGAAGACGATCCCGATCTTCTGGCGCAGCTTGTTGACGTCGACCTTCGTCCCGGTCACCGTCTGGCCGTCGACCACGATCGTGCCCTCGTCGACCTGCTCCAGCAGGTTGATGCAGCGGAGCAGAGTCGACTTGCCGGAGCCCGACGCTCCGATCAGGCAGACGACGTTGTGCTCGCCCACCTCGAGGTCGATGCCGTGCAGGACCTCCAGGTCGCCGAAGCGCTTCGTGACGCCCTGCAGGGAGACGAAGTGGCCGTTCGTGCTCATACGGCCTGCGCCCGCTCTCGGCGCTCCCGGTTCTTGATGATGTTGTCGGTGAAGCGCGCGAGCGGAATCGTGAGGAAGATGAAGAAGACCGCCGCGACGGTGTAGGCGGTGTAGTTCGCGAAGTCGCTCGAGTAGAAGCCGGCCTGCGCGGCCGCCTCCGTCAGCCCGATGATGGTGACGAGCGCCGTGTCCTTCTGCAGGCCGATGAAGTCGTTGAGGAGCGGCGGGATCACCCGGCGGATCGCTTGCGGCAGGACGACGTAGCGCATCGTCTGCATGTAGCTGAGTCCGAGCGAGCGAGCTGCCATCCGCTGGCTTGGGTGGACCGATTCGATGCCCGCTCGATACACCTCGCTGACGTAGGCCGTGTAGACGAGCACGAGTGCGATCAGGCCGTTCCTGAACAGCGTCTCGGCGGAGAGCCCGACGAAGTTCAGGGTTGCGAAGCCCTCCACCATCAGGAGGACGAGGATCAGCGGCGTCCCGCGGAAGATGTCCGCGTACGCGATCGCCGCGCCGCGGAGCGGAATCGCGGCGCGTCCCGGCAGACCACGCACGATCGCGACCAGCAGGGCGAGCGGCAGGACCAACGCCTCCGCCACGATCATCAGCTTCAGGTTGAACTTGAAGCCGGACCAGACCTGCGGCGTCGACCGGATGAAGTCGAGCGGGCTCAGAAACTCGTGCAGGAACGGGCCCACTCGACCTCCTCCGCGTCCTATGCCTTGGTCAGATTGACGCCTACTTCAGGACCGGCACCTTGGCCGGGTCGTAGCCGAACCACTGCTTGGTCAAGAGGCTGATCGTCCCGTTCTTCTGCAGGGTGTTGATCGCCTTGCTGACATCCGGGATCAGCGGGCTGTTCTTCGCGAACACCGCGCCGTAGCCCTCGTGCGTGTCGATCTGCCCGACGACGCCGCCGTAGGCGCCGGGCTGCTTTGCGTTCTGTGCCTCGATGATCGGGACGTCGAGGATCAGCGCCTGGCACGAGCCCGACTGCACCGCGTTGAACGCAGCGTCTGACGACGCCGAGTAGACGAGGGGCTGCTTGGCCGGGCGCAGCTGGTGCTGGATCCAGTCGAGCCCGGTCGTGGCCGCCTGTGCGCACGTCTGCAAGCTCTTGAGGTCGGCGATCGAGGTGGGCTTCTTCACGCCCTTGGCGATCAGCACGCCCTGGTTCGCGTCGAAGTACGGAGCCGAGAAGCCGATCACCTTCGCGCGCTGCGAGGTGATGGTCGTCTCCTCCATCGCGAAGTCGTACGGCTTCTTCCCGGCGAGCAGGATCGTCGCGAACGGCGCGCGCAGGAAGGTGACCATGTTCTTGGCGATGCCGAGCTGCGACGCGACGTCGAGGGCGAGGCCGAACTCGAAACCCGACGGGTTCTTGAGCGTGGTGCCAGACGCCTGACCGTTCCAGAACGCCGGCGCCGGCAGGTCGAAGCCCACGACGAGCTTCCCGGGGTGCAGCGTCGGCGCGCTTGACGTCGACGAGGTGGTGGTCGTGCTGCTGCCGCCACCGCCGCCGCCGCAGGCGGCCAGGACGCTGACGATCGCTACGACCCCGACCAGCGGGAGAAGACGCTTCACGGATGCCCTCCTATTCTTGGAACCGGCGAGAGAGGCGACTTTACTCCGTGAGCGCGGCAGCCGTGAGGGCCTGGAAATGGCCGATCAACTGCTCGCTGCGTCCCATCAACACGCCGTGGTCGAGCGCGCCCGAGCCGATGCCGCGCTGCACGGTCTCGACGAGCGCTCGATCTTCCTTCCCGACCTGGTCGTCGAACGCGAGGAGGTCGTCGATCCAGGCCGGCTCGACGTCTGGGCCGAAGAAGTAGTCGAGGAAGCGGTACGTGCGCTCGGGCGTGCGCGGCACGATCGGGCCGACCGAGATGTTCGGTCGCCCGCCGAAGATGTTGATCCCGAGGTTCGGCCAGAGGAAGTGGAACTGCGCCCGCGGCAGCTCGCCCTGGGCCGGCGCGGTTCGCAGCGGGCCGTGCTGGGTCGAGAGGCGGCCGTCGCTCGAGAGCTCGTACGCGTCGGGCGAGACGTCGATCACCTCGCTGAAGCCGGGATGCGCGACCTGGCAGTGGTAACACTCGAGGAAGTTCTCGCAGACGATCTTCCAGTTCGCCGCGACCTCGGCCTCCCAGCGGGAGTGGTGGACGAGCGAGTCGACGTCGAGGCCGAGCTCGGCGACCTGGGCGGGCAGCGAGCCGAGTGCCTCGGCGAGCGGCTCCCCGACCTGCGTCGCGTTGGCGAAGACGAACGGCCCCCACGTCTCGACCGCGACGGGCACGAGGCCGAGCTCGTCCTGCGGGAAGTCCGGCTCTTCCTCGCTGCGGGGCGCCGCGCGGAGCCGGCCGTCGAGGCCGTACGTCCAGGCGTGGTAGGGGCACTGCAGCGTCTCACGGCCCTGTTCGCCGTCGGCGACGACGTGGCCGCGATGGCGGCAGACGTTGACGAAGCCGCGGAGCACGCCGTCGCGGTCGCGCGTGACGACGACCGGAGTCCCGGCGGCCTCGGCTGCGAAGTACCCGGGTTGCGCGAGCTGTCCCGTGTGGCCGACGTATTGCCACGACGGCCGGAAGATTCGCTCCCGCTCCTTGCGCAAGATTTCCGGATCCGCGTACCAGCCGTACGGCAGGGTGGTCTCCACGAGAGAGAATCTAGTGGTGCGCGCGATGGTGCTTCATGCGGTGGGCGAGCCGCTGCGTCTCGAGGAGGTTCCCGTACCCGAGCCCGGTCCGGGCCAGATCCGGCTGCGCGTATCGGCGTGCGGGGTCTGCCGCACCGACCTCCACGTCGTGGACGGCGAGTTGCCACACCCGAAGCTTCCCTTGATCCCCGGCCACCAGGTGGTCGGTCGCACGGAGGACGGGCGGCGGCTCGGCGTGCCCTGGCTCGGCTCGACCGACGGCACATGCCGCTACTGCCTCTCCGGCCGGGAGAACCTTTGCGAGTCGGCGCGCTTCACGGGTTACGACCTCGACGGCGGCTACTCGGATTGGGTTGTCGCCGACGAGCGCTACTGCCTGCCGATTCCCGACTCCTACGACGATGTGCAGGCAGCGCCGCTGCTGTGCGCGGGGCTGATCGGCTACCGCTCGCTCCGCCTGGCCGGCGACCCCGAGCGGCTCGGGCTCTACGGCTTCGGCTCGTCGGCGCACATCGTCGCGCAGGTGGCGCGGCACGAGGGCCGGCGCGTGTTCGGCTTCGTCCGGCCGGGAGACGACGAGGCGGCGGGGTTCGCGCTCGAGCTCGGGTGCGAGTGGGCCGGTCCGTCGGACGAGCCGGGACCGGAGGAGCTCGACGCGGCGATCATCTTCGCGCCGGTGGGCGAGCTCGTGCCGGCAGCGCTACGCGCCCTCGCCCGCGGCGGGGTCGTCGTCTGCGCCGGCATCCACATGAGCGACATCCCGAGCTTTCCGTACGAGCTGCTGTGGGAGGAGCGCATGGTGCGCTCGGTCGCGAATCTGACCCGTCGGGACGGTGAGGAGTTTCTCGCTCTCGCACCGCAGGTGCCGGTCCGCACCCAGGTCGAGGCGTTTCCGCTCGAGGATGCGAACGATGCTCTGGATCGCTTGCGGACGGGGCGGATCCGTGGTGCCGCCGTGCTAAGAGTGAGCTGATGAGTAGGCTGTCCGACGTTGCGAACTGGGCCTCTCGGCACCGCCGGCTGCTCGTCGCTGTCCAGCTCATCGTGCTCGCCGTGTTCTTCGCCAGCCTCGCCTGGGCGCTGCGCGGCACCGTCCACTCCGCCGCGCATGACCTGAGCAACGCGAACCTCGTTTTGTTCGGGCTCGGCTGCGCTGCGCTCGCTGCGTACTACCTCGTGTTCGTGCTCGGTTGGATGTGGATCCTGCTGGAGTGGGGCGTCCGGCTGCCCTATCCGGCGGCTCTGCGGGCGGAGATGATCTCGATGCTGGCGAAGTACATCCCCGGCGCGATCTGGGCGCCGGCTGCGCGGGTCGTCGCGGCCCGCCGCGCCGGCGTGACCGACGCGGCGCTCGTTACCTCGTCGATGCTGCTCGAGGCGAGCCTCTCTGCCGTCGCGGGAGTGCTCGTCTTCGTGCTCAGCCTCCCGTTCGTCGACGAAGTCAACGCCCCGCTCGCTCCGTTGATCGCCTTCGGCGCGGTGCTCGCCGTCCTCGTCCAGCCACGTGTCTTCAGGCCGCTCGCCGGCTGGGTGCTGCGCAAGTTCGGCTACACGAAGGAGCTGCCGAACATGCGCACGCACACGCTCACGATGCTGCTCGTCTTCTACGCCGGCACATGGGTGCTCGGCGGCTTCGCGCTCTGGCTGCTGCTGCGTGCGGTCGGCGGTCATCCGGAAATCTCGTCGATCGTCTACCTCGGAGGGGTCGCCGCCGTCGGCGCGATCGTCGCCGTCGTCTTCGTCTTCGCCCCGTCGGGAATCGGCGTGCGCGAGGCCTCGATGTACGGGCTCCTGCTCGCGGTCGCCACGCCGGGACAGGCGCTCGGAGCCGTTGCGTTGAACCGGGTCGCTCTCACGCTCGTCGAGCTGATCGTGCTCTTCGTCGGGGGATTCGCCCTCCGCGGCTTCGAGCAACGAGCCGAGCCGGTCGAGCTACCGTCGGCGTAGTTCGGTGCAGTGCAAGTCCTGATCGACATCGGCCACTCGTTCCGCGAGGCGTTCTTCATGCTCTGGGCGACCTTCTGGGCGCTCGTGCTCGGCTTCACGCTCGCGGGCGCGGTGCAGGCGTTCGTCTCGCGGAGGGAGATGCAGCGGCTGTTGGGTCGCAGCGGCCCGCGCGAGATCGCACGCGCAAGCCTGCTGGGTGCGGCCTCGTCCTCGTGCTCCTACGCGGCTTCGGCGATGGCGAAGACGCTCTTCCAGCGAGGCGCCGACTTCGTCAGCTCGATGGTCTTCATGTTCGCGTCGACGAACCTCGTGGTCGAGCTCGGGATCGTGATCTGGGTTCTGCTCGGCTGGGAGTTCGCCCTGGCGGAGTTCGTCGGCGGCGCGATCATGATCGTCCTCTTCACGCTCCTCGCCCGGCTCGTGCTGAAGCGCGGGGAGACCGACGCGGCACGCGAGCGGCTCGGTGACGGCGGGCACGCGGACGACGCGATTCAGCGCCGGCCGTGGCGGGAGCGGCTGACGTCGCAGGCGGGCTGGGCCGACGCGGCGAGCTACGCGTTCGCCGACGTCAAGATGGTGCGAAAGGAGATCGCGGCCGGCTATCTGATCGCCGGCTTCCTCGCCGTCCTCGTCCCCGTCAGCCTCTGGAACGCGGTTTTCGTGAGCGGGCACGGGTTCTGGACGTCGCTCGAGAACGTGATCGTCGGCCCCTTCATCGCGATGATCAGCTTCGTCTGCTCGGTCGGGAACGTCCCGCTCGCCGCCGCCCTCTGGTACGGCGGCATCAGCTTCGGCGGCGTGATCAGCTTCATCTTCGCCGACCTGATCGCGATCCCCCTGCTCTTCATCTATCGCCGCTATTACGGCGGCCGCCTGACGCTGAAGCTGCTCGCGGTCTTCTGGACGGTGATGAGCGCCGCCGGCCTCACGGTCGAGTACCTCTTCCGCGGCCTCGGCATCGAGCCGACCGAGCGTCCGGCGACCGTGGTGCCGACGAGCTTCGAGTGGAACTACACGACCTTCCTCAACATCGTCTTCGTCGTCGTGCTGGTCGGCCTCTGGTGGCTGGCGCGGAACCAGCAGCGGCTCGGCGGCGGCGCCGGCTACGCGATCGACCCCGTCTGCGGGATGCAGGTCGAGGTGACGCACGCTCCGGCGCGTTCAGAACGCGACGGCCGGCCTGTCTACTTCTGCTCCGAGCGGTGCCTCGACCGCTTCGAGGCCGGGGCGCACGCGGCGCCGACAACCGTTTAGGCGCGGCGTTCCACGGCGCGTGGATCGCTAGCCCGCGTCTCCGAGCGCGATCTCTGCCGCTTCCCAGAGATCCATCGCGCTGCCTCGTTCTCGCGCGGCGAGGACCGGCTGCCGGCTCTCGTCGGCGAGCGGACCGATGCGACGGGCGCGTTCGTCGGCCCACCGCGGGAGGCTCTCGCCCTCCTTCTCCGCCGCGCCCCAGAGGAGCCCCGCCCGCTCCAGATCGTCGCGGGCGAGCGCGACCTGGGCGAGGCCCGCGAGCGTGTAGAGGGCCCAGAGGCGGTTCTCCTGCCGGCGCTCCATCTCGATTGCGACGAGACCCTCTCGCTCTGCCTCGTCGAGGTCACCCTGCCGAAGGGCGAGCATCAGGAGCTCGTGCCGCTGGCCCGACTCCCACCACGACCAGCCGGCCTCGTGCGCCATCTCGGCACTTCGCCGGGTGAGCTCGACCGCGCCGTCGACGTCGCCGTCGTGGAGGGCGAGCTGGCCGGACAACCAGTAGCCGCTTATCTCGATGAACGTGAACCGGTCCCGGGCGAGGGCGAGCGAGTGTTCGGTCAGCTCCCGCATGCGCTGCCAGTCCTCTCGTCGCCACGAGCCCACCGCCATCATGTGCTCGAGCATCGCGGCCGCTTCATCGTCGCCCAGTTGCGTGAAGAGGCCGAGGCTCTCCTGGGCCGTCTGCTCGGCGAGCTCGTCGTGCCCCGCGAGGTCGGCGGCGGCGGCGCAGGCGCGCAGCGCGTTTGCGCGCAGCTCGATCGGAATCGCTCCCGCGGAGCCGAGCAGGCGCTGGAGTCGATCGAGGCCTTCCTGCGGGCCTCCCACGTTCCAGAAATTCAGCAGCTCCACCGCCAGCCCGAGACCGAACGTCGCATCGTTCGCTTCCGCCCAGTCCAGCGCCGCGCGCAGATCGTCACGCTCCGCGAGCGCCAGCGCGATGTCTCCTTCGGTGTCACCTGCTCCGAGATGGGCGTCGCGGGCGATCTCGAACATGCGCTCGGCATGGCGCCGGCGCAGGTCGTCCTCGCGTCCCGACTCGCGGAGCCGCTCGAGCGCGAACTCGCGGATGGTCTCGAGCATCCAGTAGCGCTCTTCGCCGAGCCGTCCGGTGCGGCGGCGAAGCAGGCTCTTGTCGAGCAGGGAGGCGAGCGTGTCGAGGTCGGCGTCGCAGACGGCTTCCGCCGTCTCGAGCGTGCAGCCGCCGCGGAAGACGCCGAGTCGCGCGAACAGCTGCTGCTCGTCGGTTTCCAGCAGGTCGTACGACCAGGCGATGGTCGCGCGCAGCGTCACGTGGCGCGCCTCGGCGTCGCGCGTGCCCTTGAACGAGTCGAGCCGGTCCGTCAGCCGTTCGAGGAGGGACTCGGGGGCGAGCAGCTTGGTGCGGGCGGCAGCGAGCTCGAGCGCGAGCGGCAGTCCGTCGAGGCGCTCGCAGAGCTTGGCGACGGCGTCCGTCGCGGTGACGTCGGGACGGACGGCCCGAGCGCGCTCGCAGAAGAGCTCCACTGCCTCGTCGCGCGCGAGCGGCGGCAGGTCGAGCTCGGTCTCGCCCTGCACGCGCAGCGCCTCTCGGCTCGTGGCGAAGAGTCGCAACGCCGGGACGGCGGCCACGAGATCGGCGAGAAGGCGCGCGGCCTCCGGTAGGAGTTGCTCGAGGTTGTCGCAGACGACGTGTGTCCGGCGGCCGCCGACGCGCGCGGCGATCGCGGCCGGATCCGGGGACGAGGCCCCGAGCCGGTCTGCCACCGCCGCTAGGACGAACTCCGCATCCCGCAGCGGTGCAAGCGGGACGAACACCGTTCCTCCTTCTGCGTCGTCGGCGAGGAGACGCGCCAGCTCGATCGCGAACCGCGTCTTGCCGGTCCCGCCGGGGCCGACGACTGTCAGGACACGTGGGTCTCGGTCGTAGACCACCGAAACGGCGTCGAACAGCTCCTGCTCGCGGCCGAGGAAGCGCGTCGGAGGAGCCGGAAGCTCGACGCTTCCCGGTGTCCGGAGCGGAGAGAACTCGCGCTCGCCGAGCTGGTAGAGGCGAACCATGCCCTCGAAGTCCTTGAGCCGGTGCTGCCCCAGATCACGGAGCGGCTTCGTCTCGAGCAGCGCGGCAGTGGTGGGCGAGAGCAGAATCTGGTCGCCGTGCGCGAGCGCCGCGATGCGCGCTCCGCGATGCACGTCCAGCCCGACGTACCCCTCAGGCGTCGGTGTGGGGACGCCGGTGTGCAGGCCGATCCGAACGCGCACCGCACCCGCGTGGAGCCCGTGGCAGGCGTCTTCTGCGGCGGTTGCCGCTCCTTCGGCCGTCGGGAAAGCGATGAAGAACGCGTCACCCTGGGTGTCGACCTCGACTCCGCCGTGCGCGGCCGCCGCCTCGCGCACGATCCGCCGATGCTCTGCGAGCGCGTCGGCGTACCCGACCGGGCCGAGCTCGTGCAGCAGCCTCGTCGACCCCTCGATGTCGGTGAAGAGGAGCGTGACCGTTCCCTCGGGAAGCGCGCCCATGTCCGAATGATTACGCGGACGTGGTGCCGAACCAGCGCTTGCGCCGAGTCCAGGCGAACTCCGCCTTCTCGGATGCAAGATCTTCGGACGGGCCGACGACGGTCGCCGTCGGTGACGGGCCGCCGAGGAAGTTCGCCTCCACCTTCGCGACCCGGCCGCTGCCGAACTCGAGGTAGCAGCTGCCCTCGCCCTCGTAGCGCCGCCCAGGCTCTTCGCCGCGGAGCCGCGCGATGATCCCGTCGGCGGCGACACCGGCGGCGTTCTCGGCGAACACGCCGGTCTTCGCCATCGGGATCGCGACGCAGTCGCCCACTGCGAAGACGTCCGGGAAAGGCGTTTCGAGCGTGTCGCGACCGACCTCGACCCAGCCGTTCTCGGCGAGTCCCGACTCCGCGACGACAGCCGGCACGCGGTGGATCGGGATCCCGACGAAGAGGTCGTACGGCATGCGCTCGCCGCTCTCGAGCACGGCCTCCTTGCTCGGGACATCGAGCTCGACGACCCGGTTCCTTCCGATGTACTCGATGTCGCGCGCGGCGAGCTCGTCGAGGAAGCGCTGCGAGACCTCGGGCGTGACGGGAATCGGCGCTGCCATCGGCGCGATCACCCGGATCTCCGTCTGCTCCCTGAGCCCGCGCTCGATGAGGTGGTCGTGCAACAGGAACGCGCCTTCGAACGGCGTGGGCAGGCACTTGTATGGCTGCCCGAGGACCCCGATCAGGATCGTCCCGCCGCTGAACCCGCCGAACTGGCTGTCACGCAGCTTCTCGGCTCCCGCGATCGAGTAGTACTCGTAGCCGCCTTCGGCGAAGCCCGGCGTCGCCGCGGGGTCGTAGGCGGCGCCGAGCGCGACGACGAGGACGTCGGCGTCGTACGAGCCCTGATCGGTCGTCACGCGGCAGCCGCCGGATCGATCGCCGTGATGCGCTCCTGGCGGAACTCGACCCCAGGCTTCGCGAGCCCGCGATAGGGGATCCGCACTTCGACGGCGTCCGCGCGGCCGAAGAGGATGTCGAGCTTCGAGAAGCCGAAGGTGATGGCGTCGCTCTGGTCGATCAGCGTGACGCGAACCTCGTCGCCGAAGGCGGCGGAGAGCCGGCTCGAGAGCTCCAGCCCGCCGAATCCGGCGCCGAGGACGACGACGTGCTTCATCGCGGCAACCCTACGCTGCGCGTCAGGACGCCGAGTCGAGGTAGGCCAGCACCGCGAGCACGCGCCGGTGGGTCTCGTCCGACGGCGGCAGGCGCAGCTTCTGGAGGATCGACGCGACGTGCTTCTCGACCGCACCGACGGTGAGGACGAGCGCCTCAGCGATGCTCGCGTTCGAGCGGCCCTCGGCCATCAGCGCGAGCACTTCGTTCTCGCGAGGCGTCAGCGCGGAGAGGCGGTCGTCCTTGCGCCCGACGAAGTGCGCGACCACCTCCGGATCGAGCGCCGTGCCTCCGTCCGCGACGCGCCGCACGGCCTCGACGAAGGCGTCGACGTCCATCACGCGATCCTTGAGCAGGTAGCCGACGCCGCCGCGGCCGTCGGCGAGCAACTCGCGCGCGTACGTCTCCTCGACGTACTGCGAGACGATGAGGATCGCGGTCTCGGGCACGCGCTCGCGCACCGTCAGCGCCGCCCGCAGCCCCTCGTCGCGGAACGTCGGCGGCATCCGGATGTCGACGATCGCGATGTCGGGGCGCTCGCGGAGCACGGCGTGCACGAGCGCGTCGCCGTCCCCGACCGCGGCGACGACTTCGATCTCGTTGTCGCGCAAGAGGCGAGTCAGGCCGTCCCGCAGCAGCGCAAGGTCCTCGGCAATCACTGCGCGCACGGCAACACCGCCTCGATCACGGTCGGCCCGCCTTCGGGGCTGGCGATTCGCAGCGACCCGTCGAGCGCCTCGACGCGCTGCCGCAGTCCGTGGAGGCCGCCGCCGGCCTCGGACACGCCGCCGCCCCCGTCGTCGAGCACACGCACGACGATCGACTCATCCCGCCTGTGCACGTCGATGTCGATCCGCGAAGCCTGCGCGTGCTTGAGCGCATTCGCCAGAGCCTCAGCGGCGACGAAGTACGCGGCCGTCTCGACGGCGGCCGGCGGGCGCTCGGCGAGCTCGACGTCGACGGAGACGGGCACGGCAGCAGTTGCGGCGAGGGCGCGAATCGCGGCGTCGAGCCCACGGTCGGACAGGATCGGCGGATGGATGCCGCGTGCGAGGTCGCGCAGCTCCTGCAACGCCGCGCCGGCCGCCTTCCGGGCCTCGGCCAGGTGCTCCTGCGCCTTCTCGGGATCCTTGGCCAGCTGCTGCTCGGCGAGGCCGATGTTCATGCCGAGCGCGACGAGCCGCGCCTGCGCGCCGTCGTGCAGGTCGCGCTCGATGCGCCGTAGCTGGGTCTCGGCCGCCTCGACGGCTCCGGCGCGGGTCTGCGTCAGCTCCTCGACGCGCGCCTCGTCCTTCTTGCCGCGCGTGATCGCTTCCAGTCCGAGCACGAGCGCGATGACCGCAATCGGCCACACCGGCCAGAACGAGCCGCGTCCCCCCGCCGCCCAGACGCCGATGAGGAACAGCGAGAGCAGAACAGCCTCGCCCACCCGTCGCGCCCAGCGGCTCTTCGCCTCGCCTGCCCACCAGGCCGAGGCGACTGCGAGGCCGGTCGGCAGCCAGACCCAGATTGGCCAGAAGGAGCCGCCGCCGCTCGCCGCCCAGACCACGAGGACGAAGAGATCGACGAGGAGGAGGGCCCAGGCCGAAGCCCGGACCGTCCTCCGAAACAGCGTGAGCGTGATCACGGAGTCCATTCTCGATCACGCGCCCTCGGCCGCAAGGTCGAGCCGCGGCAGCCGGGCGAGTGCCCGCGGCAGCCACCAGTTGCGCTCGCCGAGCAGCGTCATCGCCGCCGGCAGCAGCAGCACCCGGATCACGGTCGCGTCGATCAGCACTGCGACGGCGAGGCCGAAGCCCATCTGCTTGAGCGACAGCAGCCCGAGCGTGGCGAAGACGGCGAACACGCCGACCATCACCAGCGCGGCGCTGGTCACGGTCGAGGCCGTCGAGCGAATCCCGCGGTCGACAGCCTCGGGCGTCGAGTAGCCGCGGTCGACAAGCTCGCGGATCCGGCTGACGATGAACACGTGGTAATCCATCGAGAGTCCGAACAGCACCGCGAACAGGAACAGCGGCACCCACGGCACGATCGCGCCGCTCGAGTGGAAGCCCAGCACGTTGTGCAGGTGCCCGTCTTGAAAGACCCAGGTCATCGCTCCGTAGGCGGCTCCGACCGAGAGCAGGTTGAGCGCGATCGCGGTCAGCCCGACGGTGAGCGAGCGGAAGCAGAGCACCATCAACGTCAGCGTCAGCAGGAACACGAAGCCGAGGATCAAGGGCATGTGGTGGTCGATGGTCGACGTGAAGTCGGCGCTGCCGGCCGTCTCGCCCGTCACCGCGACCTGCACGCCCGGGACGGATCCGATCGTCGACGGGATGATCTGCGAGCGAAGAGTGTGGAGCGCGCGCATCGACGCCGCGTCTGCGCCGTCGCCGGCGAGCGGGACGTCGAGCTCGACCGTGTCGTCCGCGTGGCGGATCGTCTTCACGGGCTGGTGCACGGCTTTCCGGAACGCGGCGATCTCGGACCGCACGTGCGGGGCGTCGAGATTCGACGCATGCACGACCACGACAGCAGGTGCGCTCGTCGTGCCGAACGACTTCGTCTCCTGCTTGTACGCCTTCACGACCGGCAGGTTCTGCGGAGCGTCCGACACGCCGTCGTCGCGCGTGTGCATGTGCAGCGCAGGTGAGGCGATCGCCAGCAGAAGCGCCACAGCGCCGACCACGGTGATCTTCGGATAGCGCAGGGCGGGCCGCAGCGCTGCTCGCCAGACCCGCGACTCGCGGTTCGACTGCAGGAACCGCAGCCGACCCCACTCGACGCGGTCGCCGAGCTTTGCGAGTAGCGCGGGCAGGACGGTGAGCGAGCCGAGCACCGCGACGAGCACGACGAGGATCGTCCCGATCCCGAGCGAGGTGAAGACGCTGTTGCCCGAGAGCATCAGCCCGCCCGCCGCCGTCATCACGGTGAGGCCGGACACGAGCACGGCGCGTCCCGACGTGGCCGCAGCCCGCTGCAGCGCCTCCTCGCGACTCGCACCCCCTAGGCGCTCCTCGCGCTCGCGCTTCAAGTAGAAGAGCGAGTAGTCGACACCGACCGCCATGCCCATGAGCAGGATCACGCTTGAAGTCGGGTCGGCCTCGTGGATGAACGAGCTGGAGAGGTGCGTGAGCCCGAGCGCCGCCAGAACCGCGGTGAACGCCAGCAGCACCGGGATCCCGGCCGCGAGGAAGGCGCCGAACGCGAGCAGCAGGATCGCGAACGTGATCGGCAGCGAGAGCTTCTCGGCGTGCGACAGCCCGCTCGAGACGACGCCGTTCATCGCTTGCGAGATGCTCGCATCGCCGACCTCGGCAATCGTGAAGCCGGGATGCGCGGCCGCGAGCCTGGCCGTGGCGCCGAGCGCCGGCTGAACGCGCGCGTCGGCGGTGTCGGCGTCGCCGCGGATGTCGAAGCCGATCAGTGCGAGGTGTCCGTCCTTCGAGACGGATCCGAAGTGGACGTTGCGCACGTGCTCGGTGCGCATGAGCGTCGCGCGCGCCTCGTCTAACGTGCGCCGGAACGCCGGCGACGAGGCCGTCAGCGCGTGCGAGCGGACGAGCACGTTCTCGCTCGCGACGTTCTTGACATGAGCCGCGGCGAGCATCTGCTGGGCGCGAGCCGCCTGGCCGTTCGTCTGCTCGGCGTCGGTCTGCGGGATCGTGCCGTGCATCGCGCCGAGCACCACCGCTGCGGCGACGAACGCCAGCCAGCCGAACGTGGCGGTCTTCCAGTGCGCGGCGCTCCAGCGGCCCGCGCGTGCTGCGAGGTTCATCTTCGCCTCCTGGGTCGTGTTCGAGGTCACGACTTCAGGCTGCGGGCGCGGCGGGCGCCGCACCATGGCGGGGCCTGGCATCTCACCCTGGGGCTATCCCCAATCCCGGCTCTGGGGCGGGCAACCGGTGGACGCCTAATTGACTGGCGGTTCAATCCGACGCCAAAATGGGAAGAGCCAGGGACGCGTATAAATCACACGAAGGGGGAAGCATGCGCGCCACGCTCATAGCCCGCCGGCGGGTGTTCGCTCTCACCGCAGCCCTACTCGTACTCGGGCTCACGCTCGCCTTCGGCGCCGGTGCGGCCTCGGCTAAGCCGCGCAACGGCTCCGACAAGAACGGGACGTACCTCGCCCTCGGCGACTCGGTCGCGTTCGGGTACGTACCTTCGAACGCGTTACCCACGCCGAACTACCTCGATCCGCGCTCGTTCGTCGGCTATCCGGAGATGCTGGCCCAGACGCTGAAAGAGCGTGTCTCGAACGCTTCGTGTCCGGGTGAGACCTCGACCAGCATGCTCGTCGCGGGGGCGCCGAGCAACGGCTGCGAGAACGAGCCGGGCTCGCCGGTCGGCTACCGGACACTCTTCCCGCTGCACGTGCGGTACCGGGGAACGCAGATGCAGTACGCGCTCCACTATCTCCACGCGCACAAGCACACTCGGCTCGTCACGATCGACATCGGCGCGAACGATGCGTTCCTGTGCCAGGAGACGACCGCCGACCAGTGCACCTCCAACGGCGAGCTGCTCGCGGTCGCCAACCAGCTCTCCGCCAACCTCGGGACGATCTTCCACGACCTGCGTCACGTCGCCCACTACCGCGGTCCGATCGTCGCGCTGACGTACTACTCACTGAGCTACAGCGACCCGGCGTCGATCCAGTCCGCCGAGTTCCTGAACTCGGTCATCTCGGGTGCCACGACCGCGCACGGTGGAATCGTGGCCGACGGGTTCGGCGCGTTCCAGGGGCCGTCGGCTGCACATGGCGGCGACCCGTGCGCCGCCGGACTGCTGATCAAGCTCCCTGACGGGGCGTGCAACATCCACCCGTCGCCGGCCGGGCACAAGCTGCTCGCGGCGGCGATCGCGGAAGCAATCGGAGCCTGACGCAAGGCCGTACTCGCGGGGGCCGCGCGGGCGGCCTCCCGCCTAACCGCGCAGCAGGAATCGTTCGTAGACCCGGTCGCGCAGGCCGGCCGGGAGCCGCTCGACCCGAGCGCGCCGCCGCGCGTCGCGGCCGACCAGGTACCGCGCCTTCGGCCGCTCGGCGGTCAGTGCGCGCTCGATGACGACCGCGACGTCGTCCGCGGGCTCGGCGCGCTGCCCCGCGGCCGCGGCCGCCTTGCGAAACGCCGCCATGCGCTCCCCGTAGAGCTCGCCGAGCTGCTCGGGCAGCTCCCTCGCGAGCTCCTCGAACCGCTCGCCGCCCTTGCGCCAGATCGGCGTTGCGATCGTCCCCGGCTCGATCACGGTGACCGCGATCCCGAACGGCCGGAGCTCGACGCGGAGGACGTCGGTGACCGCTTCCAGCGCATGTTTCGATGCCGCGTAGGCGCCGAGGAACGGCAGCGCGCTGCGGCCCGCGATCGAGCCGACGTTCACGATGCGACCGCGAGCCGCGCGGAGGTTGGGGAGGAAGGCCTGCGTGACCGCGACGTGACCGACGAGGTTCACCTCGAGCTGACGCCGGAGCTGGTCGAGTGGGAGGAACTCGAGCGGCATCGCAAGCGCCGTCCCTGCGTTGTTGACGAGACCGTCCAGAGGCTCGTCTCCGAGTGCTGCGGCGGCCGCCGCGATCGTCGCCGGTTCGGTCACGTCGATCGTCACGGGCTCGAGCCGCTCGCCGGCCGCGGAGCGCAGGCGGTCGCCGTCCACGTCCGCTCGCACACCGGCAAGCACGTGCCAGCCGGCGCGCGTGAGCCGGAGCGCAGCCGCCTCGCCGATTCCGGACGACGCTCCGGTGATGAGGACGCGGCGTGCTGCGGCGGTCACTCGGCGAGGAACGTCGGGTCCAAATCGCGGACCGTGCGCCCGCCGAGCAGCGCGAGCGTGATGTCCGTCTCGGCGAGCAGCTGCCTGATCACCGCCTCGACACCAGCCTGGCCGCCGACCGCCAGCCCGTATGCGTACGGGCGGCCCACGAGTACCGCGTCGGCGCCGAGCGCCATCGCCTTGAGGACGTCGGCTCCCGTCCGGATCCCGCCGTCGACGAGCACCGTCGCGTCGTCGCCGAGCGCCTTGCGCACCTCGACATAGGCGTCGAGCGCCGCGACGGCGCCGTCGACCTGCCGGCCGCCGTGGTTCGACACGATGATCCCGTCGACGCCGCAGTCACGAGCGCGGGCGGCGTCCTCGGCGGTCAGGACGCCCTTGACGAGCAGCGGCAGCTCGACCTGGCTCCGGAGCCACTCGAGGTCGGACCAGGTGAGGCCGAGGTTGGGGAAGGTGCTGAGCATGGTCGCCGCCGCGGTCAGTAGGTCCTCCTCCGGTGGCTTCTCGAGGCGCGGCAGGAACACGGGGTCGGTGAAGTACTGCGCGCAGCCCTGGCCGCTGAGGAACGGCAGGTAGGCGCGGGCCAGGTCGCGGGGGCGCCAGCCGAGGATCAGCGTGTCGAGCGTCAGGACGATGGCGCCGTAACCGGCGTTCGCTGCGCGGTCGACGAAGCTCGCGGCCACGTCGCGGTCGTTGATCCAGTACAGCTGGAACCAGCGCGGCGCGTCGGCCATCGCCTCGGCGATCTCCTCGATCGAATGCGAGGCGGCGCTCGAGAGGATGAACGGAACGCCGGAGGCGGCAGCCGCCCGCGCACAGGCCAGCTCGCCTTCCGGATGCGCGATGCTCAGGACGCCGACCGGCGCCAGCATGAAGGGCGCCGCCGAGGGCGTCCCAAGCACGTCGATCGACAGGTCGCGCTCGCGGTTGCCGGCCAGCATCCGGGGTCGCAGCCGGCGTCGTTCGAACGCGTCGCGGTTGGCGCGCATGGTCAGCTCCGCGCCGGCTCCGCCGGCGATGTAGCCGAACGCTCCAGGCTCGAGAGCGTCCTCCGCGCGGCTCTCCCACTCGGCAGGCGCGATCGGCCACTCGGCTCCTCCCGTGTAGATCGCGTTCTGCACGGAAGTCCCCTCGAAGCTCATGGCCCCGCGATCCTAACCGGGTGCCGGGGAGAGGTCGGCGGCCGCCTCGGCGATCGTCGCGACCGGCCCGACGCAGACGTCCTCGGCGTTGAAGAGTTCCAGCCACTCGGTGAGAGGGCGCGCCGCGAAGATTGCCGCGAGCTCGGCCGCGAGCATCTCCTGGTCAGGGTCGTGCTGGCGCTCGGCGAGTTCCGGCCGCCCGAGCAGCTCCGCTAGGCGACGGAAGAAGACGGGTTCGAGCGCGGCGACGGTGACGTGTCGGCCGTCGGCGGTCTCGTAGATCCGGTAGTAGGCGAGGCCGCCGGTGAGCATCCGCGGGACTGTGTCGCCCTCGAGGCGATGCGAGACGAGACGGTGCGAGCCGTCGGTCATCGAGATCACGACACGGCTGCCCTTGCCGGTGCGTTCACGCTCGAGCAGGGCCGCGAGGATCTTCGTCACTGCGCCGAGGGCGCCCGCCGCAAGATCGGCGATCTGGACCGGCGGCAAGGATGGTGCGGTATCCCAGAGCGCTCCCGCCCAGCCGAGATAGTTGAGATCGTGTCCCGCCCGCTGCTCGTGGGGTCCGCCGAGGCCGAAGCCGGTGATCGAGCAGTAGACGGTGCGCGCCGGAACCTGCTCCGGACCGATGCCCAACCGCGCCGCGACGCCAGGCCGGAACGATTCGAGCAGGATGTCCGCCTGGGCGACGAGCTCGAGCGCCCTCGCCGGATCCTGCTTCAGGTCGACCTCGATCGACTCCTTGCCGGCGCGCAGCGCTGCGTCCCAGCTTGGGGCGGTAGTGCGCATGGGATCGCCGCCGGGAGGCTCGACGCAGACCACGCGTGCGCCGAGCTCGAGCAGCTCGCGTGACGCGAACGCCCCAGGAAGGTAGCGACTGAAGTTGACCACCAGCATTCCGCTCAGCGGCTCCATCGCCGGACGAACCTATCTCAGCTGCAGGTACACGCCGTACGCGATCGCCGCGACGCCGAGAACGACCGCGAGCACACGGAGACGGGCGCTCACCATTTCAGGCCTTATCCCACGCCGATCGGTGGGCCACAGGCGCTCAGCATGAACGCACTGATCCGGTCGAGGTAGCCGTCGACGAAACGCGGCGGCTCTCCGTGGTAGAGCCGGTGATCGCCTTCGGGGAAGACCTCGACGTCGAGGAGTTCCGGCCGCACCGCTGCGCGAAGCGCCTCGATGCTCTCCTCGGGCGGCGTGACCTTGTCGGCCGCGCCGAAGATCGCGAGGAGTTGCGCGGCGATCCGCGACTGGGCCGATGCAGGGTCGTAGTCGAAGATCAGGCCGGACAAGTCCCAGATCTCCTCGTGCTCGAACATGAACTTCAGGCCCGGGAGCTCGCGGTACGGAACGCCGGCGGCGTCGAGCTGCTGGAGCCCTGCGGTCAGGCTTGGACGTTCGTGCATCACCGCCACGACAGCGTCATATGTCGCAAGCGCTTCGGCCATCTGATCGCCGGTCAGCTTGTTGGAGAGTGAGTAGCGCTCCTGCCTCGCCGGCGAGACGCCAGGCCCGGAGTTGGTGATCACGAACGCAACCGGAACTCCCCGCGAGGCGGCCTCGACGACGACCCAGCCGCCCTGGCTGTGGCCGAACAGTCCGATCGGGAAACCGGCGGGGCTTTCGGACTCGAAGACGGCGAGCCCGGCCAGAAGATCGTCGGCCTGCTCGGCGATCCCGGCCTCGAGCCAGCTCCCGCCCGAGCCGCCGACCCCACGCTTGTCGAACGAGCAGACGGCGATCCCGGCTGCGAGCAGGTGTTCTCTGATCGGCGGAAAGAGCACGTCGTTGTGCCGGTCGGACGGTCCCGAGCCGGGATGCATCAGGACACCCGCCACCGCCTCGCCCGCCGGACGCCAGAGCGTTCCCGCCAGACGGACACCGCCGGAGTCGGCCTCGATCTCGGCAGAAGCCATCCGGCCATTCTGACGGTCGGGGTCCGCGGCGAGATGGCTGCGCGTGCGAAGATCGGTAGGTGGAGGCAGGTCCCACCCCCGTCGTCTTCGTCCACGGACTGTGGCTGCACGCCGAGTCGTGGAAGCCGTGGGTCGACCTGTTCGACGAGTCGGGCTACGCGGCGAGCGCCCCGGGCTGGCCCGGCGACGGCGAAACGGTCGCCGAGACGCGGGCCCACCCCGAGCAGGTGGCCGGTCACGGCATCGCCGACGTCGTTGCGCACTACGCGCACGAGATCGGAAAGCTCGATCGAAAGCCGATCGTAGTCGGCCACTCCTTCGGCGGCCTGATCACACAGCGCCTCCTCTCAGGCGGCTTCGCCTCGGCTGCCGTGGCGGTCGACCCTGCACCCGCCAAGGGCGTCCTCTACTTGCCGCCGTCGGCGCTGCGCGTCGCCTCGATCGCGCTGCGCAACCCGGGGAACCGAAACGGCGCCGTCTCGCTCACGAAGGAGCAGTTCCGCTACGGGTTCGGCAACGCCCTCTCTGAGGAGGAATCCGACGAGCTCTGGGAGCAGTGGGCGATCCCCTCGCCGGGCAAGCCGCTGTTCGAGGCGGCGCTCGCGAACGTCGAGCTGCACTCGCCTGCAGCCGTCGACCGCAAGAGCGAGACGCGAGGCCCGCTGCTGATCACGGCCGGAGGAAAGGACCACACGGTCCCGGCGGCGGTCAGCAAGCAGACGCAGAAGCTCTACAACAAGTCGTCGGCCGTCACCGATCTACGGACCTTCGCCGACCGGGGCCATTCGTTGACCATCGACCGCGGTTGGCGTGAGGTTGCCGACTCCGTGCTCGGCTGGCTCGGCGAGCACGGCCTCTAGACGCGCTACCGCCGGCGACCCTGTCCATAACGCCGCCGGCGCCTTGGCGCCCTCGGCGCGGCAGGCGGAGCTTCGATCCCGGCCGCTGCAAACGCATGCGCGTGACCGACCGCTCCTGCCAACCGGCTGACGTCGAGACGCTGCTCGGGAAGCACCAGGGTCACGCCCGTGCCCGTGCGGCCGGCGCGACCGGTTCTGCCGACGCGATGCACGTAGTCGTCGGCGGTGCGGGGCGGGTCGAAGTTGATCACGTGCGTGATGTCGTCGACGTCGAGCCCGCGGGCTGCGACGTCGGTGGCGATCAGCGTGGAGACGCGGCCCGAGCCGAACTGCGCGAGCGAACGTTCGCGCGCGTTCTGAGACATGTTTCCGTGGAGCACGGCGGCGCGCATGTCGTGCGTGCGCACGAGCTTGCGTGCGAGCCGGTCTGCGCCATGCTTCGTGCGGACGAAGACCAGCGCAAGCCCGCGCTCGCGCCGGAGCTGCTCGGCAAGCCGCTCGAGCTTGTCGTCGGCAGTCACGGCGACGAATTCGTGCTCGACGTCGCCGCGCACGTTTTCGATCTGCGCGCCGGTGGTGAACCGCGAAGCCTTGACCGTGTACGTGCGAGCGAGCTCGGCGACCGGGCCGTCGAGCGTGGCCGAGAACAGCATCGTTTGCCGGTTCTGCGGAATCTGGCTCAGGATGCGGTCGACCTGCGGCCGGAATCCCATGTCGAGCATGCGATCCGCTTCGTCGAGGACGAGTACGCGAACCGAGGCGAGCGAGACGAGCTTCCGCTCGAGCAGATCTTGTAGACGGCCGGGTGTCGCGACGAGGATCTCCGCGCCGCGCGCTCGCTGGGCCTGGCCGGTAACCGAGGTGCCGCCGTAGACGGCCGCAATCCTCAGGTTGCGTGCCCGGGCGAGCGGTTGTAGCTCGTCGACGATCTGCGAGGCGAGCTCGCGCGTCGGGACGAGGACGAGCGCGCCGGGATGCGCGGAGGCGCCGACGGTGCGCTCGATCAGCGGGATTCCGAATGCGAGTGTCTTGCCCGAGCCGGTGGGCGACGCCGCGAGGACGTCGATACCCGCGAGGGCGTCGGGCAAGACGAGCGCCTGGATGGCGAACGGCGACCGGATGTCGAGCCGCGTGAGCGCCTCGACGACGGGCGCGCTCACACCGAGCGCGGTGAATGACTGAAGCATGTGGTGGTTCCTTCCGTGTGAAGCAGGATCGAGATGCGAGAGACTCGAAACGCCTGCAATCAGGAGGAACGAGAAGCTGAATCTCCAGCCGCCGAACGGCGACCGCGTTTCCACGGTAGCATGGAGATTTCGTTACGACAGCTGGGGGGCGGCTACTTCTTCGCCTTTTTGGCCTGCCGCTTCTCCTTCAGCGTCTTCTGAGCAGGCTTCTTGTCCATGCTCTTCTTTGTGTTCTTGTCCTTGGTCGCCATGCTCTGACCTCCTCATATGACTCATGGGTCGCTTCAGGCGCGTCGCGGCTCTGCCGGGCGCATCGTCGCAGTACCACCCTCGTCGACTTCGACCACGAAACGCCCGGCGTCTGCGCTGCTCCTGAAGCGTTTGAGACCTTTCGGGCGTCGCGCGATGATCGCGTGAGTATCGGTGCGGGTCTCGATCACGTAGCCCTCCTCGACCTTCTGGTCGAGGAACACGGCGAGGCCGTCCTTGCGCGTGCCAAGGGGATCAACCTCACCCACGAGCGTGAGTATCGCAGTCGGGCCTTCTCGCCGCCGACCTGCGGTCAAGGGCTTTCAGCGGGAGCGACGGGACTCGAACCCGCGACCTCCGGCGTGACAGGCCGGCGTTCTAACCAACTGAACTACGCCCCCGCGGGACGCCCAGTCTAGCGGGGGCGGTAGCCCGCCATGGGCCGTGCTGCCGCGCACCGGCCCCCCATCTACTCTGCACGGGTGAACCTCGCCGACTGGGTCGCGGTCGCGATCGTGCTCGTAGCAGCTGTCGGCGGGATGCGGCGCGGTCTTGTCCTCAGCGCGTTCTCCCTCGTTGGGCTCGCCGTCGGCGCCTATATCGGCTCCCGTGTTGCCCCGCACGTGCTTCCCGGCGGGTCGGATTCGACGTGGACCCCGATTGCCGGGCTCGTCGGCGCGGTGATCGGCGCGATGCTCTTCCAGTTCGGGGCGCTTGTCGCCGGCTCGTTCGTGCGCGGCGGTCTTCGCGTGACGCCGTTGCGGATGCTCGACTCGGCCGGAGGGCTCTTGCTCGGGGCGGTGATCGGCCTCGCGATTGTCTGGGTCGGTGCCTCGGTTGCGCTTCTCAGCCCCGGCGAGACACGGCTGCGGCAGGAGGTGCAGCGCTCCGCGATCGTCAAGCAGCTCGACTCGGCACTGCCGCCGCGCACGCTTCTCAACCTGCTGGCGCGCATCGATCCCTTCCCCTCGATCGTCGGGCCCAAAGCTCCTACCCTGCCGCCGAGCAAGGGCGTGCTGCGCGACCCCTCGATCCGGGGCGCCACCACGCGAATCGTCAAGGTGCTCGGTACGGCCTGCGGCGTCGGTGTCGAGGGAAGCGGCTGGTTCGCCGGCCCGAATCTCGTCGTAACGGCCGCGCACGTCGTCGCCGGCGAGAGCGACACCGAGGTGCGGGTCCCCGGCGACGTCCTCCCGTTCCGGCCCGCGACCGTCGTCTCGATCGACACCCACAACGACGTCGCCGTACTTCGCGTCGACGGGGTGAACCTCAAGCCGCTGCAACTGGCGGACCCGCAGTCCGGTGCCGCCGTCGCGATCCTCGGCTACCCGCTCGACGGCGGGCTGGCGGCAACACCTGGCCGCATCGGCCGGACAGCGACGGTGCTCACACAGGACGCGCTTGGCCACGGGCCTGTTGCGAGGACGATCACGGCGGTGGCGGGGCGGGTGGAGCACGGCGATTCCGGCGGGCCTGCGGTCGACGCCGCCGGCAAGGTCCAGTCGATGATCTTCGCCGCCCGAGTCGGCTCCGCGAGCGGCTACGGCGTTCCGCCTTCGATCATCGAGGGCGACCTCGCGAATGTCGGCACGCACGCAGTTCTGACCGGCGCCTGCGCTCCCTAGGCTAGCCCGGCTCGGGAAGCAGCTCGACCACGTCGAGCGGCCGCCTGAACGGCGCCATGACGTAGGCGCCGCTCGCGAGCTCGCGTGCTCCGTCGATCAGCTCTCGCCCCAGCACGAGCCCGACCTCGCGTGCGCCCGCGCCGGCCGCGAGATACCGCTCCTGCACGTGCTCCGGGACGACGATTCCCGGCACCTCGTTGTGGACGCGGACGAGGGTCTCCGTCGTCCGGATCGGCCAGACCCCGACCAGCACCGGCACCGGCCAGCCGCCGATTCGCTCCCGGAACGCTTCGAGCGCCTCGAGATCGAACAGGATCTGCGTCATCGCATAACGGGCGCCCGCGGCGACCTTGCGGTGGAAGCGCTCGGCCTCGAGACTCAGGTCGTCGGCGGTCGGATTCACCGCGGCACCCGGGAAGAAGGTCGTCGGCGCGTCGATCGCGCGCCCGTGCCAGTCCTCACCGGCGTTGAGCTTCGCGATGAGCTCCACCAGCCCAATCGAGTCGACGTCGTAGACGCCATGCGTGCCGGGGTAGTCGCCCGACTCGGGCGGGTCGCCCGTGACCGCGAGGATGTTCCGCACGCCTTCGGCGTGCGCTCCGAGCAGCAGCGACTCGAGGCCGGTGATGGTCGCGTCGCGCGGCGTGAGGTGCGGGATGGTCTCGACCCCGGTGAAGCGCTCGATCGCGACCGAGGCCATGATCCCGCTCATGCGCGCCCGCGCGCGTGGGTTGTCGTTGACGTCGACGAAGTGCGCGCGGCCCGAGTCGCGGACGGCGCGCGCCGTCTCGATCAGTGCCTCCGGATTCGCCCCCAGTGGCGGATCGACCTGGACCGAGAGTGCGAACTCGCCCTCGCGCAGGAGTCGCGCCAGCTGGGTCTCGCCCGTGGCGGGCTCGAACGGCGCGACCTGCTCGCGCTCCTGCACGAGAAAGGAGCCGGCGGGACGTCGGTTCGCATCGACCGCCTCGCGGATCGCCGCGACCTGCGCCGGAGTCGTGCCGCAGCAACCGCCGATCAGCCGCGCCCCGAGCGCGCGCGCCTGCGCCGCGAACTCGGCGAAATAGGCCGGCGTGGCGTGCGGGAAGACGATGCGCTGGCCGCTCATGCTCGCGAGGCCGACGTTCGGCAGCGCTGCAAGCACGGCTCCGTCGTTGCGCATCTGGGCGAGCGCCGTGAGCGCGGCCGCGGGGCCGGCGCCGTGGTTCGCGCCGTACGCGGCGAGGCCCAGCGGTTGTAGCCTCGCCGCCGCGTCCTCCGCCTTCACCCCGGCGAGCGTCTCGCCGCCGGCGTCGAAGGTGAGGAGCGCGACGAGCGGCAGCATCGAGACCGAGCGGACCGCGGCGATCGCCGTCTCCAGCTCGTCGAGGTCGTAGAACGTCTCGACCATGAAGAGGTCGACGCCGCGGCCCTCGAGGATGCGCGCCTGCTCGGCGTAGAGCTCCGCCGGCTCCTGACGGGCCAGCTCGGTGTCGCCCAATGGCCCGATCGAGCCCGCGATGAAGACGTCCCGACCGGCGACCTCGCGCGCCTCGCGCGCGATGCGAACCGCGGCCCCGTTGATCGACTCGAGCTCGTCGGCGAGGAAGCGGCGGGCGAGCTTGGCGCGGTTCGCGCCGAAGCTGTTCGTCTCGATCAGCTCGGCGCCGGCCCGGATGAAGCCGAGATGGACCTCGAGCACGCTCTCGGGCGCGCGGATGTTCGCCTCCTCGGGACAGCGAAGCCCCGACACGGCGCTCGAGAGCAGTGCGCCCATGCCGCCGTCGGCGACGATCGGAGTCTCCTGCGCGAGCCGCTCCTCGAACCGGCTCATGCGTCGGCGTGGATGGTTCGGCCTTCCATCCCGCCCGCGACGGTCACGAGCTCGCCGGTCACGTGGCCGGAGAGCTCGTCGGACGCGAGCACGACGACGGCGCGCGCGATGTCCTCGGCCTGCGCGACCTTGCGCAGCGCCATCGTCCGGCTGAGGCGAGCGACGAACTCCGGGTCGAGCTCGCCGCGCGTCATCGGGGAGTACGTCCAGCCCGGGGCGACGGCGTTGACGCGGCCGGAGGGAGCGACCCGGACGATCTCGTTCTTGAGGCTCTGGAGCAGCCCTACCTGGATCGCAGCCTTCGCAGCCGCATAGTCGGCATGTCCCGTCTCGCCGAATCGCCCTGCGGTCGAGCCGACGAGGACGAGGTTGCCGTGGCCGGTCCGCTTGACGAGGCGCAGGAACCCACGCGCGGTGAGGAACGTGGCCGTGAGGTTCGCGCGCAGCGTCGCCTCCCAGCGCTCGAGCGGAAGCTCCCAGACCGGTTCGTCCTCGCGCGGCCAGAACCCGGCGACGGCCGCGCAGACGTCCACGCCGCCGAGTTCGCGCTCGGTGGCTTCGAACAGCGCGTCGATCTCGTCCTCCACCGTCAGGTCTGCCTGCAGCGCGACGCTGCCCGTTTCCCGTGCGAGCTCCGCGGCGCGCTCGGCGCTCGTGCGGTAGTGGATCGCGACGCGCGCACCCTCGGCCGCGAACGCGCGCACGCACGCCGAGCCGATCCCACCCGCGCCGCCGGTCACGAGGACGCGCTTTCCGGCCAGTCCCGTCTCCACGAGCTGACGTTATCGTCCCGCCATGCGCGTCCACGTGATGCGCTGGGGACAGACAACCCTGGGGAGACCGATCAGCATGAGTCCGAAGAAGATACTTCAGCCACTCGACTTGTATATCCGCGTGAGCGACACCCGCGGACGCTCCGGTGAGTCCTTCATCTCGCCGCAGGAGCAGGAAGATCGCTGCCGTGCCGCTGTCGCCTCGCGTGGCCTGAAGGTGGGCGAGGTGTTCCACGAGATGGACGTATCCGGCGGCTCGATGGAGCGCCCGGAGCTGCGCAAGGTGCGGGAGCGGATCGAGGCCGGAGTGTCGGGCGGCATCGTCGTCGCCAAGATCGACCGCTTCGGCCGCACGGTCGTCGGTGCCCTGCAGGCCATGCAGGAGATCGACGAGGCCGGTGGCGTCGTGATCACGGCAGAGGGCGACTTCGACACCTCGACCCCCGTAGGCGAGCTGGTGCTGGGGATGATGCTGCAGCTGGCGCAGTTTGAGCTGCGCCGGATCCGCGAGAACTGGACGAGCGCGAAGCGGAGCGCGGTGGATCGCTGCATCCACGTCTCAAAGCACGTTCCGCCTGGATACCGGCGCGAAGAGCGAGTCAAGGGCCGCTCGGAGAAGACAGGGAACAACCTGCTCAAGATCGGGCCGCTCGTGCCGCACCCAAAGCACGCCGCCACGGTCAGGAAGGGCTTTGAGATGGCAGCCTCCGGTGTCGGCTCTGCGGCCATCGCGGAGTACTTCACCCGGCGCGAGCTGCCCTCGGGCGACACCCTGAAGCCGACCTGGCGCTCCAACCGGATCGGCCGGCTGCTCGCCAACAGGGTCTACTTGGGCGAGGCCCGCGGGTCCGGCGAGATCGTCAACCCGGACGCGCACGAGCCGCTGGTGGACAAGGTGACCTGGCGCAAGGCGCAGCGCAAGGCCGCGGCGACTCCGATCAAGTCCGAGTCGAAGTACCTGCTCTCGGGGCTTGTCCGCTGCGCCTCCTGCCGCGGTGCGCTGCGCGGCCAGGTGCCGAGCAAGCACGCCAAGGCCACCTACCGCTGCGCGGGCCAGAAGGTCGCCGGCCCCTGTCCGCATCCCTCCTCGATCACGATGGAGCGCCTCGACGAGATCGTGTACGACGCCTACGTCAAGAGGATGTTCTCGCGGCGGGAGACGAGGGAGCCTTCCACGCGGGACGACAGCGCAGCCCTCGCGGCCCTCGAGGATGCCCGCAAGGCCGTGGCGGAGGTGGAGGCGATGCACGGGCGCGGCGAGCTAGGCCCTGTGGCCTACGGCAAGGCGCTGGAGGCGGCTCTGGCGGACGAGGAGGCAGTCGAGAAGGAGTTGACCTCGCGGCAGGCTCGGTTCGACTTCGGGGCGGCCGCGCAGCGAGCTGCCCGGCAGGCACTCGTGGATCTTGAGCGCGTGAAGTCGGGCGAGAGCATCATCGAGATCATGCGCGAGAACCCGGCGGGCTGGGATCTCACTCGGCAGATGCTCGCCACCGAGATCCAGACGATCTTCGTCAGGCCCCCGGTTCGCCGCTCCAAGAGCATCCCGGTGGCCGACCGGGTGAAGATCATCTGGCGCGACGATGCGGAGGAGATGGAGCTGCCCGTCCGCGGAAGCTCGCACGTGTTCGAGCCGTACATCTGGGCGGCAGCCTGACCAGACAAAGGGCGATCAGGCCGACCGTGCGACGAAAGGCCGGAGCGGCGAGCCGAACGCCCTCGCGCTTGCCCATAGCGGCTCCGGCCAGAGACGACGCTACGCCGATCGAGTGCGGCTGCCTAGTGGCTGTTTAGGACACATCGGAAAGGGCTGGGTCGCGCCTCTCACACCGCTCATAGGATCCAGTCATGCGTCAAGCGATCATCGTCCTGGGGGCCGGCGCGTCCTTCGACTGCGCGAGCGACGCCGTGGTGAAAGACGCGAGACTCGTGCCGCCTCTCGTAACCGGCCTCTTTCATGGACTCTTTGCCGGGATCCTCAATGAGTATCCGCTCGCGGAGTCTGTCGCGCCCGACATCCGCATTGCGACCGCCTCGGGACAGGTGGCGCTTGAGGCGTATCTCCGTGAGGAGCTTCGGGACTCGTCCCATGAACACCTTCGCCGCGCATTTCACGTGGTTCCGCTCTATCTCCAGCACCTGCTGTTCGAGGTGAGCAAGGACTACGCGCCGCACCCGGACAACTACGACCGGCTAGTCAGCGAGGCCCTGCGCCTGGATCGCGTCGCATTCGTGACGCTCAACTACGACACCCTCCTCGACAAGCGGCTCGAAATCCACGCGCCGATCAACGCGATGAGTGACTACGTGAGCACGACTCGGAAGTGGTCGCTTGTGAAACTGCACGGCTCAGTTGACTGGGGGCGGCGACTCGCCAACCAGGATGACTACCCGGAGCACAACCGCATCCTGTCGCCGCTCAACCGGTCAGACGACACTTTCTACCCGTACTACGCACGGCTCGGTGAAGTTATCGAGTTGGGCGACGAGATTGAGCTGCGTCGCTCCAGGACGCTGGAAGGTACCCGCGCCGAATGGTTCGCTCCGCCACCGCCTCGGGGTCAGTCCTACGCAGCCTCTTACGTTGCACACGGGACCGAGCTTGGCGCGCTCTACTATCCTGCCCTTGCGGTTCCTCTCGGCCCTGCGGACGAGATTGTGTGTCCCGAGGACCACGTCGAGCACGTCCGCGAGCTACAACGTCACGCACCCGGCGGCCTGAACCTTCTCGTGATCGGCTACAGCGGGGTCGACGAGGAGGTGCGCAAGCTCCTCACCCTTGGGCGCCCGCTCTCGTCGCTGCTCGTGGTGAACGGCTCAGAGGATGCAAGCCGCGGAGCCGCCGCTGTGATCGCGCACGAGTTCGGGACGGAGGCGACAGACGAGATGATCTTCCCAGGCGGTTTCAGCGACTTCGCGCAATCGGATGCACTAGCCGAGTACCTGCGGGGACTCCCCGACACGGGCGACTAACGCTCTAGTACGGCGGTAAGCGGGTCGGCCCTGCGCGTCGCAACAACCGCCGCAGCACCTCGATCGCGTCGCGCTCGCCGCGCTGGCGAGCTGCGACTCCGCCAGCGTCAGGAACGTCGCCTCCGTCTCTAGCCGGCCATGCCAGCGAACGCAGGCGCGTTCCAGCTTCTCGGGCTTCTGCTCGGCCAGCAGGTCGAGGTAGGCCAGCGCGTACTCAAGCGTCGGCGCGTCTCCCATCTCGCGCAGTGACATCTCCGCAGCCCAGAGGTTGCGCTGCTGGATTGCGCGGGTGAAGCGTCCGCCTGCCGTCCCTTGACTCGTCATCGCCCGCGATAGGGCTTGAACACGTTCTCTCCGATCCGGGGCGGGACGGCGACGTCGACGCTACCAGCGGAGCCGCTGACGCTCCCCGGATCCAACATCCGGACGGGCCGGACCTCGCCTCCCAGCCCTTGTATTCGGATAGGGCCTGCGCTATGCCTGGTTGATCGGACTACGAGATGAAGGTGGGGCGCTGTGGCGACCGTGGTAACTGACTCGATCACTTGTCCGAATTGCGGTTGTCAAATCCCGCTGACCGATGCGCTCGAGCATCAGGTTGCGGAGCAGCTCCGCGCTCAGCTTGCCGCCGAACTGGAGCAGCGCGACGCCGAACAGGAGCGAGAGCTCGCAGCTCGCGAGGAGGCGCTGCGGAAGGAGTTCGTCGCCGCACAGGAAGAGCGGGAGGCCGAGCTTTCCCAGCGAGCCGCTTCCAAGGTTGCGACCGAGCTCGACGACCTAAAGAGCCAGCTGGTGGAGCGTGACAGCGAGTTGACAGAGGCGCGCAAGCAAGAGCTCGAGTTCCGGAAGGAAAAGCGGAAGCTTGAGAAGGCACAGGAGGAGCTCGAGCTGGAGGTTGCCCGTCAGATTGACTCCGAGCGGAAGCAACTCGTAGCGCAGGAGACCGAGCGGCTGCAGGAGACGCACCGGCTCGAGATGCGCGAGCGCGACCAGCAGCTAGCGCAGATGAAGAGCCAGATCGACGACCTGAAACGCGCCGCGGAGCCGACCCAGGCTGGCCTCCGGGGTGAGGCGCTCGAGCAGGAAATCGAGGACGTCCTGCGTGAGCACTTCCCCGACGACCTGTTCACGCCGGTGAAGGCGGGCACGCGCGGCGCGGACATCGTCCAGACCGTCCGTGTCTCCGGAAACGAGATCGGGACAATCCTTTGGGAGTCCAAGCGAGCAGCCAGCTGGAGCAAGGGCTGGATCTCCAACTGAAGGGCGACCAAGCGACCGCCAAGGCCGACATCGCGGCGATCGTGACGACAGCCCTCCCGGCTGACGTGCGATACATGTACCACCGCGACGGCGTCTGGATAGTCGAGACCGTGTGCGTGGTGGCTCCGCCCAGGCCCTCCGTTCGGGCTTGATCGACGTCGCACAGGCGCGCAGCGCCGACAAGACCCGTTCCGAGGCGCTCCTGGTACTGCACGACTACCTTTGCGGCCGGGAGTTCCGCGGACGCTTCGAGCCGATCGTCGAGACGATCATCGAGATGAAGATCGATCTGGACAAGGAGCGACGCGCCCTTGACCGCCTCGGGCAAAGCGCGACAAGGAGATCGAACGGCTTGCGCGCGGATCCGTCGGCATCTACGGCGACCTCGAGGGAATCCTCGGCCAGGCGCTGCCCGTGTTATCGAAGCTCGAGCTCCCGAAGTAGGGACATGTTCCGACTTGGACGAGTGCTCGGCGCCGTGGTGCGCAACCGGCGGCGCCTGTTGACCGAAACGAGCTGCTGCTCAGCTACGGGGCCCCGGCAGAGGCTATCTACGAGCCTGCCCAGCCGAACGTGGAGCAACAGCAGTCGCTGGAGGCCGTCCTCCATGGCGGCCAACAGCAGTCGCTGGAGGCCGTACTCCTCGGCGGCGACGAACTGCTGAAGGTGGTCGGCGAGTCGTTCTACCAGGAGGCGCTATGGGCGATCGTCGGCGGCCGCACCCGCGATCTCGTCCACGAGGACGTCATCGCGATCCTCGTGCCCGAAGCCGACAACCCGTTCGACGAGAACGCGATCAGCGTCTGGGTCTACCTCAAACTCGTCGGCCACCTCTCGCGTGAGGATGCGGCCCTCTACCGCGCGGGGCTGCTGCGACTGATCGCGGAAAAGGACAACCGGCCCATCGCGCTGAGCGGCCGGATCCTCGGCCGAGGCGAGATCGAGGAGGAGAACAGGCTCAGCTACCTCGGCGTCTTCCTCGACCACGACCCCGCCGACTTCGGGCTCGAGCGGCACCCCGCACCACCCCTATTCGAAACAGGCTGGGGCCTTGCGGACCTGTCCTGGCAGATGACGCTCTCGCTGGAGGACTCGACGGCAATCTCACAACTTCGCTCCCTACTTGAGACCGAGCGCGCGCCGTTCTCGCGCCACTATGTCTACTCCGCGCTCGAAGAGCGCCTCTACCACTGCCGCAACGCCTTCCCCTCCGCGCTCGACGACTTCGACGCCGTCTGCGAGCAGCACGCCCAGGAGATGGACACGATCCGGCCCGCGCTCGTCGCCAAGTTCGAGGCACTGCCGGTGATCGCGATGTACAAACAGGCGGCGATCCGCTGCGCGAAGGCGAAGCGCTGGCTGGACGCGCGGCAATGGGCCGAGCGCGGGATCGCCGTCTACGGCGATGAGGCGGCCCGCCCCGAGGTCGTTGACGATCTGCGCAAGCGCCTGGAACACGCGAGCGCCAAGCTCGAGGAGGCCGCGCACCCGAAGCCGCGACGGCCGCGCAAAACGCCAATCACGATCGCGACCACCGAGCTCGAGACGCTCGTCTGCACCGCCTGCGGCGCCAGCTTCCAGCGCGTCCGCAGCCGCGGCCGCAAGCCGAAGCTCTGCCCGAACTGCCGAGACACAGCTCAACCGTGACGAACCGGGCGGGTGGCCTGTAAGGGGAGGGCTGAACTCAACGAGGACGAATCAGCCCGTCATGTGGAAGCAGCACGAGTCTGGCCGTGTCGAAACGCCGACCTGGTTCGAGCCGGTCATCCTCGTGGCGACGCTGGCGTTGATCCCCGTGATAATCGTCCAGCGCGACGCCCACTCGGCCAGCTGGCAAACCGCGGCCAACGCCGCCAACTGGCTGATATGGGCCGTGTTCGCCGCCGAGATGGCTTTTGTGCTCGCGGTCGCGCCGAGGAAGCAGGCCGCGCTTCGGGCCCATTGGCTTGACGCCGCGCTCGTAGCCGTCACCGTCCCCGCCTACGGGCGGTGCGCTCTCCCAACTCAGGCTCTTCCGCCTTGTTCGCCTGCTTCGCTTCGCGCGGGTGGGGGTGGTGGTGGCACGGGCGCTCCAGGCAGAGCGGCGGCTGACCTCTAGGAGTGTCTTCCGCTTCGCCTCGCTCGCCACGATATTCCTCGTCTTCGTCGCCGGAGCGGTCGAGGCTACCGTCGACTCCGGCGACTTCCACAGCTACTGGGACGGCGTCTGGTGGGCCGTCGTCACCGTCACGACTGTTGGCTACGGCGACGTCGTCCCGCACAGCGTCGGGGGCCGGATTGTTGCGATGCTGCTGATGGTGGGCGGCATCGTCTTCATCTCCATCCTCACCGCCACGATCGCATCCTTCTTCGTCAAGGCCGAGCGCCAGGACGAACGTGCCGAGAGCCAGGAAGAACGCGCCGACATGGCGGGAGTCGCTAAAGCGGATAGAGGCCGACCTCGCTTACTTGAAAGCACGCCTCGATCCCGGGACCCTGATCGGCGGGCACTCGCTCGACGAAGTGCTCGAACTAGGTTGGTTACTCGGCTCGCGATAGTCGCAACCGGGTGCCGCATGAGCCAGTTTGAGCCTCACGGGCGAGGTGATGGAACGGCATCCTGGTGTTGGATGCGAAGCGGCGCTTATAGGTTCTTCCTTGCGATCGGGGCGGTCGTGATGGTCGCGGCGGCGACGCTGGCTACGAACGCCTCGGCTGCGAATCCGCCCCAAATCACCTCCGCCTGGGTCAACGCTGACCGGACGGTTTCGGTCAACTGGGACATCCCGACCCTTTACTCCGGCGCGGTCATCATCAATCCGACCCCCGCCACCGACCTCACCGGCGCAATGCCGTTCAAGGTTGGCACCACCCTCGACTACGAGATGCTTCCGGGGGATTTGACGAACTACAAGACGATGATCCCACTGCAGATGATCATCACGCAGCCAACGACCATCTACGTCCAGATGCAGTTCAATCCCTATGACCCGTTCTACGGCACCACCTGCCAGGTGGGCGACCACCCGCCCAGTTGCGTCTCGCAGGTTGTCGCATTGACCGTCAACCCGATCTGCTCACCGGGCATCGTCGCGCCGGGTCACTACTCAACGGATCTCGTCAAGGCGGCCTACTACACCAAGCAGCTCGTCCATCGCAGCCATTGGCTTCGCCGTCACGGGCACTACGTCCTGCGGCACGGCCACAGCGTCTGGGTGAAAGCCGTCTACCGGCGCATCTCTCACCCGCCCGTCTACCAGCAGGTGTGGCACCCGCCGGTCCCCGGGACGCACTGCCAGTGATCGAGTCGAAGCGAGGCCGCGGCGGAGTGCGGCTGAGGGAGTCGTGATAAAGGACACCTACCGGCGCGGGCTACGGCGGTGCTCCAAGCTGCGGTCGGGGGATCGCTCTCAACCGTGACGGGTGCTATCGCAGGCACTACGCGATGCGGCCCGACGGTGCGCTGCGTCTATGCGTGGCGTCCAGCCGGAAGCCTCCCGCGCTACCTCGCTGGTAGGCGCGGCTCTCGCTCCTCATCCTCCCCTTGGCTCAGGCGCTCTTCTTGCCGGGAGGCGTGTACTTGGGCTGGTAGTCCCGGTTTGCTCGTGGAAGAGCTTCTCAGGCTCCCTCGTTGACCGAGTCCTTGGCCGCGGCTGGGTCGGCCACGTCGTCGGTCAAGCCGGGGCGTAGCGCCTCCAACTGCTGATCCTTGTTGTGGCTGGGGATGCTGTTCTTGCTGGCCATCTCGATGCTCCTTTCGGGACTAGACACGGGCCTTGACCCGCGTCATGGTGGTCGGGATGTCAGTGCTGACAGAACCCACGAGCAGAGAGACGGACGAGCCGCCCTTCCGCCCGATCGCGCACATCGGCACGCCCGGCAGCCGGGTCGGTCTCTGCGGAGCGCCAACTGCTCGGCATCAAGGCCTCGGCGAGTTCGACCTCTGCCTGCGCTGCAAGGAGATGAACGGGGGCGACCCCCGGGAGATGCGTGCCCGCGGCTAGTCGCCCGGCTTCTGCTCGGAGCGGTAGTAGACCGGGCCGCCCAGGAGCAAAGCTCCCTTTAGGCTCCAGACGCATGAAGGCTTGGGGACTCTCCAAGAAGGCAGCGCGCTATCGCCAGGGGTCGAAGCCGACGCGCGGTGCGATCGCGATGGGAGGAGACCGATGAAACTGACGTCCTCGGCGCCGCTGGCGCCACCGGCATTCCGCTGGTCGAGCAGGCGCTCGCCGGGGGACATAGCGTCACGGCGCTCGTTCGGTCCGGCCAGAAACTGACCATCACCAACCCCAACCTCCATGTTGTCGAAGGCGACGCCACCGACCACGCAGCGGTCTCCGAGGCCATGAACGGGAGCGACGCCGTCATCAGCGTCCTCGGCGCGAGAGGACCGGTGATAACCGAGGCGACGCGCGCCATTGTGGACGAGGCCAAACAGAAGGGGCCCGAGCGCGTCGTCATGTTGTCCTCCTTCGTCGCCGCGCGTGACCGGCTCACTCTCGTCACCAAGGTCGTAACCGGCATAGGAATGGGTAGTCAGATCAAGGACAAGACTGCTGGTGAGGAAATCCTGCGCGCCAGCAGCCTCGACTGGACGATTGTCTACCCCACCAAGCTGACCAACGGGCCCAAGACCGAGGCTAGGGTCGTCCCCGAAACCGAGAAGGTCGGGGGGTCGCAGAACATCTCACGCGCGGGCGTGGCCTCGTTCCTCTGCAAGCGGCCACGGAAGACCTCCACAGCCGACGCGGCGTCGTCATTACCGGATGACACGGCCGTCGCAAACCGAGCGTCAGGGATCGTTCCGGAACACTGGCCCAGCGCAGACACCGCTACCCCGGCCGGGGGATTGCGAGGGAACGGGGCCTCGACCAACCTGCGACCGGCCCAACATTCCTTGCGGCCTACCAGGCGGGGGCTGCTCCCTCGACAACGCCAAGCGCCCCCGCCACCCCTTCTAAGAAGCCTCCGCGACTAACACGCTTCCGGGAGCTTGAGATCTGGAAAACGAGGTCTCTGGCGAGTTGCTCTTGCGATCTGCGATGGCTCAGCGTCGGGAGCGAGTTGCTCAGGCGATCGGAGGTGTGGCTAGCGATCTGACAGGTCCCGTGCTGGGGGCGAGGCGAGAGGCTCACGCCGCGGCGGGGTGGGGGTCGGCTGCCGCGACCGGCTCGAGCAGACGGATGGACGCAAGATGCGATCGACGAACGCACGCTCGCGCTGCGAGCTGCAGGACTGCCAGCTTCCTCCGAGCTCGAGCTGATCGTCAGTCGGTCGATGCTCTGGAGCGGAGAGTCTGGTGACCGCGAGCGGGTCGCCGCTCGCTGCAGCTCCTCGCGCCGATCTGTCCCTAGCTCGCGACTCAGGCATGGCTGCTGGGATCCCGGCCTGATCGGTCCGCAGGTGAGTACCTGAGGCCCGGGTTGTACCGCGGTGACGTGTCATGACGAGGCCTCGGGATGTCATGACGGTCGGCTGATAGCACCACGGCTTGTACCCACAGCGTCATGACGGCTGTACCCACACTGCTGTCGGAGGGCTGCTATCAGGCCTGCTGGTATCACCCGGCTGGTATCAGCGCCTGCGGGTACGAGATCGAGCGTCCTTGTGGGTACGCGCAAAGCCGCTCCCAGAGCCGCATGGATAGGCCACGTAGTCGGGCGTTTCGCACTCGCTCTCGACCTAGATAAGAGCGCAACCCTCTCTGCGTCGTTCCCAGCGCACCCTCATCCCCGGCGAGCTGACCGGACGCCCCGGTAGCGCTCTGCTGCTCTTCAGGCTCCTTCCTGCGCTGCCGGCCTGCCTGCTCCGCCCGCTCTACGAGCCTTGGCCGAGGGCCCCGAGGGCCTCGCGTTCCTGGGGTGTCCGACATCACCCTGGGCCTCCGTCGCCTCTACGCGCTCCGCCCGTATCCTCCTGTTTTAGGCGGCGTAGGGACTTCTTCCGTATCCGACACGCTGGTCGCGGTCTCGGTCAGACGCTCAGGCCCCACTCGGCCGCCAGCACGGGCGGGCCTCTCGGCCGGCGAATCTCCGCCCCGGCCGAACATGACATCTCGGTATCCGCCTCGGCAGCTGTGCAGACGACGATGGGCGCTAGGCTTTGTCAGCAACTTCGTAGACGCTCCGCAGCTATTCCCCGAGCGAACAGATCACGGTAACCACCTTAGCGGCGTCTCTGATCGTTTCGAGGTGATCCGGCAGCCCGCTTGCCCTTGTTGAACTCCAGTGTTGATTCCGGCACCGACGACGTACTCGCCTGGACGCTCCGGTCCAGTCCAGCGCCGGCCCAGTCGATATCTACCGCGTAACAACCCACGTCCGCTTCCGCGCCCCCATGCCCGTAAATACGACTCTCGTGGACACCCTCGGTCTCGAAGCCGCCACACTGATCGTCGAGCCAGTCGTCGACCAGACTCCGCGCCGCGCGGCGGCAACCTCGAAGTGACGCCACGCGATCGAGTTCGCCGGATGCTCCCTAGCACGCCGCCCCACCTTCCTGCTGCCCTCAAGCGCAGCCCTGGGAAGCAGCCGCCGTCATCACCGATCTGGCCGTCCCATAACGGGCGCTGGTTCACGTTGGCGAGTTGGCCCCACCTCGAGCAGGGCGGGTGCGCCACGACCGGATACGGGCCGTCGTAGAGGCGAAGCGTCACGTTCCTCGTCCCACGGGTCAACCCCCCCCGGGGATGCCGTAGTAGACGCACGCCCCGTCTCGACGTAGAGCGCGGCCACAGTCCCGATCGTGGCCTAGGCCGGCGCTTTCGTCGATGTTGACAGGCGAACTGCTTCGGCCACCCTCGATGGCCATGAAGGGTCACTCCTTCCTGGTCGCGCCCGGGACGGTGCAAGCCGCGTCCGGGCTTGTTGTCGTCGGTGATCTGGAACGTCGTCGTTCGACCTGCGCCTGGCAGGCTCTACCTCCCCGCTCGTTCCGGCTAGGCCGCTGCCTTCGCGTCGCGGCGGAGCAGGTGTACTCCCGGCGCTGACTCGGCTTCGCGGCGCAGTCGCCAGTGCAGCCTGCTGTGTTCGGACGGACTCATAGGCACGAGGTGGCTGACCTCACAGCAGGCACGGGTTGAACACGCGTGGTGCAGAACCCAGTCCTCCTGCAGCTCATTGCCTGCCAGGACCCAGGCCACTCGGTGCGCTGGCACGATTCGACCGTCGTCGCCGGCGAGCACGCCGTAGCCGTATCGGTTCCGGGTGCCGGTGAAAGCTCCTACAGCCCCAGGCGTCCGGCTCGGCCAATCTCGCCTCCAGCCGTTCCCGAGCGTGCCCGACTCGCTGTGCGCCAGCCGTCCCCAGACGCGCAACTTGGCGCGGTACCCTCGGGACTTCGGGAGTGGTGGCCGCGGATAAAGCGCACCGGCTTGCCCTTGACATGGCCGTCACGTCGAGCCGTCTTCTTCGCGACCGGCGCGGGCTGTTGACAGCCGCACTCGCACAGCTTCACGGTGTACTTCTCGCTTCGTGCAGACTGCTCGCTGGTCATCGAGATCCTCCTCGTGTGATCCATGCCCCAGGCGGTGCCTGCCGCGCTGGGGCTTCTTCTCGTGGTTCGTGTGCTCCGGCGACCCGGGTCGGCCGGTTCGCCGACGCTCGCCGGCGTAGAGGCCCTCGGAGTCCCGGCGTGGGTCAGAAACCTCAGCCGGCCGCTCGCAGGCCGTTCTCGCGATACCCGTATGCGAGAGAGGGCGTCTAGTCGTCGAGCAGGATCGGAATCTTGTCCGGTCCGACCAGGGCCGCTATGCCCGCGATCTCGATTAGCCGCCAGTCGTCATACGAGGGCCGCTCCCGCGCCAGCACGCTGGCCCTGTCCTCCCACGGGAGAACCATCGAGTCGGGCAGCTCTTTGGCGACGAGCGTGCCGTCCTCCGCCACCAGCGGCACTGCCCAGTGCTGCTCTCGGACTGCCCGGAGCGCGTGGTACCACGCATGCGCTCGATCGCGTTCGGCCCGGCCTCGACCTCGCCGGGCGGCTCAGGCTCCGGCTTGGGTGGCTTGATCGCGTACTTGTGCCGCCGACTCCTGATCTTGGCGTCGTCGGCCGCACGCTGCTCGGGCGTGTGGAGGTTGGCCCCTCTTGGCATCTAGCGAAGCTCCGCCCGCCAG
>CAWFVH010000008.1:0-393523 GCA_963819275.1 uncultured Actinomycetes bacterium | reverse complement strand
GCACGATCCGTTCGAGCCGGTCGTCGTGCTGTAGATCGGGTAGAAGGTCGCGCCGTTCGGCAGAGGAATGCACCCCGAGCCAGGGCTTGGATCCATCGGGTTGTACACGTGGCGCTGGCAGTTGTTGTTCGACGACGAGTCCGATCCCTCGATGCGCGGGAGGTTGGTCTCGAACGCTGCCTGTGAGTAGTTCATCGGGCCGCTCTTTCCCGGCCCGGTAAAAAGCGGGCTCGAGAATTGGATCGGTGCCGAGACCTTGCTCGGGTCTGCACCGGGGCTTCCGGGCCACGTTCCTGCCTGGTACTCCGGCCCGTCGAAGTCGCCGTCCGCACCCAGGCAGCCGATGAACGACGGGACGATTGTCGCGCCCGTCCCGTCTACGATCGGGAGGTTGTAGCACGGCCTGTCGTCGCTGTCCTTGCTCGCGTCGGTGGGGTCCGGGAAGCTCGAGGCCTGGCAACTGCCCCCGTTCTGGGAGGTGAGGGCGTTGCAGTACTCGAAGTGGCCGATCTCGTCCGAATACGCCACGTTGTAGGAGTGCGCGGCCCACAGCACGCGGGTGTTCGGCCCGGACGTGCTGTACATCGGGTGGAACGAGTACGGCTGGTCGGTGCACGTCGCAGAGTTCGGCTGGTACAGCGGGTGGCCGAACCCGTTGGTAGCGCTCGCGGTCATCGAGCCGGTCTCCCCGGTCGTCAGGTCGTTGATCACGATCTGCAGGCCGGCCGCGGTGTCGTGCATGTCGACCGTCAGCTGATCCCCGGAGTTCATCTCCAGCGTGTCCGCCGTCGTCTCGAAGGTCGCGAGCGTCTGGTTGAGCGGATCAGGCGGCCCACTCGGCACACCGCTCTTCGTGACGATCGCGTAGTTGACGTACTCCTCTCCAGCCGCGCTGAGACACGCGTTGTTGTTCGGAACACCCGTGTTCGAGTCCGACGAGAAGCTGTCGATGTTGAGCGCGGCGCACCACTGGTAGTTGTTGGGACCGCAGCTCACTCCGGACCCGACGCCTCCCCAGCCGGGTGGATAGAACTGCATCTCCAGGAAGGCTGTCCCCGGCGTCAGGCCCATGTACTTGGCCGAATTCGGGTTCGTGCTCGAGTAGATGTTCTTGTCGCTGTCGGCGGGGCAGGATTTCCCCGGATCGGGAGCGGACTGGTCGTCGCACAGGGCCATGCCGAACCAGAACGCCGGATGGAGCATGAAGTTCGAGGTGCCACCGCTTCCGTCCTGCGCCGGCGGTGTCGCCGGATCGGTCGGCAGGGTCAGGTGGTACACGTTCGAGTTGCCCGACCCTGGGGTGGTCGAGTAGAAGAGAAGGGACGGCTCGTCGTGACCGGAGACGTACGTGTATCCGTTGTACGACACCGGATTGTTCACCTCAGTGCAGAGCTGGGGATGCAGGACGCACCACGGGGCGTTGTAAGTAGCAGCGCGCGCCGCCGGCACGGAACTACCTCCAAACGAGGTCGCGATGGCGACGATCGCCGCGGCGACTACTCCGGCGATCCTCAAACGGCGTGGGACAAGAAACGCGTGCATACGCTTTCCCCCTTTGGTCCGCTGGCGAAGGCTGGTTGCGGCCGGATCGTGACAAAAAACCACGAGCCGTGAGTCGTACATCGCCGTTTGCCGGAGGTTCGCCTTGGCCGCACCGGCTGCTCGCATGGCGCGGGATCTGATCGACGGGGCCGCCGGGTACACATGCGGTAGATCCGCGGGCAACGGAACTACTCGGGCCTAGGCGGACGGACTCGAAAGACCTCTCGTCATCCAGCCATGCGTGGGGCGAAGACGGGTAGGAGATACGGCGCGCGAACTGGCGGGCGGCTCGAGGCCGCGGGTTCGGAAACTCCGACTATGAAGTTCACCATGATGCCGCGCCGAGCTCCAGCGCGAACTGAGTTCGTTCGTCAGTTCGTCGAGTCCGTGCATCTGGAAACCGAGCGCGCATTAGCCGTCTCTGGTCGGCGTGAACGTGGTCGGTACGGTGCGGGTTCTCGAAGCGGCGCGCGCGACCGGCGCTCGCGTCGTCTTCACGTCGTCGCGAGGGGCGATCTACGCCGAGTGCGAGCGCCCCGCTCGCGCGGGGACGACGAGCCGCGGCCGCTGTCGCCGTATGCGGCATCCAAGCTCGCGGGCGAGGGGTGGGCGGCGGCACCGTGTGCCGCCGCCCTTGCACGCTCGTTACTGCTTTGCCGGTCCGGTGTGCGACACGGGCGCGGGCCCGAGCGGCTCTCCGCCCGGCCCGCCAGCGAAGGTGAGCCACGGGATCGACGGCTGGTAGCCAACGGGCGGCTTCGTCCAGTCGCAGACGCCATCCGGGAACGCCTGCTGCAGGGTTGCCCACTGCGCGTCGGTGAACGTCACCGAGTAGTCGGCCCGATCGAGCGGCTTCAGCTGGCACGCCATCGCGTTGTCGACGAGCGGCTCACCTGCTGCGAGCCGCGAGTCGCCGAAGTGTGGGAACGCCGCCGCACATGTGGCGGGATCGGTCGTCTCGGTCAGCGCAGCACCGATGAAGCACTCGTCGGTCGCCGTCCCCGGCTTGTCGTCGAGCACCTTCTGCGAGAGCGGGACGTCCCGCTTGTCCGACTCGATTTTTGAGAGCCAGCTGTCCATCGTGAGGAAGGACTCCAGCGCGATCGACGGTGGAGGCGTGATGCTCGTCGGCACCAAGGCTGCGTCCCACGTCCAGATCAGCTGGTTGCCGTGCCCACCGTTCGCAGCGTCGAGCCGCGCCCGCATGACGTACGAGTGGTAGTCGGTGTGGATGTCGTCGAAGAGATGCTCGGAACCGCGCAGATCGATGATCGGCACGTTCGCGAGCTCCGCACCGTTCGTCACCTGTCCGGTGCGGTAGGCGATCGACTGAGCGACCAGGTCCGGCGCCGTACGTGCGGCGGTGAAGTTGAGGTCGATGTCGGTGCCGCCGACGCTCTGGTTGAGCGCGACGAACTGATCCGGTGTGATCGTCCCCGCATTCAGCGCGCTGAGGCCGTACTGGATCCCCAGGTTGGAGTACGGGCTGCGGGCGAAGCCGTCGCTCGGCCGGAACCCCCAGATCGCCGACTGGTAGTCCTGCACGTCGCAGCGCACTCCCCCTGGGTTCGACACGGGGTCGTATACGAGCGACGCGAACGGCGTTCCGGTGAGGTTGCAGTTCGATACGCGCGAGGGAATTCCGACAGGAGCGAAGCTCAGATCCCACGCTTGGCACACGCCCGGGTCGCGGACGTCCATCACCGCAGCCTGCTGCGCAGCGGTGAAGCCGGTGCCGGGACTGCCGAAGTAGTGGCGCAGGAGGTGGCAGTCGTTGACCTCGTTCGCCGTCGTCCAGCTGTCCTGGAAGCTGCAGTTCGGCTGGATGCCGTTGAGGAGGCCGGGATAGTCGGCGGCGATGACGTATTGCTGGATCGAGCCGCCCGAGCAGCCCGTGCCGATCGTGTAGCGGATGCCGCCGTACGTCTCGATGATGTGCTCCTTCAGCATCATCAGCGCCTCCGCCGAGACGACGTCGTTCGCGTCGTCACCGCGGATGTTGAGGTTGTTATTCGCGACCATGAACCCGCGCGAGAGCGCGAAGTCGATCAGGTCGCTCTGCGGTGCGCCGTTCGTGTGCCATGGCGCAGTGCCGCCGCCGAATTGGTACAGCACCTTGTGATTCCAGCCGGGCTGCGACGCCCAGGGTGCCCAGCCGGCGCTCGGATCTGCGAGAACGCTGACGTCGTATAGGCCGCGGTCCATCGCACCGTGCTCGGAGCGCACGATGTACGGCACCGTCACACCCTGGTCGGTCGTCGTCGACGCGATCGACGACGGGGCAGGCGGCGACGCGGGGTTATACGCCTGGAACGTATGCGTCGTCTGCGTTCATGTACT
Organism: uncultured Actinomycetes bacterium; assembly: GCA_963819275.1. Taxonomy (GTDB): domain Bacteria; phylum Actinomycetota; class Thermoleophilia; order Gaiellales; family Gaiellaceae; genus Palsa-739. The sequence continues at coordinate 389,641 of CAWFVH010000008.1, read as the reverse complement.
CGAACGAGACGATCGGCGTGCCGTCGCACTGCGCGTCGGTTGGCACCGGGAAGCCGGCCACCGTCTCGCAGATCCATGGCTGCACCTGCGGACCGGCAAAGACCGGTCCGCCGCTCGGATGGTTCGTGATGGTGAGATGAACGGTCGGACCGTTCTTCATCGACGCCATCAGGTCGTTCGCGCCGTTCGCGAGGCCCGTGACGATGCCTTCGTAGGCGCCGTTCGAGCGCACGGCGAACATCGAGGTGACGTCTTTCCCGTCGAGGCTCACGCGTATCGTCGACGGGTCGACGCGGGTCGGCAGGACGACCTGCACGAGTGCGTTGCCTCCCGAGATGAGGTCGGCGCGGTTCGAAAGGACGACGAGTCGTGGCTGCCCGCCATTGCTGTTGGATGCGGATCGAGACACCCCGGCGAACGTCTGGGCAGACGCTGCGGGGATCACGACCGTGCCGGCGAGCACGAGCAGGACGAATCCTGCGAGTCGCGCCGCGGCCACCGATTTGCGTGCCATCTGTGGGCCCCCCTTCGTGGGCGATGGGATCGCGCTGAGTCTCGCAAATGGAGGGACGGGCTTGCGGCGAACGAAACGCAACCTGGCGACAGACTTCGGGCTCAGGAACCGGACACCGCGAGTGGCACCCAACGGGACCATCATCGCCAGCGGCACGAGCGTCCCGGCCTGTCCTGGTCGTACGATCCGGCCCATGCGAGCACTGGTCACCGGCGGTGCGGGATTCATCGGTTCGAATGTCGTCGATGCCCTCGTCGGACACGGCGCGGAGGTTCACGTGGTGGACAACCTTGCCACGGGATCTAGGGAGAACCTTCCCGCCGCGGCGGAGTTGCACGAGATCGACATCCGAGACGAGTCGTTCGAGGATCTCGCCGCCAGGCTGCGACCGGAGGTCGTATTTCATCTCGCAGCGCAGGCGGACGTAGGCACCTCCATCGAGCGTCCCGCCTTCGACGCGGACGTCAATGTCGTCGGCACGGTGCGTGTTCTCGAAGCGGCGCGTGCGGCTGGCGCACGCGTGATCTTCACGTCGACCGGAGGGGCGATCTACGGCGAGTGCGAGCGCCCCGCACGCGAGGAGGACGAGCCCCGTCCTCTCTCGCCGTATGCGACATCTAAGCTCGCGGGCGAGGGGTACCTCGCAACCTGGAATCGGCTGCATGGAGGCCGTCACGCGACCTGCCGCCTCGCGAACGTCTACGGGCCGCGGCAGCGCTCGACGCTCGAGGGCGGCGTTGTCGCGATCTTCCTCGACCGGCTCCGTGACGGCCGCGAAACGGAGATCTTCGGCGACGGGAACCAGAGGCGGGACTTCGTCTTCGTCGGCGACGTCGTCGCGGCTCTTCTCGCGGCGGCAGCAGGCCCTGGCGGCGCCGTCTACAACGTCGGGAGTGGGGTGGAGACGAGCGTCCTCGAGCTACATCGTCTTTGCGCACAGATCGCCGGAGCCGAACTTCAGCCGCGATTCTCTCCCGAGCGGCCGGGCGATCTCCGTCGCAGCGTCCTGGACGCTTCGCGCGCCCAAGAGGAACTCGGTTGGCACGCCGAGACGCATCTAGCGGAGGGCATATCCCTGACTTGGAAAGAGCTGAGGGCGACGTCAGCCGGTGCTTCCTAGCTGCCGCGCGAAAGCTGCTGCGGAGGCACGCCGAGCAGGTCCAGGATGGACACCCAGATCCAACTGGCAGCCGTAGCCTCGACCGCCGCGAGTGCCGGCGAGCCCCGCGAGCGCGAGCCAATCCACCCGACCCCTCGGAAGATTGGGCTTTCGTCCCCCGAATGGAGGTAGACGGAGCAGGAGATGTCGTCCAAGCTGCGAACGACTCGGGGTCGCAAAGGAGTTCGCGGATGGACATCGCCGGTGCGAAGGCGCTCAAGAGAAGGCTCGGCCTGAACGGCGCGGACGATGCTCCGCCCGTGTCCGCAGATGTCCCCGAAGACGCACCACCGGTCTACCACTGGGTCGGCGTGAGCAACGTTCCGGCGCGGACTCCGGCGTCCGATGGGGACGATGAACCCGCGGCCGGGACCGCGGCGATGTTCCGCCGGCTGGGCCTGAGCTTCCGCTAGCCGACTGTTGGCGAAGACGACGCTGTCGCCCGTCGCGTTGGAGACGGTCGTCGGCTTGTAGCCGGTCGCGCTGATCGTCATCGTCAGTGACCCCGCTCTGGCGACGCACCCTCGCGGCGGGCTAGATACCGGTGAGGAGACGTAGTAGTAGAAGCTTGCGCATCCGAACTCCCTCTGGATTGGGCTACCCGTCCGCCGTATCGATGGGCAGCTCTACGGCGCCGCGGCTCTCTCGGGCACAGGTTCTGGCTCCAGCGGAACTAGCATCCGGCCCGTGAAGGGCGTGATCCTCGCGGGCGGCACGGGAAGCCGGCTCGCCCCCTTGACCCGGATCACGAACAAGCACCTGCTGCCGCTGTACGACCGGCCGATGGTGACCTACGCGGTCGAAGCTCTCGTCGAGGCGGGGCTGGACGAGTTGATGCTCGTCACCGGCAGCGCGCACGCCGGGGAGTTCTTCCGCCTGCTCGGCAACGGGCAGGAGTACGGAATCCAGCGGCTGTTCTACGGCTACCAGGACCGGCCAGCCGGCATCGCGGACGCACTCGGCCTCGCCGAGAGCTTCGTCGGCGGCGATCGCTGTTGCGTCCTGCTCGCCGACAACGTGTTTCGAACGGCCGCTCGCGCCGATCGTGGAGCGGTTCGCAGCGCAGGAGCACGGCGCCCGCATCGTCCTCACCAAGGTCGACGACGTCGAGCATCTGCAGCATCTCGGCGTGGCCGAGCTGAACGGCGAGCGGATCGTGCGCATCGTCGAGAAGCCCGCGGAGCCGGCGAGCCCTTACGCCGTCACTGGCGTGTACTTCTACGATGAGCAGTTGTGGGAGATCGTGCCCACGCTCGAGCCGTCCGCCCGCGGCGAGCTCGAGGTCACCGACCTGAACAACTGGTACGTCGAACGGGGCGAGATGGAAGCCGACGTGCTGGGAGGCTTCTGGGGCGACGCCGGCGAGTCGATCGACGCCTACTACGCGGTCAGCAACTTCGTCCGGAACAGGCGGCGATGATCGAGGGGCTGATCCGGCTCCCGTTCGCCCGCTGGGAGGACGAGCGCGGCTGGTTGGGCGAGCTGGCGCGTACGAGCACGCTGCCGAAGCCGATCCGGCAGGTCTACATGCCGGGCTCGCATCCCCACGGCTACGAGGCGCTGACCGACGCCCTCGCCGGTTATTTCGTCACGGAGGAGTACGACGCCGCCGACCCCGACGAGCACCATGTTCCGTGGAACGATTCGCGCGTCAGGCATCTCTGGAGCGCCGAAGCCCCGATTGTCTCCGCCCGAGACACGCCGTGAGGCTGCTAGTCACAGGCGCGGCCGGCTTCATCGGCTCGAACTTCGTACGTCGGAGGCTCGAGATCCACCCCAGCGATCACATTGTGGCGCTCGATCTCCTCACCTACGCGGGCGACCGGCGCAACCTCGACGGGCTCGACCTGCGCTTCGTGGAGGGAGACATCGGCGACCTGGAGCTCGTGGAGCGCGTGCTCGTGGAAGAGGAGGTCGAGGTCGTGGTCAACTTCGCCGCCGAGTCGCACAACAGCCGTGCCGTCCTCGACCCGGGCCGCGTCTTCCGCACGAACGTCCTCGGCACGCAGACGTTGCTCGAAGCTGCGCACCGTCGGGGCGTCGAGCGCTTCCATCACATCTCGACGTGCGAGGTGTACGGCGAGCTGCCGCTCGACTCCGGCTCGGCGTTCGCCGAGGAGTCGCCGTACCGGCCGCGGACCCCGTACAGCGCCTCGAAGGCCGCCGCCGACCTGGCCGTCCGGGCGTACTTCGAGACGTTTGGTCTGGCGGTCACGATCACGAACTGCTCGAACAACTACGGGCCGAGGCAGTTTCCCGAGAAGGTGATCCCGCTCTTCCTCACCAACGCACTCGACGACCGCGACCTGCCGCTCTACGCGTCCGGGCAAAACCGGCGCGAGTGGCTGCACGCCGACGACCACTGCCGCGCCGTCGACCTCGTGCTCGAACGTGGCCGCGAGGGGGAGACGTACAACGTCGGCTCAGGGGTTGAGCGCTCGATCGAGGAGATCGCCGACCTGCTGCTCGACCTGACCGGCAAGCCGGAGTCGCTGAAGACGATCGTCCCCGACCGGCCCGGCCACGACCGCCGCTACCTGCTCGACTCCTCGAAGCTGCGCGGCGAGCTCGGCTGGCAGCCCGAGGTCTCGTTCGAAGACGGCCTGCGCGCGACGGTCGAGTGGTACGCCGCCAACCGCGCCTGGTGGGAGCCGCTCAGAGAACGGGCAGCTCGTGCGCGAGACCGCATGGAGGTGAGCCCGATGGAGGGAGAGCCATGCTCGCCTTGCCCGGCTCTCCGTAGGGCACTCGTCAGCTGCGGATCGTGTTGCTGCGACCCGCCGCGTAGCAAAGGCCGACCTGCTTCGACCCGAGACTGACGCGGACGCGCAGCTTCGCCTTGACGCTCGAGCGGAACTTCGCCGACGTGAGCACCGTCGGAGCTACACCGGCTGCGTTCGCCTTCAAGAGCACGCGCTTGACCCTCACCCACCGCTTCGTCGTGCTGCGGTAGCGCTGGAAGGTCGCAAGCTTGCCGGCGAAGCTCTGGGCGGCGGAGATCTGCACCAGGTAGTGGTGCTTCGCGAGCTTTTTGAGTTGTAGATGCGGCTGCACCTGGGCCGTGGCAGCCGGGCTGGCGGAGCCCTTGATCTGCGCCGTGTATGCCGTCTTCTTCAACGGCGCTGCCGCGTAGTTGAACTTGCCGCCGGCCACCGTCGTAACCGTTGTGAGCAGCTTTGGCGTCGTCGTGCCGCACTCCGTGGCGTCGATCTGCACCGACGTTCCGGACTGCGCGCTCGCGAGCGTCCCCGCCAGTGTGGACGTGTGCCCCATAGGTGACAACCTTTGGAGTCAGTGTCAGGGGGCCGGCCGTCAGGGACGACGCGACGGTGACCGTCCCGCGGAACCCCTTTCCCTTGTGCGCTGGATCGGAGAAGCCGAACTTGCCGGCGCCGGAGAACGTGCAGGTCGAACTCTGTCCCGCAGCAACAGCGAGTGGAAGGGCCGCGCCGCAGTGGAACCCGGTGGTTTGCTTGAACTGGATCGTGTGCGCGATGGCGTCCGTGTTGGCGAAGACGACGGAGTCTCCGACCGTGATCGAGACGGCCGTCGGCTTGTAGCCGGTTGCGCTGATCGTCACCGTCGCTGAGGCGACCGTCGCCGGTCTCGCCTGTCTTGCCGCAGCGCCGGCGCTTGTCAGTGACGCGGCGACGACGAGAAGCAAGAGGATCCTGCGCATTCGAATTTCCCTCCGAGTTGGCTCCCCGTCCGAGTATCGGACGGGTCTGTTCTACCCACTGTTCGTTCCTGCGAGAGCCGCAAAGGCGGGCCTGTCGGCGTCTCCGCCGGCAGGCCCGCCTCTCCCGTGATTCTTTCCGGGCTCGGCTAGTGAGCCTGATCGATGACGTGGACGGCGGTCATCGGGGTCGAGCTGCTGAGCGCGGCCATCAGCCCGGTGGAAGTCATGTTCTTGAGGGCGCGGAACTTGACGATGCCGCGTGCCCCGTTGCTGATTGTGGTGTTGCCGTTGAGTGTGGTCGCGGTTGTTGCGGAGACCGCGAACGTCAGATCCATGCCCTTGAGGGCGCGGCCGTGACGGTTCGAGTGCGTGACGTGGATCGTGATCGACCCGGCTGCCGTGCTGGAGGCGGCCGCGTAGTTCGAGAGCGTCCCCTTGAGCACGTACGTCACCTTGGCCTTGCTGGCGCCCGGCTTGTTCGGGTGCTGCGGCTTCGCCGCTAGCGCGGCCCCCGGGATCGCCAATGCCAAGATCGTGAGCGCGAGAATCTTTCTTCCCACGAGCTCTTCTCCTTTCATGCGCGCGTTGCGTCTCAGGCGCGTTGCGTAGTTGCGGGCTCTAAGAGCGTTTGTCGGGCGGAACCAACCTTGATTCTGGTCCAGAAGTCATCGGACCAGTCCGAATCGACGTAAAAGTTGTGCAAAACGCGTGGCATCCGTTCGAGACCTTTCAGGGCTCGGTGCGGAATTCTCGCTCGAGCGAATTCGCGACGAAGTAAGCGAGTGACGACGGCCGACGAGGAAGTACGTTCGCCTGACCGAGCGACGTCTCACCTCGGCCTCAGACGGCCGGGGAGCCTGTGCGACGGTTCCCCGGCCGTGAGAGAGCGCCCGCAATTCGCGGGCAGAAAGTGCTATCCGGCGGCCAGCGCCGGCACGAGGTTCGCAGCGTTCGGCGTTCCGAGGCCGGTGACCGGATCCCAGCCCGTTGTGGCCGGGTAGCCGGGGACGCTGGGGTCGGCCTGGTTGTTGCCGGTGGTCACGTCGTAGAAGTCGTTGGCGTAGTCCGCCGGATTCGCCCCCAGCTTGTACAGCGTCGGGTTGATCAGGCCGAGACCATGGCCGGCGACCTGGTCGGCGAGCGCGACGATCCCGGCGAACTGGGGTGACGAGCACGACGTCCCGCCGACGAGGAACCAGCCGCCGTCGAAGCTGTCGTACACCAGCGGAGCGGTACGGGAGCTCGCCTGGAAGGCCACGTCCGGGACTCCGCGCATGGAGCCGATCGAAGTGGATCCGGCCGGCAGGCTGCTCTGGTAGCTCGGCGTGGCGAAGATGTGGCTGAAACCGCCGCCCGAGTCGATCCAGCCAATCTCTCTGTTCCCTGGACTGGCCTGGCAGTTGCTCGGCGGGTCGCTGGAGTCGACTCCGATGCCGGTCACCGGGTTTGTGCAGAGATAAGTGCCGCCCACTGCGGTCACCAGCGGGTCCGAGGCGGGCCAGCCGACGGTCGGGTAGGGGACCGTGGCCGGGTTCTTGATCGGTGTCTTGCCCGGATTGGCCGTTCCGCCGTCGCCCGAGCTGGCAAGGACGGTGACGCCGTTCGCTGCGGCGGCGATGAACGCGTGCCGCAGGTTCAGCAGAGACTGCGTGCTGCCGAAAGCTTCCTCGGTCGTGCCGAAGCTCTGCGTGATGACCGTGGCCTCGTGGTTGTCCACGATGAACTGCTCGGCGTTCATCATCGCCGGCAGACCCTGCACGCCCTGGGTCTCGGCCGGGTTCGTGGTCACGTTGAGGATGTTCGCCTCGGGGGCCATGGCGTGTGCCCACTCGACGTCGAGAGCGGTCTCCAAGGCCCATCCGGCCCGAGACTGGAGGCCGGTTCCTTGGCTGTTCGGCGGCGGCTGCTTCACCTGCGTCTTCCCGTTCCAGTAGACGTGCTGAAACGTCGGAATCCCGGCCCCGCAGGCTTGATCTGGTTCGCCGCACATGTGTGGCAGGCCCATCTGCGTATTGAAGTTCGCCAGGTCCGAAGCCATGTTCGGGTTGCCGAACGAGTCGATGATCGCAATCGTCACTCCCTGCCCCTCGACGCCCGCCGCATACAGCGGGGGAAGGTTGTAGGAGTTCTCCATCGAGGTCGCGGTGAAGCAGCGGCGGCCGATCGCGAAGCACTGGGCCTCGGTCGGCGGCGTGAGGTCGGAAGACACCAGCTGGGAGTCGGTGATCGCCGGCTCCGCATTGGGAGGGCGCGACGCCGCTCTTTGCGAGTGAGCCGAAGCGAGGCCGACGCCTATCGCTCCGAGGACGACCAGCACCGCGACGGAGCACACGATCACTCTCCGTGTCAGTCCAGGCATGAAATCTCCCTCCACTAGGTGAGATGTTGGCCGGAGGATGCTTCCAAATCTGGCGCGCGTGCGCGGCAATTGCATACGTTGCCGCCCGCCGCTGTCGCCATGCTTCCCGGAGATGGCAGCCGCGACGTTCGTAACGGTGCGTACCGCCGAGGGCGTGGTGGTCTGCGAGCGGTGCGAGATACCCGAGAGTTCGCTTTCGGCCGGGCGCGCGGCCTGCTCGGCCGGGATGGCCTCGAGCCTGGCGGCGGGATGCTGATCGACCCGGCCGGCTCGGTACACATGTTCTTCATGCGCTTCCCGATCGATGTCGTCTTCCTCGCCCGCAACCGCACGGTTGTCGGCGTCAAGCATCGGCTCGCGCCGTGGCGCGTCGCGGGTGCCAGGCGCGCCGTCGCGTCGCTCGAACTACCGGCAGGAAGGGCGGCCGAGGTCGGCGTCGAAAAGGGAGACGTGCTCGTCTTCGAGGACGTCGTCGACGCCGAAAACGGCTGAAATCGTTCAATTTCTGAACGCACAGGTAGGGTCTCCTGACCTGTGGATTAGTGTCGCGTCGCGTGCGCGATGCGTTCAACGTGCCTCGCTGGCCAATGGAGTGAACAGGCCGGCACCGCGCAAGCCCTTTGGCTGAGCGCTGGGGAAAGGCAGCGCTTTTTCCCGCCATCCTTCGGCGGAACGTGCGAATCGGCCCTTCTCAAGGCGTTCAGGCGACTGATCGCTAGTTGGGCCAACTGGGCCATTGTTCAATCCGTTCATTGAACGCAGAATGGAGTTGTGGAAACTGTGGAAGCTGCGGCGGACCGGCGAGTCCCTCCGGTCGGTCCGACTCTGGCCTCGGAGCTGATCTCCCGTGCGGCGGCGATCGGCGCCGGCCGACCACGGTCTGCAGGCACGGCGCTCCTGCCGCGCGATCTGCGGGTGGCGCTCCTGGCCTGCGAAGTTCGCGCCCGGCGTCTAGCCGACGGCTGGGGGCAGGGCGCCGCACTCGACTTTCTCGGCGACGCGGTCGTAGCGGTCGCGCTCGAGCACCGGTTCGAGCCGGGCGAGGCGCGCGCCGCGGTGATCGCCGTGGCCGACGAGCTCGGGCTGCCGCCCGAGGTCGCTGCCTTCGCGGTCTTCCGTCGTGCTCTCGCGAGCAAGGAGTTCGCCCAGCTTCCGCCGGCTGTCGCCGCGGAGCTCGCGCTCGCGTTGCTCGTCGAGCTCGCGCCCGCCGCTGCAGGTTCCCTCTGGTTCCTCGACGCGGCCGGCTCGACCACCTGCCTCGTCTCGCATGGCAAAGCCCCGCGCAGCCGTCGCCTGCGGGAGGTGGCGCGCGCGGCACTTGACGGCGTCATCGCCGGCTCGGCTCAGGTGCACGTCCGCGTCGTTCAGCGCTGGGACCGGCCGTACGCGGCGGTCGTCGCCCGCGGACGCGGCGCAGAGTCCGAGCATCTCGAGTCCTACCTGGAGGAGACCGCGAACGCGCTTGCCCCGCTCCTCGAACGCGCATCTCTCTTCGACCGCAAAGTGCAGCGCGAGCACGACCTCGTGGCTGCCGGCGAGCGGAGGCTCATGCGCCTCGGCTTCGACCTGCACGACGGACCGCTGCAGGAGATCGTCGCGCTCGCCGACGAGCTGCGAGCCGCGTCGACGCAGATCTCGTCGGTGGTTCCCGACGACTTCAGGCAGCGTGTGCACGGGCGCTTCAACGACGTCCACGCCCGGCTCGGCGCGCTCGACGACAGCTTGCGGCAGATCGCGCACTCCATCCGCTCGACGACGGCGGTCGCGCGGCCGGTCGCCGACGCCGTGGACTCCGAGCTGCGCGCACTCGAGAACGCGTCCGGCATCGAAGGGCACCTCCAGGTCGAGGGCAACCTCGGCGATCTCAGCGACTCGCAGAAGATCGTGCTCTTCCGCGTCGTCCAGGAAGCGCTGTCGAATGTGCGCAAGCACAGCGGGGCCGCCAAGGTCTCGGTCGTGTTGCGCAGCAGGCGCACCTTCGTCGACGTCAGCGTGACCGACAACGGCTGCGGGTTCGACCCGCGCGAACTCGACACGAACCGCCTCGGCCTCTCCGGCATCTCAGAGCGCGTCATGCTTCTCGGCGGCGCCGTCGACCTCGAGACGACGCCCGGCGTAGGCACCACGGTCCACGCGACCTTGCCACAGTGGCGGCCGTCGACACCTGCTGCCGCTACGATCTACGCCGCAACGTCTTGACTCGCCGGGTCCTCATTGCATCAGTCCTTCTTGCCGTGGCAGGTTTTGCTGCCGCGGTCGTCGTCCTCCCGACGCGGGCGCTGGCGGGCGGGACGGGCACGACGACCACCGGGACGAGCACAACGGGGTCGACCACGACCACGACGAAGAAGCCGCCGAAGGCGGCGCCAGTCGAGTCCGTCTTCCCGGCGGCCGGCGGGCTCCTCGTCAGCTCCGTCCCCGTTCGCAAGACACCGAACCCGAGCGCGCACGTGATCAGGGTGATGCACATGTTCCGGTCCGACTTCCGGCCGCAGGAGATGCTCGCGGTTCGCGAGACGACCGGCTCCGACGGACAGGCCTGGTACCGGGTCAGCATCCCGATGCGGCCGAACGGCACGTACGGCTGGATTCCGGCCAACACCGTGAAGCTCAGCCCGACACACAGCCAGATCGTGGTCAACCTCGGCACCCGGACGATCGACATCTACCGGTTCGGCAAGCACAAGTGGCACGGGATCGTCGCCATCGGCGCGCCCGGCAGGGAGACACCGGTGGGCCACTACTTCGTCGCGGCCCGCTTCGTCCCGTACCACGATCCGTTCCTGGGCGTCTTCGCCGTCGAGACGAGCGCTTACTCGAAGCTCACCGAGTGGCCCGGCGGCGGTGTCGTCGGGATCCACGGCACCTCCGAGCCGCAGTTACTCGGTCAGGCCGTCTCGCACGGCTGTGTACGCGTCGCGAACGTCACAGCGACGAAGCTGAGGGCGGACGCGCCGCTCGGCACGCCGATCTGGATCAAGAAGTAGCGGAGAGGAACTGGAAGGCCGGCCGGCCTTCCGCCGCGAAGAATCCCGCGGATCCGCGAGCACGCCGCACGCGAGTCACGGCGCTCTGGATCGGGAAGCCGCCGGTGAGCTGATGCCAGTCGCCGCCGGTCGAGTTCGCGATCGCGACGTGGCGGAAGCGATAGAGGAAGGTGTTGCACGTGCCACCGGTCCCGCCGTCCCAGCTCTCGGCTGTGGCGATCGGGCTCCAGCGGTCGTGGCTGTCCGGCAGATGGATCGGAGCCGAGACGGGCTTGTGGTTCACCCACACGCGCCACCAGTTCGGGCGCTTGTGCATCTCGAGGACGGCCAGCTTGGACACAGTGCCGACCGGTAGCGCAGCCGCGACCTGGTGATAGGTCGGGAAGCGGCTGGGCTGCGCGACCTCGTAGTAGATGTCGCTGCCCGTGACGCCGGGGAAGCCGCTATAGCCGATCTGGAGCCACTCGTTCGTTCCGCCGGGGCCTTCGCCGGGACCGCCGACGCCAACCCAGCCGGCGACGTGGCCGTTGAGGATGTCGAAGGCGTTGAGCGGCGAGATGATCGCGGAGATCCCATGGGCCGGAGTCGCCGCTCCGACGCCGGCGTACGAGTAGCCGGTGCTGTTGCCGCAGGCGAGCGCGCGCGCCGCGCCGCCGAGGGCGACGGTCGCGACTGCTGCGGTGAGGAGGAGGAGGCGGAAGGTTTTGGTCATACGGAGGGAGGAAGTCGCTTGCAGCCAACCAATCGGCTGTGCGACCGAAGACGAACTCCCTCGATCGAGTGACCGGTCAGGAAAGAACGCGATTTGAGGGACAGCGGTTGGTCTCCAACCCTGCATCGGCAACAAGGAAAGTGCTGCGGCAAGCTCTCTTACGGGAACTGCACTGCCGAGTCCTACGTCGGACGCAATCGGTATCACCTTCAAGACACGATGACGCCATCGAGTTGAGTGAACCTCGACGGGACAGGCTCGAGTACGCGCGCTCTATATGCGCACCGAATAGCGTGGAACAGCTTTCGATACGGAGCCAATGAACAGCACTTCAGCGACCGGAAACGTCACGGCGTCGGTTGAATTCAGAGTGAACGCGCGGTACCCATTTAGCTAGTCGCCATATTCAGATGCGATTTGAACAGAATCGCGGTCACGAGCGGTGGAATGACAAGCGGGTTATGGGGTGTCGAGCGGCGCAATCGTTACTGCTAAGTTGTCGAACTCTGTCTGAACGCGGGCGCAGGATTCGGCGAGACCGAGTGGTGGGACCGGCGGATGGGGCGGACCTCGCCGTGCACACAGCGCAGCGGTTCGCACGAACGAGTGGGCCGACGTTTTTGGAGCGGTGGACCATGAGGCGGGTCGCTACGAGTGCGAGCGCGTCACATTCGACACGCGCGCTCCCACTGCGGAGGCGAGCTACTCGGGTGACACGAATGACGACGCGGCGGTGAGCTGATCGAGCGGCAGGTGCAGCTGAAAGCAGGAGTCGTGACCTTCTCCTCGATCGCCGGCAAGCGTTGCAACACCAAGCGGTCGTGTGTGACCGTCGTCTTCACGCAGCTGGTGACCGGGTAACTGCTGCGAGGGGTGCGCGAGCCTTTCTCCCGAGTCCTCAGGCCCGGGCCCGTTCACGTGCTCTGAACGGGTCCGGGCGTACGGGTGGCCTGGACTAGCCCATCGAAGGGGTCGCGGGAGTTGGACTAGATCTTGACTCCTAATGAAGAGCTAAGAGGCTGGGCTAGGAGCGTGCTCCGGCCCACAAGCGAGGGAGGAGCACTAAACAGATGAGTACACCGAGGAACCCTCGCCGGCCGTGGCGCCGGCGCAGTCTGACTGGGGCGGCCGTTGTCGGCGCTCTGGTCGTCGCATCACTGCTGACACTGGGCGCGGCTTCGGGCCGCCAGGCTGCCCAACACCAGTCGGGTGATGCCTCCGCTGCACACAACGCCATGAGCTCCACCCACTCGCTTTCGCGTGCCCAGGGGCACGCTTCCCTCGTTTCGCGTGCTTCCCGGAATTCGCTCTCCAGTTCCAGCCCGAGCTCCAGCTCTTCGCTTCTGCCCGCTTTCAATCCAACCTCTAGCGCCGCGAGCCGGCTGCTGGCCTCGACCGGCTGCGGCATCGGTGGCGCCAGTGACGGATCCATCGCTGATCAGACTGGCTTCGAGGATGCCGACGGCAACCTCAACGTCGACAAGGCGGGTTGCACCGACTGGAATAGTTTCAGCCCGACTTGGACCGGCACCGCGCCGTTCCAAACAGGCACTGCGACCCTCGGCGACCTGAGCTTTGCCGGCGCGACCGACGCCATCAACTCGTCCAGCGACTCGATCTACATCGGCGGGATGAAGCAGTCCACGAACTGCCCGACCGCGACGACGGGCAACGTCAATGATAAGGCCGACCTGGGGGCGATCTACGTCGCGGGTGAGACGGCCACCAACGGCGATACATATCTCTTCTTGTCCTGGGAGCGTCACATCGACAACACGATCAACAGCGACGTGTTCGTCTCGTTCGAGTTCAACCAGGGCAAGGTCTCCTGCGGAAGCGGCAGCCCCTTCGTCAATCGCACCAAGGGCGACCTGCTGTTCGAATACAACTTCCAGAGCGGGAATTCGACGATCGACGTACAGCAGTGGGACGGAACCACGTGGCAGCCGCTGCCGACGCCCCCCTTCGAGGCGGCCGTCAACAGCGGGACAGTGACCGACACGATCAACCCGAACCAACCCGTCAGCCTCACCAAGTTCGAGTTCGGCGAGACTGGCATCGACCTCACGGGGCTCGACCTGTCCGGCAACGGCGGCAAGGCCTGCGAGACCTTCGGCAGCGTCCTCGGCGGCAGCCGCACCTCCAAGAGCGGCGACACAGCCCAGCTGAAGGACTATGTCGGCCCGGCGCCGCTGGACGTCTCCAACTGCGCCTCGCCGACGATCGCGACGGACGCGACTCCGAAGACGGGAAGTCTGAGCTCGAATCTGCAGGACAGCGCGACGCTGTCGGGTGGCAGCACCAGCGGCTTCGACGGTACAGGCACGTTGACCTTCTATCTGTACGCGCCCGGTGTGACCTGTAACACGGATGGGTCTGGGGCGACCTACAGCGAGCCGGGTGGGACGGTCAGCGGCAGCGGGCCGTTCAGCACCACGGTCGGCTTCGGGCCGCCGTTGGTGGCTGGCACCTACCACTGGCTGGCGGTGTTCTCGGGTGACGGCAACAACAACGGGGCGAACAGTGGTTGTGCCGCAGAGCCGGTGGTGATTACGGCTTCGCCGTCGATCGGGACGACGGTGAGTGAGTCGACGGGCGGGACGGGTGACTCGATCTCGGATAGCGCGACGCTGTCGGGGACGAGCAACCTGCTTGGTACGGGTTCGGTGACCTTCTATCTGTACGCGCCGGGCGCGACCTGTCACAACGATGGTTCGGGCACGACCGTGTACCAGCATGTTGCGAGCTCGACCGTGGCGACCAATGGGCCGTTCGCGAGCGGGTCGTTCGGGCCGCCGCTGGTGGCTGGCACCTATCAGTGGGTGGCGGTCTTCTCGGGTGACGCCAACAACGCGACTGCCAGCAGTGGTTGCGGCAACGAGCCGGTCAAGATCACGGCTTCGCCGTCGATCGGGACGACGGTGAGTGAGTCGACGGGCGGGACGGGTGACTCGATCTCGGATAGCGCGACGCTGTCGGGGACGAGCAACCTGCTTGGTACGGGTTCGGTGACCTTCTATCTGTACGCGCCGGGCGCGACCTGTCACAACGATGGTTCGGGCACGACCGTGTACCAGCATGTTGCGAGCTCGACCGTGGCGACCAATGGGCCGTTCGCGAGCGGGTCGTTCGGGCCGCCGCTGGTGGCTGGCACCTATCAGTGGGTGGCGGTCTTCTCGGGTGACGCCAACAACGCGACTGCCAGCAGTGGTTGCGGCAACGAGCCGGTCAAGATCACGGCTTCGCCGTCGATCGGGACGACGGTGAGTGAGTCGACGGGCGGGACGGGTGACTCGATCTCGGATAGCGCGACGCTGTCGGGGACGAGCAACCTGCTTGGTACGGGTTCGGTGACCTTCTATCTGTACGCGCCGGGCGCGACCTGTCACAACGATGGTTCGGGCACGACCGTGTACCAGCATGTTGCGAGCTCGACCGTGGCGACCAATGGGCCGTTCGCGAGCGGGTCGTTCGGGCCGCCGCTGGTGGCTGGCACCTATCAGTGGGTGGCGGTCTTCTCGGGTGACGCCAACAACGCGACTGCCAGCAGTGGTTGCGGCAACGAGCCGGTCAAGATCACGGCTTCGCCGTCGATCGGGACGACGGTGAGTGAGTCGACGGGCGGGACGGGTGACTCGATCTCGGATAGCGCGACGCTGTCGGGGACGAGCAACCTGCTTGGTACGGGTTCGGTGACCTTCTATCTGTACGCGCCGGGCGCGACCTGTCACAACGATGGTTCGGGCACGACCGTGTACCAGCATGTTGCGAGCTCGACCGTGGCGACCAATGGGCCGTTCGCGAGCGGGTCGTTCGGGCCGCCGCTGGTGGCTGGCACCTATCAGTGGGTGGCGGTCTTCTCGGGTGACGCCAACAACGCGACTGCCAGCAGTGGTTGCGGCAACGAGCCGGTCAAGATCACGGCTTCGCCGTCGATCGGGACGACGGTGAGTGAGTCGACGGGCGGGACGGGTGACTCGATCTCGGATAGCGCGACGCTGTCGGGGACGAGCAACCTGCTTGGTACGGGTTCGGTGACCTTCTATCTGTACGCGCCGGGCGCGACCTGTCACAACGATGGTTCGGGCACGACCGTGTACCAGCATGTTGCGAGCTCGACCGTGGCGACCAATGGGCCGTTCGCGAGCGGGTCGTTCGGGCCGCCGCTGGTGGCTGGCACCTATCAGTGGGTGGCGGTCTTCTCGGGTGACGCCAACAACGCGACTGCCAGCAGTGGTTGCGGCAACGAGCCGGTCAAGATCACGGCTTCGCCGTCGATCGGGACGACGGTGAGTGAGTCGACGGGCGGGACGGGTGACTCGATCTCGGATAGCGCGACGCTGTCGGGGACGAGCAACCTGCTTGGTACGGGTTCGGTGACCTTCTATCTGTACGCGCCGGGCGCGACCTGTCACAACGATGGTTCGGGCACGACCGTGTACCAGCATGTTGCGAGCTCGACCGTGGCGACCAATGGGCCGTTCGCGAGCGGGTCGTTCGGGCCGCCGCTGGTGGCTGGCACCTATCAGTGGGTGGCGGTCTTCTCGGGTGACGCCAACAACGCGACTGCCAGCAGTGGTTGCGGCAACGAGCCGGTCAAGATCACGGCTTCGCCGTCGATCGGGACGACGGTGAGTGAGTCGACGGGCGGGACGGGTGACTCGATCTCGGATAGCGCGACGCTGTCGGGGACGAGCAACCTGCTTGGTACGGGTTCGGTGACCTTCTATCTGTACGCGCCGGGCGCGACCTGTCACAACGATGGTTCGGGCACGACCGTGTACCAGCATGTTGCGAGCTCGACCGTGGCGACCAATGGGCCGTTCGCGAGCGGGTCGTTCGGGCCGCCGCTGGTGGCTGGCACCTATCAGTGGGTGGCGGTCTTCTCGGGTGACGCCAACAACGCGACTGCCAGCAGTGGTTGCGGCAACGAGCCGGTCAAGATCACGGCTTCGCCGTCGATCGGGACGACGGTGAGTGAGTCGAAGAGCGGGCACGCGGTGACTCGATCTCGGATAGCGCGACGCTGCGGGGACGAGCAACCTGCTTGGTACGGGTTCGGTGACCTTCTATCTGTTCGCGCCGGGCGCGACCTGTCACAACGGGTTCGGGCACGACCGTGTACCAGCTGTTGCGATCTCGACCGTGGCGACCAATGGGCCGTTCGACGAGCGGGTCGTTCGGGCCGCCGCTGGTGGCTGGCACCTATCAGTGCGTGGCGGTGTTCTCGGGTGACGCCAACAACGCGGCGCCAGCAGTGGTTGCGGCAACGAGCCGGTCAAGATCACGGCTTCGCCGTCGATCACGACGGATCAGACGCCGAAGACGGGCTCGCTTGGTGACACGCTCAACGACAGCGCCACCTTGCACGGCACGAGCAACCTGCTTGGTACGGGTTCGGTCACGGTCTACCTGTTCGAGCCGGGTACGGCCTGCGACACGTCGGGCGACGGCGCGGTGGACAGCTGGACGTTCTCCAACGTCTCCGGCAACGGGCCGTTCGATACCAGCACCACCGACAAGGGCGGCTTCGTCTCCGACCAGGCCGGCGTCTACCACTTCGTGGCGGTGTTCTCGGGTGACACCAACAACCCGGGCCCGGTCGATTCCGGCTGCACCAGCGAGCCGGTGACGGTGACGGCTTCGCCGTCGATCACGACGGATCAGACGCCGAAGACGGGCTCGCTTGGTGACACGCTCAACGACAGCGCCACCTTGCACGGCACGAGCAACCTGCTTGGTACGGGTTCGGTCACGGTCTACCTGTTCGAGCCGGGTACGGCCTGCGACACGTCGGGCGACGGCGCGGTGGACAGCTGGACGTTCTCCAACGTCTCCGGCAACGGGCCGTTCGATACCAGCACCACCGACAAGGGCGGCTTCGTCTCCGACCAGGCCGGCGTCTACCACTTCGTGGCGGTGTTCTCGGGTGACACCAACAACCCGGGCCCGGTCGATTCCGGCTGCACCAGCGAGCCGGTGACGGTGACGGCTTCGCCGTCGATCACGACGGATCAGACGCCGAAGACGGGCTCGCTTGGTGACACGCTCAACGACAGCGCCACCTTGCACGGCACGAGCAACCTGCTTGGTACGGGTTCGGTCACGGTCTACCTGTTCGAGCCGGGTACGGCCTGCGACACGTCGGGCGACGGCGCGGTGGACAGCTGGACGTTCTCCAACGTCTCCGGCAACGGGCCGTTCGATACCAGCACCACCGACAAGGGCGGCTTCGTCTCCGACCAGGCCGGCGTCTACCACTTCGTGGCGGTGTTCTCGGGTGACACCAACAACCCGGGCCCGGTCGATTCCGGCTGCACCAGCGAGCCGGTGACGGTGACGGCTTCGCCGTCGATCACGACGGATCAGACGCCGAAGACGGGCTCGCTTGGTGACACGCTCAACGACAGCGCCACCTTGCACGGCACGAGCAACCTGCTTGGTACGGGTTCGGTCACGGTCTACCTGTTCGAGCCGGGTACGGCCTGCGACACGTCGGGCGACGGCGCGGTGGACAGCTGGACGTTCTCCAACGTCTCCGGCAACGGGCCGTTCGATACCAGCACCACCGACAAGGGCGGCTTCGTCTCCGACCAGGCCGGCGTCTACCACTTCGTGGCGGTGTTCTCGGGTGACACCAACAACCCGGGCCCGGTCGATTCCGGCTGCACCAGCGAGCCGGTGACGGTGACGGCTTCGCCGTCGATCACGACGGATCAGACGCCGAAGACGGGCTCGCTTGGTGACACGCTCAACGACAGCGCCACCTTGCACGGCACGAGCAACCTGCTTGGTACGGGTTCGGTCACGGTCTACCTGTTCGAGCCGGGTACGGCCTGCGACACGTCGGGCGACGGCGCGGTGGACAGCTGGACGTTCTCCAACGTCTCCGGCAACGGGCCGTTCGATACCAGCACCACCGACAAGGGCGGCTTCGTCTCCGACCAGGCCGGCGTCTACCACTTCGTGGCGGTGTTCTCGGGTGACACCAACAACCCGGGCCCGGTCGATTCCGGCTGCACCAGCGAGCCGGTGGTGATCAGTCCGGCGGCGCTTCAGATCGTGAAGACGGCGGATAAGCCGGAGGTCAATGTCGGCGAGCCGATCGGGTTCACGCTGACCGTCTACAACACGGGTAGCGGGGACGCGCGTGGCGTCAACCTGTCGGACACGTTGCCGACGAATCCGGGTCTGTCCTGGTCGATCGACAAGACGGGTGCGGGGTGGGGCGAGAGCGGTTGCGCGATCGCCGCGGGAGTCTTGTCCTGCGGGCCGGCTACGGTGCCCGCCGGGACGACCCAGGCTGCCTCGACGTTCACGGTGCACATCACCTCACAGACCACGGGGGCGACCGGCGGTGACTGTCCCACCACGGGTGTGGTCGACAACACCGGCGCGGTGACGGCTAGGAACGCCGTCTCGGACCAGGCGAGCGCTTCCACCTGCGTACAAGCGCTGGTCGACCTCTCGATTACTAAGAGCGGCTCGCCGGCGACGCAGACGCTCGGTGACGGCAACATCACCTGGACGATGGTCGTGACCAACAACGGCCCGTCTGCCGATACTGGAGTGACGATCGCCGATCCGATGCCGGCCGGAAACACCTTCGTCTCGGCGGCGGCGTCGAAGGGCACCTGCACCGGCGGGGCGATCCTCAACTGCACCATCGGCAACATGGCCGTCGGCGAGACGGTGACGATCACCCTGGTCACCACGCCCAGCACGGTCGGCGCGCAGGCCAACACCGTGAACGTGGTCGGCAATAGGCCTGAGACCAACACGGCCAACAACACCGCCACGGCGACCGTTCAGACAGTTGGTGTCATCACGCCGCCCGTGTTCTGTGTCGCGGTCAGCAGGGTCACGCCGAAGCAGCTGTTCGTCGGCCGCAAGACGATGCTGACGATCCACCTCACTCAGGACAAGAAGGCGGTCAGTGGGGTCCACGTCCGGATCAAGGGCCCGAAGCTGAACATCAAGACCAAGGCTTCGAACGCCAGGGGCGTGGTCAAGCAGACCGTGAAGATGAAGAAGGCCGGCGTTCTGATCTTCACGCCTATCGCCAGCAAGGCCTGCAACACCAAGCGAGTTGGCGTGACCAACGTCTTCACCCCGCCGGTGACGGGGTGACGGACACGCGGAGGGGGTGCGGGAAAGCCCGCACCCCCTCCGAGCTTCACGGGAAGCGACCGGTGAGGACTAGCTCAGCGGTCGTCGATCGGGCTCTCGACGAGCCCGTTCTGGTACGCGAGGCGGGCAGCCTCGGTGCGATTCGAGACGCCGAGCTTGCGGTAGATGTTGGTGAGGTGGAACTTGACCGTTTGTTCCGCCACCCAGAGCTCCTTGCCGATCGCCTCGTTCGAGAGGCCGCGGGCGAGGGCGGCGAGGATTGCGGTCTCGCGCTCGGTGAGGCCGGCGGCGCGCGCGGCGCTCTCACCGGGATCGGGCAGACCGATAGCGCTGTAGACGGTTCCATCGACGGCCTGGCGCAGCGCCGAAGGCAGGTCGATCGGATTGATGCTCTTGACGATGAAGGCGCTCGCACCGCGCTTGAGCACGGTCTGGATCACGTTCTCGTCGGTCGAGACCGAGAGGACGACGACCTTCACCTCGGGATACTGCTTGCGGATACGGCTCAGGCACGCGAGTCCGTCGGCGCCCGGCATGCGCAGGTCGAGCAACACGATGTCGGGATTGGTGCGTCCGACCAGCGGGAGTACCTGCGAGCCGGAGTTGCACTCGCCGACCACCTCGAAGTCCGGGGCTTCCTCGAGGGCGCGTTTCACTCCCTCCACGATCAGCCGGTGATCGTCGGCGATAAGAACTTTCATGCTGCAATCGTAGTCGGCGGACCTGTCGTCTCCCGGGGTCCGCGACCGTGAGCGGCACTCTCACCAAGCGCACGCACGTGCTGATCGCCGCCGAGCGCCTCCCGACACGCGTCGGGCTCCGCCTCGCGCTCGAGCCGGAGGCGCGCTGCACCGAGGCCGCCGACGCGGAGTCTGCGGTGGATGCGGCGGTGCGCGACAGACCCGACGTCTGCCTCCTTGGCCTCGATCAGTCCGGCCAGAGCCTTCGGGTGGTGAGCGAGATCGTCTCGCGGGTGCCGTCCGCTGCCGTGATCCTCCTCACGAACAAGCTCGACGAGGAGGAGTTCATGGCCGCGGTGCGCGCCGGGGCGAGCGGCTACCTGACGGAAAGTCTCGACCCCGCCCGGCTGCCGTACGTCGTGCAAGGGGCGATGCGCGGAGAGCCGGCCGTGCCGCGCAAGTTCGTCTCCCGACTGCTTGACGAGCTGCGGACGCGCGAGCGTAGACGCACCGTCGTGCTCGAAGGCAAGGGCCGGGTCGCGCTCACGACGCGCGAATGGGAGGTCGTCGAGCTGCTCCTGCGGTCGTCGAGCACGTCGGAGATCGCTGACGAGCTCGGGGTCGCACCGGTCACGGTCCGCCGCCACGTCGGCTCGGTCGAGCGCAAGCTCGGTGTCGCGACCCGCGCGGAGGTCGTCGACCTCCTCTCCACGGAGTCCGCGGCAGGCGCTCCGGCCTAGTTTTTCGGCGTCAGACGCGTCCCGCGATCGATCCGAACGCCTTCGGGCTCCCACTTGGAGTGGTGCTTCATCGCCCACTCGACGCGTACGTCGCCGAGGGTCATGCCGCGCAGCGAGTGTCGCGTAGCCGGATTGATCAGGCTCAGGTACAGGTGGCCGACAACGAGCACGAGCGAGACGTACATCAGGCCATCGTGGAGGACGACCGTGCTCGCGAAGCGGAAGCGCGTGTCCTGCTCTCCGAACCAGAGCAGGAGACCGGAGACGCCGAACAGCACGGCGAACGCCGCGGTGAGGACGGAGTTGAGCTTCTGGCCAGCGTTGAACCTTCCCTGCGGAGCCTTGCGGCCGCTGAGCCAGCGCAGGTCGTCCTGGTCGAACGTCTCGATCTCGCGCGCGGTCTTGAGCAGTCGACGTGCGCCGAGCAAGAAGACAGCAGTGAGCGCCCCCAGCCAGACGACCCCGCCCCAGAAGTGGATGCTCTGGATGAACTGCCGGCGCGCGACGAGCACCGAAAGCCGCGGCAGGTAGAGGATGAGCCCCGTCGCCAGCAGAAAGAAGAAGCCGAGCGCGTTCACCCAGTGGAACAAACGCTCGACGGGAGAGAAACGCCTCACGTATCCGGCCTTCATCTCCCGAATGATGGCTACTCGGGCGTGACGTACGCGGCGGAGAGTCCGCCGTCGACCACGAACGTCGCGGCGTTCACGTAGCTCGACTCGTCGCTCGCGAGAAAGAGCGCGGCGTTGACGATCTCGCGCGGCTGCGCCATCCGTCCCATCGGGAGGTGGACGAGCCGGCGTTCGGCCGCGCCGGGCGTCTCACCCCAGATCCGCAGCAGCAGTGGCGTCTCGACCGGTCCCGGGCAGAGCGCGTTGACCCGGATCCCCTCGCGTGCGAACTGGACGCCGAGCTCCTTGCTCAGCGAGAGCACGGCGCCCTTCGACGCGGTGTACGAGATCTGCGAGGTCGCGGCGCCCACGAGCGCGACGAAGGACGCCACGTTGATCACCGAGCCGCCGCCGCGCTCGAGCAGGTGCGAGATGCCGTGCTTGCAGCAGAGGTAGACACCGCGCGTGTTCACGGCCTGCACGCGCTCCCAGGCGTCGAGGTCCGTTTCGAGGATCGAGGCGTCGTCGGCGGGTGAGATCCCGGCGTTGTTGTAGAGGACGTCGATACCGCCGAACCGCTCGGCGGCCGCGAGGTACATGCGCTGGACGGAGGCCTCGTCCGAGACGTCCACCTGCACTGCAAGCCCTCCGACCTCGCTCGCAATCTGCTGGGCGGCGTCGCCGTCGACGTCGGCGACCGCGACCAGCGCGCCCTCCTCCGCGAAGCGGGCGGCTGCGTCGGCGCCCATTCCGCCGCCGGCACCGGTGATCACGCAGACCTTGCCCTCGAGCCGTCCTGCCATCAGCCCTCCGTGGAGTAGAAGACGTTCTTCACCTCGCTGTAGCCGGCGAGGCCGTGCATGCCGAGCTCGCGGCCGAAGCCGCTCCGCTTAAAGCCGCCGAACGGCGTCGAGGGACGCACCGACGAGTTCGAGTTGATCGAGAGGACGCCCGTCTCGATTGCGCGCGCGACGCGAAGCGCCCGGGCGCCGTTCTCGGTCCAGATCGAGCCAGACAGGCCGTAGTCGGAGTCGTTCGCGATCCGGATCGCCTCGGCCTCGTCGGCGAACGGGATCAGCGCCGCGACAGGCCCGAACACCTCCTCGCGCGCGATCCGGTCGCCGGGCCTGGACTCGACGAGCGTCGCCGGGTACCAGAAGCCCTTGCCGCCGGGCGTCTCGCCGCGAAAGAGCGGCTCGCCGTCGTCGAGGAAGCTCGCGACGGTCTCGCGATGCGCCGCCGAGATGAGCGGCCCCATCTCGGTCGCGTCCTCCTCCGGATCGCCGACCACCAGGCCACGTGTCGCCTCGACGAGCAGCTCGGCGAACCGGTCGTAGGCGCTCGCCTCGACCAGGATGCGCGAGCGTGAGCAGCAGTCCTGGCCGGCGTTGTCGAAGACGGCGTACGGCGCGGCTGCTGCCGCCCGTTCCAGGTCGGCGTCGGCGAAGACGACGTTGGCCGACTTCCCGCCGAGCTCGAGCGTGACGCGCTTGATGGTGCCGGCTGCGCCGCGCATCACCTGCTGCCCGACCTCGGTCGAGCCGGTGAAGCCGATCTTCGCGACGTCCGGATGCTCGACGAGACGCGTGCCGACCACCGAGCCCTTGCCGGGGAGGACGTTGACGACGCCTTCCGGGATACCCGCTTCGAGTGCGAGCTCGCCGAGCCGCAGCGCCGTGAGCGGCGTCAGCTCCGCGGGCTTGAGCACCACGGTGTTCCCGCAGGCGAGCGCGGGCCCGAGCTTCCACGACGCGATGTTGAGCGGGAAGTTCCACGGCACGATCAGGCCGACCACGCCGAGCGGCTCGCGGAACGTCAGGTCGACTCCACCGGCTACCGGGATCGTCTCGCCGAACTGCTTGTCGACCGCGCCGGCGTAGTAGTGGAAGACCTCGGCGACCATGCCGACCTCGCCGCGCGCGCCCTGGATCGGCTTGCCGACGTTCCGCGACTCGAGCCGCGAGAGCTCCTCGTGGTGCTCCTCGACGAGCGTCGCCAGACGGCGCAGCAGCCGCGCCCGGTCGGCCGGAGCGACGGCACGCCAGCTCGCAAAGGCACCCTTCGCCTGCGCGACCGCAGCATCCGTCTCTTCGACGCCGGCCCCTTCGACTTCGGCGATCGTCTCCTCGGTCGCCGGATTGACGATCGGGGTCACCCGCGGGCCGCCTCGACGAGCTGCTCGAAGAGTCGGAGGTCTTCTCCGGCTTCCGGATGCCACAGCACGCCGACGACGAAGGGTTTGTCGGGATCCTCGAGACCCTCGACGGTTCCGTCCTCGGCCCACGCGACCTCGCACAGGCCGTCCCCGACCCGGCCGACCGCCTGATGGTGATGCGACTTGACGGCGGTGTCGACCCGGCCGATCCGCGACGAGGGGTCGACGCGAACCGTGTGCTCCGAGAACTCGCCGACCACCTCCCGATGCTCCTCGTGGCCGACGAGCTCGGGAAGGTGCTGGACGATGTCGCCGCCACGGGCGACGTTGAGCACCTGGAAGCCGCGGCAGATCGCCAGCACGGGCAGGTCTCGCTCGAGCGCCTCGTGCAGGAGCGCGAGCTCACCGCGGTCGCGCTCGGGATTCGTGCCCACGGTTGCCGGATGCGCGTCGGCACCGTACTCCTGCGGCTCCAGGTCGTTGCCGCCGGAGAAGACCAGCCCGTCGAGCGCGTCGACTATCTCTTCGATCCCGTCGGCGTCCGGCGGGACAAGAACCGCTCGACCGCCCGCCCGCTCGACTGCGCGCACGTAGTCGTAGGGGATCAGCGCGGCCTCGACGTCGTCCCAGTGGCCCCACGAGGCGGGCTCGACGTACGTCGTAATGCCGATCAGAGGACGTCTAGCCACGTTCGAACATGCGCTCGCGCTCGTAGCCGGTCACGGTCCGGTCGAACAGCTCCTGCTCGGTGCGCGCGTAGTTGAGGTAGTGGTCGACGACCTCGTCGCCGAGCAGTTCGCGGGCGACCGTGCTCGATTCGAGCCTGGCGACCGCCTCGCGCAGCGCGTGCGGAAAGCGCTCTGCGTCCGAGACGTACGCGTTGCCTTCGAGCGGCGCCGAGAGCTCGAGCTCGTGCTCGATCCCGTACAACCCGGCCGCCAGCAGCGCGGCGAACGCCAGATACGGATTCGCGTCTGCGCCTGGGATCCGTGTCTCCGGCCGCACGGACGAGCCGTGCCCGACGACGCGGAAGCCGCAGGTTCGGTTGTCGTGGCCCCACGCGAGCGTGGTGGGAGCCCAGCTGTCGGCGGCGAAGCGCTTGTACGAGTTGACGACGGGCGCGACGAAGATCGCGAGGTCCGCCAGGCACGCGATCTGCCCTGCGAGGTAGTGACGAAAGAGTTCCGACTCTCCGGCGAACGCGTTCTCGCCGTCGCCCCAGAGCGACGAGTGGATGTGGCACGACGATCCGACCCACTCGTGGTGCGGCTTCGCCATGAAGGTGACGGAGCACCCGTTCTGGAACGCGATCTCCTTGATCCCAGTCTTGTAGACGGCGTGGTCGTCGGCCGCCCGTAGCGCGTCGCGGAAGCGGAAGTTGATCTCGTGCTGACCCGCCCAGGCCTCGCCCTTGGAGGACTCGACGACCATTCCGGCCGCCTTCATCGCGGTCCGCACCGTGCGGAGGAACGGCTCGTCGAAGCTCGCGGCGAGGACGTGGTAGTCGAGGATGTACGGCACCGAGGGCGTCAGGTCGTGGTAGTGCTTCGCGTGCGCCTCGAGGTAGGTCTCGCGGAAGAGGAAGAACTCGAGCTCCGAGCCGAACATCGGCTCGTACCCCAGCCCACGCGCCTTCTCGACCTGAGCCTTGAGCACCTGGCGCGGCGAGGGACCGACCGGCGTCCCGTCGTGCCACTCGACGTCGCATTGCACCATCACTGTCGCCTCGTGCCACGGGATCCGACGCAGCGTGGAGAGGTCGGGGCGCAGCCCAAAGTCGCCGTAGCCGCGCTCCCAGCTCGCGATCGAATACCCGGGAACAGGATCCATCTCCATCTCGAGCGCGAGCAGGTAGTTGCAGCCCTCGCCGGTGTGGCCCGCCTCGTTCTCGGCCAGGAAGAACTCGGCGTCGAGCCGCTTCCCCATCAACCGGCCCTGCATGTCGGTGAAGCACGCGATGACCGTGTCGACCGTGCCGGCAGCGACGTCCTGCTCCAGCTCTTCGAGGGTCAGCATCGACCGACACTACACCGGCTCCACGGGTTGCAACGTCCGGCACATCCGGTTAGCGTCGCGCAACCAGCTCAATCGAAGGAGGCGGACACGTGAGCTCAGCACCACCCGACGCCGTCCCGCAGGACGAGGACGAGCGCACCCTGCATCGACTTGGCTACGCCCAGGTGCTCTACCGCGAGATGGGCGGCTTCTCGAACTTCGCCATCTCGTTCACCATCATCTCGATCCTCGCCGGCTGTCTGACGTCGTACTTCATCGGCTTCAACGACGGTGGTCCGGTCGCGGTCGTCTGGGGATGGCTGCTCGTCGGGGGTTTCGTCACACTCATCGCGCTCGGGATGGCGGAGATTGCGTCGTCGATGCCCACGGCCGGCGCGCTCTACTACTGGGCGTCGAAGCTCGGCTCGCCCGCCTGGGGGTGGTTCACCGGCTGGTTCAACCTGATCGGGCAGATCGGCGTCACCGCGGCGATCGACTACGGCGCGGCGATCTTCTGGACCGCGCTGATGAACCTCTTCTTCCCGAGCGTGGGGACGGACACACACACGGTCTTCATCACGTTCAGCGCGATCATGGCCGCGCACCTCCTGCTGAACCTGCTCGGCATCCGGATTCTCGCCGCGATCAACTCGATCTCGGCGTGGTGGCACATGGTCGGCGTCACCGTGATCGTGCTCGTGCTCGCGTTCGTTCCCGACCACCACCAGTCGGTCTCGTTCGTGTTCACGAAGACGCTGAACGCCTCCGGTTTCTCGGGCTCGAACTTCTCGACCCCGGTCTTCTGGTTCGTGTTCGGTATCGGCCTCCTGATGGCGCAGTACACGTACACGGGCTACGACGCGTCGGCGCACATGAGCGAAGAGACCCAGAGTGCCTCGCGCGCCGCCGCGTGGGGTGTCGTCATGTCGGTCGTGATGTCCGTGATCTTCGGCTTCATCCTGCTCGTCGCGGTGACGTTCGCCGTGCCGGACGTATCCGGCACGATCAACGCCGGCGCCTTCGACATCACGTACATCTGGCAGACGTCGATGAGCACGCGCTGGGCCGAGTTCCTGCTGATCATCGCGTGCGTCGCCCAGTTCTTCTGCGGCGCGGCGTCCTTGACGGCGGCGTCCAGGATGATGTTCGCCTTCTCGCGCGATGGAGCAGTCCCGTTCGGCCGCACGTTCTTCCGCAAGGTGACGCGGACCCACCGCGTCCCCGTCAACGCGGTAATCGGGATCGCCGTGCTGTCGTGGGCGCTCATGCTGCCGACGCTCGCGAACGGCGCGATCGGCTACCTCGTGGGCACCTCGATCGCCGTGATCGGGCTCTACATCGCGTACGGGATCCCGATCTTCCTGCGCTGGCGGGCCGGTGACTCGTTCCAGCACGGCGCGTGGTCGCTCGGCAACCACTACAAGTGGATCAACCCGCTCGCCTTCCTCTGGGTGGTCTTCATCGTGATCCTGTTCATGATGCCGACGGTGCCCACCGCGATCCCGTGGCACTCCGGCTTCAGCTGGGACGTCGTCAACTACGCGCCGATCACAGTCGGCGCCGTCATCCTTCTGACCGGCGGCTGGTGGCTCATCTCGGCGCGCAAGTGGTTCAAGGGCCCGGTCAGCGAGGGCAACGAAGAGGAGCTCGAGCGGATCGAGGCCGGGTACACGGCACCGGCACTTCCGGCGACCTCGCCCGCAGGCCAGCGGTAGCAGTTCGCGTTCGTACGGCGGGCGGGCCTCGTGCCCGCCCGCCGTTTACCCTCCCGTTCGTGCATCGCCTGACGAAGACACAGGCGCGGCGCATCGCCGTTCGTGCTCAGCTGCTCGACGCGCCGCGGCCCAAGAAGCTGCTCGCAGTGGTCGAGCGGCTGACGCTGTTGCAGGTCGACCCGACCGCGGCAGTCGCCCCGAACGCCGACCTTGTCGCCTGGAGCCGCCTCGGATCGTCGTACCGGCCGAAGCAGCTGAAGCAGGCGCTCGAGGTCGACCGGACACTGTTCGAGTTCGACGCCCTCATTCGTCCGATGAACGATCTCGGCCTCTATCTCGCCGGAGCGACGGATCGCCCGAGCCACGAGCGAACACGGAACTGGCTTCGCGACAACGACCGCTCCCGTCGGGACATCCTCAAGCTCCTCAAACGGTCCGGGCCTGTTGCGTCGCGCGACATCCCGGACACGTGCGCCGTCCCCTGGGCCTCGACCGGCTGGACGAACAACCGCAACGTCACGATGATGCTCGAGCTCATGCAGGCGCGCGGCGAGGTCGCAATCACCGGCCGCGCGGGGCGAGAACGGCGGTGGGATCTCGCTGAACGCGTCTACGCCTCGGGCGACGCGCTGTCGGTCGAGGAGGCGGAACGCCGCAAGGCCGAGCGGCGGCTCACGGCGCTCGGCATCGCACGCGCTCAGGGACGAGCTATGCCGATGGAGCCGATCCACGTCGGCGAGGTGGGCGAGCCGGCGGTCGTCGAGGGCGTGAAGGGCGAGTGGCGCGTCGATCCCCGCTACCTGGGCGGCGGCTTCAAGGGCAGGACGGCGCTGCTGTCGCCGTTCGATCGTCTCATCCACGATCGAGTGCGTTCCGAGGAGCTGTTCGACTTCGAGTACGCACTCGAGATGTACAAGCCTGCTGCGAAACGCCGCTGGGGCTACTTCGCACTTCCGATCCTCTACGGCGACCGGCTCGTCGGGAAGCTCGACGCGATCGCCGACCGCAAAGCGGGTGTGCTGCGGGTCAACGCGATCCACGAGGACGTGAGCTTCGGCCAGGCGATGATGACTGCGGTGCGCAAGGAGATCGCGGATCTTGCGGCCTGGCTCGGCCTGGAGGTGCGATGACTTCGGGGGTCCGGCGCCGTCTGAGCTCTTGAGATCGACCGAAAGGACGAGATGCAGAAGATCACCACCTGGCTCTGGTTCGACACCGAGGCCGAGGAGGCCGCGGAGTTCTACACGTCCGTCTTCCCCGACTCGCGCATCACCGACGTCTCGCACTACGGCGAGGCCGGGCCGCGGCCGGCGGGCATGGCCATGACGGTCAGCTTCGAGCTGTTCGGCCGCGAGTTCTACGCCCTCAACGGCGGCGCGAACGCCAAGATCGAAGGCGCCGGCGTGTCGTTCATGGTCGAGTGCTCCTCGCAGGAGGAGCTCGACGGTTACTGGAATCGGCTCGCCGACGGCGGGCAGGAGATCGCCTGCGGCTGGGTGACCGACCGCTACGGCCTCGCCTGGCAGATCATTCCGAAGCGGCTGATGGAGCTGCAGGGCGATCCCGACGCCGAGAAGGTCCAGCGGGTGATGGCCGCGATGCTGCAGATGGTCAAGATCGACATCGCCGAGCTCGAGCGCGCCGCAGCCGGCTGACGTGACGCCAAGGCTTGCCTAGGATGTCGGTCGTGGCCACAGCCCAATCCGGCAGCCAGTCCGCCACGTCCGACGTTCTCGAGCAGTACCGGCGCGAGCTGACCGGCTACTGCTACCGCATGCTCGGCTCGGCCTTCGACGCCGAGGACGCGGTGCAGGAGACGATGGTGCGCGCCTGGCGCTCGCTCGACCGGTTCGAGGGTCGCTCGGCGCTCAAGTCGTGGCTGTACCGGATCGCGACGAACGTCTGCTACGACGCGCTCGCCGGCCGCGAGCGCCGCGCGAGGCCGATGGATCTCGGGCCGGCGCAGGAGCCTCTGCTCGAGAACCTCGCGGAGCTGCCGGAGGTGACGTGGATCACGCCGCTCGCCACGCCGGAGGAGCTCGCGGAGCAACGCGACACCCTGCGCCTCGCGTTCGTCGCCGCGTTGCAGCACCTGCCGCCAAAGCAGCGTGCCGCGCTCATCCTCTGCGAGGTGTTGAAGTGGCAGGCGACCGAGGCAGCCGAACTGCTCGAGACGAGTGTCGCCTCGGTCAACAGCGCGCTGCAGCGCGCCCGCGCGACGCTCGCCACGGCGGACATCGACGCTCCGGCCGAGCTCGACGAGGAGACGCGCGCCCTGCTTGACCGCTACGTCGCCGCGTTCGAGGACTACGACATCGACCGGCTCACCGAGCTCCTACACGAGGACGCGACCCAGTCGATGCCGCCGTACAGCATGTGGCTGAAGGGGCGCGAGAACCTGTTCAAGTGGTGGTTCGGCCCGGGCATCGGGTGCAAGGGCTCGAAGCTCGTGCCGGTCGGTCTCGTCAACGGGATGCCCGGGTGGGGTCAGTACAAGCCCGACCCGAACGGTGGCCGCGAGCCGTGGGCGCTGATCGTTCCCGAGGTCTCAGCCGGCCGGATCGTCGAGCTGACGTTCTTCCTCGATACGCAGCGGCTGTTCCCGCTCTTCGGGCTGCCCGACCACGTCGACTAGTCCGCAGAGGTCGAGCAGCTCCCACAGCTCGCGCGGCGCGCGGACGAGGCGCGCCCCCGTGCGAAGACGGAGGCGCGCGAGGAAGTCGACCGCACGCAGATCGACGGTCGTGTTCAGCTCAGCGGCTCGACGACGATCAGCGAATTGCCATCGGGGTCGCGGAGCCAGAACATCGGCGGCACCGGACCGCCGTAGCGCGTGACCTCCTCGTCGACATCGACCCGGGCCTCCTTTAGCGCCGCGTGGGCGCCGTCGACGTCGGTCGTGTCGAGGATGATCCCGGTCTCGGCGCTTCCCGCAGCCTTGCCCGGCGGCGGCGGGGCGAGCGCGATCGTCGTCTCGGCGCCGGAGACCGACACCTCGACCCAGCGCATGTCCTCGCCCATTGGCACGTCGACGACCTTCTCGAAGCCGAGCGTGCCGGCGTAGAAACCGAGTGCCCGGTCGGTATCGGCGACCGTCACGACGACGCGGCCGACCTTGCTGATGTTGAGCTTCGATGCCACGGTGGACATGCTGCCTCCTCGGTTGGGAACGTCGTAGCTAGGACAATCGCGGGGCCGAAAACTCATCGGCCGGGTCCGACTTGACGAGGCCCGCTCGATGTGAAAGGTTACGCAGCGTCGAAGCCCGGGAACTGCGCAAGCGGTTCGCGGGCTTTGGCATTTCCGGGGGTCTCCGCCTTCAGGCGGCGCGTAGGAGAAGGACGCCGTCGGTCCGGGTGAGGAACGCCGGCCGGCCCGAACGGAGGTAGTCGACCACTGCGTCCTCACGCTTCGCGCAGGGGAGCAATGTCTTCCAGCCGAAGAGATGCTCGAGCTGATGGAAGTCGCCGCTCGCGACCGCCGGCAGCTCGCGCTCGGCGACCCAGGCGAACAGCTCGCGGCGGTTGAACAGCTCCCACCGGTCGACGAACGGTGCCAGCTCGGCCCAATCGCGCGAGAAGCGCTGCGTCGGACGCGTTGGCGGGACTTCGCCGTCGCCGCGGCGGTAGGGGTGAGCCGCGATCAGAGCGGCCCCGGCGTTGCGCGCACGAACGAGCGCCGCCTCGACGCCGTCGTCCACTGCGACGAAGTCGCGCAGGCCGACCGCGACCGTGTGCGCCGAGGCGAACGGATCGGGGTCGTCGTAGGTCAGCTCGAGGCCTGGCAGGACGAGCAGGTCGTAGTCGCGTCTCGCGCGTTCCGCCTGCGCGGCGATCTCGGCGAGGTAGTCGGCGTGGTTCCCGGCGCGGACGCCGAACGGAAGCGCGTCCGCCGCGTTTCCGCGGACGACGTGGTCGGTGACGGCGAGGACGTCGAAGCCGTTGGTGCCGTAGAGATCGACGAGCTCCGGGAGAGTCAGCGCCCCGTCGCTCCACCTCGTGTGGGCGTGGAGCTCGCACAGCAAGGGCTCGACCTTTCTGCGCATCCGCCCTCAGGGTGCGCGACGCGGCAGCCGTCCGGGGCGAGATCTGGTTACGAAGAGGCTACGAACTCGATTCGGATGAAGCACGGACTGCCCGGCCGCGGTGGTCGGCGCGATCCTGCGTCCTCGGTCGCGTGAATCGCGCTGCTATTCACGCTCCCTGCGTCCTTGTCTCGCACTCGACCGTCGCACCCGGTCAGCGCGTGGTCACTCCGAAACGAGTTCTACAAACTCGGATCGGCGGCACTCAGCCTTTGCAACACCGCGTCGACCCGCAGGAAGCCGCCCTTCGCGCCCTCCTCGACCCCGTACTGCATCGTCGTGTCGCGCTCCTCGGTCGTGGCGAAGCGCATCGTCTGCGTCAGCTTCGTCCGCTCGCCCAGCTCCTCGAATTCGAGAGTCTGGACGTGGTTCTGGAACGTCTGCACGAGGCGCGCGGGCGGGTCGACCTCGCGGAACTCGCCCTCGACGACGCCGTGGCCGGTGTCGAAACGCCACTTGCCGCCCGGCCGCACGTCCATCTCCTCGACGACCGTCTCGCCGCCCCACCATTCCGGAATCAGCGCGGGATCGGTCCAGACGGAGAAGACGTGAGCCCGCGGCGCGTCGAACTCCCGCTCGACGCGGATCTCCAGCTCGTTCGGAATGGTCACGACCGTCTCGTTCATCAGCCCACGGCCTGCTTGACGAGGTCTCCGATGGTCTTCTCGTCCGCCTTCGTCAGCTTCGTCAGGGCATACGACGTCGGCCACATCGAGCCGTCGTCGAGATTCGCCTTGTCGTTGAAGCCGAACGTCGAGTAGCGATCCTTGAACTTGCCGGCGTCCTTGAAGAAGCAGACGACCTTGTCGTCCTTCGAGTAGGCCGGCATCCCGTACCACGTGCGCGGGGTGAGCTCCGGCGCGGCCTTGCGAACGATCGCGTGGATCCGCTCCGCGATCTTCCGGTCGTCCGCGGCCATCTTCGCGATCGCCGAGAGAACCGCCTTCTCACCCTCGGTGTCTTTCAGGGCCGCCTTCGCTGCGGCCTTCTCCTCGGCTGTGAACTTCCGTGCCATTCAGACTCCTTTCGTTCGTTCGACGACCTGGGCGAACCGGTCGAGTCTCTGCAACCAGGTGCTTATGCCCTCGAACGCGTACGGCGCGAGCATGCACCTGCGCACCCGTCCGACCTTCTCCGTCGTGACGAGCTCCGCGTCCTCGAGCAGCCGGATGTGCTTCTTCATCCCGGTGAGCGTCATGCCGAAGGGCTCTGCGAGCTCGCTGATCGACGCGCTGCCCGAGCCTAGCCGCTCGAGAACGGCGCGACGGGTCGGGTCGGCGAGGGCCGTGAAGGCGCGATCGACGTTGTGCGCATACTGAACCATCGAGTTCACTATACCAACTCGGCCGCAGCAGGTGGTTCATAGTTGCTCCATGGCGGAGGTGCGGCTGGCCGAGCTCGTCGCAGCGCTGTCGCTGGGCGTCGATCTCGGCTTCGGGCAGCCGATGGAGCACGTGCTGCGCGAGTGCATGATCGCGCTGAGGCTCGCCGACCGGATCGGGCTGGACGAGGCCGAGCGCTCGACCGTCTATTACACGGCGCTGCTCGTCAACGTCGGCTGCCACGCCGACGCGCACGAGCAGGCGAAATGGTTCGGTGACGACATCGCGCTCCGGTCGGGCAAGTACGACCACGAGCGCGGCGTGCGCGCCGCCGCCGCGGCGATGAGCCTCGTCGGCAGCGGCAACCCGCCCCTGCATCGTTTCCGGGTAGGCCTCGAGTTCGCGATCTCAGGCCGCCACGACCTCGACGGGATGATCGACCGGCACGCGGCTCTCGCCCGGGCGCTGGCAGAACGGC
This sequence comes from uncultured Actinomycetes bacterium, assembly GCA_963819275.1. GTDB lineage: Bacteria > Actinomycetota > Thermoleophilia > Gaiellales > Gaiellaceae > Palsa-739. Next base: position 356,321 of record CAWFVH010000008.1, on the reverse strand, counting down.
TCGGCCTGCCGGAGGAAGTGCAGGAGTCGGTCGGCTCCTCGTACGAGCAGTGGGACGGGAAAGGCTGGCCCGGCGAACTGGGCGGAGACAACATCCCCGTGGCGGCACGGCTGACGCAATTCGCCGAGTTCGTCGAGGTCGCGCACCGGGTGGGAGGCGTCGACGCCGCGCTCGCGCTCGCCGAACGGCGCGCCGGCTCTCAGTTCGATCCCGCGCTGTCCGCGGTCCTGCACGCGGATCCCGAGGAGATTCTCGGCGGCCTCGACTCCGCCCACACCTGGACAGCGGTGATCGAGGCCGAGCCGGCCTTGCGCGTCACGCGCGCGGGCGACGACTTCGACCAGGCGCTCCTCGCGGTTGCGGATTTCGTCGACCTCAAGTCGCCGTACACGCTGGGACACGCGCGGGCGGTGGGTGAGCTCGCTGCTGCCGCGGGCGAGCAGCTCGGTCTCCCGGACGACGAGATAGGCCTGCTTCGTCGCGCGGGATTTGTCCACGACCTAGGGCGGCTCGGCGTCTCGAACGCGATCTGGGACAAGGTGGGCCCGCTCGGCGTGGGCGAGTGGGAGCGCGTGCGGCTGCACCCGTATCTGACCGAGCGGATGCTCCACCAGTCGGAAGCGCTCGCTCCTCTCGCGGCGATCGCCGTCCAGCACCGCGAGCGGCTGGACGGCTCGGGCTATCCGAAGGGGCTCTCCGGCCGTGCGATCACCCGGCCGGCACGGATCCTCGGAGCAGTCGACGCGTACCGGTCGATGCGCGAGCCTCGTCCGCACCGGCCCGCGCTTAGTGCGCAGCACGCCGCCGAGGAGCTGCAGGCCGACGCGAGGGCCGGAAAGCTCGACGCCGAGGCGGTGGCAGCAGTACTCGTCGCAGCCGGCCATCCGGTGACCAGCCGCCGCGAGTGGCCGGCCGGCCTGACGACTCGCGAGGTCGACGTCCTGCGACTGGTGGCGCGCGGCCTGTCGAGCAAGCAGATTGCGACTGAGCTCGTGATCACGCCGAAAACTGCGCGGAACCACATCGAGCACATCTACACGAAGATCGACGCCTCCTCCCGCGTGGCTGCGAGCCTTTTCGCGACCGAGCACGGGCTGCTCTGAGCCGCCTCGAAAGATGAGGCAATCGCCCCAGGCGGCGGCGAGCGCACCGCCGTAACCTCGCTGTATGAGCCTACGAAAGAAATTCTTCGCAGCAACGTACGACCGCATGTCACGCAAGAACGAGGAGCATGGCGTGCGCGCTCTGCGCCAGGATCTGCTCGCAGACGCCGGCGGACGCGTCCTCGAGATCGGCGGCGGGACGGGCGCGAACCTTCCCTTCTACGACGGAGCGGTCGAGTCGCTGGTGCTGACCGAGCCGGAGCCGGCGATGCTGCGCCGCCTCCAGCGCAAGGCGCGCGAGCAGGCGCCGCTCGCAAAGGTCCTGCGGGCGCCTGCCGAGGATCTGCCGTTCGAGGATGCGAGCTTTGACACCGTCGTCTCGACGTTGGTGCTCTGCGGCGTCGACGACCAGAACCGGGCGCTCCGCGAGATCCGTCGCGTCCTGCGACCCGGCGGCCGGTTGCTCTTCCTCGAGCACGTGCGTTCCGACGATCCGAAGTTCGCGCGCTTCCAGGACCGCATCAACTGGCTGAACCGCTTCGTGGTCGACTGTGACTGCAACCGGCCGACGCTCTCCTCGATCGAGACCGCGGGCTTCACGATCTCCAAGCTCCAGCAGTCCACGATGCCCAAGGCGCCGAAGTTCGTCCGGCCGCTGATCGTCGGCTCGGCGCAGAGCTAGCGCCTCCTCGAATCCGACTGTGCCCGCCCTGCGATGAGCAGGGCGAAGGCACATGTGAAGGAGGAGATGAATATGAAAAGCGTGGTCGCGGTCGGGCTCGTCGTGCTCGGCCTCATCGCAGCGGGTCTCGTGGGCGCAGCCGCGTCCGCGGCACCGCAGCACACAAAAAGCTCGACGGCTGTGACGACGCGCAAGGTCAAGGGCCTCGGCGTCGTGCTCGTCAACGCAAAGGGCCGGACGCTGTACACCTTCGCGAAAGACCAGCGCCGCCACGTGACGTGCACCGGAAAGTGCGCGAAGTACTGGCCGCCGCTGAAGTGGAGCGGCGCCGGCAAGCCCACCGGCAGCGGGGCCGCGAAGAGCAAGCTCCTCGGCGCGGACATGGCCCCTGGTGGCGCCGAGGTCGTGACGTACAACAAGTGGCCGCTCTACACGTATCTGGGCGACGGCGCTGCAGGCCAGGCCAACGGGCAGGACGTCAACCTCAACGGCGGCAAGTGGTACGTCATCACGCCCGCCGGCACCCTGATCAAGCACAAGCCCTAGGACCACGGGAGATGCGAGCGAGGCGGCGAGGTGGGTTGGCCGTGGTGAACTGGCGGCAGCTCGAGCTCGAGCAGAGCGGGTTCCCACGGCCGCTCGCCGCGCGCGTCGCTCGGGACGAGCGGTACGTCCTCCAGGAGCTGGTCGCGCTCGTGGAGGGCGGTTGCGCGCCCGAGCTCGCGGTACGAATCCTCTCGCCGCTCGGAGCGCCGGGGGTGCAAGCGTCCGGGTAGCGTCCCGGTGTGAGCACGCTCGCCGAGCTCGACGCCGCGCACGTCATCCATCCGCATGCCGTTGTCGGCAGTCCGGCGGCTCCGGTCGTCTGGGCGCGCGGCAAGGGAGCACTGCTCTGGGACGTCGACGGCAAGGAGTACGTCGACGGCACGTGCGGCCTCTGGCAGTGCGCCGTCGGCCACGGCCGGGAGGAACTCGGGCGCGTGGCCGCCGAGCAGATGGCGAAGCTCGAGTTCTATGCCTCGTTCTGGAACTTCGCCAACGAGCCCTCGATCCGGCTCGCCGCGCGGCTCGCCGAGCTCTCGCCGACCCGGCTCGATCACGTCTTCTTCACCAACGGCGGCTCGGAGGGAATCGAGACCGCGCTCAAGCTCGTCCGCCTCGCGTGGCACGCGGACGGGAAGTCCGAGCGCGACCTGATCCTCTCGCGCAAGTCGGCGTACCACGGCGTCGGCTCGGCCTCGCTCGCGGCGACCGGCCTCGCGCCGCTCAAGGAGGGATTCGATCCGCTGCCGCCCGGCTTCGTCCACCTCTCGACTCCGACCCTGCGCTCGGACGTCGACGAGCTCGTCGACGAGCTCGAGCAGACGATTGCCGAACTCGACGCCGAGCGCATCGCAGCGTTCGTGGGCGAACCGGTAATGGGCGTGGGAGGGATGATCCCGCCGCCCGACGGCTACTGGCCACGGGTGCAGGAGGTGCTGCGGCGGCACGGCATCCTGCTCATCCTCGACGAGGTGGTGACCGGCTACGGTCGCACGGGCTACTGGTTCGCGGCGCAGCGCTTCGGGCTCGACCCCGACGTGATCGTGACGGCCAAGGCGATCACGAGCGGCTACGTGCCGATGGGCGCCGTCTTCGTCCACGACCGCGTGGTCGAGATGCTCGACGGCACCGCCTTCCGGCACGGCTTCACATACAACGGGCATCCGGTCGGCGCGGCCGTCGGGCTCTCCAACCTCGACATCATCGAGCGTGAGGGGCTCGTCGAGCGCGCGGGCGAGACCGGCTCATACATGCTCGAGCGCCTCCAGCCTGCGGCCGAGATGACCGGCGTGCTCGAGGTCCGCGGCGTGGGCCTGATGCTCGCCGTGGAGCTCGAGGAGGGGCTCGACGCCGCTCCGATTGCGGCTCGTGCGCTCGAGCGCGGGGTGGTCGTTCGCGCGGCCGGCGAGAAGCTCGTCATGTCGCCGCCGCTCGTGATCGAGCCCGAGCAGGCCGATCGCGTCGTCGACACGCTCCTCGCCGAGATCAAAACCATGGGAAACTCGCTCTGATGGGCCGCTTTGTTCCGGACGAGGTCGAGGAGTACGCGGCGCGCTACACGAGCGCGCAGGCCGAGCTCTTCGACCGCCTAGGTGCGGAGACCAGGGAAACCCAGCAGAGCCCCCAGATGATGGTCGGCCACATCGAGGGCGCATTCCTCGCCTTCCTCGTCGCGATGACGAACGCGAAGCGGGTCGTCGAGGTCGGCACCTTCACCGGCTGGTCGTCGATCGCGATGGCCGGAGCTCTGCCTCCCGGCGGGAGCATCGTGAGTTGCGACATCAACGAGGAGACGACCGCGGTCGCGCGGCGCTACGCGGAGGAGGCCGGCGTTGCCGACCGGATCGAGTACCGGCTCGGCTCGGCGGTGGAGACCCTCGCGACGCTCGAGGGGCCGTTCGACCTCGCGTTCATCGACGCCGACAAGGGCGGCTACGTCGACTACTACGAGGCGATCCTCCCGAAGCTCGCGCCCGGCGGAACGATCGCTGCCGACAACACGCTCTTCGGCCTCGACGGCGAAGGCGAGAACTCGACTGCGATCACCCGCTTCAACGATCACGTCCTGCGCGACGACCGCGTGGACACGGTCCTGCTCCCCTTCCGCGAAGGCCTGACGCTGATTCGCCGCCGATGAAGATCCTCGTCGTCGGAACGGGCGGCGTCGGCGGTGCGGTCGCGGCGGTCGCGAAGCGGCGGGATTTCTTCGAGCAGATCACGTTCGCGGATCTCGATCCCGCTCGCCCGCAGACGCTCGTCGAGCGAGAGGGCGACAGTCGTTTCGTCGCGGCGCAGGCCGACGCGAGCAACAAGGACTCGCTGGTGAGCCTCCTGCGCGAGACCGCGGCGGACGCCGTGCTCAACGCCGCCGATCCGCGCTTCAACCCGCCGATTCTCGAGGCTGCGCTCGAGTACGGCTGCACGTATCTCGACATGGCGATGACGCTCTCGGGGCCGGGGGTGATGCTCGGCGAGGAGCAGCTGGAGGCGGACGAGCGCTGGCGCGAGCGCGGCCTGCTCGCGCTCTCCGGCATCGGCGTCGAGCCGGGGCTCGCCGACGTCTTCGCCCGCTACGCGGCCGACCATCTCTTCGACGAGATCGACGAGGTGGGAGTTCGCGACGGCGCCGACCTCGTCGTCGAGGGCTACGACTTCGCGCCGACCTTCTCGATCTGGACGACGATCGAGGAATGCCTGAATCCGCCGCTGATCTGGGAGAGAGAGCGCGGGTTCTACACGACCGAGCCGTTCTCCGAGCCGGAGCTCTTCGAGTTCCCGGAGGGGATCGGCGTGATCGAGTGCGTCAACGTCGAGCACGAGGAGGTCGTGCTCGTGCCGCGTGAGATCGACTGCCGCCGCGTGACCTTCAAGTACGGACTCGGCACCGAGTTCATCGACGTACTCCAGACGCTGCACAAGCTCGGCCTCGACTCGACCGAGCCGGTGCGGGCGCGCGGAGTCGAGGTCGCGCCGCGCGACGTCGTCGCCGCCGCTCTCCCCGATCCCGCGACGCTCGGCGACCGGATGCGCGGCAAGACGTGCGCCGGCACGCTCGTCACGGGCACGCGCAAGGACGGCACGGACGGCGCCGTCTACCTCTACCACGTCGCCGACAACGAGCGGACGATGCGCGAGTACGGCCATCAGGCGGTCGTCCTCCAGACCGCCATCAACCCGGTGATCGCGCTCGAGCTGCTCGCGGCCGGCACCTGGCAGGGCACGGGAGTGCTCGGCCCCGAAGCGTTCCCGCCCGACCCGTTCCTCGGGCTCCTCGCCGACTACGGCGAGCCGCACGGAATGGTCGAGGGCGACCCCCGCCGGACGTAGAGGCACCTGAGGTCCGGCGAGGGCCCGTGAATAGCCCGGTCGGCTAGTGGTCGCCTCCTCCGCCGCCGCCGCTGCCGTGGCCGCCCCCGTCACCGTCGTCGTCGGTGCGCAGCCGCGTCAGCGTCAGCACGCCGTTGATCGTGACGCCGCGCGCCTCGACCTGGGTGCCGGTCGCGACGATGGGCAGCGTCTTCCCCGACGGAGCGGCGAACGTCAGCGACGCGCCGCCGGCGTCGATCGTGATCTGCGATGCGGTCGAGTTCGTGACGACGCCCTTCGCCTCGATCTCTTCGCCGACCTGGTTCTCGTCCTGGTCAATCGAGACGAGCGTGAACGTGTTGCCGGCGCCGGTCTGGACCGTCAGCTCGACCTCCTGGCCCGGAGTGAGCGGCGGGAGGGTCACTCCGCTCGGCACGGTGATCTCGACCGGCAGGCCCTCGAGCGAGACGACGAGCGGTGAGACGCTGACGAGGGTTCCTTCGATCTCGACGGTGCCGGACTGCGAGACCGGTGTGAAGTGGTGCTCGAAGAGCCCGTCATGCTCGAACTCGACTTCGAACTCGCCCATTTCACCCTCGTGGCCGTCGCCGTGCGAGGCAAGCGAGCGGCCCTGCGTCTGGATCGTCAGCACGCTGCGTCCGCTGGCTACGCGCACCGCGTGCGCCATCCGCTTCACCACCATGCCGCGAATCCGAGCCGTCTTCACGTGCGAGAGGACGCGCAGCTGTGTCCCGACGACGCTCACGCGCTCACCGAGCCGCACGCGGCTGGGCGCGACCTTGACGGTGACCGCGAGGCCCTTCCGTCCCGTCGCCACGACGACCGTGCCGCTGTGGGCGCGTTTCGCGACCACGACGCCGCGAACCGCCTTCGGCGCCGCGTTCGCCGACCCGGCCGCGAGCAGAACCGCCGCGACCGCAAGCAGAACCATCCGTTTCATCGAACTCCTCCTTCTCGGTGACTGGGCGACCGCTCAAGCGCGGGCGGTCTCTACCTGGGAAGAGGCGTTCGGCGCGAAAAAGTCGCGCTAGTGCGTCGAGCCGTCGTGACCGCCGCCGCCGTCGGAGCCGTCGCCTCCGCCTGAGCCGGTCGATCCGCTCGAATCGGAGCTTCCGGAATCCGAGCCCGAGGAGGTCGCGGTCGTGACCGCTCCGGAGCCGCCGTCGGATCCGTCGCCGCCTGAGCCCGAGGACGAGCTGTCGCCGGAGCCCGACCCCGACGACGTGCCTCCGCCGTCCGAGCCGTTCGACGGACTCTTGGTCACGACCGCTGTGTCGTCGGAGCCGTCGTGGCCGCTTCCGCTCGAGCTCTCGCCCGAGGAGCGGCTGCCCCGATCGCGACCGCGCTCACCCGAATCGCCCGAGCTGCCGTCGCGGCCGCGCGAATGCTCGATCTCGCCACCGCGGTTTTCGAGTCTCGGCCGGTCCTCGAGCGAGGCGACCGCGACGACCGGAGCCCGAGCGAGGTGGTGAACCAGAGCTCGGTGGTGTCTCGTTGCGTGGTGCGCGGTCTGCGCAGCGTGGTGCGCGACCAGGCCTCCGCCGCCCGCCAGCGCGAGCGCGCCGATCCCGACCGCGGCAGCCTTCGTCGCGACGGGCACGGGCGACCCGGCGTCGCCGCTCGCGAAGAGACGCAGCAACGCTTGCACCCAGGGGACACCGCCGAGCCCGGCGGCCACGTCGCCGAGCCGCTGTCGGAGGCGCATGCGGGCGCGCAGCAGGAGCGAGCGGACCGAGGGGCCGCTGAGCGAGAGCTCGTCCGCAACCTGGCCGTAGCTCAGGCCGCGAATCTCGCGCAGAAGAAAGGCCTCGCGCTGGGTCGCCGGCATCCGTCCGACCTCGTCCCAGACGTTGGCCAGCTCGCCTGCGCGCAGGGCGTGCGCCGAGGCATCTGCAGTCGCCACTTCCGGCGCGTCGCCGGTCGGTATCGGGGTTGAGGCATGCTCGCGAAAGCGCGCGTAGCACTCGTTGCGCGCGACGGCGAGGAGCCAGGCGCGCGGCTCGCGTGGCGCGGCGCCGTTGAGCAGCGCCCGATGCGCTGCAAGAAAGACCTGCTGGGTCGCGTCCTCTGTCTCGGCGCGGTCGCGCAGGAGCGAACGGCAGAGCGCCGCGACCGCAGCTCCGTGCTCGCGGTAGAGCGACTCGGTGTCGTGTGAGGTGCCGTCTCTCTCAGCCGGGGAGATCGCCATGCGACGGACGGATCTACGCACCTGCGCGGGCTTCGGATTGCCGGGGGCTACCCTGCGCTGCGTTGCTTGGGCTCGCAAGCTTTTGCTCGGACCGGCGCCGGCTCGTGCTCGTCCTCTGGATCGTCGTGCTCGTCGGCGTGTTCGGAGGCTGGCGCGCGGTGGGGTCGCGCTACGCGAACAACTTCTCGCTCGGAAACACGGGCTCCCAGCATGCGGCCGACCTGCTGCAAAAGAGCTTCCCCACGCAGTCGGGCGATCGAGACCAGATCGTGGTCCGCGCCCCTGCGGGCGTCCACGCTCCGGAGGTTCGGCAGCGCGTGGAGCCGATGCTCGACCGCGTGGCGAAGCTCCCGCACGTCGCCGGAGTCCTGAGCCCGTACGCCGCGACCGGGAACGGCCAGGTCTCGCGCGACGGCAAGACCGCGTTCGCCGTCGTTCTCTTCGACGAGAAGGCGAACGTCTTGCCGACGGGCGCGATCAAGGACGTCGTGTCGACCGCCGAGGCCGCACGCGGTGAAGGGTTGGAGGTCGAACTCGGCGGCCAGGCGGTCGAGCAGACGGAGGTGCAGGCGCCAGGCTCCCTGACCGGGATCGGCGTCCTCGCCGCCGCGGTCGTCCTGCTCGTCAGCTTCGGCTCGTTCCTCGCGATGGGACTGCCGATCGTGACGGCGCTGTTCGGCCTCGGAACGGGCGTCGGCCTGATCGGCCTCAGCTCTCACGTGTTTGACCAGGCGAACTTCTCACTCGAGCTTGCGGCGCTGATCGGCCTCGGCGTGGGGATCGACTACGCGCTCTTCATCCTCAACCGCTACCGGGAGATCTACGGCGAGAACGGCGGTGACGTGCGTGGCGCGGTGCTGCTGGCGATGGACACTTCGGGCCGGGCGATCCTCTTCGCCGGCGCGACGGTGGTCATCGCGCTGCTCGGGATGTTCGCGCTCGGCGTGAGCTTTCTCTACGGCGTCGCGGTCGCCGCCGCGCTCGCCGTGCTGCTCGTGCTCGCCGCCTCGGTCACGCTGCTGCCTGCGCTCCTGACCTTCTTCGGCCATCGCGTCGGCCGGCCCGGACGGTTCGTGAACCTCCTCGGCCGGCGGCGGCGTGCGCGCAACCCCGGCCGCGGTTTCTGGGTGCGCTGGGTGGGTGTCATCCAGCGACATCCCGTACCGGCCGCGATCGCCGCCACGGCCGTGATGCTCACCCTGGCCGCCCCTGCGCTGTGGCTGCGGCTCGGCTCGAGCGACGCGGGGAACGACCCGGCGTCGTTCACCTCGCACCGGGCGTACGACCTGCTTGCGCAGGGCTTCGGCCCCGGCTTCAACGGCCCGCTCAGCGTGGTCGTCGACCTTCCCACAGCGAACGACCAAGGCGTCGTCGATGCCTTCAAGCGCGCGCTTACCGCCGCGCCGGGCGTCGTCGCGGTCGCGCCTCCGCGGCTCAGCCCCAACGGCGAAGTCGCCGTCCTCAACGCCTACCCGAGCTCCTCACCGCAGAGCGCCGCGACGGCGAACCTCGTCAAGGACTTGCGCCGGAACGTGATCCCGCCGCTCGAGCAGCAGACCCGCGCGACCGCCTACATCGGCGGGGCAACGGCGACCTTCATCGACTTCTCCAGCGTGCTCTCGGCGAAGCTCTGGCTGTTCATCGCGGTTGTCGTCCTGCTCTCGGCGCTGCTGCTCGCCGTGGTCTTCCGGTCGCTCGTGATCCCGGTCCAGGCGGCGTTGATGAACCTGCTCTCGATCGCCGCGTCGCTCGGCGTGATCGTCGCGGTCTTTCAGTTCGGCTGGTTCCCCGGCGTTACCAGCGGGCCGATCGAGGCGTTCCTGCCTGTCCTGATGTTCGCCATCGTCTTCGGCCTCTCGATGGACTACGAGGTCTTTCTCGTCTCGCGGATCCACGAGGAATGGACACGGCAGCGCGAGATGGAAGCGGCCATCCGCGACGGCCTCGTCGCGACCGGCAAGGTGATCACCGCCGCCGCCGCGGTGATGGTGGTCGTCTTCGCGTCGTTCATCTTCGGCGGCTCCCGGGTGATCGAGCTGTTCGGGCTCGGCCTCGCTGCAGCCGTGTTGCTGGACGCGCTCGTGATCCGGTGCGTGCTCCTGCCCGCGGTTCTGCAGATCCTCGGCGAGCGGACGTGGGCGTTCCCCGACGCCCTCGACCGGCGCCTGCCGCGGCTTGCGCTCGAGCACGACGTCGCGCAGCCGGCGCTCGAGGACTAGCTCGGTTCCTCGACAAGGTCGCCGACCTCGTGCCGCGCGAACGCGTCCTGGGTTCGTCGGCCCGGGATGCGGAAGCCGACCAGCACGCCGACCGCCGGGGCGATCGCGCACGCCGCGAACGCGGCCGTGTAGCCCGAGGCCGAGGGATAGCCGCCGCGCTCGATCGAGCCGGCGAGGATCGACGCGACGACGGCGCCGCCGAAGGCGCCGCCCACTGTCCGCGTGACGGTGTTCATCCCGGTGGCGATGCCGGTCTCGGCCGGTCCGACGTTCTCGATGATCAGGTTGACCATCGCCGCGAATGCGAGCCCGATTCCGGTTCCGAGTAGGAACGCTGCGACGTAGATCTGCCAGCTCTCGTCCCGGAAGGCCGCGAGCAGGGTGTAGGCGCCGCTGGCGAAGAGCGCGCCCGCGAGTAGCGGAGGCTTCGACCCGAAGCGCTTTTCGAGCCGCCCGGTCTGGGCGCCGAAGAGGAGCATCGCGACGGTCGCGGGGAGGAGGAAGAGGCCTGCCTCGGTGACGGTCGCGCCGAAGCCGTAGCCGACGTGTTTCGGCGTCTCGACGAAGTTGGGGATGAGGATGAACGACGAGTACATGCCGAAGCCCAGCAGGGCGGCGACGGTGTTGGTCGTCCAGACGCCTCGGACTCGCATCATGCGCATGTCGACGAGCGGTTGCGGCGACCGACTCTCGCTCCACACCCAGAGCGGGAGCACGAGTGCGCCGAGAACGAGCAGGCCGATGGTTTTCGGCGACCCCCATCCCCAGACCGGCGCTTCGCTGACCGCAACGAGGAGCGCGGCCAAGCCGATTGCCATCAGGACCGTCCCTGACCAGTTCACGGTTCCCTTGTCACGCACCGGAGACTCCGGCACGAAGAAGTGGATCGCCACGGTCGTCGGGACGAGCAGGATCAGCGGCAGCCAGAAGAGGTAGTGGTAGTCGAGGTGGTCGATGATCGGCCCGGCGAGGACGATGCCGGCGCCGCCGCCGACGCCGAGCAGCGCCGACATCAGCCCGATCCCGCCGGCAATGCGCTCGCGCGGGAACTCGTCTCGGATGATTCCGAACGCGAGCGGGAAGAGACCGCCGGCCGCGCCCTGGATCACGCGCCCGATGAGCATGACGGTCAGTGTGGTCGCGACGGCGGAGAGCACGGTGCCGACGCAGAGCGCGACGAGCACGACGACGAGCAGCCGCTCTTTGCCGTGGATGTCTCCGAGCCGGCCGATCAGCGGTGTCGCGATCGATGCGCTGAGCAGGTACGCGGTCAGCACCCAGCTGACGGAGTCCACCGAGGTGTGCAGCGCCTGCTGGAGTTCTGGCAGCGCCGGCAGAACGAGCGACTGCATCAGGGCATAGCCGATGCCGGCGCCGGCCAGCAGCGCGAAGGTGACGTTGTAGTGCTGTCGCCCCTGTGTCACCCCTCCCATCTACCACGTCGACCGCGACACATGACGGTGCCGCTGCCTCGCGATTCGTGCGAGGCTGTCACCAGTTCGATACACGCCCAACTCTCAGATCCGAGCGGACGCCTCGTCTGGCGTTCGCGCACTGATCATCGACAAGCGATGAAGGGGGAAACAATGCGTCTTCGTCTGTTCGGCCTCATCGCGCTGGCGTGCGCGTGCACCGGCGCGATCGTCGCGTTTGCTCTTCCTGCGGCCGCCTCGGGGCACAGCACGAGCCACGGGGCGGCAGCTGGGAACAATCGCGGCCCGCATATGGATCACATCTTCGTGATCATGATGGAGAACACGTCGTATGCGGATCTACTCAATCCGTCCAACACGAATACGACGTTCATCCAGAGCATCGCGAACACGTACGGGCTCGAGACGAACTACTCGGGCGTCACGCACGTGAGCCTGCCGAACTACATCGCGGCCACCAGCGGTTCGAACTGGGGTTCCAACAGCGACGACGTCGCGCAGGCCCCGCTGTTCGATCACACGAACCTCGTCGACCAGTTCGAGCAGAAACACGTGAGCTGGAAGGCGTACATGGAGGATCTACCGTCTCCGGGCGACACGCTGACCCAGACCTCGGACGGCCTCTACGTGCGCAAGCACGACCCGTTCCTGATGTATCCGGACATCTACAACGACCCGTCTCGGGCAAACAGCGTCGTCCCGTTGACGCAGCTCACCACTGATCTGTCGACCAACAAGGTGCCGCAGTTCGTCTGGATCACGCCGAACAACTGCAACAACATGCACGGCGGCGCTCCCTCGTGCCCCTTCCCGGACACGCCGACTGATCAGTTCCAGACCGCGCTGTACCAGGACGGTGACTCGTTCCTGCACACCTGGGTGACCGCGATCATGCACTCCAAGGCGTGGACAGGCCACTCGGCCATCTTCGTGACCTGGGACGAGAGCAGCTTCGCCGACGACGCGCCCTTCGGGCCGAACGACACGAGCGGCTGCTGCGACGCGCCGAGGCTTCCCGCCACACCGCCCAACCCGTCCAGCGGCGGCGGCGGCGATCTCGCGGGCGGCAGTGTCTACGGGGGAGGCCACGTCCCGATGATCGTCATCACCCGGAACGGACCCCACGGCGTGACCGACGACACTCCGACCAACCATTACTCGCTGCTCCAGACGATCGAGCAGAACTGGAACCTCCCGTACCTCGGGAATGCGAGTGACACCCTGCAGGTCCACTCGCTCGCACCTCTCCTCAAAGGTCACTGAGACCACGAAGGCACGGGCCCGGCGCGACCCTCCGCAAGGAGGGAGCGCCGGGCCCATGCCAAGGCGAGGCGGTTTAAGGTCCCGAATCCGACGCACTGCCTGCCCCAGCGGATCGCAGATCCCTGAATCCGGCGATCCCCGTCTCGCGTACTTCGCCACAAGGACTTTGTGAGCGAAGCTGTCGACAACCGCCGGGCGCGCGCTTTCTGGCTGGCCGCCCCCGGCCGCGGAGAGATCCGCGAGGCCGGACTTCCCGAGCCCGGGCCGGGCGACGTGGTCGTGCGGACGGTTCGCTCGGCGATTAGCCGGGGCACCGAGACGATCGTCTTCCGCGGCGCCGTGCCGCCGGCGGAGCACGAGCGGATGCGGGCGCCGTTCCAGGAGGGTGACTTCCCGGGCCCGGTCAAGTACGGCTACCTCAACGTCGGCGCTGTGGAGGAAGGCCCGGCCGAGCTGCGCGGGCGCACGGTCTTCTGCCTCTATCCGCACCAGACTGCGTACGTCGTGCCGGCCGGTGCCGTCTTCGTCGTGCCGGAGGGCGTTCCGGCTTCGCGCGCCGTGCTCGCGGGGACGGTCGAGACCGCGGTCAACGCGCTCTGGGACGCAGGCCCGCTCGTCGGAGACCGCGTCGCGGTAGTTGGTGCCGGGATGGTCGGCTGCTGCGTCGCGCGGCTGCTGCAGCAGTTTCCGGGCTCTCGCGTGACGCTCGTGGACGTCGATCCCACGCGCTCGGACGTTGCCGCGGCCCTCGGTGTCGACTTCGCTCTGCCCGAAGAAGCGGGCGGTGGTCTCGATCTCGTTGTGCACACGAGCGCGACGTCGGCGGGGCTCCAGCGCTCGCTCGAGCTGCTTGCGCCCGAGGGAACGGTGCTCGACCTCAGCTGGTACGGCGAAACCGAGGTTCGGCTCTCGCTCGGAGGCGCGTTCCACGCCGGCCGGCTCGGCATCCGCTCGAGCCAGGTCGGGACGATCTCCCCGGCCCGCGCCTCGCGCCGCACGACCGCCGACCGCCTCGCGCTTGCGCTCGAGCTGCTGCGTGATCCTGCCTTCGACGCCCTCCTCACCGGCGAGTCGCCGTTCGACCAGCTGCCCGACGTGATGGCTCGGCTGGCCGAGGGCAGCCTGCCCGCGCTCTGCCACACGATCTCCTACGGAGAGGGCTAGGCGTGTTCAGCGTGACCGTCCGCGATCACGTGATGATCGCCCACAGCCTGCGGGGCGAGAGTTTCGGCCCCGCACAGCGGCTGCACGGCGCGACCTACGTGGTCGACGCCACGTTCCGGCGGTCGGAGCTCGACGCCGACGGCGTGGTGATCGACATCGGCCGGGCGAGCGAGGAGCTGCACGCCGTGCTGGCGGAGCTCAACTACCGCAATCTCGACGACGACCCGAGCCTCGCTGAGGTGAACACGACCACGGAGGAGCTGGCCCGCGTCATTGCAGACCGGCTGGCGGAACGCCTCGGCGGCGCCGCTGGGGAGCTCGACGGACTCGTGGTCACGCTGCACGAGTCGCCTGTCGCGTCCGCGTCCTACGAGCGAGAGCTGTGATGGACGTCCACTTCGTCGTCCCAGCAGGCATCGACGATCCGGCTCGGCCGAGCGGAGGCAACGCGTACGACCGGCGTGTCTGCGACGGCCTCGCCGCGGCGGGCTGGGACGTGCAGATGCACGAGGTTGCGGGCTCGTGGCCGTCGCCCGCCGCGCCCGCGCTCGATGCTCTCGCCGCAGTCGTCGGCGCGATCCCTGAGGGATCTCTCGTGCTGCTCGACGGGCTCGTCGCGTCGGCGGCCCCCGAAGTGCTGGTTCCGGACGCAGCGCGCCTGCGCCTCGTCGCGCTCGTCCACATGCCGCTGGGAAATGAGAGCGAGGGGGAAGTGCTCTCGGCTGCCGCATCCGTCGTGACGACCAGCGCCTGGGCCCGGCGGGCGTTGCTCGACCTCTACGCGCTACCGGCCGACCGCGTCCATGTCGCCGAGCCTGGTGTCGATCGCTCCGAGCTCGCTCCCGGAACGGCGGCCGCCGGTGCCCTGCTCTCGGTGGCCGCGGTGATCCCGGGCAAGGGCCACGACGTCCTCGTCGACGCTCTCGCCCCGCTGACGAGCCTGCCCTGGCAGTGCCTCTGCGTCGGCAGCCTGGAACGCGACCCGGCGTTCGTCGAGGACGTACGCCGCCGCGCCGCGGACGGCGGAGTGGAGCGGCGCGTGCGCTTCTCGGGGCCGCAGGCGGGTGCCGACCTCGACCGCAGCTACGCGACCGCGGATCTGCTCGTCCTGCCCTCGCGCGCGGAGTCGTACGGCATGGTCGTCGCCGAGGCGCTCGCCCGCGGCCTGCCCGTCGTGGCCGCCGAGGTAGGCGGCGTGCCGGAGGCTCTTGGGCACGGCGTCGACGGCATCCGGCCGGGCCTGCTTGTTCCGCCCGACGATCCGGTGGCGCTTCGCGACGCGCTGCGCGCGTGGCTCGAGGATCCCGGCCTCCGCCGCCGGCTTCGCCGCGCCGCCCGCGAACGCCGCGACTCGTTGCCCGACTGGTCGACGACGACCTCCACAGTGGCAGATGTTCTCGAGAGGGCAGCGTGACGACGCTCGAGGCGATCCGGGTCAGCTCCGACTGGCTTGAGCTGCGCGAGCCGGCAGATGCGTCGGCCCGGTCGCGCGAGCTCGTCCGGCAGCTTCGCGGCCGGTTGCCCGACGGTGACCCGCTGGTGATCCACGACCTCGCCTGCGGCAGCGGGTCGATGGGCCGCTGGCTTGCTCCGCTGCTGTCCGGACCGCAGTGCTGGGTCCTGCACGATCGCGATCCCGACTTGCTCGCTCTGGCCGCTGCCGACGTTCCCGCAGACGTCAGCGTCGAGACACGGCTCGGCGACGTGACCCGGCTTGGCCCGGAGGAGCTCGGCGGCGCGAGCCTCATCACTGCCTCTGCCCTGCTCGACTTGCTGACAGAGTACGAACTGGCGGCGCTCGTCGCTTCGTGCGCCGGAGCCGGATGTCCGGTGCTCTTCACGCTCTCCGTCACCGGCCGCGTCCAGCTGCTTCCGGCCGATCCGCTCGACCAACCTGTCGCGGCCGCCTTCGACGCGCACCAGCGCCGCGTGACGTCCAGCGGCCGCCTCCTCGGCCCGGACGCCGTCGACGCCGCGGTTGAGGCGTTCCGCGCCACCGGTGCCGAGGTCGTCGTCAAGCCGAGCCCATGGCGGCTCGGCGCGGACGAGTCCAAGCTCGCCGCCGAGTGGTTCGCCGGCTGGCTCGGAGCCGCCTGCGAGCTGAACCCGGATCTGGACGCTGACGCGGATCTGTACCGCCGGCGCCGTCAGAGAGAGGCCCAAGCCGGTTGCCTCGCTGTCACGGTCGGTCACGTCGATCTCCTGGTGCTGCCGTGAGAAGTCTCCGTCGGTGGATCGGCCCGGTGGTCTCGCTTGCGATTCTCGGGATCGTGGTCTGGCGCCTCGGCACCGGACCGCTCATCGCCGGCGTCGAGGCCGTTGACGCCCTATCGCTGCTCCTCGCCGCCGGCATCTTTTTCCTCACCACCGTCTGCGCGGCCTGGCGGTGGACGATCGTGTCCCGGGGTCTCGGCGTCCGCCTCTCCTTCCCGGCAGCGCTCGCCGCCTACTACCGAGCCGTGTTTCTCAATCTGCTGCTCCCGGCCGGCATCGCCGGTGACGTCCACCGCGGCGTCACGCACGGCCGGGCTGTTCAAGACGTCGGACGTGGGTTGAGGGCCGTCTGGTGGGAGCGGGCGGCGGGGCAGGTCGTGCAGGTCGTGCTCGCGATCTCGCTGCTGCTCGTGTTGCCGTCGCCCGTGCGCTCGTTCATGCCCTTCGTCGCCGTCGGCGCGGTCATCGCCGTCGTCGCGATCGTCCTCCTGGGCCGCGCAAGACGGGGAGGCGGCCCCTCTCGGTGGACGCGCGTCTGGGGCACGGCGGTCTCCGACGTCCGGAACGGCGTGCTGCGGCGAAACGCGCTGCCGGCGATCGTGCTCGCCTCGGTTCTCGTGTTCGTCGGCCACGCCGCCACGTTCATCGTCGCCGCCCGGACGACCGGCGTCGACGCGCCGCTTTCCCGCCTCGTGCCGCTGGCCGTGCTCGCGTTGCTCGCAGTGGTCTTGCCGAGCATCGCCGGCTGGGGACCGCGGGAAGGAGCAACGGCCTGGGTCTTCGCGGCGGCGGGCCTGGGTGCCGAGCGCGGCGCCGCGACCGCCGTCGCCTACGGCGTCCTCGTGCTCGCTGCGAGCCTGCCGGGCGCGATAGTGCTTGTCATGGGTTGGCTTCCACGTCGTCGTGGCTCGGTTAGTCGGTCGCGCGGACGCGTCGTCTTCGGCCCGGAAGGAGCCGCGGATGCGTGAGCGTCCCTACACGCTGCTCTCGTGCTGCGTCTCGATCGACGGTTACATCGGGAACGCGGCCTCGCGGCTGCTGCTCTCGAACGAAGCCGACTTCGACCGGGTCGACGCCGTGCGTGCCTCCTGCGACGCGATCCTGGTCGGGGCCGAGACCGTGCGGATCGACAACCCCCGGCTCGTCGTGCGATCCGAGACGCGTCGTGAGGATCGGGCCGCTCGCGGGCTGCCGGAGTCGCCGATCAAGGTGACGGTCACGCGACGCGCCGAGCTCGACGCCCGCGCCGATTTCTTCAATGCCGGCGACGCCGAGAAGATCGTCTACTGCGCGAGCTCGGGAGCGGAGCACGCGCGAGATCGGCTCGGTCCGGTCGCGACCGTCGTCGACGCCGGCGACAGCATCGAGATGCGCACGCTGAGTACCGACCTCGCGGCGCGAGGCGTCGAGCGCCTGATGGTCGAGGGCGGCGGCACCGTCCATACGCAGTTCCTCACCGACGACATCGTCGACGAGTTGCAGCTGACGGTAGCGCCGGTCTTCGTCGGCGACTCGGACGCGACCCGGTTCGTGCGCGACGGCATGTTCCCCTGGAACCCGGCGCGGCGCGCGGAGCTCGTGGACGTGCAGAAGCTTGGCGACGTCGTGCTCCTGCGCTACGCGCTCTCAGCGAGGTTCGACGGATGCTGACGCGGTTGCCGAAGGCGACGATCCGCACCCAGGTCGAGCTACCGCTGCGGTTCGCCGACGGCTATGCGACCGACGCGCGGGTGTTCAGCTTCGACGGGCTCGTCGACGGCGGGGAGCACCTCGCCTTCGCGCTCGGCGACCGCACGTCACCTCACTCGGCGGACGACGGGCGCGTGCCGCTGGTCCGCCCGCACAGCGAGTGCCTCACCGGCGATGTGTTCGGCAGCCAGCGCTGCGACTGCGGGGCGCAGTTGCGCGAGGCCGTCGAGCGGATCGCCGAGGCCGGCGGTTATCTCCTCTACCTACGGCAGGAGGGTCGCGGCATCGGGCTCTATTCGAAGCTCGAGGCCTACGCGCTGCAGGACGACGGGATCGACACCTACGACGCGAACGTCGCGCTGGGTCACGAGGAGGACGAGCGCAGCTACGTCGCCGCCGCGCAGATGCTCGACGCGCTCGGCGTCTCTCGCGTCGCAGTCCTCAGCAACAACCCCGACAAGGCGCGGCAGCTGCGCTCCTTCGGCGTCACCGTGGTGGCGCAGGTGCCGACCCGCGTGCATCTCTCCGACGCGAACCACAGTTATCTCGAGACGAAGGCTCGCCGGGGCCGTCACACCCTCGAGCTTCCGGCCGCCGAATCCGACGCGGCCGCTCTGCCGTAGGAACCCGGGATGATCAGATCCGAGAGCCGCATCGCAATCGACGGGAGCGTTCCCGAGGTCTGGGCGTATCTCTCCGACGTCGGACGCTGGCCCGAGTGGGCGCCGACGGTCGACGAGGGCTGGGTGGCGGGAGGCGTGCCTCTGCGGGCCGGTGCGCGCGTGGAGCAACGGGCGAAGCTGCCCTTCGGGCTGACGCGTTTCCGGGCCCAGGATGTGACCGTGGTCGAGGAGCCGAGCCGCATGGCATTTGCCGGGCCTCTGGGGACGTCGACGGCGCGATGGGGGATGGAGCTCGAGCCGCTCGACGGTCAGCAGACCGACGCGATGATGTGGGTCGAGGTCGACCTCAAGAACGTGATGCGCGCGATCCCCGGCAGCGTGCTCAACGGGCGGATCCGGCGCGTAATGGATGTCGAGATGGTGGCGATCAAGGCCGCGGTCGAGGCGGACCCGAGGACGCCGTGAGCCAAGTGGTGAGCCGGGTCGAGAGCACGCACGAGCGCCTGATCGCGACGTATCGCAAGAAGGCGAAGCACTACAACGTGACCTCGCGGCTCTACCCGGTTCCCGGCTATCCGCAGCAGGCGCAGCGACGCCGGGCCATCGAGGCGCTGGGGCTTCGGCCGGGCGACACCGTGGTCGACGTGGCTTGCGGCACCGGCCAGAACTTCCCGTTCCTCGAGCAGGCGATCGGACCCGCAGGCCGCATCGTCGGCGTCGACCTGACCGACGCGATGCTCGCCGAGGCTCAGGGCCGGGTCGAGGCGAACGGCTGGCGCAATGTGAGTCTCGTGCAGTCCGACGCGGCCGCATTCGAGTTCCCGAGCGCGGTCGACGCGATCCTCTCCACCTACGCGCTGACGCAGGTGACCGGATGCGCCGACGTGATCGCGCACGGCGCCGCGGCCCTGCGGCCCGGCGGACGCTGGACGGTGCTCGATCTCAAGCTTCCCGACTCGACGCCGCGGCGGGTGGCGCAGCTCGGAATCTCAGCTGAGTGGATCGCCCGCCGGCCGTGGGAGACGATCCGCGGAGCAATGGAGGCCGCTCTGGTCGATGTCTCGTGGAGCGAGCTGTTCTTCGGGACCGCTTTCCTCGCTAGTGGTCGAACGCGTTGAGGAAGCGGTCGCGGAACGCGCTCATGAGCCAGTCGGGCGCCGTCTGAGACGGCAGCATCCCGTCCGTCCAGCCCCAGCTCGAGAGCCTGTCCATCACCTTCGGGTCGTGGGCGATGATCGTGACCGGAACCTCGTGATTCGCCTGTGAGATGACCCGTGAGGGCTGGTGGTCTCCGAGCGCGATCACCACGGTGTTCTTGTTGCCGTAGCGCTCGACGAACGAGTAGAGCGTGCGCAGGGAGTACTGGATCGACTTCGCGTAGCCCTGCTGCGGATCCGTGATGCCGGTCCGGTCGATCGGCACGTGGTTGAAGATCGACCCGTTGCCGATCCGGTTCCAGGAGATGAGCGGCGGGATCCGCGTCCAGGGCTCGTGGCTCGACGTCGTGTCGATCTCGGCGAAGATCGGAGGGCGGTTCCGCTTTCCGAGCTCGCGCTTCGCGACTGCCTGGAACGTGTACTGGTCGGGCATGGCCGAGAAGCCGAAGTTCGGGCCTCGGAAGCCGAGGTTGTCGCGGTCCCAGATTTTCTCGTAGTGGTAGAAGGACTTCCCCTCCGGCCAGGCGCCGTGCGTCGAGGGGATGTCGGCGACCGTCCTCCACCCGGCCTTCGCGAACGCGGCCGGAAGCGTCAGCCGGTTGCTCTTGATCAGTTGCGAGTAGCGGCCCGGGCTGTTGACCCACGTTCCCGACTCCAGCGTGGCGTGCGCGAGCCAGCTGCCTCCGCCGAAGGTGGACGAGGTGATCCAGGCGCTGCGGGACGAGAACCCATCGGCCTCGAGCTGCTGGGTGCCGTTGTCGACGATCTGGTCGATCGGGGGCGAGAACGACGTTCCCTGGACGGCCATCTGGCCGTAGCTCTCGACGAACACGAGCAGGACGTCCTTGCCGCGCAATCCCTTCAGGAGCCGGCTCGCGGGAATGCTGCTGTAGGGATCCTTGCGGGCGAGCAACGCCCTGTACTGAGCCTCGCTGCGGAAGTCGGCTTGTACGGCCTTCACCTCGCTGACCGCGAGGTGGGAGGCGCTGATCGACGCGACCCCGGCCCCCGAGACCTGCGCGCCGAGCAGCCAGCAGAGCCCCCACGTGGCGGCGAGCACGCCGACAATTGCCAGCGAGGGCCGGCGGTTTCGACCCGCGACCCGGGTCAACTGGCCGACGGCCAGCGCCGGGGCAAGGAGCGCTGCCAAGCCGACGATGGTGGCGACCACGATCGCGAGATCCTCGTCCCGGCTGCCGAACGTGTCACGCACCGTCGCGAAGCCGATCGAGAAGAAGCTCCAATCCTCGACCGGGTTGAACGTCCGGTCGAACGCGATGAAGAAACCGAGGTCGAAGGCCTTGATCAGAACGAGGACACCGAGCAGAGGCCCGAGAACCCACGGCACGATCCGGCGCGCACGGGTCGGGAGGGCGACGGCCAGGCCGACGATGACGAGCCCCTCGAGCGGGATCCGCACGAACGCGCCCGGCGTGAGCAGCCACGGCCGGATGGGGAAGATGAGGGTGAACCAGACGATCGCCAGGGCGACCGCCGTCAGCAGGGCGGTTGTGACCGGATGCCGGATCCATGCTGCACGAGCGTGTGGCGGCGCCTCATCGCGGTGCCGCCACAGCCACCAGACGTCGTGGCCGAACGACTCGGCGAGCATGGCGAGGGCGACGGCGAGCAGCACGCGGCTCAGCCACAACGGCGGAACCCCGGACGCCGCCACAACGAGAGCGACTCCCTGCGACGCCGTCACGGTCTTGCGCCAGTCGCGCCGCGGCAGCGGCGCCCGCAGCCACGGGAACACCCAGCCCGCCGCGAGGAACAGGTAGCGCGCGAGGCCGATCAGCAACACCCAGCCGCCCGCGGTGGGGGCGACCTCGATGCTGAGCACGAGGATCAGGAACGCGTCGACCTCTCCGTCGAGCTTTGCGCCGAGGGCCGATTGCGTCTTCGTACGCCGTGCGATCCAGCCGTCGGCGAAGTCGAGGGCGAGGGCGAGGGACGCCAGCACGACCAGCGTCGCGGTTGCGACCGGCAACTCGAAGGACGCAGCGGTGAGGGCGGCGACGCCCACCGCGAGCGTCGCGCGCGTCAGCGTGACCCAACTCGCCCAGCCGAGACCAGCCGCGGGATCGCGCCAGAGGGCGCGCGCGAGCCACAGGTTCAGGGCCAAACCGCTGACGAGGCTGACGAGCCAGCCGGCGCCGCCGATCCCGACCGTCCCCGCCAGTACGGCGAGGATCAGGACTGTGCCGGCCAGCCCGGCCACCGGAGCGAGCTGCTTGCCCAGCTGGGGCAGCGACCTCCGGCTCGCAGGCAGCGTTGCTCCGCGCTCGAGCATTCGCAGGACAATACGGTGCCCGCCATGTACCGGTTTGGCGAGGCTATGCGGCGGGCGCAGGAGGCGGCGTTCGGCCCCGGCGAGTACGTCGAGCAGCAGAGCTTCGTCAGCGCGTCCGAGATCCGGACGCTCGCGCAACAGGCGGCGGTCGGCCCGGGTGTCTCGGTTCTCGACCTGTGTTGCGGGATTGCCGGACCGGGCCGCTTTCTGACGCGCGAGCTCGGCTGCGACTACCTCGGCGTGGATGCGAGCGCGAGCGCCGTCGACATCGCGCGCGAGCGCGCCGACGGCCTGCCATGCCGCTTCGAAGTCGCGGAGATTCCGCCGCTGCCGCCGGGAACCTTCGACGTCGTCCTGTTGCTCGAGACCCTGCTCGCCTTCCGCGACAAGGCGGCGCTGGTGGACCACGTCTCGCGAGGGCTCCCCGTCGGCGGACGGTTCGCATTCACGGTGGAGGAGGGGCGGCCGTTGACCGAGGCGGAGCGCGCGCAGATGCCCGCGGCCGAGACCGTGTGGCTCATCCCGCTCGGCGAGCTGCACGACCTCCTCGCGCGCGCCGGCCTGGCCGTCCGTTGGCAGCAGGACTGGAGCGATTCGCATCGCGCGGCGGCCGACTCGCTGGCCGCTGCGTACGCCGCCGAGGGTCTGGAAGACCTCGTGACGTCCCACCGGCTCTGGAGCGAGTGGCTCGCGTCGGGTCGCGTCCGCAAGTTCGCGCTCCTGGCGGAGCGTCGATCCGAGACGCCTCGTCAGCCGTAAGGCAGGGAGTGATCGCTGAAGCAGTCGCCGCGGTCGCCCTGACCCGCGGCCCGGTCGTCGAGAGCGTGACGCAGCGCAGCGCGATCGTTTCGTTCCGCACCGCGACGCCGGACAACGCCGCCGTGTCGTTGGAGAACGGCGTCCGCATCGCGGCCGGCAGCGGCGTCGAGCACGTGGTGCGGCTGGTCCACCTCACGCCCGGAAGGCGCTACGCGTACACGGTCGAGGACGACTCCGGCGCGCTCGCGACCGGCCGGTTCCGCGCTGCGCCGGCGCGCGCCTCGAAGTACACCTTCGCCGTCGTGGGCGATTTCGGCAGCGGGTCGAGCAACGAGACTGCGGTCGCCTCGCTGATCGAGTCGTGGCACCCGGACTTCGTGCTCACCGTCGGCGACAACGCGTATCCGGAGGGCGCGAAGCAGCTGCTCGACCGCGACATCTTCGCCCCCTACGCGGCGGTGATGCGCGAGTCGGCCTGGTTCCCGGCGCTCGGGAACCACGACGTCAAGGCGGACGACGGTAAGGCCGAGCTCGAGGCGTTCCACTCGCTCGGCGCCGAGCGCTGGTACCGCTTCACCTGGGGCAACGCCGGGTTCGTCGTCCTCGATTCCGACACGACCGTCGCGCCCGGGTCGCCACAGCTGCGCTTCGCCCGCCAGGCGCTGGCCCGCCGCTCCTGCTTCCGCTTCGCCGCCTGGCACCACCCGCCGTGGGAGCCGCGCGGACGCCCGCTCAGCCCGGGTCTTCGCCGCAACATCGTTCCGCTCGTGGAGAAGGACGGCGTCCAGATCGTGTTCGTCGGCCACCTGCACGCGTACGCGCGGAGCCGGCCGCGCCGCGGCGTCGTGTACGTGGCGGTCGGCACGGGCGGCGCGCCGCTGGACGACGACGCGCGCAAGCTGACGATTCCACTTGCCCGCGTCGTCCAGGGTCGCTTCGGCGCGCTGCGCGTCGATGTCTCGGGCAACCGCGCGCGCTTCCGCTACGTGACGACCGACGGCCGCGTTCGCGACGGGTTCCGGCTCGCCTGCTAGCCATGCAGCTGGACGTTGCCGACGACGCCGGTCCCGGCCGCGTTCGGCACCCAGCTCGCTTCGATCGTACGCTCGTCGCCGTTCGGGAGCCGGCACGTCCCGCTAAAGCTCTGGCCTTGGGCACTCGTGACCCGCCCGCGGCAGACGTCTCCGCTGGGGAGGTACTCGAGCTGGAGCGAGGTCGACTCGAGTCTCGCCGGCGCGACGAGGAGGTCGGCGCGCAGGAGGAGTTTCTGCGGACGGCCCGCCTGCCCGACGAAGGAGACGATCTGCTTCAGCTGGGTTCCGTTGCGGATCACGCTGCCGGTGAGGGTCTCGCTGACGTTTGCCGAGTTCCAGGCCGGCGGCGAGTGGCGCAGCGGGCCGACGATGAGCAGCGGCAGCGCTACGACGGTCACGGCTCCCGCGGTGGCGACGCGCGTCGCGCGGCCTCCGAAACGCCACAGGAGGAGCATGAGGACGGTCGAAACGGAGAGCCCGTAGAGGATCGCCAGCCACGCCGCGCCCCGGTCGGTCCCCGACATGAGTCCGTGCAGCGAGGCGAACCCCCACACCGCGAAGTTCAGGTAGTGCGCGCGCCGCCAGAAGCGATACGGCAGCCGTTTTCGGTAGTGGTTCGTGATCGCGAGTGCGAGGAGCAGCTCGGCCGCGGCGATGCCGAGGCCCGTCCAGAGCGGTCGGTAGGTCGCCGTGAACGGCACGAGCAGCTGGGTGAGCGAGAAGGGCAGGAACGAGTCTGCAGCGATCGCCAGCACGTGGACGCCGATGAGCGAGCCGACGAGTAGGCCGCCGAAGCGGTGGACCTCCTCGACGGAGAAGCGCGGCCAGCGTGAGCTCTGTGCCTTCTTCCCCAGCGTCAGCCCGAGCGAGACCACGATGCTCAGCACGACGTACGCCGCCACGCCGGAGGCCCGCGCTGCGTACCAGACCGCCGGGCTCGAGCTCAGGTGCACGGCTGCGCCACCCGTGTCGCGGCGTCCCAAGCGCGGTTCTCGACGATCTCGCCGTCGCGGGCGACGAAGCGTCCCGGAATGCCACGCACGGCGAGCCACTCGGGTCCGCCGTATCCGAGCAGGAAGCCGGCCTTGGCCGCGACGTCGGCAGCGAGGCACGTCGCGCCCGATGCGGTCACCTGCGCCCACGGAGACTCGCTGGGGAGGCCCGTCTCGGTGTCCACGAGGTGGTCGCCGCGTGAGGCCGTCCCGCTCGTCGCGAGGCCGCCCGCCACGACGCGGATCGCGCCCCCGGCCGGCAGCGCGACGTCCACCGGGCCGCGCACGGCGAGATCGCCGCCGACCGAGACGAAGCCGGAACCTTCGAGCGCGGTGGCCGCTTCGTCGACGGCCATCGCCTTGACGACGCCGTTCAGATCGAGCGCGAGGCCCGGCGGGCGGGAGAGCAGCCGCCCGGAAACGACGACTTCGCTCCAGCGCCCGCAGAGCGTCGGGTCGACGAGGCCGTCCGTCTCCGCAGCGACGTCGAGCGCAACCTCCAGCGTGCTCGCGAAGAGCCGCGACACGCGGAGCACTCGCGACGGCGACGCGTTCACGCGCGACAGTTCCGACTCGGGGCGGAAGAGGCTGAACGTTCCCTCCCAGCGCTCGAGCACACCGGCAGCGGAAGTCCTGAACTCGCCGGAGACCGCGACCTCACAGCCCATCGCGCGAAACCGGCGCACGAGGTCGACGCTCATGAGGTCGAGCTGGAGACCGGCGGCGGCTGGACCGCAGGCGCGATCTGACCGCCCTGCGCGACGCTGTGCTTCACGGCTCGCTCGAACGAGGCGGGAGCGCCGAGGGACTTCGCCCTCCCCTTCGCGTGGCCGGGTGCGTGCAGCTTCGCGCCGACGAACGCAACGCCGAAGACAACCGCCGTCAGCAGGCCGATCGCCCTCTTCGCGCCCCGCGCGCGGGCTCGTGCCAGCTCGATGCGGGAATGTCCTGTCATGCCGGGGAGGGTGCCC
The DNA here is from genome assembly GCA_963819275.1 of uncultured Actinomycetes bacterium. Lineage (GTDB taxonomy): Bacteria > Actinomycetota > Thermoleophilia > Gaiellales > Gaiellaceae > Palsa-739. The sequence continues at coordinate 330,667 of CAWFVH010000008.1, read as the reverse complement.
GCGAGCGATGAGACGGGCATGTGAGGAAGATGCGAAAACGCTGAGAACCGCCGGAGCCCGGCTCAGGCCCCTCTCACGGCCGGTTGTTGCACTGTCGAGATGCGGAGACGTTCGGCGGTGTTGGTGGTGCTCGCAGTCGCGGCGGTGGCAGCGCTCGGGTTGGCCGACGTCCATGGGTCAGCGCACAAGACGAAGCCTCCTCCTCCCGTGCAAAACACGAAGGCAACTCCCCCGGTACGCCCACCGGCGGCCGAGGCGGGCCTTCTTCCCTGGCAACTGACTGCGCCTCTGAGCCGCGAGGTCGTTCTGCCTCGGGCCGGCACGCGGCATGAGCTCGTCATCCTCGGCGGCCTGAGCTCGGGGGGCTTGTCCACGAGCGGCGTTGCCGTTCTCGACACGCAAACCGGACGGCTCACGTCCCAGGGGAGCCTGCTCCAGGCGACTCACGATGCGGCGGGTGCCGCACTCGGAGCGCGGCAGCTTGTGATCGGCGGCGGCACCGCCGCCCCGGCCGGCGGGACGCAGATCGTGGACGGCGGGAGGGCGACTCGAGGCGCCGCGCCCGCCGGAGCGCGCGCAGACGCAGGCGCCGTGACGATCGGCAACACGGTGTATGTGGTCGGCGGGTATGACGGGTCCGCGCTGAATCCCGAGGTCGTCTCGACGACAGACGGCCGAAGCTACCGCCCGGTCGCCGCGCTTCGCGTCCCTGTTCGCTACCCGGCCATCGCCGTGCGCGGCTCCCAGATCTACGTCTTCGGCGGTCTCGGCGCGAACGGGCATCCCAGCGACGCGGTCCAGCTCATCGACCCGGCCAACCGCACGGCGCGAGTGGTCGGCCGGCTACCCAGGCCGCTTGACGGAGCTTCGGCCGGCGTGCTCGATGGCACGGTCTACCTCGCAGGAGGCAGAACCGCGGCGGGTCCAACTCGCGCCATCTACGCCTTTCAGCCGGGCAAGGTCGCGTTTCTACGCGCGGGATCGCTGCGCGTCCCCACCGCCAACGCCGGTGCCGCCGTGAGCGACGGCCGGCTCTGGATCGTCGGCGGCGAGTCGAGCAGCGGTCAGCCGGCATCCGACGTCCAGATGGTCGTTCCCAACCCGGGCTTCGGGAAGGCCGGAGATCGCGGGGCCGGCTCGCCGTTCGCCGGAGACCAGTTGCTGATCGCGGACCGAGGCAGCGACCGGCTGCTCCTCCTGAACGACCGCGACCAGGTCGTGTGGAGATACCCGTCACCGGGTCGGGCGGCGCCCCGCGGTGGCTTCTACTTCCCCGACGACGCGTTCTTCATCCGGCACGGGAGCGCGATCATCTCCAACCAGGAGGACAACGACACGATCGTCGAGATCGCCTACCCGTCGGGGCGCATCACGTTCCAGTACGGGCACCCGCGAACGCCGGGATTCGCGCCGGGCTACCTCAACACGCCCGACGACGCCTACCTTCTCGGCAACGGCGACATGACCGTCGCCGACCCCGGGAACTGTCGCGTCCTCGTCATCGACCCGCGTACGAAGCGCGTCCTCCATCAGATCGGCACCCCCGGGCGCTGCGTGCACGACCCTCCGGCGGCGCTCGGCTCGCCCAACGGCGACACACCGCTCGCGAACGGCGACCTCCTCGTCTCGGAGATCAACGGCAGCTGGATCGACGAGCTCACTCCCGCCGGACGGCGCGTCTGGGCCGTCCACCTCGCGATCGGCTATCCCTCCGACCCTCAACAGCTCGGACCCGACCGCTACCTCGTCGCCGACTACGAGCATCCGGGTGGAATCATCGAGTTCAACCGGCAGGGCCGGATCGTGTACCGCTACCAACCCGCCGGTGGCCTCGGCGAGCTCGACCACCCGTCGCTCGTCGAGAAGCTCCCCTCAGGCGTGTTCATGGTCAACGACGACTACAACGACCGGATGGTCGCGATCGACCCGGCGACCCGCGCGATCGTCTGGCAATACGGCGCGGACGGGCATCCCGGAACAACGCCGGGGCTGCTCAACACCCCGGACGGCTTCGACCTTCTCGCCCCCGGCGGAAGGACACCAACCCATCCGACGACCGGATAACTCATCCGACTCTCACCGGCGGAGTGAAAATGACTCCGTCATGCGAGTGCTGGTAGTCGAGGACGAGAGGAAGCTCGGCGAGCTCCTCCGCCGTGGCCTGGGCGAGGAGGGCTACGCGGCCGACCTCGCCGACCGCGGCGAGGAGGCGCTCTGGATGGCGCAAGCCGTTCCCTACGACGCGATCGTCCTCGACGTGATGCTGCCCGGGGCGGACGGCTTCGAGATCTGCCGCCTGATGCGCGGCAGCGGCGTCTGGGCGCCCGTCTTGATGCTCACGGCGCGCGACGCCGTCGACGATCGCGTCAATGGGCTCGACGCCGGCGCCGACGACTACCTCACCAAGCCGTTCGCCTTCGAGGAGCTGCTCGCGCGGCTGCGCGCGCTGACTCGACGCGCGCCGGTGGAGCGGCCGCCCGTCCTCCAGGTCGGCGATCTCCGTCTGGATCCGGCTTCGCACCGGGCGTGGCGCGGCGACCAGGAGCTCGACCTCTCCGCCAAGGAGTTCGCGCTGCTCGAGCTGTTCATGCGACGGCCCGGCGTGACGCTCAGCCGCACCCAGTTGCTCGACGGCGCCTGGGACTTCGCGTTCGAGAGCCGGTCGAACGTCGTCGATGTCTACGTCCGCTACCTGCGAGAGAAGATCGACCGTCCGTTCGGGCACCATTCGCTCGAGACCATCCGCGGGGTCGGTTACCGGCTGCGTGCGGTCCAGTGAGCAGCGTTCCGATCCGGATCCGCCTCACGCTGAGCTTCGCAGTCGCCATGGCCGTCGTGTTCGCCGCGGTCGGGCTCTTCGTCTACAAGCGCGTCGGCAACGAGCTCCTCAACACGGTCAACGCGTCCCTGCTCGCCCAGTCTCGGGAGGAGATCAGCAGCGGCAGCGTCGACACCGACGCCGACAGCGGGCGGACGTTTGCACAGCGGTTCGATTCGCTCGGCCGGCTGCGCAAGTCACAGCCACGGAATCTGCGACCGCTCGTCGGGCCTCGGATCCTCGCGGAGGCGTTCGCCGGCAACCGAGTCTGGCTGGACGAGGAGCTCCCGCGCCGGCATGGCGAGTGGCGCGTCCTCGCGCTACCGGTTGCCGGAACCAGGGTGGCGGTGCTCGCGCGCTCGCTGGAGCCGCGGAACGAGTCGCTCGACCACCTCCGGCACGAGCTCCTGATCTTCCTGCCCCTCGCCCTGCTCGCCGCCTCGCTCGGCGGGTACGCGCTCACGGCGCGGGCCCTCGCTCCGGTCGAGCTCTTGCGCCGACGCGCGGAATCCGTCAATCCGGGGGAGCCGAGCAGGCTGCCCGTGCCGCCGGCCGGAGACGAGATCTCTCGCCTCGCCCAGACGCTGAACGAGATGCTCGCGCGCCTGCAGGCGGCAGTTGAGCACGAGCGCCGCTTCGTCGCCGACGCCAGCCACGAGCTCCGCACCCCGCTGGCGCTGCTTCGCACGGAGCTCGACCTCGCACTCCGTCGCCCGCGGTCGCGCGAGGAGCTCGAGAGCGCGTTGCGTTCCGCGGCCGACGAGACGCAACGCCTGTCCCGGCTCGCCGAAGATCTCCTGTTGATCGCCCGCGCCGACCAGGGGCCGCTGCCGATCCGGCAAGAGACCGTTGCCGTGGACGACCTGCTTGCAGACGCCGCGACGCGATTCGCGAGCCGGGCGAGCTCTCTCGGCCGCGAGCTTCGAGTCAGCGAGAGCGGCCTGCACATCGATGCCGACCCGCTTCGCGTCGGCCAGGCGCTCGTGAACCTCGTGGACAACGCCCTCACGCACGGCGCGGGCAGGGTCGAGCTTCGGGCCGAGGAGCGGGGCGCCCTCGTCGAGCTTCACGTCAGCGACGAAGGGTCCGGTTTCCCGCCCGAGTTCCGGGACCGTGCCTTCGACCGCTTCAGCCGTTCCGACGAGGCGCGTAGCGGCGGCGGGTCAGGGCTCGGGCTCTCGATCGTGGAGCTCGTCGCCGGCGCGCATGGCGGCAGCGCCGGTCTCGGCGACCCCGAGTCGGGAGGAGCGGATGTATGGATCTCGCTTCCGCTTGCGAGCGAGCCGGCCCCGCAGCCGCAGTCGGCTGTACCTTTCGCCGCACGTTGAAGCCTGACTCGGCTAACGTCCGTCGTCGACCAGGAGGCGTGATGGACGACCCCCAGATCCACGGAACGATCGAGCAGCTCGTCGCCGAAGAGCACGAGCTCTGGCAGCGCGAGTCGAGCGGCAATGCGACCGATGACGACCGGCGGCGGCTCGAATCCGTCCGCGTCTCACTCGACCAGTGCTGGGATCTGCTCCGCCAGCGCCGGGCGCGTCGCGACGCCGGTTTTAACCCGGAGCAAGCGGAGTTACGGTCTCCCGAGATCGTCGAGCGCTACGAGCAGTAGCCCCCGGGCGCGCGCTCAGGCAGCTTTTCCTCCGTCGATCCAGCGCTGGAAGAGGGCGATGCGCTCGTCGTCCCACGCGCCGTCGCACGGCATCGAGCCGTCGCTGAGGCGCTCGAGGATCGCGTCGCCTTCCCGGGCGACGTCGTCGTACGACCAGAGGTCGACGAAGAACTTCATCGCGCCGCGGTCCCGCTCGCGGAAGAGCGGCTTGATGTCGCTGTCGAAGCTGACGGGCTGGGCGGTGGCAGACATGTGGTCTCCTTCGTCGCACGACGGCTGGCGAAGGGAGAGTATGTGCTCATGCCGATTGGTGACTTGAAGCTCGAGGTCGTCGTCATCCCGGTCTCCGACGTCGATCGTGCGAAGGAGTTCTACGCGCGTCTCGGCTGGAGGCTCGATGCCGACTTCTCGTTCGACAACGGCTTCCGGATCGTCCAGTTCACGCCGCCCGGGTCCGCCTGCTCGATCCAGTTCGGGACACAGATGACGTCCGCCGCGCCCGGAACGGCCGAGAACATGTACCTCGTCGTCGCGGACATCGAGGCTGCGCGCGCCGATCTGCTGGGCCGCGGTGTCGAGGTAGGCGAGGTCTTCCATGCTGCCGCTCCCGGCGCGCAGTTCCTGCGAGACGCAGCCGGCCACGCGAGTGGTCCGGCGCCCGACCATCAGACGTACTCGTCGTATGCGACGTTCGCAGACCCGGCCGGGAACATCTGGCTCCTGCAGGAGATCACTACGCGGCTGCCCGGGCGAGAGTGACCGAGCTGGTAGAACGCGGCTACGACCTGACAAGGAGGATCAGATGGCAGTTCCGTCACAGCAGGCACATCTCCCGGCCCTCGATCACCACCACCGCGATGAGGCGGGGCGCGAGCTCCAGGCGACGCTCGTCGAGCTGATCGATCTCTCCCTGATCGGCAAGCAGTTGCACTGGAACATCTACGGTCGCCCGTTCAAGCCGCTCCACGAGCACCTCGACGAGCTCGTCGACTCGTGGCACGACCTCGCGGACATGGTCGCGGAGCGTGCGGTCGCGCTCGGCTTCTCGCCCGACGGGCGCGCCGCCACCGTGAGCAGCGACAGCGAAATCGGCATCGTCGAGACGGGATCGCTCGACACCGATGCCGCCCTACACACCCTGATCCCGCGGGTGGCCGACGTCACCGAGCGGATTCGCGGACGGATGGACCGGTTGGGCGAGGTCGACCTCGCCTCGCAGGACGTCCTGATCGAGGTCGTGCGCGAGCTCGAGAAGCAGCTCTGGATGCTGCGCGTCTCACTCCCCGGCGCGTAGGCGGCGCCGGGCGGCACCGGCGACCAGCGCGAGGAGCGCCGCGGCGAGCACGAGCGGAGCAACGGGCCGCAGGTGGATCAGGAGCAGCGCCCCTACGAAGGCGCCAAGCAGCATCGCGGCGACGGCGATGACCCGCCGAGCCGTGTGCGCGCCCGAGCCGCCGCCGAGCCGGGAGTCCGACGCGATTCCGGTCAGGGTCAGGGTAAGAACGGTCGTCGTCAGATCAGCGACGGCGAGCCGGCGGGCGGTCGCGTTCTGGACGCCCATCGCCAGCGCAAGGAGCGCGATCAGCAGGTAGCGGCTGCCCGCCCCGAGCTGGCGGCCTGCGAGCGCCGCAACCGCGACCGCGATCGTGCAGAGGACGAGCTCGACCGTTGCTGCCGCGTGGAGCTGGCGACGCCGGTCGTCGCCGAGACGGGACGTGAGGCGGCCGGCCGCTATCCCGCCCGGCAGGAAACACGCGATGGCCAGCAGCGATCCCCAGACCGAGAGTCCGCCCGCGCCTGCGGCAGCGAAGCCGAGGAACACGACGTTGCCGGTCATGTTGGCGACGAAGACATGTCCCAGCCGCAGATAGGCGAGAGCGTCCACGACTCCGGTCACCACCGTCAGGGTGACGAGGAGAGGCGGCAGCCGTTCCTCTCCAATACTTGCGCGTGGGCTGAGCGTCTCGACAACGTCGGTCCAGGCGCGCATCCCTCAGCCGCCGTCGGCGATTTGCTCGAGCGCCTGGAACAGCGCGGCGAGATCGCGTCGCTCGTACCCGAGCGCCTCCGCCTGCTCGAGCACCTCGTCGGCGCGCTCGGCCGTGGGCAACGGGATTTGGAGCTTCCGGGCCGTTTCGAGCGCGAGCTCGATGTCTTTGTGCATGAAGCTCAGGTCGAACCACGCCTCGTCGGGTGGGTCGAGGATGATCGAGGCCCGCGCTCGCAGCATCGGTGAGCCGATCGGGCTCGCCTCCATGATCTCCAAGGCGCGTCGCCGGTCGACCCCCGACCGCTCGGCGAGGAGCAGGCCCTCGGCGAACGCGAGCATCTGCACGGCGAGGCTGATGTTGATCGCGAGCTTCAGCGCCAGGCCCTGGCCGTTGTCGCCGACGTAGTTCGGGCTCCCGAGCTCCTCGAGGAGCGGCTCGACCTCGCGGTAGACGTCTTCGGCGCCACCCACCATGATCGTCAGCGTCCCGGACTGCACCTGCGGGACGCTCCCCGAGACGGGCGCGTCGAGCATCTGCGCCCCCTCCGCCTGCGCGCGTCGTGCGAGTTCGCGGCTCGCAGGCGGGCTGACCGTGCTCACGTCGATCCACGTCTTGCCGGGGCCGAGTCCGGCGAGGATTCCGTTCGAACCGGAAGCGACCTCCTCCAGCGCGGCGTCATCGGGTACGGAGGTGAAGACGACATCGGCTGCTTCGGCGACGGCTCGGGGTGTATCCCGCCACTGCAGCCCCTGCTCGATCAGCTCGTGCGCGTGCTCGCGACTGCGCTGTCCGCCGTAGACCTGGTACCCGGAGGCGAGGAATCGGGCGGCCATGTTCCCGCCCATGTGACCGAGACCGACGAAACCGACGCTCGTGTCTGTCGCGGACATCGCACTCCTGATTCGGGACGACCGTGGCGCCGAGTCTAGAGCCTTCCTACGGATGCCGACACACTGCGGCTGTAATCAGGAAGGACTCCTGCGGGCCGCACTCATTCCCGTCGCTACACGAGGATGTTGACCGCGCGCGCCGCCACGAGGAGCACGGTGACCACGGAGAGCACCGATTCGGCAGCCATCAGCGCTTTTGCCTGCCGTGTAAGCGGCATCGAGTCGGTCGGGCTGAATGCCGTTGCGTTGGTGAGCGAGAGGTAGAAGTAGTCCCAGAGACGCGGAGCCCAGCCGTCACGAGCAAGCTGCGGGTTCTCGTCCTGGGGGAACTGGAAGTCCGGCTTGCGCGGCTCGGTCGCCAGCGCTCGCGCGACCGGCCCGCCGCAGTCGAGCTCCCAGAAGGCAAGGCCGAACGCGATCGTGTTGGTGAACCACACCGCCCCGCCGCTTGCCAGGAGCTGAGCCCCGGTGATGCGAGTCGCGGAGTGGGCGATGAGTGAGGCGACGAGGACGACGACGCCGAAAACGTTGAAGACCCAGACGACCGTCAGGAGGCCGATCACGATCTCGCGCCTGTGGTCGTGGTACACGAGGCGCTTCAGGCCCAGCAGCAGCGTCCCTGCCAGGACGAGGTACGGCAGAGCGACGACGAGCCACATCCACCAGAGCGAATGCCCGAGCGACTCCCAGCCGGCGTGCTTCGACGCCAACGCCAGCGTGACGAGGATCGCTGCTGCAACGAGCGCGAACGGCGCGGCGTCGTTCCGTGCCTCGCGCACTGCCGCCTGTAAGCGATCCGAGCCCGGCGGCGCCGCGACGGAGGGAGGTGTTGCGGCACCCACTGTCCGATCAGGATGCGCCTCACACCGGACGGTGACCGAGGCGCTGAGCTGCGCTCAGCTGCGGAGCTCGCGCAGGGCTCGACCCAGGCTCTGGCCGCCTTTCAGCACCGGCTCGAACAGGTCGCCGTAACGCTCCACCCGCTCGAGCGCCTCGCGCCGGCCGAAGTCGCGGGGCCGCACCTTCTCGCCGAGCTCCTCCCAGCGCAGCGGTGTCGAGACCGGCGCGCCGGGTTTCGGCCGGACCGAGTAGACGGAGGCGATCGTCTTGCCGTGTCCGTTCTGGCGGTGGTCGACGAGGACGCCGCTGCGCTTCTTCTTCAGCCACTCGGTCGTCACGAGACCCGGGTTCTCGGCCTCGAGCCCACGCGAGACGCGCTCGGCGAGCTCGTAGGTGTCCTTGTACGACGAGCGCCGCGCGATCGGGACGAGCACGTGGATGCCGTCGGCGCCGCTCGTCTTCGGATACGAGCGCAGCTCGAGCTTCTCTAGCGCCTCGCGGATGAGATGTGCGACCCGGATCGCCTGCGCGAAGCCGTTGCGCGTCTCGGGCGGGTCGAGGTCGAAGACGACGTAGTCGGGTCGGTCGGGCTTGTCTACGCGCGAGTACCACGCGTTCATGTCGATGCAGTTCATCTGCACCATCCAGACGATCGCGGCTGTCTCGTTGACCAGTGTGAAGTCGACGAGGCGCGACTCGCCGGCGCGCGGCCAGGTGCGGAACTGCCGCGTCGGGATCCAGTCCGGCTTGCCTTTCGGCGCCTGCTTGTGGAAGTACGCCTGCTCGTGGATCCCGTGCGGGTATCGCTTGAGCGTGAACGGACGGTCGCGCAGATGCGGCACGATCAGGTCGCCGATCGCGACGTAATACCGCGCGAGGTCGCCCTTCGTCACGCCGTCCTCGGGAAAGAGAACGCGCTCGGGATGCGTCACTCGCACCTTGTGGCGGCCGACCTGGACCTCGCTTGGATCAGAATCCGGGCTGATGAACGAAGAGTTTGTCCTCGATACGCCGGTCGTGCGCGAGTTCGTCGCGGACGTGCAGGCGACGATCGCCTCCGCTGACTCGCCGGCGCAGGCGTGCGAGGCGCTCACGCCGCCGTTCGCAGAGCTGCTTTCCGACCCCGAATGGCTGCCGGCCGAGTACCGGGCAGACGCGCCGCAGAGCGGGATGGGCGGCGGCATCGGCCAGTGGCTGCTCTACCGCGCCTTGGACCAGTCGCTGTCGCTCTTCAGCCTCGTCGTCCCGGCAGGCGCCGAGACACCGATCCACGACCACCTCGCCTGGGGTCTGGTCGGCCTCTACCGCGGGGAGCAGGACGAGGAGATCTACGCACGCCGCGACGGCACGCTCGAGCTCATCGAGCGGCGGTCGCTCGTCCTGGGCGACTTCTACTCGCTGATCCCGCCGCGCGACGACATCCACCGCGTGCGCACCACGTCGGCCGAGACCTCCGTCTCGATTCACCTACTGACGAACGACACAGGCTGCGTCTGGCGGCACTCGTTCGACCCCGAATCCGGCGACCCCAAACCGTTCCGCTCCGGGTACGTCAACATGGCGTGCGAGGACGAGTGAGGAGGAAAAGCCGATGAGCGAGAAGCGCAGGACCACGGCCGAGGAGGCCAAGCGGGTCGGCGACGAGATCGGCGTCGACTGGAGCCGGTTCGATCTCGAGCAGTTCCGTCAGGGGATGGACGTCGAGTTCGAGCACGGCAGCCACGACCCGCAGACCGACGTCACTCACGACGACCCGATCGTCACCGGAAAGATCACTCTCGCGCACATGAAGGAGTTCCCCGACTACTACGAGCGGCTCGAGCGGATGGAGGCCGAGGCCGAGCGAGACTGGGCCGCGAGGCGCTAGGCGGCGATTTCGGCCGTGCGCGCCGACGGAGCTCCGTCGAGCACGTAGATCCGGCCGTCGAGACAGAAGCGGATCGCGTGGAGGCCGAGCTCCGAGATCAGCTCCTGCGCCTCGTGGAGCAGGGGACCCAGGTCGCGGCTCTGCTCGAGCTCAGCGGTGAACAGCCAGAGTTCTCCGTCGGCATCCGACCAGCCTTCCCAGCGTGGCCGGATGCGCTCACGGAACGCCTCGACGTCCTCCGGGTTCGGGAGCTCGAAGAGCACCACATCGTCCAGCGCGAGGTCGAGATCGAGTTCTTGCATAGAGACACCTTCGCCGAACGCACACGTCCTCCGCCTGACGCGTTCGCGTCAATCCGCGCCGCGGGCAAGCGCGACGGCCTCGAGGCGCGATGAGGCTCCCACTGCCCGTAGCAGGAGCCGGATGTGGTTGCGCACCGTCTCGCGGCTGAGGTGCAGCTCCTCTGCGATCTGCGTCGTCGAGCGGCCGCGCTCCAGCAGCCGCAGCACCTCCGACTGGCGCGGCGTGAGGTGCAGCGACGGGTGGGCGTGAGGCTCCTCGAGCACGCTGGTCACCTGGCCGAAGATCCCCACCACGTGCTCGCCCTGCTTGAGCGGCACCGAGCTGATCTCGACCCCGACGTGGGCGCCGGTCTTGTCCACGACGACGACCGGCGCGTCGGTCACCTTCGTGTTGCCCACGATCTTGCGGGCGAACAGCTCGCGCGCCCGGCGCGTCTCCTCGGGCGCCACGACGGACGTGAACTGGCGTCCGACCTGCTCGCCGACGATGGCGCGCGCCGCGTCGTTCATCCAGCGCACGACACCTGCGCGGTCGAGCACGTACGTGGGGACGTTGACGTGCTCGAGCGCGCCCTCGAGATCTCCGCCCACTGCCCTGAGTGCGTCGACCGGCATATTCGTGCCCTCAGGCGGCGAGCACCTTCGCCTTCGCGCGCTCGAACTCGTCGTCCGAGAGGACGCCCTTCTCCTTCAGGTCGGCGAGCTTGCTCAGGTCGTCCACCGTCCCGCTCGAGGTGCCGGTCCGTTCCCATTTCTGGAACGCGGCCGCGCGCGCCTGATCGGTCGCAGCGTGCTCGTGCATCGTGTGGCCGCGCACGATCAGGTAGACGAGAACGCCGATCAGCGGGAGGAAGAGGATGAAGAGCAGCCAGAGCGCCTTCCCCCAGTTGGAGAGGTCAGAGCTGCGGAAGACGTCGAAGATGACGCCGACGGCGATCCAGATCCAGAGGAAGACGAGCGCAAACTCGAGCACCGTGAGCAGCGCGTCCCCGAAGGTGAAGGTGGAGGCGAGCAACATGACCTGCCCTTTCTGTCGGCCGGACCCAGATGTGTCGCGTTTTGAACCGTCTGAGTCTCGCACCCGCGCCGGTTGACGGGTGGGGGCGGCCGGGCCGCTAGAGACCCACGTCCGTGGAGCACGTGTGGAGTGGCCGTTGCGCGAGGAGTCGTCGGCGCTGACTCGGTCGGCGGCAGCAGTCGTCGCTGCGACTCTCGCTGCGTGTTTCATCCTCACGGCGCTGCTGGGCGCTGACGCCCCGCGCTTTCGCAGAGCCCTGACGGACTCGAACCGTCGACCCCCTCCTCACCATGAACGTGAGGAGGGGGTCGACGGCGACCTCGGTGCGACCTCGCCTCGGCCGTTTGCTTTTATTGGGTACGTCTAGCGCCCGGACTGGCAGACTCCCTTCGGGAAGCCGTACGCCTTCGTCTTCGCGCTGGCGCGGGCGAAGAGGCGGAAGCCGCGCTGGACGTCGTTGAGCGCGATGCGGTAGTGCCGCTCGAGTGCGGACGCGTGTCCGGAGCGGAAGGCTGCGATTGTCGGGCCGAGCTGCGAGACGAACGAGACGAGAAGTGGCCGTCCCTGTAGCGGGGCGACCGGAACGAGCTTGCCGAGGCCGTGGCGAACGCTCGTGAGCGAGTCCGCATAGACAGCCATGAACTTCACGGCACGCTCACGGTCACCCTTCGGTGCCGTTTTCGCGAACGGGTCCTGCGAGCGCGGGCCGGGGGTGGCCTCGACGCGGTGTTCGGCTGCGCGGCAGATTGCGCTGCCGCGCTTGAGCACCTGCGCTTTGGTGAGCGTCTGCGTGCCGGCCAGCGCGGCCGGCACAGAGATGGCGATGGCGATCAGCGCGGGAGCGATCGCGAGCATGCGGCGGTTCGTTGAGAGCATCTCAGTCCTCCTTGGTCGATGCGTCAAGGCTCGTGCGCAGACGCGGTTGGCGCATCGGTGGAGGGGACGGTTCGGTCTCGCTCGCGCGAGCGATCTTCGGGCTTCGCGTCTCGCTCGTACGGCCGATGCGGCCGCCGAGGGACACGTCTATCGTCGGGTCATGCGTCGGGTGCTGAGGGTGTACGGGGACGTCGTGCTGGCGGTTGTGGTCGCCGTCGTCTACGTCGCAGAGGTCTCGCTCGAGGCGGACGTGCACCGCCGGGGGCTGGCGGCGCTCGCGGCGCTCGGGTTTGCGGCATCGCTGCTGGTCCGCCGACGCTTCCCGCTCATACCGCTGCTGGCCGGGCTGGCCGTAATCGAGCTCGACAACACCGCAGTCAAGGGCCTCGCGGAGGCGGGGATCTTCCTTGTCGGGTTCATCGTCGCGCTCTACTCCGCCGGTAGGTGGGCCCGTGGACGGACGCTGATCGCGGCCGTCATCATCACCGTGGCCGCGATCCCGCTCGCGGCGATCGAGCCGGGCCAACCCGTGGGCTTCGGCGACATCGCCTTCTTCATCGTCTTCTTCGGCGCGCCGATCATTGCGGGCCGGCTGTTCCGCCACCGGGCGGAGCGCGAACGCGTGCTGGTCGATGAGCACGAGACGCGGACGGCGGAGGCGATCGCGGACGAGCGGGCGCGGATCGCGCGCGAGCTGCACGACGTCGTCGCCCATGCGATCAGCGTGATCGTCCTGCAGGCGCGCGGCGGGCGCCGCATGCTCACCGAGGATCCCGACGAGACGAGGACGGCGCTCGACGCGATCGAGCACGCGGGTGAGCAGGCGCTCGCCGAGATGCGGCGGCTGCTCGGAATGCTGCGCGCCGCCGACGAGCGAGCAGCGCTTGCACCGCAGCCCGGCCTGGGGCATCTCGACGACCTCGCCGCGGAGGTCACTGCGGCGGGACTGCCGGTCGAGGTGCGCATCGAGGGCGAAGCGGTAGAGCTTCCGCCGAGCATCGACGTGTCGGCGTACCGGATCGTCCAGGAGGCGCTGACGAACGCGCTCAAGCACGCAGGCCCCGCACGCGCGACCGTATGTGTCCGCTACGGCACGGGAGAGCTCGAACTCGAAGTCGTCGACGACGGTCCCGGGAACGGCGCTGGAGGTGGCTCCGGCCATGGGCTCGTGGGGCTTCGGGAGCGTGCCGGCGTTTACGGCGGCGAACTCGAAGCCGGCGCAAACCCTGAAGGCGGCTTCCGAGTTCGCGCTCGGTTGCCGCTAGCCGCACGATGATCAAGGTTCTTCTTGCGGACGACCAGGGTCTCGTCCGCGCTGGGTTTCGGATGATCCTTCGCGCCGAGTCCGACATCGAGGTGGTCGGCGAAGCCGCCGACGGCCGCGAGGCAGTGGGGCAGGCACGCGAGTTGAAGCCGGATGTCGTTCTGATGGACATCCGTATGCCGGGCATGGACGGGATCGAGGCGACCCGACGCGTTACCGCGCTCGATCCGCCGGCCCGCGTGCTCGTGCTGACCACGTTCGACCTCGACGAGTACGTCTATGAGTCGTTGCGCGCGGGTGCGAGCGCGTTCCTGCTCAAGGACGCCCCGGAGCAGCAGCTCGTCGCGGCCGTGCGTGTGGTCGCCGACGGCGGCTCGCTGTTCTCGCCGTCGGTGACGCGCCGCCTGATCGAGCAATTCGCACGGCCGGCGCCGCCTGCGTCCCCGGAGCTTGCCGAGCTCACGGCGCGTGAGCGGGAGGTGCTTCGCCTGGTCGCGCGTGGGCGTTCGAATGCAGAGATCGCGAGCGAGCTCGTTGTCAGCGAGCACACCGCCAAGACCCACGTCGCGAGCATTCTGCAGAAGCTCGAGCTCCGGAACCGCACCCAGGTAGTCGTCCTCGCCTACGAGCGCGGTCTGGTGCGCCCGGGTGATCGGGCGTGAGATGTCTTCTTCGCTATTCGCAGCGGTTCGCCCCTCATCCTCGCGCTCGCCACGGAACAGATGCGAGGAACCTGATGCTCGCGGTGGTCCTCGCGGCGCCCTGGCGGATGCAAGGTCAGGCTCGACCCAGCCGGTGCGGCTTGGGCGAGTGTAGGGGTCTGGACATCGACCCGCGGGAGGGACGGATGGGTGCGTACACGAAGATCAACCTGAAGGAGATCGAGGCCGGCGGGACAGGCGAGGTCGAGGCGCGCTTTGCGCGCACGCATCTCGACTCGGACCATCTCGGGGTCAGCCTCTTCCGGTACGGGCCGGGCTTTCGGAGCCGGATCGGGCATAGCCACCGCGAGCAGGAAGAGGTTTACGTCGTCGTCGGCGGTTCCGGTCGGGTCAAGCTCGACGACGAGGTTCTCGAGCTACGGCCATGGGACGCGGTCCGGGTGGCGCCGAGCACGGTTCGCGCCTTCGAGGGCGGGCCGGACGGGCTGGAGTTGCTCGCCGTCGGGTCCGACCGTCCGGAGGGAGGCGACGGCGTCCGCGTCGACGAGTGGTGGTCGGACTAGACACCTTCACGCGCTCTCTGGCTCGCGCAGCACCTGATTGACGGCAACCCGGCGGGCGAGCGGCATCGGGGTCAGCCGGGTCGTCGAGTGTGTGGGCGTCACTCGGACGGTTGGAAGGCAAGCAATTCAGGCCCATGCTTGCGCAGCCAGTCGCGCTGCTCGCGCCAGTGCGGGCGGCGCCGCTCGACGAGCTGCCAGAAGCGTCGCGAATGGTTGGGAACGCGCAGGTGGCAGAGCTCGTGCACGACCACGTAGTCGAGCACCTCGGCGGGCGCCAGCACGAGCCGCCAGTTGAAGGAGAGCGTGCCGCGGGGGGAGCAGGAGCCCCAGAGCGTGCGCTGGCCGCCGATCCGGATCCGCCGGTAGACGACGCCGAGCCGCTCGGCCTCCTCCTCGGCGAGGGCCGAAACGAGTTCCCGGGCACCGGTGCGCGCCGCCGACTCGCTGACCGCGAGCCCCTTCAGTCCCAGCCGCGGCACCTGGAGTCGGCGCTGCTCCTCGATCCAGCCGTGCTTGTCGCGGAGCACCTGCTCTACCTCAACCTGGCTCATCGAGCGGGGCGCGGTCAGCCGCGCCGGCTCACCCCAGGGCACCTCCAGCCGCCACCGCCGCGCCCGGGGCGAGCGCCGCACCTCGACCCCATCCACGAGCGAGACCGTAGCGGCCCGCTCGGCGGGCTCTAGGCGCCGGTCGAGGCACGGCGAGACGGTTCTTGTCAGTGGGCCGGCTTCTCCCAGGCGCCCTCCGAGACCGGAGGCTCGCCGAAGCCGAACGTGGACTCCGGCCCGTCGGGGCAGGCCACCAGCCGCGTGCCCGGGATAATCATTGCTGTGCCGCGCGCCTCTTGCAAGCCCCGCTTTGCGCGTCCTTTGTTTTGCGGGTCCTTTGTAGAACCCCTCTGACGGATCGCTGAGGCCGTCCCGAGTCGCTCGCCTAGGCACGTGTTTCGGAGTGGCCTCTGTAGGCGCAGAAAGCTGCTTTGGTGGCGGCGCTCGCTTGGCTCTGCGATGCTGGAGGCGTGTTAGAAGCAGCCGTTGTGGCCCTCGCCCTTGCGGCGAAATCCCCGCCGCCGCGTGATTTTCTCTCCACTGATGCTCACCGGCACCGGGTCACGATCACGTTGATCGCGTCCTACGACGGGGAGAACAACGGCTTCAACTTCGACGGCTATTCGCAGTACCTGATGTGGACGGTGCCGAAAGGCTGGACGGTGCGCGTCGTGTGCAAGAACCGTGGGCCGTTGCGGCATTCGTGTGCGGTCGTCCAGGGCGCGAACTCTGCGACGCCGGCGTTCCGCGGAGCCGAGATTCCGCAGCCGCAGACCGGCCTCGAGGAGGGGCACACCGCGCGCTTCACGTTCCGGGCGAGCAGGAAGGGCGTCTACCGCTTCGCCTGTCTCGTACCCGGGCACGAGACAGCACGCATGTGGGACGTGCTCAAGATCGTCCGCCGCGGCCGTCCCTCCGTGGTCGACCTCCAAACCCGGTAGCTACGCGTCTCCGTCGCTGCGACGGCGCAGGACGATCACCCACCACACCAGGATTGCGATCAGTAGGGCGAGCGGCAACACCAAGCCGAGGATCGAACCGGCGAGGAAGGAGGCGGTCACGTCCATGAGAGCTCCTCGGGTCTGGGCTCGACGGCCGCCGGCGTATCAGACGGGGCGGGCTCGAGCCAGCGGTAGAAGAAGTAGAACGCGGCGACGAAGTAGGTGAAGGATCCCGGCACCCACATGACCCCTGCGGCCAGCTGCTGGTCCGTCATCGACGGATACGCGGCGTAAATCGGCGCCGGGGCGAACGCGAGCACGATCGCGAGGATCCACATCGGAACCATCGCGGCAGCGAAGCAGAGTGAGCGCTGCAGATCGCTGATGCGCGCACGCACCGGCGGCGCGTCGAGCAGAGCTCCCCAGAACACGAGCGCAGGTGCGACGAAGCACACATGCTCCAGGACATGGATCCACTGGTTGCGTGCAGCTGCGTCGTAGAGCTGCGGGACGTGCCAGATGGCGACCATCGCCGTCTGCACGGCGAGCGCGATCCACGGACGCTTCAGGAAGCCAGCGCTGCGGCGGAAGAAGGACGATCGCGAGAGCGCGCCGCCGACGGCACGCCGCGCGGACAGCGGAAACGGCAGCCAGATGCGGGGCCACGGACGGCCAAGCACGACGAGCGGCGGCACGACGGTCATGAGCACGACGTGCTGCGTCATGTGCGCCGAGAGCCATGTGTCCGCCCAGGTGTCGAACGGCGCCTCGAGCACGACGAACGCGAGCGCAACGCCGCTGTAGAAACTCGCCTCGCGCCAGAGCCGCAGCCTTCCTCGCCGCCCCAGGGCATAGAGAACCGCCGCCGTCCCGCAAACAACGAGAGGCAGCGGGTCCATCTAGACCAGGTAGAGAACGATCCAGGTCAGGACCGCGATCGCTGCGAGGAACGTCCAGTAGAAGCTGAGCGCCACGAGCTCCGCACGGACGAGCGAGAGTGGGTCGCGGATGTCGTGGGCTTTGCGATGTGGGTCGCCCGACGCCTCGCCCGGCGCCGGGGCTCCGCCCTCGACCCTGCTGTAGCGCAAAGACATGGCCAGGGTCGTCTCGAGCCAGAGCAGCGTTCCGAGCACGAAGAGGAAGACGAACGCCGTCCAGCCGAAGTAGACGCTCGCGAAGCCTCCGTCCGCCGGACCGAAGCTCTCATGCGTCCAGGCAAGCACCTGGAGCACGAGCCCGACGACTCCGATGAGCAGTGCTACCAGCCCTTTCGTCCGCCACTGCCTCCGCCGCATCGCACGGTGGTCGGCCAGCCCGAGCCGCACGAGCAGGGCGCTCACCACGAAGCACGCCACAACCGCCGTTCCCCAGCCGACCGAGGCGTCTACCCCTTTGGGCTTCCACATCCCGGCGTTGTTGAGCGAGCGGAGGTAGAAGTACGCAAAGAGGAAGCCGACGAAGAAGAACGCGGTTGCGCTGGCAAGCAGGTAGCTCGCCGCCACGAGGTTGCGGCCGAGAATCTCGGGCGGCTCCTCCTCGACGACCTCGTAGCCCGTGCCTTCGTAGGCGAGCGGCTCGGCCATCACTCCCTCCCTGCCGGCTCTCCGACCGGCGTCAGGCTCGGCATCGGTCCCTCGCCGTAGCCGTACGGATCGCTCGAGAAGACGGGGATCCGGTCGAAGTTGTGCACCGGCACCGGCGATGGAAGCTGGAACTCGATCGAGCGCGACCCCCACGGGTTCGCCGCGGCGGGCTTCCTCACGAACCCGAGCGACCAGACGAGGTTGAAGAGGAAGACCAGCATCGAAGCCCCGAGGAGGAACGCCGAAACCGAGACCCAGTCGTTGAGGAACTGGAGATTGCTTGGATATGTCACGGCGCGGCGCGCCTGGCCGAGGAAGCCGACGGCGAAGAGCACCGAGAACGCCGAGTTGAAGAAGATGAACATCGTCCAGAAGTGGATCTTCCCGAGCCGCTCGTTCAGCTCCCAGCCGGTCATCTTCGGCACCCAGTAGTAGATCGCTGCGAAGAACGTGAAGATCAGGCCGCCCATGATCGTGTAGTGGAAGTGCGCCATCACGAAAAAGCTCCCGTGGGTCGTCACGTCGCTCGGCACGTCGGAGAGGAAGACGCCCGAAAGCCCTCCGATCAGGAAGTTGAAGAACCAGGCGAGGCAGAAGAGCATCGGCACCGTGTACCGGATGTGACCGCGCCAGAGGGTCATCATCCCGCAGAGGAACGTGAACCCGGTCGGGATCGAGATCAGCTCCGTCGAGAGCATGTAGAAGGGGCGGAGGTCGCCGTTGATGCCGCTCACGAACAAGTGGTGCTGCCAGACGAACCAGGAGAGGAGCGAGACTCCGAGCAGGCCCGACACGGCGAGCCGGTAACCCCAGAGCGGTTTGCGCGCGAACACCGGCAGCAGTTCGAGGACGATGGCGAAGCCCGGCAGGGCGAGGATGTACACCTCGGGGTGGCCGAACATCCAGAACAGGTTCTGGTACAGGTAGCTGCTGCCACCGAGGGCGGGATTGAAGAACGTCGTCTGGGCCGTCCGGTCGAGCGCCGCCATCCCGAGGGCCGCGATCAGTATTGGCGCGGCGAGCACCATGAGCACGGCGGTCGAGAGAACGCCCCAGACGAAGATCGGCAGGCGCGTCCAGGTCAGCCCGGGCGCGCGCATCGTCAGGATCGTCACGATCATGTTCAGGCCGAGCAGCGTCATCGAGACGCCGACCAGGGCGAAGAAGAGGATGTAGTTGTCGATTCCGGGATTGGCCTGGGTCGACAACGGTGCGTAGCCCGTCCAGCCCGTCGGGAAGCCGCCGAAGAAAACGGTCGTGGTCAAGACGACGCCGGCCGCCATCAGCAGCCAGAACGTGAGGGCCTCGATCCGCGGGAAGGCCATCCGCCGGGCGCCGATCATGATCGGGATGAGGTAGTTCGCGAACGGGCCGAGAATCCCGCTCGTCATCATCCCCATCATCATCGTGCCGTGCAGCCCGACGATCGTCAGGTACGTGCCCGCCGGGAACACCTGGCTGTGCGGGGTCAACAGCTCGGTGCGGATCAGCATCGCGTTCAGGCCGCCGATGAAGAAGAACAGCCCGATGCCCCACAGGTACTGGATGCCGACGACCTTGTGGTCCGTGCAGAGGCTGAAGTAGCGCGTCCAGCCTCCTTCCTCCTTCTCCCGCAGTGACGGCGGGTAGCCGCGCAGCCGTGCGAACGGATAGTTGAGGAAACCGAGACCGACGAGGAAACCGACCACGCCTCCGATGTAGGCGAGGTAGACGGAGAGCTCGTTGTAGTCGATGTCGCCGAAGTAGTCGATGCTTGGCCCGACGACCGCGTGGGCCCCGAACCAGCCGACGTACCAGCCGACGACGCCAAGGATGAGCGCGGTGATGAAGTTGAAGCCGATCAGGCGGCGCCAGACCGGCGGGGATGGCGCGGTATGGGCGACGTCGGTCATCCGGCTCTCCCTGTGGGCGCGGGAAAATAGGTCAGCGAGAATGGGGCTCCGCCCTTGGCGGGCGGCCTGTTCACGTACGGCTTGATCGAGCGATAGATGGCCAGCGCGTGCGTCGCCCAGTGCGTGAACGCCTTGTGGGTCACGACGAAGCCGTTGTTGAACATGTAGCCGTGCCAGAGGCCGCAGAGCTCGGCGCACCGCACGTTGAACTCCAGCGGGCCTTTCGTCGTGACGTAGGCGACGTTGTCGACACCCGGATTCGCATCCGCCTTCACGCCCAGCTGGTAGGCCCAGAAGGAGTGGACGACGTCGAGCGACGTCACGTGGAAGACGACGAGTGTGTTCTCGGGCAGCACGAGTTGGTTCGACTCCATCCCGTCAAGCGTGGGGTAGCGGTACGTGAACTCCCACTGCTGGCCGATCACCTGGACCGGGAAAGCGGTGCCGTGGTGGGCCGGGAGGGCGACCGGGTCCGGCCCCTGACCGCCGCCGGCGCCGTCCTTGAGCAGCTCGTACGTCCCGAAACCTGCGAGGAACAGGACCATCGTCGTCGTGATCACCAGCCAGAGCAGCTGGATGCGGGAGTCGTTCCGGAGCGGTGGGCCATCGAGTACGGCCTCGTTCCGGCGGACGTGGAACTTGATCAGTCCGAAAGTGAAGAAGACGACCATTAGACAGAGGACTGGCGTGATGAAGCTCACCATCACCTGGTTCGAGAAGGTCTGTCCCTGCGCTTGCACGCTCGCGTTGCCCGGCGGGATGAGCGGCCCGACGTAGATCGCGACGAGCGGCGTTGCGATCGCGCTCAGTGCGAGCCAGGCGATGACAACCCGACGACCGAGATTGGTCGAGTCGCGCGGGGATGTCGCGGCTGCCGGCTCGCTCGCCATCAGGCCTTCACGTTGAGGAAGCCGTCCATGTAGCCGATCGTCTGCATCGGGCCGCCGAAGCCGTATACCCACCCGGCCGCGCAGGGGACGAAGCACTGCCACCGGAAGTGCCCGCCGTGCGCCGGGGTGTGGAAGGTGAAGTGGACCGTCACGTGTGAGTCCTTGCCAGGCGAACACGGCGCGTAGCCGCAGGGGTGCTTGGCGTCGTCGGGGACGCCTGGGATGGCGACGATCAGCCCGAGCGCCGGCACCGCGAAGGTGTGCGACGCGAGGTTCGGGTCGACGCGGTCGACAGGCTTGTCGTAGACGAGGATGTGGTTCCCGACGATGCCCTGCGGCCGGGCGAGATACGGGTTTCGGAGACCGCTCGCGCCGTCGAAGTTGAACCACGTGACATGGACGGTCGCGTTGGCCGGCAGGTTCCAGACCGTCTTCCGCTGCCAGCCGTTGTCCTTCGTCTTGATGAGGTACGAGACCCAGTCGGGGTTCTGGCTCAGCTTCGACCCGACGGCGGCCACCGTCTGGAACTCGAGGTCCACGACCGGGTGACCGTTGACGCTGTGGACGGGTACGGAGTACGAAGGCGAGCCCGCCAGGGTCGTGAGATGCGAGACGTAAAAGCCGATCGCGACGCCGGCGACCGCTACGGCCACGGCGACGAGCAGGACCTTCACCCCGACCCGCATCGACTGCTTCGTATCAAGTGGGATCCGGCCATGGCCCTCTGATGACGAACGTGTCATCCGCACGTCATGCGCCTGTCATCGGAAGCCGGTGTAAATTGCGGCATGCGCATCCTGGTCGTCGAGGACGAGGCCCGCATTCAGGCGTTTCTGGCGCGTGGGCTGAAGGCCGAGGGATACACGGTGGTCGCGGCCGGCGACGGACGCGAGGGGCTCGGTCTGGCGACCGGAGCGCGTTGGGACCTCGTCGTACTCGACCTCCTTCTGCCAGCGCTGAACGGGCTGCAGGTCCTGCGGGAGCTGCACCGCTCGAAGCCCGAGCTGCCCGTCGTGATCCTTTCGGCGCGCGGCGACGTACAGACGAAGTTGCGCAGCTTCGAGCTGGGCGCCGCCGACTACGTCGCCAAGCCGTTCTCCCTCGACGAGCTGCTCGCGCGGATTCGGGTGCGGCTGCGCGGCGCGGCGTCGTTCGGCGACGAGCACGTCCTGCGCGGCGGCCGTGTCGTCCTCGACGTCGCACGCCGGCAGGCCGACGTCGGAGACCTGACCGTGGATCTCTCCGACCGCGAGTTCCGGCTTCTCCACCACCTGCTCGTGCATGTCGGCGAGGTCGTAAGCAGAGAGCGGCTGCTCGCCGAGGTGTGGGGCTACGACTTCGACCCGGGCTCGAACGTCGTCGACGTCTGCGTGCGTCGGCTGCGACAAAAGCTCGGACCGGACGCGGCGATCGAGACGGTTCGGCATGCGGGTTACCGGCTGGCTGCGGCGTAACCGGGCCGAGGTCGCCGGCGCCCTGCTTGCGGGGTGTGCGATCGCCTCCGTAGTCGCCCGAGTCGATACGAGGGCACTCGTGATCCCACTGGTGCTCGCAATCTTCGTCGGGCTTGTCTGGCACGGGCGTCGCCGGCAGGCCGCGCTCGCCGAGGTGCAGGCAGTCGCGGAGATTCGCGCGTCGCTGCTCGAGCGGCAGGAACGGTTTCTCCACGACGCGTCGCACGAGCTGCGGACGCCGATCACGATCGCGCGCGGACATCTCGAGCTGCTGCGGCGGGAGCTGCCCGACGCGTCGGAGCTCGAGGTCGCGCTCGACGAGCTGGACCGGATGGAGCGGCTCGTCGAGCGGCTGCTGTTGCTCGCGAAGTCCGAGCAGCACGGATCAGCTTTCCGCGAGATCGACGTTGAGGCGTTTCTCTCCGATCTCTTCATCCGCTGGTCGGGCGTCGCGCCGCGCGCGTGGCAGCTCGACGTCGATCTCGATGGGCGGCTGGTGGCCGACCCGGAGGCGCTGCGGAGCGCCCTCGATGCGCTGCTCGAGAACGCGGTCAAGTACACAGACCCCGGTGACGCGATCAAGCTCGCGGCGCACGGGGACGGGACCGGCGGCGTCGTGATCGAAGTCTCGGACTCGGGCATCGGCGTTCCGCCCCACGCCTTGCCCCGCATCTTCGACCGCTGGGCCCGCGCCGACGACGCGCGCACACGGGAGCGGGGCGGCGCAGGGCTTGGCCTGGCGATCGTCGTTGCAGTCGCGCGCGCTCACGGCGGCCGCTGCTCCGTCGAGTCGCTGCCGCGTGGGACGGCCTTCCAGCTTCGACTGCCGGTGCGGGTCGCCGCGGAAACCGCGCCGAGCCCTACGCCGGCCGGCGTGCCCACCAGCCTCCCGGCTCCAGGCTGACGCGATAACGCGTACAGCCTCAGCCCACAGAGGTCCACGGGTCTATCGTCGCGCGAGTGCGGCGGTGACCGTGGCGAGCAGCTTCTGGAGCTTGGGCCAACCCTTGACTGCGAGATCCTCGTAAAAGAGGAAGTGGCCTTTGTCCGAGACCAGCTCGAGCCAGGGCGAATCCTGCACGCGGTAGCCGTCGGCGACGGCACCGCTGTGGTCGACGGCGATCGGATATGAGAGCCGGTGGGGGAGGGAGTGCAGCAAGCGTGGCAGCGCTTGCGGGGACGCCTCGACCCCACCTTCGTCGATCGCGACGAGCGGCGGGAGGCCCTTGCGCGTTGCCGCGGCCTGGTAACGGTCGAGCGCTTCGAGTTGCGCGCGCAAGTCGGTGACCTCGGTCTCCCAGCTGTCGAAGAAAAGGACGAGGTGTGCTCCTGAGCCGGGGCCGAGGCGCACGCGTCCGCCGCCCGCGCGCGGCAGTGTTACCGGGTCGTGCGGCCCGCGGAGCACCGGCTCGGCCAGCGACGCCCGGCCGTGCACCTGGGGGTGGCCGGGGAGCAGGGCGGCGATGCTCTGCGCGATCTCGTACCCGAGCTGATTCACGCTCGAGTACGCCATCGCGGTCTCGTAGAGCCGAGACTCCCGGCCATTCGGACCGATCACAAACGTCGCCGGCGTATGGTCGACGCTGCCTCCGACAACCGCCGCCTCGATTCGGTAAGCGCGCCAGACCCGCTTCAGTTCCGGGAGCGAGTCCGTCAGGAAGCGCCACTCGCGCATCATCCCGTGCGCCCGCGAGTACGCACGCACCCACTTGACCCCCGTCGCGTCCGGGTTGGCTCCGATCCCGATCAGCTCGACCCGGGAGGCAGCCGGACCAAGGAGTTTCTTGGCGTGGAGCAGCGCCGTCGTCGTGAGTGGGCAGATGGTCGTGCACTTCGGGTCGTTGAACGAGAGGACGACGACCTTGCCGCGGAGCGAACGCAGCGAGACGCGCTTGTCGAACTGGTCGGTCAGCGTGAAGCCGGGGGCGACGGCGCCGAGCTGGACACCCGGATCGAGCAGCGGGTTCGCCTTCACGGGAGACGCCGAGAACGGTGTCGTCGCCGGCGCTCGCGACGGACGGGTGGCCGCGATAGCTGTCCCGATGCCGACGCCGGCGACAAGCGCAATCCCCAGAACGGTCCACTGCAGCCGGCGGGACACTTCGCTCCAGTATGCACTGGGCCGAATCGTCGTCAATCCGCCGCGCCCCGATTTCCGCACCTCGGCGCTCCCGGCCGGATCGCGAGGGAAGTCGATCGCTTCGCTGAGGTCGACTCAAAAACCCCTGCAAACAAGCAAGCCCTCTGACGGACTCGAACCGTCGACCCCCTCCTTACCATGGAACGTGCTGCCGAGATTGGGCGGGGGGCCATTACCAGTCATAGAGCAAAATTGCCTGCGCACGCGCGGTTTTCTGGCTTCCGTGTCACCTGATGAGGTGACCGTTTGGAAGGGTTAGAGAGGATAGATCTGTCCCCAGACCTGTCCCCGAGGGCACCTCGCTCGTGGTACGCGTAGACCGCTGAGGGCACTCTTTAGAGCGGAGATGTGAGAGGCAGATCACGGTGGGGCCGACGTAGCGGGACGCTCGGACCAAGCCGACCTGGTCCGAGACAGGTTACGAAGTAACGGCCAAACATTGTAAAACATCACCTAAAGAGAGACAGCTTACAATCTGAAGGGTTAGTATTGTAATATGTCCTCTCGCCAAGCTGACAGCCTTGCAGTTCTAGAGGAAGTGCTGGCGACCCGCGGCTCCGCCACCCCTCGGGAAGCTGCTCGGCTGACCGGGCTCGACCGCCGCTACGTGGCCCGTCTTCTCAGTCAGCTCGCCGACCGGAATGCCTTTGTGCATCGAGATCAGGGGGGCCGCTACAGCTCGGATCAAGCGTGGCCGCTCTCGGGGACCGCCCAGAAGCTCCACGCGCTGCTCCGTCAGTTTGGGCTCCCGGCTCACTTGACGGGGCCTGATCTCCTGCGCGGGTTAGAACACCAGATCTCGCTGCGATCAGTGCCACACCTTGTCTATGCAGACAAGCAGGTGCTTCAGGAAGTCGCCCACCAGCTGAGCCGCGCCGGTTTCATCGTCGTGACACCAGAAGTCTTGCGGGATGTGACGACGCAGGACTTTGACCGCGTTGTCGTCCTGCGAGCACAGGCAGCAGGTCTTCAGCAACGCCTCCGGGTAACTAACTTCCTCGCGTCTCCCGAGAAGGCGTGGCTTGACCTATTGCGCGAGGCCCGCCGTCGTGTGCTTCCGGTTAGTCCGTATGACACCGGGCGGATGCTCGCTGCCGGCCTACTTCTTTCCAACCTCGACGCCGTTGCTCTTGAGAAGGTTGCGAAGCAATCCGGGTGGTGGAAGCAGGTTGCGCCCGTACTCCGACGAGCGCCTGTGCCAACCAACGACAGCTTCCTGTGTTCGGTAGCTGCTGGCTTCGCCGCCGAGGCGGGCGTTCCTTAAGGATGTGGCGCGAGCGGAAGCCACTTCGCCAATGGGAACCGGGCTTCGGCGGGCCATGGAAGCTGGACATCATCCGCGACCAGGCGCTTCTGAGGCAGCGCCGTGACCGGCTGGGGGTCCCACCGGAGCAGATTGGACTCGCGGCGTGGTGCCACGAGTTGCATCTTCAAGTGGACGAACTTGCGCGAGAGCGTGGAATGACGCTTCTGTTGATGGGGGGTCAGGGCGCATCGCTTCGCCTTGCCTCTGCGGTTCAGCGGTCAAGCGCCGACAACGATTACATCGTCAGCGCAACTGCCGATGAAGTGGACGGTCTGATGAATGGGTTGCTCGAGAAGCTGCGCCCATACGGAGGTCATCACCTTCACTTCACAGGTGAGCCGATCCCGGCACCAAGAGATTCGCCTCTCCCTATGCGGAGTTGGCGCGTCGTCGTTCCGCGCTTGCTTGCCATCGGTCGGGTGGCCGTAAAGCTCGAGTTCCACCTCGAGCCAGAGTTGCCGCCACATGACGAGGTCGAGCACGAGGTGTGGACGGCTGGTGCTCCCCTACTGGCCAGGGTTCCGAAGCTGCCGTTCCAGATCGCGTTGAAGGCTTTGACCCTCCCGAATCCACCCATCGGGATCGCTCCCGAGCGCAGCGATGCACGGCCTCGCCAGGTCTACGATCTCGATCACCTCTATCCGCTAGTCGAGAGTGACGAAGCATGGGTTGAGATCGACGAATGGCTTCGAGCGCGGCACGGCTATGAATGCGAGGTCAAGCGGCTGGCAGGCCTTACGCCGGATCAGACGTATGACGAAATAGACTCCTTCTTAGAAGCCTGGGCGGGCGGCGGCGGCTGGGACGACATTCGGACTTTCGAGGGTTCGCAGGTGTTTCCCGGTGCCGCGGTCTCCGCTGATGGGTGGCGGGCTCGTGCCGCGCGGCTTCGAACGGCTCTGCGCTTTACCCGTGACCGCGACTTAGACGGTTGGCGTGCGATGGCCGACGGCGAGCCGAAGCAGGTGTTCGCGCAGATCGACTATTGGACATGATGGCCGGGCGCGCAGCCTACGCCCGTAGGCGGATCGTCCTAGAAAGAGGTCGTCAATCCGAGATTGGCGAGGCGGAATTCCATTGCCTGTTCGCTCACCTCGAACTTCTGGGCGAGCTGTCTTACTAGCTTGCTCGGGTCGGTTGCGCCTGTCTCGGGAAGACGTTCGCCCAACTCGCGAAGCAAAATGTGCCGTGGCATGAGTAGCTCGGCCGCAAACTGATTTGCCTCGATCTCATGCGTGTTCACTGCGCGAGACGACGTTGAGTCGCGGTGGAGGAGTCCATCCACGAAGAGCGTGTTCTGGTGCAGCTCGAGATGACCGAGCTCATGTCCGATGGTGAAGCGCTGCCGGACCTCCGCGTGCCATCCGTTCACGCCGAGGACGATTCTTTCACCGTCGCGGTAAAGGACTCCGGACAAACCACCTTCCAGCGGTTCGGTCTGGACGTCGGCACCGAGTTTCCCTGCGATGTCTTCGACAGGTACAGGAGCTTCGGTGATGCCGAAGCGTTCGATGAGTTCGAGGGCGGCCTGCTCTGCTCTGTTAGGACGACGAGCCACGTTTACTCCCTCCCTCTGGTCTCTGTTCGGGCAGCGACGCCAGCCGGCGCAGCACCCAATCGCGTTCCGCGACGGGAAGTTCCTGGAGTTGCGCCGGCATCTCTGCGACATCGGTCGGTTCCTCTGGAAGGAGTTCCGCAGCCGGGACTCCGAGCGCGTTGGCGAGCGCGTAGACGGTGTGAAGGTGCAAGCGCTGCTGCCCCTTCTCGATGTTCACGATCGACGTCCGGCCCAGCTGGACACGGTCCGCGAGTTCAGCCTGCGTCATCCCTTTCTCCTTGCGGACCAGACGCAACCGCCGCCCGAAGCGCGCGTAGACGGCCTCCACGGAGTTCAGTGTAAGGCGACCACCGGCGGAAGTCAACCCCACTGACACGTCATTACTGCTGACACTCTGATGATGTCGGATTGAGCTGATACCATCTGAGCAACAAGAGGGCGGAAGGCTCTGACGAGTCTCCCGCCCACAACCCGGCCCAAACCGCGGATGCCTGAGAGAGCGAAAGCCGCGGAGAGTGCCAGACGCGGGAGGTTACATCGCAATGGCAACGAGTGAGGCGAAGACAAAGGTCGAAGAGCTCGTGATCGTGTATGGGGTCAACAAGGACCTGACGGTCACCGACGACGAGACGATCCTCGAGGTCAAGAAGGGCGCGCTGGGGCTGTACGAGATCCCGGAGTCCGAGATCGACAACTTCATCCTGAGGGCAAAGATCAAGGGCGACAAAGACGAGCAGCTCGACGAGGCTCAGACCGTCGGGTTCTACAACCTGCATAACAAGCAGAAGGTGACGCTCGCGGCAGGCAAGCCCTTCGGCGGCCGCTGACCGTGGCGGACGTCAACCTCGGGGGCCTCTTGCCCGAGGAGGTGTCGAAGTCGCTCGTGCGCGCCGAATACGACCAGCTCGTCGCGCAGAGCGACTTCTTCGGCTGGCAGCTACGCGCCCACGATGCCGGCGACTACTACGTGATCTTCGCCCGCGTCGAGAAGAGCGCCGAGCGCGTGTTCGTCGAGATGCTCGAGTGCGACGATTACCCGCAGCAGGCGCCGCGCGCGAAGTTCATCGACCCAGCGTTGTTCGAGGGCGCTGACGAGACGACAAAGCCGGAGGCGAAGTACTACCCGACGGGGGCCAACATGGTTCTCGATCGCGGGCCGCTCCCGGTGATGTGCATCAAAGGCCACCGCGACTACTACGGCGGCTGGCACGACGGGTGGACGAATCCGCCGGTCCATGACCACAGTCTCTGCCAACACGTCGTCAACGTCAGAAATGCGCTTCTCGACATCTGGTCATAGAAACCGCAGCGCGCAGACGCCGCAGGCCCCAGTGTCACCGCCGACAGCGGCCGCGCCCGGCGGCGTCATCAGCCCGTTGACGGCCGTCCGCGTCGGCAACCCGCGACTTCAACGCGCGCTCGGCCGGCGTGGCGTAGCGCTCGAGTACGACCGCGTCGTCATTCCGTCGCTCGTCATCGACCACACCGAACTGATGCTGCGCCAGCACGGCGCCGCCGGCGAGGAAAGCTTCGGCCTGTGGGCCGGCACTCTGGCCGGCGGCGACGCCTTCGTGTCGACGCTGGTGATTCCCCGGATCGACACGGTGGGCCGCTTCCACGGCGTGATCAACGACGAGACGACAGCCGCCGTCCTCGACGAGCTCGACTACCTCGACCTCGTGCCTATCCTCGAAATCCACAGCCACCCGCGCGAGGCGTTCCTCTCGCCGATCGACGCTGAGCGGGCCATGGTCGCCGTCAGGGGTTTCCTGTCGGTCGTTGTGCCCTCCTTCGGATTCGTCGACCTGGCCGACGTCGGCCTATGGCGTGTCTACGAGTTCCACGGCCGCGATAACTGGGTCGAGCTCGACGAAGGCGAACGAGGGCGCCGGCTGATCATCGACCCCTCGCTGCTGAGGATCGAATGACCGTCGTCAGCCTGCGGCCACTCCTTCACGAACTGGTGTCTGACGAAGAGAGCCGGACGCTCCGCCAACTCGAGGCTCTCGGTGTCGACGTCGCTGTCGAGCCGAAAGGATCCGTCGTTTCGATCGAGGTCTCGCCCAATGCAAGTCGGCCGCGGCGCCTGCTGGCGAACGCGACGCTCGACTACGTGCTGCGGCTCGACCCGCTCGTCCGCAACGTGCGCGCCGTCGGGTTCGACGACGAGGTGCTCGCGGATCTCGCCGAGCGGGTGCCGTTCGAGACCACCGCGGAGGAACCACCCGTCTATACGGTCACCATCGGAGGGTGGTCAACCAGCGCCGATCTTGTTGTCGACGCGCACGGCTGGCTTGCCTCGCTCGGACACCTTCTCGATCAGTCTGAAGAAGCGATTGTCAACCCTGTAGGCCCACTTATGGCAGCTGCACTAGCCAGCGGCGAGATCTTCAAGGCGCTCTTTGCTCTGAACTATCCGGACGCTCCCCTAACCCGCCGCTTCGTTGGCGCCGACGGGACGTTCTCGTGCTTCGATTACTCCTTCGACGGAGCGAACCCGCCGCTCGAGCCGTTCACCCTCGACGCGTTTCTCGTAGGTCTCGGTGGCGTCGGCGCCGCCGTCGTACGCACCCTCGGCGAACTCGGAACAAACGTCAGAGGCCAGCTCCGCCTGATCGACGCAGACAAGCTGAGCACCGACAACCTGAACCGCGTGTTGTACGCCCGCGTGAAGGCCTCGGTCGATGAAGATCCGAAGGTAGACGAGGCTGAGATCTACCTCGCCTCCCGGCTGCCGAACGTCGACGTCTCAAAGCACCAGGAGACCTTCGAGGAGTTCAAGCGCAAGCTTGCTCGGCGGCGGCAGGATCGCCGCTACGACGTCGTGATCACAGGACTAGATAACGACGAGGCTCGGCATGAAGTGCAACGTGATCTGCCGCGCGTGCTGATTGACGGCGCGACCGGCCGTGATGCCAACCTGACGGTCGAACGAAGCGTGATCGGCGAGTGGGGATGTCTTGGCTGCACGCGTCAGATCGCCGCACACGTCGGTCCCGAGGCCGAGTGTGACGACCCACCGGACAACCGAGCACCCTCGCTCCCATTCGTTTCAGGCCTCGCAGGCACGCTGGCCGCCGCCGAGCTGATCAAGGAGACGCTCGTGCCCGATCTCGCGCTGCGCGGCTCGTTCGATCACATCTTCATCTACGGCCTCAACGCTGACCTCGTCAGCGAGCCGGCGTTCTCGCAGGCGTGTCGCATCGAGTGTCAGAATCCAATCCGGCTTCAGGCATACAAGGAGAAATACCCGGCGGGCTAGAAGTTCGTTCTAAAGAGTTGTGTGGGAGAAAAGCGTTGCACTGGTGGTACGCATGGTGTATCATCTATGCAACGGCGTAGTTGGCTGTGTCAGCTACGGTGCTAGGAAGGAGATCAGATGTCCAAGCTGCTTGATACCAGTGCACAAAGTCGGCTCCACGCCGGGCTGATGGAGGACGACGAGTACCGCGATGAGTATGAGCAGTCGCTCACGGCCATCCGGGCTATCGACCGCGTCATCAACCAGCTGGACAGCATCCGTGAAGAGGCGGGCATTTCAAAGGCGGCTTTGGCGCGCGCTATCGATCGGAACCCGTCGAGTGTCAGGCGACTGTTCACCCAGCGCTCGAACCCGGAGCTCGCGCTCGTTGCTCAAATCGCAGCTGCGCTTGGCGCTCAGCTGGAGGTTGTGCCGCCGAAGAAGCGAGCGACCAAGCGGACTCGCACTGGTACGCGCGAACTCGTCGCGTCGTAACCGCGACGTCCGCTGTCGCCGCGCCTACGCTTGCCTTCGTGGCGCAGCCGTGGGACATCGTCTACTACAAGACTGGCGACGGACGCAGCCCAGCCCTCGATTACTTAATCGATGAGTGCCCGACCAAGCTTCACGCGTTTCTCAATGCTGTCCTTACCGGGGTCGCCGAGGCACCGCCACCTTCATTTTCAGGCGGCGGCCATTGGGAGGCCATGAGCGGCGGCATGGGCGACTACTTCGAGGCGAAGGCGATAGGGCCCGAGCGACGCCACCATCGTCTCTTCTGCCTGCTTGATCGGTCCGACGATCCCAAGGAGATGAGGCGTCGAGGGCTTCCGACCAGCGCCATCGCCGTGATCACGGGGATGTGGAAGCCGAACGCAACGCTTTTCGGGGCCGAGGATTACGCAGCCGTGCGACGCCTCGGCGACGACTACTTGGCCCGGCTTCCGCGACGCATCGCGGATGCCGACGACGTCGACGAGTTCCTCGACCGTCTAGCTGAGAAGAAAGCGGCCGAGACGGCGTCCAAGAGCAAGAAGACCGCGCGCAAGAAGCGCCGTTGACGCACGGTTAGCCACTCGACCAACACTGAGGGCTTGCTCCAGCGAGGGTGCTGGCACCGCTATTCGCCTATAAAGAACGCGCGATCGTCACGAGCCATGGCCTAACGCGAGTTGCCCGCCGACCAGCTTCGACAGTGGAGTCCTAGGAATTGAGAGCCTGGACGACTAGGCGCTGTTCGCTGTCGCCGAGCAACGGTTCGACGGTTCGGACGATGCCGTCATGGCCTGCGATGGTCAGCCGCTCCCCGACTTCGGCTGGCGCATCGCGAGTGATGTGGCCGGTCGCGATGACGTCGTCGCCCTGGCGGAGTTCGTAGCGGTAGACCGGCATTCCTCCAACATACGTAGCGAGCCATTGCGTGCTCGGCGGTTCGCTTGGCGGCCGGCGGGTTTCGAGTTCCAGGGCGCGCCTTCGTGCACGACTCGGTTTGCACCTTCGAGCGTGGCCCAGCCTAGGGTTCGACCTCGTGACGGGACTCGACGTCCAGAGTCCAGTAAAGGGCCCGGATGAGGACATCGGAACTTGGCCTTAGGGCGAGAATGGTCTCGACCTCCGTCGGCTCCCTCGGCAGTTGACGGTGCATCGGGTGGCGCTCCCAGGCCACTACCTGCAGTCGCTCCCAGTCCTGGTCCAGCTCAGGCCAAGCTTCTCGCATAGCCCAGTCCGGAATGCAATCGTCGCCATCGCTCCAGACGAGCGCTCGTGAGACCTGCCGTTGCATTTCCCCACCGTCACCAAGCCGGAAGTCTTCGCCGTAGTGGCCGTTGAAACAGACGGCGGTGCGTGGATTGATCTTTTGCGCTCGCTCAACGAGCGATTCCGAATTCTCGATGCTGTCCATGGGCCGAAGATAGGGGAGCCGGCGAGACAGTGAGCGGCTTCTCGCATTGAGTTCTGACCGCGGTGAGCCTCGAGGTCGCTAGCGAGCCTCTACGGCTCGGCGGCCTCTAAGAGAGCGCTGGGCACGCTTTAAGTGTCTTGACTCTCGGCGATGCGGTTATTGTCGCTTCGCAGACCCCCGAATTGAAAGGACCTGACGGCGCATATGGCAAGAGCACGTAAAGCAACGCCGACTAGCACTGGCAAGAAGACGACCAGCGGCAAGGCGACGAGCACCGGCAAGGCGACGAGCAGCGGCAAGGCGACGAGCACCGGCAAGGCGACGAGCAATGGCAGCACCAGCGGAGGCAACGCCCTCACGTGTCCCGAGTGCGGCAAGACGTTCACCCGCGCGGCCTCCCTGGGTGCACATCGCAACCGCGCGCACGGCGTAGTCGGTGCGACACGTCGGACAGCCACGCGCCGCTCGCATGGCGGCAGCAGCACGCGCGGTGGCGGCAGCGGCGCGCGCCGTAGAAGTGGCGCCCAGACACCCAGACAGCAGGGCACTCGCGCTCGCACTGGGGCTAGCTCCTCGGGTGGAGGGCGCGCGAGCATTGACCGCGATGCGCTTCTGCAGACTCTCTTCCCGTCCGGCGTTCCGGCTCGCGAAGAGGTGATCCGTCAAGTCAGTCGTTGGCTCGACGAGGCAGAGAGGCTTGCCAGCGTTGAGTAGTGCGTTAGGGAACAAACGCTTCTAGCCGAGCTAGCACTCGAGCCAACCGAGGCTCGCCCCTGCGAGGATGGGAACCGGATGTTCCAGACCGGCCACCCTTCAGCGTTCTTGGGCTTGGCGATCTTGCGCAAGGCGTCCATCACTTCGTCCCGTTCGGAGCGAAACTCCCTTCGGGGCGCGCTGCGCGGGTTGAGTTTGTCCGACACTCATGGTGTGGTTACTCGGTGACCAGGACATCGGCCCAACGCAAATTCAAGTGGGGCGTCAAACACCTGAACGCGCTGGAAGAGGAAGCCAAGTCCTTCGAACACGGACAGGCTTACGTGCTGCGCAAGGAGGTTGAACACCGTTCGACTCATGAGGTCGCGTATGTCTGCTTCGCAGTTCCTAAGAAACCTCTCCCCGACCACTGGCCCCTCGTCCTCGGGGACGCCGTACAGAACCTCCGCAGCAGCCTCGATCACGCGATCTATGCCGCCGCCAACGGCAAGGGACGGACGCAGTTCCCCATCTACGAGCGCGCGAGCGACTTTCAGAACAAAGGTCGTGAGGACATCGCCACTGTCCCAGCGTCGATACAGGCGATCGTGGAGCAGGCGCAGCCGTTCAACACGATCGTCGCCGAACCCCATCGGGACGCGCTCGCGGTTCTTGCCGACCTCTCCAATGGAGACAAGCACCGGAGTATCACGGCTGCAGTCGCCTACGTCGGCATGCCGAGCCTCGAACACCTCCGACCTTCGTTCGGACCGCCCCAGGCCGAGGTCAGGTTCACCTACAACGGCGAGGGGGAGGCTCTTGCGCCGGACGAAGAGACACGCGTCGCCTCGTTCATCGTGCGAGGTGTGAAACCCGAAAGTGTGTATGTGCAGCCCAACTTCGACTACGAGGTACAGATCGAGAGGACCCGCAGAGACCGCGTCACCACCGAATGGATCAGGCTGCGAACCAGCACGGAGGTCATCGCAAGCAGGGTCGCGGTCGTCCTGAATGCTGTGGAGACCGGTCAGCCGCTCGGGCCGTCGCTGCGCCCGGCGGTCTAGCGACCTCCGCCTGCCGCTCACGCCGCCTCGCTGTCGTGAGGCCTTAGTGGCCAGTTCCCACTCCCGGAACTCAAATGAAAAGACCATCCGCGAGATGAATCTCGCCGCGGTTTGGCTCGCTTGGCTCCGGATGCGCACTCGAAGCAGGTCGCAGCGCACCTTCTGACGAGCGCCGAGCGCCAGAGCACGATTGTCGAGGCCTTCTTCGGCGGGCGGCTGCGCTTCCGTCACTCGAACGTGCAACGCCAACTCGGCGCTCCGTCGCGTGCGCGAACGCACGGTCGATGCCGTGCGACCCTTCTTCGAGAACGAGGAACTATGTCTCTACTGCGGCGACGTTCGAGACGTCCTCCCGGCTCTTCCCGCGGGAGTCGCGCAGGCCGCAGTCACTTCGCCGCCCTACTGGGCGCTCAAGAACTATGAGGTCGCCGGACAACTTGGCCAGGAGGAGACCCCTGAGGCCTATGTCGACACCGTTGTACGGGCGCTCGAGGAGGTCAGGCGTGTCCTTCGAGACGATGGCACGCTCTGGCTGAACCTCGGCGACAGCTTCATCACCAACCCCGGGAACGGGCGTGGGGGAGAGCGCGTCGAGGGTGGAAGGCCCGATCGCAGTTCAAGCGATAAGACGAAAGCCGGGTTGGCGCAGAAGAACCTCGCAGGCATCCCCTGGCGCGTGGCGCTAGCGCTCCAGGCTGACGGCTGGATCCTTCGCACAGATGTGATCTGGGAGAAGCCGAACGTGAAGCCGGACGGGGCCAAGGACAGACCGACGATCGCGCACGAGTACCTTTTTCTTCTAGCGAAAAGTGGCCGCTACTACTACGACGCTGCCACGGTGGCCGAGCCGGCGCTCAACGGAAAAACGAGAAATCGTCGCTCCGTCTGGCGAGTTCCCACCGCCCCGTTTCCGGAAGCTCATTTCGCATGCTTCCCGCCGACACTCGCCGAGCTGATGATCAAAGCCTCAACGCGCCAAGGCGACACCGTGCTCGATCCATTTTTCGGCGCCGGAACGACCGCCCTCGCCGCAGGCCGGCTCGGGCGCAAGACGATCGGGATCGAGATCAACCCCGAGTACTGCGAGCTCGCGCTCCGGCGGCTCAGCTATCAGCAGTAGCTCCATTCGAAGCCGAGCGAACCGGAACGTTCGCTTGAGGATTTCGTCCGTACCGATCAGCCTGTGAACGCGCTAACTAAACTCTGCTTGTGATTGGCGGAGCGTGCTTGGCAGCCCATTCATCCAGACCGGCGATGCCACCCCTAGACCAGAACGTTCTGTAATCGAGATCCAGCCACCAATCCCAGTGTGGCCGGAATCCAATCTTCAGCCAGCCTCTACGATCGCGCCTCAGGCCTACCCAGAGTCGGCGACGGACACGCTCGTCGATGCGGGGACGATCGGCCGGTCCATAACGCCGCTTGAGTAAGACGAGTCGGAACTCAGTTGTGTGTAGTGCGTCGACTTCGACGAGGGGACGCTCTGCATCGAGATCGATGATGAAATCGGGGATAGGAAGACTAAACCCACTCCCCCAAGCGACGAACTGCGCGCTCTCAATGTCATCAGTTCCGTGCGGGTAGGCGAGGAAATACTCGACCACGCCGGTCTTATTGGGGCGCGTGTGACTGACGAAGAGGTATTGAGAGTCGCTCAGAGATGCAATCTCCGACTCTGGCAAGCCGAGCTCGAGGGTCTGGGACATTTCGCAAAGGCGGGCTGATCTGTCAAGTAGATGTGTCATGAGGCGAAGCTAGCTCGGCTCGGCGCAGATGGCGCGGTTTTCTCGCCAGAATCCCAATTGCCCGTTTTCGCTAGAGATGTCGTGTTGTTAGGGGAGGGCCCCGCCGCAAGTGGCTCCTACGTGCGGTCGTCGCCCAGGAGCCGCAGTCCACCAGTCAGCACGGGCGGCGTGTCCGTCTCATGGTCGGGCACTCGTGCGAGGCTTACGCAACAACTGAGGCGATTTAGCTGGCGTCGAGATCCTCATCAGGCTGACGGAGTCGGCCGCACGTCTGAGGAGGTCCGAGATCGCACCAATGTAAGCGCGCGAGATCGAGATCCGACCCTGCCGTGGATCGCGCGCGACGAAGGTGATGGCACTCAGATCGTCGGAAACCGCGACGGATAAGTCGTCACCGACATCGAATCCCTCTTCGTTGCCCATGCCTTGGCCACCGAGGAAGTCGCCGAGGAGCGCAGCTTTACCCCACGGGAGCATGAGCCTGTCACCGTTCGCGAGATCCTCGATCTCAACGTAAGGCTTGCGTGTCTCGTCGCTTCCGCGATCTGTAACGACGGCGCGAACCATGAGATCGCCGACCTGGCCAAGTAGTTCCTCGAAGTCGTCAGGCATTGGCTCGAAAGAGTAAGCGAGAAACGCCGTGCTCCTCCGCTCGTCAACAGAGGATCGGCGGGATGGCCGGCAAACCTGAGTCACGTGGCACCGATCAGTTGCTGCAAGCGATCCGCGCTTTCGGCGATGAAACCAACGAGCGACTGAGCGCCGAGGCATATCGGCAGTGGCAGGCCAACCATTCCGAAGCTCCACCCCTCCCAGTTCTACGGAAGTGGATTGGAAGTTGGGAAACCGTGTTGCGGCGGGCATTTGGGGAGGACGGTCACGATGGGCGCTCCTCCTGACTGCTGGGATCTCTCATCCTCACCGGGACGGCATTGACATAGGCGAGGAACTCCTCGGCCGAGTCGAAGATCCGACCCTCGAGTAGGCCGACCAGCCCCATCGCCCGCTCCAGTCCAGCGCGCAGCTCGGCCGTCTGCTTGGCGTCGCGCTCCCGGTTGTTCTTCAGGATGCGGACTTGGTGGGCGAGCCGGGCCTGCCTGACGCGTTCCCGATCGAGCGTCGCGAAAAGACGCGCGGCCGTTTCCTGATCGATCCAGTGCGGGTCAGCCTTCGCGACACGACGCCGCAGATTCTGCAGCTGGGCGTCTGTCAGCGGTTTCGGCTGTCTCCAGATCGCTCACGACTGCTCCGCGCTGTAGTGGCGGTCGAGCGACTTCCCGGAAGCCGCTCAGCATGGTGAGCAGTACGTCCAGCTTGTGGAGGTCGTTCTCTCTGCCGTCGCCGAATTCGAGCCGGATCGTGTGGAGGCAATCGCTGATCATCACAGCGCCCTCCAACCTCGATTTCACCAGGCTCAGATCGACGGCGATCGCTGCCATTCGATGTTCGGCGCTGTTCAGCCACTCCCGATCCCGGTAGATGTGCTCTCGCCTCTCAGGAGTGTCAGCCATCGGTGAGCTGCTTCCACTCGTCGATCGCGTCGGCGATCTCTTCGAGTAGATCCGCCTTCGCCTTCTCGTAGGTCTCGCCGTCCCCGTAGATCGCCAAGCCGTTGTGCCAGATCCACCAGCTGCCGTCTTCGAGTCCGCCCTCGAACGTTGCGCGCAGTCGCTCGTGCCAGCCGCCAACAGCGGGGCGGCGCATCGCCGCTAGCTCCTCTGGCGACGGCACATCGAGTTCGCCGCGCTCAACTGCGCTCGCTGCCCGCTCAAGACGGCGCTGTCGACTCAGCGGCAGCGTGCTTCGTCCTCCAGTTGCTCGCGATGGCCGGAGCCGAGAAAGACACCGTGTCTGTCGTAGCCGGGATGTTCGTCGTAGCCGGAACGCGGCAGGCGGCTGGCGGCTCGACGCCGAAATAGCGGAGAAGCTCCCCGATTGTGAACCGCCGTTTCCCGGCGCGCTCCCAATCCTTGACGAAGTCGCGCAGAGAGCCAGTCGCGAAATCCTGCTCGCTCAGAGCCAGCCGCTACTCATCGTCGTCGGCGAGGTCGTCGTAGTTGCGTGGGAATCGGTTGCGGACGATCAGTCCGATGAACTCGTCGCTGTAGCGCCAGTTCTCGCCCAGCCGACGCAGCCGATCGAGGAACGCCTCGTCGCTCTCGGCCGCAGCATTTGACAGCTGCCGACTCGTCGGCTGGGCTGTACTTCATGGAGACGGTCACCCCCAGATGACCCATCTCTGCGAGCAGTTCGGTGACCGCCGCCCCTACGCGCTCAGCCTCATCGTCTTCGCCTGCGAGGTCTTGGATCAGCAGCCAGTGACGGCGGAAACGGCTGCGCCGGTCAGCCACGGCGCCTCTCTTCCACCTCGGCGAGCAGCGACAGCAGCTGATCCTGGCGGATCTCGACCACGGGCAGCCCCTGGTCGTAGTCAGCGGGTGGCCAGCCTTCCCAGCTCGACGGAGGAAGCGCCCGCAGCTCGGCCAAAGCGGCCTCGGTCAGCGGGCGGGGAGGCTCGCACATTCCCGGTGCGCTGCTCGGCCCCGGAAAGCGGGAGCAGGAAAGAGCGTGCAGTCCGGCTTGTGCGCCGCATTCCTGGCATTCACCGATGTAGCTCGCTCTGCGTCGCGGCCGTCCTTGGACGAGGTCGACGATCCGGTAGCGCTCGATCAGGAGCTGGTAGCCGAACTTCTCTCCTCGACCCGGCTGCCGCGCTTCGACCCGACGGATCAACTCGGCCGGGATGTCGATGAAGAGGTCGCCACCCGTGACGTGGACGCGGGCGTCCTCCCAGTGGCCGAGGATCTTGATCGGGACGATGCGCTCAGGCGTCGCCATTGGTATCCTCGATCTCGGCTAGTTCCTCGATCAGGTCGAGCGATTCAGCGCCGCGGCGCAGATAGGACGTACCGCCGTCGACGAAGATCGCCCCGCACGAGCAGGCGACAAAGTCATGGCGGTGCTTCGACTCGATCTCGTCGCCGCAGCGTCGACAGCGGGCCGCGTTCCGAATGATCCGCGGCAGCGGCGGGAGGTCGAAATCTGGAGCGTCCGACTCGCTCACGGCTCCCACTCCTCAACAGGTCGATCCCATTGATCCAGGCGCGCCTTCGCATACCAGGCGGCCTGAACAGCGAAGGCGTTCCCTTCGCTCTGCCTACGCGCCAAACGCGCCAGTTGCTGAAAGTCCTCGCGAAGCAGGGCGAGTTTGACCTCGTTCGCCGCGGCGGGAGCTTGTGCCTCTCCTTCGCCGCGCGCGAGCTGCTCTCTGCCACGCGCGATCGACTCGCTAGCGCCAGGAATTCCGTTCAGCAGCTCGATGACAGTCCTCGCGATGGACTCGGTTCTTACATTGAAGAGCCGCTGCCAGTTCGCGGCCACCTGCTCGGCGGTATGCAGCCGATCGGCTGCGATCTGATCAACCAGGAGCTGAGACCGGTCGCGGCTGAGCGAGAAGATCGCGCCCGGCTCCAAGGATGCGGGATCTTCGAGCCACTCCCGTATCGCCTGCTCGACGTTCGGCTTCTCAGCGGCAGAAGCGTCCTCGTACCTGTTCGGCGGCGTATTTTCGTTCATGACTTCTCACCCGTGTAGCTCGCGCCGCCCGCGTCCGCAGGGGTGTTCTTTCCGATCCATTCGATCCCATGCCCGACGCGGAGCGCGAAGTCGCGCCACTCGTCCCAGGAGAACCAGGCGGTTCTGATTCCTTCTAGATCGCCGATGGCGAGATGGACGCGATCGTCCGTGATCTCGAAGGACAGGTCGTCTAGGCGTCCCTCGACGGTCGGGCCTCGTTTGAACGCAAGAAGTTGGCGGCTCACAGCCAAGCCTCCGGAAGGCGAACGCCCGGATAGACGTCGAACATGTGCGGGCCGAGGTAGAGGGGCAGCTTGACCCAGGCGCACGGGTAGCGGCGCGACCAGCCTGGGCCGCGGCCCTTGCGGTAGCGCCAGCCTCGATGGAAGCCGACGACCAGCAGTAGCGGCCCGACGCCTGCGTAGTTCAGCCAGCCGCGCGATCGCAAGATGCCGTGGCGGCGATGGTCGTAGCGGGGAACTCCCAGCGCACACTCACCGGCGCTCGCCGTTCTCTTCGTTCGACTGGCGGGCCTCCGGCTCAGCGGGCCGTCGGCGGTAGAACTCGACCGTGGCGGCGATCGCAGCCGTGCGCTTGCTTGGATATTCGGCGTCGTCGTCTGCGGAGAAGTCGCCGCTGACGCAGCCGCACTCGCCGCGCTGATGCTTGACCGAGCCGATACTCAGGCGCAGGTGACACTCGAAGTGGTAGGCAGCAACCCGCGGCTTCCGATCGGCTGCGATGAGCGGCAGCACGACGCCACAGTCGTCGTCGGCGATCCGCTCCTCGCAATGCAGGCATAACTCACCGACCGGCACCGGGATCGTCTCTTCGTAGAGGCTCGGGTCTCCCTGGAAGCCGAACGCCTTCACTTCTGCTCCTCCTGCTTCCCGTCCTCCAGCGCTGACTCCGCGCTGTAGTCGTCCTCAAGCTCCAGCGGGATCGGGCCTGCCATCCCCTGGAACCCGCTGTCGCCGACGATGCGGGCCAGCACGTCGCCCTCGGCGTCGGCCAGTTCGCCCCACTCCTTTGCGCTGAGCGGTCTGGTGATCCACCAGGTGATCACGTGCTCGACGCCCGCCGAGGGAAAGCTCGACACCTCCGCGTGCTCGACCGTGATCCCCTTCGGCAGCCAGGCTTGCCAGTCGATTCCCGAGGGATCTTCGTCCGAGCGGATCCAGAGCTTGACTAGACGCTCCCCCATCAGCGCGCCTCCCGGGAGAGGGAGTCGAGCCGCGCGTCGAGGGCGCGCAGAAGCGGCAGCTCGTGCAGCCAGTCCGCAAGCGAGCAGCTGCCGTCCCGCCTGATCTCCCTGAGGCGGGCCAGGGCGTCGAGGACCTCGGAGCGCGGCGCCAGCCCCAGCCCGGCGCTATGCAGGAGCAGCCGGTAGGCGGCCTCCGCCCAGACGATCAGGGCGATATCGAACGCGCTGCCGCTCGCAGAAGCGGATCACGTTCGCGACGTAATCCTCCGCCATCAGCTCAACCTCGTGCTCGTTACCCCAGTAGTCGACCCAGACCTGGTGCTGCAGGAAGACCCAGCCCCACAAGTGATCCGGCTCGTGACGATGCAGGCGCAGCCCGGAGCGATCCGGATCGGTCAGCGCCGGATCAGGACGAGGTCGCCACTGCGAAGAGGCGCTCACGCCTCTTCGCTCTCGCCGCCCGGCTCGACCTTGAGGCGCTGCAGAGAGCGCCTCACCCGGGACGCCGCCGTGCTCCTGGACGAAGCGCTCGGTTGCCGGATGCATCAGCCCCGGCCCGGCCGGGCGCTTCGCGTAGTGCTCGGCGTCGTCCTCGCAGCGCAGCACGAGCGTCGTCCGCGGCAGGCCGCTCGCCTCCAGCTCATGCGGATAGAACGGCGTCTGGACGCCGTCCTCGCAGCAGTCGTTGTTCTCGATCTGCCGCATCGAGCCAGCCATATCGAGCTTCTGCAGCAGCGTCAGCAGGTTCCGCCGCGACAGGGTCACCTCGACCCGTCGCTCCCCTTCCAGATTCATGATGTGGAGCCGCGCCATCAGCGAGAACCTCGCGCGCAGCTCACGATCGGCCGGAGGCGGTACGGGATCGGCTCCGGCCAGGAAGAGCGCCACCGGGCCGAGCTTGCTAATCGATCAATGCTGGACAAATGAGCCTCCTCAGTTGAGGCTCGTGTACATAGCCGTACCGGTGGACGACGTCCAGTCGACTCTCTGAGTTGCCGCCCCGGCGCGTCGCGGCCCCAAACACCGGACGCCCTACTCGAACAGCGCGATCACGAACACGCCAAAGCCCCGCGCCTCTTAGAGCGGCGCCGCCGTGACAATGACCGGGTGCGCTCGCTGGGAAATGACGCCCTGGGGGTAGTCGAGGCGGATCGTCAGCCGGTGATGGACGTTGATTTGACTCGGATTGATCGAGAGGACATATCGAGTCAAATGGGCGTCAGCGAAGCAGATGCCGTTTGTGCCGTTTGGCGGGTTCTTGACTTTGAGGCGGATCTCGATTGTGTCGGGCCGCTGGACGATGAGGCGCTTCGGCTGTGTCGGGCAACCACTGCTTCCGATAGTGGCGATAGCGAGCCGCGTCGGCGAGTGAAGGCGCCCCAGGCGGCTGCCAAGGCGCGCGTGCTTCATGGCGACAACGAGAGGCGAGTTGTGGTTGCTCGGCGTTCTGGTCTCAGCCTTCGAGGCCGCTGTCGTCGCTTGGGTCTTACTGCCGCTGCCAGCACATCCGGCCAAAGCGACGCCAAGGAACATCAGCAGCACGATCAGTGCGAGCTTCTTCATCCCTCCCTTTATGCGTCGCCGGAGGCCGGTTTGTCACAGATTTCCGCTGGCATCCCACCCTTGACCACGGTTTGGCTCAGCCACGGCGGATCGCTAATCACTGAAGGCCACGGTTATACGCCCTCTAAAGAAACCGGTCGTCTCGTGCATCTTTTACGTGCATGAATGAGGCGCTACGGCATCAGGCCCTCGCGGGCGGCAAGCCTAGGAAGCCAGCCTCAGACGAGGTAGCGACGGAGGATGCGTTGTCGGTGCTCTATCACCGGGACTACCACCGGTTCGTTCGGGTGGCCGAGGCGATCACCGGCACTGTCGAGGACGCGCAGGATGCTGTTCAGGAAGGTTTCGCCAGTGCGCTCCGCCAGCTTGACCGCTTCGAGGGTCGCGGCACGTTAGAAGGCTGGGTATGGCGATGCGTTGTCAACGCTGCGCGCATGTCGCGGAGGCGCTCGGCGCGAGTCACACCGTTAGACGAGCTTCCGGAGATCGTTGATCTGGCGGCCAGTGGGTCGGAGCGACCGGTGCGTCTGCTTCCTCAGCTTGTTCGTCTGCCTGAGCGGCAGCGTCTCGTTCTCTTTCTTCGCTACTTCGCGGATCTGCCCTACGAGGCGATCGCGGATGCGTTGCAGATCTCGCCTGGCACGGTCGCCGCGACGCTCAACGCGGCTCACCGCAGCCTTCGGCACTGGCTAGAGGAGGTTGAGGAATGAACACTGATCAGGTCATCTACGAGACGTTGTCGCGTGAGATTCCACTCCGCAGCGAGCTTGATCCTGCATGGGAGGACGTGCTGGCTCGCGCCGCCACGCTTCCCTCTCGTATCACCAGGCTGCGACGCCGGGTTCCGACTTCTCGCTGGGCGCTCGCTGCGGCACTGGTCGCGGTAGCCGGTCTGAGCCTCGGCGGATTCGCGCTTGCGGACGAGTTCGGGCCTCTCCACCGGGGCACGATTTACGTGGACGCCAGCACGCTCGGTGGGCCGAGTGGCATCTCGACCTGCAACCTGATCGGCAAGCCTGCGGGCCAGGTGGCGGCGACGCTCACGAGTAACGGGATCGGCATTGAGTGGCGCTATACCCACTGGGGCACCGCCGTCGCCTCGACGAGCGCTGCGCCGGAAGCGACCACGCCGCAACAGCAGGCGGAAGTCGCCGCGCAG
Source organism: uncultured Actinomycetes bacterium (assembly GCA_963819275.1). Lineage (GTDB taxonomy): Bacteria > Actinomycetota > Thermoleophilia > Gaiellales > Gaiellaceae > Palsa-739. The sequence continues at coordinate 287,504 of CAWFVH010000008.1, read as the reverse complement.
GGGGCAGCCAAGAGCGTAGCCGCGGCCGAGGCAGTGACCGGTGGATCGAGCGATGCTGTCTCGTCAGTACCGGAGGACAGCGTCGTTTGGAGCCTGGTTCCCGACGGCCAGACCAAAGCGTTCGTCTTCGTCCAGGCCCCTAACGACCCAAACGCGCCGACCGTTGCCACCGACAACTGCGGCGGCTAGAGCGATGCGCCCCAGAGGCGTCCGCGCGGGCGGCGCCGGTGGCGAGGGTGCAGAGCCGTCGCCTGGGCCAGTGTTCCCAGAAGAACCCTGAGCGGGTGACAAAATCGCTCGTCATTGCCGTATAAGTCGGCATGATCTGTCGCGACGTGGCAGAAACCCAGCATCCCAAAGAGCCTCGCGCCAGTGCTCCGCACTTGCGGCTAAAGGTCAAGATCTATCCCGACCACGAGCCGACGCGGGCCGAAGTGGCGGAGATTTGTCGCCAGGTTCGCGAGTTCTGTGCCGCCCTCTCGCCCGCCTTTCATCCCGCCGTGGACATCATGGAGGGATATGGCATGGGCCACGCAAATGAGTGATGTGCGGGCCGACCCGGCTGGGCCAGCGTTCAGAACCTGAGCGAGTGACAAATCGGCCGCCAGCAACGTATAAGGAGGCGATGAAGTCAGCGTTCATCGTCGCGGCCCTGGCCCTGGTCGTTGCGCTGCTTAGCGGATGCGGCTCATCCGGGTTCCATTCGGCGACGCACGACTACTCGGTTCACCAAGTTCAGGCGGCCTTCGCCGCCCATGGAATCGAGCTTCGACGGACAGAGAAGCAGGAGCAGCGCAGGGCCGTCGCGCTACGTAGCGTCGAGGTTGGCGTGTATGTCGCGGCGACCGTCCCTGTGGCGAAGCCCACCCGGTTAATCCCGCATTACCGCCTCTTGCTCGGTCCGATCGTCGTCCGGAAGCACGGAAACGTGCTTGTCGTCTTCAATAACAGCACTCCAACGCGCCCGATTGAGGCAGCGCTCGCCGACCTTCACTAGGCGACGGTCTCTCGCCTGGGCCAGCGATGCTTCTATGTTTGTCAAGTCGCCAGTGGCGGTCCGTGTTCGAGTAGGCGGTAGAGGTTGCGGGCGAGGTAGCGCTTGAGGCAGCGGGTTGCTTCGCGTCGGGTTTTGCCTTCTTGGATCCGGCGTTCGATGTAGGCCCTGGTTGGCGGGTGTGTGCGTTTGCGGGTGACGAGGATGAGGTGGAGGGCGCGGTTGAGTTTGCGGTCGCCGCTGCGGTCGAGGCGGTAGCGGATCGTTTGGCCGGAGGAGGCGGGGATCGGTGCGGCGCCGGCGAGTCGGGCGAAGGCCGCTTCCGACCTGATGCGGCCCGGGTGTGACCAGGAAAGGACGAGCTGCGCGGCGGAGTGCGGACCGACGCCGGGCTGGTCGAGCAGCTGCGGTGCGAGCTTGCGCGTGATCGCCTCGATCTCGCGTGCGAGCTCGCGCTCTTCAGCGGTCAGTTGCAGGACGCGCTGAGCGATCGAGCGCAGCGCGAGCATGGTCCCGCGCAGCTCTGGATCGCGTCGACGCTCAGGTCGAGCGGCTGCGAGCTGTCTCAGCAGTCGCGCGGGTGTCAGCGTCCTCAGCTCGTTGCGCAACGGCTCCGGGGTGGTGACAAGCAGATCTCGGAGTTGGCCCAGCCCAGCGCACTTCGCGTTGACCGCGCCTTCGCGGGCGGCCACGAGTGCCTGCAGTGCCTGACGCTCGCCGCCGGCCCGTGGCGTCCCCGGCCGCTCCTGGCCGAGCACGCTGCGGGCGGCACGGATGGCGTCGAGTGCGTCGCTCTTGCCGCCGGGGCGGCGCTCTCGGCGCAACCGTCCGACCTCGAGCACCCGCTCGCCGCGGCCGCTCAAGAAACGCGTCAGACCTGCACCGAAGGAGCCGCTGCCCTCGACAGCGAACGCGCGCCGGCCCGGAGCGTGCGCGTCGACGAGCTGCAACGCCTCCGCGTAGCCCCGACTCGAAGCGGCAATCGTCGCCTCGAAGACGACCGCGCCACTGAGCACATGCACGATCGCAAGCGCATGACTATCGCGATGCGGGTCGACACCAACGACATAGTCCACCTGATCTGCAAGCATCCACTCCACCTCCAGCCTCGGTTGGGGGACCAACTCCGGTGTCGGTCTGGGGTAGAAAACCGCGCGCGGCACGACTGTGACGGGTCACGCCCCACCAGGGCGGACAGGCTTCTGATCAGGCCAGCAAACGGACGCCAGGCCGGCACCGGCCACTCCTCGCCCGGACACATCACTGGCAAGACACCCGCGAACGGGGTCATCCTCTCACCGAGTCACAAGCAAAGAGCACCGGCACCAACCTGACATAGCCCCAGACGGGACCCGCGCACAGTCACAGTCCTCTCGCCTGACATGGAGGCGTAAGGCAGGACACTCGCGGAGCCAGCTCGGTGGAATCTTCCGGCGTAGGGCACAAAAAATGCCGAGTCGGTTGCGCTTTCGTCCACCTCGCCAACCAACCCGACCTGGCCGAAGCCTTGTCGTGTCGCTCGGCGGGGCTTCAACCTCCAGCGCCCCGTGCTCGGCGTCAACGACGTTAACCAGCAGCACCGCCAGAGGCAAGACCGCGACTACACAAAAACGGCGCTCTTTGCGGAGATTCGAGCCATGAGTCGTTCGTGCTGACCGAACTATCGGCCTCGGACGTTGGCGCAGGGTCGTCGACGCTCTCGTTGCCTCTGCTTATCCTCGTGCTCGTGTCCGGGAACGAGACCTTCCCCTTGGATGCGGTCGCAGAGGCGACCGGAAGCGCTCCTTTGAGATGGGAGTCTGTGGCGACGCGCGGTTACGGACTCGCAAACGCCCACTGGCGTGTCGGTTTCGCCGATGGCCAGTCCGCCTTCGTCAAGCAGGCTCTGACCGCGGATGGCATTAGCTGGTTGAGGAGTGAGCGGGTGATCTATGAGGTTGTCCGCGAGCCATTCATGCCAACGTTTCTCGGGGCCTTCGACGACGGCGATCTGGTGCTGATCGTTCTCGAAGACCTGACCGATGCGGAGTGGGTTCCGCCTTGGTCGGGCCAACGCATCGAGGGCGTGCTTGCCGCGCTCAATGCGCTGCGCCGCATCGCCCCGCCGGACGGCCTGAAGAACCTCGGTGACGAGCGAGCAAAGCTCGCAGGCTGGCCAGAGGTCGCTGCAAACCCGGAGCCATTGCTCTCGACAGGACTCTGCTCCGCCGCGTGGCTGGAAGGTGCGTTGCCCGCACTCCTCCAAGCGACCGACGACGCGCTCCTCGACGGGAACGAAATGCTGCACCTGGATGTGCGCAGCGACAACCTCTGCTTCAAAGGAAAGCAGGCGCTGCTCTTCGACTGGAATCTCGCCTGTGCCGGAAATAGCGACTTCGACATCGCGTTCTGGCTGCCAAGCCTCGCACTTGAAGGAGGCCCATCCCCATGGAAGGTGTTGCCCGATGCCGGTGCATTAGCAGCGGTCGTCGCAGGGTTCTTCGCATCTCGCGCCGGGCTGCCAATACATCCCACTGCCCCCACCGTTCGCGAGTTCCAACGCGTGCAGGCGGAGGTCGCCCTCCCGTGGGCGGCGAACGAGCTGGGCCTGGAGCCAGTGACCGCCGATCCGGTGCGGTGACCAATGGCTGAGCTAGAGACGACATCGCGTCTAATGGGGCACGAACCCGCCATCTACCTGATCACCGGCCCGATGGCAGCTGGGAAATCCACCGTCGCGCGGCTTCTCGCCTCGCGCTTCGAGCGCGGCGTATATCTCGAAGGCGACGCCTTTCGCCGCAACATCGTCAACGGCCGGGAGGAGATGACGCCTCATCCCTCGCCGGAGGCGCTCGGACAGCTTCGCTTGCGCTACCGGTTGGCCGCGGCCGTCGCCGACGGCTATTTCGAGGCTGGCTTCAGCGTCGGCTTAGAGGATGTGGCTGGCGGGCCGCTGCTCAGCGACTACGTCGAGATGATCCACAGCCGTCCTTGTCAGGTCGTCGGTCTCCTGCCGTCAGCCGAGGCGATCACTGCCCGCGAAGCCGGGCGGGAGGACAAGGGCTACCTCGGCGGATGGACGGTCGAGCAGCACTACGCCGAGTTCGTCGAGACGACCCCGCGTATCGGACTTTGGCTCGACACAACGAACCTGACCGCCGAGGAGACGGTCGCAGAGATCCTGGCCGAGACGATGCGCGCCGCGAGGAACGCGTGAACCGCCTGCCGACCGTCCCAGACGAGATCGCGCTTGCAGGCGCAGAGCATCTCGACCCGGCCTACGTCGCTGCCTAAGACAGGAAGGCCCAGTTCGATCCGCAGTCAGATCTTGCTGAGTTGCGAGGACATGGGCTTGGGGCTGAGAGCACGCTGGTCGACTTCGGCGCGGGGACGGGAACATTCGCTGTCGCGGCGGCGGCGCTATGCAGGCGGGTCATCGCCGTCGACGTCTCCCCATCAATGCTCGAAGCGACTGGGGCGAAAGCCGAGATGGCGGGCGTAGAGAACGTCAAGTGCATCCAAGCCGGATTCCTCAGCTACGAACACGAGGGAGAACTGCCGGGATTCATCTTCACGCGCAACGCACTCCACCACCTCCCTGACTTCTGGAAGGCACAGGCTCTTCGGCGGATGGCCGCACTGCTTCGGCCCGGTGGCGTCCTCCGGCTCCACGACCTCGTCTTCTCTTTCGATCTGGCGGACGCGGACGCACGGGTCGCCGCTTGGCTGGATGCCGCTTCGCAGAACTCCGACGACGGCTGGACGCGGACGGAGTTAGAAACGCATCTACGTCGCGAGCACAGCACGTTCAGTTGGCTGCTCGAACCGATGATCGAACGAGCGGGTTTCCGGGTCGACGCTGCCGAGCACGCACCGAGCGGCTTCTATGCCGCTTACACGTGCGTGGTCTAGTCGGCGGTGAGCGGTGTCTCGCCTACCTTGCTGCACTCGGCGCAGAGGCCGCACCCGCCAACGTCGAGGACGACCGGGTAGTGCCCTGATGCCGCCCTGAAACGTCGGTGTGCGAGGCCACAGAAACAGGAACGAGCGAGAGCGCTACCGGGGTTCGCCTTTTCACGGGCCGCTCACTCGGCAGCCATAGCTTGGAGGAGCGATGGGCGATGCCTCGCTTGAAGAGGCGATCCTGCTTGCGCTTCGCCGCTCACCTGGCAGCCGCTCCGATGCGCTGGCCGAAGCAGTGGGGTTGCCGCGAACAAACTTCGGCCGACAGCTGAAGCACCCGCTCCAGCAGCCACTGAACCGGCTTCTTGCAGCAGGGGTCATCGAGGAAGATCACGGCCGCTACGACCTCACCGCGGATGGCCGAAGAAGGCTTGCCGAGCGCACTGGGGCTTACCGGTAGGGCTGGCGCCTACCAAGTCGCCTCACGCGGCACCGGCCAGTCGATTTCCTCGCGACCGCCGTCATAGACACGATCAGATGGCTGGGTGCGATCTCGTCCGGACGCCGCGGGAAGCGGCCTGTCCTTCTCCTTAGGCGACGACTCGTGGCGGGACGGCCTTTCGCGCCTAGAGGGTGCGCGACGGCTGCGCACACTGCTCCGCCGTTGATAGAGGCGCACAGCCTGAAGCGCCAGCACGAACGCCAACAAGCAGGCGAAGCCACTCTCTAGGCCCACGCCGAACCAGGTCGCCGCGGCCACGAATGCGATCGCCGCCACTAGGTAACGCTCTGCCGCCGATCTCGCCACCACGCCTCCTTGACGTCTTGCCGCTAAGACCGATCAAGTTCGCCGCTCACGCCCCTGCTCCTCGCGCATCAGGCGACACCGCGGTCGCGTGGGCCAATGTTCTGGAGTGACCCCGGTAGATAGGCCGAACGGCCTATTGAGGTTGTGGGGCTGCTCGTAGAGGGTTCGTCCTTGGCCGCCCCGTTTCGGGAAGGCCTTCGTGCGAGGTATTCATCTCGAAGGGGGAGGACTGACTTCATGCGGAAAGCAGTAATGCTGGTCGTGCTCGTGGCGGCGATGGCCTTTGTCGGGGCTGCGGTTGCAGCTCCAGGCCACACGGTCACGGACATGCAGACCGCGCATTTCACTCAGACAGGCCCGGGCACGCAGCCGTGCACTGGTGATCCGGTCGTGCTCAACGAGACGACCAACTTGGTCAACCACGAGACCTATTTCCCCGGTGGCGACGAGGCCTGGGGAACGTTCACCGAGGAAGACAAGATCGTGGCCACCGACCAGATCAACGGCGTGGTCTATAGCGGCCACGGCACCTTCTGGGGCAACTTCAACATCAACAACCAGAACTCCAACGACACCTTCATAAACGCGATCCACGTCCGCGGCACGGACGGCAGCTCCTTCAACATGCACGAGGTTGCGCACGAGACGTTCGACAAGAACGGCAACCCCGTCGTCCAGTTCGACAAGCCGACCCTGACCTGCGGCTAACGCCGGGGCAGATCTAAGCGCGAACCTGGGAGCCGCCCAGGGAGGGCGGCTCCCGTCGCTTTTTTTGGATTCCTGCAGCCGCCTAGGCCCGTGTTCCGAAATACCCTTAGCCGACGGGCTAACTGACTTGGAGGGTACCTCCATGAACGCAGAAGCGGCCGCCTGATTGCGGCCGCTTCATGCCTCAATGTTGGCGGTAGTCGTTTAGCGGGCGATGATCTGGGAGGCGGTCATCGGGGTCGTCGTGGTGAGCGCCGCCATCAGGGTCGTGTTCGAGACTCTCAGTGGGGCACGGAACTTGACGATGCCGTGAGCGCCGTTGGTGATCGGCCGCCCGTGAGGTTGGTCGGCGTCGTCATGGCGATCGAGAACGTGAGCTGCTGGCCGACCAGGGCATGGGCGTGAAAGTTCGAGTGGGTCACGTTGATCGTGACCGAACCGTTGGCCGTGGTCGAAGCGGCTGTGAAGTTCGAGAAGGTGCCCTTCAGGATGTAGGTGACCTTGGGAGCCGCTTTGCCCTCGTGCCCCTTCGAAGCCTGTGCAGTCGTCGCGAACGCGCCGCTGGTGATCACCAGCGTCAGGGCGACGAGTGCGAGTGTCTTTCTGCGCATGAAATCGCCTCCTTTTCGTTGCCCGGCCCTTCCGTGCTGACTCTCTCCGGGGGTCGGGTCACGTTGGTCGCCTACCCGCCGTCGGCAGCGCTTACCCCGGATCGCCGTAAGGCTTCCGTAAAAACTGGTTCGCCTAGAGATGGTCTAGCGCCGAGGTCCCGCAACGGGTCGAGAGTCGGCCAGTCGGTGCTGCAACCCTCGCCCAGTGAAGGTCACGCTGACCCGCCACCAGTCGGAACCCGTTTCTCATCGAGCCTTCCGGCATTGATAGTCGAGGCCATGTCTTTCGACTCTTCACGGTAGATCGAGCCGTTCTCGAACTCGATCACCGGATAGAGCTGCTGCCCGGAGAGCCGCCTCAGATCGGCGCGCTTGCCTGGCCGCAGCGGCCCGGTCACGACCTCGTAGTCGATCCCCTGCTCATCCAACGCCTTCTGCACGCGCCAGCACGGGCCGAACTTCCAAGGCGTCGAGCAGCGATGGAGCTTGACTCCCATCCCGCCGACGATACTCCGCCGCGTTCGGCCATCCCCGTCGGCAATAGATCGGGGACAATCGGGACATGAGTGAGCCGTGGATTGAAGGGCCAGGGCCGCCGAAGTCAGCGCCATCCGCGCCCGAGCAGCGAGTCAGTGGGCTAGTCCCCTTCGTTCACGTCGAGGACGTTCAGCGCTCGATCGACTTCTACTACCACCTGGGATTCATCCTCGCGAGCGTCTACAAATACAGAGGAACGCCGATCTGGGCCGACCTACAGAGCGAGGAAGCCGCGCTAATGGTCACCACGGACGGCGACCCGATCGACCCCGCCGGGCAAGGGGTGCTGTTCGATCTCTATTCGCACGACCTGCCCGCACTGCGCCAGCAACTGCTCGCGAACGAGATCGACGCTGGCGAAATCGAGGACGGAACCCCTGGGCCGTCAGAACAGATGCAGCTCACCGATCCGGACGGTTATGTCCTGATGGTCGCGCAGATCGAACCGGAAGAATCCAGCTGATACACCCGCGCGCCTGGGTTGATCGCTCGGGCCGCTAGCAGCAGTCGTCGCCGTTCTGCTTCGGCGGACACTTCTGATCGGCGTAGGAGCAGAAGATGCAGCAGTCGCCAGGAAGCGGGCGGATCACCTTCGCGCAAGCTGGGCACGTCCAGAAGAACTGACACGCGTCCGTCGGCATCTCCGCCCGGGTCGAGACACCACACTCGGGACAGGTAATCGTCGCAACGGTGACCATGGCCACAAAATCACCGTAGCGTCGCTGGTAGGCGCATACTTTCGGAGCATGAGGAAGCTTCTCCTGATGGCGGGCCTCTCCGCGCTCCTCGCTGTGGTTGCGGCGACGGCGAGTTCCGGCGCCTCCGGCTCGACCTCAGCTGGCTCCTGCGGCGTTGAGCGCTGGAGCGTGAAGACACTCCAAGATCGCCCTCATCTGCTGCGCAAACGCCTCACGACGGTGAAGTTCCTCGTCACCCGTCCGAAGCCGACGTCGCTTCCGACGACGCGGCTGCCGTTCGAGCATCACATCTACACCGTCATCGCCCGCGCCACGTTCGTCCGCGCGGAGGCCGATAGCGACTACCACATCATCCTCAGCGAGAACGGCTACCACATGATCGCTGAGGCGCCCGCCGCCTACTGCGACCGGAGAGCGAAGCTGATCTACCGCCGCGAGATGGCCACGGCCCGACGGCGGGCGAAGTCGTGTGCTCGGGCGCGCGTCACCGGCGTCGCCTTCTTCGACTACGACCACGGTCAGACCGGCGTCGCCCCGAACGCGATCGAGATGCATCCGATCCTCGCCTTCCGCTGCCTAAGCGGCTGAGCGAACCATCCGCGGTGACCTAGCAGGGTGAGTTAGAGGTGCAGACCAGGGGAGAAGCTGCCTCCGTCACGATCCCGCTGGCTGAACCGTCGCTGGGCTGGGCCAGTTTTTCACGAGCGGCAAGCTACGATGCTGGGCCAGGGCATCCGTTAGCACCAGAGGGGTCACAGGGGCGCGGCTCGTGAACGCAGCCAGCAGGCTGCGGGATTAGGTCGGGTCACCATCTGAGGGGTCGTCTTCTACGGCTGACAAGGCTGCCCGACTGGGTTCGACAACTTCTAGTTCGGAGGTTCATATGCTCAAGCGCAGGTTCCGCCTGCCAAGCCCGGCTCTCGTGATCTCGATGGTCGCGCTCAGCCTCGTGCTCGGCGGCACAGCGTTCGCCGCCAGCACAGCTACGCACAAGGACGCGAAGGCCGACACGAAGCTGGTCAAGAAGCTCGCGCCGTCACTCAGCGTCAAGCACGCCAAGACCGCCAACAGCGCCACGACCGCAACCAACGCGACGCACGCAACGAGCGCCGACTCGGCAACGAACGCGACCAACGCGACCAATGCGACCAATGCGACGAACGCGACCAACGCCACGACGGCAGGCAATGCGAACAACCTCGGGGGCCAGCCGCCGAGCGCCTACATGCCGAACGGCGCTGTGCAGCGTGGGACGTTCATCCTGAGCGCAGGAACGGCCGGAAAGGTTCTGTTCACTAATGGCCCGCTTTCCGTTACCGCCGATTGCACGCTGAGCGCAGGCACCCTCACAGTCAACGTGAACGTCATCTCCAGCGTCGACAACTGGATCTGGTTCAGCACGCACGAGGCGACCGCCGCCTCGGAGGTCAATGACAGCCGGAACGACGGTGGCACGGGCAACTTCAACGAAAGCTTCGACCGCATTGAGGCAATTGCGCCGAGCGGCACCGCCCTGCACGGGCAAGACGCGTTCGGAGTGAACTACCCGAGCGCGGGACAGTGCTTCGTCAGCGCCTGGGTGCTGGGCATCTAGCGACGGAAACTCGCCCAGAGTGCGATCCCCTTGGGGTCGCACTCTGGCGCGAGAGCGCGCGGGTCGGAGGGTCTAGAAGGCGCTCGCGACTCGTCTAGCGAGGCGCGCGAGAGGTGAGACGAGAGCGGTTATCGCGAACGCGAGCACACCGAAGACGTTGGTCGTGACGCAGGTGCGGCAGGCTCCGCAGCATGCTTGTGTCGCCGGAGCGATCTCAGCGGCTCGATTCAAGACTGGAAGCGCACGGGTCGTCGCCCGTTCTAGCCTCCTCTGAGTGTAGATCGCTTACACCGCCTCGACCTGTATGTGACCCCCTCCGGGGGTGGGAATGCCCCGGAGCTGGGAGGGGCGGGGATTTGCGCCCGCCCCTCCAGTAGGTCAGGTCAGCCCGAGCAGCCCGAGACGGAGCCGGGCGGCTCGCAGTTGTCGGGGGTATTCGCGGAGATGCTGACGTTGCGGAGCGTGGCTGACGAGGTTCCGGCCGGGTCGAAGCTGACGTTGAAGATCCCGCCTGCGCTGCCGTCGGCGCTGTTGCCGGTCAGCTGACCGTTGTTTATCACGAGCGTCGCAGTGAGCGCGGCGCTGAACGTGGTGTTAGCGATCCCGCCGCCAACGCCACCAGGAGCACTGTTCCCGGAGACGACCGTGTTGTTCAGCTGCGCCGTCGCGTGGTTGAACAGCCCGCCCCCGAGCGACCCCTCGGCAGTGTTGCCGGTGATCTGAGAGTTGTTGCTCTGGAGCATGCCGCCGTTCGAGATTCCGCCGCCGCCACCGGCAGGGCTAGTGGAGGTGTTGTTGCTGATCACGCTGTTGTTGAGCGTGATCGTGCTGCCGGGGCCGCCGCCGTTGCCGTTCCCGCTGGCGATGCCGCCGCCACCGGGGCCGGTGTTGTTATCGACCTTGCTTTGGTTGAGAGTCAGATTCACGGCGATGCCGAGGATGCCGCCGCCGCCGCTGCCGGTCTCCGGCACCGTGTTCCAGCTCACTTCACTTTTGACCAGCGTCGTCGTCGCGCCGAAGCCGTTAGCGATTCCGCCCCCGGCATCGGAGGCGAAATTGTGCGTCACGACCGAGTTGTTCATGGTCAGCGTTCCCGACAGGTTGAGAATGCCGCCACCCGCGCCACCAGCCATCTGCCCGGTGATGTGACCACCGGTGACAGTGACCCCGTTGAGGGTGAGCGTCCCGCCCGCCGGGCCAGAGATCGCAATGATCCGGAAGTTCGTGTTGTTGCCCGCGATCGTCGCGCCCTTGCCGTTGATCGAGATCGGGGTGACCACGACCGGGAGGCCGGTCGGCCCCATCGCGTGGTTGTCCGCAGCCGTGAGCGAGTAGGTGCAACCGGCGGCGAGACTGATCGTTCCACCGCCCGCCCCGTTCGCCGCATTCACGGCCGCGATCAATCCGGCGCTATCGCCACAAGCGACACTCACCGATGTTGCTGCACCCGCCGCTGTCGCTGCGACCAGCGCCACTGCTGCAGTGCAAACCCCCAAGACGCCGAAGCGCTCCGCACGTCCAAGCACACGTTCAAGCATTTAAGAAGCCCCTTCCAGGGTGTGTCCGCAGATGAGAAAGAACCCCGGCGACCGAGACGGCCGCCGCTTGTTCCGATTGTCCCACTATCCAGCGCTTCTTCCAACTCGCCAAGGAGGCTTGCTTCGGCAAGTGTTCCGGAAGCGTGTCTCCATGACGTGGGACGCGATTGCGGCCGACTTTAGAAAAACGAGCGCCCGCGTTCTGCTGCCCCTCTGTCGGGGGATGTCGGGCGTCGCATCGCTGCACAATGCTCATCGGGTCAAGTGCCCTCTAGCGAACGGCCCGCCCTCCTCCTCCTTGCTATCCGCGGGCCGTTCGCTTCTCCCGCCGAACGTCCGAACCTACCCGCCCATCTTGGGGAGGCCGAGCACCGTCCCGCCTCCTATGAGGAATGCAGGGTCAGGGACCATCTGCGGCGACGGCACGTTGACTAGCCATTAACGCCCGGTGTTCGAGGGGGCAAGTACGAACCGGGGGCGTGCCTTCCCTGACTGGCCCAAACCGCCAGTAGCCCCACGAGTGTGCCGACTCAGCCGTGCGTCGGGCCGCCGTGTCGCGCCCAGAACTCGGCAAGCCACGCGGACGACATGTCGCGCTTGTCCTCGATGGTCAGCGAAGGATCGCTTAGAGAAGCCTGTCTGGTTGCCGTGAGGAGGAGAACCACCACATCGGGATGGTGGCGGCGAATCCGGCGCGCGATCTCGATCCCGTCCAGGTCGGGCATCTGTAGATCGAGTAACACGAGGTCCGGAGCGAACGCGTCGACGAGGAAGAGAGCCTCGCGTCCCGAGGAAGCAGTGCCGACGACATCAAATCCCGGCGCTGCCGCCACCACCGCCCAGAGGACGTTCCGGAACACCTCGCTGTCGTCGACAACGAGCACACGCACCGGAGCCTGATTCTGGGCGGACACGACTCCACCGTGCCGGGCACCCTCGCCAAACCGTCTGACACAGCTGGATCAACACCGCCGAACACGCCGAACACTGGCCCATGCCAGGGTCACCGTCACCCCTCCGCGCCCAGGGCAGGACGACCGAGCCGCCTCCCCGGCTCTACACCGCCAAACGATCGAGCACGCGTTTCAAGGCGTCGCTCTGAGGTCGGTTCAGGTTGACGGCCTCCGGGTAGCGGCGGTGTTTTCCTCCCTCGTCGAGAAGAAGCGCGGCGGTGGAAACGGCGCCTGGTGCGTTGGACAGCGCCCAGAGTTCTTCGTAGACACGGCGGATATCGTCCCGCTCGACAGTCACGGTCGTGCTGTCGACGAGCTTGAACCGCACCGACCCATACGAGGCCACAGTCCAACCCGTTTACCCGCGAACCGCAGTGAGAAACCCGGAGCCCGAGCTAGCGGCTGAGCAGCTCGATGAGGCGTGCGCGCTGCCGCCCGGAGAGCGCGCCGACGGTCTTGGACGGGCCGATGCGGGCGATGGCAAGCAGATGGTCCGCCTTAACAGGGCCGATCTTCGGCACCGCGACGAGCAGGTCGAACACCTCGGCGGTGGCGACGTAGTCGGCACCGAGGGCGAGGACCTGTTCGAGGCGGACTGTGCCCTCACGCAGATCCTGTTTGAGTTTCGCCCGCGACCCACGAACCTGGTTCGCCTGGCTGAGCGCGCTCATCCGGCGCTCGTGCAAGCGGGTCGAGGCAACAGACACAGCGAAGCGAACCTCCCTCTCAGCTTTCCCCGCCCGGCAATAAAGGGGCCGCGGGCGCCGGGCTTTCTGTCAGCCGTCTATCTTCGAAACAACCCGGCGCTCGCGGGACCCTACTCTCCCACCTCGGCGGCCGGATAGCATCGGACTTTTCACTGACAGATTCGGCGCGCCGTCCGGCCGGGCTGCCGCATCGAGGACTCGCTAGAAGTCGCCCGTCGGTCGGGCTGCTAAAGGTTGAGGCGGTCTAGCGCACGCGGCACGAGTTCGGCGGGCGCCTTGGATGCTGCACAGAGGTGGCGGCGACCATCAGGCTCGGTGGCGAAGTGACGGCGGTAGCAGCCTTCGCGGTTGAGGAGGACGTCCCGGCGGCAGTTCGGGCACTCGCGGAAGGCGGAGTTGCGCATGTGTTCAACGTAGCCGCCGCTGAGTGCGCGCGACCTGACCCCGCCTTGATCGTCGTGCTCGGCCCGCCAAGGCCCATCAGTTCCGCGTTCTCGACGTCGTCCCGTCCGACGAGGAGGACGAGTCGCCGTTCGTCGGATCGCTGCAAGTCGCGGCGATCTGACCGACAGCCTTAAATCGAGGAGATGCCGGGGGCCAAGGGAGAGTCCTGACGCCTTCCGCCGCTTGCGGCATGCGAGGAGGCGTCCGAGGAACCTCCGACCCCCGACTCCGACATTATCGACCAAACGGGGTAAGGACCTTAACCTGCCGAAATAGGCCGGATGGCCCATGGACGCGCCCCCGCCAACCAAGGAGAATCCGGCGGAGCGGCAGGGGTTAGCCGATGCGACTTGATGCGGCGAGGTCGTGTCGGCACCTCGCCGCTTTTCACTCGCCTTCAGCCCCGAGGAGGAGGACGAGTCGCCGTTCGTCAGGCTGCTACAGGTCGAGGCGGCGTAAGACCGCGTTATGTCAGTGTCGGAGGGTGAACTGCCAGGCTTCGATTCGGGTAGCGCAGCCCTGCATGTCTACGATCTTGCCGTCCCGGAAGGTGATGACTACGGCGTTCCTTCCCCGTAGTTTTCCGTCGTCATCCCTCAGTTGCGCGGTCCCGATGACCTTGTCGTTGTCGGCACGGGCGAGGGTCAGGTTGTCGATCGTCCAACCGCCGCGTGCCTTCAAGACCTCACGGGCCTCGCTAGGCCCGCGTCAGGAGGGTGTGTGCTTCCACCAGAGGTGACCGCGCGATGGGCCGCGCCACTCGGCGTCCTCTGCGAAGAGAGAGGCGAACGGCTCGGGATCGCCCTGACCCAGCGCCTCTGCGGCGGCGCGAAGCTCATCGTCGATCACGATCGAAGTATGGGGCCGCTTTATGAGAGCAGCGTGTCCATTCGTGGGCAATGCTTAAGGTCGAGGCGACGTAGCCGATGACGGCACTCGCCTGGGCCAGAGTTCCAGAGCGGCGCCCGAGCGGGTGACCTACGGCGGACGCGTTCCTGGCTAAAGAAAAGCGGCTCGCCGTTCGTCGTACTTCGGTGAGCAGTCGTGATGCTTCTGGTGCTGACCCGGCAACAATCGCGACGCTCTACGAAGAGCAGTTCCGCGCCTTCGTAGCGGGCGCATATGCGGTCGTCGGCGAGCCGGAAGCGGCACGAGACGTCGTACAGGAAGCGTTCGCTCGCGCGCTACGTGACAGGCATCGCTTCCGCGGCGAAGGGCCACTGGAAGCCTGGCTTTGGCGGATCGTCATTAACGTCGCTCGCGATACCGCCCGCCGCTCCCGCTTCGCCGAGTTGTCAGCGGACGAGCTGACAGAGATCGCTCCGCTCGGAAGAGACCTGTCGAGCGCGGACGACCTGCGAACCGAACTGCGGGCCTTGCCCGAGCGACAGCGGCTCGCTGTGTTCCTGCACTACTACGCGGATCTCCCCTACGTGGAGGTAGCGCAGCTGCTCGACGCCGCACCAGGCACCGTCGCCGCGTCGCTCAACGCCGCTCGCAAAACGCTGCGGCATCGGATCAAGGAGGCATACGAATGAGCGAAAACACCATCGCCGAGCGGTTGGCCCTGATCGAGCCGAACTGGGCCGATGTCACGCGTCGCAGCCAGCGCCTCCACAAGCAGACCCTTCGCAGACAGGGGCTGCTCATCCTGGGCGGCGTGCTCGCCGCAGCGGTTCTCGCGGGCGGCGCCTACGCCGCGGCGCGCGCGATCTGGCCAGGCCACAACCTGACTCCGGCAGACATCGCGCGCCAGGAGACGGTCGTCACCAACGACAAGTGGGCTGTGTGCAGCGGCCACAACCAGTGCACCACCAAGACCGGCACTCATAAGCAAGTGACGATCCTCCCGTCGATGGGTGTGGTCTTCGTCCTGCCCGAGGTGAATGGCCGTGTCGGCTACAGCACCTACCTCGTCCCTGGCGATGGCATTGGAATCGTTCCTGAGCCGCCGTCCCCCTGGGGAGCGGAGCGGGCGCTTGGCAATCCCAACCATCCGACCGGTGGTGCCTGGACAGTTCAGCGCCCTGACGGAAGCACCTACACGGTCACGTGGCAGTTCGCCACGGGCGCTGTCAGCGAGAGGATCACCAACGCTGACGGGCAGACGACCACAGTCCCGCTCCAGGCTGGTGATGTGGTGCCGCTGATCCCAGGTTCCCTCGCCAATGACCCTCGCACGCTCGACAAGGCCGTCACCTTCGACCTGCCGACCGGCAACCGAGTGATCATCTTCCCCCAGCTCAACGAGACCTATATCGGCTCTCCTGGGCCACAGCCGGGGGCCGAGCCGCTCGCGCCTGGCGAGGCCGCGACATACGGACTGGTACCGATCGGCCGCTACAACGGGAAGTTGCCGGTCACCCCCACCGGAGGCACCTGGACAGTTCACGCCGACGGTGTCACGAGCACAGTCAGCTGGCACGCCGGTGACTCGGATGTCACTGTCAGCGACACAACCGCGTCAGGCACGACGACACGCCAGGTTCCGATCGGACACGAACTCCCGTTGGTTCCCTTCAAGTAGATGAGGCTCGCTTGGGCCGGTTTCCCGAATGACCCACGGAGGCGTCTGGTGGCAGACTCTTTGTCGAACCGGCATCTCAAAATCCGGTCTCAGGAAAGGTCCGGCTGATGCGCACGTTCAAGCTTGGTAGCCGCCCGCTTCTTCCGATTGCTCTGGCATCGGCGTTTCTTGGCGCGGCAGTAGTGGTCGGCGTGCTGGCTGCGGTAGGACTCCTCAACGGGAGCCGTAGCGGGCAGGCCTCATTTCAGGCATTGAGTGGACCGGAAGCCCCTCTGCCTTCTGGGTCTCTCACTCCAATGCACAAGCAACTTGCAGATCGGTCAGGAGTCGACGCGCACCTGGTGCTGCGTTCTCGCGGAGCACATGTATTCGGGGTGGCATCTCGGGATGGGCGGTATCTCTGTCTTACGGTGCGAGAGGCGACCGGAACGACAGCCGACACTTGCGACCTGCGATCTGGGCTACGGAGCGACGATGTGATCTGGATCAGATCAGGAGTCCCGGGACGAGTCTCGGATCTGTACGGCCTCGTTCCAGATGGCATCAAGGCGGTGCACGCCGGATCTTTGAGCGCCACGGTGAAGAACAACGCGTTCGTGCTGAACGCCGTCCCAGGCTCAGCGACCACTTTTGTCGTCACCGGCAGCGGCATTCACCGCACCGTCAGCCTCGGGCGTCCGGAAACTGCGATTCCGACGATCACCACCAGCACGACCCGGTCATAGCCCTGACGGCGGCTTGGCCTCGTGCGGCCTCGTCGGCGGGATAATGGCTCCCTAAGCGCACATGACCCAGATGCGACCGTTGCGTGTCTGACGAATGTTGAGGTGGAGTCGCCTGTCGCCTGTCCTCCGATGTGTGCCTACTGCAGCTTCAGGCACCGTGAGTGTCAGGGCGTGACCGGATCCTCGGCATGTGATGCGGTCGCCGGGGGTGGCTTTCGCGACGTATCCGAGCATGCCCTGGTCGAGGATGAATGTCTTCGTTCCGTTCTCGGTTTTGACGATGGGCTTGGGCCGCCTGAGGCAGATGCGGGGGCCGAAGGTCAGCGTCTTCCGAGTGACCTCGTCACCCTTCGCATCAAGAACGTTGAAAGTGGGAGTCCACCGGCAGATTCCCGGCAAGAATCCGTTGCTGATCAACGTCGAGTTGGCGGCCGTCGAGTTGCCGGGATGGCGGACAATGAAGCCGACGATGAAAAGCCGCTTCTGCCGACCGTTGCCGTGATGGTCTTGCCTTCCGGTGCGGCGAAGCGAACGTGGCTGGCATCGCGCTGTCGAGTGCGGCCGATGAAGACGAGACGTGTTCCGCCGTTGGGAGCGGCCGCGGCTCCACCCATGCCAACCAATAGAGGCACGGATGCCTGCCTACGGGAGATGCAGTCGCCGCCTTCGCCATGCGGGCCGGGGCGTTTCCATGGTGCGCTGGTGAGCGTGCAATAGCCGCCCTGTTTGTTGGTTGTCACATAGAGCTTGTAGGGGCTGTCGGTCGCAACGAGCACTGCTTTGCCCGGCTCCGGGTTGAAGCCGAGCTGGGGCGCGTAGGAGCCAAAGTCAGACTTGACGCTCTTCGGCGCAGGCGATCCGACCAGCCAGCCGGTCGCCGCAATTGCCGTGCCAACGATGATCCCGGCAACGGCCATCGCGCTCGTCACGAGCGCGATGCGATGCCGTCGGCGTGCCCGGGCCTTCTGCCAGCGCTGGGCTGCATTGATCAGCTCTCCGCGGTAGGCGGTGAGTGCGTCGTCGATGTTCACGAGTTGCCTCCTTGGAGGAAGGTCTGCATCGCCCGCAGCCCGCGAGAGACACGGCGGCGCACAGTCGCTTCAGTGGCGCCTGTCGCGTCGGCGATTTTCGAGTAGTCGCGTTCCTGGATTACACGGGCGGTCACAGCCGTCCGCTGCTCCGGGCTGAGACGCGCGAGTCCGTGTTTCAGCCCCTCATCGAGCTGAGCCGCCTCAACCCGAGCGAGAGGATCGGTCGCCTCCTCAGGCGAGACCGGAAGATTGAGCCGATGGCGCGCCTTCGCCTCCATGGCCCCGCGCCGCTGCCAGTCGCGAAGCAGGTTCCGGCCGCTTACGGCGAGCCACGGCCAGATCGTTCCGTCCGAGCTTGGCCGCACTCGACGGCCCTGCACGATCAGCCGCGCGAACATCTCCTGCGTCGCGTCGAGCGCCACATCGTCGCGAGCACCCTGTTGTTGGAGATAGCGAACAAGGCGCGTCGCGTAACGGTCGTAGAGGATGCCGACCGCCTGATGATCGCGCCGAAGCGCCTGCAGCAGCTCGTCGTCCGTCGGATCTTCGCCGCTCACCATCTACAAACGAATACGCCCCCGAGGTTGTGACAGCCAACTTTTCCTAGGGGGGTCTTGGGTTTTCGGGCTTAGCTCTGGATCGCGGACTCGATCTGGGACTGGAGCGTGGCGGGGTTGGGGACGCCGACCGAGACGACGTGTGCCTTCTGGCCCTTGTGGTTGAGCAGGAGGGTCGGTGTCCCGGTGAAGTGCTGGGCCGAGGCAGAGTTGTCGACATCGCTCACGCTTGCCTTGACCTGGGAGGACGTCTGGTCGTCCAGCACCCGCTGCGGGTCCATCCCGTCGATGCTCGACGCGGCGGTGCCGACGAAGTTCTGCGTCAACCAACCAGTGTCCTCCGTCCCTTGGTTGACGTACAGCATCTCGGCGAACTGGAAGGCCTTGTTCTGGCGCGATGCCGCGAGTGTTGCGGCCTGACCGCGCGGGGAGTCGGGCGCACTGAGGATCGACCACGGCTCCATTCGGATGTTCAGCTTCCCTGCGCGGACGTACTTTTTGATGATGGTCGGCAGTTGCTCGGTCTCGAACTTCTTGCAGAGCGGGCACTGGAGGTCGATGAACTCCGTCAGCGTCGCGGGCGCTTTCGGTGAGCCGAGCACGGCGCCCGACTGCGGGATCCCCTTGAACATTTGACCGACGTAGCCCGAGTTAGGCAGGGCGCCAGGCCAGGTAGCACTGCCCACCGACGGGAAGTTCCCGGCTGAAGCCTTGTTACCGCCGCCGCTGAGCGTGACACCGAGCACGATTGCCACGATCACCGCAACGACAACGACACCGGCGATTGCAAGCACGCGCGGCGATGCCCGGCGCGCACGGACTCCGCCGCCGCCCTTCGAGCGCACTGGCGGCGGCGCGGCCGCTGCCTGTTGCCTCTGTTGTCTTGCCCTCTTACCGCTCGGCATGGTGCAGGACGGGTAGATGCTGGCCTGGGCGAGTGTTCGGGTAGCCGACGCTCTCGATGATCTTGATCAGCTCGTCGGCGCGGTAACCCTGCTGACGAGCGAAGAGGACAAGCTCGCGGGCACGAACGAGGACAGCGCCGCGCTCCGGTGTCCCGGCGACATGGACGCCGCGACCGCGCCGGAACTCCAGCAGCCCCTCCTCGCGGAGGAGGCGGAGGGAGCGGAGAACCGTGTTCGTGTTCACGCCGAGCACCTCAGCGAGGTCGCGAGCCGGAGGCAGCGGCTCGCCCGGCTTCGCCTCGCCGTCGGCGATCGCGCGACGGATCTCTGCAGCGACTTGCTCGAACAGGTCGGTTTGTTCTTGGCGGTCGATCTTGACATCAATCATCGTGATAATCATACTAGCACTAGATGTTCCTAGGCGCACGCGTTTCAGTGTCGGCTACTGGGAGGCGAGGTCAGCGAGCGCGTAGCAAGCGAATGCAAGCCATGCCACGAAAAACGCGAACGTTCCGAGGCTTACGAGTCTGTAGGGGATTGTTCTGCTGGCCGACAGCAAACCGACCGGCGGGCCGATCAGTTCGCTGTCCGGGGTTGCCGAGGTCACGGTGAAGTCAAGGGCGCCCCGTTGGTCACGGAGCCGCCGGGCGCGTCATGGCTGACACCGTCGCCGTTCGTGCATGGAGGGGTGAGTGGCCCGGGTGGTGTGCCTGAAAGGTTGTTGACGACCGTTTGACTCTGATAGACGGTCCAGGAGTTCGGGGTTCCCCCGGTGTCTTGTTCGCCGAGTAGTTCCCCGGTCTTCGGGTCGAAGATCAGCTCGCCCTCGGTGGGGTAGGAGAAGCCGATGCCGGGTCTGCCGGAGTGGTCGTCGACCGTGCCGAGGAGCTTGACGCCGGGGATCAGTGCGATGGCTCGAAGGAGCGTGGCGCGGACGGTTGGCGGAGCATCCGTCTCATGAAGAAACGCTTCGATGTCCGAGAACTCCTCGCCCGGCGTATGTCCGGCGTCGTGTTGCGTGACCTGCTGGAGCAGCACCTGGGGGTCGCTCGAAAGGCTTGACCAGTCGAGGTTGTTGCTCGGCTTGAGGGAGAGGCACTGCGGTGCGTACCAGTCACTGCTCGTATGCTGGGTGAGGTCGAATCGCACGTCCGACCTTGGACCATATTTCTGCTCCATCTGCAGGCAAATGGCAGGGTTGACCCAATGCCCAGGCCCCGAAGTCTCGCGGATCAGTCCTGAGCCGTCCGTCCCGATCCAGATCTGGCGTTGCTCGGGGACAAGGGTTTCGCAGGCGCCGATCGGCGAGTCTTGGAAGGCTGCATTTTCGGCCTCCGACCCGACAAACAGGTATTGGCCGGGCTGGGGCGTCAGCGATTGCGCGGCCACACGGTTGGCCAGGCGATTGAGAATCGCGGCGGCGGCGTTGCTCGGGCCGCCGCTGCCAGCAGGGAGAAGCGCCACCACGGCGATCGCCACGGCAGCCGCTGTAGTGGCACCGCCAATCGCGAGCGCCCAGCGGCGATGGCGCCGCTGCCGCTGCGGCCGCTGCTGTGTGCGGCCGAGCACGTCGTGCCAGTCGCCTTCGGCGCCGGGCGGCAGGGGGTCAAGGGCGCCGAGACCCTCCCGGATCAGCGATTCGACATCGTTCATCACTGCACCTCCTGAACCGAACGGCGCAAGCTCTGATGAGCTGCGCTGAGTGTGGCCGAGACCGTTCCGACCTCGACCTCCAGAACCTCGGCAATTGCGCGGTAGTCAAGGTCGGCCCAGTATCGGAGGAAGACGGCCAGCCGCTGCCGCTCCGGTAGCGTCCGCACCCACAACGCAACCTCCGACGGGCGATCCCCGTTCGTCGGAGCATCCTCTGGCCCGACAGCCGGGTCGGGTTCTTGCCTCGTCGCCCGTGTGCTGGCGGTCTTCGCCGTATTGACCACGATCCGCCAGACCCACGCTTCCAGCGGACACTCGCCGCGAAACTCGGGCAGTTGATCTATCGCGCGGGCGAACCCCTCCTGGACAGCCTCCTTACCAGCCTCGACGCTTCCCGCGATTGAAATCGCGACCCGCGCATACGCAGGCCAGCGCTCCCGATAGAGCGCCTCAAGCTCAACAAGCAGCCGCTGAGAAGCACGCACCTCTCATAGGACTATCGAGAAGACCAGCTTGTTTAGCCACCGGGAACGCTGGCTTGGGCCAGGGTTCCGGAAATGACCCCTGACGGAGCGGCTACAAGCGTTCGTGGAATACGAGGCTGCCGCGACGGTTGTAGCCGTTGACCGCACTGACGAGGCCGACGCAGCCATTCCGATGACGGCAGGAATAAAGGAAGCCGCCGTCTCGCGTCAGGCGCACCGGGTGCAGGCGCCCGCGAGGATCGATGAAGGCCACCCGCGCGATCTCGTTCGCAACAACACCGGAGAGGAAGCGGCCCCCGGTACTGGCTTGTATGGGCAGCGCCGCGGACAAGAATTTGCCCGACGGGCTACACCCGGCGCCTGCGCCGCCATGAAGTGTCCTGAGCAGACAGGTGTAGTTCCGCTTGAGTCGGATGAGGTAGACCGCGGCCTGACCACGGAAGCCTGTTGCGGTCGCAATCCGTCGGCTTGCGACGACGGTTCCGTATCTGCCGTCGAAGATCGGCAAGAACGCTCTTGGCACGGCGTCAGTTGCTCTTGCCGGGCGCTGGAACGCCTTTAGCCCGGACGCCGCTTGGCCGGTTGCCGACCCGATCGCCACACACCCGGCGGCGGCGGCGGCGACGAAAGCGAGGCGCCTCACTTCTCGGCTCTGTCTTGGAACATCGCGGGGAGTATGACCATGATCGCGAAATCCGTCGACCCCGGCGGCAGGCGCCTGGCTTGTGCGACCGTCGTTACGCCTGAGGCGGCTGCCTTAACGAATAAGCCCCCGAGGTTGTGACAGCCAACTTTCCCTAGGGTCTCGGGCGCGGCGGGGTTTGGCCTATCGGTGCGGGGAGCGGCGCGACAAACCTAGTAACGATTTTCGGGGTCGTGCTACGTCTACATAGGTGTGAGGCCTGACGACCGCGACCGTGTTGCCGAGATCGAGCGGATCTATCGCGACCGCTACGTCCATCTCTGTGGCGTTGCTACCACCGTGACGGGCCGCGTCGAAACAGCACGTGAAGCTGTTCAGGACGGCTTCGCGTTGGCGTTGGCGCATCAGGATGATTTCCGCGGGGAGGGTTCGCTTGAAGGATGGGTCGCCCGAATCGTGCTTAGGGCTGCGCTTGATGTGCGACGGCGGCGCGCTCCCGATCCGGCGCTGCTCGACGACCTCGGCAGCGGGGAGCTGTTGTGGTCTCCCGAGCTGCCTCACGGTGATCGCGATCCAGCGCTGGTTGCGGCGGTCGAGGGCCTGCCGCCTCGCCAGCGCCAGGTTGTCTTCCTCCGTTACTTCGCCGATCTCACTCACACGCAGATCGCGGAGCTGATCGGCATTTCGCCGGGCACCGTCTCGGCCTTACTGCATCAGGCGCGGACAGTGCTGGCCCGCCGTCTCGACTCTGAAAGCCCACTCGCCAAGGAGGGGCACAGATGACCAGTCTCGATAATGCGATTGCCGAGCGGTTCGCTCTCCAACGCGACGAGCTGCCGGACGCTGACTTTGCCGACGTGCGTCGTCGGGCGAAACGCCTGTCGTCTGGCGACGCCGTTCGAGGTGTGGCGGGCCGACGGATCTGGCGCTCGTGGCGGCTACCGACCCGTCTTGTGATCGTCGCTGCCGTGATCATCATCGTGGGCGGAAGCGCAACCGCGTTCGCTGTGCATAGCCTCACCCAATCTCCCGTCACTCAAGGCTTCTCAGCCTTGACCGATCCGACACTGCCGGAAGTCACGCCGTCGACGCCGGGATTCTCTTCCCTTCTCGCCAGTGAGTTCGTCACGGTGTTCGGCCCTGACTACACCGTCCGGCAGGTCGGCGACGGGATGTTCCTCGGTCAGCACGACGGCGCTCTCTGCGCGATCGTCGAACACGGTTTTGGTGGATGCACCGACAATCTCGACCAGGACACGTGGCCCATGGGGGACATGATCCGCGCCTACGACGCTGAGACGGCGCCCTTCAGCGTCCACTTCTACGGCTTCGCCCGCGATAGCGTCGCCGCCATTCGCGTTACCACCTCGAACGGGAACACGACCAGCGTGCCCGTCGAGCACAACGCCTTCCAGACGACCCTCACCCACACCAGCTTTGCCGACATCGCCGCGATCGAGGTCGTATCAACCTCCGGACAGACCAGCGCGATCGACCCGCGACGCTACTTCGGCGATCGATTCCCGAAGCTAGGCTACTTCCCTCCGGCCACACTGCCAAATATCAACACGACAACAACGTCGCCATGAGTCGGATCGCTCGCCTGGGCGGGCGTTCCGGGATGACTCTGGCAGTCGGGACCGCTGATGCGGGATCGGGCGTAGTGGGTGTGTGGTCGTGTTTCGCACGGTGAGGCTTCTTGCAGTGTTCGCTGGAAGTCTGCTGCTCGTGGCAGGCTGGGCCAGCGGAGCCAGCGCTCGATCCGATCGTGCGCAGTCGGTGCCGCCGTGGGCTTCGCACGGGTTCATCGTCTTCAAGTACCTCGATTCGCTCGCTCAGATCCGGCCGGGGAGCGAGAGCGGAGGCATACTCGTCGGCGGACCAGCCGGACACGTGCTCGGGCCGCATACGTCATGGGATCCAGCGCTGTCGCCGAACGGGCGCGCTCTCGCCTTTCGCGGCTACTACAAGCCCTTCAACGAAGGCAGCTACGCCCTCTACATCAAGAACCTCCGCAACGGCAAGTTCCGAAGAGTGACCCAGTCCGTCGCCGGTGATCCGGCATGGTCATCCGACGGGAAGTGGATCGCCTTCGACGACGGCGGCGCTGGCGAGATCTGGAAAGTGCGCGCGAGCGGCGGTAAACCCATCCGGCTCACCCACCGCCCCAGGAACGCGGTCGGCGACGCCCACCCGACCTGGTCTCCGAACGGGCGGAAGATCGCCTTCGTCCACTGGGTCAACGGGCGGCACGGTCAGATCTGGGTGATGCGCTCCGATGGGCGTTCAGCGCACCTGCTTCACGCCGACAGCAAGCTCTCGGATGAAGCTCCGGTGTGGTCGCACGAAGGTTCCCGCATCGCCTACGTTGCCCGCCATGGAAGAGGAGGCGGTTCGATTGAGGTGATGAACGCGAACGGCAGCAACCCGCACACGGTCACGAACCCCAGCGTGGTCGCTTGGAACCCGGTCTGGCTGCCGCACGACACCGGCATCGCCTTCCTCAGCGACGGCAGTGTCAGCGGCAGCGGGAACATCTTCGTGATGCGACCCGACGGCCGCGCGGTCCATCAGGTGACGCACTGGCGCGGGCGCGCGCGGACACCGCAGTTCTCCTGGACCGGGGCGCGGATGCTGGTCGGGCGCGCCTAATGCAGCCCCCTCCAGCAGAACGGGCGTCTTCACCTCCGCTGACCTGGTTCTCTGCACCAGCCAGTCGCCCGGCCAGTGTTCCGGAATGACCCCTGACGGTTAGCCGTGAGGGAACGGATAGAGGCTCTGGCTGGTGGCCCATTGGCCACCGCCGACTTGCCCGAGTACGCCTCTCCACCAGTTGAACGTGGCGAGGAAGGGGACACCCTGGACGTTGCGAGCCTCGAACATGAACCCCTCGTACGCCCAACCTGTCCGGTCGTTGTTCGTCCGCGCCTTCGGGTCGATCAGGCGCAGGATCGCCGGTGTCGCTGCGGATAGTGCGTGCTCGTCTCCCGTCCTGATCACGACGAGCGGTGCCGCCTGGCGTGGGTGAAGGACTGTCACCCTCAGGACCGTGAAGTGGTATCGCCGAGCCGCGGCGCGAAGCCGCCTGGCCAAGGTTGCGCGTGACAGGTTGTGAAAGTGCTCGCTCGGGTAGTTCCTGGCTCCCGTTCCCAGGTGGGAGCGCCATGTCTTCTGGATCGCTGCCGCCTCAGCGGATGGGCTGGCCGTCGAGGCAGCCGAGCCAGTCCATACTGCGAAGCTCGCCACGACGAGTGCGAGCAAGACGAGTGCTGAGAGCCTCCTCATCTCGCCCGTTATACGTCACGCCGGGTCGGTTTGTCACAGATCGAGGCGGCAGGACGCTCGGCTGGGCCAGTGTTCCGGAATGACCCCCGAGTGTTGGCTTAACGTGCGCTCAGGTCTGTTGTAGAAGATGGGACTATGGCCGGGCGCTGCCAAGAGTGGCTCATCGGTTCACGTGCGGTAACGGCTGACGTTCTGTCGGCTCGGTCGGTGCGGTCGCTGTGACGTTTCGGACGAGACTTGCTCTCGTCTCGGCTGCTGCTGTCGCCGTGGCGGTGGCCATCTCGGCTGGCGGCATCTATGTGCTCGTCAAGCGTCAGTTGCTGAGCGGCGTCGATTCGGCGCTTCGGATCGAAGCTCGGCGGGTGGTGAGTACCCCGTACCTCCTCACGCCAGGTTTCGAGCCGAACCAATTCTTTGTCCACGTACCCCGTCCGGAGCTTGGCGGCCCCGGCGGCTACATCCAGCTTGTATCGCAGGGGGGTCAGGTTTTTCGCAGCGGTCAGGAACCGGACGCTTTGCCGGTGACCTCCCGCACTGAGCGTGTCGCCGCTGGCAACGCCCACACCTTCCTGTCTAGCGCCGTCGTGCGCGGAGTCCATGTGCGGGTGTTGACGGCTCCGGCCCGTTCTGGCCTGGCGGTGCAGGTCGTGCAGCCGCTGACACAGATGGATCGTGAAGTAGGAACGATCCAGTCCTGGCTGATCCTGGGCACTCTCGGAGGTATCGGCGTGGCCGTGCTGCTAGGCCTGTTGGTGACCCGCGCCGCGCTCGCCCCTGTCCGGCGACTGACCGAAGCTGCTGAGCACGTAGCTGCCACGCGGGACCTACGGAGGCGGATCACCGTCCGCGGCCGAGACGAGCTGAGTCGTCTGGCTTTGACTTTCAACGGAATGATGGGGGCACTAGAGCAGGCCGCGCAGGCGCAGCGCCAACTCATCGCCGACGCCTCACATGAGCTTCGCACCCCCCTAACGAGCCTGCGAACCAACATCCAGGTGCTACGGATGCGCTTCCCACCCCAAAGCGACGACGATGTCCGCCTACTTGACGACGTGGTAGAGCAGATCGACGAAATGTCCTCCTTAATCAGCAACCTCGTCGCGCTCGCACGCGGCGACGAGCAGCGGGCAGTGACCGAAGACGTTGATCTCAGCGAAGTCGTCGCAGAGGCCGTCGAGCGGGCCACGTATCACTACCCCGAGGTCGAGTACAGGATGGACATGGAACCCGCGATGATCGTCGGTGACCGGCTCCTTCTCCAGCGGGCGATCCAGAACCTCCTCGATAACGCGGGCAAATGGAGTCCGCCCGGCAGCACCGTCGAAGTCTCAGTTCGCGGCCACGAACTGGCAGTCCGCGACCACGGTCATGGCATCAACGCGGAAGACTTGCCGCACATCTTCGACCGCTTCTATCGAGCGACAGAGGCGCGCTCGCAACCCGGATCTGGCCTCGGGCTGGCCATCGTTAAACAGGCGGTTGAGGCGCACGGCGGAACCGTCACAGCCGAACCAGCAGACGGTGGCGGCACCCGCTTCCGCGTCCGCCTAGCCCTAAGTCACTCGGCGTTCTACCTCGACGGCAGCCATCAAGTCCTGGCGCTTCCACCCTCGCCAACTGAAACCGCCGACGACGGCGGCCAGTGACCGCTCGCCTGGGCCAGTGTTCCGGAATGACCCCTGAGCGCGTAACGTGCTGCGGATGACGGCCCGGCTGAATGTGCTTGGTATCGGCGCAGACAGATCGCAGGGTCGGGAGTTCGGGGTCTTCTGCGAAGCCGGGACGCTTCGCGTGGGTGAGGTGCTGACGGCGGCGGCTGACGAAAGCGGCACTGAACGGACAGTGGGCCTGGAAGTCCGGGAGATCCGGTTCTTCGACCGCCTCGTCTCCGAAGTCAGCGAGACATACTCTGTGAACCTCGTCTTGGCGGGAGACGCTGTAGGCGAAGTCGGCGTCGGCTGGACGCTTGCGACGTAGTCGGGGCCGAGGTTGCTGGCC
Organism: uncultured Actinomycetes bacterium; assembly: GCA_963819275.1. Lineage (GTDB taxonomy): Bacteria > Actinomycetota > Thermoleophilia > Gaiellales > Gaiellaceae > Palsa-739. Next base: position 260,221 of record CAWFVH010000008.1, on the reverse strand, counting down.
TGGGCCAGTGTTCCGGAATGACCCCCGACCGGCGCGGCGACCTCCTACGTCGCCCACCCGCACCTACGCGCGTGAAGCAGCTTCCAAGTCGAGCTACCCCGGAAAGCCCTGGCCGGAGTCATAGCTCACGGTCCAGTGGTGCCTGGGGTCGCGCAGAGCAAAGCCCAGTCGGGCGCGACTCGCGGACTGACCCTTGAAGTTGCCCTGCAAGAAGACGTCCGCCCAGTTTCCGCCCCGGATTTCGATGCGAGTGATCTTTGGGTGGCCAGATCCAAGGCCCACGTGAGGGAACAGTTGTGTCGCCTCCCGGCGAGCGAGGCGCTGTTTCGTTGACAGACCTCCGCAGCCTGCCAGGACGCTCGACGCGAGAATCAGGACACAGGCGGAGATGAGACGCTTCACGTCCCTTGTTATACGCCGCAGGGGGGAGGACCGTCACCTGGGCCAGTGTTCCGGAATGACCCCGAGCGAACTGCGATTCTTCCGTGCGTGGAGGACGTGTCAGAGACGTTGCCTGATGCTTACGCGACCGTCGCTTCGGGTGGAGGCATCGCCGTCTATGGCACTGCAGAATCCCTTAGGCGACTCGCCAGCTGCATCCGAAGCGCAGGCGTCGCGGGCCTGGCTCCGCCGCCCGCTGAAGTCATCGAGGCGGAGTCGCTTCAGGCGATCCGCGTTGTGAGCGCCCACGGCTCAGTCGAACTACGGGTTGTCGGTCAGGCCATCGAGGTCGTAGGCGACAGCGATTCCCGCGCCAAGCTCGCCGCGAGCGTCGAAAATCTCGCGGCCGACGTTCCGTTCGGTGGCGTAGTCGCTCGACATATCGATGTCGAGTACTTCCCGGGCCACGGGTTCCTCGCGGAGGACTCCGCGTGGATGACGGTGACCCTGCTGGCGACTCCGGAGGCGTAACTCTCGGCTGGGCCAGTGTTCCGGAATGACCCCTGACGACTCGCGGCAGCCTCAGTACCTGACTGGCGTCCATCCGACCTCGTCCTTCCAGCCGGGAAGGTCAAAAGCCCACTTCGTCATGACCTCGTGGACAGTGCGTATGGAGTCGATCCTCGTCCCGAAGTGGTGCTCCTTCGAACCCTCGCGGTACTCAACGACGAAGCTGCTGGCCGGGCCGACCACGGTCTGCATGAAGTCCTCGGTTCGTCCTTGGTCGAGCCGATCCACAATCAGGAAAGGTGGTATCACGCCATCTCCAGTGAATGAGCGGAAGGCCAGCGTTCAAGCCGTTTACTGTTTACAACGACTAGTGGGTTTAGGTGCCGGATATAGAGGTTAGGCCTGCTTCTTCTGCCCAGGTCTAGGGCGTGAGTGTGTAGCCGAGCGTCTGCAGGAACTTCGTGTAGCCACTCAGGAATTTCGGCGCGACCGCGAGCAAATCGACAATCGCCTGGTAGAGGAGTGGTGCTTTCACATCCGGGTAGAGATGCTGCTCCTCGTTTCGCATTTTCTGGATCGCCTGCAGCGTCGTGCAGACCGAGGCCGAGATCACTCCAGCCGTTTGCAGCACGCCATAATCGCGTCGAGCGTCCCGCTTCGCTCCCTGCCGGACGAGCTTTGCGTCTCGCACCACTTCATGAGCCAGTTCGGCGATGTAGTTCGCGATCACCTCGAAGTCCCGCTCGACTGCTCGTGCCTTGTTCAGTTCGTCGGGATCTGAGCTTGTGAATGCCGCGATGAAGGTCTGCTCATTGAAGTCAGGCTCGAACGCGTCCATCGCTGCCTGAAGCGCCGTCCAGTCACGCGTCCAGAGCGAGAGCCGGATCAGGATCTTTCGCGGCGGCGGAATAGGCTGCCCCGGCTGAGGATTCCGAGCGGGCGAGCCGCTTTGGTTGCTTGGCTGGCCGCCGCGGCTCATTCGATCACCCCGAGTGAGCGCAGACCATCCAAGAGATCACGTTGAATCCGCTCCTCCTGTTCAAGGGCCAGCCGCCGGATACGAGACCCACGACGCAGCAATCGCGGCCAATTTCCTTCACGGTCTGCGAGCACACGCCCGTCACGAATCACGTCCGCGAGCAGTAGCGGAGATCCCTCAGCTTCGACGAGCGTCACCAGCTGCACGCGGCGCCCCATGATCTCCTCAAGCCGTCCTACTAGGCCCATGCGAGTGTGAAGCGACTCATTCCGCAGCACGACGAGGATGTCGATGTCGCTCTCCAGGTGCTCGTCCCCGCGAGCGACCGACCCGTAGAGGACAGCAAGGCGGACGTTCGGCTCCGTTCGGAGCGCCTGGCGCAGGGTGGAAAGAAGCGGCCAGTGATCGAGCAGGTAATGCTCCTCTGCCTGGCTTACAGCGACCTTATTCGGACTAGGGCGTCGCGCATGCAGCATGCCGAGACCCTCCGCGCGGCGAAGCGTGCGGCCATTCGTGTTCAGGGACTGGGCGATCGTATCGAGTTGCGTCATGTGTCCAAAATCTCTCTCGTCGTGTGTCCAAAAGTATAGCGCGGACAGCGCGATTGGCACGGAACTCTCGTTCCAATGGCTCAGGATTACCGACCTCGACGCTCTCGCCACCGACTCTCATCACTCGCTACCGCCGCCCGGAGGCCGCGCCTTCCTGCGTCGAGTCCGGGCGCGAGGGTTGGCGACTGGCGAAGGTGTCGGCGTGGCCCCATCCTCGGCTGGCGCCGGAGTTGTTCCAGGTGAGCGCCGCTTGGTCGGCTGAGCCTGAGCTGCCTGCTGTGGGGTTGCCGCCTGCTGCCTCGACCCGCGTGGGGCGGGAACGCCGGTGATCGAGGATCGAGTCCAGGTTCGGGTGCGTGGGCGGCCGCGCTGCTTCCCGGCGTCGCTGCGGCGATCAGCCTCATGCCCCTCCTCCACCGAATCCCGCAGCGGGGAAGGTCCCAGACCTACAACGTCTACTGGCGAAGCGACCTCGTTCGAGGCTAAACCGTTGCAAGTAGGCCGTCTTCTGGATGACCCTTGAGCCTCAGCGTCAGTGCGAGTCGTTGTTCGTTGGCGTGTTCGTGAATGTGTTGCGGACTCTGCGCGAGCGAGAAAAGTAGGCGATGGCGGCGAGTGCAGGGAGCGAGTCGGCGACAGTCCCGATTGGGGACTTCGCGCTGAGGACGAACCAGATGACGAGGAAGGCGACGGAGAGCGCGTTGAACAGGATGTTGTGTGCGATTGCGGCCTTTCGTTCCCTCGACATCAAGCCGAACAGCACGACTCCGTATGCGATCAGGCCAAGGTTGCTGATGACGTAGATCAGCAATGCCCACAACGGTACGAAGGAGTGGAGGCCTGCCAGTGAGGGCTTGCTGTAGATGACCAGCGATCCGATGGTCAGCGCGAGGCCGTGTGCGATTTCAGCAGCCAGGCCGACCATGTAGAGCAACAGCCAACCCCGGATTCCCACGAGTCTGGGCTGCGCCACCGATCGGGAGCGGGTTCCTGTCGGCGAGAGGACTCCGAGTGCCCCAACTGCGGTCTCCGGACGCCCTCTCTGCACGAGGTAAACGGTGGCCGCCACAACAGCGACCAAGAAGACGAAGGGCACGATCAGATGATCGTTGCAGCCGAGCCAGCCGACCGCAATGGTGCCACCCGGCGTCTACGAGTTGGTGAAACTCCCACTCTCTACCAAAGCCCCGGACGTAGGCGCGCTCGCTTGGGCCAGTGTTCCGGAATGACCCCTGAACCGCCGTCCTGATGCGCTCGGAAGATGCTACGGCCTAGTCCATGCAGGTAGTCGGAGACCCGCGGCGAGGACTGAGGCGCCGTCGCTCAGAACCGGATCGCCGTGTGTGACCAGTACCCGGTCGACGTTGAGATGTGCAAGCGGTTGCAGTGTCGACAGGAGTTGCTCATGACTATCGCGCTTACGCGGCCAAATGCGCAGGCCCCCGTCGATCCCCAGCATGGTGTCGCCGAACGCGAGTGCCTGGTGGGACGGCAGTTCGAATGGAATCTCTGCGCTGCCGGGGCGTCCTATCGAATACGCACGCACGCCTCCATCGAGCGTCTCGCCGCCAAGCAACGGACGGAATGCAGAACGGTCATTGAGGCGAGTGGCGCAGTTCTCATGGCCGAAGATGGTGACGTCGTGCTGGTGGCGCCATCGAAGCCACAGAAGCTCTGACTGACGCACGTGGAACGGCGTCGTGACCAATATGCGCACGCCGCCGCGCGCGATCTCGTCGAGCGCCGAGAGCAGTTCTTCGACTTCGCCGCCGACTGGCGGATCGATCACGATCGTGTTCCCGCCGTTGCGCAGCACGTATCCGGTCTTGGTCGGTGGCATTCCCCGCCGAGGGACGGTGAGGCGCCAGAGTCCGGGGCCAATCTCCGCGAAGGCGGACACGTCAGTGATTCTGGCGGACATCGTTCCCATGGGCCAGTGTTCCGGAATGACCCCTGAGGCTGGCGTGTCCTAGGGCGGCTAACACAGGGTTTCTTTCGGGGGTGCCGATAGCGCGTACCCCAACATTCGTCCCGTTTTACCCCACCGCCCCCACCGAAGCGGAGGCCGCGCGGGATATCCCCGGTCGGCACCTAGACGAGCTTCGTCGCTCGAGGGCAGCGCAATCCTTTCGGATCGTGGTGCTCGCTCCCGGCTGGCGAGGCGTCGCCAGTGCGCACCGCTGAAGCCGAGGCGCCAAGATTTCGGTGCTTCCGTCGATGTCCGTGCTCCGCTAGTTGCGGTACCCCAAATGGGTGTGGCGACAGAGGCCGAACCGACCGACATAACACGAGTTACTCGATGCTCGCACTAGAAAGGGGTCACCGGAATGGGCGTTCTAATCGCTCTCGTCTTGGTCGTTGTCCTTGCGAGCGTGCCCTCGTATGTGATCGGGCAGCGGCGCGGAGTTAGCGACGCCTGGGTCGCCTTCATCCCGTTCGTCGGCCCGACCATCGTTCTGCTCTGGTCGATTGACCGCTCGGGCTGGATGATGCTTCTTGCTGTTGTTCCTTTCGTCGGACTCGTCTTCGCAATCTGGCTGCTGTTCGCGCTGCCGTCGAACCACGGCCGCAGTCTCCTGTGGGGCCTAGGCTTACTGGTGCCGTTCGTCGGGATGTACGCCTACGCCTTCACGCTCGACCCAAGCGAACCGCAACTGGCCAGCTGGGTCGCCTAGCCAAGTCTCAGGGCGCTCCCGGAGGGCTACCTAGCTCAAGGCGGAACGAGGGCGCGCCGGAGGGGTGACGCTCGGCTGGGCCAGTTTCCGGAATGACCCCTGACCCCGGCGGAGGTATCCCCTTGAATACCTTCGAGGCGGGACGTAGGCTGGTTTTGTACGGGCAGCGGGCTCTGCGGCGGCGGCAAATCCTTCTTCTGCGGCGTGGTTCTTTGCTTCCTGCGCAAACAGGGAGCGCACCCTGCGCTGCCGCAACGAAGGGACTAGAGAATGAGATTGGGACTTCTCCGGCGTGGGCTGCGGTTCGGCCTGCTCGGCTTGTTGGTCGCAGGCGCGACGTTGACTTTGGCAGCGTCTTCGCCTGCATCGAGCGGAACGCTCGACCAGCAGCAGACGAACGCCCCCAACGACGGCATAGAAATGAACGGCACACTCGCGACAGCCCAAGTGTTCACGCCCACCCTCAGCGGCCAGCTTGGCCAGGTTGATGTCTTGCTTAACCGGGTGGACACTCCTCTGGGGCCACTAAGCGTCCAGATCTGGGCGACTGCGAGCGGCGTACCTTCGAGCCCAATCACGGGAGCGAGCGCAACAGTCCAGATAGCGGACATTCCGACGGGGACCAACTGGGTGCAGGTGCCGATCAGCGCCCCGAGCGTCGCGGGCACCCAGTATGCGATCGTGCTCTCAGACCCGAGCGAGACGGGGAGTGATTGCCAACCCCCCGGGCTCCCCGACTCCAACACCGCCTGCTTGTACTGGATGGCGGACGATTCTAATCCATACCCCGACCCGTCGTACATCAGCACCGATAGCGGGGGCACTTGGGTTGGACAGGCTAGGGATATGAACTTCAAGACCTACGTCGTCCCGCCCCCCTGCACGCAGACCGGCTTCTACCGCGACGGCATCGACCTGACCGCCAAGCAAATCGGCGGCAACGTCACCGGAACGCTCGACGCCAGCGGTTGCAACATCGGTGTCTACTACGGACCCGGCACAACTGGGACGGTCAGCGGCACGATCTCCGGCGCGAACTACTACGGGGTTGTCGCCGACCGGGCTTCGGTCAACGTGACTGGGGCCACGATTCACGACATCGGTGAGACGCAGCCGAGCGGCGCTCAGCACGGCGTCGGCGTCCTCTACACCACCATCGAGCTGACGAGCGACCCGTCGAACACGCACTCCACGGTGGCCGGTCACGCGACCGGCACGCTCAGCGGAAGCTCGATCACGAACTGCGGGTCGCGTCGCGAGCGCTTTTGCCTTCGGCGATGCGCCGTGCGATGTAGTCGCGCGTGGCGGGGTCGTGCTGGCGGCGATGGAGGATGACGGTGTGCAACGCGCGGTTGAGCTGCCGGTCGCCGCCGCGATTGAGGCGGTGCCGGACCGTTTGTCCGCTCGAGGCCGGCAGCGGTGCGACGCCGGCGAGCCTGGCAAAGCAGGCTTCGGAGCGGACGCGGTCACGGTGCGACCAGGTCACGATTAGCTGCGCTGCGACGATCGGGCCGACGCCGCTCTCGTCGAGCAAGTCGGGCACGAGCGCACGGACGTGCTTAACGATTTCGCGCTCGAGCTCGTCTGCCTCCGCGGTCGCGGCTTCGATCCGTCGGGCCAGCGAGCGCAGGGTCAGGACGATCGCCAGCTGATCGACCGGACGCGAGTCGGAGTGTCGGAAGCGGCTGCAGCGGCGGAGCAGCTGTCCCAGCGGTAGCCGTCGCAGCTCCTCACGCAGCTGCTCAGGCGCGGTCACGATCAAGCTGCGCAGCTGGACGAGCGCGACGCGGCGGACGTCGACGGCGCTGCGGCGGGCCAGGAGCAGCACCCGCAATGCCTCCTGGTGCTCGCCTGCCCGAGGCAGGGTGAGCGTTCCGCTCCCGAGCATGCTGCGAGCGGCCCGGATCGCATCCAGCCCATCGTCCTTGCCGCGCAGCCGCCGCTCGCCGCGGGGCTGGCAGCCGACCTCGAGCACCATCTCGTCGCGCTCGGCAAGGAAGCGGCTCAGGCCAGCGCCGTAGTGACCGGCGCCCTCGACCGCCCACAGGCGAGCGCCGGCCGCGTGCCGGTCTGCGAAACGACGCGCGTCGGCGTAGCCACGAGCGTTCGTCTGCACAACGGTCTGCGCCAGTACCGCCCCCGTCCCCCCGGCAACGACCGCGAGCGTGTGCTGATCGCGGTGCGTGTCAACACCAATCACGTAGTCCAACTCGTCTGCAAGCATCCCGACCGATCCTCCGTTTGCTCGTAGGGTCCGATGACGCCGGTCTGATCCAGGGAAACCGCGTGGCAGGTCTGTGATGAGTCACGCCGACAAGGCGGACAGGCTCCTGATCAAGCCAACAGCGGGTGCCAGACCGGCGTCGCCGTGCACACTCGGACGATTCATTCCCAAGGCACGCAAAACGCGGCCTAACGCCTGACGAGTCACAAGCAGCACGGACGACACCACCCTGGCAACGGCCCCTGACGGACCGACCAAACGACTCTCACAGACGCCTGAGCGGCCGATGAAGAACGGGATGGATACGTTCCGCCGCTTGGTCGCCTGGGAGCGACGGATGGAGATACCGGCCAACCGGGCGATGTTCCGCTTCTGGCAGTGGGCTTTCGTCTCGGTCGGGCCGTTCGCGGCCGCTTTCGGCATCTACGCGCTGGGGCAGGAGTTCTGGTGGCAGGGCTGTCTCCTCGCACTATTGGGCCTCTGGTGGACGTGGACGGGATGGACGAACCTCGTTCGGTTCGCACGGTCACACCTCTGGCGTGACTCGCTCACCGATGGAGAGCGACCGGAAGCTGTTCAGTCAACCTCTAGTGAGCATCTTCCGCTCGGCTCGCGAGCGGTGAGACCCATGGGTGGATCGGTCTTGATTGCCGCGGGCGTTTTGATCGTTGTGGCCGCCCTCGCCCGGTGAATCTCGGGCGACAGGACGCAGGGCTGGGCCAGTGTTCGGGAATGACCCCTGAGGATCGGTCGCGGTTGTGCCGATAGAGGTCTAACCGTGGTTCTGATGCTCGTAGTCCTCGGCGGGATCGCCCTTTCCCTCTTTGCGGGCTGGATAGGCAGAGTGCTCGCGCGGCGCGATGTCAAGGAGCTTGTGGCCCGCATCGGAACGTCGGATGATGAAGCAACCTTGGATGCCTGGCTCGCTTCCGAAAAGCGATGGGGTCGGCAACGGCGCGCGATTGGGACCGCCCTACGGCAGCATCGTAAGCCGGACTCCTAGGGATCTAGGCTTGTCAGTCTGCGGCATGCTGGGAGGAAGGAACCTCGCCTGGGCCAGTGTTCAGGAATGACCCCTGAGCGCCGATCAGTTGGAGTAGTGAGCGCGGATGACTGAAGCCGAGATGTTGGAAGCCATCTCCGACTTCCGCATCGAGTTCGCCGATGTGGCTGAGGTCGAAGAGCGACCGCTAACTGAACGTCTTCGTGCCATCTTTTTCCGACCAACGAATCCAGACGCCGCGAGCGCGGTGTTACTCGTCGGCATGTCCGATGTCGTCTTGGAGACCGGGAAGGGCGGAAGATTTGAACTAGACCTTGACGACGAACCGCTGGAGATACTCCGTGCGGTTGCGGCGGGCAGAGTCAAGGAGACGACGAACCTTCTGGGCACTACCTGCCATGTTTTCCTCGCCGATGGCACCGAGAGAAAGTCCACACGCGCGTTCAACTGGACGCTGCTCGGAGGACCGACCCGTCGGTACGAAGCCTGGCGGTCGTCGAAGGACTAAGCGCTCGACTGGGCCAGCGTCCTTACGCCTGACCGCTGGCAGGCAGATCTCTACCGCTTCAGACTCGGCTTCAGCCGCCAGCGGTGCTTAGCGCAGGTCGAATCGACGCGAGTGGCTCTCGCGGAGATAGGCGCTGTGCAGATCGGGGTGGTCGCGTCCGAGAGCCTCGGCATCGAACCGCTTCGCGGTGATCGTCCGCCAGGTGGCAATCCCGTCGAGTCCGTAGGCCGTACCGATCCTCAGTTTCAGCTTCCACTCCAGCCGACTCCTTGCGTGAGCGGCTCGGTCGTGGGTCTCTCGCGCATGGAGCAGCTGCACGTAGGTGACCCAGTCGTCGTCGACGGGGGTGATGAGATCGTCTTCAGATGATTCGACGGCGAGCCGCTCGACCTCTGCCTCCTGAGGCAGGTCGTGGTCGGCGTACTCACGCGCCTCCTGAATCGCCACTTCAAGCTCGGCTTGTGCGACCTCGTAGAACTCCGTCGCCTCGCTTCGCCGCGACCTCTTCGAGCGGAGCAAGCCTTGGAGAAAGGACTCGACCTTCGAGGGCTGATCTGTCTCGATGGTCGCGTAGACAGACAAGGGATGCGGGTTCCCGGTTGCCAGTCCCCTCTGACGTGCACTGACTTCCCCCCGCGTCATTCCGATCTTGAACAGATCCTCGTCGCCGCTTCTCAGGATGTAGACCGCGCCCATCTTCTGCTCCTCGCTCGACCAAATGGCTACCGGATCTGTTTAGCAGGCGGGAGCGTCGGTTGCCAGATGTGGAAAGGTCGTCCGCGAACAGGTAGTTGTGGCTCATTTGCAGGGGAAACAGTCGTGGTTTCAGGCGTCTGCGTTTTCTAATCCGTGCAGGGAAGAATCGCTCCGAGTAGCAACTTCCTGCGTAGATCCACAGGCGGTTGTCAGCGTGTGAACTCGCGCCTCCGACCGCTGATTGGTTCGACACGCCGTCTGCGCCCGGATCGGAGGAGACGTGTTCAGGTACAGGCTCCACTCACCGGACGGGACGATCTCGGTGAGGCGACGCATACGCTTCGATAGTGCTAGTCGTCGCACCGTCGAGCGAGGACGAGATGGTTCTCGCGTTCCTACAGGCCGAGGTGGATTCACCACGGTTCAGCCGCTCCGCTCGTAAGGCGGTGGGGGACATGAACTTGGTCTCCAATCCGCGCCTTGACGAACCCCACGAAAACGCACGCAGAAGGACAGCACTCCAGAGGTATCGGGGGTTCGGAAGCAACGACTGGCTCTTTCGCGGGTTTCCTGCGGAGGCGGCAACGTGGGAACGGGTGCGACTCACCCGAGACGATCTTGGCGGCTTGCTCTATGCGAAAGCGCCTGAATGGGTCTTGCTCTCGCGCGGGTCGCGACTCGTAGCTGATGGTGCGGAACACGTGGGTGTGGACGCAGTTCCCACGTCTGCAGAGATTGCGGCGACCGCGTCGGCAGTGGGATGGCCTCCACGTGAGCTAGGCACCCCGGAGTGGCGAGCGAAGGTCAGGCAGGCCAGCGAAGGTATCGAGGCCGTCAAGAAGGAACTCGGAGCAGGGCGCGTTTACCCGGAGACGATCATCTTCGCGGAAGGCCGAAGTGCGCCCCACATCATCGCTGAGGGTCATACACGTGCGACAGCACAGTTCCTCCATATGAACGCGGCAGATGAGGTCGAGGTTCTTGTCGGATACGCGCCGCTTGCGGGTTGGGTCTTCCGCTAGGGCAAGGCCGCGCCAGTCAGCGAGCGGCCGACCAGACGCCAACGGCCTGGCCCTGGATATCTAACGCATTGACTCGCCTCCGTCCTGCGACTTGTGTCTGCGACCCCTGCGAGCCTGCTGTCTTCCAGCCTCGAGGGGCAGATATTCATCCCGGCCCCCTGGGGGCCAGACGAGGAACCTCATCCCACACTCTGAGTGGTCAGTGCGAAACCCGAGTTGGTCACCCGACGGGCGCCGAATCGTCTTCTCCCGCGAAACCCGCAACGACCTGAACCTCTGGATCGTGGACGCCGACGGCAGCCACATGCACCAGATAACTCACCCACCAAGTAAAGCGTAGGTCCTTCCTGGTCACCGGACGGCCACTGGATCGTCTACAGTCTCACCACCCAGCCCCAAGTCATTCCGGGACACGAGTGGCTCTATCTGATCCACTCCAACGGCAAAGGCCACAAACCTGGGCCAACGTCCACCACGGGCGGATGAAGAGGTCTTCGAGGTAGGCGATTTCTCCGCTCCAAGGGAACGATCGGGCTCTTCGTGCAGGCGATAAGAGACCTTTTGCAACGCTTCCCCGGCGACGATGATCTATTGAACCGTCAGGAGTGGATCTCTCCGTAGGGGCGACGGGCTTCTACAGGTGGCTTTTAGGTAGCCGACTTCGGCGGCCGTCCACGCCGCGCCTGCTTGCGCCCTTTCGAGGCTAGGTCGGACACTTCGTTCGCATTGACGTCTAGGACGAAGACTCCTCGCCGGGCGTCGGCGTAGCGAATCGTCACGGTGGCGGCGTCCTTTACGTCGATCTCCTTGCCGGTCAAGTCACTGACGAAAATCGTTTTTCGGGCCAACTCGTTCTCCTTTGGGCATCGGCAGTCAGCGTTTCCTCGTCGAGCATATGGATAGAACGGCCGGCGCGGCGAGTCGAACTCCCGCCGCTATGTGCCAACCACGTGGTGGAGGTCGTAAAAGCCATCCCTCGCGGGCGGAGTGAACGAGTCTGGATTCGGAAAGGCACCCGGCCCCTGCTCCACCACGGGCTGAACGCGCTCGGCGAGGAATCGGTCGGCCTGCTCGCGCGTCTCCCAGACGTCGAGGATCCGGAACACGCCAGCCTCGTCATCGAACCCGGCGGTATGAGCAATCAAACCGTCAAACGGTCCCTCGCCAACCTTGTCGGCGACAAAGTCGTAGTTCGCCGTAGACCGATCCGTGATCGGGAACTCCTGGATGTAGACGACTGCCATCAATCCTCCTAGCTCCGCGGGACGCTGGTGCGACCCTATACCCCTCGCGCTTGCCCATAGCGGTTCCGGCCAGAGACGAGGCTACGCCGCCGGGCCCGTGCCTCGTTTGAAGCTCCCCCTTTCGGGGGTCTGCTAACCGACCTGGAGGTAACCCGCTGCTCAGTCGACTACGCGTTGACGCTTGTGCTCGGCTCGGGCGACGACCCCGTCGACGAAATCCTCGCCTTCAAGGATGGATCACTTGAAATCCGCTTCGCTGGTTCCGCGGAGCTACGCGTGCCTCCGCACGCGGACTTCGAAGCGTGGAATGTCGTCGGGCCCAACCACCTGCGGCTCGTAGCACTCCCCGGTAGGGAACTGGCGGTCTGGACGAGCGACGAGTCTTGAGACGTCGCGCACTCGCTGCAGTGGCAGACGACGGCCCCGGCGAGAAGAATTACCGCGACAAGGCTGCAGAGCCACCGGAATACAGCCGAGCGGCTCCCGGGAGCAGACGTTAGGGAGCGATCTTGTAGTTGATCCAGAGCGATTCTTGGCGCTGAACCTTGGCTGAGTGCGCCGTCTTCACTGGGGCGTCGATCCTTGTCCATTGGCCGAAGAGTTCGTCCATGGTCTTGGAGCGGTAGCCGGAAAGCGCGAACTTCCCTTTCAGTGTGTTGAGACGGGCGGCGAGCGCTTCGTGGTCGGCGTTTGTCATTTCGTGCCCGTAAGCCCTGGTGTCGGTGCGTGAGTCATGGACATAGGGAGGGTCGAGGTAGAAGAGGGTCTCTTGCGTGTCGTAGGTATCGATGAGATCGAGCGCGGGACGGTTCTCAATCTGAACGGTGAGCAGGCGGTCGCGAATCCTTGGCATTCCGTCGATTTTGCCGTGCCACCGTGAAATCGATCCCGACATCCCGCGTCTGCTCGTGTTTTTGCAGTTTGCCCAGCGTCCGATTGATGCGGTCTGCGCGAGTCCTGTGCGCGTCTGTTCGGCACGGACGAGGAAGCGCCGAGCACGTTCGACGTTCGGGGTGTCTTCCTCCGGTGCCTGGCAGGCGAGAACGTATTCTTCGCGTGAGAACGGAGTCAGCGCAAGTTGCTTGAGAAGCGTGTCGCCATCGTCGCGGAGCACCTTGAAGAAGTTTGTTAGCTCGCGATCGATGTCGTTATAGGTGTCGATCTCGGCCGGTGGCCGGTTGAGGATGACTGCCGCAGATCCGCCGAACACGTCGACGAAGTGAGTCACTCCGGCGGGTTCGAGAAGTGGAAGCAGCCAATCGAGGTGACTGAACTTCCCGCCGTAATAACGGAAGGCAATGCGCTTCGGTTGAACGAGCGGTGCAGCAGCACGCTTATTGGCCTTTTCGGCGCGAATGAAGTCACTCGGCGTTTCCACGTCCCGAAGATGCGCCTCCGGACCTGAAACTGCCTCATTTTTCGCATCACCGGTGTGTCTAATGAAAACAAGTCACTCGCCGAGCCGAGTGTCGTCGTCGTGCTCAGCGTCGTCGTCGTCGCTGCGGCTCGTTAGATACCGGGGATCAACCACTGCTCGGAGACCGTGGCGCTTCGGATCGCCGGCACTAGTGGCCGGAGACAGAAGTAGAAACCGTCGCCGATCTCCCTCAGTTCATCAGGGCATTCAGCGGTCTCGCTGTGCCAGTCGAAGCTGAAGTAACAGCCGGGAACCGGAGTGCGCGAGTAGCCGGACAGGATTGCGATCTGACCGTAGGGGTTGTTGTCCTCCGCGCTGAGTAAGTTCGACGCCTTGACTCGCGCGGATCGAGTGTGTTAGGTCGGGTTGCCGTCTGCGGCCTTTGGGGACGAACAATCGAGGGGGAGGGGCGCGCAGGATGTGGGGTCTGGACTCGACCAAGCACGTCGAGGGTTGGTCGCAGCGAACTTCGAGCGGCTGGCGGGTTCGAGCGCTGGGCGGACTGGGGGTTGCCCTTACGGTTGCGGGCGTCATCTTGGCTGGTGCTGCCCATAGCCGGGCTACGCCACCGCCCACTGCTTGCGGCCTCAACGGTGACACACCTGTCACGTCCACCGACCAACCAGCGAACGACAATTTCTCCAGCGCCCACGATCTCGCTGAGACGGACACCTCTATCAGCGGTACCCTCGCCAGTGCGACCGTGGAGAACGGCGGGGTGCCGCCGGAGACGGACGACGGCGGCAGCCCCTCGATCGATGGTTGGGTCGGCGACGCTCTCGACCCCACCCAGTCCGTCTGGTACTGCGTCACCGCGACTCACAGCGGCGAGGCGACGATCAGCGGCATGCGCGACCCGTCGAACGAGGACTCGGACGGGAACCGGCTCGGCGTCACCGTCTACAGCGGCACTGACTGGAACACCGACGGCCTCGGGGACAGTCTCTCCTACGAGACCGACAACGGCGGTTTCAGCGACTCGACCAGCTGGGATGCAGTCTCCGGGACCACCTACGCCATCTCGGTCTCGAACGTGGACTTCGGCACGCCGGCACCGATCGACCAGTCGTTCAACCTCAGCCTGAGCCTGCCTCTGGCCCTGGACACCGACGGCGACGGCGTTCCCGACAGTCAGGACAACTGCCCGACCGTCTCCAACCCGGACCAGGCCGACGCGAACAACGACGGCACCGGCGACGCCTGTGAGCCAGCCCTCCTGCGGGTGCGCAATCTCTCCTCGCAGACCATGAATCTGCTCGTTCGGCAGCCGTCTCCAAACGGTGACCAGGAGTTCGCTCCGGCCTCGTACAGCGGCACGTTGCCACCCGAGAACTACCTGCCGACCACGGTCGTCCCGGCCGGTGTGACCTACGACATCCCGCTCACCCACGAGTACGCGGACGGCCGCACCTTCGGCAACGCCGCTTGGGGTGGGGAAACCGAGTACGTTCTGGCCCAGCAGTACGATCCGATCCCAGATCAGCAGGATGTCTTCTGCGCGACCGAGAGTCCCGTCGGCTTCGTCTTTGGCGGTGGTTACCTCTACACCGACCCGTTCTACGAGGACCATTACGGCCCTAACACCAGTTGGTCGCTGAACGTCTGCGGCATTCTCTCTGACACCGCCGATGGGGCCACCCAGCCTGAAGCACACAACAATTTCATCTCAGGCCCGAACGTGCCCGCCGGCTACGGCTACATGGAAGTGGTCGACGTCACCAACTACGGCTCCTCCGGCAGCTACCCCTATTCCACTCCGCCGCAGATCCAGGAGAACGGCTGCAACGTGGCCGCGGACGGCTCGAACAACGCCGCCTTCATGGGTGACGTGAACACGCTGACCGGCGCTTACGCGACCAGCATGAATGACATCGGCCTGCCCGGCCTCGACATCCCGCTCAGCTTCAGCCGCTGCTACTCGAGCGCCTACGCGGGTGTCAACGGCCCGCTCGGTTACGGCTGGGCGAGTTCGTTCGGCGGCCAGCTCGAGTTCGACGGCCTCGGCAACGCCGTGTTCACGAACTCGACGCAGCAGCAGATCTACTTCGCGAAACAGTCCGACGGCAGCTATCTGGCCCCGTTCGCTGATTCCACCCTCACCCAGCTCGGCGATGGCAGCTACCAGCTCGTACGCCATGATGGAGAGACCTTCCACTTCGACTCGAACGGCAACGTGCTCAGCGACCTGGACCGCAACGGCGAGGGTCTGACCTACTCGTACACGAACGACCAGCTGACGACCGTCACCGACCAGGAAGGTCGCACAGCCACGCTCTCTTACACGAACGGCCTGATCACGGCCGTCAGCTTCTCGGACGGGCGCTCGATCAGCTTCGGTTACACGAACGGTCATCTGACCAGCTTCACTGACGTGCGGGGCAAGACCTGGACGTACGGCTACGACGCGGCGAACCGGCTCAACTCGATTCAGGACCCGAACTCGAACTATGCGATCCGCAACACCTACAACTCGAGCGGTCAGGTCACCTCGCAGGAGGACGCGCTCGGCAACGACCGCACCTATGACTATGCGAGCAGCGGTCAGGACGGAACGCAGACGACAACCATGACCGACGCGGCCGGCAAGACTTGGACAGATCACTACTTGGCTGACCAGTTGGCCAGCCGCACCGATCCGCTCGACCATGTGACCTCGGCCACCTACGACTCGCACGGCGACAAGCTGACCTCGATCGACGCGAACGGGAACACGACGACGATGACCTACGACGGGAACGGCAACATGCTCTCGCTTGCCGCGGATCCATCGCTCGGCTACCCGGCGCAGACCTGGACCTACAACAGCCTGAACGAGGTGCTCACGCACACCGACGCCCGCGGACACGAGACGGACTACAGCTACGACTCGAACGGCAACCTCACCAGCGTGGTCAAGCCGGGCGGACTGACTACCACTTACAACCTCGATCCCTCCAACCCGGGTCTCGTCGACTCGGCGGTGGATGCGCGCGGCAAGACAACCAGCTATGAGTACAACGCTCTCAACGAACTCAGCGCGGTAACCGATCCGGACGGGAACAGGACCACTTACGGCTACGACCCGGCCGGGCATCAGACGACCGTCACCACGCCACGCGGAAACGTCGATGGCTGCGGCTGCGCGTCGGACTACACGACCACCACCGCGTACAACGCCGTCGGGCAGAAGCTCAGCGTGACTGACCCGCTCGGCAACGAGACGACCTACAGCTACGACGACGCGGGCAACTTGAAGACGATGGTCGACCCCCGCGGGAACAACGGTGTCCCGTCGGATCACACGACGAGCTACGACTACAACGCGGCGAACGAGCTGATCCACACGACCCGCCCGGGCAGCCCTGAGAGCACGGTTACCTACAACTCGCGCGGCCTCGTCTCCAGCACCGTCGATCCGCTGGGGAACACGACGACGATGACCTACGACGACGCGGGGCGCTTGAAGACCGTCGTCAGCCCGGTCGGGAACGACGGCAATCACGATCCTGCCGATTACACGACCACCTACAGCTACGACGCGAACGGGAATAAGACCAAGGTCGTGAACCCGCTTGGCGGCGAAACCGACTTCACCTACGACGCGCTCAACCGGGTGACGGAGGAGAACGTGCACGGTGCCTCTGCGGGGACGGAGACCACGGACTACAGCTACGACGCGAACGGGAACAAGACCGAGGTCGTCGATCCGATGAGCCGGACGACCGACACGAGCTACGACGCGAACAACCAGCTGCTCACGCGCTCGATCGCTGGCGAAACCACCAGCTACACGTACAACAACGACGGCAACGTGAGCGAGGTCGATGACCCGAAGGGCGGCAAGACCACCTTCAGCTACGACGACGCTGATCGGCTCGGGAGCAGCGTGTCTCCGCTGGGCAACGTCACGGGTTGCGGCTGCGTCGATCAGTACACGACCAGCTACGAGTACGACCCGGACGGGAACCTGAAGAAGACGACCGACCCGGCGAACCACTCGACGACGACCAGCTACGACGCGGACGAGCAGCCGGTCAGCTCGACGGACGCATTGAGCCGGGAGACGGAGTGGAGCTACGACGGGGACGGGAACCTGGTCCAGACGACCGCGAATGACAACTCGACCACGAAGCTCGAGTACAACGCGCTCAACCAGCTGACCAGTCGCACGACCGGCCTGACCAGCCCGTCTGACCCGAGCGGCAACCCAACCAGCTATACCCCGAATGCGGACGGCGAACTGACGCAGGTGTCCGACCCGCACGGCGACACGACCAGCTACACCTACGACGCGAATGGGAATCTGCGGACCAGCGAGGACGCAATCGCGAACGCAGCCAACAATGCGTCACTGGGGACGACCACTCTCACCTACAACGCGCTGAACGAGCCGACTCACGTCAGCTACTCGGACGGCACGCACGGCGTCTCCTACGGCTACGGCGAGCAGGGCATCACGGCCAGCCGTACCGACGCGACCGGCGAGACCGACTACGGCTACAACCTGGACAACCAGGTGACGAGTGCGACGGAAGGCTCGAGCGGCTTCGGCTACGGCTACGACGGACTGGGGCTGCTGAACCAGGAGGCCTACCCCGACGGGACGGTGACGAGTTACGGCTACGACGACAACAACAACCTGACCAGCCTGACCAGCGGGAGCCAGACGACCAGCTACGGCTACGACAAGAACAACCGGCTGACCTCAGAGTCGCAGCCAAACGGAGTCACGGCGACGATCGCCTACGACAATGCGGGCCAGCTGGCCTCGGTCACGAACACGAACGGCTCCACCACCCTCTCCGGTTACGCTGTCACCCGCGATAGCGACGGTGAGCCGACCCGGCTGGACGCGCAGAACAACGGCTCCAGTTGGACGGAGACCTACGGCTATGACCCGGTCGGACGCCTCCAGAGTGTTTGCTACCAGGCGAGTTGCCCGAATGGGGGCGACCCGAAGATCAGCTGGGTCTACGACGCATCCGGGAACCGCACCAGTGAAACGCGGGCGAACGGCGTCACGACCACCTACGACTACAACGGCCGCGACCAACTGCAGTCCGCCACGACCGGCGGCGACACGACCACCTACGGCTACGACGCTGACGGCCGCGAGACTGCGGCTGGCAGCAGTTCCTACAACTGGAATCTGGCCGATCAAATGACGAGCGCCACCGTCGGCGGCACGACCACCAACTACACCTACGACGGCGCCGGAATGCGCACCAGCGCGACGACCGGTTCGAACACGATTAACTACGCCTGGGACGAGAACGCGGGCGGCTTGCCTACGCTCGCCAGCGAGACGAACGGCTCGGGGGATGCGCTCCGCACCTACCTCTACGGGGGATCTACATCTCCGGTCTCGATGGTCACGCCCGGCGGCTCCTACTACTACAGCTACGACGCCTATGGGAACGCCGCCGACCTGACCGTCTCGACGGGTGCGACCCAGTGGGCGTACAGCTATGAGCCGTTCGGCCGGATCCGCAGCGCGACCAACGTCTCCGGAAACGCCCCGGTCAACCCGTTCCAGTTCGCAGGCCAGTACACGGACTCGGGCACCGGCCTCAGCGACATGCGCGCTCGCAACTACGACCCGAACACGGGCGCCTTCCTCAGCGAGGACCCGGCAGGGCAGAGCACCACGCTGACCAGTTCACCGTACGCTTACGCGGGCGACCTGCCGCTCGTCTACGACGACCCGAGCGGCCTGTGGTTCGGGAGCAGCGTCGTCGGTAGCGTTGTCAACACCGCTATTTCGGTCGGCGGCAACGTCGAGTACGCCATTGGTGACACCGCCACGGCGGTCGGCCATGTCCTGAACACTGCCGTCGTCGAGCCGACCGTGCAGCTGGCCAAGACCGACTACAACTGCATGACCGGAAACGGCGGAGGTGCCAGCGCCTGTACCGCCGCCGCAGTCGAGACGGGACTCATGGTGCTCCCGATGGTCGGCGGCATCGCTAGAGGGGTCGACGCCGTCGCCGCAAGCACCAGTCTCTTCCGTGCCTCTCTACGCGAGACCGCCAGCAACATCGGCTCCGCCGTCAGCGACGGCCTCTACAAGCTCGCCAGCGATCAGACCGGCGAGTTCAATCCATCGGCGACGCTCGGACGCGGCGACACCGAAGACGCGAGTTTCGCCAGCTCGCGGGCGATCGCGGACACCCCGCCAATGCAGTCTGTCAGCCAGCCGATCAGTGAGGCTGCGCCGAAGCAAGCGTCAGTGTCCCCGGACGAGACGGGAAGTGCCAACTTCGCCGCAGAAGACGGCGAAACCACGATTCTCCGGGGCGTCGCCGACGACCACCACGCATTCGAGGATGCTCTCCAGGGCATCGCGCGTCCCGGCGACCCTCTCGGGCACGCAGACCCGTTGCTCCACAACGAAGGCTTCAGCTACAACAGCCGCCTGACCTCGTGGACAACGGACCCGAGCGTCGCGGCCGAACGAGCAGGGCCGAACGGTGTCATCCTCCGCTCGACACTCGAGGAAATGCAAAGGCGCGGCGTCCCAATCATCCCGTCTCCCGACGCGTATGAGGAGTCGGAGATTCTCCTCGAAGGCGTCATCCCCGGATTGGAGGTCACGCGATGAGTCTCCGTACGCTAGCCGCAAGCGAGGTGCTCGCTTCGCTCGGCGGCGTCACCGACCCTCTGTTATGGGATTGCGCCGCAGCAATCGAACGAGACGGCCGTCCGACCTTTACCGTGACCGATGTCCCCGCTCGTGAACTCGTCTCCGAGCTTCAGTCCAAGTGGGCAGCGGCGCGAAGAGCATCTCAGACGATCCTCGGCGATGTCGCGGTGGCGAATGCGCTCACTGAGTTGGGCGACGAACTCGTGACCGGAGTCATTGTTCAGGAGCCGGACGCGCATTACGCCATCTATCTCCGTTCGTCCGATGTTGTCCCGGTCGGAGCGGTCGTCATGCGCGCGTAGCTATGCCGTACTGGTCGCTTCGAACTTGGCGGACGAGACTTCTGCGCTCGCTTTGCTTCGCCGTCGCGCTCATTGGCCTGGGCCTCGGCATCGCCAGAGGGGCCGACGCCGTCGCCGCAAACACCAGTCTCTTCCGTGCCTCGCTACGCGAGACTGCCAGCAACATCGGCTCCGCAGTCAGCGACGGCCTCTACAAGGTCGCCGCCGATGAAACCGGCTCGTTTTAGCCAGGGGCGACATTCGGGAGCGGCGCACCGACGACGTGGGTTCCCTCGGCTCGCGCGCAATTGCGGACACCCCGTCAACGCAATCTGTCAGCCAGGGGATCAGTGAGACTGCACCGAAGCCTGCCTCAATGACCGCCGACGAGACCGGAAATGTCAACTTCGCCGCAGAAGCCGGTGGGGAGGGAGTCACGACCCTCTATCGCGCCGTCAATACAGTAGAGCGCGATAGCGCCATCGAGTCCCAGCTGTTCACGCAAGGACCGAACTCGATGGAAGGCAAATGGTTCGCGGAGCAAGCGCCACACGCTGCCGAATGGGCAGACACTTCTACGGCGAAGAGCCATTCCACATCTTGGAGACGAGGGTCCCAGCCAGTTACGCGGAGCGGCTGCACTTCGACCCGAATCTCGACTCGATTGGCCCGCGCGCTACGCCCAAGACCTCGAGGATCTCGACCTAGTCCATCTCGGAATCACGGAGTACACGCCATGAAAGACCCAGACTTCCGACCTGCTGCTACCGCGACGCTACGTTGGTTGCCACCGACTGAAGGCGGACGGCGCTCCGTTCCACCTGGCCCGATCTTCGCCGCGACCGCGCTCGTGGGAGAGCAACCTCAAGCTCCGCACGTCAGCATCGTGATCAGGTACAGGGAGGAGGTCCCGAGGTTCGACGTCCAGTTTGACGCGGACATCGCGTTTCTCGCCCCGGAACTCGTGAAGGACGTGCTAGCCCGTGGGGTGCAGATCGCGGTCATGGAGGGACCGCGCCGAGTAGCGGAAGGGCACGTCACGCACGTCCTGAGCGAAGCAGGGTGATCCCCGGTCTATTGCTCCAGCTTGCGCTCGCCGCCCTCGCGGTAGGCGCTTTGCTCGCATGGCCACTGAACTGCGCTCGCGGCTCCGACGATAGCGACGGCCGCGAACTACGACGACGAGTCCCTCGCTGGCTTTGCGCATGGGGGCTAAGGGACCTTAACGATCACTACCCACGACGGCTCGCCGAATCTCGCCGAATGCCCTCGCCGCAACCGCCAGTCGACGGCGTCAAGGCGTTGTCTTCGGGCTTGCTTCAATGCATTCGTCGTCGGCCTCTTCTCGTAGTCGCTGAACAACCTCGAAACTGACTTCTCTGTGGTGGCGGACTGGTCGGTTTCGAGCGACGGACACTCGTCGGCTATTGCAGCTCCACCATTCGCCTCGGCCCCCTTCCCAACCTCTTTCCCAGCCACCTCTCCCTCACCCTCTGCAGCCTCGGTCATCGCCTCAGCCTTGGGTGTGCGTCCGTTCTGGCGATCGAGATAAGCGTCGAGAAGGTCGGCGCCCGCAAGAACCAAATTCGCCTCGCCGACACCGGCTTCTTCAGGAACGAGATGTCCTTCAAGCGTGATCGTGATCGGCCCTTCCCCGTCGTCGTCGATGATCACGCGGCTGACAATGCGCTGGAAGAGACGGGCGCGCAACTGGCGTAAGAGGGGATCGCTCGGCGTCTCGACGGTCATGATCTCCAGGAAGGCGTTAGCTCGGTCGCCCTGTCTCGGGTCGATGCCGCGACCAGCCGGCCCGTCCTGCTCGGCTGTCATCGCCGCCCGATCGCGTTCCAGCCTCCGCTGACGCTGCGCGGACTGGCGGTCGTAGGTTTCGATGAAACGCTGATAGTTCTCGAAGCTCTTCTCGCTCTCGGCGAGTTTCCGCCCCCCGGCCATGCCGAGAACCCATTGGTCAGTCGCCGTCTGCTTGTCGAGTTCGAGTTGGGCGATCTGCCGCTCCAGCTCAGCTCGCTCTCCGTCAGTCAGTCGGATCTCGCTGGGGGCGATGGTGTGTCTCGTCGCCGCGGCAATCTGGCGCAAGATCTCGGGATGGCTGGCCAGCTTGCGGATCTCACGGACGACAGGTGCTTCGAGTTCGTCGCGCTCCCAGGTGAAGCATCCGCCGCGGCCCCGTCCGCCGCGTTTGCATTGCTCGGGTGTGAAATAGGCGTGGCGTAGGCGCCGTCCCTTCAGCTCTTTTCGCTTGCTGTCGAGCACCCAGCCCTTGAGCCTTGGCACCTGGCCTTTCGCGTTTGTCTCGTCGAGGCACTGGAGATGGCGCGTGTCGACATAGTTGAACAGGTACTCGCCGATCGGCGTCTCGCGCGAGGAACCTTGACGCAACTCGAGCGCTTCCTGAACCCTCTGGAAGCGATCGAGCGGCACCGGATTTTCGAAGCGGATCGGCTCCTGCTCAATGACGACGCCGCGCAGCCGGGTCGTGTTCTCACCTGTGGCATAGAGCGGATCGCGAAGGATGAGACGCAGCTTCTCGTAACTGATCTCGAAGCCCTCCTCGGCGAGGATCTCCTGAACGCGACGAACGCTTAAACCGCTCTCGTCGCTGGCCAGTCCGAGGTCGGCGATCTCGAAAGCCCGGTTGATCCAGTACATCTGCTCTGGGTCCTCGGAGCGCCTGTGCGTCCTTCGATCACGGACAACGCCGAGCTTCGTCGGGCCAAGATGCCCATTACCGGCGAGCGGGCCTTTATTGGCGCGGGCAGTCTGCAGCTTGCGGACGATGTTGTCTCGATCTCGCTTCGAGAAGACCATGTCGTTACGCAGGCGATCGCCATCCTCGGCCCAATCGATCTGCTTCCCGTACCAGGCGATCCAGAGGCCGACATCGTTGCGGGTCAGGCGTTCGAAGATCATCTCGCCGGGAAGCGGATGGCGGGCGATCCGGGTCGCCTCGTGGAAGATCACGTGCTCGAGCCAACCGGCCTCGATGAATTCATCGACTAACAGGATGTCGTCTCGCTCGAGGACGCCGGGCGGCGGTGAGCCGGCGCGGGGATGTCGTACCTCCCGCACGTCCGTTCCGCTCAAGTTCTTCCCGAGGATCGCTAGCCGCGGACGCAGACGATCGGGGAAGTGATTAGCGAGGGCCAGGCAGTTCCGTACCTGGGCGTAGAGACTCTCCGACTTGTCCTCACCTGATAGGCGGGCGACGATCGCCGCATTACCTTCGCTCGACAGCTCAAGGACGCCGAGCATTGCTCCGCCGGGAACTGTGCGCCAAATGACCTCGCCGAGGCTGCGAAGCTCCTCGTCCTCGTCAGAAAGGAGTGGCCGACGCTGCAGGCCGCCCTGGCCTGGGCGAACGTTGATCTTTAGCGGGCGTCGCTCCGGCGCTACTTCGCTCATCTCACCGTTGCTAGCGCCGCGCGCGCGACGCGCACGCGAATTCCGCTGAAGAATCTCGCCGGACTCGGTAATCAAGAGCAGCGTGCCGCCGTCAACCGCCTGCCACTGAACCCCGGCAAGACGAGCCTGAGCTTCCTGATAGCCGATCGGCGACCCTGCCTGACCCGTCTCCCAGACGCTGCTCGGAGCGGCATCTGGGCGGACCGTTACTACCTCATCACCCTGGCGCTGCCGCTGTATATGGCCGACGACTGTCTCTGCGACATCGCGTGCTGCCTGTTCGATGTCGTGGGTCGTTCCCTCGATCTGTTGCCAACGCACCATCACGTGAGGCGAACGCTTCTTGGAGTCACCGCCGAGAGCTGCCGCCTCCTCGGCTCCGCGTCGACTCTTGCCGAGCTTGGCAGTCTCGTTCGCGCTGGCGCTCGACTCCCTCGTAGCGGCCTTTCTCGACTCGTCGACTACAGCATTTTTCGATTGACTTGCAGTGGGCTTGTTCGTTTTCGGCGAAGTTTTCATCTGATCAGCTTCCTTTGGACCATGCGTGGGCTGACTGCCTGAACACGGCTGGGAAAAAGAAGTGCAGTGAGTGCAGTGAGTGCAGTGAGTGCAGTAAGCGAGGGGCCTGCTGGCGGCCACGACACCGAGTGGCGGCCGGACGGCCGAGCTAGCAGCAGCTCAGAAGGGCAACCCTTCCACGACTTGGAGATCGTCGACCGACACCTGCGTGCGCTCCGGGCAGCGAAGAGCAAACGGGCAGAACCGGCAACGCCCTCCCGGCGTGGCGACGAAGCCTTCGCTGGTTGCTCGTCGGATCTCGCCGATCCGTTCGGCAACTCGCTTCTTCAGCGCCTCGACATCCTCGCGCTCCGGCTCCCAGACAACATCGACGCCGTGCCGTAGGTAGAGGTAACGGACGCTCGAAACCGGCCGCCCATAGCTCGCTTCGGCCAAGCTGACATAGACGCCGACAGCAGCTTCGTGCTTCAAGTCCTCCGGCTCGAGCATGCCTTGGCCGGTCTTGTAGTCGGTAATCGTCAGGCCGTCGGCACGCTCGTCAACGCGATCGAGCTTCCCAATGATCTCGACGCCGCTCTTCGTCCTCCCTTTCAACCATTGCTCTCGAGCGAGCGGTTCGACATCGAGTGTGAAAGCGCCGGCGAAGCGGCGCAGCATCTCAATCGCCTCCAGCCCGTAGAAGGCTTCCTCGTCTGCATTGGCGAAGGCATCGCGTTTGCGATGTTGCGGCCAGACGCTCCTCAGCGCCGTCGTCAGATTTTCGGCATCGCGTTCGTCAAGCGGGAGGCCGAAAAAGCGTTCGAGTGCGTGATGGACGGCGTTCGCCTGGACGAGGATCGGACTCGGCTCGTCCTTGGGTCGCTCGCGGAGGATGTCGTCAAGTAGAAACTGCTTCGGGCAGAGCGCAAAGCGATTCATCGCGCTCGCTGATAATCGAGGAGGCATCTTGTAATCGCTCTTCAATGCTTGTGCCTTCGCGCCGCTCTTGTTGTTTGGCATTGGACAGCTCCCTTCGTCGAGTAGTAATATGCTTTAGCAGATCACTCTAACGGGCTTTCAGGAGTCGACCTCTAGCCGGTACGATCTCGCCCGCTATCGCCAAGCTCGTCGAGGAGCCGATGAACCCGTCCAACGAAGCGAGTCGAACGACCCGGGATCCCGGTTGAGCCGCCTTGCGTTTCAGGATCGAGCGGCCGACCGGAGATCCGGCGATCGCGTTGGAGTTGAAGCCTCGGGGGTCTACGATCCAGTCGTGGGACGGACGGTCACTCTCAACTACGAGGCGATCGAGGCCATGGTGGTGATAGACGTGGACGCCCGCGAGGTCGTTTTCAGTCAGCCTACTCTGGCCAGATGCCGAGGGGATGATTCGGCCGATCGAACCAGCGAGTGAGGAACGCCGCCAGCTTGAACAGTTCGCCGGGCGGCAGCGGTGAGCCGAGAATGGATCTGGACGCCTCGGTCCGACCCGGCGTTGGGCGGGCCGCTTGCGACCCTCTGTGCCCGGAGTTCGAGACGCCCAACGAACGTAAAACGTCAGCCTGATCGAGGCTGCTTAGTTGCTTAGCCTGCGCGAAGTACGCCGCGCTAGGCTCGCGGCTGAACGAACGTCGCTTCGTAGTGCGAGGTCAATCTGCTCGCAGAGCGTGACAGGATCGCTCCGAAGCAACTCAAGGAGTTCTTCGGGCCAATAGAATCCAACGGATCTCTCGACTTCGGAGCCGCGGTCAGATGTCGACTCGTTCTGGACCATGCGCTTATCGTCGCGGCGCGCACAGCGTTCCCTCTCACTTCAAGTCGTCGAGAGCGTCACGAAATAACTGGAGCAAGTCGTAGGCCGCGTCAACGCACTGGGACATCTCGCCCTCGACGGCCCCGTCAATTGCCTCTGAGGCATCAAGAAGGATTTGCTCGATGCGTGGATGCAAGGGCTGCGATCCCGCTCCGTGGACCCGTGCGATCAGCGCAACAAAGAATTGCGCGCCCGCATCCATCGGCGTGGTCGTCCATGGTTCCTCTTTGCAGTCCCTTCGATACCGCGCCTCCGCGTCCGCAACGACATCGGCGCGGAATTGGCTCATCGCTTTGAGGTCAATCTGTGAACCCGCAGCTTCATGGCGCATGATCCGTTCGTCTTCGAGCGTGTTGAAGACGATCGAAAGGAACTCAACAGGAGCTGTCCTCCCGAGTGCATGTAGGCGCGCGATCGAGGCGAAGTAGTGCTGGACCTGCGGGTGCGTGCTCGTTGAGTAGCGCGCGTGCATGCTCTCGTGGAACGCGTTGAGCGCGACCCGCCGCACGTCATCCTCGAGGCTCTTTCCACTCCCCGGGCGTTCAAGATGGACCGCGTTCGCTGTCCGCTCCCATTCAGACCTGCCGTCTGTCCAGTGCACCCCGGCCACGGCCACTCGACCGTTGATGTATTCGGCGAGAAGATGCAGGTGCTCCGCGGACCCAGTCCATCCTGCTTCGGTTGCCTTTGCCGTGGTGGCTTCGATCAGCTCGTGGACAGAAGTGTCCAAGATGCGCAGTATGCGCGGATCGGACGGCCTGGCGGAACGGTCGAGACCACGCCAAGCCGCTTCTCGGCCCCGCGTCCGGGTTCCGTGGCTGAGCCTCGGCAAGGCGGCTCCAAGCCATCCTTAACGACGACCAGCAGCCGTCGGCTCTAGATCTCGCGCCAAACGAACCGGTCGTGCCGGATCCCGATCAACCCCGGGACTACTCCGCAGAAGGCTGAGATCCTGCAACGTCCCGCACTTGCGTCGTCCCCGTTCGCGTGCCCGCAGGCTCAAGAGCCTGTCTCTTGTGAAGTCCAAATCGGTCTCCGGAGATCGCCGCCGATCCAGAAACTGACTGGCCACGAGCCTGCGTCTAGCTGCTGTTGAGGAGATCGCGAATCCTCGCCTGAGCGCTAAGTACATCTGAGGTGAAAGTGCGGCGCTTTTGGGCGACTCGCTCCGCATCCGCCATTTTGATCGCGCCTCCGATCCCAACCTGCTCGAGACGGTCGTGGACCTCGCAGACGGAAGAAGCAGTCGCAAGCGCCCACGTCTCGGCGCCGACCTCGACCAGCGTCCGCTGCAATTGTTGTGCCGTAGCGTCGAGGACAGCCGGATCGAAGCGATCGAGATCTTGCGGGGTCTCCATTGAACGAGGGTCGCATGTGCACGAGCCGTTCCTCTTCGTTCTCCAACGCAACGAGTGCGGTCGTGCCGGAGGCGGCGAATTGGGTCGAGGACGGTCACGCCGATCGGCGCAGCGCCGAGCGCCATCAGCTCGATCAGTTTCGGCGGGAAGACTGCAACTTGCGTGTGCTTGCAAGGTGGAGGCGCATCGCGCCAGACCCTGCGCTTGCGTCGAGCCTCCGCGTAGGCACGTCTCCGGCGGTGTCGGTTGCCGGAGTGATGGGTCCGCCAAGTGAGCAACGCCAGCGAAGTGCATTCAACGAGCCGAAGCCGGCTGCCAAGAGGAGGGTGCTAAATCTGAACACCCCCGAAAAGGGGATGGGTACCGATTCTGACCACCACAAACGAGAAAACATAGAGGTACTTGGACCAGTTGTGTATACAAGAAGGGACCATGCGAGACGCGAAGAGTCACTAAGGGACCCTAGATGTCTATAAAGGGACCCTAGATCTCGGTCCACGTCCCTAGATATAAATAGTGATAAGCGAAATTCGCCCGCGCTCGCCAATGCACTACTGATTGACGAGCTAAGTGGCGCGTCCCGTTCGGCGCAATGAGTCGTAGACACGATCTCGCAGTCGACCGTCATGCTTGATCGCGTCGACCGCGACATGCTCCCGAAACTCGGGAAAGTAGTCCTTCGGTAGTGCGAGAGCACGCGCTGAACGCTCAAGTAGCTTCTGGGATGGCGAACGCTTGCCATTCAGCACGAGAGAGAGGTAGGACTGCGGGAGGTCTATGTCGGCCGCGAGCTGGCGGTGGCTGATGCCTCGCTCCTTGAGTAGCGCCGGTAGTTCTTCGCGGTAGCTCCGACTCGCTCGCTGCGCCTTCCGCCCTCGGGACATGGGCGGTTCTTCGCCCTCTAGCCGGGCGTACCTGCCGCGCGCTGCTCGGCGGTTTAGCTCCCGCCGCGTGTACGATACGCTTTAGCATGTCATAAGCACCGAGGAATACACCGCGAGTGGGGTAGAGCGAGCAACCACCCTCACTTACAAAGTCTTTACGCGAGAAGCGGAGACCGTTCCCGCCGGTCCATGCAGCTTCGCGCGGTGCCGACAGCGACTCCGCCTCCCAACCAGTCAAAGAGCCGAGCCATCCGCTTTGGTGAAGAGCGGTTTTTCAGGCCGATGCAGATTGCGCTCCGGCTTGGTTACAAGGACGACGACGCGATCTGGCGTGCAATTCGCTCCGGCGAGCTTGCCGCCTATCAGCCATCCGATCGCAAAGTCGTCGTCGCGGAGTCGGAGATCGAGCGTTGGCTCGCCTCCAAAGCTGTTGAGGCCTCTGGGCCGGTCGCGGGCGCTTCGAGTTCGGTCGAGCCGACACCGAAGAAGCCGCGACGCCGTCAGCGCGCTGACATGCCGTTCGTCGGGCGGACGGTGGTGAGGAAGTGATCGAGCACCGCCAACGCAAGCACGGCATGACCTACCGGGTCAAGCGTCTCGAAGGGCGGCTTAACGGGACATTCCACCACGAGGACGCCGCCGAGCTTCAGGACGCTCTCTGGGGACGCTGGGGCGATGCGATCCCCTTGCTCGCCGACTGCAAGGCCACGGTTCCGACTGACCTTCTCGCACGGCTCGTCAATCCGCCGCACGCACGAGCTATCGCCGGGCCTTCTAGCCCAACTGCTCGCTAGGCACCCGGCTCGCGGGGTGATCGTTGACCGGCAATCCAGGACACTCACTTTTGGTGAGCACCTCGCGACCTTTCTCGAAGATTGGAGGCTCGACAGGCTGCCCGGCCGCCGTGGTGTGCCCAAGGCGAACAAGACGGAGTCGATCATCGTCGACGCACTCAACCGATTCATCTACAAGCTCAACTACGAGCGCGACCACCGCGGCTGGCGCACCAAAGATGCGGACGGCAACCACATCGTCATCGGCGGTTGGGGAGAGGCCGCGATCGCTTGGGAGCCGCTTGATCAGATCAACACCAAGCTGCTCCTTGCGCTCGACAAGGAAGTCAAGGAGGCTGGTGTAGGCAGCGAAGTCTGGCGCAAGACACTCAACTTCATCCAGCAGGCCCTCGATTACGCGGTGCTCGAAGGGGTCTTGCCTCAGAATCCAATGCGGCTCATCCCGAAGCCACCGCAGACAGGGCGCAAGAAGGTGCGCCGGCCGTTCTTGCCTGATTTAGTCGAAGCGATCCGCGCTGACTTCCTACTCCTCGATGAGCTCGCCCGTCATCGAGTCCGCGGCTCGCGTCCCCTCGAGGCGCTGCCCGGCGTACCAGTGCCGGAGATAGGCGGCTTCGGCGCTTGGGCGGCCGATCTCGTCGAAGCGCTCGCCTACAGCGGTTGTCGACCAGGCGAGCTGTTCGCCGCCGCGGGTCACCACCTCGACGACCACCGTCTGATAGTCGAGCGGCGCGGAGTCAACGGCCAGCTTGTCGATGGCACAAAGTCCTCTGCCTACCCGGATAAGCGCGTGTATTTGCTCGGGCCACTGCCCGAGTCGCTCGCCCGCCGAGCCGGAGAAAGCGACGAGCTGCTCTTCGTCTATCCCGGAAGCGGCCGGCAGATCACTGAATCGGAGTACCGGCGCTTTGTGCACCACTACTTCGGGCCGATCGCGCGACTCCATGGTCTCGGCCCCGAATCCGATGATCCGTATGCGCTCCGGCACGTCTACGCATCGCTTCGCGTGGCTGCCCACCACCCGGTGCCTGATATCGAGGCCAGCATGGGCACCTCGCTGGTTAAGCAGACCTACGCGAGCGTCTATGAGGAGTACGAGGGCAAGGACGCGCTCGAGATCGACAAGACAATTGACCAGGCCCGTAGGGGGGCAATGACCGCGCTGGAGGCGGATATCAAGGCAGTTCGAACGCACGACGGTCTAGACGGGTGAGCTTCCCTGCTGTCGGGCGGATCCGCCGGTCCGTTGCACAAGAGGAGGCACTCGTCCCACGCTGAGTCGTGATGTCCAATGACGAGGGGCAGCAGGTCCAGCCGATCGCTGACAGTGCGCCAGCTGTCATCGTCGACTTCGCGACTAGGCTTCCGAACGCGCGGGTGCCGCTTTTAGTTGTAGGCGGTTTGTGAGCGGGAGCGACGGGAGTCCAGCCCCGGCTTTACACCTCGTGACATCGAGATCCGATGACATGACGCCTGGAAGAACGTGATCGTGTTTGCCGTACGTCTCTGACGAAGAGCCGCCGCGGCGCCGTTTCGTCTCAGACCGTTCGTAGTGCTTCGGTTGGGGAGAGGCGGGCGGCGCGCATTGAGGGGTAGAGGCCGGCGATGGCGCCGATGAGGAGGGCGGCGCCGATGCCGCCATAGACGGCGAGGGCGGGAATCTCGACCGACCAGCCCTGGCTCACCGCGTAGAGGACGGTCGAGACCACCCCGATGAGGGTGCCGGCTACTCCGCCGAGAACGGAGAGGAGGAGGGCTTCGGTGAGGAATTGTTCGGCGACGTGGCGTCGGCTGGCGCCGAGTGCTCGGCGGAGGCCGATCTCGGAGCGGCGTTCGAGGACGGAGATGACCATGACGTTGGCGATGCCGACGCCGCCGACGAGGAGGGCTACGGCGCCGAGTGCGAGGAACAGTCCGTTGTAGGCGCCTTTGGCGGCCACCTCGGCTTTGAGGATGTCGGAGGGGAAGCTGACCGCCACGACCGAGGGGTCGGACGGGTTGACGGTGGCGGGGAGGACGGCGGCGACGGCGTTGACCTGGCTGGGCACGCTGCGCAGGTAGAGGCCGCTGGGGTGGCCGTCGAAGCCGAAGTACTGCTCGGCGATCGGGAAGCCGATGAAGGCCGTGCTGTCCAGCTGGGTGACCAGCTGTACGGGGTTGAGGATGCCGACCACGGTGAACCAGTGTCCGCCGATCCAGACTTGGGTTGGGTGGGTGAGGTTGTTGATGCCGAGCAGGCTGGCGGCCTCGGCGCCGAGGACGACCGCCGGGAAGTGGGCGGTGGCGGCGTTGAGGAAGGCGCCGCGGGCGAGGGTGGCGCCGAGCGTGGCGGGGAGGGCGCCGTCGGTGGCGGTGAGCGAGATGCCGAGGGTGTCGATCGTGGGGACGAGCGAGCTGCGGTAGACGAAGGTGTTCTGGATGTTGGCGATCTCGGTCACGTTGGTGACCGGGGCGATGCGCGAGACCATGCCTTCGGCGGTGGTGGGCAGTTCGGTTTGCTGTCCGAAGGCGGTGCTTCCAGGTTGCACGGTGATCAGATTGCCGAGCTGGCCGAGCTCGTTGAGCAGACCCGACTTCGAGGATTGGGAGATGCCGAGCACGCCGACGATGGCGGCGATGCCGATGCTGATCCCGAGTGCGGACAGCGAGGCTCGCACGCGTCGGCTGCGCAGCCCCAGGCTGCCGACCCGGAGCAGGTCGCGCCGGGTGAGCCGCGAGCCGCCGCCGTCGTTGGCGTTACGGGCCGGTCGGCGTATCACCGAGGATCTTCCCGTCGCGGATCTCGATCCGCCGCTCGGCGATGGCGGCTACGTCGAGGTCGTGGGTGATGACCACGATCGTGGTGCCCTCTCGGTGCAGCTCGCGCAGGAGCTCCAGCAGGGACGCGCCGGTCGCCGAGTCAAGGTTGCCGGTCGGCTCGTCGGCCATGACCAGGGCGGGGCGGCCGGCCAGTGCTCGGGCGATCGCGGTGCGTTGCTGCTCGCCGCCGGACAGCTGGTTCGGCCGGTGTCCGAGCCGGTGGCCGAGCCCGACCCGCTCAATCGCCGCCTCGGCCAGTCGGCGCCGCTCGGCGAGCTGGCCGCCGCGGTAGAGCAGGCCGTCGGCGACGTTGTCGAGCACGCTCAGGCCGTCGAGCAGGAAGAACTGCTGGAAGACGAAGCCGAGACGGCGGGCCCGCAACCCCGACAGCTGCGGGTCCGACATCGTCGAGGTGTCCTCTCCGGCAATCCGTAACACCCCCCGGGTGGGTCGTTCGAGGGTGCCCATCACATGCAGGAGGGTGCTCTTGCCCGACCCGGACGGGCCGACGATGGCGACCAGCTCGCCCGGGTCGATCTTCAGGCTGACGCCGGCCAGGGCCAAGACCGGCGGGTCGCCGGGGTACTCCTTGGCCACGTCGACCAGCTCGAGGACCGGCGACGCCGGGCCGGGCTCGCCCAGCTGGACGGGCACAGCGAGGGTCAAGAGGACGGCACCTCGACCCGCATTCCCACGCCGAGCCCAGACCCGCTGACCTGGACCAGGGTGTTGCTGTAGAGGCCTGTGGTGACCCCGACCAGACGGCCGGTCTTGCCGTTCACCACCTCCACGGCGAAACCGCCTCCCGCCAGCGCGAGGAGGGCGTTCACCGGCACGGCCAGCACATGGTCGGCGCGTTGGGTAGTGACGTTGACGTTCACGGGTGCCTGGTCGAGGGTGGCGCCCAGCGGGGGGCGATCCAGGCGGATCGTTACCGGCACAGTCGGTGTCGACGAGCTGCCCGAGCCGCCGGACTGGCAGGGCGACTGGTCGGCCGAGCCGCCACCGCCGCCGCCGCCGAGGCCGATGCCGCCGCCGCCGGCACAAGTAGCCACGGTGCCGACCGTCTCGATGTGCCCGCCCACGCTAGAGGCGCCGCTCGGCAGCACGATCGACACGGCGTCGCCCGGCTTGACCAGGTACTCCGCGGACACGTCCAAGTCGACCGCGACGACCGGAGTGGTGCTCGTCGCCGTCAACACAGTGCCGCCTCCGAGAGCGGCGCCGACCGTTGGCGAGACCGAGGTGACCCGGATCGGGCCGGGCTCGAACACCACCTGGCCGAGCAGGATCTTCCCGGTCGCCGGCAGGCCGCGTGCCCGCTGCCACCGCTCGACCGCGACCGCGGTGGCCGAGGAATAGTGGTTGCTCTGGGACAGCCCGCTGCCGTAGCCGAGGACGATCAGATCACGGGTCAGCTCGCGCACATCCGCGCCGTCGGACATACCAACCGAGAACGCCCGGTAGGCGGCGATCGCGCCATACAGCAGCGGTACGGGCTCGTTGTTGAGCGAATAGACGCGCTGGTTCTGCTTGACGATGGCGCCGACCTGCGGCAACCAGGTGAAAGTCGCGCCTACCCCCGAGCGGGCGACGATCGTGTACGAGCCCTGATAACCGATCGAGCCACCCACCTGGACCGTCGAGCTCAGGTTGGTCCGCACCACCCGGGCGGTCCGGACCGAATTGCTGCCGCCCGACAAGGAGGCTGGACTGTTGCCGTTGCCGCTACTGGAGGTCACAGCCACCACGCCGGCCACCGCACCTCCGACCAAGGCGCCGGCGACGGCGGCCACGGCGACGACCCGTCTGGCAGAGAACTCAGCCACCAGTACCCGATCCGGAGGTGGCCGGGCCAGGCGGTGGACCCCCGCTGGGCCTTCCAGTCGAAACGGAGACATCGCCCGGCGGACCTGTGCCGGCGATCCACCAGGCCGCCAGATGAAGCTTGTTGCCGCACAGCTTGTTGACCCTGAGGACGAGGGGGCTGTTCGGGTCGACGCCGGTGCCGTTGAAGTTGGTCTTGTCCCCTACCGGGTAGGGGTACTTCGGGACGCCGTTGGCCCGCATGCAGGCGACGTACCTCAGGTACTCCGCCGCGTCTGGTGGAGGCGCGACCGGGTTGGCGGCCCGCAACAGCCGTTGGGCAGCGGCCAGGTAGCTGCTGCAGGGACCGCTTTGCGGACCGGTGCCTCCCTGCAGCGTGGTGGAGATGCCGAACGGGACGGTGATGTTGATCACGGCGTAGGCGTCGATGACCGGGTCGGCCTGGTTGGGATCGCCATGGCCGTGCATACAGGTCCCCCACTCGTCCGCCAGCTTGGTCGCGTCGCCGCCCTTGACCGGTGTCGTCCTGGTGCTCGGGCCGCTGCTTGTCGTCGTCGAGTTGACGGTGCTGCCAGCAGTCGTTCCCAAGCTGACAACGTGAGGAGAGCCCGACCCGCCGCAAGCAGCCAGTCCGATGGTGGCCGCCGCGACGAGCAGCGCCAGCCCTCCGAATCGACGGGATGTCTGGCTTCTCCAACATCTGCCGTCCGAGCGTTCCTTGGTTTGCATCTGTCCTGTCTCCCTGGATCGATACGGGTCCGGAGCAGTTGTAGAAAACGATGGGGTGACACGCTCGGCGACTGGGTTCACTACCTCCCTGCTACCTGGCTCCAGACATCGCTAGCCGAGTGGGCGCGCTGCGAATCAGGTCGCGTGTAGCACGCAGCTCTTCAACCGTTGAGGTATGCGGATGGTGGGTGCGTGCGGTGGCCCAGCGGAAACCGCCGGCCGGCCTTGTACTGGCCTTGTGGGTGGCTTGGGGCAGGTCGCGGTTAGCAGGGCTGTTCTTGCCATAGCGTCACCGGGGAGCTTCGCCTTCAGGCCGTAGCGTGCGAGACTCGCATTCAAAGCCCGGAGCGCCGAGCGCTTGTTAAGGGTCACGCTCAGGGTTCCGTCATGGTTGTCGGTGATCGCGAACGCTGCGCGGCTCATGCGCGGGGCGGTGGGATTCTTCGTCGTCCTATTCGCCAAGAAGGTCACGCTTGCCAAGCTGGCTATGGCGAGCACGGCGGCGGCGAGGGCAAGCTGGCGGCGAATCGGTCGGGCGCTGCTCGCCTGCCAGCGCCTGCGACCGCTGCTTTCGCGCTGCGATGCTGCCAGGGTCGCAGTGGCCTTTCCAGCCTGGCGGATCTGTTCGCCGTGATCGGAAACGAGTTCCGACCACAAGTGATCCTCGAAGGTGCTCATCCTGTTTCCTTTCGGTTTCGCAGTCGGCGGCGCGCCCGGAACAGACGCACTCGAACCGCCCCCGGGGCGATCCCCAACACAGTCGCCGCCTCCCGTGTCGTGAGGCTCGCGAGATCAACCAGCTCTAAGGCAACACGCTCCCTCTCAGGCAACACGTCCAACCGAGCGATCAGTTCCCGCCCGGCACGCTGTGCGTCGATCCGTGCCGCGAGCTCCTCTATCTCGTCCTCGCCCAGCGGGCGGCGTGCCGCCAGGGCTACCACCCCGCTTCTGGCGAACGCCGTCCGCTCGCAATGTTGCGCGTACACGTGCCCAGCGATCCCGAACAACCAGGCGCGCGGCGTACCGCGTCGCGGGTCGAACGAGGCTAGCGAGCCGACTGCCTGTGCGAACGTCTCGGACGTCAGATCGGCGACCTCTTGAGCCTCGCTACAGCGCCGAGCGAAGAACGAAGTCACGCCTGCCACGTTGGCGCGATACACGGCTTCAAACTCAGCCACAGCCCGCTCTGCGGAGCCATCACACGGGTCCGAGACCGGGCTGGCGGTACGCGGAACGCTCACACCAAAGACTTGGTCAAATCGTGCGATCACGTTACAAGCCCAGGCCACCCCAAACGAGGAAGCGCAACCACGGCCCTTGCGCATTCCTCAAATGGAGGGATCGTTTCCGCCGTCCTCATATCGGTGTACCGGCGGGCGCGGTGTTCTCCGGCTCCTCTGCCGGAGCGTCACCTCTCGATGGCAGATTCCGAGGCGCAGGCCGATCGCGACGGCACCGGGCAGCTGCAGCGTTCGGCGACAGTAGATGATGGGGTGCTGCGGGTTGGCCCGGCCAGGATCGAGTCTCTGAGTGCTACTCAGAAAGCTCTGACTCTCACCAGCTGCTGATCGCCTTCCCTCAGACTGACTCGGGGCCGACACTGCGCCGACACGGCGCCGCCCCGCTGCGGTTGTCTGGAAACGGTGCGTAAGGGTTGTCGGTCTGTTGTCCGTTTCGGGGGTCGAAAAGCGCATTACTCATGTAGAGGGACATTTCTCTCGCCGGCGTTCCCGGCCGCAGGCGTCTCCGCGCACCCGGTCGAAACGTTGCCTCTGGCTCCTCTGCCGGCGCGAACGTACTGAATGCCAGATTCTGACGCGCTGCGCCGCGGCGGCAAGGCTGTGCCGCTGCGCCCGAAGACAATCGATGACGGTGTGATCAGGCTCGGCCCTGCGCGGGTCGAGCCGCTCACCGCTGCCCAGGAAGCAGAGCGGTCGAGCTGTTGACCGCGCTGTTCGCCGCCGCACTTCAGCGGCAACGCTCGACGTCGTTCAGGCGGGCGCCATGACGATCGCGCTTCGGCTTCCCCTCGGGGCGGCGGGCCGTTCCGAGGGCCGTTCCGAGGGCCGTTCCCTAGTCCGTTCCGTAGTCCGGTCCGGACCGGCCCCCCCGATATCGGGAAAGCGCCTGCACAGCGCGCGATTTCGCGTCGTTGTAGAGCACGCGACAACTATGGAAGAAAGACGAAGTAGTGCTGCTCGTGGCCGAACTGCTGTCCACGCGGCGTACGCCGCGCGCGCCGCAGCTGAGCGCTCTCGGCTGGACGCACTCGAGCCTCGGCGAAGCACGATGCCCGCGCCTTCGACGGTCGCAGGGACTGCCGATCGCCAATGGCATCCGCGAGGCGCCGCGATCAGTGAGGCACCCTGAGCAGCCGGCCGCGGCGGCATCCGCACGCTGCCCCACAACCGCCAGGCTCGCCCGCCGAACCGACGGCGCTAGACGTCGCGGCGAGACGCAGCCGTCGGAAGCCAGTCGCGACTCCGGCACCACGTCCGCGCTCCGCGGCGGCGGGCCGCAGGCTGTCACGTCAGCCTGCCGGCGGCTAGAGGCTGTTGAGTGCGCCTTGGGCGTCGGCGCGGGCGGTCAAGGCAGCCGAGGGCTGGCTGACCTTGGCTTCGTTGGGGCTTCGGGGTTGGCGGTTGCGGCGTCAATCGACGTTCTTGCGAGCCTTCTCGTCGGCCTCGGCGCAGCACGGATCGTGACCACTGTCGGTCGTCCGAGCGTGACCCGGACGGTCGAACAACTTAGTCGTCTCTCCGACCCCATCGTCGCCGCAGCCACGGCCCTGTTGCGCTCGACGGCGGGGTGGACGGTCGCGCCCATAGCTAGGTGCGGCGCCTCGCCTGCGCCATCACCTCGACGGGTGGCGGGGCCGTGCCCCGGTGTGGCGTGACATTGAGTTCGGGAATGCCACCCGACAGCGAGCTCGATCTTTTTCACAGGCCGGAGTGCGACCCCAACCTAGGGTCTTGGATGCACCGGGTAGCGCACGTGGATCACTCCGTCGCCTTGCATGACCAGGTCGGGATTCTCAAGCATCAGATGGCCGTTAGCGAGCGTCCCGAAGTACGGTTTTCCCCTGCCGAAGACGACCGGCACGATGTCGATCGCTACGTGGTCGATGAGCCCCAGTGACAGCGCTTGCCCGCCAACATCGCCCGCGCCGACAGCAATCTCCCCCTCGCCTGCCAGATCCTGCGCTCGCCTGATTCCTTCCTCCACCGAGGTGGCGAAGTGGTACGACGCTTCCGGGTGCCAGTCCGTCGGCCGCGGTCGGTGCGACACGACGACGACGTGGCCGCCCGACGGAGGGTGGCCTTCCCAGCCGTTGGTCAGGTCGAATTGGTGCCGCCCGATGACCAGGACCTTCTGGCGTGACCACATGCCGCGCACGTACTCAGCCGAGGCTGCCGAGACTCGGAACGGCGCACCACCGTGAACATCGGCGTGGCTTTCGTCGACGAGGGAATGGTCGCCGCTGAAATACCAGTCGTGAAGCGGCCCCACGTCGTCGCGCTCATCGGCGATGAAGCCGTCCAGCGAGGCCACCGCGTGCGTATACGTCATACCCATGCTGCTCCTCCCTTCCCGGAATCCAACAACGGTTAAGACGTACAGCGAGCGCGACGCGGTCAGCGGTCGCGAGCACCAGGTCAGGCTGGCGTCGATGATGGCTCGTGCAGTCAGGTTCAGGGCCTCTGTTGCGGCCATCTCAGCCGATCCTGCGGTAGTTGATCGCGAGGTCGTGCTGCCAGGTAGTGCCGTCATCTTGCGAGATCTCGGCCTCACCGTTGATCGCGTTGCCGTCGTCGCTGAGCGTGTGGGTGACTCGCTGCGAGAAGCCGGGTGCGTCGTTCCAGAATCGCCACGTGTCCGGCGTGATCTCGACAGCGAACACCCGGTGAACGCCGCGTGGGTCGAAGTAGTGCATAGCAGGCTTCCCCTCGATGATCCCGGTCACCGCGACCGCATCGGGAATCTCCGTATGGTCGTAGTGGGAGCGTTGGATCAGGAACCGCTGATCCTCGAGCCACTCGAACGTCGCCTGCCCGGTCACGACGGTGCCGGGAAGCCCCGGATGCGTGGCCTCGATCGCCCACCTGCGAACCAGCAGTTGCCAACCCTGAAACTCGGGGTGCTGTGTCTCTGGCTGCATCGCAATCCTCCGTCTGTGTGATCACTTGCCCGACCATAAGACCTGGCAGCCGCCAGGAAATTATCGAGATCGGTCTCATCGTCGAGGCGCCGAACGGAGCCAGGCGTCTCTGTCGTTATGCGAAGCGCGTCTGCTCAATCGGTCGATTTCCGTACGCATCAAAGGTGTCAATAGGCGCGTTGATACTTGGAGACGGCACGCCGATGAGCTTGCGTCCTCCGCACTCGTGAAATGGATCACCCTCGCGCTGTCGGCGCCGGAGAGGATCAACGCCCCACTCCGACCAGCAACTGGCCAATGGATGTAGAAGCGGTCTGCCCCGGATGGGGGATTGCCCAGAGTGGATCGCCGGACGATCTACTGGTTACGGGCGGGGGCGCCAATAACAATCCTCCTCTGGTCGAAAGACACGTCCCCGCCTATCCCTCTTTCAAAGCCGCTCGCGCCGTCTCTATCGCCCGCTACGCGTGGAGGTGCGATGGCTGGGAAGAAGGCTACGACGCAACGAAGAATCTGCCCGAAGGGGAGCCGACGCGGGTGTTGCCGAAGGGCACAAAGACCGGCCTACCCAAGCGCCGCTCGGTCTTTGATGCGCTAGACAAGATCTCGAAGAAGCCCGCCAACTAGATCTCTCGCGCGGCGGTGATGCCGCGTGAGGCTAGGAAACGGCCGCAGCGATTTCGGGCGCGTTCAGGATCTCCCGAACCTCACCCCGGAGTCCCTCAATCATCTCGGTCATGTCGGCCCAGTCTTCGATGATTATTTGCACGGTCGGGCTGACCTTCATTTTCATTTTGGGGTCAGGTCCGGTGATACGGCACGCGAAGCCCGCAACTTCTGTGCCGCTCTTGAGAGCCGGGCGACCGGGAGGGCTGTGCCATTCAAGGGGCAGACAGCGTATGAACGCCACGTTCGACTTCAGGGTCTTGAAGACCCCGACGGACGCGTGGAGGCTCCGGTGCTTGTCCTCGTTCGAGAGTTTCGCGAGAGCGAGCAACGCATTATTGGTGGGATTCGCTCCTGTGTCGTATTGGTACCGCTCGCGGATGTAATCGATAGCGGCAGGCGAGGCTCCGGGGAGACGCCGTGCGACGTTCTTATCGAAGAGATCGGGGGTGTCGTAGGTGGGAAATTGGACGCGGGCCTCGGCCCAATCATCGGGAAGTGGCCAACTCGAACCGTGGAGTACGAGCTGCCATGCGATGTGGTCGAGCACGCTCCTGTAGTTGTGGAGGATGTCCCCGAATCTCGATGCGAAGGAAATGGGAGCGACGGGATAGCCGCGATCCACGACGAGTCTTCCGCGGTAGATATCACCGATTGTGAGGCTCCTAGGGTCAACTTCTGCGTTGACCTTGAAGGTTGGGTGGGGGTAACGGTTGAAGAACCTGCGTACCTCGCGCCGTGTCGCGGCGCGGTGCGAGTCACCCCGCGCAAGCTTGTCCCTGGCGCTCTGAAGGGGATCTGCCATGCCGTCTAACCCCAGCATGGAGAGTCGCCGCTGTCTAGACCCGGCGCGGCTGCGTTCTGCAGGAGCGAGCGAAACATGCTTGGTCGTCGTTCCGGTGGTTCCACTTCCACACCCACTCGTTCAGGTAGCCGGGAAGCCAGCGCCTCGAGATCGCGTGATCGGCCCGCGCACGTCAGTCTTGATGTGGCCGAAGAAGCCCTCAACCGTGTTCGTGTGAACGTCGCCCCCGACATAGATCCGCTACGAATGCTTGATGCGCCGGAACTTGTAGACGCCTGCACGGTCGAGGATGTTGTAAC
This sequence comes from uncultured Actinomycetes bacterium, assembly GCA_963819275.1. Taxonomy (GTDB): domain Bacteria; phylum Actinomycetota; class Thermoleophilia; order Gaiellales; family Gaiellaceae; genus Palsa-739. The sequence continues at coordinate 220,054 of CAWFVH010000008.1, read as the reverse complement.
CGCCCCAGTTGTCGGTGAAGACCGTCGAACCCGGCAGGGCGTACTCATTCATGCACGACCGGATCGCGTGCGTCCTCTGTTTCGGCCCGGACGACTTGCGAACGGTTGCCATGAGTTGCGCCCGCTCTGCTCCACGAGTGCTCCATACGGCGCGACATCGAGTTCAGTTCTCGTTTACAGTTCTCTGGAAGAGATGCGTAATATATCGGAGACGCCACGCAGACGCGGACTCGCTCTCCTAGGTCGAGTTATCGGTGCAGTCGGTACCTAGCAAGACAACGCTGCGGCTAGGGCTTCGTTCCTACAGTCCTTAAGAGGAGGCAAGAGTATGGCCACGCTTCTCACGGATTGCACGGTTATAGACGGCATTGATGGGGAGGCACACACGGATGCCGCCGTGCTTCTTGAGGGCCGCCTGATCGTCGACGTAGGTGGGGCGGACGAACTTGAGAGAAGCCCACGTGGTCGTCGGGCGGAGCGCCTAGAACTCGACGGCGCCCACCTGATCCCGGGCTTATGGGACGCCCACATCCATCTTGGCGCGGTCGTACCTCCGCATGAGACTGCGTTTGAGCACGAGACAGAAGCTGGGTATGTCGTGCGCGCGATTCGCAAGGCGCAGGACAATCTGCGTTGCGGCGTTACGTCGCTACGAGCCCTCGGAGATCGCTACGACACCGACTTGCGTCTCCGTGCTGCCATCGAGGCTGGCGTCATCGAGGGGCCAAGGATCTTCTGTTCTGGAGACGTGAAGTGGAGCATCCTCTCTGCCGGTGAGGACGAGTATCGGCGACGTGTGCGCGAGCGCATCCAGGCTGGCGTCGATCAGATCAAGATCATGGCGACCGGCGGGATACCTTGGCGGGCCGACCGGATGGACTACATGACCTGCACCGAAGGGGAGCTTCGAGCCGCGATCGATGAGGCTCACAAGTGGAACAAGCCGGTTGCCATACATGCGATGGGAGACGACTCCATTGGTATTGCAGCATCTGCCGGCGCCGACACCATCGAGCACGGTTTCGTTCTCCAGGACGGAGGCGGACTCGATGCGATGGCGGCGAACGCAAGCTTCTTCTGCCCCAACCTTGCTGTAACCGACGCCTGGAACCCCGATGAACTGGAAGACGGCGTGTTCTCCGAGTACCTCATGACGAACGCAACGGAAGCTCGGAAGCATCACCATCCGGCTTTCCGGCGAGCCGTTGATCTCGGCATTCCCATCATCGCCGGGGTGGACAATCTCCCCGAGCGCAATGGCCCGATCGGTGCCGAGATGCATCGAGGGCGGATCGCGCTGGTCGAAGAACTGAAATTGATGATCACGAACGGGCTATCTGCGGAGCGCGCACTTGCTGCGGCGACTTGCGAAGCCGCCCGCGCGGCCCGCGTCGGACACCTGCTCGGCACTCTCGAGGCAGGCAAACTGGCCGACATCGTGGCAGTGCGGGGAAACCCACTGGCTGATGTCGACGCTCTTCTACACGTCGAGGCGGTGTGGAAGGACGGTAAGCAAGTTCGACTTGCGCCGCGCTTGTCTGACGGAGCTGATCGCACCTCGATGGCGCAGAAGGCTCAGGCTCCTGCGTGAGTGAGATGCCGTGCTGCGAGCTATAGCGTTGGACCGACGCCCTGACACAAAGCCAAAGCCGCAAGCGCATAGATCTGCGTCTGTTGAACCAAGGAGTCAATTTCGACGAACTCGTTCGCCCGGTGTACACGCTCGATCGATCCCGGCCCGTACGTGACGCCGGCAACGCCTCGTTCGAGGAACCCCTGAAGGTCGCCGCTGCCGAGGATCGAGGCGTACTCGGCGTCGACTCCTACCCTGTCCGCTGCCGATTGCAGCGCTTGCACCAGGGCGTGAGTGAGTGGAACCTCGGTGGGATCCCGTTCACTGAGGCAACGGATCCCGCCTACGCGGAAGCCGGCGAGGTCGTTCACGAGTTCGTTCACGACAGCGCGGACGTCGTCGTACACGGTCGCAGTGCTATGCGGCGGTACGACACGGATGTCGATGCCGATCCGGCATGAGTCCGGTACGTCTCCGTAGCGCGACGCCCCTCCGTTGATGTTGCAGACCGTCAGCGTCCCAGGGCCTTGGAGAGGATGCGCTCCAAGCGAAAGGAGCTTCAATCGGTCGACGAGCAGAAGCGCATGGTCGATTGCGTTGATGCCGTGAGGCGTCGACGCGTGTGCTGTTTCTCCGAGGATCTCGATCTCGAGGATGAGTCGGCCCTTAAATGAGCCGCAGATTCGGTCGAGCCCTGAAGCCTCTCCGTTGATCGCCATGTCCGGTTCCGGAAGGCCGGCGGCCGCGAGTCCCTTCTCGGCCAGAAACGCCATGCCTGGCCAGTTCAGCCCGTCATAACCCCCCTCGTCGTCTACGGAGGCGGCGAGCAGAAGCGTGCCGTCGAGCGTGCAGCCTGTCTCGACGAGTGCGCGCACCGCATATACCTGTGCGGCAAGCGCCGACTTCGCATCGCAGCTACCGCGCCCCCAGACCCGGCCGTCGCTGATCGTTCCCTCGAAGGGCGGATGCGTCCAGGCTCCGAGTTTGCCGGCTTCGACGACGTCCATGTGTGCGCCGATCAGAAGTACGGGGCTTCGCCCAGTGCCAAACTGGGCGACGAGGTTCGGCCGCGGGTAATTGAGCCCTAGCTCGTCGAGGCGCTCTTTTGGGGCGGTGATCCGGGTCGTGCGCACGCCGGCCACCGAGAATTCTGTCTCCAGTCGTGCCACGATCTCCTCGTATTCACCTGAGGGGAATACCGTGGGAATCGCCACGAGATCGCTGAGCAGGCTGGCTAGAGCGTCCCGCTTGCTGTCAACGTAGTCGACGATGGTGCTCACTGGCGTGTGTTCGCGTTCCAAAGGAGGCATCCCCACCGTTCGTCGGACCGCCAGTATAATGGACGGACCTCCAGCGCATGGAGAATTCCGCTGGGTCCGCGTCTCCCGCGTATGAGATAGGTCTGAAGCCACGCTTGCTACGCCAGAAATCGATACCCGCGCCGCTACTGGCCAAGGTGCTTGGCCCGGAGCGAGACGGCCTGCAATGGCTGCCTGCTCTAGGAGTGGGCAGAGTGGCCATCCGCTGAGCGGCTGGCGATCGTGACGAGAGCGCTCGAGGTCGAAGACCTCCAGGTGGAGTTCCGGCTCCGTGCTGCGACCGTGCGTGCAGTCGACGGGGTCTCGTTCACGGTCGACGAAGGTGAGTGCCTGGGATTGGTAGGTGAGTCGGGATGCGGTAAGACGACCACCGGGCTGTCGATTATGCGGCTGCTACCAGGTGGCGGAAGGATTGCCGCGGGCAGTATCCGCGTCGCCGGCACGGAGTTGACGACTCTGAACGACCGCGCGATGCGTCGGCTTCGAGGGAAGGCTGTCGGGATGGTTTACCAAGAGCCGATGACCTCGCTGAATCCGACGATGACGATCGGCGAGCAGGTTGCCGAACCCCTTCGACTTCATCTTGGCCTCTCCCGGACGGCCGCGAGGAGCCGGACTCTCGACGTTCTCGACCTCGTGCGTCTTCCGCATCCGCGTGAGCGGCTTGATTCGTATCCGCACGAGCTCTCCGGCGGGTTGCGGCAACGCGTGATGATCGCCATCGCGCTGGCATGCGAGCCGACAGTTCTTCTCGCCGACGAGCCGACGACGGCACTTGATGTGACCATTCAGGCCCAAATTCTCGATCTGCTTGATGACCTACGCACGAGTCTCCGTATGGCGGTTGTGCTGATCACGCACGACATGGGGGTGATTGCCGGTCATACGGATCGGGTCGCTGTCATGTACGCGGGACGAATTGTCGAGGTCGCCGAGACCGCAACGCTCTTCTCGAAGATGCGCCATCCGTATACGCGTGCGCTTCTTCAGTCGATTCCTCGGCTCGACCATGATCCGGAACAGCCGTTGGCGAGCATCCAAGGGCTACCGCCGAGTCTGGCGGAGCCGATGGTTGGGTGTCGATTCCGACCTCGCTGCAGTTTCGCGACGAAGGTCTGCGAGCTCGAGGATCCGATACTGACAGGAGGGACCGAACATCTTGCCGCCTGCTTCCACCCTGTCGATGGCCCAGGAATAGTCGCCACGAGTCCTCCACAGAAGCAGAGGAGTGCGCGGCGCGCTCCCGACGTGACCGAGGGAGAACGACTGCTCGTCGTCGAGGAGCTTGTCAAAGAGTTTCCACTCGGTGGAGGAGGCGGGCTGCACGGGGGAGTTAGACGGTCGGTTACGGCGGTCTCTGGCGTGTCTCTCACGGTGCGGGCCGGTGAGACCTTCGGCCTGGTCGGCGAGTCGGGCTGCGGAAAGACGACCTTCGGTCGATTGATAGTGGGGCTTCAGAAGCCAACTTCTGGGGTCATCCGCTTCGGCGACGAGGACGTCACGGCGCTGCGCGGATCGCGCCTGCGGACCTCGCGCCGTTATCGACAGCTGATGTTCCAGGATCCGTTCGCGTCGCTCGACCCGCGAATGCGAGTAGAGGCAACTCTGCGCGAGCCACTTGCGATCCAGAGCTTCGGGACGCGTGTGGACCGCAACAAGAGAATCCGAGAACTTCTCAGCGAGGTCGGTCTGCCGGAGCGGGCGTTGGATCTCTACCCACACGAGCTATCGGGCGGTCAACGGCAGCGAGTCGGACTGGCTCGAGCGCTGATGTTGAATCCGCGGCTGCTGGTCGCCGACGAACCCGTTTCGGCGCTCGACGTCTCAATCCAGGCGCAGGTGCTGAACCTGATGAAAGCCCTGCGGGAGCGGCACGCGCTGACGTCGGTCGTGATCTCGCACGACTTGGCGGTGATCCGGTTTCTAGCCGATCGCATCGGCGTCATGTATCTCGGCGAGATCGTCGAGATTGGACGAGCTGCTGACATCTATGAACGGCCGGCACATCCCTATACGCGCGGCCTTTTGGATGCGATACCTCGACCTGCTCCCGCCGAGGCACGCCGTCACCGCAAGCTGACCATCAAAGGCGAGCTGCCCTCAGCGGTCACGCCTCCGTCGGGTTGTCGCTTTCATACGCGCTGTCCACGAGCCCAGGAAATCTGTACCGAGGTCACACCGAAGTTCAGTAGCTTCGGCGAGGAGCATGAGGCGACGTGCCATTTCCCGCTGTTGCCCGCGGTAGTTGACCGGACGGATTCCTCGTATGCTGCGCAGACCTGAACGACCGTTAAGTTGCTCCTAGCGCCGCTGAAGCCGGACGTCGAACGAGTCCCGTAGTGCATCGCCTAGGAGGTTGAAGGCGACCACCGTGACGATGATCGCGATGCCTGCGGGGTAGATCAGCCACCAGTCGTTCGCGTACGCGTAGTTGAGCCCCTGGTTCAGCATGCCTCCCCAGTTCGTCGCCGGAGGTGGGGGGCCAAGACCGAGGAAGCTGAGCGCGGCGAGCAGGAGGATTGCATCCGCAACCTGGAATGTTGTCTGCACGACGACGACGCCGATGACGTTGGGAAGGATGTGTTTGAAGATGATCCGCCACATCCCCGCGCCCGCTCCGACCGAGGCTTCGATGAATTCTCGCGAACGGAGCGCCCTGGTCTCGCCTCTCACGAGGCGGGCTGGGATGACCCACGAGATGACGGCGATCGCGACGATCATGACGAATGGCGTCGCCCTGAACATGCTTGCGAGCAGAAGCAGGAGGAGGAGAGCGGGAACGGCGATTAGGGCGTCAACGACGCGCATCATGATCGAGTCGACGGAACCGCCAACGAAGCCAGAGATAGCCCCGTAAATCGTCCCCACGACGCTGGCAAGGAGTGCGGCTGCGACGGCGATACTGATCGAAGCGCGTCCGCCTGCCATTAGGCGCCCCAGCACGTTGTAGCCGAGGTCGTCGGTCCCGAGTGGGAACGTAGCGCTCGGCGGGAGTCGTATCTGCGTCAGGTTTGTGTGCACTTGATCGGTGGGGTACAGCACCGGGCCGAGGTACGAGAACAAGACGACGAACAAGACGATGCTTGCCCCCAAGACGGCCACGGGATTGCGGATGAACGTTTTCCAGGTGCTTTCCCTCAGCCTCTTCGGGCGTGTCTGACGTGAAAGGAACGGCTTCGGTAATCGTCTCCCGATTTCCATGACTAGGAGGGTCGTCCGACTCGGAGCCGCGGGTCAGCGATGCCGTAGAGAATGTCTGCCAAAAGCGACCCCAGTACCGCCGCCACGCCGACAACGAGCGTAAAGCCGAGCAAGATGGGATAGTCATGGACGACTGCGGCATTCCAGAAGAGCAATCCCATTCCAGGATAATTGAACAATTGTTCAATGACGATCGCGCCGGAGAGGACATACGGAAGACTCAAGCCTACGAGCGTTATCGTCGGCAAGATCGCGTTCCGAAGGGCATGGCGCCACAGAATGCGACGCTCTCCGACCCCTTTCCCACGGGCGGTGCGGATGTAATCCTGCACGAGCGCTTCGAGCATCGATGACCTCATGTAACGGCTGAAAACGACGACGGTTCCCGCCGCAAGGGTGCAGACGGGGAGTACGAGCGCTTTCGGCTGAGAGATGACTGCGCCAACGGTCTGCCCTTGCGGAGCCTCAGCCGGGAGCCAGTTGAGGTGGATCGCGAAGACGATGATCAGGACGAGCCCGAGCCAGAAGGCGGGCATGGAGTAGACGACGAGCGCACCGGCCGTGAGTGCGTGGTCGACAACCTTGCCGCGGCGCGCCGCTTGGAGGACGCCGATAGGCAGCGCGATCAGGAGACCTAGCGCGTAAGCCAGGCCGACCAGAAGCGCAGAGCGCGGCAATGTCTGCGCCAACAGAGTTCTGACGCTGGCGTTGTAGTGGTAGGAGAAGCCCAGGTCTCCCTGCGCGAGCCGCCCGAGGTACTTCACGAACTGCACGGGGATCGAGTCGTTGTAGCCGTTCTGGGCGTAGAACTGCTTTACCGTGACGGGGTTGGCCTGTAGTCCCAGCATCGCGCGTGGGCCGCCCGGCAGGAGATGCGCGAGGACGAACACGAGCAGGACGACAACAAAAACGACTGCCACAGCCTGGCCGGTTCGTCTGAGTAGGAAAAACGTCACCGTGCGGCGCTCACCATGACAGCGACCCCTTGACCTCCAATGGCTCGGGGATCCCCATTGTCTCTGCCAGGAGACCGAGGGTCAGGCGTGCGGCGTAGTAACAACGGAGGAACTCGTCCTCGAGTCGGTCGAGCGAGAGCTTCGCTCGAGTCACTGCCTCATCCGGCGACACCTGCCGCATCGATCTCCGCGGCTGTCGCCTCAGCTTCGTTCGCGTCAGCGCTCTGCGGTTGCAGCCAGCGCGTGAACCAATCGACGAGCAACTCGAGGCGCTGGAGCCGATGTGCCGGGCTGCCGTTTCGGGTGAGATAATGTCCTTCGCCTGGAAAACGAATGAATTCAACAGGGCGATCGAGGATCTTCAGGGCCATGAAGAGCTCCTCTGCCTGCTGGATCGGGCAGCGGAGGTCATTCTCCGAGTGCACGATCATGAGCGGGGCTGTGATTTCCGCTACTCGTCGGAGCGGCGAACCCGCCCAATAGGCGGCGGGATCCTCGACTTGATTGCGACCGAGGTACTGTGTGAAGAACCACGGCGACTCATCGTTGGTGCCCGCGAGGCTGTAGAGGTTGTAGGGACCGCGTTCCGCCCAGCCCGCGCGGAAAAGGTCGCTCCGTTCCAGCATCCAGGTGACGCAGAGGGCGCCGTAGGAGCCGCCGAGTACACCGACTCGCTTTGCGTCCAGATCCGTACTCCTCTGGAGCGTCGCCTCGACCACCGCGAGCATGTCCGAGATGTCGTCCTCACCCCAGCCAGCGGCGGGGGAGGCTGCGTTCGGGCCGCAGACTGCCCGGTACCAGGCTTTGCCATATCCACCTGAACCGCGTGCGTTCATGTAGAGGACGGCGAAGCCGGCTGCGCAGAGGGTCTGCGACTCATGCGACCATTGGTAGCCGTATTGGCTGCCGCCACCTTGCATCGAAACCAGCAGCGGGTAAGGCGCCCGCCAGCGGGCTTCGTCCGGCAGCATGAGCCAACTATCGATCTGAACGCCAGGCGCGGTCTCGATGATCTCGTGCACAGGCTGGCGCAGATCGTGACTCTCGCGATAGCGCTCGTTCGGCGCGAAGATCACGTTCTCCTCTCCACTGGGTCGACGGATGACGAGCGTTGGCGGGTCTGTGGGTGACGTGGTGACGAATGCGAGCGTTCCATCCGAGGAGGCGGCAAGCGAGGTGACCCAGCGGTCGCCAGCGACCACGCGCTCGATCGAAGCAGAATCAAGGGTGTCTGCTGAGAGCGCGGAGATCCTACCCTCGTCTTCGACCAGAGTCAGGACCTTCTGATTGTCCGCCCAAATAAGGCCTTCGCTGTCGGTTGTGGGCCCATTACAGTCTCGGTCGAGTTTCTCCGGGTGCCACAGGATCTCGCCATCGCTCGAGTCGAGAACGATGAGATCGCTGGTCGAGGGGAAGTGGGAAACATCGACGGCTGTCGCGGCGAGCTTCGTTCCGTCCGGCGAGAACCGAGGCTGTGCGTAGTGGTACTCGGTTGTGGTGATCTGTCGCGGCTCGGAGTCATCGAGGCTCTGCACGTAGATGTCGTTCAGCAGTGTCCGGTCCGACCGGTTATGGCGCTGTGAAACGAACACGACGTCGTCGCCATCGGGATGCCAGGAGAAGTCAGAGTCATCGTGTCCGCCCCGACTCAGCTTCCGGGGAGGACCTCCCGAGACCGGGATGAGGAACGCCTGTTGCGGCCGATCAAACGTGTAACCGAGACCGTCGTAGCGGTAGCGCAACCGCGTCAGGCGTAGCGGCGGCCTACGATCATCGGGTAGTTCAGCACGAGCACGATCACGTTGCTCGCGTACGACGGCGAGGAGCCAGCATCGATCGGGCGACCAGGACAGTTCGGTAACAGGATCCTCCCAGCGTGCGAGCTCGGTCTCGCTTTCCGCTCGAAGGATGCCTTCACCGTCGACCTGCCGAAGGATCAGACGCCAGGTCTTACCGTCCGATCGAACAGCCGCGAGCCGTGGGCTTCCTGCTTCGCCGCGGACAGGCTCCCACCTCGGCAACTCTTCACTTACGAGCGATTCGTGCAAGGCTGCCTCGCGGAGGGCTCCGGTTTCAATCTCTCCGGTGACGAGCCTCCGCTCGACTCGGTTGGTCTCTTGCGGGAGTCTGACCACGACAGCAGCGATCAGTTTCCCGTCCTGCGAGAGTTGCACCGACCTGAGCTCCGTGAGGGAGCTCAGGTCGGCCGCCTCTACCGACTCACTGGGGCCATTGTTGTGGTGAGGCGAGTCGTCTGAACGGTTGATCACGAGCCTCCTACCAGTTCTCCGGATCGAGCAGCCCGAATGAGTTCGGCGTGTATCCACGCAGAGCACTCGCTGCCGCGACTCGAGTCGCCGGGAAGGGCATGAAGATCATTCCGGGCAGGTTGTGCGCAATGTTCTTGTCGTAGGCGTAGAGCGCGCTCGTCGATTGCGATGCCGGCGCGACCTCGACGCGATGGATGAGTGCGTTCGTCGTCTTGTTGTTCCAACCGCCGTAGTTGCCGTTGGCGCCGGTAGCGAACAGCTGCTCGCCGCTCGGGTAGGCGTTGTAAAACCAACCGCCCCAGTCCAGCATCTGCCAGGCGCAGTGAGTCGAGGCGTTACCGGGATGACAGATCGGAACGACCGCTCCGGTCACCTGCGAAAACGGCCCCGAGGACAGCTGGAGTGAGATACCGACCTTGTTCGCGTTGGAGGCGAGGGAAGAGATCTCCTCCTGCATGGCGGTGTCACCGGAGGTGTAGAGCAGACTGAACTTCAGCGCAGCCCCCTTCGCGATGCCTTTACCGCACTTCGCCGGAGTTGCGCATGTTGTAGTGCCTCCGGGATGGACGTCCCACCCGTGCGCTTTCAATATGCTCGACGCTGCAGAAATGCTGAATGGATACGGGTTCTTGAGCTTGTGGCTTCCAAGGAACTTGTTCGTTGGTTTGACAGGCACCGGGCCGTAGTTGTGGACACCAACTCCGCCCATGAATGCCTTGATCCAGCCCGGTTGGTCGACGAGATGCTGCAACGCCTGCCGGATGTACAGCTGACGGAGGGCTGGGCCGACCGTCTTGTTCTGCATGTTGATGACGAAGAAGTCGAAGCCAAGTCCGTACTGGGTGACGAGCTTGTATCCGTTTTGAGTGACACGGGATCCCTGACTCAGGTCTGCTGGCGGGATGTAGCCGACACTCAGCTGGTCTGATGAGTTGTTGCTGGACACACTGTTGCTACCACGCGAGGAGAGCAGCTGATTGAAGGCGGCAGATTCGCTAGTGAAGGGCACCTCGCTGAACGTCGAAGCGTGGTTCTTTTCCGGCCCGCTGTACTTCGAGTTGCGGCTGAAGCGCACGAGGCCAGTGTTCGTGAACGTCTTGAGCTTCCACGGGCCATCGACGATGCTCCACAGTGGACTCTTGATGTAGTCAGCGGTCTGCTTCGCCTGCCCCTCGAGGAACTTCGCCACCGCACGCGCACCCTTAGCGGTCGCGTCGGGGAGCGATCCCTTTGGTTGTGCCGGAAGCGTTCCGGACGTCGCAGTAACCCCGTGGGGGAAGGCCTTGATGTCCCAGGCGATCGGCCAAGCCTCAAGCTGGGCGAGCTGTGTATTAAGGAACCAGGTCGGGTTCCAGCGCTTGTTCAGTTTCAACTTGAGCGTTGATGAATTTACGGCCTTGGCGGAGACGACCGTATCCGGGAAGTTCCCGGGCGAGTACTGCTCCCAGTCTTTCTTGTTCGCCCGCACAAGGTTGAACATGAAGACGGCATCGCGAGCCGTGACGCGGCTCCCGTTCGACCACCGGTATGGCTTCAGCTTGATCGTGACGACTTTGTCGTGGTCGCTGAATGTCGGCATTTTCGCGATCGACAAGCTCTCGTCGATCCCCGCGCCGCCGTTCTTGCCGAGCCAGTAGAGGGGCCGGAACATCAATGCCTGGAACGAGTTTGCGTTGGCGACGGTGGAGCAGGTCAGCGGACCGAGCTGGAAGACGCAGTTCGGCGAATTTGCTGCCGGTTCCGCCCAAACGATCGACTTCACGCTTGGCTCCGCACCAGTTCTGGCCGGGGCCGCTGAGGCCTGATTGGCGCCGCGAGCAGACACACCAGCCGTGACGCAGACGAACGCCAGGACTGCCAGGAACAGCAGTCGCCGGGTCGACTTTCCTACATGCAGGGGATGCACCATCGTGACCCTCCCTAAGCTCGAGCGCTCCAGAAGCCAGAGTGCCGCTCGTCGAGCGGCACTGGCACCCTCGGACGCCACGACTCAAATACTGGATATGGGGCGACTATACTGCATAGATGGGACACGTCAAGATGGATAGGCAGCGCCCTCCTGCCTTTCACTTGCGTGTCCCTCCGTTTGGTCAGTCGAGACAGTCGTGAGCAGAAGCGCGCTGCGTCGACGGGAGACGTTGACGTCATCTCTCAACCGGCATAAACCGCATCCTGCGCCGCTTCCTCACGTGCCCAGAAGGGCCTACCAATACGAAGCTCAAAGCGGAAGTACTGGTCGGCCCGCGCGCCTTCGACCTCCTCGCGTGTGGCCTGGACCATCGCCGCCGCCACATCGAGGTCGTCTACGTCGAAGAGGAGATACCAGGCCCAACGCGGCGATTCAGTTGGCCCGACCTGAAACACGTCGTCACACAATGATGCGACTACGCGAGCCCCCAAATCCTCCCACTCAGCAAGCAGCTGCTTAAAGCGCGGTATCGCCTTCTCCGCCTTCTCCTCCGGAGATGCAGCGAAGAAACTCTCAAGCGCGGACCCTGCGATCATGATCCGGTACGGCCGGTGGATCGGGAGCGGCTTCCAGGATGGCGACATTCTTGTCTCCTACGTTCGGGTGGCGTCGGCTCGTTGAGCCCCACAAAAGAAGGTCAACCAGCCGTCGGTCGTCTCCGGCTGATGGTCGTCCCAGAGATCCCCCTGCGAGCCGCGGCAGGTCATGGCTGAAGCTCGTATGGATAGCTGCCGAGAAGCTCGACCCCATCGTCTGTAACAAGGACCGTGTCCTCCAGTCGAACGCCGCCGAATCCTTGCCGGTAGCACCCCGGCTCAACCGCAAGGACGTCCCCCGCAACAATCTCCTCACCCGCGGGAGCGAGGTACGGCGGCTCGTGTACCTCGAGGCCTACGCCGTGCCCCAGGCGGTGAAAGAAGCCTTCATCGAGGACGGTTCCGGGCTTCTTTGACAGCAGCGTCGGCTGGCCGGCCTCCTCAAAGACCTCCGCTGCGACCCGATGAACCTCGCTGGCCAGAACACCGGGACGAATGGCTTCGAGCGCTCGCCTGAGAGCGACCTCGCAGAGGCGGTGGTACTCGCGCAACTCGTCGTTGACATCACCGACGACGAAGGTGCGCGTCATGTCGCTGTAACAAGCGGTCTCCCCGTCGCGAGGCCAGATGTCGACGGTGATCGGCTCGCCGGGCGCGATCTCTCCGGCTCCCATGTGGTGTCCGATACAGGTCTGCGCTCCGTGGGCGACGATGAAGTCTTCGGCGCTGCAGCCCCTGGCCGTCACGGCGACCCTGGCGGCATCCTTCAGGCGTTCCGACGTAAGCGGCTCGTCCTCGAGTAAGACTCGACTCCTTCGGATTTGCGCACCGCGCAACATCTCTGCAATCGCCGCGTTCGCTGCATCGGCGGCCTCTTGTGCTCGTCGTATCCCGGCTACCTGCGCGGGTGTCTTCTTGCGGCGGCGTTGTTCGAACAGGTCGCGCTCGACGGTGATCTCAAGTCCTGCGGCGCGCAGGTAGTCGGCAAGTTCAGTCGGGAAGCCGGGTGGGACGGATGCTCGATCGACTCCGAATCGGCGGCAAGCGCGAAGTGCGACCTCCAGGTGCGCCTCCGCTACGGACACCCCGCCCGCCTGCAGATCGTCGAGTCCGAGCTCTTCCTCGGGGACGACCTCGAACCCTTCAAGTTCCTTCATGCGCGCCGCTTCGAGGGAGCGCAGGACGGTGAAGCGGCGGCCGCCTACCTCTCCGTAAAGAAGCGGGTCACTGACAGCATGCGGGATCTCGTGTCGCAGCTCGGGTGCGCGCACGGTGTCCGCGTAGATGAGCACGCTCCGCATTTTGCTTCTAGCAGTGTCGATGTGTCGTCGACTTCATCGTTTCCGGACCCGCTCCCTAGACGATCTGGTGCTCGCGTGCCAACTCCGCGCTAAACCGCTCAAGCGAGAGTTCGTCCATCAAAGGATCGTTGCCCCCGCCGCAGACTCCGTCGGCAACGAGTCGGCCAACCGCCGGCGCGATCATGAAGCCATGTCCGCTGAAGCCGGTGGCCAGCCACAACCCCTCGTGGCCAGGCACCGGCCCAACGATGGGTTGATGGTCGGGTGTCACGTCGTAGAACCCCGGCACCAGGATGGGGAAGGAGACGAACTCGAGTAACGGCAACAGTGAGCGAATGCCTTCCGAGACGTTCTCCCGCCAGTGCTGCGCCCCGGACTCCGGGTCACCACCGGCGCTCAGATCGCTTGCCAACACTCGTCCGTTGGCGAGCTGTTTTGCGGCGAAGCGGCGCTCGGAGGCGACGACCAATGGCTCAAGCAGCCGCTCATGAATCGGCTCGCTGAAGAACAGGTAGCGCGCCTCCTTCGTGATCGGTAGCTCGACGCCAAGCGGCTGAAGCAAAGACGGGGACTCGCAGCCGGCGGCCACGACAACCTGGCTGGCAGTGCGCTCACCGCCGTCGCCTAACGACAGACGCCAGCCACTTCCGTCTGAGGCAAGGGCAATGACCTCGGCACTCTCGACCTCGACGCCGTGCCGCTGAGCCGCCGCGGCAAATCCCTCCACAACCGCCTGTGGTTTGTCGAAGTAGCCGTCGATCGAGCAGTACGCGGCGCCCGCAATCGCGTCCGTCAAGAGACCGGGGACAAGCTCGGCAACCTCGTCCGCGGTCACGAGTGATGACGGAATTCCAAGCTCGTTTTGGACGCGTATGTTCGCGTCGAGCCGAGCAAGCTCCTCGTCGCTGTCTGCCACGAAGACATATCCGCAGCGGTCGAGCTTCGGCTTCCCGTCAGGCTCGAGGTGCCTGTCGATCTCTTCGTAGAAGGCGACCGACTCGATCGCAAGTTTGCAGCTCAGCCTCGTACTCCACTGATGGCGGATGCCGCCCGGCTGCACTCCCGAGGCTTCCGCCCCGATCCCGGCCCGCTCCAGCACTGTTACCGAGCCAACCCCGCGCTGACTGAGATGCCAGGCGACTGAGAGTCCGATGACTCCCGCGCCGATAACTGCCACATCGATCTTACGCTCGAATAAATTGGACACCTTCTCGTATACTGGACGAAGTCCGCGCTTGCTGTCAAGCTGACGGCCTTCGGAGGCCAGGCGCATCCGACGCTCTACCGCGCGGTCGGTGTTCTCAGAGGCAAACGATCACACGCGAGCGCGTATATTCAGCGGCCGTGAGTCCGAGGAAGAAGGCAGCAGAAGCCGAACTCAGGCCGGCCACTCCGACCGTCGAGACGAACCTCGGCCGGCGACTGCGTGACATCCGCAAGGAGCTCGGCCTCTCGCTGGCCGAGGTCGCGACCGCGACCACGATCTCGCCTTCCTTTCTCTCGCTCGTCGAACTCGGCAAGAGCGATATCACGATTGGCCGGCTGACTCGCCTCGCCGAGTTCTACAAGATCAGCTTCGACGAGCTACTGGGCGGATCGGAAGCCGAAGAGCTCGACATCATCCGGGGCCATGGGCGACAGCTGATCCACTCACCCGCGGAAGGAATCGATGTCTTCATGCTCGCGTCGAACACGCGAGGGGCGATGCTCCCGATGCTTCTTGAATTTGAGCCAGGCGCCAAACTCGCCGAGTACGGCAGGCACAAAGGGGACGAGTTCGTTCATGTCATCGACGGAACGATGATTCTCGACGTGGACGGAGCCGAGCCACGTGAGCTCAAGTCGGGTGACAGCGCCTCCTACTCGGCCGAGCGTCCGCACCTCTTCCGCAACGCGAGCGGCAAGAGGTCGCTCACAGTGATTTGTGTCGATTCGCCT
The DNA here is from genome assembly GCA_963819275.1 of uncultured Actinomycetes bacterium. Lineage (GTDB taxonomy): Bacteria > Actinomycetota > Thermoleophilia > Gaiellales > Gaiellaceae > Palsa-739. The sequence goes on along the minus strand of CAWFVH010000008.1, from coordinate 204,991 downwards.
CCGCCGATTCTGGCCGCCGACCTACGCACCTGAGACAACTGCATCGAGTTCAACCTCTACCAGCACTCCTTCCGGTATGAAGCCGGCGACGTAGAATGTGGCGTTCGCCGGCCTCACCTCGGCGAAGAGTTCTCGATGCGCGTCCACAGCGCGCATCCACTCACAACCCACGGCAAGATACATCCGAGTTCTCAACACCCCGCTCAAGTCGCCACCCAGCGCCTCAACAGCCTCGAGCGCCTGCTCAAACGCACCCCTCGTCTGGGCATACACATCTCCTGGGAAACGAGTGCATCCCGATTCGTCCGTCGCAGCCGTAGCACTCACCGCAATCAACTGGTCGACGCGAACGCTGCGCGAATAGCCGGCGACGTCTTCGAAACCGCCAGTTTGGTATGTCTGCCTCACGCCCGCGAGCCTAACGTGACACGTCCGTGGCGCGCCTGTGGGTGTGCGCCTGCCGGGTGCGCTTGTGCTCGGGCCAAGGTCGCGCGGCCGACGCCGCGATTCTGGCTCCTCAACCCGTCCTAATGGGGAGGAATCGGGGAATTTCCGGATGCGGCTCGCACCATTGGCCTGCACCGTGTGGACTGTGTGGGCCTCGCTCCCTCAGCAGTCGTGTTCGGGTGGTCGCCGGCCGGCGATCGGTGTCAGCAGCCAAGAAGATACGGGTGTGTGTCCGATCTGCGGGCGGACGCTTCCGCTCGGATATGCCGGCCTGCTCCCCACCCATCCCGCTTCCCAGGCCGAGGAGGGAGACTGAGCGCGCCGTTGGAGCCCAGCGACGGACTTGCTGGTCAAGCCTAGGCGCGCGAGGCCGACCCGCGTGTACACGGGGCGCTGCAGAACGGAGCGCTCCGCGAAGCGGTGTGCCTCGTTCCGGGGGGGGGCCGCCTGGACCAAGGCCCAGTCGTTTGCGCGTTTGCTGCTCCGGCCGAGACGCGAGGGAAACGACGGGCACGCAACACCTGGTGTCGGGGCCGCGCGACAGCCTCTACGTGCTTTACCGTGTTCGCGGTCCGCGACGATGTCCGCCGGGAGGCCGCTATCTGATGCCGTTCGACAACCCGATCTATGTGATCAAAGGGGAGTTTTTCCGGATTCTCGGCCACCCGGCACGGGTGCGCATCCTCGAGTTGCTGAAGGAAGGGGAGCGGTCGGTCGGGGACCTGCAGGAGGCGCTTGGGCTTGACTCGAGCGGCACCTCGCAACACCTCGGCGCGCTGCGCCGGCAGGGACTGCTTGAGAGCCGCCGCGAAGGGACGAGTGTCTACTACAGCGTTCGCGACCCGCGCATGTTCCAGCTGCTCGAAACCGCCCGCCAGATCCTCAGCTCGAATCTCGCCGATCGGCAGTCGCTGCTCGACGGACTACGCGAGACGGCTCCTACCCCGGGCCGTCGTCCGCGACGCCGTCGCTCCTAACGGCGTTCCCAGTAGGCGCGAGCGCGTCGGCGCCCGCCCCCTCGGCCGACGCTCAGCGGCGAGCTGGCACTCGCCCTCGCAGCCGAGCTGTGGGACGCCGCGCTTGCCCCGCGATCCCGACCCGGCGAGCAGCCTTGCCCTGAAGCTGCAAACAGCGCGGAGGAGTGGGCCGCTCACAGAGGCTTGTCACGGTCGACGAGCACGAGCTTGACGCGCTGCGGCGGCTGCGGTCAGAGCTGGCCGGAGACCACGAGCCCGCGTAGACCGCCCTCACCACTCGTCTCGGCCGGGCGAGGGCGACTTCTTTACGGAACCCTAATCGTCTAAGTTTCTGAGAGAGCGGAGCTGGACTCCGCTCTCGTAATCGAGACCGGACGCGAACGGAGGCCAGCGCAACGGATGAAAACCGTTCTCCTCGTCGACGACGAGCAGCCGATCCGCCTCATCTACCGTGCGAACCTCGAACCCGCCGGCTATGAGGTCATGGAAGCCGCAGACGGCGCGACCGCGCTCGAGCTTGCAGCGAAGACGCCCCCGGATGTGGCGCTTCTCGACGTGCTGCTGCCCGGCATGAGCGGCTGGACGATCAGTGCCGAGCTCGCGCGCCAGGAGGAGACACGACAGACGGCACTCGTATTCCTCTCCGCCCTGACCGCGCCCGCCGCGACGCTTCACGAGCTGGAGCGGCTCGGCATCCCCTACATCGAGAAGTCAAGCCTCGACCCCACCACACTTCCGGAGCTTCTGCCGAAGATCATCGCCGCGGGGCGAGCGGCGGACCGGGACAGCAGGCTGGCCGTGCTCGAGAGCCTTTCGCCGGGCTGAGACGGCCCGCTGAAACTTGAAGTCCAACTCGGAGGAGGCTTGCCGCTCTGTTCGAAACGCCGTCGTTGCCGGCACGCGCTGCCGGCTACCTCTACCTTGTCGGTGCCGCGATCGTGCTGTTCTCGTTGCGGCTTGCAAGCGCCCACCGCACAAGCCTTGCGATGCGTGTGCGTAGCTGAGCCCTCCTATTTGGCAGTGGCTGGAGGCGCCGTCGCGCTGTGAGAACAAATGGATCGAGCGATCGCAGGGCAGCGCCTGGATGAAGTCGAGCAGGCCGGCGACGATTGTCTTGCTGGATGCAGCGGCGTCGTGGATGTCGTCTTCCCGAGTACCACACGGCGGCCGCACGAGCAGCGACCTCGATGATCGCGCCGCCCCTCACGGCTCTACACGGCCGACGAGGACGAGTTCGGCGAAGCCCGAGCTAGCGGCTCAGCAGTTCGATAAGGCGGGCGCGCTGCCGCTCGGAGAGCCCGGCGACGGTCTTGGACGAGCTGATGCGCGCGATGCTGAGTAGGTGGGCCGCTTTGACCGGGCCCATCTTCGGCACCGCGACGAGCAGGTCGAACACCTCGGCGCTGGCGAGGTAGTCGGCACCAGTGACGAGGACCTGGTCGAGCCGGACCGTGCCCTCACGCAGATCCCGTTTGAGTTTCGCCCGCAACCCTCGAACCTGGTTCGCCTGCCTGAGCGCAATCATCCGACGGTCGGGCAAGCGGGTCGAGGCTAAACACGAGCCGTCGGGCATATGCTTCAGCCAGAGCGCGTCGAGCGTGCCAGGGACGAAGTCCCATTTGTTGAGGGTGGTAGCCGCTCCGGCTGCCCGCGCGGCATCGCTCCGTCCCGCCAGGTCGGCTGAGATCACGATCACGACCGCCCGTGGCTCGACTCGGCGGATGACGCGGGTCGTATGGATGCCGTCCATGTCCGGCAACTGGAAATCGAGCAGAACGAGATCCGGTCGTAGCTGTGGAAGGAGCCGGATCGCCTCCTCGCCCGACCCGACGGCGCCGATGAGGCGTAACCTGCTGGTGGCCGAGATGACGGAGGCGGCGGCGCGTAAGAAGGCGTCGCTGTCGTCGACGACAAGCACTCGGGCGCGCAAGCCTCCCGTGACTGCTCCCAAACTCCGCTCCGCGAACATGTTCGCCCGGGAGGAGGAGGAGCGGAAAGGAGCGACCCGACGGGCGTTGCTCAACTCAGCATACGCCCCTTTTAGTAACGGCGATGATGAATCCGCATCGCGACAGGCTCTGGCTTCCTCATCGGATTGGTCGCGCGAATCGGCGGAACGACGCGCACGCGAGGTCGAGCTGGGCGCGAGGGCGCGATCCATGTCGGTTTCTCGACGCCCGGGCGTTCGCGAAGCCGCCGGCCCCTTTTTGGCGGCGTACACTGAGAGGGTGCTCGAGCGGGCGTCGACCCGTGCGCTTCCGGTGCTGAACCGAGCCGCTGAGATCGCTCCGGCGACGCAGGCCTGCTGCGGAGCCTGCCGTACCTGCGTCACGACCAACATCTTCGGCGTGCTGGCGTTCGCGGCGAGCGCTCTCGTCTCACCGCTCGCGCGTTTCGCTCGACGAGGCGATAACCCCTCCTAGACCGCCGTGGGTTCGTTCGTCTGGCATGTTCGCGAAGGCTCGCTCAAGGGACCCGAGCGGGCGAACGGGTATCGCTACCACCCCTTTTCGGTGGACGAGCCGCATGTCGGCACCGACGACGTCTTCCTCGAGGGCGCCGGGCCGTGGCGAGTGATCGACTTCCAGCGGACCGACGTGCTCGAGTCCGACGGCAACATCCTCGTCGTCGAGCGGGCCTGCGCGATCTGGGATGATCCGAGAGGGATGAGCGCCGAGTACGACGTCGCGCGACAGCAGCGGCTCCGTCGGGCACTCGAGGCGATTGCTGACGCGTACGGCTTCACGGGAGAGTTGCGCCGCGAGCGGATTGGCGAGTGGTGGCTGTATCCCAACGCGATCGGCTATGACCGCGAGCAGGAGATCGCCCACCAGCACGGCCTCGAGGTCAAGTTCGGCAAAGAGACGATCGACGAGTTCCGGCAGCTCGTCGCCGAAGCCCAGCGCAACGGTTCCTGAACCTGATCCTACTCGGCGCCGGCCAACGGTTCCGCGTCATCGACGTCTTCCCGTTCGAGGAGGACGACGACGAGTCGGTGAGGCGGGATAGGGGACAGGGGGGACGACCGCCGCGCTCCGCAACCGCCAACATCACTTCGGCTCGCCGTGACCGCGCGCCTCGCGAGCGAAAACACAGATCAACGGCCCATACAACAGTCCGCCGGCCACCGGAGTGAAGACGACGAACCAGAATCCGAGCCTGTGGAAGTAGCCGTAGGAGGCGTGCCCGGCAGCGCTGTAGTCCCCGCGCCCCGTGAAGGCGTAGATGAAGGCGAGGATCCGATAGCGGATAGGAATGCGGCTCGTGGTGCGTCAGTGTTCTGGCCATGCGGGGTCCTGTGCCGGCGGTCTACCGGGACACGCCGCGTAAAAGCTGTTCCTGTGCCAGGTCGATCCGTCGCACGTCGGATAGCTTTCGGGCGCGACGCGGCAACTGCCGCCGTAGCCGCAGTCGGCCCAGCGTAGGTGCCGCAAGGAGCGCTGCTGGCTCCTGCCGGTGCGAATTACTTGGGCAATGGCGCGGATCGGTCGACGATCTGCGTGCGGCTGGTCGGCCTCGCGTTTCGCGCCTGGATCTCGCAACGCTCGATCGCCGCGTGCACATCCCGACCCAGCGCAGCGATCGTCCGCGGGTCTTGCACGACTTTCCAGAAGAAGCTCTCGCTGCCGAGCCGACGGACATATGGATCCTCGACGATCGACGACAGCGGCCGTCCGGCGCGGTGCTCCGCAACGATGTAGCCGCGCAAGTGGGCCTCGCGGAACGGCCACCGGCCGAGAAACAGATACGGATTGCCCGCGAACCAACTCCGCTCTGGCTCACCGACACGGGTCGCTCTCCCTTTCGTTCTGAGCCCTACGCGTCGAGTCATAGGCCAAGATCGACCAAACATCGCTGTACGATCATACCTGAATCGGGCCCTGAAGGGCGCCAATAAGCGTGTCGCGGCCTTGGGCGGGTCGGCGAGCTCAGTCTGAGCTACAACCGGCTGGACCTCCCCGCCGATCAAGGGCCGACGATCTTCACTTACACCGCCAACCCAGTTCGCTCATGCTCGCCGGGCTCGTCACCGCCCGTACATCCGCTATGCGTTTTTAGTCTGGGTGGCGTAGCGCGCACACCAAGGCGTTGTCGTTGGGGACATCTCGCGGAAAAGCGAGGGGACGCCACTACGGCGCCGCCGCGCGTGACGAGCATGACGGCAAGCCGCCGCGCCGCTGGCGAGCCGGCAGGCCCGTGCGCCAGTTCAAGTCCGGAGGATGTGACGCGCTAACCCCACCTCGCTCGCCAACCGGGCGATGACGTTGTCGACGCGACAACTGCCGATCACCGATGCGGAGCCGTCCGGGGCGGCGGCGAGGGACTGCTGCGTGCTGTCGCTTTCGATTAGCGGTGGCACGCCAGGCACGCCACACGCGGGCGGCGTAGCCTCGTCTCTGGCCGGAGCCGCGATGGGCGAGTGTGAAGGTGTTCGGCTCGCCGCTCCGGCCGAACTCCGAGAAGTGAGGCGGCGACCCGTGAAGGTCGCCGCCTCCTCTCATTTAGGCGAACGTATCGCGAATTAGATTCGCCTTCCGCGAATCTATGACTTCAGTTGAATCGGCTTTGCGTCTTGCTGCGGCTTGGCCGCAAAGGTGACTCCGGGCGTCCCCATCTCGTAGCCAACGGCCACCCGGGTACCCGCCGTCGTCTCGCCGAGAAGAACCAAGTAGGTGCCGGCACTGACAGTCCCCGACGGACCGACACTAGTGCAGGATGTGTCTCCGGCGGGGATGTCGCAATCGATAATGAATGAGACGCTGCTGTTGTCGGTCGAGGCGATCCCTACGACCACGTCTGCTGAACTCGCGACCGGGATCCTCGCGGTGAAATTGGCAAGTACCGTGTCCACCGGAACTGGTGATTCCAGACCCTCGGGGACACCTAGAGTGCAGCCCCCTGGCGTGCTAAGACCACTCGGCGCAGCGAGTTCACAACCGCTTCCGGTGAGCAGAGTATTTCCGAGCTCGACGGCCGGCCCGTCCGCTGTGGCCGGATCGCCGGGAACGCCTTGGATTCCCTGAATTCCCTGAATCCCTTGGATTCCCTGATCACCTTTGAGCCCCTGGATTCCCTGATCGCCTTTGGGACCAGGAGCGCCCGCCACGCCTGCAACGCCCTGCTGACCTGCAGGCCCGGTCTGTCCCTTTAGCGCGCTGATCGTCTTGCCGTTGATCTTCGCCTTCGTAACGGCACCGTTCTTGATCTGCTTGGTGCCGACGCTGTTCTTCGCAAGACTTGTCGCGGCGTAGGTCGTCCCGCCTAGCGCGACGAACAACGCAATCAACGCCACAACGAACGCCGGACTCGGAGCCCACCTCGAACTGAAGCGGCGGAGTTTCATCTAGACCCCTTCGTTAGGTTTTGCTGATGGCCTGCACGGGCGAACCGCTTCTCCCACACTGATTCGAGCGTCATGGAAGTGGGTGCGTCGCCCGCGAGCCCTCAGACCATCTAACGCTTCCGCACTCGACAAGTCAACCGCCCCGGCCGAGAGCGCCCTAAACAGCCACTAGGCAGCCGCACGCGGGCGGCGTAGCGTCTTCTCTGGCCGGAGCCGCTAGGGCAAGCGCGAGGAGCCGGCGTTGGTGGCCCAAAGACTTACGGGCCGGTGTATGTGACGGAGAAGGCGTCGCCTGAGGGCGCTGAGGGTGCGGCAAGAAGGAGGCCGTTCTTGTCGCTGATGCCGACTGCCTCACTCGCGGTCAAGGTCCATGAGGGGAGGCTGGTCGTCAGCTTGCTGAAGGCCACGGTGCCAAAGTCTGCGAAGGGAACCGGAGTCCCGTCGGACAGTCCGTAGTCCTCCATGATCCACTCGGCGGAAGAGCCGCCGTTGTAGGACACGGTTGACGCATCTCCATCTTGCTGGAGCCACGCGGTCGGGTTGGAATCGAGGATGGTGCCCCAGGCGTTGCCTGTGTGCATCAGGCCTGAGACGCCAGTCGTCAGATCGTCCACTCTCGTAACCCAACTGCCGTCACTCGCTAGGTAGACCGACGCAGCGATCTGGTCACCAGGAGAGACAGACATGCTCTGGAAGTTGACCGAGTAGTACTCGGGAAACTCCTCCCACCACGCTGGGTTCTCTACCTGCGTACCACCAGAACACGTGCTTTCCACGCCCGTCTGGAGTAAGTCGCCGGTCGATGGTCCGTGGCCGCCGATCCCGACCCACATCGCTTCACTGGCATCGGTGGTGTCGCTGCAGTTCAGGGTTGGGACTGTGAACTGACCGGAAGCTTCGGTAACCGGGGTGTTCGAGTCAACCGCATAGCCCGCCCAGTTACCGCTGATCGCGAACGGTGGGGCCTGGAGCGTGAATGTCCGGTGCGCAACCGCAGCTTTCCCCGTTCCCTTCCTTGCCCTGAATGTGAAGGTCCACTTCCCACCAATAGCGACTGCCGGAATGGTCGCCCTGAACGTGCCGCGGCAGTGAACGCGTGTTGGGTTCGCTCCTGTCCAGAACGCGGGACTTGCCGACAAGGTGCAACGCGTCGCGTGGGAGGACGACCACGTTAGTGTCACCCGGCCGCCCTGATACGTGAGTTGACCTGGGCTAACCGAAAGACGCCCGCTCGGTCGCCCCCGTGTAACGGTCGCCTTTCGCTGAACGTTTCGGGAAGCCGAGGCCTCTTCCCGTCGCGCCGAGCTAACTCGGACACGGGAAGGAAGCCTCCCTACCAACCCATGGGCGACATGGACTTCAGTTGTCCAGCGCGCCATCGGCGCGGCCCTGGCCTGGGCTCCGGTGCTCGCCCAGGCCGGAGCAGCGACTAAAAGACCACCGATACCGGCGAATGCAAAGACCCTACGACGCACATTCACTTCCTATATCGGATGGCGTTGAGAATCAACCTCTCAAACGCGAAGGCCCGACGGTGTGGACGCCGAGCCTCCTCGCGCAGGGCGGCCGGGAACCGACCGCCCCTCTCCCCTGATGTTCAGCGAGTGTTCTTAGCCGTCCAATCGTGCAAGCGACTGATACTCGAGCGCAGTGCGTTCTGCCTCAGCGCACCCCCGAGGCACGACGGATCGAATTCCTGAAGTACAGCCGTCGCGGTCGTCCCCTGCGGAGCAATATCAAGCGCCGTCGTGGGTGCCGTGGAGCCGGTACTGCCGAACTGATAGCCCAAGGCGATGGTCCCGCGCTGTACTACAGACATCGTGTGGACAGTGACGCTTCCGCCGCTGACCTTCGCGAGACAGGTCAAAATGTAGGAGGCGGACAGGTCCGCCTCGGGCTTGACCGTCTTCTTGAGTTCACTATTCAGGGTCGTCACCTTCTTCTGAAGTGCGGCGACCTCCTTCTGCGAGGCAAATTTCGCTTGCTGACTACCCGACGCACCGGCTACATACATGGCACCGGCGACCGCCGCGACTCCTAGGAGCAACAAGAACTGCTTCATTTCTACCCCTCCCCTTTCGCCCCCTCGACAGAGTGGGGGAACTAACCTGACTCAACAAGTTCGTGGGCGTTCTGTCAACTAGGCGTCGCTATCGGAGACGCCACGACGACGCGACTCAACAGCCCTGACGGGACCGATCCGATCCGGACCTGGTCGAATCGACGACCCAGCACGAACTCTGTGTCAAGTTCTCTGCGCGAACCCCGCCGCGAGGCTAGTGTCGGAGATTCGTCGCAGCGGGAGGATGGGCCGGGCGGCGGGCGAGGGTCACGGATTTGGATCCCTCCATATCCTCTGAACCTCCACTACCAGGCCTCCCGCATCTTGCATTTGCGCCTCAGACCGTTCGTCCAGGTCTGGCCTCCCGGCGCGGCCCTTGTGCCTGCTCCGGCCGAGGCGCATCATCTGCACATGCGGCGAGGGTCTGGACTGCGTCTGGTCGGATTGTGGGTAGCTGCGGCTGTCCTTGTTGGTTTCGTCGCTGGCGTTGCGGCGGCAGCCGAGCATGCCAGCGGCGTCTCGATCACATCGCTTCCCCACCAAGTCAGCCAGGGAGGCCTCCAACACCTCAACGCCGCCGTCTCGGAACGGTCGGGGATGTGCTCACTTACGGTCAAGTACGCAAATGGCAAGAAGCAGGCGCTCGGCCGGAAGCCCGTCCTAGGCCGCCGGGTCGCGTGGGCGTGGCAAGTACCGCGGACGGCCGCCGTCGGCAGGGCGCGATCGAAAGTCTCTTGCCCAGGAGTCGGCGCGAGAACCGGAACCTTCAAGGTCACACTCCGACTCGTACCAGCGACGGTCGTTGTGGCCCAGAGCGGCTTCACGCAGGGACCGACCAGCTCTGACGGCGGAACAACAATCTCGTACGGGCTCAAACTCGTAAACCGCTCACCAAACGAGGACGCCAGCAGCACTTCGATCCACGTAGTCCTTCTGGACGCCGCAGGGAACGCCGTCGCGGCGTCCAACCAGCTCATACTCGGCAGCATCCGGGCGGGCACGACGTTCTATACGGGCGGCTATGCCTACACGACTGACTCGACCGTCATCACGCATCTCGCCTTCTCCGTCGAGGCCCTGAGCAAACCGCGATCGTCGCTAGCTCCTCCCGCGGTCACGAACATCCAGGTATCGAGCGACTCCGCAGGCGGGGTGGTCATTGACGGCGACATCACCAATGAAGCGACGACCGACCTCTCTAGCGGGAGCGAGCTTGATGCCGCCTTCTTCAACCAGGCAGGCGAAATCGTCGGCGGCACTGCCGACCCTCTACTCGTGGAGCTACCACCAGGCGCCCAGGATTCGTTCGAGTTGATCTCTCTCGGCATCCCGCGGGCCAGCGCCGTTGCCCAGACCAAGTTCGACGTGGCTCCCTACTACGGCAACTTCTAGTCGCCGTCCGGCCCCGGATCGGAGGAGAGGTGTTCAGGTACAGGCTCCATTCGCCGGACGGGGACGATCTGGGCGAGGCGACCTACGCGGTGATGATCAAGCCGGGTGAGGAGATTCACCTCGGCGCTGGTCAACGGTTTCGCGTCCTCGATGTTGTCCCGTTCGACGAGGAGGACGAGTCGCCGTTCGTTGGGCTGCTACAGGTCGAGGCGGCGTAGGCCAGCTAGCCCTCGCCGGTTTCCAATGACCTCACGTCGAAGTCATGCTCCCGTTCTGCGGTCCGGGCGGCGAGCGAGAGGAGGTCGCTGAGGGAGTCGTTGATGCGAAAAACGACGATCAGGAGTTCGGCGTAGAGTCGGACGGCGATTGGGCCGAGGAGGACGAGAGCGATGCCCGCGCCTACTTGTCCCGAGTGGTGATGCGCCGCTCCATGTCCGACGACGACGAGCCCGGCCGCGATTGCGGCGAGACTGCCGACCACGAACATGACCTGGATGAGAACCGGCGTCAGCATCCAGCGGAACGCCATGAAGTCCGACATCGAATCGCCTCCCTCAGATGAATCGTTACGCGGACGATCAGACCACGACGGGCGTGGCTCTGTCTAGTGGCGGTGCCTCCAACCTCTCGACGCTCGAGAAGTCGCAGCCGCAGGTGCGGCACAGATTCATCGTTCCCCCCTTGGGTACAGTCGCCGGGTGAGCGTTTGCTCATTCACAGAGCAGGGGGGCAGCCGACGATCTCGGCTACGCAGCCACGCCAGTAGATCCAGCAACCGGCACTTCTCGCGGACGTGCTGGCAGGAACGGCAGGAGCCGATTAGGTTCGGAGATCCGGAGGCGTTCCTGAGAGCGGCGCTGACGGCCGTTGGTCGGCTGCCTGCGGACGTTTGAGGCTTGCTCTAGCGCTCTGGGGGCCAGTGAGGCACCAAGCGCGTCGGAGTCCCAACGTTGGCGGGGGTGGCATCGCGGCCGGCCGAGCAGCAATCCGGCTTGAACGGCAGCAATGGCGGCCCTCCTGCCGGAGGGTTCACCCATGCGATAGAGCCGCTGGGCTGTGAGCCGCTGGGCGAACGACCACATGCGAGCATGTGGTCGCGCCGCAATCCCTGTCGCTGTACGGCGTCACTGACTGCGTGGTGAGTGTGAGGTGAGCACTAGGTGCCGACCGGCGGCACTGCAGCGACGCTGCGGCACTCGCGCTCAGGCGCTCGGCAGCCTGTCCGGGTGCGTACAACACGCCGACAACGGAGCGCAGGACGTACGCCTCAAGACGAGTTTGTACGCATCCCTTGACAGGGAATGAGAGCCGGTCCTATAACGGCCTCCAGGACCTACGCAACGTTCGCTTGTAAGAGCTATCGGGACTGGACGAATGATCCCGGCGCAGAGCCGATCGAGATGCCTGACGGCTGCACAGAGTCGTTCGCTGATCGGCTTCCCGCTCTCGGTGAAGAGCTGCCGCGTCACACTCTCGCGTCTCCCGCTTGCGGATGACCTTGCTTTTCGCGCCCGCCGCACCTGCAGTCTTGCGGTGGGTGGGAATCATTGCCGCGGCGATTTGCCCACTCAGCCCGCTGTGAGTCCGGCCTAGCGCGGCCAGACTGAGATCGCGACGTAACGGGCCGCTGGGGCGACCTTCGCCGTCCAGACCCGGTGCAGGCCACTGACCTGGAGTTCGGTGACCTTGCCGGTGAAGAGCGACGTGGTTACGACGAAGCCGCCGTAGGTGGCGAGGTTGAAGGAGCCGTACGGCACAGTGACCGTGCGCAGCCTGTGATAGGGGGCGCGCCAGACGATCGACTCGAGCGAGGAGCCGTAGCCGCTTGAGACCAGCGCGTTGCTGCCGGAGAATGCGACGTGTTGTGGCCCGCGGTCGGCCTTCGCGCCTTCGAGGAGCTTGCCGGCTGCTGAGTAGACCTCGACTTGGGCGGCGGTTGGAGAGGTGACCCAGGCGAGCTTGCCGTTGGGTGTGAACCCGACGTCGTGGGCACCGTGCGGTGGGTGGATGCGTCCGGCCACGCGCGGCTTCCGTGGGTTCGAGGCCTCGACAGGGCCACCCATATCCGGCTGCCGTCGGGACTGATTCCGAAGTGGTGGGCCCGCAGCCCGACGAAGGACGCGGCCGACGATCCTGCGTTGGTGGAGGTCGATCACAGTCAGGTCTCCCGTGCGCTCGTCCGTGACATAGGCGAGTTGGCCGTTCGGCGCGACCTCGGCCACCTCGGGGAGGACGAAGCCGTGGAAGACCTTGATCGGCCGCAGGCTGTGCCAGGCGAGCAAAGTCACGCAGGCGATCATGAGCGGGTCGACGAGGTGGGCGCGGCGGATGATGTGCCCGCCGTACTTGCCAAGTGAGACGGCGAGCACCTCGTTCGCGGTCTCCGCGGTAACGAGCGCGACCGGCCGGCCGCCGGTCGTTGCTGCCCCGGGCCTGGGCAGAAGGAGCACCAGGGCGACCGGCACCAGCGCGAGGAGCTTGCGCACACCTCCCATACGCACGATCGCTGCCGTGCGGTCCCGACCAAGACACGTATTCCTGTGCGCGCCCCCGGGTCGTAGTCCGTGGAGGACAGCGAGGCTCGCACGTAGCCGGATGTGACGGAGTTCATAGGTCGAGGTTTCGACCACGCCGATGACGTGCCCGATACGTCGGCCCGCACGGATAGGAGGAGTGCCTCGGCCAGGAAGAACTGTTCGGCGACGTCGCGTGGGCTGGCGCCGACTGCTCCGCGCGGGCCGATCTCGGAGCGGCTTTCGAGAACCCGGCTGCCGATCGGCCTATTTGAGCCGTTTTCGGAGCTTTCCCATTTGCGTCCGGTTGCCACCGGTTGCGCCCGCTGGGCTCCATAAATGCTCCATCCCTTCGCCGCGGATCGCTGATGGACGAAGGGATTCGGGTGCCCGCCATGTGCGCTTCGAGTGTTGAACCCTTCTCTGTAGAAAAGGGGTCATTCGTTCAAAGGGCGATGGCTCATCACGCCGATGAACTCCTGCGCGTGCATCGTGCGCTGTGAACGGCGACGGTCGGCCCAGGTTCGGTTCTGCGTTCGGTAGGGACTGTGTCTCGTGGCGTCGCGCTTCCCAGGTTTCTGGGATAGCGGTCACCTGGGTGCGCTGCGAGGCTCGTTTGGAGTGGGGCGGCGATGGGTCGCGCCGCAAGCAGAGGAGGATTGATGTTTGCGAGGACGTCGACATGGTCGGGCTCGGCCGAGGCGCTGGAGCGCTGGGTCGAGCATGTGGTTCGGCAGGTGCAGCCGTTCGTGGCGGGTCTGCCGGGCAACGCGGGCGGGATGTTCCTGATCGACCGCGAAGGGGGCCGGGCTTTGACGCTGACGCTGTGGGAGACCGAGGAGGCGGCCGAGGAGACCGACCGCAATGCCGAGAAGAGCCGGCAGAGCACGGTGGAGGCGACCGGGGTTGAGTTGCTCGAGCGCGGCCGGTACGAGGTTGTCGCGCAGCTGTAGCGTGCGTTGGATGGCTCAGCGATCAAAGCCACCCGATGGCGGCAGGTGCGCGGGATGATCAGCGGTCCGGCGTTGGAGAGCCTGGTGGTGTCGGTCGGCGAGACCTGCCGTCTGGGTTTGGAACCGGATGAGCTGCGCAGGCGCGTGCTGCCGCGCCTGCGCAGAGCCGTTCCGGTTGACGCGCTCTGGTGGGCCTCGGTCGATCCGGCGACCCTGCTTTTCACCGGCCCGTACCGGGAGGATCTCCCGGCCGACACCACGCCGTACTTCGTCGAGAACGAGTTCCTCCACGACGACGCGAACAAGTGGACCGAGCTCGCTCGTGATCCTGGCGGTGTCCGCACGCTGCTCGAGGCGACCGGCGGCGCGCTCGAGAAGAGCGCGCGCTACCGCGACATCTTCCAGCCGCTCGGCCTCGCGGACGAGCTCCGCGCAGTCCTGCGCTCTGGCGGCGTCACGTGGGGCTTCATGTGTTTGCACCGGGAAGGGCCGGCCGGGTTCTCGGCGGCCGAGACACAGTTCGTGCAGCGGATCGCGCCGCACTTCGCGGAGGGGATCCGGCTCGGCCTGCTGATCGGGAGCCTGTCGTTCACTCCGGCAGTCGACGGACCTGGGCTCCTGCTGCTCGCGGAGGACGGTTCGCTGGCGGGAGCGAACCCTTCTGGTGCGCAGTGGCTCGAAGAGCTGGCCGAGCCGAAGGCCGGAGCTGCTCTCCCACTCGAGCTGCTCGCCGTCGTCGCAAGGCTGCGCGCGTCAACAACCGATGTCTCGACTCAGCCGCGACTATGCGTTCGCACCCGCGGCGGCCGCTGGGCCGTCTTGCACGCTTCCTGGCTCGGCACCGAGCCCAGGGTGGCGGTGATCATCGAGCAGGCGGCGCCTCTCGAGGTCGCCCCGATGCTGATGGCTGCCTATGGCCTCACCGAACGGGAGCGCGCCGTCGCTGGACTGGTCTGCCGGGGTCTCTCGACCAATGAGATCGCGGCGCACTTGCACGTGAGCGCGAACACCGTGCAGGACCACCTCAAGCCGATCTTTCACAAGACCGGCGTCCGCAGCCGCCGCGAACTCGTCGCCACCATTCTCAGACACGACTACCTCCCCCAAATCGCGCAAGGCCAAAAGGTCGGCGCGAACGGGTTCTTCGCCAGCAACTCCTAGGCTCGGTTACGTCGCGGTGTTGTTCCGGGTCTGCGAGAGATCCCACGAAGAGCTCGAATCGGTGACGCCCTCTCAATGAGAGAGGTGGTCAAAGCGGTCTGATTCCTCGATCCAGTCGTCGATCGAGGAGGATCGAGATGATCTAGCAAGGCCAGGTGTTTAACGGGATAGGAGAAGCGGGCGCGAGAAAGCGCGGGAAGGCGGATGCGCGGGCTCCGGCCTCCGCGCAAAGAGAAGGTAGATGGCCTTGCGAGATGCCGCCCGCGCAGCCGAACGTTCTGGGGATTGCCCTGCTTAGTTCACGAGAGATGCGGACGCGCCGCCTATGAGTGCTGGCCGTGGATCGTCTGCCATGAGTCCCAAGTGATCTTGAGGATCACGATGGTGATCGCGAGGCCGATCAACGGATCGGCGATCCGGGTGCCGAGCGCGACGACTGCCGCGCTGGCGACGACGCCGAGCGAGACGAACGAGTCGATGCGGCGCGTGGTTCCCATCAGCAATGAGTGCGGGACTGTCGAGGCGTCTCCCCCCACGCAGCCGGACTCTCGCAGCGATCTCGTTTGCGATGAACCCGACGACGCCTGCGGCTGCGAGCACCCAGAGGTGACTCAGGGGTTGCGGGTGGACGAGTCGTTGGATGGTTTCGTACAGGGCAACGAGCGCGCTGATCAGGATCGCTGCGACGACTCCGAGTCCGGCCCAGCGCTCGCCGCGCGCGGAGCGGAGATAGAAGGCGATGCCAAGCGGAATCGCCGTGAGGCCGTCGCCGTAGTTGTGGATCAAGTCGGCAAGGAGCGCCACGCTTCCCGTGGCGACGAAGATCAGCGTTTGGATCGCGGCGGCGGCCGCTAGGACGGCAAGGCTGATCGAGACCGTCCTGACCCCGTCCCGGGACTAGACGATCGACCGGTCTACGAGGCCATGTGAGTGACCGTGACCTTCGTGTTCGTGATCGTCCTCGTGGTCGTGCGCCCGAAACGGAGCTTCATGGGCATGCGGCCCCTCGATATCGCACGTCGCAGTGTGGCCCACGGCCCCGAGAATAACCGGAGTTGCTGCGAGCGGCACTCCATTTCACTATATCGGGGGCAACCCAGGACCCGGCGTGCTCGGGAATGGCGCCATCAGCGTCGGCGCCTGCGCGTAAGTTC
The DNA here is from genome assembly GCA_963819275.1 of uncultured Actinomycetes bacterium. GTDB lineage: Bacteria > Actinomycetota > Thermoleophilia > Gaiellales > Gaiellaceae > Palsa-739. The sequence continues at coordinate 188,988 of CAWFVH010000008.1, read as the reverse complement.
GAATATTCCCTAGGTGCCCTTGATCGCAAGGACGACGACCGTGCACTCGATCAGGAACGTCGCAATCCGGAGCGCCGTGCCAAACGGCGATTCGTCGATCCGGCCGAATGGGACGCGGAAGATTTTGCCGAGCAGGTACGCCGGGAAACCAAGCATGACCGTGATGATCTTGTCGGCCCAATAGATCGGGCTACGCCGCTTGTGCTTTGCCTCCCTGTAGAGGCGCTCGACATCAGCGAGCGCAGCATCCACCACGGTCAGGATTCCCTCGTACGACTTCGGCCATTCGCCGAACATGCCTGAGGAGAACCCGCCGAATGGAGTCTCGTGCACGAAGATCGTGTTCAGTAGCCCGTGCATCGGTCCGGTCTGCGTGATGGGCGGCGGTAGCCACACGAATGGGTGCCCGAGCCTGTCGAGTGCGACCTGGGCTGACTGCGCGCGACGTGCGACCTCGGAGCGCTTCGACTGAGGGACGGGAGCTTCGCTCCCGAGCGTCTCGTTCAGATAGGTGACGTAGACATCCCGGAACGCCACTAGATCGTGGTTCATGTCCTGGATCTGACGAGGCGAGAGTTCATCGAGGGCACTCAATGCGAACGAATGATCGCAGTCGGTCCCGACGATGCTTGATCCCGGTTCGCGAGCCCAAGCGGGGCTCGCGACGGAGCTTTGAGCAGCCGGTCTTCGCAGCACCTCGCCACTTGCTCGCAGGCGCGACCCTGCGCGGACCGCCTGGGAGCCTCGCTATCGAACCGTGACGATCCGAACCGCGGGAAGCGGACTGGCGTAGCCGGGCGCGCACCAGTTCGGTACGACGAGCTGCCACTTCCGAGCGCGCGGGAAGTGAACAGTGGCACGCCACGTCGTCGCGGCCGTGCGGAGCGTGGTAATGCGAAGACCGAGCTGGAGCGTTGATCTGAGGCGGTGCTGCATCGGGCCACTTGGCCCGTCTGTCTCAATACCTCCGTTGATGAGCGCGTCAAGCGCGGTCTGCCTATTGGCGCCGGGCGCAATCGCAACCAGCCGCATCCGGCACGCCTCATCTCCGTTGCTCCCGGTTCGGATAACAACCTGCACCGCATCACCGGGACGCGGCTGCGACGACGAGACAGACAGCGACACCATGAACTTTGCCGCCGCCGCGGGTACAAGCCAGATGGCGAGTCCAGCCAGCACGGCCCCTGCAGCGACCGTCTCGGGCGAATGTTTCAGATGAATACCGGTGGGGAAAGAATCGTAGTGTGATGTTCGCGAATCGGCTAGTTACGAGGCGTAGCTCTCAGGCTCGCGACCTGCCACGAGCATGGCGTACTCGCGCTCCGGAGGCATCGCAGCAAGCGAAAGGTCCGCGTGGTCGCTTTGGCGGTAAGCCGTATCTCTTTCTGGGCCGGCGACCATTCCGGGAGGCGCACGTACGGTCGCCAATCTGCGCGTCGGGCGCATCCGGGAACGCGTACATCGGCGCTGCGGTAATTACTGATGATCGTGATTGGCGCTCTTCGGCAGCTTCCTCGGAAGCCGAAAAAGGTGCCTCCTCCGGCAGCACTCAGCATCGAACCTTCACTCATAACTTGGACCGGTTGGCGAGCTCTGCGGGGATCTAGGTGCGGCTGTTGGCCAGCCGGCGGACGTCCGCTAAAGGCATCCTCAAGCGTTTGGCAACGGCGAGCGCGCGTCTCGGGGTCAGCGGCAGCTCGCAAGCGACGGTGCGCTCCTGGGCATGGACGGGTCCAGCACTGAGCGGGTGGTGCTGGCTTCGCGCCGGAACGGGAAGCCCGAGGGCGTGCCGGCGACGGCGGATCGAGGCGCGTGAGCGCCGCAGTGCCGATGCTAAGGCCCCCACGGGCTCGTCGATGCGAGCACGCAACAGGTCGTCTTCTTCTGCTGTCCACGCGCCACCTCGCTGCGGCGGATCGGGTGGAGGAGCTTGCAGGCCGAGCAATCGGCACCGCTTGGTGATCGCGTCTTCGGTTCGCCCCAGTTGCCGCGCAATGTAGGTCGAAGAGAGTCCGAGCTGCACCAGCAGCGAGAGCTTGTCGTCGTGCTGGGAGGTCCAGCGCCGGCCGTGCTCTGCGAGACCGAGCAGATGGGCGCGGGCGACGATCGAACCTTTGCTTCGCTCGGGGAGCAGACGCTGCTTGATCTCTTCTACCGAGAGGCCGCTGATGTAACCGCTCCGGAGCCGTATGTCGTCCTTAGTGGTCCAGCAGCGGCGCGGGGGACTCTCGAGCAGTCCTAAATGTTTGGCGTGCAGCCTGAGCGCACCTTCGCTTCGTCCAAGCTGGCTCGCCAACAGGGCGAGGGGGCGGCACTGGGTGATCACGTCCGCGATCAGTGCGTCTTCGTGTGCGCTGTAGAGGCGTGAGGGCGGGCCGGCGACGCCGATGATCTCGCGGCGGCGGCGGACGGCGTAAGCGGTGCGGTTGAGTCGTATGGCGATCTCGCTGCTTGGAATCCGTGCAGCAGCGGCAGCGCGCAGGAATGCGTCTTCTGGCTGAGTCCAGCGGCGGGGTGGAATGGTGCGCGCGGGGCGCGAGAGGTAGCGGCGGCGCGCGTCGATCGCGTCGGAACTGCGGCCGAGTCGCTGAGCGATTCGTTCGCGCCGTATCCCCGCCAGGTACAGCTCGATCAGGAGAGCGTCTTCTGCTGCCGTCCAGCGTCGTGCCATCTGGTCAGCTTGCGTTCACTGCCGCGAGAATGACGAGTCCGATCGTCAGCAGCGCGATCAGGCCGCGAAGCGCGCCGGCCCGGCGGGCGCGCCGGGCGATGTAGTCGTTACTGAGCCGGGGATCGCCGGCGAGCGCCGCCACGCGTAGCCTCGAGAGCGAGCGAGCCTGCATGACCCCAGCGCACGTCACGACGACGAGCGCCGCTGCCGTGATGGCGAGCGCAGACTTGAGATCCGACCAGTCGTCCGTGCCGATCAGCAGCGCGCCGGCTGTGTAGGCGAAGATGAGCGCGCCTAGGCCGACGCGCAGGTAGCGGCGTCCGAGACTGCGAAAGAAGGCGACGCGGGCGGCGGTGTCGAGTTGTTCGCGTGCGCAGCGGGCGACGACTGCGATGCAGACGAGGCCGCCGACCCACACCGAGGCGGCGAGCAGTTCGACAGCGACGAGCGTTGCGTGCATCGTCTAGCTGGAGCGGCCGAGGTCGGAGGGCGAGGGCCGGCCGATCCGGACGCGCCAGACCTCGGGGCCTTGCTCGAGGTAGTCCCAGGTGAACATGCCGGCGTGCTCGGCCTCGAACTGGTACTTGAGCGGTTTGGGGTCGTGGTCGTTGATGAGTACGAAGCCGCTGCCATCGGGCAGGGCGCTGTAGCTGTCAAAGATCAGCTCATGCCGGTGCGCGCGCGGCTCGCGGCGGACATCGAGGATCGGGTCAACGCTCAACGGTGTCTCCTTTCAGGTTCGGGCGAGGTGGTGCAATGTGGCGTTCAGGCGCCGCGCGGCGGCCTGCGCGAGGGGGCGCGCCAGCCACCAGGCACGCGCGGCGAGCTCGCAGCCGCGCTCGAGGGTGTGCGGCGATTGGCCGAGGAGGCGCGCGGCTTCGTCGACCAGCCGGGCAAGTTCGTCGACGCGTTCTTCGACTGAGAGCTGAGCGGCGCTGCTCATGCGGCGATGCTCGGCTTGTCGGCGTCGATGACGATTTGGCCGTTGCGGACGAAGACAGGGTAGGTCGCAACCGGCTCGGTCGCCGGCAGGGTGAGCGGCCGGCCGCTGCGGATGTCGAAGCGCGCGCCGTGACGCGGGCAGATGACGACGGCGTCGTCGCGGTCGAACTCTCCTTCGCATAGCGGCCCGTCGTCGTGCGAGCAGCGGTCTTCGAGGGCATACAGCGATCCGGCGAGATTGAAGACGCCGATGCTGATGAGGTCGCGGGTGGCGATCCGGCAGCAGCCGGGCGTGAGTGCTGTCTCGGCGCAGACGACGAGTTCGCTCACGGGCGCTGGCCGGGAGCCGATGGCAGCTCGTGCTCGGCGAGGTAGCCGGCCTCGTAGAAGCAGTCAACCGGGCAGACGTCGACGCAGGAGCGGTCCTTGATGTCGATGCACGGTTCAGCGATTACGTAGGTCAAGGCCTCTCCCTGTCGTCGTGTTTTTACACGACGATCATAGTGAATATTGGAAAGATGCCGCTTACGGACGCTGGCGCCGAGGCTGCTGCGATGCCAGGTGGGCGACGCAGAGATTCGGTCGGACGAACGGCTCGAGTGCTGTCGCGTCGATAGGGCTTCCGAGCCGGGCGAATGCGCCGCGCATCAGTCCGAGGTGGAGTGGGCAGACGACCGCGCTGTATTGGACGGCGGTGTCGCCGAAGGGGCAGGGTCGCATTTCGATCCTCTGCCCCTGGCGAGTTCGGCGCAGGCGCGGCTGGAAGCCGAACTGCTCGAGCAGATGCATGACGGCGCCGACGGCGCTCGCCGGACTGGCTGGCCCTTGTTCGGCTTCGGCGCTGATTAGTGCTTCGCCGCGCTCTTGGCCGACGGTTTCGATCGTTGCCGCGTCGCCGCCGCGCGCGAGAACCTCAGCGAGCACGTCGGCGAGCAGGCGGAATCCGCCGGGATGGTCGTCGAGTGCGCCGGCGACGATCCTGTACCCGTGTCGTGGCCGGCCACGCGCACCCGAGCTTTCGCGTGCCTCGGTGATCAGTGCGGCGTCGACGAGGATTCCGAGATGCCAGCGCACCGTGTTTACGTGCAGCCCGACCTGCTCTGAGAGGGCGTGCACATCGAGTGGGGTTTCTGCCCCTTCGAGGACGCGCAGGATCGCCAGCCGCGAGGGATCGGCGAGTGCGCGGTGACGCGCTGTTTGCAGAGACTCTGGAGCCGGTTCGCTCATCGCGCGCAGCCTAGACCTCGGCGCGCCGTATCACGGGTGACCACGGCGGGGGTGCCGCGATCGCCCGTGATACGACGCGGTGCCTGAACGCGGTAGCGATCGGGGTGTTCTTCGTTCTCACTGCTGGATCGGCGCTCGCTGGGCGCGCGGCTACGGTTGGATCAGTCCGCGACGGATCGCGTAGCGCGTCAGCTCAACGCGGTCGCGCATGCCGAGCTTGTCGAGGATGTTTTGGCGGTGGCGTTCGACGGTCTTGATGCTGATGAAGAGCGTCCCCGAGATCTGCTTCGAGGTTTGCGCTTCTGCGATCAGTTTCAGCACCTCAAGCTCGCGCGGCGTCAAGACGTCGAACTCCTCCTCGCCGCGGCCGCCCCGTTCCACGTAGTCGCGCACGAGCGTCGCAACCGCCGACGGGTAGAGATAGGAGTCACCGCGCATGGCGGCGCGGCAGGCATCGACGATGTCGGTGTCGGCGCCAGATTTCAGCACATATCCCGATGCGCCCGCTTTCAAGGCCTCGAAGAGAAACTGCTCGCTGTCGTGCATCGACAGAATCAACGTCTTCAACTCGGGTTTGCGCTTGTGTAGCTCGGCCGTCGCCTGGATTCCAGTCATGCGCGGCATCGAGACGTCGAGGATCGCGAGGTCGACGTTCTCCTTCAGCGCCTTGTCGACCGCATCGGCGCCGTCCTCAGCTTCGGCAACAACCTCTAGGTCTGGCTTCGCGTCCAAAACCTTCCTGAGCCCGGACCGGACGATCGCGTGATCGTCGGCGATCAGGATCCGTGTGACGAGCGGAATCCCCATCAGCTCGCTACCTCGACGCGCTTTCCGGCTGGCATGGCCGGAACTTCCAGCCGGACCTCGACGCCCCCTCCGGCAGCCTGTTTGATCGCGAGCGCGCCGTCAACGAGCAGCGACCGCTCGCGCATACTGCGCAGGCCGCCGTGCTCTTCCGGTGTGCCGCTGAAGCCTCGGCCGTCATCGACGACACGAAGCACGACCCTCCCGGGTCCAGACTCGAGATCGATCGTCACATTGCGTGCCTGCGCGTGACGCGCGATGTTCGTCAAGCTCTCCTGCGCAACCCGGTAGACAGCGAGCTCCGTGTCGTCCGACAGAGTCGGCAACGACGGCTCGAAGTGACGCTCGACCTCGACACCGGATGCACGCTGGAAAGACCTGGACAGTTCCGTTAGCGCGCTCACCAGCCCGAGATGCTCGAGCATCTCTGGCCGAAGCTCGCTCGATATCCGGCGTACTTCGTCGAGCGCGGTACGTACCGCTTGTTTTGCTTCGTCGATCTCATCGCGGTGTCCCGGGGCGGTATCAGCGATCACATTCAGTTGCAGAAGGACGCCGGTCAAAACCTGCCCGACCTCGTCGTGCAGGTCACGAGCGATCCCGATCCGTTCAGCTTCCTGCGCCGCAAGGACGCGCCTCGCGCTTTCGTGCCGCTCGCTTTCGAGGCGATCGAGCATCCGATTGAAGGAACTGATCACCCGGCCGATCTCATCGCTGCGGCGTACCTCCAGCCGTTGGCCGCGGCGAAGCAGGTCGACGGTCTCCATCCGCTGTGCCAGACGCTCGAGCGGCGCGACGGCCCGTTTCAATAGCCATGCATTGGCGGCGAGCGTAACGACGAGGCCGACACCGACGATCAGGGCCTGCTCAAGCTTGATCGGCGCGCTGATCGTCACCGGCGTCACGATCAACAAGACGGCGACGACCCCTAGCAGCCCAATGTTGACGGCGAACACGCGCCAGTAGACGGACAATGTTCGCTGCGCCATGGCTCGACGTTAGCGCCGCGTCACGTCCGCCGCGCCTACTTTTCCTCGCCGGCGGGAGCTCGGAGGAGCGATCAAGATCGGCACCCGCGTCGCCGACTGCAGCTCCTCGGCCAGGCTGCTCCGGAGGCCCCGACCCCGCCAGCCGCGGACACGTGAACCGACGAGGATCACGTCGGCGGCCTCCTCGGCCGCGATCTGACCGAGCAGAGCCGCCCGGTCGCCGACACTCGACCGGCACTCCGCCGTCTCGGTGATCCCGTAATCCTCGGCGAGCGTGACGAGCAGACGCTCCGCTTGGATCCGGTCACCCTTCATCGCAACGCTCTCGAGGCCGTCCTCGACCGCACCATGCGGGTAGAAGCCCTGAGCCACATGGGCGAGCACGAGGCGAAGCCCCAGCCGCTGACTGAGTTCGACGCCGAGCTCGACCGCCGCGCGGCCTTCATCGCTGTCGACTACCCCACAGACCATTGTTCCGCGCATCTTCCCTCCTTCGAGGCTGTGCCCCCACAGTGGCGCGGGGTGCAACGGCCCGCCATAGGGGGACGACCTGATTTCACGGTTGGTACAGCCTCCACCTGGCGTGGCGAAACACCGAAGCCGGGTGGCGCAGATGGCGGAACGAACCGATAGCCAGATCGCCTGCCGCCAGGCACGCTCGAAGGAGATGAACCCTGATGTGTTTCTGACCGTTGCCTACGTTTTCTACGCGGTCGTCACCGCCGCTGCGGCCGGGTTGCTAATCCTGCGCAGCGAGCGGGACACGGTCCGCGATCAAGCCGTCGAGAATCGACTCAAGGGAGGCGTCTCGACCGCTCGTCCGGCTGCGGAGCGCCTACCAGTCGTGTCCGGCCGCCACCGACCCACACCTCAGGACTGAGAACTCACCGCTGCTGCCACGCGACAGCCGAAATCGGGCCGTCACCCGATATCCAGGTCGCCCCCTATCGGCAAGTCTGCCCTCTCTGCCCTATTTCATGGCGAATAAAGGAGAGCGAGATGACAACGCCTGCAACCGTCGATGAATCGCTAATCACCGCCGAAGGCTACGCGCTGCTGAGCGCGGAGCTCGAAAGGCTGCGCTCGCACGGCCGGCCAGAACTGAGCGAGCGTCTCCATCAGGCGCGACAAGACGGACATCTCAGCGACAACAGGGCGCTCACCGATGCCTTCGAGGAGCAAGCGCAGCTCGAGGCGCGCATCGCCACCCTCGAACGGCAACTGGCGACGGCGCGGATCGCGCCACCGACGCCGGATGGCCGCGTCGGAGTCGGAAGCTCCGTGTGCGTGCGTCACCTCGACAACGATCAAGTGGTCGACTACGAACTCGTAGGCGCAATCGATCCCTGCATCGGTGATGGTCGCGTCTCCGTCGTCGCTCCGGTAGGGCAGGCGCTTGTCGGGCGTCGTGCAGGTGCGCTCGTCGCAGTGAGCGCACCTCGTGGTGTGCTCACGCTGGAGATTCTGAGCGTGCGGCCAGCTCGCTTGAGGCAAGCGGCATGACGCCTTCTCGATCGGCGCCGACCTGCGCCGGCAACCGGAATAGGAGCTGGGCGGTCTGGCGACGCCGACGAAACGTTGACGACCTCACGTTTAACGGGCTTGTGCTCCCGCGGAACGCGGGCCATGTCAGACGCCACGCGCGACAGGCGAGCGACCACCCTCATCCCTCGCAGGACCACGCCCTGGCGCTTGAGCGACCGACGTGAACCCGACTGCACAGCTCGTGCATGGGTCAAGGCGTTCCGTGGCATCAGCGCCCGGCTTGCGTGTGGCGAGCGCGACAAACGAACTGAACAAGGCATCGACGTGCGAGGTCATCCACGCCCGCGGCGCCTCCGAGATGGCGTTCAGCCGCGAAACGGTCGACGGCCTCCTTGAGAGCCGCGAGTTCTTCTGGCTCGACCTGGACAGCCCGACCGAGGAGGACTTCAGCGTTCTTCGCAGGGTCTTCAAATTCCATCCGCTCGCTGTCGAGGATTCGGAGCAATTCGATCAGCGGGCCAAACCTGATCCGGATCAGCGACCTGATCGACAGCTACCGCGACCTCCTGACCGGCGCGATGGACGTCTACCTCTCGACCGTCTCGAACCGGCTCAACTCGGTGATGAAGCAACTGACAATCATCGCCACGATCTTCCTGCCCCTCACGTTCATCACAGGCTTCTTCGGCCAGAACTTCGACTGGATGACTGGCAACATCGGCAGCTTCCCCGTCTTCGTCGGCCTCAGCATCGGCAGCGAACTCATCGCCATCCTTGCGCTCCTCGCGTTCTTCAAACGGCGCGGATGGTTCTGAACGCGAACCAGCCACCCCTGGCACGACACCCACTGGGCCTGCGCCTGGACGCTACCCAGCGTTTCAGACTGAGCGCGGGGCGGTCGACCGTCGTTGATCGGTGACTCGCAGACGCCGATGGGATTCCGTCGGCCGTTCCGACATCTCCTGGAGAGATGAGCGAACCCGGCAACTCGAATCTCTTTAGGCTGCGCCCGCTGCCGCTCGCGGAGCGGCGCGCGGTCGGCGGTCCCGTCTCGCGCGGCCTGCTCGCGGCCTACTTCGCCGTGGCGCTCGCCTGCTGGCTCGCAGCGACCGCCACGGCGATCTTCGCGGCGCCGGACCTGGCCGCTGCGCACCCGCTCGCGTCCGCGCCGGTGCTCACGGTGCACCTGATCGCGCTCGGCGTATTGCCGTTCGCGGTCAGCGGCGCCTCGTTCCACCTGCTCCCGGTGATGCTGCGCAACGAACTGGCATCCGAGCGCGCGCTCTGGATCGCGTTGCCGCTACTCGCAGGCGGCCTGCTCGTCGCATCGGGGCTCGGCCGGCAGGCAGCGCCGCTCGTCTGGGCCGGCGGGACGATGCTGGTCGGCGGACTCGCGATCGTGCTGGCCGAGGTGCTCACGCTGGTCGCCCGGGCGCCGCGCGGGCGCACACTGATCGTGAGCCGTCTCGGCGTGGCGTTCTCGTGTGCGCACGTCGTCGCTGCGCTGTGCCTCGGCGCAGCGATCTTCTCGCAGGACGCCCCCTTCGCCGGGCTTGGATATGGGCGCTGGCTGCTGATCCATCTGCACGTGGCTCTGCTCGGCTGGATCGCGCTGCTGATCCTTACCGTCGGACGGAATCTCGTACCGATGCTGGCGCAGGCCCCCGCTGCAGCACGACGCACGCTGCCGCTCGAGGAGCTAGGGCTCGTCGCTGGACTGTGGCTCCTCGTCGCCGGCATCGGCACGCAGGAACGTGCACTCACGCTCGCCGGCGGCGCGCTGGTCGTCGTTGCGATCGCACGCTTCGCCTCGCTCGTCGCACGTGTCGGCTTGTCCCGCCGCGGCCCTCTCGAAGCGCCGTTCGCCCATCTGCTTGTCGGCGGCCTCTTCCTGGGACAGGCCGCCGCGTTCGGGCTCGCGGCCGCCGCAGGCGCCGGCGGCACACGGCTGGTGAGCGCCTATGTTGTGCTGCTGCTTGTCGGCTGGGCAGGGGGCGTCGTCGTCGGCCACGTCGGCAAGCTCTTGTCGCTATCGCTTTGGGTATGGTGGCCGCCGGGCCCCCGCCCGAAGCAGGCGTCTCTCTACCCGCGGCGGCTCGGGCTCGCCGAAGCGGCCGCCTTCGCCATTGGCGTTGAGTTGCTGGCGCTTGGCGTGCTCGTCGGCAGCAGATCCGTTTCGCGCGCGGGGGCCGCGACGTTGCTCGTCTCGGCGGCGCTCACCGTTGCGGGCGCGGCGCTCATCTGGCGCCGGCGGTCGCGCCGCTATCCGGCCGCGCGACCGGCTGGACGCTGACGGGTACCGCCGCGAGGCGTACTACTGATCGCCGTGAGCCGGCTGGACGGATGCGTTCGGTGGAAGGTGCTGCGCCTCGGCGTCCCCCTCACCACCGACGTAGTGCGCTGGAGCCGGCCAAGGGGCGAGGATCAGCAGGAGTACCGAGTGGTCGACCGCGCGCACCGCATGTGACTCGCCGGGATCGAACGCGACAAGGGTTCCTGGACGGCCGTCGGTGGTCTCCCCGGATGCGTCGATCGACACGTGCCCGCTAACGATCTGCACGAGTGCGCGTTCGCGTACGTGATGCTCTCCCATCGTCTCGTCGCGCTCGAGCTCGACGACGACCGCGCGACACTCGGGAGTGCTGAAGAGGACACGGGGGATCTGACGGTGTTGCCTCGGCACACGGGCCGCGTCGCTTCCAGGCGCGCGCGGCGTCTGCTTCTCAGTCGATGGCGGCAGTGAGGTGATGTCCCACCGCTTCATCCGCCGTACGCTAACGCCTCAGCTAGACCGCCTGCTAACGACGCTGGCCAACGACGAAGTCCGCGTCTGGGGGGCGTCTGCGACGACCATTACGTTGCCGTGCTGCTGGCGCCTGCCGCGTAAAGGACGGTCACGGCGCAAGTCCTCGTGCATGGTCGATGGTCGAGCGATCGGCGTTTCTCCAGATCGCGGCGCCTCGCCGGAGCAACCCCAGCACCACGACAAGCCAGAGGACGAGCGCGATCCAGGTCCAGACCTTGGCGAAGTCCGTGAGTCCGTGGGCATCGTCGACGTCGCCGACGACGAAGCTGCATGCCGCGTACATGCCTACCGGGAACACCGTCGACCAGCGGCGAGCGTCATAGTCGAGCCTTGGCGCGACGATCTCCGCGATGAGGATCGCCGGCAGCCAGAGGATCGCAGCCACCCAAAGGGCGACCGCGGCGGCGTCGAGAGTGCTTCGAAGGTCGTGCAACGCGTCGAGATCGTGCGCGGCCTGCGCGATCGGGCCGCAGGCGAGCGCCGCGATCGCCAGCGCGCCCCCTGACACCCAGTGATCGCCGCGCCCCACGAAAAGTTGATGCAGATCGAAGCGCGCGAGGACGAAACAGTAGGCGATCAGTCCAAGAATGAGCGCGACCAGAGCCGCCACCGCGAGCCAGACGACTTTCTCCTGAATGCTCAGGACGGCCGCGAGCACAGCGAGGGACTCCGTCGAGACCGCGAGCATGAACGACACGCCAACCGTAGGCGTGACCCAGCGGCGGAGCACCCGCGGAACGAGCGCGAGCCAGAGCACGAGTGCCAGCGCGAGCAGGCCTCCACCAACCCAATGCCAGCCAAGTAGCGCCACCCGGGCGCCTAGAACAGCGGTACCGGCGATTCCAGTCAGTGCGGCGGGTGAGCCGGCTTCGAGGCGGACGCGACGCCTGTCACGGATGAGACGGTCTGCGACGACCAGCCCGAGCCCGATCCAGACGAGCCCACCGACGACCAAGAGGAGACGCGACACCGTCTCGCTGCCGTTCAGCGAGAGGTCGATGGAGACGATGCCGGTGCCCATGACAACGGCACCGGAGGCCGCCGGCGGCGCGGCCGCGAGAACGCGCGTGGCCCCAAGTCTCGCCTCAGAGATCACAGCGGAGGCCGAGGCGCCGGGCTACGACGAGAGAGAGTTGGCATCGAGGTCACCAACCACATGTTGAAGCCCACGAAGGCGAAGGAAAGTCACTTCGATCCACTCGTGTCGCACCAGCCGGCGCTAATGGCCGACGCGGCCGGAGCTTCTGGGCGTGCGAAGGCGGGGGTGCTGTTCGTGGCGGATTGCGTAGATGGCGAGCGCAAGCCAGGCGAGGAGTGGACCGGTCCCGGGGTCAGTCCCCGATCCGGTGAGGATTCCGCCCATGCCCTGGCCGACCGCGAAGTAGATGAGCGCGAGCACTACGGCGAGGGCCAGGGAACTCGTTGCCCAACGATTGACGAACACCGCGAGCCCTGTCGCTGCTGAGAGGCTTGCGGCGGCGATCGCGATGATCAGACCGTGGCCCTCGGTCGCGGCGGCAAGCGTCGACTGGATGCTCGACAGCCAGCCGGCGCCTGATGGTGCGCTTGCAATCTGGTCGCGCGCCGCGTCGGCTGCGCGGTTGGCGGGCAGCAACCAGAGTGCGGCCAATCCGAGCCAGAGAACCGGCCAGACGAGGAGCGTTCCGCGTACTGGACGTCTGGCTTCCGGCCGAGCGTTTCCCGGCCACAGGATCAGGCCGGCGAAGACATAGAGCAGCGCCGCGCCCGGCGCTCCGGTAAGCGGTGAGGCGGCGCCGGTGAACAGGCCGCCGAGCCCCTCGCCGACCCACCACACCCCCAACGCCCACGCGAAAGAGCTGAGCAGCGCCACCTTGACCGTAGGGCGATAGAGGAGGCCGAGGCCCATGAGGATTTGGAGCGTCGCCGCGAAGGCGTTGAAGAGCGCTACGCGCGGTTCGATCAGATGTTCGGCCAGTGTGATTGGCCAGGCGACGAACCGGGGTTGATCAATCGTGTTCGGGGTGATGATCTGGGTCACGAACGAGCGCGTAAACATGAACGGCTGGAGCTGCAGGACGCCGTCCGTGAGCCAGATCAGCCCGAGCGCGACCTGAAGCCCCCGCCCGGCACCCAGTCTGTGGCCAACCCACGAGCGGGATGCGTGACCGACGTGGCGCGGCTGGACCCTGAGTCTCCGGCCGGCCGCGGCGATTGCGGCCGGCCGGGGTGAGGTGATCGACATGGCGCTGATTCCCTGGGTCAGCTGAACCGCGCCGGGAACTGCTGGATGATCCCGCGGCTGAGCATGTTGGCCATATCGAGGATGTGGCCGATGTAGACGCCGTACAGCTTGATCGCGGCCGCGTAGTTTCCCTGGAGCTGATCGACGGCGAGTCCGATGACCTGGTTGAGGTGGATGCGCATCATCGTTCGCATCGCCGCAAGCGTCCAATGTCTCGGATTGGCAGCGTGCAGGAAGGCAGCGACTTGGTTGCCGTTGGCGTAGAACGCAGCCTTGGCCTTCGCGATGGCTTGGGCGTCGCCGGCTTTGGCGGCCGCCAACACCGCGACGGCGTCGTTGATATGCGCCTTGAGCAGGTTGGTCAGCTGGTTGCCGCCTTTGCCCCCGTAGAAGGTCTTGACGGCGTTGCCGATGTCGGTCTGGTTCTGAAGCAGACGGCTAACGACGAGCTTCGTGTCGGGCAGCCCGCCGACGAAGTCGACGATTGCGCGTTCAGTCCATGTGCCATGAGCCTGCCAGAGTCCGCGCATTGCGTCGTGGAATGCGAGCGCCTTCGGGCTTACGGTGTGGCCCGCGGCGGTGGCGGGCGTGGCGTTGGCGGTCGATATCGACGCGCTCGACGCGAGCGCGACCGCAGCGATGACTGCCGCCGTGATGACGGCGACGGCCGCGCGGCGGGGTGAGACCAAGACGGTGCTCATGCGAGTTGCCTCCTCAGCGTTCTTCGAAGTCCTGCCTGTCGAATCCCTTAGTGCGGCGAGGAGCCGGGTTTCTTACCTGGGCGTGCTCAGGTCACGAGCGCGTCGACGCCAGCGGTGCAGGACGAATCGACCGATTCGAGGCGGGGCCATCAGTCCATCCCGCGCGGAAGGGGAGGTAAGGAACAGGCAGCGAGCGACACGAAGGAGATATGGAGGCGAAGACAACAACGAAGACAAAACCGGATGCGACCATCGACGAGGTTGCCCGCTGGCGGCAAGAACGACTGACCAGGTCAGGCTTCTCGCTCGCGCTCGCCGCCGAGATCGCCAACGACTCACGCTACGACCTGCACGCACTGATCGAGCTGGTCGAGCGCGGCTGTCGCCCCGCCCTCGCCGTCCGGATCCTTGCTCCCCTCACGCACCAAAGAGCGGCATGATGAGCCTTGAGGAGGCTCTACGGTGAAGGTCGTGGAGCCCCTCGTTTCGCCGCTCGTCCAACCCGCAACTGCGGCATCTGCGACTCAAATTGACGCGGAGTCGAGCGAGTGGCTGCGCTCACTGCGGGCAGAAGACGGAACGCGCGAGGCCGCGATCGCGCGCCTGCACGAACTACTCCTACGCGCCGCACGGTTCGAGGTCGCCCGCCGCCGATCAACGCTCCCCCACCTGCGCGGCAACGAGCTCGACGACATCGCAAACGAGGCTGCCGACGATGCGCTAATGAGCATCCTCAGGCGCCTCGACGACTTCCGCGGCGCCAGTCGCTTCACGACTTGGGCCTACAAGTTCGCCCTGCTCGAGGCTGCGGTCAAGCTGAGGAAACGCGCCTGGCAGGGACGCGAGATCCCCCTCGAGGACGACGGCTGGGACCTCGTCTCGAGTCAAGCGCACGAACCGGATGCCGAGGCCGAGCAGAACGAGCTCCTCACCACGTTACAGGGTGCAATCGCGGAGGTCCTGACTCCGCACCAGCGCACTGTCCTCGTCGCGCTCGCGGTGAACGGGGTCCCGATCGATGTTCTCGCCGAACGCTTGAACACCAACCGCGGCGCCCTCTACAAGACACTGCACGACGCTCGTCGCAAGCTCCGCAGACAACTGACCGAGGCCGGTCTCGCGCTCGACGGCTGGCTGGAAGAGGACTGATCATGATAAGAGCTGATCTGAACCAAACGCTCCCCCGGCTCCTCGGACCTTCCGAACCGGAAGTGGGCTGCGATGTCTGCTTCCAGGAGCTCGATCGCTTCGTGGAGCTCGAGCTTGCGCGGAGGCCCGCCGACACGGCTTTGCCCGGCCTGCGCGCCCACCTCGAGGGCTGCCCGGCCTGCCGGGAGGAGCACGACAGCCTGCTCGAACTCATCGTAGGCGAGCAAAGTCGCTAGCGACCCTATGGTCGGCGCTTGGTGGCCCACTCGTGGCCCGAACCCCAGATTCAGGGTCTACGCAACCAAGCGGCACGACTTGGAGAAAAGTGGCCGCGCGGCAGCTGTACTAGCCGTCGGTCGGTGGGGTCCTGTCACGGTTCTTCGTCGCCTCCATGCTGTGTGTCGATAACCAAGATCCCCACACCGCAGCTGAATGGCGCCGTGCTTGTTGGGGCCTGCACGTCGTGCAGATGGGGCCGCGAGCCCATACCGGATCCGTCTGCGGACGATGATCCTCGACGCAGGAGGTGGACATGAACGCTTTCGACTCGTACGCGTCAGTTCTGGTGGTGCTGAGCATCGCCCTCCTGCTGATCACTGCTGGGGTTGGCAAGAAACAGCTCATCTGGAAGCGGCCCCGCCCGCTGCCCGTCCGGCGTCGGCGCAGGCCATAGAAGCCCCGGCGCCTGGGGGACAAGACCGCCTGACGCAGCG
This sequence comes from uncultured Actinomycetes bacterium, assembly GCA_963819275.1. Lineage (GTDB taxonomy): Bacteria > Actinomycetota > Thermoleophilia > Gaiellales > Gaiellaceae > Palsa-739. The sequence goes on along the minus strand of CAWFVH010000008.1, from coordinate 173,277 downwards.
GACACGAGAAGAGGAGCGCGGAAACGATGCCGATCGCGACACGGAATGCAGAGGTGAGATGGGATGGATCACTTGCGCGCGGAAGCGGCGTCCTGACTTCGGGTAGCCGCGCGGTGCAAGATCTTCCCGTCACCTGGGCAGCCCGAACGGCAGGTCCCGAAGGCAAGACGAGCTCGGAGGAGTTGATCGCGTGCCGCGCACGCGACCTGCTTCACGATGGCGCTTGCACTCGTCCTCGGCGAGGCCGACATGCCGCCGGAACGTCTCACAACGAACGCGGACTGCGTTCTGACGGAGGTCGACGGAGCACCTCGGATCACCGAACTCGCGTTGCGCGTTCGCGCGCACGTTGGCTCGATCGACGCGGCGGCGTTCAACGACGCAGTTTCGAACGCTGCTGCGCTCTGCCCGGTGTCCAATGCGCTCCGCGGCAACGTGGAGATCTCGATCGACGCCGCCCTGGAGCCGTAGTCGGCCGAAACGTCCGCGCAGACGACCTCTACGCGCGTTGACTGAGCGCACGATCCGCACAGCACGTCGGCGCCTATGCATCGCCGGAAGGAGCAGCGAACGATGAAAACCGAAACGGGCAGCATCGTCGAGGCGGAACGGATGGACATCGGTCGTGCGGCGCCCTCGTTGTCGCGGGCGCTGGTCGCGCTCGAAAGGGAGATCCGGATCGACCCCGTGCTGCGCGAGCTGGTCAAGTTGCGCGCCTCGATCCTCAACGGCTGCGCGTACTGCATCGACATGCACACCAAGGACGCGCGCAAGGTCGGCGAGTCGGAACAGCGTCTTTACGCAGTCGCCGCCTGGCAGGAAGCCCCTTTCTTTTCCGAGCGGGAACGAGCGGCTCTCGCCCTCACCGACGCGGTCACGCTCATCGCCGATACGCATGTCCCCGCCGCGGTCTATGACGAAGCGGTCCGCCACTTCGAAGCGAAGGAGCTCGCGGAGCTGATCTGGCAGATCGTGGCGATCAACGCCTGGAACCGGCTTGCGATCACGACACGGCAGACGGTCGGCGAGTATGAGCCGTAAGCGGGAGACCCGATTCGCCGAGGCGCGCTCTGTCAGACTCGATCATAGTGCGGCGTCCAGGGACGCCTTGATAGGCAAGCCGCTGGAGGAGGTGTCGCCGATCGGCATCAGCCAGGCTCAACGGCGCGAAAGGGGACGGCGCAATCCGCTGGCGAGGGCGGCACGTGGTCGCTTCTCGCTCGGAGCCGCCGGGTGAGCGTCCATTACGGCGATCCGCAGATCGCGATCGGCGCCGTCTTCGCTGTGCTCGCGATCGTCCTAGCAGGCGCCTTCGTGGTGATCGGGGTGCAGGCGGGATCGGAGGCATCCGAGGAGAGGTTGCATCGCGTCGGCTACTGGCTGCGCAAGCGCTGGCTGGCGCTGCTGCTCGTGATCGGCGTGCTTGTGGTCGGGATCTCACTGTTCGATCTTCCGTTTGCGAACGGCAACTCGAGCGGGCGCACCGTTGTGAAGGCGGTCGGCGGCCAGTTCTTCTGGTCGCTTTCGCCGGATCAGGTGCCGGTCGGAACGCGGATTCGCTTTGACGTCACCTCGATCGACGTTATTCACGGCTTCGGGCTCTATGACCCGCGCGGGCACTTGATCGGCTCGGTGCAGGCGCTACCCGGCTACACCAACAAGCTCGACTTGACGCTCAACGAGCCCGGCGTCTACCGGATCCGCTGCCTGGAGCTTTGTGGAGTCGGCCACTCCACGATGCAGAACACGTTTACGGTGACGGCGCGGTAATGGCCACAGTCGCCGCCGCGACTCCATCGGTGCTGCATCCGAGTGCTGCGGCGTTCACAGTCGAAGCACGCCCGATCGAGCGTCGGATCGGGCTGCTCTTCGCCGCGACCGGGGTTGCCTTGATTGCCGCGATGGGCGTGCTCGGTCTGATCATGCGCCTGACTCAGGCGACGGTGATCAGCCTCTCGCCCGCCTGGTTCTACCGGATCTTGACCTTGCACGGGGCTGGGATGATCGTCGCTTGCCTGCTCGCAGGGATGGGGGCGCTCTGGTATGTGCTGCACCCGACGGTGCCGTTGCGGCCTGCGTGGATGCTCGCGACCTACCTGCTCGTCCTCGGCGGCGTTGTCGCGGTCCTGGTCGCGACGCTCGTCGGCGGCTTCGGCGCCGCCTATACGTTCCTACCGCCGCTTCCTTTCTACCCGGCCGGGCAGTGGTCGGTCTGGTCAGAGAGCCTGTTCTTCGTTGGCTACCTGCTCGTCGGCACGGGATTCTGCGTCTACTGCGTCGACGTACTCGAGCGGACAACCACCACCTATGGCGGGCTGTTGCGCACGCTCGGCTGGCATTACCTGCGAGGACGAGAGGAGGAGGTGCCACCGCCGCAGGTGATCGCTGCCCTCGTGGTCGTGATCAACGGCCTGGTCACCTGCGTGGTCGGGTCGACGCTCCTGGTCGGGCTGCTCGGGCGAACCTACGCCAGCTCGGTCCGGATCGACGTCCAAGTGGCGATCAACCTCGATTACTTCTTCATGCACGAGATGGCCAACCTGACGATCTATCTTGGCGCCGCGGTGATCTACGTGCTGGTCCCGCGTTACGCCGGTAGGCCGTACAAAACGACCAAGCCGTTCGTTGCCGGCTGGATCGGCTCGCTGGTTTTTATCCTCACCGCCTACTCCCACCACTTGTACATGGACTTCGTGCAACCGACCTGGGCTGACATCGTCTCCGAGATCGCCTCTTACGGCGCCTTGATCCCGGTCGCGGTGATCACGATTTACTCGATGGCGATGCTGATCTGGGGATCTCGCTACCAGTGGACGCTCGCCTCGACGCTGCTCTACATCGGCTTCACTGGCTGGGCGATCGGCGGCACCGGCGCGGTGATCGACTCGATCATCCCGATCAACTTCCGCCTCCACAACACCACCTGGGTCGTGGCCCACTTCCACACCTACCTAATCATGACCGTCGTCGTCTGGGTGCTTGCCTTCCTCGCACACCTGCTCGAACGCGACGCTGGCCGCACCTCCTCGCGCCAAGCTCGCACCTGGACGGTCGCGCTGATCCTCGTCGGCGGCTACGGACTCACAGGAACCTGGTTTGTCGAGGGCGCGCTCGGCATTCCACGGCGCTACGCGATCCAACCACCCGGCACTAGCGGCTACAGCCTGGTCGGGGCCAGCTTCGCGCTGCTGCTCGCGGTCGGCTTCCTCGCCTTCTTCGCACAGGTCCTGCCACTCGCCCGCGCCGCCTGGGGACGGCGGTACACCTATCAGCTTGTCGAGCACATGGACACCTGGACGGGAACCCACTACCAGGCACGCGAGCGGCTCGTCGAAGCCAAACCGGTGACAGCCAGGACGACGGCGCCTGCCCGCAGGGGCGTCCCGCTCGCCGGCCCGGCGCAGTTCGGCTTCGCCGCTGCCGGTTGCGTCATCGCTTTGGCTGCACTCTTCCCCCAGATCGTCCACGCGTCCGAGGCAGGCATCCGCTACACCCACCTCGACAACGCCGGGGTCTTCTTCTTCGGTGCCATGCTCGGCCTTCTGCTTGGCTCGCTGCCGGCCATCTCACGCAGGCTCGGCGACCACCCTTCGATTGGCTTGGCCACGGTGATCGCGATGCCGACGCTGATGATGTTCTTCATGGTGCCGAGCATCTACGAGCACTATGAGCGCCACCCGCTCGTATACGCGTACTACCTCCTCCACAACGCCGTCCTCGGCCTTCTCACCGGCCTCGGCGCGACCCGCCTCGGCCTCGTCGCGGGCCGGCTGATGTTCGTCCTCTCGATCGGCATGCCGCTCATGTTCGCCGCGGCCATGAAATGAACGACGAACCTATGAACGAAGCACCATCCACCTCCGCAGGCGCGGACGGGCTCTGGCGCTGGCTGCTTGGCGGGCTCGCTGCCGGCGGGGTCATCCTCGGCCTCCTGATCGCCGCCTACGCCATCGGCTACCACCGGGGGCAACACCACCCGAGCGGAGCGGCCGCCCCGACTGTCCCCACCCCGACGACCACGACCCCGACCACCACCACCACAGCCACGTCGCGGACGGTCGGACCGGTCGCAGTCACGCCCGGGCTGGTCGCGCGCGGAAAGGGCCTCTACACCGCCGACGGCTGCTCCGCCTGCCACTCGCTCAGCGGCAGCGCCGGTGTCGGCCCGAGCTTCAAAGGCGTCGGCGGCAGCACCGTCACCCTCAGCAGCGGCCAAGCCGTCACTGCCGACGACGCCTACCTCGAGCGGTCGATTGCAGACCCGGACGCGCAGATCGTCAAGGGCTACCGCGCAGGCGTCATGTCCGCCGCGATCAGCAGATACGACCTCATGGCGAAGCCCGACGACATCCGCGCCCTTGTCGCGTTCATCAAGTCGCTGAAGTAGCCGACGGCAGGGGAACCATTCCATTTGGAAGCCGTATCTGAGATCGACAACGCCGACTGCGGCACCACAGCGGTCGACAGCGGTCGCGGGTAGAGACGTCGTGACGGCAAGGGCTGGCGCCGCTTGTAGCGGCGCCAGCGCCAACACCGCTGCGCGCACGCCCGATGCAGGCGGGGCGGATATGGCGTGTGTCGGCGGCTGCGGATGGGGGCCGCCGTTGGTCGTGGGGGTCGTCGCGCTGCGAATGAGGTCGCGCCGCTCTCGTGATGGGGCGGTCACCTCATAGCCGCATTGCTCAACCGATGACAGCCTGGAAGCAGGCAAACGAGAGGAGTTGGAGATGAGTGAGTATTTGAGTTCGGGCGTCGGCCTCGCCGAATGCAACACCGCGGCGGGCATCGAGATCGATCTCGATGGCCGTTGGGACGCGCTCGCTCTCTCGGAGCACCTCATTCCTTTCCATTCCTTCCTCGTTCAGCGCGAGGCGCAGCGTTGGGTCGTGCACGCACGAACGCCGGGCTTTCACGGGGAGGATCTCGTCGAGGCGCTGGGGGCGATCGACGATTGGGTCGCAGAGCGTGGGCTGGAGAGCGTCTCGTGCCGGGTCGGCGGTCGCGCACACCAGCTGGTCGGAAGCGCGAGCGAATGATGGCGCCCCCGTCACCGCTTTCCACGCCGCTCGCGCCTGAGCTTCTGGCCCTGGCCGCGCGGCAGCGCGGCGTCGACGGTCGTGCCGAGATCCGCTGCGCTGGTTGCGGCTACGGGGCGGTCGTTGCGCGTCTACCCGAGCGCTGCCCGATGTGCGGGAGCACCAGTTGGCGAGCCCCGTCCGCGGGTCGCGAGCTGGTGGGGGCGACGGCGGCGGGCGACATGGTCAAGGGCTCCACAGCTGAAGTCCGCGCCGTGAGTGCCGGCAGAGAGAGGAGCAGACGATGAAACGGGTCGAGCTCGGCCTCCCAGGTGCGGGACGATGAACCTGATCGTGGTCGGCGTTGACCGTTCCGAGGGCGCGAAGGCAGCGCTCATGTTCGCGCACGAGGAGGCGCGTCTGCGCGGCGCGACCCTGCGCGCGGTCCAGGCCTGGCAGTTCGGCTACAACGGCTACGTCGGCTACACGGGCTTCGAGGGCGTCGCGCCTGTCCTTGGCGGCGACATTTCCGAGCTTCGCGCAGCTGCCGCAGCCGCGCTTGACGCCACTGTACGCGAGGCGCTCCCCAGCCCAGGCGAGGTGAAGATCGAGCAGCGCGTGGTCGAGGGTACGGCGGGAGCCGTCCTGGTCGACGAGTCACGCAACGCTGACCTGCTCGTCGTCGGTTCCCGCGGGCACGGCGGCTTCGCACAGCTCCTGCTCGGATCGGTCAGTCAGCAGTGCGCGCATCATGCCGCCTGCCCGGTTGTGATCGTCCGCTCGAAGCCGGCCGACTGATGGACGTTCAGGGCGCTGAGAATAGCGGAGCGAGGTGAGCAGGATGCAGGACGAGTCGACGAACGTCATCGATCTCCGCGACAGCCTGATTCCCGAGCAGGGCCAGACCTCGTCGGTCGATCCGGAGGAGACCTCGCCATGGGAGCAGGTGATGCCGCGGCCGATAGACAACGCCGACTGGCTCCGCTTCCAGGACTATATGGCGGAGATCTTCACGACCTTCGGGATGGAACGGAACACGCCGGGAACTGAACGGTCGCCGGAGAGGTTCCTAAAGGCGCTCTACGACGCGACCGCCGGCTACGAAGGCGACGCGAAGCTGCTGACGGCGTTTCCGACCGAGTGCCGCTGCGACGCCGACTGCCTGGTCAGCCAGGTGATCGAGGGGCCAATCTCCTTCTACTCGCTGTGCGAGCACCACGCGCTGCCCTTCCACGGCTTCGCGCACGTCGGCTACGTCGCACACGAGCGGATCATCGGCCTCTCGAAACTGACCCGGCTGGTACGGCTGTTTTCGCGCCGTTTCACCGTGCAGGAGCGCCTCGGCGAGCAGATCGCGGACGCGCTCGCCGGACTGATGAAGCCGCACGGCGTCGCCGTCCATCTCGAAGCCGTGCACCTGTGCACGCAGATGCGCGGCGTCCGCGAGGAGCAATCGAAGACCGTCACGAGCGTCTGGCGCTGCGGCTACAGCGAAAACCCGGAGCTGCGACGCGAGTTCCTCGCCGAGGTCCGCAACCGCAACCCCTGGACATGAACGAATGAGAGCGAGGCAAGCGATGGACACCACCCGCTACCTGATCGTCGGCGGCGGCCTGACCGCGGACGCCGCCTGCAAGGGCATCCGCGAGCGCGACCACGCCGGCCGCATCCTGGTCGTGGGGGACGAGCCGCACCCGCCCTACCTGCGCCCGCCGCTCTCGAAGGCCCTCTGGAAGGGCGACGAGGAGAGCACGATCTGGCGCGGCACCGCAGAGCTCGGCGTAGATCTGCGGCTCGGCCGACGGGTCGTCGAGCTCGACCTCGAGCGCCGCGAGGCGCGCGACGACAAAGACGAGAGCTACGGCTACGACAAGCTGCTGCTCGCCACCGGCGGCCGGCCGCGCCGGCTCCCCTTCGGCGGCGACGCAGTCATCTACTTCCGCACGGTCGACGACTACCGGCGCCTACGCGCGCTCGCCGAGAGAGGCGCTCGTGTCTGCGTGATCGGGGGCGGCTTCATTGGCTCCGAGATCGCCGCCGCGCTCGCGCTCAACGACTGCCCGGTGACGATGGTCTTCCCAGAGGCCGGCATCGGCGCGCGCATCTTCCCGGCGCAGCTGTCGGCGGCGCTCAACGACTACTACCGCGAGCGAGGCGTCGAGCTGCTGGCCGAGGCCTCGGTGACCGGGATCGTGGCCCGAGGCGAAGGTGCGAGCGTCACGCTCGCGGACGGGCGCGTGATCGAGGCGGACGCGGTCGTCGCCGGAATTGGGATCGAGCCGAGCGTCGAGCTCGCAACCGACGCCGGCCTGCCGGTGGCGAACGGGATCGTCGTCGACGCGTACGGACGCGTGGGCGGGCGCAAGGACGTGTTCGCGGCCGGCGATGTCGCCAGCTTCCCCGTCGCGGCACTGGCGACCGAGATGCGCGTCGAGCACGAGGACCACGCGAAGAGTCACGGCCGCCGGGTCGGCGCGAACATGGCCGGCGCTGGTGCGCCCTACGAGCACCTGCCCTTCTTCTACTCCGACCTGTTCGACCTCGGCTACGAGGCCGTCGGAGAGCTCGACTCGCGCCTCGAGACATTCTCCGACTGGAAGGACCTGGACGGCGAGGCGACCTTCACGTACGTCGACCGTGCGCGGCGCCCACGCGGCGTCCTGCTCTGGAACCGCTTCGGCCAGCTCGATGCCGCACGCGAGCTGCTCCTCACCGCCGAGCCGATCGCGGAAGGTGCAACGGGCGCGATGGAGGTGACCAATGTCCACTGACACTCCGGCGTTGCAGCGGCTGGCCGAGTTCGGTCAGTCGGTCTGGATCGACTACCTCTCCCGGGAGCTGCTGGAAAGTGGCGAGCTGGCGCGGCTCGTGCGTGAGGACGGGGTCGTCGGGGTCACTTCCAATCCGACCATCTTCGAGCAGGCGATCTCTCATGGCGACGCCTACGATGCGCAGCTGCGCGAGCTGCTGGCACGCGGTCTGAGCGGCAAGGATCTTTTTCTCGAGCTCGCCTGCGCCGATGTCGCCGCCGGCTGCGATCTGCTGCGCCCCGTTTGGGAGCAGAGCGGCGGCCGAGACGGCTACGTCTCGATCGAGGTCGATCCCACTCTCGCCTACAACACGGTCGCCCAGTACGACGAGGCCCGTCGACTGCACGAACGGATCGAGCGGCCGAATCTGTTCGTCAAGATCCCCGCCACGAAGCCCGGCGTGACAGCGATCGCAGACTCGGCCGCGGCCGGCCGCTCGATAAACGTCACGCTCCTCTTCTCGGTCGAGCGCTATGTCGCCGCCGCACGCGCCTACCAGGAAGGACTCGCACGCTTCCGCGCCAGCGGCGGCGACCTCTCCCGCGTGCACTCCGTCGCAAGCTTCTTCGTCTCCCGGGTCGACAGCGAGACCGACCGCCGCCTCGACGCCCTCGGCGCGCCCGCGGAACTGCACGGGAAGCTGGGGATCGCGAACGCCAAGCTCGCCTACGCCTACTACCGCGAGCTCTTCTCCCCCGATAACAAGCTCTGGCGCGAGCTGGCAAATGCGGGCGCGCACCCGCAGCGCTGCCTGTGGGCCTCGACCTCGACCAAGAACCCGGCGTACCGGGACGTACTCTACGTCGAGGAGCTGATCGGCTCCGAGACGGTGAACACGATGCCCGAGCCGACCCTGTTTGCCTTCCAGGATCACGGCCGTGTGGCCGAGACGTTGACGCGGGGAGTCGACGAGGCCCAGCGGCTGTTCGGGCAGCTGGCCAAGGTCGGCGTCGACTACGACGACGTGGTCGAGACCCTCGAGACGGAGGGGATCGAGAAGTTCAGCGCAGCGTTCGCGAAACTGCTCGCTGGACTTGAGGACAAGCGGCGCCTCCTGGACATGGTGGGGGCAAGGCGATGACGCGCGTCGCGATCATCGAGCGGATCGGGTGCAAACTCTTCCGCGCCTACCTGGAACGCAAGCCCGGCGTCGAGGCCGGCGCCCGCATCGTCCTTGTCTCGGCGGTCGCCAACGTAGGGAGGCTGCGCTAATGGCGCGCCCGAATCCCACGCCTTCGAGTCCGAAACAGCGTCTGCCGCGCGAGCAGCTGGTCGAGTTCTTCGCGGAGATGTTGCTGATCCGGCGTTTCGAGGAGAAGGTCGAGGAGCGCTTCCGCGCCGGTGACCTCGCCGGTTTCTTGCATGTGTGCATTGGCCAGGAGGCGGTCGCGGTCGGTGTCTGCCGCGCGCTCCAAGAGGGCGATGTAATTGGCTCCACCCACCGCGCGCACGGGCATGTGCTTGCCAACGGTACGCCGCCGAACGAGGTGATGGCCGAGCTGTACGGCAAAGTCGAAGGCTGCTCGCACGGCTACGGCGGCTCGATGCACCTCTACGACGTCGCCCGCGGCAACATGGGCGCGAACGCCGTTGTCGGCGGCGGCCTGCCGGGCATGGCCGGCGCGGCGCTGGCGTTCCAGCTACGACGGGAGCCGCGCGTCGCCGTCGCGTTCTTCGGCGACGGCGCCACCAACATCGGCACGTTTCACGAGTCGATGAACCTTGCCCAGCTCTGGCGGCTGCCGGTCGTCTTCGTCTGCGAGAACAACCGCTGGTCGGAGTCGACGCCGCAGTCGCAGCACCAGCCGATCCGCGACCTGACGCACCGTGCGGAGGCCTTTGGGATGCATGCGCTGCACGTGGACGGCCAGGATGTCGAGGCTGTCCACCTCGCCGCCCTTGAGGCGCTTGCGCACGCCCGTAACGGGGAGGGGCCGGTCTTTCTGCTCTGCGAGACGGAGCGGCTGACCGGCCACTACATCGGCGATGCGCAGATCTATCGCGACAAGCAGGAGCTACGCCGGTTGCGCGAAACACGCGACCCGGTTCGCAACCTGCGCGAGTCGATCGAGCTGACCGACGAGGAGTGGGACCGGCTGGACGCCGAGGCGCATCAGATTGTCGACGCCGCGGTCGAGTTCGCGAAGGCCGGCACCGACCCGGACCCGGCCGACGCGCTCAAAAACGTCTACGCCGAGGAGCGGTCAATCGCCTCTCCGCGGCCAATGGAACGACGAGAGTAGGAGGAGAGAGATGGCTGTGATCGTGGTTGGAGTCGACCATTCGGAAGGGGCGAAGGCGGCGCTGCGCTTCGCGCTCGAGGAGGCAAAGCTGCGCCAGGCGACGCTGCGCGTCGTCCACGCTTGGCAGTACGCCTACACCGGGGGACCCGGCATCGGATCCTACTCCGACGTTGCCGCAGAGCGAGACATGCGCCAAGCCGCCGAGGTCGCCTTTAACGCGACCCTGCGGGAATCGATCCCCGACACGGACAAGGTGCAGATCGAGCGGCGTGTGGTGGAAGAACGGCCGGCCGCTGCTCTAGTCGATGAGTCTCGGGGCGCGGACATGGTCGTTGTCGGCTCGCGCGGACACGGCGGCTTCGCAGGCTTGCTGCTCGGGTCGGTCAGCCAGCAGGTCGCACACCACGCGGCTTGCCCAGTTGTGATCGTGCACCAGAAGCGCGAGCAGTAGTGCGATGGACGTGCGGCTGAAGCGCGCGTACGAGCCGCCGGCCCGGTCGGACGGCTACCGCATCCTGATCGACCGGCTGTGGCCGCGCGGCGTCTCGAAAGAGAAGGCGCAGCTGGACGAGTGGGAGCGCGAGCTTGCCCCGAGCAGTCAGCTCCGCCGCTGGTTCGGACACGACCCGGCCCGCTTCGAAGAGTTCCGTCGCCGCTACCTCGAGGAGCTGGCGGCCCAGGAGGCGAAACTGCGTGAGCTGCGGCGGCGCGCGCGCGAGGGGACGTTGACGCTTGTCTACGGGGCGCGCGACAGCGAGCACAACGATGCGGTCGTATTGGGCGAACTGCTGCGCCGGGGGAGGCGGGCGCGATGACCGACGTCGAGCGGCTGGCCCGCTTCGTCGTTGCCCGCTCGTGGGACGATCTCTCTGACGCGGCGCGGAACGAATTGAAGATTCGTGTGCTCGACGCGCTCGGCTGCGCGCTCGGCGCGCGTGGCGCTGCCCCTGTCGCCGCGATCCGGGCGCAGCTCGAAGACTTCGGCGGTCAACCGCTCTGCACCTTGATCGGAGGCGATGCGACGGCACCCGACCGAGCCGCCCTTTACAACGGCGCGCTCGTCCGCTACCTCGATTTCAACGACTCCTACTTCGCCCCGGGTGAGACCTGCCACCCGAGCGACAACCTGGCGCCGGTCCTCGCGGCTGCCGAATACGCGAACTCCTCCGGCCGCGAGCTGCTGACAGCGCTCGCGGTCGCCTATCAGGTGCAGTGCCGGCTCTCCGACGAGGCGCCTGTGCGGGCGAGGGGGTTCGACCACACGACCCAGGGCGCGTATTCCGTCGCGGCAGGTGTTGCGAAGGCGCTGCGGCTCGACGCGACGCAGACCGCGAGCGCGATCGCGATCGCTGGCACGGCGCTGAACGCGCTCCGTGTCACCCGCACCGGCGCGCTCTCGCACTGGAAGGGGCTCGCCTTCCCCTTCGCCGCGTTCGGCGCCGTCAACGCCGTGTTCCTCGCCGCGCGTGGCATCACCGGCCCGTCGGAGGTGTTCGAGGGGAACAAGGGCTTCAGCGACTCGATCGCGGGTCCGTTCGCGATCGACTGGGAAGGCGAGGACCTCGAGCGCGTCCGGCGTACATTCCTCAAGCGCTACAACGCTGAGATCCATTCCCAATCCGCGCTCGAAGCGATCCTCGAATTGCGCGCAACACATCACGTCGACCCGGCCACGGTGGAGGCGGTCGAGCTCGAGACGTTCCAGGTTGCCTACGACATCATCGGAGGTGGCGAGGAGGGCGACAAGACGCAGATCCGCACCAAGGAACAGGCAGACCACTCACTCCCCTACCTGCTCGCGGTCGCGCTGCTCGACGGGCAGGTCATGCCCGAGCAGTTCGCGCCCGAGCGGATCCTTCGGCCGGACGTGCAAGCCCTGCTGCGCCGCGTCGAGGTGCGGCCCGCCGGCGACCTGACCGCCCGCTTTCCAGCAGAGCATCCCTGCCGGCTGCGGCTCCACCTCACCGACGGCGCGACCCTCTCTGCGGAGAGAGCCGACTATGAAGGCTTCCTGACCCGCCCGATGGTTTGGGACACGGTTGCGGCGAAGTTCGACCGCCTCGCCATCCGGCGCACAGACGATCGGCTGCGGAGGCGGATCAAGGACGCGGTCGCTGGCCTCGAGGAGATCGCAGTCCGCGAGTTGACCGCGGCCCTCGCCTCGACGCCGTCCCAGTCGAGAGCAGTCCCCAGTCGTGAAAGGAGTCTCCATGGCAGCGCAGACGCTCACGGTCGAAATACTTGAGAACTGGGTGCGCGCCGGTGCCCACTGGCGCGTGCTTCACCGCGGGGAGCGCCGTGCGATCGTCCAGCTGCAGCAGTGCACTGGCGAGCCAATCGAGCGCCTCGAATCCGACGAGCCGGCGGTGATCGCCTACCTGGACGGCGTCGAGTCCGACCTCGACCTGATTACCAACGGAGCCAGCAATGACACTTGAGACAGAGGCAGGGGAGCGCGCGTTCGCGTTCTTGCGGATGAACGAGCGGCCGCACAAGCCGCGCAGCCGTGGCGTGACAGAGATCCGCGGCCCGTACTACACCCCGGTCGGGCGGCGCTACCTCGAAGACCTGCTCGAAACGATGGGCGACTACATCGACACGCTCAAGTACGCGGGCGGCTCGTTCGCGCTGATGCCGCGCGCGACGGTACAGGCCCTCAACGAGATCTGCCACGAGCACGAGGTCGCCGTTTCCACAGGCGGCTTCCTCGAATATGTGCTCGCCCAGCGCGGCGACGCCGTTGCCCGTTACCTGGAGGAATGCCGAGATCTCGGCTTCGACATCGTTGAGATATCAACCGGCTTCATCACCCTTCCGATCGATGACCTCGTGCGGCTCACAAAGGCGGTAGGCGAGGCTGGGCTGAAGCCGAAGCCGGAGGTAGGGATTCAGTTCGGCGCTGGTGGCGCCTCCAGCGTTGAGGCACTCGAAGCCGAAGGGACGCGTGACGTCGGCCAGGCGATCGAGCTGGCCAAGCGCCACCTCGACGCCGGTGCGCAGATGATCATGATCGAGTCGGAGGGGATCACCGAACAGGTGCGCGAGTGGCGCACCGACGTCGTCGCTCGCATCGTCTCCGATCTAGGGCTGGAGCAGGTGATGTTCGAGGCCGCCGACCCCGACGTCTTCGCCTGGTACGTCAAAAACTACGGGATCGACGTCAACCTGTTCGTCGACCACTCCCAGATCGTCCAGCTCGAATGCCTGCGCGCCGGCATCTGGGGCACCGACGACACCTGGGGCCGCATGCTCACCTACCGCGGCACCTCGGACGACGAGGGGCGGTCGGCGTGACGGCGGCGCGCTCCGGCGACCTCGCCCGCCGCGTCGCTCACCGCCGACAGGAGCTGGGCCTGACGCGGGAGGAGGTCGCCCGTCGCGCCGGCATGGCTCCCGGCTACCTCGACTACCTCGAGCACAACCCGGCCGCACTCAGGACCGGCCAGTTGCTTTCACTCGCGGCCGCGCTCGAGACAACCATCCTGCATCTGCGCGGCGGCGACCTCGATCGGCCGCCCGGGCCTGGACGCGCCGGCCCGCATCCGCATCTCGACGTACTCAGCAAGGAGGAGTGCGAGGCCCACCTGGCCGGAGGCGGCATCGGACACTTCGTCTTCCTCGCTCCACAGGGACCGATCGCGCTGCCGGTCAACTTCCAGTTCTTCGACGGCGACGTCGTCTTCCACACCCGTGCCGAGGGCTTGCTCGCCGCCGCAGCCGGCACCCCGGTCAGCTTTGAGGTCGACCACATCGACGAGGCGATGAGCGAAGGCTGGAGCGTGCTCATCATGGGCCGCGCCCAGCTCGTCGACGACCCCGCCGAGCTCGAACAGCTCGCCCAACTCGATGTCGAACCATGGCCCGGCGGCCGCCGCGAGGCGGTTATGCGCGTCTTGACCGAGACGATCTCCGGTCGCGCCATCCGCCAACAGGCCGCGACGTGACCGCCGACCGCCCCGGCTCTCGGCGGCACTCCCGACCTGATCCACTCCGCGACTGTCACGGCGCGCCTCATCTCGCTCGCTGCTAGCTTCGGCGGTCAAGCGTCCCAGTGATCGGTCTCTCGCTCGGGTACGTGGCGGTCTATGTCGTGCTCGTGGGCGTCGCTTCGTTCATCGAGAGTCCGGTCGGACGCGGCGTTGGCGCCTTCCAGCTCAACGCGCAAATTCGAAGCGGCAGCTTGGCCGCCGCCCTGGTCGCGCTCATCGCAGCCCATGGCCTCACGTTTCCCGCTGCCCGGCCGGCCCTCGCTGGTCTCGGCATTGGCCTGCTGACAGGCATCGGCTCGTTCTTCTACTGCTTCGCGCTCGACTACCTACCCGTCTCCTCGGTGGTCACGTTCTCTAATCTGTACATCGCGATCACGACGCTGCTCGGGATCGTCGTGCTCGGCGAGTCGCCTTCGGTCTTGAAGATGACCGGGCTTGCTTGCACGCTGGCGGGCGTCGTGTTGCTCGCCCACGCACCGGCGCGATACGGCGTCAGCCTCGACGTCAGCTCGGGCAAGGATGGTCCTCCGATCCGCGCATTCGTGATCATGGTCAGCTACATCGCGATCATCGGTGTCGGCGCCTTCCTCGAAAAGCCGGCTCTGCGCGGCCTCGACGCGACGCAGCTGAACGGCCTGATGGCGATTGCGATGACCGCGGTAGCCGCGCTCGGGCTCGCGGTGAAGGGGCCTCGGCCGCCGATGACGAAACGCACGCTGGCAGGCGTCGGCGTGGGGACGATGATCGGGATCGCTTCGGTGTTCTACTTCCTCGGCCTGCGGGGCCTCCCGGTCTCCGTCGCGGCCGCGTCCTCGAACGCCTCGATCGTCGTCACCGTTGTGCTCGCCAGCATCTTCCTGCACCAGCCGCTCACCGCCAGGCGCGCCGCCGCCGTCGTCCTGACCTTGCTCGGCGTAACGCAACTCGCCCTCTCAGCAGGCTGACCCGGGCGCTGTGAGCGGATGACCGAGACCCACGAACGCGTGCGCACGCGTCGTAGGCTTTCGCCGATGCTCGGTTTGCCTGAGGGCGTGCGAGCCTGCCTGTTCGATCTGGATGGCGTGCTGACCCAGACCGCGAAGGTTCATGCGGCGGCCTGGAAGGAGATGTTCGACGGCTTCCTGCGCGAGCGGGCGGCGCGAGCCGGCGGACCGTTTCGGCCGTTCGATCCGGTTGCCGACTACGACGAGTACGTCGACGGCATGCCCCGCTACGACGGTGTGCGCTCTTTCCTGGCGGCGCGCGGCATCGACCTCCCGAAGGGCGAGGAGAACGATCCGGCTTCCATGGAGACCGTTCATGGGCTCGGGAAGCGCAAGAACGAGATCGTGCTGCGCTTGATCCGCGAACAGGGCGTCGAGCCCTATGAAGGCTCGGTGCGCTACCTGCGCGCGGCGCGCGAAGCGGGGCTACGGCGGGCGGTCGTCTCGTCGAGCAGCAACTGTCGCGAAGTTCTGGTCGCAGCGGGGATCGAGGATCTGTTCGAGCAGCGCATCGACGGCATCGTCGCCGAGCGCGACCATCTGAAGGGCAAGCCCGCGCCGGACACGTTCCTGGCCGCCGCGCGGGCGCTCGGCGTGACGCCGAGGCAGGCGGCGGTCTTCGAGGACGCGATCGCCGGCGTCGCGGCCGGGCGGGCCGGCGGCTTCTCCTGTGTGGTCGGCGTCGACCGGGTCGGGCAGGCCGCCGAGCTGCGCGCGCACGGCGCTGACGTCGTCGTCTCCGACCTAGGGGAGCTGCTCGACGCGTGATCGCCCATCCCGCTTTCAGCGTCGAGCCGTGGACGCTGTGCGAGACCGAGCTGCACCTGGACGTGATTGCCCAGGCGGGATCGGTGTTCGCGCTCGCCAATGGGCACATCGGCCTGCGCGGCAACCTGGACGAGGGCGAGCCCAACGGTCTCCCCGGCACCTACCTGAATGGGTTCTACGAAGCGCGCACGCTGCCCTACGCCGAAGCCGGCTTCGGCTATCCCGAGGCCGGCCAGTTGGTGATCAATGTCACCAACGGCAAGATCATTCGTCTGCTCGTCGACGACGAGCCCTTCGACGTCCGCTTCGGCGAGTGCCGCACCCATCGGCGCACCCTCGACTTTCGCGCCGGCGTGCTAAGACGGCAGGTCGAGTGGAGCTCGCCCGCCGGACGGACGGTGCAGGTCTCGTCGGTCCGGCTGGTCTCGTTCGCGCAGCGCTCGGTCGCCGCGGTGCTCTACGAAGTCGAGCCACTCGACAGCGCGGCACGGCTCGTGCTGCAGTCCGAGCTCGTCGCGAACGAGCCGATGCCGGACTCTCCCGACGATCCCCGCACCAGCGCGAGCGTCGCCTCACCGCTGAGCTCCGAGCAGTTCTTCGGCCGCGACACGAAGGTCGTGCTCGTGCATTCCACCCAGTTGAGTGGCCTGCGGCTCGCCGCCGGCATGGACCACATCGTCGACGGTCCGCCCGGCACCGAGACGAACCCGGCCGAAAGCGGCGACGACCTGGGACGCGTAACGATCACCGCGGACGTCGAGCCAGGCCAGCGGCTGCGGATGGTCAAGTTCCTCGCCTACGGCTGGTCGAGCCAGCGCTCGACGGCAGCACTGCGCGACCAGGTGGCGGCGGCACTCGCCGAGGCTCGCCACACCGGCTGGGAGGGCCTCCTAGCCGACCAGCGCGCATACCTGGACGACTTCTGGGACCGCGCCGACGTGGAGCTGGACGGAGACGCCGAACTGCAGCAGGCGCTCCGCTTCGCGCTCTTTCACACCCTGCAGGCAGGCGCGCGAGGCGAGCGCCGCGCGATCGCCGCCAAGGGCCTGACAGGCCCCGGCTACAACGGGCACGCCTTCTGGGACACGGAGACGTTCGTCCTGCCGGTCCTGACTTACACGGCTCCCGATGCCGCGCGCGACGCGCTGCGCTGGCGGCATGCAACCCTTGCACTCGCGTGCGAGCGCGCGAAGCAGCTCGGCCTCGCAGGGGCAGCCTTCCCCTGGCGCACGATCGCTGGCCAGGAATGCTCCAGCTACTGGCCGGCGGGAACGGCCGCCTTCCACGTCAACGCGGACATCGCCGACGCGGTCGGCCGCTACCAGGCCGCAACCGGCGACGAGACCTTCGAGCGCGAGGCAGGTCTCCAGCTTCTCGTCGAGACGGCGCGTCTCTGGCGTTCATTGGGCCACCACGACGCCGAAGGACGGTTCCGCATCGACGGCGTCACCGGCCCCGACGAATACAGCGCCGTCGCCGACAACAACGTCTACACCAACCTAATGGCGCAGCGAAACCTATTGCTCGCCGCCGACGCCGTCGAACGGCACCCGGATCGCGTCGAAGAACTCGGCGTCGACTCGGAGGAGGCGGCCGGCTGGCGGGACGCCGCCACGGCGATCTTCATCCCGTATGACGACGCGATCGGCGTGCATCCGCAGGCGGAGGCCTTCACCGAGCACCAGCCCTGGGACTTCGCGCACACCACTCCCGAGCACTACCCGCTGTTCCTGCACTTCCCCTACTTCGACCTCTACCGCAAACAGGTCGTCAAGCAGGCCGACCTCGTGCTCGCGCTCCATCTGCGCGGCGACGCCTTCAGCGACGAGCAGAAAGCCCGCGACTTCGCCTACTACGAGCCGCTGACCGTGCGCGATTCCTCACTCTCCGCCTGCACCCAGGCGGTAATCGCCGCCGAGACCGGCCACCTCGAGCTCGCCTACGACTACTTCGGCGAAGCCGCCCTGATCGACCTCGACAACCTCAAGCACAACACCCGCGACGGCCTCCACATCGCCTCGCTCGCCGGCGCCTGGATCGTGGCCGTGGCCGGCTTCGGCGGCATGCGCGACCATGGCGGCACGCTCACCTTCGCCCCGCGGCTCCCCGAACGGCTCAACCGACTCACCTTCGGGATCTGTTTCCGTGGCCGCCTGCTCCGCGTCGACGTCAACCACCGGCAAGCGAGCTACTCACTGCGCACGGGGCCGCCGCTCGAGATCACACACCACGGCGAGGCGATTAGAGTCAGCGCCGATCAGCCCACGACGCGGCCGATCCCGCCGCCGGCGCAGCGTCAGCCGCCCCGGCAGCCGCCAGGCAGAGCACCGGCGCGACGGCGACCATCAGGATGAGATCTCACGAGCTGTCGGGGAGAGGTAGCTCGAGCGCAAGCCGAGTGCCAGCGCCGCCTGTCGATTTGAGGTCGAGAGCGCCGTTGAGAGATGCAACTCGCTCTCGGATCCCGATGAGCCCGAACCCGCCGTCCACTTCTCGCGCTTGGGAGAAACCGCGCCCGTCATCCACCACCGCAAGGACCACGGACCGCTTGCGGCCGGCGAGAGTGACACGCACTGTCTTCGCGTCGGCATGCTTGACGACGTTCGTCAAAGCCTCCTGTGTGATCCGGAAGATTGCGGTCTCGAGCTTCGCCGGCAGTCGCGTATCAGCGGGAAGATCGATCTCGACCTCGACATTGAGTACGCCTCGCTCTTCCAGACGGCTGCTCAGATCTTTGAGGGCTGCCGCGAGACCAAACTCGTCGAGCGCGGGGGGACGGATCGAGAACGCCAGCCGGCCAACGTTCTCGAGCGCGCTGCGCGCGTCCTGCCGCAGGGCTGCCGCTGCTTGGCGGGCGTCCGGGAGCGTCGCGGCTCCATCGATAGCCGTGAGGTCGAGAAGGATCGCCGTCAGGGCGGCGCCCGTCTCGTCGTGCAACTCTCGTGCGATCCGGCTTCGCTCGGCCTCCTGGGCTTCGAGGATCGCGTCGACCGTGTCGCGTGCCACGCGTTCCGAGAGATGAACGGCAAGCGCGGCGCGCGTACCCAACGCTTCGGCGACGCGAACGTCATCATCGGTGAAGCGGGGGTCGGGCCCGTCCTTGTTGAAGGCGTAGATAATCCCGATCGCTCGATCGTGAAAGGTCAGCGGGATAAGTAGTTCCGCAACGACGCCGACCCTCCCGGCCAGGACCTGATCCACCTCGGGATCCGCGAGAACCGAGTCGATGCGCTCGCTCTTGCCGCGTGTAAATGTCCGTGCGTGCCTCGATTCGGGAGGAACGTCGTAGCCCACCATCTCCCCGAGACCCTCCCCGTCGGCGACGACAACGCGAAGATCTCCCATGGACGCGGGGAGGGAGATAAACACTCCCCGGGCGCCGATCAGCTCGCGCAGCCGACGGGCAACGAGTTTGAGAAGGCGGAGGACATCTCGCTCCTCGAGCACGCTGCGTGTGAGCTCGTCGAGTGCCTCGAGCTGCCGAATCCAACGAGTGGCTCCCTCGTGGATCTGCACCTTTTCTATCGTTAGGCCAGTCTGGGCGGCTAGAAGCGTCACGATCTCCTCATCGCCTTCGGTGAACTCACCGGTCTCTCTCTCGGCCAGGTAGAGGTCTCCGTACACCACTCCGCGCACAAGGATCGGAACACCGAGGAAGCTCCGCATCCGCGGATGCCATCGAGGGAAACCGAGGAACTGCTCCTCCTTGGTCACGTCCGCAACCCGCACCGGGCGCGCCTCTCGAAGCAGAACCCGGAGAACGCCGTGGTCGCTGGGGAGATCGCCGATCCGAGATCTCGTCACCTCGTCGATCCCACTCGTGATGAGGCGCTCGAGGTGTGCCCCTGTGGGGTCTAGGACGCCAAGCGCGGCATAGCGCGCGTTGACAAGCCTCGTTGCCACGTCGGCGGTTTTCTGAAGAACATCCTCAAGCGAGGATTGCGAGCCGACAGCGACATTCGCCGCCGCCAGCTCCCGAAGACGCATTTCTCGATCAGCAGTTCTAGACACGGCTGGCTGGCTGTGAATGTGCCACAGGGTTCGCGTCGTGTCGACTCAGACCCATTCGTAACCAGTTTGCAATACGAGCTAGTCCGAGAGCGCCAGTGCGGATCCGTAGGCCGCCGCAGGCCTGGACACGCATCATGGACGTGACTCGTGCTCGCCGGAGAACTCGGCCGTGGCGAGAGCGTGGCCGAGCGGCCGGCCCCAGGCGCGCTCTCTACTCACCGCCCCCGTACCAGGGGGCTGCCGCGGCTCGGGCCATCTTGCGTCGCGCCTGAATTCGCCTCCTCACCCTTGCGGAGGCAGCTTGGGCATGCGCTCGCCGTCTTCCGCCTCGTCGCCTTCATCGTCCCTGCGTTCCCCACGGCTCTCCCATCTGACGTGCTGCCAACCCCCTCGAGAACCCCGGTGCAGAGAACGCAGACACGCGGTGAATGAGTCCCGTTACGAAAGTGCGTGGGCGAGTTCGGTCATGGTGGGCACAGCCCAATGGACTGAGGTCTCTCTCGCGCCCGAATGACCATCACGAGCCTGGCTAAGGCGACTCAAACGAAGGCGACTCAGCGGCGCAGCAAGGGCGCCCCTCAGCCCCAAGAGGGAGGGTGAGGGAGATCCGTCGTCACAGTGCGGGGGAGCCGTCAGCGGCTCGCAGACTCCATCAAGGGTCTGTCGTATGGGGCTCGTTCATACGGAGATTCCATTCGGGTTGCGATCGTGATCCGGTTCCACGCATTCATGGCCGTGCTCGCCCAGAGCAGCTGGGCGAGCTCGTCCTCGCTGAACAGCGCTGCTGCTTCGTCCCAGACCGCGTGCGGAACATGCTCGTCGCTGATCAGCGTGATCGCGTCGGTGAGCGCGAGTGCAGCCCGTTCGCGGTCGCTGAAGAGGGGCGAAGCGCGCCAGGCGGCGAGAGCGTACAGGCGTTGCTCGCTCTCGCCGGTTCGGCGCGCGTCCTTGCTGTGGGTGGCGATGCAGAAGGCGCAGCCGTTGACGATCGAGGTGCGCAGGTTGACGAGTTCCCGCAGTGTCGGGTCGAGTTCGATGGTCTTGCTGAGTGCTAAGAGCGCGCGGTGCTGCGCCGGGGCGGCCTTCCCGATCTGCATCCGGGGTGGTTCGAAAGTGTGGGTGGTCTGGTTCAGGTTCACAGCTCTCCTTTTGGTCGGCTCGTCGGTCCAGGAACGCGCGAGGCGAGCCGCCGCGGCCTCGCTGAATTTGCAGCCGATCGCGTGGTTTGGCTTACAAGCCCCCATCCGGCGAGGTGCTTGCGGACTTGGCGCGGGTCTCCATCGGTGTTGGTCATGGCGTTGCGTTCAGCCTGTCCGACGGACGAGCGGATGCCTATGGGTTTACTGCACCATTTCTCGCGCGCGTCTCATGCAGAGGGACCGGTCGCCGCGTAGGCGATGCGTTTGGTCGGTTCTCCGGATTGCTGGGCACCGACCGCCCTTCGACCTGTCCTGAGACCAGTCCAATTAGGCCGAGCAGCGGCGTCTGAGCCTGGCACGCCGACCGCAGGACGGAAACGGAGACGTAATGACTGCACCAGGCATCGCCGCGTCGTCCCGCCTACGAGCCGGTCTCCCTTGTAGTTCAAGCGCTTGACGGCCCTAGCGCTGGCGCCCCTCGAAGCCGAAGGCCTCGAGGTCATCGAGAAGCCAGAAAGAAAACGTCACATGCTTCGGCGGCCGCAAAAGTCTTGCGTCGAAGTGGGGTCAAGACGGCCTCTGGATCGGGTTTCGAGCCCATTGTCGCCGGTGTGCGCACGCAGCACGATGTGTCAGCGGATGGACTCCGGGCTGTCTCACACCGACGAGAAAGCGGGGCAAACGAGCCTCCCGGTCCGCGGGAAGGAGAAGGCCGGGAGCGCACAGCGTCCCCGTGAGTCCGGCCGGCGGAGAAACGATCTAGCCGGCGGAGAAACCGACCTAGGAGGCCTCGGTGAAAAGCTCTGTTCGGCAAAAGAACCCGTTTAAATTCCTGTTCGGAACCACCAGGCGCGAGCAATACCTGGAACGGTACGTGCTCCGTGAGCACCGCAATGGGAGGCAGTTCATGGAGATCCTCGAGGATCCTTACGTTCGCGCCTGGTCGACCCCGGAGGAACAAGCAAGACTGCTCGAGCGTCCGAACGTCGTCGCCGCCCTCGGCGATGACGCGACAGCCGACCTGAGGGCAGCGGCGGTCGCCGCGCGCAGGCTTGCGCTGGCCAGTCACGCGTGAGCGAGGAGCAGCGATTCGTCACCTCGCGGCGAGCTGTCGGTCCCGACCCGCATGGTCTTGCTGCACTCCGATCGAGGCGGATGGGCCGCCGCAGTCAGGCCAAATGGAGCCGCGCACGCCCAGACATGGGTGCTTAGCCCGATAGTCAGTCGCTGCCTGGATGGCGATGCTCTCTGCAACCAGCGAAGGAGGTGATTCGAGTTTCAAGCTCGCCCGACCTCGGCGCCGCCACCTCGAAGCAAGCGGTCGTCGAGGGGCATGATGCGCGCCCCGTTAGCTCTGTTGCTGCCGAAGTCGTACTCTGGCGTGAGCTGGCGCAGCAGCTGCGCATCGACTCCATTCGTGCCAGCGCCGTGCCCAAGTCCGGCCACCCGACGTCCTCAATGTCCGCCGCCGACCTGATGGCCGTCCTGATCTCAAAGTACCTGCGGTACGACTTCGGCCAGCCCGACGACCCGGGCAACGACCATCTGGTCTTCTCGAAGGGCCACGCCTCGCCGCTGCTCTATTCCATCTACAAGGCGTGCGGCGCGATCTCTGACGCTGAGCTGCTCACGTTCCGCAGTTTCGGCTCGCGCCTTCAGGGGCATCCGACCCCAGTCCTCCCGTGGGTGGACTTCGCGACCGGGTCGCTGGGGCAGGGCCTCCCGGTTGCCGTCGGCGTCGCGCTCGCCGGGAAACTGGAGCACTCGCCCTCTCGCGTGTGGGTGCTGTGCGGAGACAGCGAGACGGCCGAGGGCTCGATGTGGGAGGCGTTCGAGCACGGCGCGTTCTATGAACTCGACAACCTGGTCGCGATCCTCGACGTGAACAGGCTCGGCCAGCGCGGAGAGACAATGCACGGCTGGGATCTCTCGTCCTACGTTCGCCGCGCCGAGGCGTTCGGCTGGGCGGCGATCGAGGTCGATGGCCACGACGTCGAGGCCGTCGACCGCGCGTATCAGGAAGCGATCTCGATACACGGGCGTCCGACTGTGATCGTTGCCCGGACGATCAAAGGCAAGGGAGTTAGAGCAGTCGAGAACAAAGAAGGTTGGCACGGCAAGCCGCTGGACGATCCCGCGGCGGCGATCGCCGAGCTCGGCGGCGAGCGCGACATTGTCGTCAACATCTCGCGGCCGGAGCCCTTCGCACGAGAGCCGCTCGAGCGAGGGAGATTGGAGCTGCCGCGCTACGCCGTCGGCGATGACGTCGCCACACGGAAGGCCTACGGCGACGCGCTCGTGGCGCTCGGCAGATCACGAGGCGACGTCGTCGCACTCGACGGAGAGGTAAGCAACTCGACCTACGCGAACGAGTTCGCAAAGGAGTTCCCCGAGCGGTACTTCGAGATGTATATCGCCGAGCAGCAGCTCTTAGCGGCGGCGGTGGGGCTGCAGGTGCGCGGCTGGAAACCGTTTGCGTCGACGTTCGCCGCATTCATGACGCGCGCATACGACTTCGTACGCATGGCGGCGATCTCACGCGCCAGTATCAAGCTCTGCGGCTCGCATGCCGGCGTCTCGATCGGCGAGGACGGCCCCTCGCAAATGGCACTCGAAGACATCGCCGCCTTCCGCGCGGTTCACGGCTCGACAGTGCTCTACCCCTCCGACGGCAACCAAACGGCGAAGCTCGTCGCTGCGATGGCCGACCTCGAGGGGATCTGTTACCTCCGAACAACGCGCGGTGCCACGCCTGTCATCTACAACCCCGACGAGGAGTTTGCGATCGGCGGGAGCAGGGTTGTGCGGTCCTCCGACCGGGACGACGTCACGATCATCGCCGCCGGCATCACGTTGCACGAGGCCATGAAGGCAGCCGACGCCCTCGCGGAGGAAGGGATCAACGCACGCGTGATCGACCTGTACTCGGTGAAGCCCATCGACGCGGCGACGGTGCACGCCGCCGCCGAAGCAACGCAAGGGCGAATCGTGACGGTCGAAGACCACTGGCCCGAGGGCGGGATCGGCGAAGCCGTACTCGCTGTGTTCGCGGATGCAGACGAGCGCCCGCGTGTCTCGATCGTCGCCGTGCGCGACCTCCCCACCTCGGGCAAGCCAACCGAACTGCTCGCCGCAGCGGGCATCGATGCGGAGCAAATCGTCCAGGCGGTGCGCGCGCTCAGTCCTGCGTTGCGCCCCGAACCGTCGACAGCAAGCGAGCAGGAGGCATAGAGATGAAAGCTCTCGTCTACCACGGACCCGATCAGCGCAGCTGGGACTCGGCGGATGACCCGACGATTGTCGACCCGACCGATGTCATCGTCCGCGTCGATACCACCACGATCTGCGGTACCGACCTCCACATTCTCAAAGGAGACCTGCCGGAGACCACGCCCGGGACGATCCTCGGGCACGAGGCGGTTGGCACCATCGAGGAGGTCGGCGCTGGCGTGACCACGGTCGCCCCCGGTGATCGGGTGCTGCTGTCGTGCGTCTCCGCCTGCGGACGCTGCCGCTACTGCAAAGCGGGCCGCTACGGACAGTGTCTCGGGGGTGGGGGCTGGATCTTCGGATACAAGATCAACGGCGTGCAAGCCGAGTACGCCCGTGTGCCGTTCGCTGACAACTCCGTCTACAAGGTGCCTGACGAACTCACCGACGAGCAGGTGCTGTTCCTTGCTGACATCCTGCCGACCGCGTACGAGGTAGGCGTCCTCAACGGCATGGTCTCACCCGGAGACCTGGTCGCGATCGTCGGCGCTGGGCCAGTCGGTCTGGCAGCGATCCTCACGGCGCAGCTCTACACGCCCGGCCGGATCGTGGCGATCGACCTCGCGGACAGCCGACTCGAGGCAGCGCGGCGGTTTGGCGCCGACACCACGATCAACAACGGTCGCGAGGACCCGATCGCCGTGATCATGGAGCTGACCGATGGCCTCGGTGCCGATGTGGCGCTCGAGGCAGTCGGCGTGCCGCAGACGTTCGAGCTGGCGGCGGCTCTCGTTCGCCCAGGCGGACGGATCGCCAATATCGGCGTTCACGGCAAGCCTGTGACGCTGCATTTGGAAACGCTGTGGACCCGCGACGTGACCATCACCACTGGGCTGGTCGACACGTTCAGCATCCCGCAGTTGATGCGGCTTGTCGCGAGCGAGCGGCTCGATCCGTCACTGTTCGCGACCCACCGGTTCCCAGTGAGCGACACGATGGCGGCCTACGACGCGTTCGCCGACGCGGCCGGCACCGGCGCGCTCAAGGTCGTCCTCTATGGCCCCGAGAGCACGAGCGCGCCTAATGACCAGCTCGCTACGGCCGTCGCGAGCTGAAAACGTGGATGTCTCTTAGACCTAGGCCCCGTCCGGGGCAGCTGCCCCTGGACGGGAGTCGCGCCTCAATTGAAGCCGACGTGACTCGTTGACCCATCGTTGCGCTCGCCGGCGAGCTTGTAGTTACACGGCTCGCGGATCGCGTCGCGGACCCGTAGCGCCAAAGTGTTCGGAGTGGTCTACGACCTGCGATGCAGCGCCGACGAGAACACCGACGACCCGCACCGCCACGGCCCCGTCGAGGCCGAAACGCTCTGCGGGGCCACGGACCGGGAACACGTCTCCTTCGAGGACTTCGCGTCGATGCGGCCGCAGAACAGGCCGACTTTCATCAGCCACATTGGGCTCGCAGGCGCGTCCCGTTCACCTAATGGCGAGGCGCCGGTCGTGCGAGGCTTGCGGCGCATGTAGCGGTCGAATTGAGGGACGGTGAAGTCGCCGCGGCCGTGGCTCGTGGTGTAGATGAGGCCTTTGTGGATGAGGCGGGCACGGGTGGGGGCAAGCTGGTCGCTGGTGCGGCCGAGGACGGCGGCGACGTCCCCGGCTGAGTGTTCGCCGGAACCGAGTTCGGCAATTGCGCGCAGAGACTCAGGCGGCGGGCGTGGGCACTTCGCCGAGCAGTCCTGCCTCACGTGTCCGCAGCCGCGAATAGCCGGGCTTGATCGCCTCGTTGATGATCTCGAGCCGCTCGTCGAAGGGGGCGAACGCGCTCTTCATCGCGTTGGTGGTCAGGCACTCCATGTCGTCGAGCCCGATGCCGAAAGTCTCGGCGAGCACGTGGAACGCTGAGGTGATCGTCGTGGCGCTAGCTGATCTTGGCCCGCCCACGTCAGGGGTGGTGTACGAGTTGCCAGAGCGGCTTCTCGTGGGGGCCGAGTGGGATGAAGTCCATGCCGTCGGGGGTGCGGAGGAAACCTCCGCCGCGGCCGGGATGGAGGAGGTGGCCGTATTGCCAGACGATGCGCCGCTGCTTGGGGTCGATGATCACGACGCGGTCGTTGTAGTCGTCGTTGACTGCGATATCTCCGTTCGGAAGCATGATCGCGAGGGATGGGTGGTTGAGCTCTCCCCAACCTGAGGGTGGCCCGTATCGCCAGAGCACCTTGCCGTGCTTGTCGAGAATCAGGACCGCTCCGGGAGCCGCGTAATCGGCGAGGAGGATCCGCCCGCCTGATAGTGGCTGCGGGTCAGACGGGTAGGACACTGGTGCCTGGAACGAGTTGACGATGCGTCCGGTGCTGTTGAAGTCGTCGATCCAGGAGCCGTTGATCTCTGAGACGAGGACTCCACCGTCCGGGAGGGGTGTGTCGCCGTTGACGTAGCCGAGCGTTCGCGGTGGGTCGTGGACGCAGTCGTCGGTGCGACCGATCTGGCGCACGATCCGGTGATTTCGGATGAAGAGGATGCGGCAGCGGTAGGCGTCGGCGACGGTGAGCATCCCGTCCGGAAGCACGTACGCGTCGTCGGGCCAGTTAAGCCGATTCGCAGCGCCCGCCGAGACGCCGGGGCCTGCCTGAGGGCCGGAAACACCGAAGAGGCGAGTGACGCGATGGGTCTTGACGTCGATCGAGAGGATGTCTCCGTGGTCCTCCTCGTTTGTCACCAGCGCCTTGCCGCCTGGCTCAACGAAGGTGTCGTCGTCGAACACCAGTTGGCGTCCCTGCGCCTTGTCGGCTCTCGTTGGGAATATCCAGAGGAGTCGGTGGCTCGGATCGACCAGGAGGATCCGATCGTTGCCGCGATCCGCGATCAGCAACGCGCCAGGCAGCGGCCCGCCGATATGCGCCGGCGTGTTCGCGATCCGGACGCGACGGCGAGCACGCTCGGCCGCTAAGAGCGCCCGGTGTTTGGCAGTCGGCTCCGAATTCGAGTTGTGCACCAGCACGCCGACGATCGCAACCGCCGCCAGCACGGCCACGACAAGCAGCGGCAGCTTGGAACGTCGCCGCCGACGCGGCGGCCGACGCGACCGTGCCCTCGGAGCGGTCACCCGGCGACGCTAGCAGCGACTCCGGCGGCGACTGCGCCGGACGTGTTCAGGCGCCTGGGCACTCCGTTGGGCCAGCGTTCCGCAATGACTCCCGAGCGCACCGTGATACTTGCGTTCGGCCATGGAATCTCACTCGGTAACAGATCTCCTCGACGCTTACGAGCGCACAGCGATGCGCTGGGGCGACCTACAAGGAGACGCTTCGGTCGCTAACGCGGTGTTCGGGGAGAATCACTCGATCTACAAGGTGCTGCGGGGTAACGAGGAAGGCCACCTTGGCATCTCCCGGCTAATGAGTCATGAGTCAGAGTCCGTGCGGCTTGCGGCGGCGACGCATAGCCTCGCTTGGGATCCCGAGCGGGCCACCGCGGTGCTTGAGGCGATGCAACGGACACCGGGGACGAGCCTCTACGCGGTAGATGCGAAGTGGACGCTCCGGTCGTTTCGAAACGGCACGCTCAACCTAGACTGGTGACCGATCGCTGGCCTGGGCCAGTGTTCCGGACTGACCCCTGAACCGCGGTGGACGGTTGCAGGACCGTGTTAGGGTCGTAAGTTCACGGGGGACTAACTCGACAGGGGAGATGTATGAGACTGCGGCTCTTTCTAGTTCTGCCTGCCGTGCTCGCGTTGGGCGTGGGCGTGTCGGCTGCTCTTGCAGGTACGCCCGGGCCGGGGGTGTGTTCCGGGGGCCTTGTCCAGCCAGGTGTCTACAGCGGCTACACGGTGACCGGGAACTGCTTCTTTGCAGGCGGCTCGGTCACTATCAACGGGAATCTGACGGTTGCAAACGGTGCCAGCCTCAACGCACACGCGGCCACCTTTGCCGTCGTCCACGTGACCGGCAATGCGGTCGTCGGCAAAGACGCGATCCTCGGCCTTGGGGCCTTTGGTCCGCCGGATATCGGCCAGACGGGCACGGTCGTGGACGGGAACATCATCGCGAACCAGCCCCAGAGCTTGTACCTGAGCGCGATGACGGTTCATGGCAACTTGATCTCCAATGGAGGCAACGGTCCCGGTCTCAACTTCCCGCTGAAGAACTTGGTGGTCGGCGGGAATGTCGTGCTCCAAGGCTGGAGCGGTCTGTGGATTGGCCTTTTCCGGAGCCAGGTCGGTGGCAACGTGACCTTCTCGCGGAACTCGGGCAACCAGACCGGCGAAAACGGCCTGCCGGATTCTTCGGAGGTCGCGGACAACGTGATCTCCGGGAACCTGATCTGCCAGGGCAACGATCCGGCCGCACAGTTCGGCGACAGCGAAGGCGGCCCGAACACGGTCGCGGGCAATGCGCTCGGCCAGTGCTCGACTCTCACCGGCTAGATCGCTCAACTAACCACGGATAGGCCACGAGGGAGGCCCCATCTCAGGGGCCTCCCTCCATGGACGCCTCACAAGCGCGCTCGCCTGGGCCAGTGTTCCGGAATGACCCTTGAGTGGCGGTGGACGCTGTAGCCCCGGTGGGGCACAATTTGGGCTATGAGGGTGATTGTGGCGGCTGTTGCTGCTGCTGTGGTCGCCGTCCTACTTCCGGGGGCGGCACAGGTTGGCGCGACTACCCAGGTTCACGCGACTGAAGGCGTTGACACCTGCGCACATCTCTCGACCGTTAGCGCGTACGCGACGGGCTGGCCGGAGATTCGCGCGACGACAAATCGTGGCCAGTTATGGGTGTTCGGCTTTGGTGCCGCCGCGAAGCTGCCGACGGCAGCGGTCTTCGACGGGCTTGTCTCCCAGCCGCAGCCGCTGAAGTTGGTCTGGCGCATGACCGGCACCGGACCGTTCACGGTCGTCGCGATAGCACCGAGTGGCCAGCATGTCCACCCGGTGTGGGGGCCTGCGCACCACACCGGGGGGTCGAACTGGAACCATCCCGGGGGCGAGTGGGGCACGGGCTGGTTCTTCTGGGAGCACGGTTGCTACCGGATTCACGCGACCCGTGGCAAGACGCACGGCGACGTCTTTCTGCTGCTGCGATAACCGCTGCTTCATGTGAACCCTCGCCTGGGCCCAGTGTTCCGGAATGAATCTCCTATGACTGTCAAGTCATGGCGGGACCGGCGTTCTGCATGATGCGGTAGAGGTGGCGGGCGAGGTAGCGCTTGAGGATGCGGGTCGCGTCGCGAGCGCTTTTGCCTTCGGCGATGCGCCGTGCGATGTAGTCGCGCGTGGCGGGGTCGTGCTGGCGGCGATGGAGGATGACGGTGTGCAACGCGCGGTTGAGCTGCCGGTCGCCGCCGCGATTGAGGCGGTGCCGGACCGTTTGTCCGCTCGAGGCCGGCAGCGGTGCGACGCCGGCGAGCCTGGCAAAGCAGGCTTCGGAGCGGACGCGGTCACGGTGCGACCAGGTCACGATTAGCTGCGCTGCGACGATCGGGCCGACGCCGCTCTCGTCGAGCAAGTCGGGCACGAGCGCACGGACGTGCTTAACGATTTCGCGCTCGAGCTCGTCTGCCTCCGCGGTCGCGGCTTCGATCCGTCGGGCCAGCGAGCGCAGGGTCAGGACGATCGCCAGCTGATCGACCGGACGCGAGTCGGAGTGTCGGAAGCGGCTGCAGCGGCGGAGCAGCTGTCCCAGCGGTAGCCGTCGCAGCTCCTCACGCAGCTGCTCAGGCGCGGTCACGATCAAGCTGCGCAGCTGGACGAGCGCGACGCGGCGGACGTCGACGGCGCTGCGGCGGGCCAGGAGCAGCACCCGCAATGCCTCCTGGTGCTCGCCTGCCCGAGGCAGGGTGAGCGTTCCGCTCCCGAGCATGCTGCGAGCGGCCCGGATCGCATCCAGCCCATCGTCCTTGCCGCGCAGCCGCCGCTCGCCGCGGGGCTGGCGGCCGACCTCGAGCACCATCTCGTCGCGCTCGGCAAGGAAGCGGCTCAGGCCAGCGCCGTAGTGACCGGCGCCCTCGACCGCCCACAGGCGAGCGCCGGCCGCGTGCCGGTCTGCGAAACGACGCGCGTCGGCGTAGCCACGAGCGTTCGTCTGCACAACGGTCTGCGCCAGTACCGCCCCCGTCCCCCCGGCAACGACCGCGAGCGTGTGCTGATCGCGGTGCGTGTCAACACCAATCACGTAGTCCAACTCGTCTGCAAGCATCCCGACCGATCCTCCGTTTGCTCGTAGGGTCCGATGACGCCGGTCTGATCCAGGGAAACCGCGTGGCAGGTCTGTGATGAGTCACGCCGACAAGGCGGACAGGCTCCTGATCAAGCCAACAGCGGGTGCCAGACCGGCGTCGCCGTGCACACTCGGACGATTCATTCCCAAGGCACGCAAAACGCGGCCTAACGCCTGACGAGTCACAAGCAGCACGGACGACACCACCCTGGCAACGGCCCCTGACGGACCGACCAAACGACTCTCACAGACGCCTGAGCGTCGCTCTGCGTCCGTAGAAAGCGCCGCCCCGCAAAGGTGAAGCCAGCGCTTGCAGCGAGTGCGGCGTCGAGCTCGAGGGCCGGCACCGCGTCACCTGCGGCAGGAGGAAATGCCGGGAGGATCTGTCCCGGCGGTTGCATCCTGAGAGCTACGCGCTGCGTGAGGCTGCGAAGGTGGAGCGGCGTCGTGAGCGCCACCGGGAGGCGAAGAAGGCGGCGGGCCGTACAAGGGAACCGAGGTCGAACGGTAGGGCGGCCCCTGTTCGGGGCCGCCCTACGTCGAGTCGTCGTTGCCGCTGAGGTGTTACTTGGTGAAGTTGAAGTTGGCGGTGTGCAGGGTTCCGTCGTTGAGCTGCATCTGGAACTGTCTGCAGGTTCCCGCCCACGCCTTGTCGGTCTTCCAGACGTAGGTGTACTGACCGTACGGAAGAACGCTGGCGTCATAGCTGAGGCTGCTGCCTCCGGCGGTCACCGTTGTCTCGATTTGGTCCTGCGGGGCAGTCGCCTCGCATGGGACGTTCACGGACAGGGGATAGCCGGTCGCGAAGATGTTGAGGCCTTGGTTACCGCTGAGGTCGAACTTCACCGGGATCGCCTGGCCGGCCTTGACGCGGTTGAAGACGCCGTTGTTGTCGACCGGCTGGAAGAACCCGTGGAAGCTGTAGTTGACATCGAGCGTGGTACAGGTGGTGCCGTCGCTTGTGTTGCCCGCCGCGTCGGTACCGCGAACACAGACGCTCGGCGTGGTGGCGGCGGCCGGAGCAGTGAATGTCGCCGTCACGTTCTCGGTGGCCGAGTCGAACGAGCTGTCCGCGGCTGACATCGGAGTCCACGCGCCCGCGCCGACCTTGTAGTCAGCCCCTGCGATCGTGGAGCCGCCTGTGGTGCTGTCATCGACTGTTGCCGTGAGCGTCACCGAGTTGCCCGTCACGACGGGATTGGGCGCAGCAGCGACATTGCTGACCGTTGGTGCCACGCTGTCCTTGAACACCGAGACGCAAAGGCCGCCGGTGTTGTCGCCGTAGAAGCTCGGCTGGTCTTCCTCGACGCCGAGGAGGAAATTCGTGGGCAACCCCGTGCCGACCAGATCGTGGGTGTAGAGCTGACCCGGGTTGTAAGCGCCCCAGTCGATCGTGCTGTCGCTGTTGATCATCAGGTCGAGAACGCCGGGGCTGAAGCCGAAGCTGGACAGGTCTTTGACCCAGGGTGTCGGGCTGCTGTTGGGGTACCCGGTCGACCATTCGGCGTCGGCGAGCCAGGCGGGGTTGGTGCCGAATTGCCAGATGCCCTGCGACTCGACCTTGTAGGCGGCACCGTTCGTGAATACCGGGCCGTTGACACCGCTCGCGCTCGTTGAAGGCACGTAGGTGGTCGAGCCGTCCTGCGTGTAGCCCGTGTACGAGCCAGGTGTGACGCCGGCGCAGCTCGTCGTCGGTGCTATCTCCTGGGCGACGAACGAATAGGTGCGTCCCTGCGTTGCTAGCTCATAGGTGAGCGTTTGACCAACGGCCGGCTCGCCGTGGTTGTTCGGCGTCCATTCCGACGGAGCACCCACATACTCGTACGGGATCACTCCGCCTGAAGTGCCGAAGTAGAGCGCGATGTTCCAGCCTTGCTGCACACGAATCGGTGCAGCGGGAGTCCAGGTCTGCACGCCGGTCGCGGACGGACTGAATGTCGGGCCGACCCACTGCACGACGTTGTTGCTATCGACGCCGACAAACGCCATTGGGCGCGTGTTGGCTGCGTAGTAGTCGATGTGCGTGATCCAGCCGTCATTCGCAGCCGGATGGTTCGTATCGACGATCGTGAAGTTCGCATACGTGTCGACCTGTGTGCGGGCCGACGTGTCGTTACCGATGGACGAAAATCCCGCCAAGCTGGAGGCCACACCGACGCTCAATGCAGCCACGACAGCGGCCAGTGAGACCAAGCCGACGCGCGTCCGTCGCGTCATGATGATGCGCTTCATTTTGTCCTCTCCTAAGAGAAGAGCCGCAGCCCTTCCTCTTGCTCCCGCTACGAGTGCAGCGGGAGTTCAACCACAACGAGGAAGGAAACACTGGCGCCACGAGAGGCCCGCATGGGCCAAACCTCAAAGAGTCGTGAGCGAAACCCAGCCCGCGGCAAGCACCCTACAAGGGGCCGGACGCGATCACAAGACCCAGGCGCACACGCAAGCGCCGGCACCGGTCGAGCCGTTCGCGACGGCCTGGTGAGCTCACCACAGTTCCGCGTCCTCGCTGTCGTCCCGTTCGAGGACGAGGACGAGTCACCGTTCGTCGGGCTGCTACCGGTCGAGGTGGCGTAGCGCACGCGCCGCGACGCCGGGAGGCGCATGGCCGGATGTCGCGCAGAGGCGGACGCTCCCGTCGGGTTGGGCGCCGAAGTGACGGCGGTAGAAGCCATCGCGGTTGAGGTGGACGAGCTGGCCGCAGGTCGAGCACTTGCGTCTCTGCAGTCGGAGTTCGAATCGGATGCCGCTCATGCGTTCAACATAGGGGCAGTTGAGTGCGCGTGGCTTGATCTCTCCCGATCAAGTGTCGAGAGAGCGCGAGGCGTTTTAGCTCGCCGCGCACGCTCCGGACTCCGGGGGCAGTCCGATCTGGCTCAGATGCGCCTACCGGCTAAGAGCGGGCGGGCGGCACCGTTGTGTGGGGCGGCGGGTCCATATAGACGGCAGGGTCCCCGCCCCGCTCATAGCCTCAGTCGGTCGTTGTGCGCAAGGCGGCGACGAGGTCTTTGTCGGGAGTGGCCAGCGGTTTCCGCGTCGGCGCGGCTTAATCGGAGGGCGACGTTTCGCTCCCGACTGACTGACTGCGGATAGGGGCGGCTTCGGGATGGAGGGGGAGTGGCATTCGTATGCGCCCGACGGCCGCGAGGTTTTGGTGCGGCGCCGGTGCAAACGTGACGGTGCAATCGAACACGGTGACCGGCTACGGGATGATCAGCTACATCGCCCAGAACGGGATCGAGGTCGCCTCCGGCGCGAGCGCCCTCGTCAAGGGCAACACGGTCTCGGGCAACTGGTACACGCCCACGCCCGTCGTCGCCTGCGGGCTGTTCCTGATCCAGGCGGGCGGCGTCAAGCAGCAGTCGAACAACCTCTTCTCGAACGAGGTCAACCTCTGCAACGCCGGACGAGGCGGCGGCAACGACGCCGTGGTTAGGCTCGGCGCATGACGAGGCTTTCGTTGGGGTTCTCGCTCGCCGCAGTCTGCGTTTCGATCGGCTCGTTCGTGGCCGTGCAGTTGCAGTCGAATCCGGCCCCGTGGGAACCCTCTGCGCTCAACCGATTCGGGTACGTGCTCGTGGCCCTCGCGGTCGCGCTGGCGCTTGTCGTTGAGCGACGAGCATCGGTCGGCGCGTGGTGGGCGCAGGGCGCTGGGGCAGCGGTCGCCGTCGCGTTTGTCATCGTGGGGCTCATCAAGCTGTACGCATCCGGGGGTGGTCTTGCCTGGATCCAGGCCTTGCAGTGGAGTGAAGAGGCAGGCGCCGTCGGGTTGGGCACGCTCGCGTTTGGTTTGGTTGGCTCGCGTGTCCGCGCGTCTGCGATCAGGTTTGGATTCGGAGCCGCGGCTTTGGCGGCCGTTGGCGGTGCTAGTTATGCCCTCTCGCTGGAACTGGATGGCGGGGCGGAAGTCTGGTACTTGATTGCCGCGACTGCAGCCTTTCTTGGCGCGTCGGCTGGGGCGAGACTGCAGACCGGCAGCGGCGTCGAGCCGTAGCACTCTGGGCTGGGCCAGTGTTCCGGAATGACCCCTGAGCAGATGCGCGACACTCCGTAGATGCAGCGGTGGGGAATCGTCGTGGATCGGTGGACGCTGGCGGAGGAACTCTGGCGGTGGGGTGAGGACGATCTAGCCCCGCAGGCCCTCACACTGTCTGACGACACGCTGTTCGACATCTGGCTGTCGGCAGGAGAGATTGCGCGACGGGGCCACGTCAAAGCGGTTGGGCAGATAGTCGCGTCTGCGGCCGTAGGGGTACTGGAGGGCGAGGGACGACCACTGGCTCGAAAGAGACGGCGGCCAAAGAAGCAGCTACCACCGTTCGGCGGGACTGTCGATGAGCGAGTCAGGTCTGTCTCGGACCTGACTAGGCGTGGCTGGCCTGAGGCGTGAGGACGCTGACCTGGGCCAGCGATGCTTCTATGTTTGTCAAGTCGCCAGTGGCGGTCCGTGTTCGAGTAGGCGGTAGAGGTTGCGGGCGAGGTAGCGCTTGAGGCAGCGAGTTGCTTCGCGTCGGGTTTTGCCTTCTTGGATCCGGCGTTCGATGTAGGCCCTGGTTGGCGGGTGTGTGCGTTTGCGGGTGACGAGGATGAGGTGGAGGGCGCGGTTGAGTTTGCGGTCGCCGCTGCGGTCGAGGCGGTAGCGGATCGTTTGGCCGGAGGAGGCGGGGATCGGTGCGGCGCCGGCGAGTCGGGCGAAGGCCGCTTCCGACCTGATGCGGCCCGGGTGTGACCAGGAAAGGACGAGCTGCGCGGCGGAGTGCGGACCGACGCCGGGCTGGTCGAGCAGCTGCGGTGCGAGCTTGCGCGTGATCGCCTCGATCTCGCGTGCGAGCTCGCGCTCTTCAGCGGTCAGTTGCAGGACGCGCTGAGCGATCGAGCGCAGCGCGAGCATGGTCCCGCGCAGCTCTGGATCGCGTCGACGCTCAGGTCGAGCGGCTGCGAGCTGTCTCAGCAGTCGCGCGGGTGTCAGCGTCCTCAGCTCGTTGCGCAACGGCTCCGGGGTGGTGACAAGCAGATCTCGGAGTTGGCCCAGCCCAGCGCACTTCGCGTTGACCGCGCCTTCGCGGGCGGCCACGAGTGCCTGCAGTGCCTGACGCTCGCCGCCGGCCCGTGGCGTCCCCGGCCGCTCCTGGCCGAGCACGCTGCGGGCGGCACGGATGGCGTCGAGTGCGTCGCTCTTGCCGCCGGGGCGGCGCTCTCGGCGCAACCGTCCGACCTCGAGCACCCGCTCGCCGCGGCCGCTCAAGAAACGCGTCAGACCTGCACCGAAGGAGCCGCTGCCCTCGACAGCGAACGCGCGCCGGCCCGGAGCGTGCGCGTCGACGAGCTGCAACGCCTCCGCGTAGCCCCGACTCGAAGCGGCAATCGTCGCCTCGAAGACGACCGCGCCACTGAGCACATGCACGATCGCAAGCGCATGACTATCGCGATGCGGGTCGACACCAACGACATAGTCCACCTGATCTGCAAGCATCCACTCCACCTCCAGCCTCGGTTGGGGGACCAACTCCGGTGTCGGTCTGGGGTAGAAAACCGCGCGCGGCACGACTGTGACGGGTCACGCCCCACCAGGGCGGACAGGCTTCTGATCAGGCCAGCAAACGGACGCCAGGCCGGCACCGGCCACTCCTCGCCCGGACACATCACTGGCAAGACACCCGCGAACGGGGTCATCCTCTCACCGAGTCACAAGCAAAGAGCACCGGCACCAACCTGACATAGCCCCAGACGGGACCCGCGCACAGTCACAGTCCTCTCACCTGAAGCCTTGCGGCGACCGCCCACGGTTACGCACAGGTTGTGTCTGGGCTTCGGTCGACCGCCTGACCCTCTCAACCAAGCTACCTACCGTTTTGTTTTAGATACCTGTCCCCAGAACCTGTCCCTGGGCTGCTCAGCGTTTGCCGCAGAGCCAACGGATCCCGGTGAATTCGGCTCAACCAGGCCGTTTACGCGAAAGCCCTCTGACGGACTCGAACCGTCGACCCCCTCCTTACCATGGAGGTGCTCTACCAACTGAGCTAAGAGGGCTGGAGGCCGGATTGTAGCCCCGTCTCGGGCGGCTGCCCGCCGACGCTGGCCGTAGCCTCGATCCGTGGATGTGCGCCGCGTGCTCGCGCCTTCCGAGGACCTCGGGGAGTCGCCGGTTCTGCCGGCCGCTGCGCTCGTCACCGCCGCCGTGCTCTACGCAGACCTGCCGACTCGCTTCATCGCGGGACCCGGCGCGGGGGCCCTCAGCTCTGTGCGCTGGGTCGTGCCGGCGCTCACTCTCATCGTTCTCCTCGCCCTCGGGATGATCCGGACGAGCGGACCTCTCGCTCGCGCTCTCGACTGGGGGCCGCAGGCGCTTCATCTCACGCGCCGCCGGCTCGCGCTGACCACGATCGCGATCGTCAGCGCTGCGAACGCGGCGTCGATCATCGTCCTCGTCCACCTGCTCGTGCACGGCGTCAGCGACAAGGCGACAGCCGCGCCGCTTCTGCGGGCCGGCGTCCATATGTGGGTCGTGAACGTCCTCCTCTTCGCGCTCTGGTACTGGCAGCTGGACGGCGGCGGGCCGCTCTACCGCCCGACCTGCGTGCCGCAGGAGCGCGATTTTCTCTTTCCGCAGCACACCGAGCCGGTGCTCGCGCAGTCGGGCTGGCGGCCGGAGTTCGTCGACTATCTCTACGTCTCGTTCACGAACGCTGCTGCGTTCAGCCCGACCGACACGATGCCGCTCAGCCGCTGGGCGAAGGTGCTGATGCTCGTCCAGTCGGCGATCAGCCTCGCCCTCGCCGTGATGGTCGTTGCGAGGGCGGTCAACATCCTCGGCTGACCTAGACGAGCGCCGGGGACCCGAGCTCCGCGTCGCGGCTGACGAGCGTGGCGTAACGGCCGCCCGCGGTGAGCAGCTCCTCGTGCCGGCCGCGCTCGACGACGTGGCCGTGGTCGAGCACGACGATCTGGTCGGCATCTCTCACGGTCGAGAGCCGGTGCGCGATCGCGATCGTCGTCCGTCCCTCCGAGAGCCGGTCGAGCGCCTCCTGCACGAGCCGCTCCGTTTCGGTGTCGAGCGAGGACGTCGCCTCGTCGAGGACGAGGATCGGCGGGTTGCGGAGGATGGTGCGCGCGATCGCGATCCGCTGCTTTTCACCGCCCGAGAAGCGGTAGCCGCGCTCGCCCACCACTGTGTCGTAGCCCTCGGGGAGCGCCGAGATCACGTGGTGGATCCTCGCGGCCTCGGCAGCCGCGTAGAGCTC
Organism: uncultured Actinomycetes bacterium; assembly: GCA_963819275.1. Taxonomy (GTDB): domain Bacteria; phylum Actinomycetota; class Thermoleophilia; order Gaiellales; family Gaiellaceae; genus Palsa-739. The sequence continues at coordinate 135,657 of CAWFVH010000008.1, read as the reverse complement.
TTCGTCGGTCGCGTCGGACTTCGCGAAGCGGAGGTTCTCGCGCACCGAGGCGTGGAAGAGGTACGTCTCCTGCGAGACCACGCCGACCAGGCTCGAGAGTGCGGAGAAGGTCAGGTTGCGGACGTCGACGCCGCCGATCGAGACGGAGCCGCGTTCGACGTCGTAGAGCCGCGCTGCGAGGTAGCCCAGCGTCGTCTTGCCGGCGCCCGTCTCGCCGACGAGCGCGGTGGTGGTCCCGGCCGGGGTCACGAAGCTCACGTCTTCCAGTGTCCACGCCTCTTCCGCATACCGGAACCAGGCATGGTCGAAGACGACGTCGCCCGCGTGGGCGACAGCGATCGTGCCCTCCTCGATGTCGACCGGCTGGTCGAGGTACTCGAAGATCCGGTCGAAGAGCGCGAGCGAGGTCTGGATGTCGAGGCCGACGCCCAACAGCGAGCCGACCGGGAAGAAGAGTCGCGCCTGCAGCGTGGTGAAGGCGATGATCGTCGGGACCGAGATCGTGCTGCTCAGGACGGTCCCGCCGAGCCAGTAGACGGCGGCCGGCATGACCGCGAAGCTCGTCTGGATCGACGCCATCACCCAGCGGCCGGCCATTCGCTGGCGCACCTCGAGGTCGGAGAGCCGCAGCGACTCGCCCTCGAAGCGGTCGGCGAGCTCCTCGCCGCGTCCCATCGTCTTGCCGAGCAGGATCCCGCTGACCGACAGCGACTCCTGGACGATGCTCGAGATGTCGGCGAGCGACTCCTGCGTCGACTTCGCGATCCGCCGCCGCTCGTTGCCGACCCGCCGGGTCAGCACCGTGAAGATCGGGATCAGAGCGAAGGCGAACAGGGCGAGCTGCCAGCTCAGAAAGAGCATCGCGATCATCGTTGCGATGACCGTTGCGACGCTCGACGTGACGCTCGTGGCGGTGTTCGTGACGACGTTCTGCACGCCACCGATGTCGTTGTTGATCCGCGACTGCACCTCGCCCGTGCGCGTGCGCGTGAAGAAGGCGAGCGAGAGCTTCTGCAGGTGGCGGAAGACCTTGGCGCGCAGGTCGTGCATCACGCGTTGGCCGACCTGGTTGGAGAGGAGCGTCTGAACGACGCCGAGGATTCCCGCGACGATCGCGATCACGATCATCCCCGCGGCGTTCACGGAGACCCCGTGCTTGTCCTGTGCCTCGAGCGCCACGATGAGGCGCCGGAGCAGCAGCGCCGGTAGGACTCCGAGGCCGGCGGTCACGACGATCAGGCCGAGCAGGACGGACAGCCGCCGCCAGTACGGCCTGAACAGCGGCCAGATGCGCCGCGTGTTGGCCCGGCGTACCTCGGGGTCGACAGGCCGTTCGGGCGGCGTCTCGCCTCGGTCGTGGAAGAACATTCCCATCAGGCTCTTTCTAACGAACGGCGAGTGACGGGGCATCCCCGTCGCGCCGCGCTCATCAGGATGGGGGCGGGAGGATTCGAACCTCCGTAGGCTGAGCCGACGGGTTTACAGCCCGTTCCCTTTGGCCGCTCGGGCACACCCCCTGGGGGAGGCGCATTGTAGTCCGGCAGCTGCGGATACGTTCTCAGGGTGGGGGAGGCGCCGATCCGGACCGAGCAGCTGAGCAAGGTCTACGGATCGCTCGTCGCGGTCGACGGCCTCGACCTCGAGGTGCGGTCCGGCGAGTTCTTCGGGCTGCTCGGCCCGAACGGCGCAGGTAAGTCGACGACGATCGGGATGCTCACCACGACTGTGTTCCCGACCGGCGGACGCGCGCTCGTCTCCGGCTTCGACGTCAGCCTGCACGCGGCCGACGTGAAACGGCAGATCGGGGTGGTCTCGCAGGCGAACACGCTCGACCGCGCCCTCACCGTCTGGGAGAACCTCTACTACCACGGCCGCTTCTTCGGCGTCCCGCGTCCGCAGGCGCGAGCCAGGGCGAACGAGCTGCTCGAGCAGTTCGCGCTCACCGATCGCGCCGACTCGATGGTCTTCCAGCTCTCCGGTGGTCTTGCGCAGCGGCTGATGCTCGCCCGCGCGCTCGCGCACGAGCCGCAGGTGCTGTTCCTCGACGAGCCCACCTCGGGTATCGACCCGCAGACGCGCATCAACCTCTGGCGGATCCTCCGGGACCTCAATCGCGCCGGCCAGACGACGCTCCTCACGACGCACTACATGGAGGAGGCCGACGAGCTCTGCGAGCGGATCGCGATCATCGACGAGGGCAAGGCGCTCGCGGTCGACACGCCGGCGGAGCTGAAGCGGAAGCACGGCGCCGAGACGGTGATCACCCTGACCGTGGAGGGCGACCCGGCGCCGCTGGCCGAGCGGGCGGAACGGATCGAGGGCGTCCGCTCGGTCGAGCGCGACGGGCAGATCGTCCGCGTCCGTGCGTCGCGTTCGGAAGGAGTGCTCGTGCAGCTCGTGCAGGAGGCCGCCGCCCTCGACCTGTCGGTGCGCGATGCCTCGAGCCTGCCGCCGAGCCTCGAGACCGTCTTCCTCAATCTCACCGGCCGCGAGTACCGCGAATGAGGCCGTGGCTGCAGACGTTCTGGGCGCTGCTCGCCCGCGATATCCGCGTGCTGCGCCGCAACTTCGGCCAGTTCCTGATCCGCACGGTCATGCAGCCGCTGCTGTTCGTGTTCGTCTTCGCCTACGTCTTCCCGAAGATCGGCCAGGGCTTCCACGGCCTGCCCAACGGTGTGACGTTCTCGACGGTGCTCGTGCCCGGCCTGATCGCCGTCGCCATCAATTTCCAGGGGATCTCGGCCGTCGCGCTGCCGCTCGTGCAGGAGTTCAGCGTCAGCAAGGAGATCGAGGATCGCGTGCTCGCGCCGGTGCCGGTCTGGGTGGTCGGGTTCGAGAAGATCTTCGCCGGCGCGATCCAGTCCTTGATGGCGGCCGGGGTCGTCTTCCCGATCGTCTTCCTCGTGCACGCCGAGGGGGAAGCGCCGGTCGTGCACGTCACCGATCCCGTGCTCTTCGCCGTCGTGCTCGTCTTCGCGTCGTTCCTCGCTGCGGCGATGGGGCTGTTCATCGGGACGGTGCTCGACCCGCGCAGGGTGACGCTTCTCTTTGCCGTGGTCGTCCTGCCGCTCACATTCCTCGGCTGCATCTACTACCCGTGGGCGACGCTGACCCCGATTCTGTGGCTCAAGGTGCTCGTTCTCGTCAATCCGATGGTCTACATGAGCGAGGGACTGCGCACGTCGCTGACTCCCGATCTGCCTCACATGCCTATCTGGGCGTTCATGTTCGCGCTCGTCGGGGGATCGATCGGGCTTGGGATCTTTTCGCTGCAGACGTTCCGGAAGCGCGTCGTCACGTAGCTTTTGAGTCGTGAGCCATGACGTCGCGATCCTCGGAGCAGGGCCTGCGGGCTCTGCTGCCGCATACCGGCTTGCCGATGCCGGTGTGAGCGTCCTGCTTCTCGACAAGGCGAGCTTCCCCCGCGACAAGCCCTGCGGCGGCGGTGTGACGGGCCGCGCGGCGCGCCTGCTGCCGTTCTCGATCGAGCCGGTGGTGGAGGACGTCGTCCATCGGCTGGATTGCGGCCTCCGTTACGGGCAGCACATCACGCGCCAGGCCCGCGCGCCGCTTTGCTACATGACGCAGCGGCGGCGGCTCGACCACTTTCTGCTGCAGAAGGCGGCCGAGGCCGGCGCCGAGGTGCGGGAACGCGAGACGGCCGACGTGCGGGAGCTCGACGCGCGGATCGTGATCGGCGCTGACGGCTGCAACGGCACGTCGGCGAAACAACTCGGCCTCGCCGACCGCGTCGCGCACGGCGTTGCGCTCGAGGCGAACTACCCGTACGACAGGCGCTTCACCGGCGCGATGGTGCTCGAGATCGCGGTCGTCCGCGGCGGCTACGGCTGGATCTTCCCCAAGGGCGACCACATCAACGTCGGCGTCGGCGGGAATGGGGAGGAGGGGCCGAAGCTGCGCGCCGAGCTGCAGCGCATGTGCGAGGCGTACGGGATCGACCCGGACTCCGCCGAGGACACGCGTGGCTACCGGCTGCCGATGCGGCTGTCGGGCACGCGACTCGCCAGGGGGAATACAGCCGTGATCGGGGATGCGGCCGGGCTGGTCGATCCGCTGTCCGGCGACGGGATGTACGAGGCGTTCTATTCCGCGAAGCTCGTCGTGAGCGCGGCCCTCGATGTGCTCGCCGGCCGAGCTGAGGATCTTGATGCCTACCAGGCGGCGGTGGAGCGGCGGATCGGGCCGTTGACCCGCGCGGGCTGGGCCGCCAAGCGTGCGTTCGAACGGTTCCCACGGACGACGTACGCGCTAGCCCGCCTCCCGGTCACCTTCCGCGTGCTGGAGAAGCTCCTCCAGGGCGAGCTGCCCGAGCCGTTGGCGGCCCGGGGCGTCGAGCTCGCCGCGATCCGTGCGATCCACGGCGTGTCGCGGGCTGCTTCCGGCTGGCCGGGGGCCGGCTGATCGACCCCCGGGCGGGGGTTGTTGTTACGGCGCCTGCTGACCGATCAGCTGCATCATCTTGAACATCGGCAGGTACATCGAGATGATGATGACGCCGACCATCATTCCGACGCCGATCATCATGAGCGGCTCGATGATCGAGGTCAGTGACTGGATCGCGCTGTCGACCTCGTCCTCGTAGAAGTCGGCGATCTTGCTGAGCATCTTCTCGAGCTCGCCCGTCTCTTCGCCGATCCGGATCATCTGACTGACCATCGGCGGGAAGAGGGGATCGGCAGTCAGGGGCTGCGCGATCGGGATCCCCTCCTGCACCTTGATCCGTACGTCCGCGAGCGCCCTCTCGACGAGGTAGTTGCCCGCGGTCGAGCCGGCGATCTCGAGTGCCTTGATGATGTCGACGCCGGCGGCGACGAGAGTCGCGAGAGTGCGTAGCAGCCGCGCCATCGTCACCTTGAGCACGACCTCCCCGATTTTCAGCGGGACCGCGAGCTTGAAGCGGTCCCACTTCTGCCGGCCCGACTCGGTGCGCTTGTAGCGAAGTCCGCCCCAGATCGTGAGCCCGACGAGCGGGAAGACGATGTACCAGTCGTGGCGGAGGATGCCGGAAGCACCGAGGACTATCCGCGTCAGGAACGGGAGCTGACCGTGCAGCTCCGTGAAGATCTTGGCGAAGATCGGCACGATGAACATGAGCATCGCGATGAGCACGAGGGTGGCGAACGTGAAGACGACCGTCGGATACACCATCGCGCCCTTGACGCGGCGCTTGAGCTTCGTCTCCTTCTCGATCTGGTCGGCGACGCGGTCGAGGACGTTGTCGAGCATGCCCGACGCTTCGCCCGCCTGCACCATCGAGACGTAGAGCTCGTTGAACACCTTCGGGTGGCGCGCCATCGCCTGCGAGAGGAGGAGGCCTCCCTCGACGTCCGCCCGCAGTTCGGCGATGACCTCGGCGAGATAGGCATCGTCCGTCTGCTCCTCGAGGATCACGAGTGAGGCGACGATGTTCAGCCCCGCCTCGACCATCGTTGCGAACTGGCGGGAGAAGATCTGCATCGAGCGAGGCTTGATCTTCTTGAACGCCGTGCGCATGCCGGCGTCGCCGCTGGCGGGAAGCTCGCGCAAGCTGTTCGCAAGTAGCCCGCGGATGCGGAGCTGCTCGCGTGCCGACTCGAGGTCGGGGGCGTGGACCTCGCCGACGGTCTCGAGGCCCTCGATGCTGATTGCGCTGTAGGCGAAGCCGGCCATGTCAGGCTACCCGGCCGAGATGAGCCGGATCGTGTACCGGATGCCGTCTGCAGTGTCGACGAGGGTCAGCGGACGGCCTGCCGCGAGGGACACGGTCTTCGCGCCGCTCGTATAGGACCCGCTGGCGATGCCGATCCGCGCCGCGCCGCCGGTGACCGAGACAAGCCGGAAGAGCGGATCTCCGCTAGGGAAGCTCTCGCCCACCCGCACGACCTGCATACGCCCGTTGATCGTGATCCTGGCAGCCCCGTTCGCCGCCAGGGTGCGGGTCGGCTTGTGGCTGATCGCGGCAGTCTGTGTTCCGGTAGCCGGCTTCGAGCTGCTTCCGCCGGAGCTCTGGCTCGAGCCGCTGGGGGCCGACGCATTGACCTGCTGGACGAAGGGGTCCTTGCCGGTGAAATGGCTGAAGGAATAGAGCTGCGACTTTGCCCTCGCCGGCGGGAGGTCGGAATTGGGCAGCTTCGTGCTCGCGGCCGTCGGAGTGACCGCGACCGCGGCGACCGCGGTGCCGGCGGGCGTCGCCGTCGACGCCGGGGTGGTCGTGGCGCCGGGCGTGGTGGTCGTGGCCGGAGGCGGCGAACTGGTGGTGCTTCCGCTCCCGTGGAGCATCTTCGGCACCTCGAATGCGAGCACGGCGACAAGGAGGACTGCGCCACCGATCGCGATCTTCTTCATCCGCTTGTCCTTCGCCTCGCGGAGGTTCTGCATTCTCTTCTTGCGGCTCATGAGGTCCCTCCGCTCGTGCTCGGGGCGGCCGACGTGCCACTCGAGGTCGTGGCGGTCGTCGTGGTGCCCGTGGTGGTCGTCGACGTGCCGGTGGTGCCCGGCGTGGTCACCGCGACTGGCTGCGGCACGAACTCGTCGATCGTGACCGCTGCCTGAACCTGCGGCCACTGGTCACGGCCTTCAGTCAGCGTGACGTTGGTCACGTCGAAGAGGCGGCCGGCAGTGAAGAGCCTGCCGTTCTCCACGCGGACGAGGTTACGCATCCGCTGCAGGAAGGCGAGGAGGTTGTAGTAGCTGCCGGTGAACTGGACCTGGATCGGCTCGACCGCGAACGGATCCGTGGTGCCGACGGTCGCCGCGGCGCTGCTCGCCCCGCCCTGCGAGATCGAGTCGAACGAGATGCCGGAGGCCGACGCCAGACTGTTCAGCGTGAGGATCACGTCGGGCGTGTCGAGCTTGCTCGGCATCGCCTGCGTCAGGCTGAAAACGTTCGCCGAACGCACCGCCGGCAGCGCCTGCGTGAACGCAGTCGAGGTGTTCTTGGCGATCTGAGCCTGCACGGCCGCGGTCTGCGTCTTCAGGCTTGCAGCCGTGGAGCGCTGGGGCGAGATCAGGGCGAAGTAGCCGACGACGGCGACGAGAAGGAGCACAGCCGCGATGACCCCGACCTGGGCCGGCGTCGACAGGCTCTTCAGGCGGGCGGTCACGAGGCACCCCTTCCTTGGCGGATGTCCGAGATGATGGTGAAGGCGTAGACGTTGCGCCCGGCGAGCTTCGTCCACGCGCTGCTCTGCAGCTGCACGTTCGTGAGGTCGGGCACGACGGAGAGCCGCTCGAGGAGTCGTGCGACGCTGTCCTGGCTGTACGTGTACCCGCCGATGGTCAGCTCGGTGGAGGTCGCCGGGAGCGCGCTCGGGACCGTCGTCGCGGTGGTCACTGGTTCCAGCGGTACGGCGCCGGTGACGTTGTTGAGCCAGACGTCGTCCGGCAGGACGAGCGCGACGCGGCGAAGGATGCGATCCCAGGCAACGCGATGGCCGATCGCCGCCGCGAGCGCGAGCGAGCGCTCCTCACGCTTGCTGAGGACGTTCTTGCGGAACGCTTGCGTCTGCTCCGAGAGGTGGTGGGCAGGGGTGTTCGCGAGTACGGCCCGCGCGCTGGCGAGGTCCTGACGCTGCCGGTCGACGCTGCGGTTCGCGAGCAGGAAGCCTCCGACGAGGGCGAGCAGGACGGTCGCGCCGCCGATGGCGGCGACGAGGATGACCGCGTTCGGCTGCTCGCGCTTGCGCTCGAGTTGCTGGCGCGGAAGAAGGTTGACGGCGCGCATCAGTCCTCGATTCCCAGTCCGATTGCGACGGCGAGAGCGCCGTCCTGGCCGTTGGAGCTGATGCCGTGCCCGGAACCGACGCGCGCGAACGGGTCGGCGACACGGACGCTGATGCCGATCAGCTCCTCGAGCTGCCCGGCGAGCCCCTGAAGGTGGGCGCCGCCGCCGGTGATCGCGATCTCGGCGAAGCCCAGCGAGTCGGATTGATCCTGGTAGAAGTGAAGCGAGGAGGCGAGTTCGCGGGCGAGCCCGTTCACTTCGCGGCGCGCTACCTCGACTGCGCGATTGGTCCGCTCGTCGCCCGGCTCCTCGGCCGCGCCGGCGGAGATGTCGAGCGACCGCTTGATCCGCTCGGCCTCGGCCGCGTCGACTTCGAGGGCGCGCTCGATTGCCGATGTGACACGGCCCCCGCCCCAGTCGAGGACTCTCGTGAACTCGCAGGTGCGCCCGTCCGAAACGGCGACTGTCGTGCGGTCGTGTCCGATCGAGACGGCGACGCGGGCGGCTTCGGCGCGTTCGCCGGGCTTCAGCGGCTCGCCACCGACGGCGCGCAGCAACGCGAACGCCTCGATGTCGATGCCGACGAGCTCGAGCTTCGCCGCGGTGCACGTGTTGGCGAAGCGGTCGACGAGGTCGCGGTAGGCGACGGCGAGCAGGACACGGTCGGGAGCATTCGTCTCTTCCATGACCTGGTAGTCGAGCATCGCCTCTTCGATTGGGATCGGCAGCGTCTCATAGGCGCGGAAGCGAATCGCGTTGACGAGCTGCCGCGGGTCGTCGACGACGGGGCGCTCGAAGACGCGGACGCCGGTGCGGCTGCTGCCGATGCCGAGCCTGACGTTCTTGCGTGGGAGGTCGGCCTCGGAGAAGAAGGCAGCGATCTCGCTGGCCAGGATCTCGGGGTCGCGTACCTCTCCGCCGGCCACGACGTCAGGGGGAAGCGTGTGCTGCGCGGCCTTGACGAGCTTGGGCCTGCCGTTGTTCACGACGACGGCGGCGGCGAGCTGCGAAGCGCCGATGCTCAGGCCGACGAGCTGCTTGTGCCGGCCGCCCGAGTGGGTCGCGGGGGTCTTCGGCTGCTTCGGCGCCCGCTTCGGCATAGAGAGACTGCGTTTCGGCGACGCCTTCTTCGGCGCCTTAGCCTCCGGCGGCGCGGCGGCCTCGGCCGTCGGCGACGGGGTCTCGGCCTTCTGAGGCGATGCCTCGGCCTTCGGCGACGGTTTGCGCTTGAGGGAGATGTCCTTCTTCAGAAGATCGGTGATTCCGCTCACTGTGCGGCTCCTGCGACTCGGAGGCCGCGGAGGGCCTCGGGGAGGTGGTCATCGGAAAGGGGTGCGACGCCGGCGCGCGCGAGCAGCGCTTCGAACTCCTCGCGGCGGCTCGTCACGTTCAGCGCGGTCTCCTGGCTGATCTGGCGACGCACGACGAGGTCGGCGAGGCATTGCTCCATCGTCTGCATGCCGCGCGACGTGTTCGTCTGCATCACGGAATAGATCTGCTCGGTCTTTCCCTGACGGACGAGGTTCCGGACGGCGTCGTCGGGCAGGAGCACCTCGAGCGCCGGAACGCGCTTGCGGCCGTCGGCGGTCGGGAGCAGCGTCTGTGTGACAATCCCCTGGAGCGAGGCGGCGAGCTGCATCCGGACCTGCCCCTGCTGGGCGGCCGGGAAGACGTCGATGATGCGGTCGATCGTGCTCGGCGCGCTCTGCGTGTGCAGAGTCGCGAGCACGAGGTGTCCCGTCTCGGCCGCGGTGAGCGCGGTCGAAATCGTCTCGAGGTCGCGCATCTCGCCGACGAGGATCACGTCGGGATCCTGGCGGAGCGCACCGCGGAGCGCCTCGGCGAATCCCTTCGCGTCGGCGCCAACCTCGCGCTGGTTCACGATCGAGGTCTTGTGCTTGTGGAGGAACTCGATCGGGTCCTCGATCGTGACGATGTGCAGCGGCCGCGTCTCGTTGATCGAGTCGATCATCGTCGCGAGCGTCGTCGACTTACCGGAGCCTGTCGGGCCGGTCACGAGGACGAGGCCGCGCGGCTCCTTGGCGAGGTCCAGGAGAACCTCCGGCAGCCCCAGCTCGTAGGACGACTTGATCATCTGCGGCACGAGCCGGAAGGCGGCGGCGAGGGTGTCGCGCTGGAAGTAGACGTTGACGCGGAAGCGGGCCATGCCCGGGACGGAATACGAGAAGTCGATCTGGCGGTCGATCTCGAGCCGCTTCTGCTGCTCGGTCGAGAGGACGCGGTATAGAAGGTCACGCGTCTCTTCCGGCGAGAAGGCCTCGAAGTCCTCGAGCGGCGCGAGCTTGCCGCGCATGCGGAGGAGCGGCGGCGACCCCGCGGTGACGTGGAGGTCGGAGGCGTCCTCATTGGCTACGCGCTCGAGAAGCGTGTCGATGGAGAAAGGCTGCGGCGTCATGCGAACCGAGCTATCGGCGGGCGGTGTCGCTCGCTTTAGAGGGCCGGCCGGGAATCACTCGGTCGAGGGAGGGACCGGGTTGTGTCCACCGGTTGTGCGCGGAAGGCATCCCCCACCGCGGGCGAGTCCCTGGGTGAGGCGAATCACTCGGTCGGGGGGGACGAGCGACCGCGCGCGCTGCCGATAGAGGCCGGGTCTGGGTTACCCGTCCTACAAAGGAGAACTACATGCACTCCCTCAGCAAGAGGCTCAACGTTCAGGACGAGAGTGCGTTCACGCTGATCGAGCTCCTCGTCGTTCTGATCATCATCGGCGTCCTGCTTGCGATCGCCATCCCGTCGTACCTTGGCTTCCAGAAGAGCGCGCAGCAGACGGCTGCCGCTTCGGATGTCCGGTCGGCGATCCCCGACGTCGAGGAGTACGACCAGGACAACAACGAGACGTATGCCGGCACCCCGGTCATGACTGCCGCCATGCTGAAGACGACCTACGACAATGGCTTGCAGACCTCGACCGGCGCTGCCGGTTCCCCTCCCGGCATCGTGACGGTCAAGGCCAGCTCCACCGCGGACGGAACGATCGCGGCCGGACAGGAGTACTGCATCTCCGCGTACGACTCTGGCAACTGGTCGCACGTCGCCGGCCCCGGTGGCACCGTCCAGACCAAGGAGACTGCGGACGGGTGCGCGACCTGGAGTAGCGGGCCGAGTTAAGCACCACCGAGTAGCAGCACGACCGAGGGCGCGGGAGACCGCGCCCTCTTTTTTTGCCTCTTTATCCGCGTATCCCCCGTTCCAGGGAGGCCCGTGCCGTCGGGCCTGCCGATAGGAGGGCAATGAATGCGACGCTGACCACGCCCCAGATCCGGCTCGTCGGCCTCCTTGCGGTCGTCGTTGTCGCCGCCGGCGGCTTCCTGGTCGTTTCGAAGCACAAGACGACCAACTCGACCGCAGCGAGCTCGACGCCTTCCGTGACCACTCACGCCACCACGACTCCGACTCCGACTCCGACCAAGCCCCATGCGCACACTGTGACGCCGGCCCAGCTCCAGACCCACGGGCTGCCCGTCTCGGTCGCCCGCGCGCTCCAGAAGCACTCCGTCGTCGTCGTCTCCCTCACCACCCCGCAGGGCGCCGATGAAGCGACTACCCAGGCGGAGGCACAGGCGGGCGCAGCAGAGATGCACGTGGGCTTCGTAGCCGTCGACGTCTTCCACCAGCGGGCCGGCACGGCGATGCTCCGCAAGCTCGGCGTCGTCGACACGCCTGTGACGCTCGTGATCAAGCGTCCGGCCAACATCGTCTCTCAGTTCCCCGGCCTCGTCGACCGTGACGTGGTCGCCCAGGCCGTCGCCGAAGCGCGCTGATGAGACGGGGCGGCCGCCCTCAGGCAGCCGAGCCCGAGCCGCGGGAGCTCTTCGTCCGCAGCGCGAGCCGGTACGGCCGCCCGGTCGTGACGATGCGGGCGCGTGACCTCGGCGACGCCTGCGTTGTCGACATCGAGCTCGAGAGCCGCGAGGATGGAGCCGAGCCGCGCTCGTACAGCTTCGCCGACGCCCAGCAGGCGAGCACGTTCGTGACCGAAGCGGTCGAAGCGCTCGTCTACCTCGGCTGCGAGATCCACGCCTGAGGCGCGGAGCTAGGAAGGTGGATGCGGTGAGGGAAGAAGGTGAGCTGCGGCACGAGGCGGAGCCGGGAGCCGACGTGATCGCCCTCCCTCAGCTCGAGCGGCTGCCTCCGAACCCCGACGGGCCTGATTCAGGCTCCGCGAGCTTCACGGCGGACAATCGCTCGGCGAGGCTCGAAGCGCTCGAGCTCGTTCGAGCGGCCGTCGAGCTTGCCGACCGGATCGAGCGTGACGCCCAGGAGACGGCGAAGGACCGGATCACGCGCACGGAGGAAGAGGTCCGGCTCCGTCGCCTCGCGCTCGACGAGCGCGAGAAAGAGCTCGACCACCTCACGCGCGGCCTCGAAACGTCACGGCACGAGCTCGCGCAGGCGGAGCAGGAACTGGGTCAGCAGCAGCAACAGGCGGCCGACGCCGCGCGCGAGGCGCAGGAGCGGCTGGCGAACGTCGAGGAAGAGGCAGCGGCCACGATCGCGGCCGCGAACGAGCGCGCCCAGGTACTCCAGCAGGAAGCGCAGGCGGAGGCCGAGGGCATCGTGGCCGCAGCCCGGACCGCGGCGGACGCCGTCGGAGAGACCGCGCGAGCCGAGGCCGACAACGTGATCGCTGCCGCCCGGAGCGAAGCAGAGGGTGCCGCGGAGTCCGTTCGCGCGGAGGCGGAGACGCTACTGAGCAACGCGCGCGCCGAAGCGGAGTCGATGCTGGGATCCGCGCGCTCCGAGGCCGAGGACATGACGTCCAGGGCGAGTGCAGCGGCCGCCCAGACGACCGAGAGCGCAGCTGCCGCCGCCGACGAGCTGCTTGCTCAGGGGCGCGAAAAACCCGAAATCGTGCGGGAGCCTCCGGCGCAGCCCGAGCCGCAGGTCGAAGAGTCTTCTCAACCCGAGCCGGAGGTCGAGGTCGACGAACCACTTGAGCCTGAGGCCGACACCGCGTCTACCGCAGGCTTCACCCCGCCGCCGAGTTCGCTCGAGGACCTCGCCGCCGCCAGCCGGCCGACGAAGTTCAGCATGGGCGGGCGCTCCGGCGACAAGTAGCGTCTCGGCTCCGCAGAAAGGGCTCAGCTCGAACCGATGCTGAGCACGGGCTCGAGCCCGAGGAAGACGCCGATCCGCTCTGCTTCCGGTTCGAGCCCGACCCGGTCGGCCTTCCGGACCCGCCGCGCCAGCCGCACGTCGAGCTCGATTCGCGTGCCGCGTTTCCTGCGCTCCCAGAGGCCGGCGGCGATCCCGTCGACAAGCACGAGACGCATCCCGGCAGGTCCCTCGTAGCGGCCGCGGGCGTGCTTCGCGATCAGCTTGCGCACGGGCTGAGGCACGAGCTGTTCGCGCTCGCGGAACCCCAGCACGTACGCGTCGTACTCCGGCAGCAGCCGTACGTGGCGAGTCGCTGGCGGGAACGAGAGGTCGCCGGCGAGCACGAAACAGCGACGTCCGCCGACCTCGAGCTCCTCGAGGTCGGTTTCCAGGCTGTCGAACAGCGCCCGCGCCTCGGGCGCCTTGAGCCCGGAGGAGGCAAACCAGGCGCGGAAGTCGACCGGGCGGGCGGGACCATGGGTGCGCAGGAAGCGGCGGCAGACCTCCCGCAGCGCCTCGTGTTCGTCGGAGACCTCCTTCCATCCTTCGATCCACTGGTCCGGCCGTGCGAGCGTGATCCGCGAGCCCTGCGGAGGTCCCTGGCAGAGATCGCCAATGAAGAACGCGAAGCCCGAGCGCAGCCGATCCCGTGGGGCGGCTCCTACGCGCTTCAGGACCTCGTCGGCGAGCTCGTCGCGCAGCAGGCAGCGTCCGTCGAGTGCGTCCCAGACGGCTGCGCGAACCACCTCGACGTCGTCGGCAGCGAGCGCAGGGTGGATGACGCCTGCGGGGTCGCGCCACTCGGGAAGGCTGTTCTCGGCCAGGCTCGTCGCCGCGCGCCGCGCTGCGTGCCAGAGCGCCAGGTCCTCGGCCGGGTGGAGGTGAAGCGTGCCGCGCACCGTCCAGGCCCTGACAAGCGTCCGCCGTTCCCACAGCGCCGCCCGAACGTCGGCCCGCACGATTCCATCGACCCGGGCGGCCAGCTGCAGCTCGGCCGACGCCTGCACCTGCGCCTGCACGCCGCACAGGTCGCCGACCACCTCGACGAGCCGGTCGCGGCCCGCGCGCTCAGCCAGTGACGAGCGCGCCAGTCGGCGGGCTCGTACTTCGTCCCAGCCAACCTCCACGCGGAAGATCTTCCCAGGAGAGCGGGCCCTAGATCGTCGAGACGCGCGCGAGCTCTTCGAGCGACGTCAGCCCGGCGACGACCTTTTCGATTCCGTCGCCCCAGAGGGTCGTCATCCCGCCCTCCATCGCCGCCCGCTCGAGCTCCTCGTGGCTCGCCTTGCGCGCGGCGAGTGTCGACATCTCTTCGTTCATCGACAGGAGCTGGAAAACCCCGATCCGGCCGCTGTAGCCGGTCTGCCGGCAGCGGACGCAGCCGTTCCGGCGGAAGAGCTCGGTCTTGCCGTGCCGGAGCTCCTCGGGGATGCGTGCCGCGAACAGCTCGTCCTTGGTCGGCACATACAGCTCCTTGCAGTGCTCGCAGAGTCGCCGGGCGAGCCGCTGGGCGAGGACGCCGGTGACAGCGGCGCCCGTGAGGAACGGCTCGACGCCCATCTCGTTCAGTCGGCTGAGCGCGCTCGGCGCGTCGTTCGTGTGCAGGGTCGAGAGGACGAAGTGGCCGGTCAGGGCCGCCTCGATCGAGATCTTCGCGGTCTCGACGTCGCGGATCTCGCCCACCATCACGACGTCCGGGTCCGAGCGGAGGATCGAACGCAACGCTGTGGCGAATGTGAGGCCGGCGCGCGGGTTGATCTGGACCTGGCTCAGGCCGGGTAGGCGGTACTCGACCGGGTCCTCGACGGTGACCACCTTGATCTCCGGTCGGTTGATCTCGGTCATCGCGGAGAACAGGGTGGTCGACTTGCCCGAGCCCGTCGGCCCGGTGACGAGCAGGGCGCCGGTCGGCTGCTTGATCAGTTCTCGGAGCTGCTCCTGCATCGTGCTGCCGAGTCCGACCTCTTCGAGGGTCGGCGGCTTCTTCGACTTGTCGAGGAGCCGCATCACGACCGCCTCGCCCTCGACTGTCGGCAGCGTCGCAACGCGGACGTCGAGCATCCGGCCCGCGGCGGAAGCGGAGAGGGAGATGCGGCCGTCCTGCGGCTTCCGGCGCTCGGCGATGTCGAGCTTCGCGAGCACCTTCAGGCGTGTCGTCACACCGATCGCGCTACGCCGCGGGATCCGCTGCGTCTCGTGGAGGACGCCGTCGATGCGGAAACGCACGACGAGGGCGTCGCTCTGCGGTTCGAAGTGGACGTCGCTCGCGCCGTCCTCGGCCGCCTCGAAGATGATCGAGTTGACGAGGCGGACGAGCGGCGCGTCGGAGATGCCGTCGTCGACCTCGAGGTCGTCCATCTCCTCGTCGTCGATCACCTCGAGGTCGACGACCTCGCTCATGCCCGACCGGGCGCCGAATGCTTCCGCCGTCCGGGCGAGGCGGCCCAGCTCGGCCGTGATCTCCTCGCTCGCTGCGACGCGCAGGGCGATTGGGTGGCGGCTCGCGAGGCGCAGAGCGTCGATCCCGTGGATGTTTTGCGGGTCGGAGATCGCCACGCAGAGGGAGTCGCCGTCGAACGCGTAGGGAACTGCGTTGACTTGCTCGAGTACGTGCAGCGGCAGTGCGGCGGCAGCGATCGGATCGATGCCGCCGGCGCCCAGCTCGACCACGGGCAACCCGTGCTGCGCGGCGACAATTCGTGCGATTGCCTCGGTCGAGGCGAGTCCCTCGTCGATCAGGACCTGTACGACCGGGGTGTGCTTCGCCAGATGCCGGAGTGTGTCGACCTTTGCCTCGGGAATCAGGCCGGTCGTCTCGAGCAGGTCGACGACGAGCTCGCCCATGAGCTGAGAGATCGGGGCGGGAGTGGCCGGGCCTTTCGGCGCCGGGCTCCCGTCGCGCGTCACGGCAGGCTGAGCAGACACCGCAGTCGCCTCATGTGAAGTGGTGGAGGTACGCGTTGAGGATGGGTTCGCCGGCGAAGAGCGCGATCACCGCTCCGGCGGCCAGGAAGGGAGCAAAGGGGATCGCGAGCCGCCGCGCGCGGGCACCGTGGCGCGCGATGAGGAAGATGGTCGGCACTAGAGCGAGGAACAGCGCCAGCATCATCGCCACGGGCGTCGTGCGACCGAGCAGCGCGCCGATCAGGAGCGCGAGCTTGACGTCGCCCATCCCCATGCCGCCGGGATAGGCGAGGGCCGCGAGAAAGAGGAAGCCGCTGGCCCCAAGCGCGCCGAGCGCCCACTGCGGTGACGGATAGAACACCGTCTGCAGAACGAGCACGGCCGCTGCGGCCGGCAAGACGACACGGTTCGGCACGATCCGCCGCTCGAGGTCGGTGGCCGTCACGACGACGAAGGTGGCGCAGGCGATGCCGGCAGCCACCGTCTTCGCCGAGAACCCGAACGCGAGCACGCAGCCCACGAGGAGGAGAGCGGTCGCGAGCTCGATCGCGAGGTCGCGCAGGGGGATGCGGATGCCGCAACGGCGGCAGCGGCCGCGTAGCAGCGCGTACGAGACGACCGGGACGTTGTCGTACCAGCGGAGCGGCGTCTCGCAGCTCATACACGCGGAGCCCGGCCGCACGATCGAGCGCCGCAGCGGAACGCGCGCCGCGACCACGCCCAGGAAGCTCCCCAGAGCCAGTCCGGGCACGAAGACGAGGGGCAGGACGAAGTCCATCCTTCTCGTTATCGACATCCGGACGCCGCTGCTTGAGCGCCGTTCCGCGGGCTCGGCGGGGCCGCTCGGGCGGCTAGTGGAAGTTGTACGCGGGCGAGAGGTAGAACGCGCCCGGAGGCTCTTGGATCGACATCGGCAGGATGGTGATCGACGGGAAGGTGCCGCCGAACTGCTGGCCGAGAACCACCGTCTTGGTGCCCGAGACGAGCGGACCTTCGGTCACGGCGCTCTGCCCGGTGCTCACGGTGTTGGTGGCGTAGAGGCCGCCCTGGAACGACGTCTGCGACGGTCCGACCGTGATGCCGGTCGGGCCGTTCGAGGCGAAGATCAGGATCTTGTTGTTCGGGTTCCAGACGTTGGTAGTCCAGTTGCAGTCGTTGCCGGCGGAGTTGAGGACGGCGCACAGCTTCTCGCTGTTGATCGAGATGTCTCCGCTGGCGTAGATGACAGCCTGGCAGGACGCTTGCGCCGTGCAGGTGTTGCCGTTACTGCCGGTGTACGTGATCGGCTGGTTCCCCGACGTGGCCATCGTGATGCTGCCGTCGATGAAGATGGTGCCGGACACGATCAGTTGACGTGTCGCGGCGTTCCACGACAGCTCGCCCTGTCCCGTCATGCACGTGTAGCTCGTTGCGGGCGTGAGGTTAAAGGTTGTGGCGACGCTGTTGTTCATGGTCGTGTCGGTGTCGAAGGTCGGAGGAGTTCCGGACGAGACCTCGCACGGGTGCAGCGGGCCGGGAGATCCGACGGTGTACCAGCCTCCGACCGGGTCGCCGGTGCACGTGCCGGGGCCCCAGCAGATCAGCGGCGCCGCGATGCCCTGAAGGATGGGGTCCGTCACCGGCCCGCTGAGGTTCGTGGGAGCGCCGGTGACCCAGATGTTCGTGTTGGGCTGGCTGCCCGATACGGGCTCGCTCATGCAGGGACTGACCTGGGCCATGCTGCTCACCTGGCAGTAGCTGCCGACATGGGCGGAGGTGATCGGCGTGGTCTTGGAGCCGATCGAGCCTTGTTTGTTCTGAAAGGTGAGGAAGCCGCCCACGTAGACCGACTTCGTGACCGTTGCGTTCTGCCCCATGCAAAGGTTGCCGCCGACGTAGACCGGGACCGAGATGTTGATGCCCTGCCCGATCGTCGTGTCGCACACCCCGGGCGTCGGTCCTTGTGGCGAGTAGACCGTGTTCCAGACGTTGACCAGGAAGCTCTTCGACGTAGGCGCGTTGATCTGCACCTGCGCGGTTGCGACCTTCGCGATGGGCGCCGCGCCGGTCGGATTCGGCACCGTCGACTTCGCCTTCAGCGTCCAGACCCAGTTCTGGCAGTCGGTGGTGTTGTTATTGCTCGGGTTCGGCGTGTTGTCGAAGTACCCCCAGTACTTGACCGTGCCGCCCGAGTACGAGGTCGACGTGGCAGTGGACTCCGAGCTCGGGAGCAGGGTGCTCGTACAGCTCAGATTCGGGATCAGCTTCGTGTTGTTCGCGCTGCCGGGTACGGCCGCCGCGGCCAGCACGTTGGCCGCGTCGTTGACTCCGGCCTCTGCGAGCGAGTTCGCGACCTGCGCCGACTTCGAGTAGCTGGCGGTGCGGTTGTTCGCGGCGGCGAACCCCAGCACGATGGGAACCAGGATCCCGAGCAGGAGCATGACCAGCAGGGCCACGATGAGCCCCTGGCCTCGCTCGTCACGAAGGTGGTGGCTGCTCGCGCGCCGTGTCATGAGGAACGCCTCCCGGGAGGTCAATGCGAGTCCGAGTGCTTGGCCGGCCGCCGGATCAGGCTCGCTCCGTACGGCGATCTGTCCTGCGGCTGGCCGAGCTCCGGGCTCTTGCCGCGTACGAGGTGCAGCGTGATCGTCGGGGCTCCGGTGTCGAGCACGTCGGTGCCCGGTTTCGGCGACTGGGACGCGACGACGTTGGCCGGATAGCCCTGGACGGAGCCGCGAACCTTCCAGCCGAAGCCGGCGTCCTCGAGGCTCCCCGAGGCGAACACGAACATCTGGTTGCGCACGTCCGGCACGACCATCACGGTCTTCGCGGCGTTCGAGTGGCTCGCCGGCTTCTTCATCGTCGCCGGCTTGTCGGCCGCGAGGCTGATCGTGGCACTCACGAGGAGCACGACGGCGGCGACGGCCGTGAGACGCGGAAGGGTGAGGATGCGCCTGGACACGGCTCGTGCATCGGAACGTTCGCCCACGTCCATGACCCTCTAACGGGTGAAGTAGACGACGTCGGAGGAGAAAGATGTACCGCCGGAGCTCGGCTGGAAGCTGTCGAGCGACGCACCGACGATTCGCTTCGCGCCGTCGTAGTTCGCGGCGAACCAGCCTTCGCCGAGGCTGTCGATGCGGACAGTCGTGCCGGTGTGCGGCGCGTCCACGAAGTCCCCGTTGCCGATGTAGATCCCGACGTGGTCGAGCCCGTTGAAGAAGACGAGGTCTCCCGGCTCGAGTTGATCCCGCGGAACGGAGACGGCTCCGTGGTAATGGAACTGCGCCGCCGCGTTGTGCGGCAGCGAGATGCCCATCTGCGCGAACACGTACTTGACGAGGCCGGAGCAGTCGAAGCCGCTCGGGGTCGCTCCGGCCCACAGGTAAGGAACTCCGAGGTACTGCAGCGCGATCGCCACGACGCCGGTGTTGTCCCCGGCGGGCAGCGCCGAGAGGAGTTGTGGGCCGCTGGCTGCGAACGAGGTGGCCCGGTTTTGGGCCTTGTCGAGCGCCGTATTCGCGGATTGCAGGCTCTTCCGCAGCCGGCTCGCGCGCGTTTCCAGGTCGTGGCGCCGTCCGGCGAGCAGAACGACGTGCTTTTGCGCCTCGAGCTGGTCGGACAGCAGCTTCGCGGACGACGCCTCGCGCTGGAGCCGTCGCTCCGGCCGCGTCAGCGCTCTCTCCCGTGCGAGGACCACGGCGAGCTCGGCGCGAGCGGCATGGACCCGAGAGCTCGCTGCAGCGAGCTGGGCGTGCAGCCGGCCTGCCGACAGGGTCTGCAGCGGGCCGGACGAGAACAGTCCGTTGCCGCCGCCCTGGCTGTACTCCGCCGCCAGCGAGAGCACGTCGTTGACGTACGAGCTCGAGTGGTTGTAGCAATAGACCGCGCGCGAGATGTCGTACTGCCCGCCGCACGCGGCGAGGTAGCGCGCGGCGCTGAAGATTGCGTCCGTGGGGTTGTTCGGGTCGGCGACGCCGTCCCCGTTCGCGTCGACTCCCCAGCGCGCCCAGGTCGACGGCATGAACTGCATCCAGCCGACGGCTCCTGCGGAGCTCGGCCCGAGGTTCTGTCCGAAATTCGTCTCGACCTTGTTGATGGCGGCGAGTACTTCCCATGGGATGCCGTACTCGTTGCCGGCCGCCTGCCAGATGCCGCGGAGGGCGGCGAAGGACATCGGACCGTTCTGCGCCTGGGTGAAGGCGATCAGCCTCCCGTCGGACGCGAACGGCACGGCGCCCGTGCCGCCGCTCGAATCCGGGTGCACGACGCGGAAGGTATCGGCCGCGGCAGTGCTCGAGAGGGCCAGGGCGAGCACGACCCCGAGGAGGGGGATGAGACGTCTCATGGCTACTGCTGGCCGGCGACGCGGAGTCTCGGCAGCTCTTGGACCTCGTCTGACGTCTCTTCCGGCTCTTCTTCGGAGGCCGGGGACATCTCTTCGAGCTGCGCGTGGGCGGCGGCCGTCTGCTCCTTGAGGGCTCGGTCGAGCGCGATCAGGAAGTCGTGGCGGTTCGAGGCGGCGTTGGCCGCGACCTCGCGGTCGACCTTCTGCTCCAGCACATGCTTGATCAGCGCCTGGCTGAACGTTTGCATCTGGAAGAAGTCGCCCTCGGCGATCGCCTCGGTGATCTCGTCGGGCTTGTTGTCGCGGATCAGATCCGAGATGCGCGCGTTTCCGACCATGATCTCGACGGCGGGGATGCGGCCGCCGTCGATGCGAGGAAGCAAGCGCTGGCTGATGACGCCGCGGAGGACACCGGCGAGGATGGAACGGATCAGCTGCTGCTTGACGGCCGGGAAGAACTCGACCATCCGCCCGATGGTCTCCGAGGCGTCCACGGTGTGCATCGTGGAGAGAACGAGATGGCCCGACTCCGCGGCGGCGAGCGCCGTCTCGGCGGTCTCGGCGTCGCGAAGCTCGCCGATGAGGATCACGTCGGGGTCCTGGCGGAGCCCGCGGCGGAGCGCCTGCGCGAACGACGCCGTGTCGAGGCCCACCTCTCGCTGGTTGACGATGCAGCCGTGGTCTCCGTGGACGATCTCGATCGGGTCCTCGATCGTGACGATGTGCTGCCGTCGCGAGCGGTTGATGTGGTCGATGATCGCCGCCAGCGTCGTCGTCTTGCCCGAGCCGGTCGCGCCCGTCACGAGGACGAGTCCGCGATGCTCCTCTGCCAGGCGGCGGACGCCCTGCGGCAGCGCGAGGTCCTCGAAGTTCGGGACCTCACGGGGAATGACGCGGAAGGCGATCGAGATCGAGCCCCGCTGGCGGAAGCCGTTGACGCGGAAGCGCGGCAGGCCGGCCGGCGCGTAGGCGCTGTCGAGCTCGCCCGTCTCGAGGAACGTCTGCAGGCGCTTCGGCGTCTCGGCGCAAACCGCTTCGAGCGCCAGTTCGAGGTCGCGCTCGGTGAGCTCGGGCTCGTCGTCGAGCTGGCTCAGGTTTCCGTCGCGGCGCAGGATGGGAGGCCTCTCGACCTTGAGGTGAATATCGCTGGCGCCGAGCTCAACGGCGCGCCTGAGGACGAGTTCGAGATCCATCGGCAGCTTCTCCAATCGGTCGGTTACGGCTTCGCCTTTAGCCCGTATCCCCCAGACGAGCGGACCGCTGCTCAGCCGGTGGGTACCTGGGACGAGACGACCGGCGCCTGGCAGCGCCAGAACTGGCGACTGGGGTGGACGGCAATGAGATTGCACGACTTGTTCGTCATGTCCGGGAACCCGTCGAGTCGCCCCTTCGAGCAGCTCAACACTGTGGGATCGGTCTTACCGTTGACCACGACCGCGTTGCAGCTGCTCAGCAGCCCCGCGTCCTTCAGCACACGTCCGTCCCTGACGGCGGCCATCACCCCGATCAGAACGGCACCAACGACGAGGATCTTCAACAGCATTGCTCTCCCGGATTGTTCGCCCGTCTGTGTCGGCATCGGGCGTCTCGACGCCGATCCCTCCTTCGGACGAAAGCGGCCTAGCGCGCGATCAGCGCCTCGAGCTCCCGCTCGAGCTCAGCGAGCTCGTTGCCGTGTCGCCCGATGCCGCCGCCGAGGTCGTCGAGCGTGCGCTCGAAACGCTCACGCTCCCGGACGACGAGCTCGTTCAGGCCGTCGCGCTCTGTCTCGAGCTCGAGGATTCGTGCCTCGAGTTGCTCTGCGTTCCGCTGTGCCGCCTCGGTCTCGCGGGAGAGCTGGGTCGCGAGGTTCGCGAGTGCGTGGCGGTGCTCCTCGAGCTCGGCGGTCGTTGCGGCCAGTTCGCCCTCGAGCTCGGCGATGACGTGCTTCTTGCGGCGCCAGCGTGGCGGCCGCGGAGCTGCGACGGTCTTGGGCTCGAGCCCGGGCTCGACCGCAACTACCTCCTCGGTCCGGCCGGCGACGATCGCGACGGCGCCGAAGAACGCGGCCAGGCCGATCCCGGCGGCGTAGAGGATTCCCGGGAGACCGCCGACCTTCAGGTAGGCGGCTACGGCGGCCACGGCTCCCGCGCCGGCAGTGCCCGCAGCGGCGAGCGCGCGTGCCGGCGTACGCCTCACTGCAGGTGACCGCCCTGGATGAGAGCTGCGAGTTCCTGCGTCTTCGACAGGGCACGCTCCAAGCGGCTGTTCCGGTCGGCCAGCTCGTGACGGAGGCGATCGACGGCCTCCTGGTCGCGCAGGCGCTCGACGCGGATCCGCTGGAGCTCTGTCTCGAGCTCCTGCACCCGCTTCTCGCGCGCGGCCATCTCGCCGCCGAGCTCCTGCAGTTTGCCGCGCAGCTCCTGCAGCCGCGTCGCCTCGGTGTCGAAGAGGGTGAGCACGCGCTCGAGCGACCGTCCCCACACCGGCGCCGCGGCGGCGGCGGCCGCCGTGCCCGGGTCGGTGCCGGCCGACGCGACCGCCATCGAGGCAGCGTCGAGCAGGGAGGCGAGCGTCGACGCCTTGACCACGCCGATGTCGACTGCACCCGAGAAGTGCTCGCGGATACCGGCGATACGCTCCGGGGTCGCGTCGGCGAGGGCGACCCTGACACTCCCGTCGCCGCAGCGGACAGGAGCAGCGCCGATTCGCGCAAGCTCCTCGCCGCCCACGCGCATGGCGGAATCGCTGTCGATCAGGAGCGGCTCATCGTCGAGGTAGGGGAGCTCCCAGCTGCGCGCGGTTGCAATCGCCGCGCTGCGCTCGTCACCCGGCTCGACGCGCTGCTGCTCGAACATCGTGTCGCTGTCGAAATAATCGTCCACTGAGACCTCCAATTCGCGTATCTGCGCAGTTATCGGCGTTCCCGATCCCGTTCTTTAGGCACCGAGGCACTTAGACCTGCGCGAGATAGACGCAGACGTCACCGCCGGGCAGCGTTCGGCCGCTGCGCACGACCTCGAAGACGGCCGGCTCCTCGCGCTCCGGGAAGATGAGCTCGACGGTCTGGCCGGGCTGCGGCGGGATGCCCGTCTGCGGAACGAGCTCGTATCCGTTCGGGCCCGGGACGAAGAGCAAGTAGTCGACCTCTTCCGACTCGGGTTCGCACTTGGCCGACTCGGTCTCGTCGGCGGCGTCCTCCGTCGGAGGCTGCGGGTCGTCGGTCTCGGCCTCGGCGAGGTTCACGCCGCGCGTGACGAGTTCGGCGGCCAGCCCGCGGACCGCGTCGAGCGAGTCCAGAAGAAGGTGGGAGCGGAGCTGCAACTGCTGCTCCTGCTCGTCCGAGGCCGAAGCCGCGGCAGCGAGCTGCTCGATCGCCGAACCAAGCTCCTGCTCGAGCAGCGTGCGCTGGGCTAGGAGCGTCTCACGGTCGGCGAGGTGGCGATCCTGTTCCTCGGCGAGCAGGCGGGTGTGCTCCTGGGCCTCGGCGTGTGCGTCGGCGGCGACGGTCTCGAGCCGCTCGAGCTCGCCGAGTGCACGGTCGCGCTCGGCCTCGAGGGCGATCTGCGACTCGCGCACGCGCTCCGCCTGCCGCAGCAGCTCCCGCGCCTCGTCGAGCTCGGCGGTCAGAGCATCGCGTTCCTCGACGACGGCGCGCTGCTCGACCGCAGAGTTAGCCCGCACCTCCGCGAGCGTCTGCTCGAGTCGCTCGACTTCGCTGCGTAGCTCGTCGCGCTCTTTGGCAGCGGCACCGAGTGCCGCGAGCCTCTCAAGCGCGCTCCCGAGCTCCTCCTGGAGCCGTTCACGCTGGGCGTTGAACTCGTCGCGCTCGCCTGCATGCCGTTCCTGCTCCTCGGCGAGCCGGCGCTCCTGCTCGGCTGCGGAAGCATGTGCCTCAGCGGCTGCGACCTGCAGCCGTTCAAGCTCTTCCCGGTCGCGCTCGTGCTCGGCGCCGAGCCGGGCGAGCTCTTGCTCACCCTCGGTCTGCGTCTCGGCGAGGGCGTTCTCGAGCCGGTCGACCTCGCTGAGCAGTCGCTCCTGCTCGGCAGTCGCGGCAGCCTGCGTCTCGGCCAGCGTGGACTCGAATTGCCCGGCCTCGGCGCGCAGCCTGTCCCGCTCCTCGACAGCGGGGCCGGCGGCGGCGAGGCGCTCGAGCGCGTTCTCGAGGTCCTCCCGGAGCCGTTCAAGCTGGGCGGTGAGCTCGTCGCGCTCAAAGGAGTGCCGTTCCTGCTCATCGGTGCGCCGCCCCTCGTGCTCGGCGGCCGCTGTCTCGGCTTCGCCGAGCGCGTTCTGGAGCCTCTCGAGCTCAGCGGCGGCTTCTTCGCGCTCTTCTTGCAGCCGCGTGAGGTCTTCGGTGCGTTCGGTCTGCGTTTCGGCGAGCGTGGTCCGGAGGCGCTCGAGCTCTGCGGTGGCCTGGTCGCGCTCTTCCTGGAGCCGCGTGAGGTCTTCGGTGCGTTCGGTCTGCGTTTCGGCGAGCGCCGTCCGGAGGCGCTCGAGCTCTGTGGTGGCCTCGTCCTTATCCGCCTGGAGCCGGGCGAGCTCGTGCTCGTGCTCGGTCTTCGCGTCGGCGACAGCAGTCTCGAGCGTCGAGGCAGCCTCGCCCCGCAATCGCTCCTGCTGGGCGAGGGATACGGCCTGTGTCTCGGCGAGGGAGGCTTCGAGGCGTTCGATCTCGGCCCGGAGCGGGTCGAGCTCAAGCGAATCCGTCTCGACGGCGAGCGGCGTTCCCGGGGTCGTCTCGGCCTCTTCGAGTTCGTGCTCCGGCTCGGCATCCGGGCTTTCCTCGGGCTCGACGGCGACCGCCTCAGTCTCGACCGGACCGCTGGTCTCGATTTCCTCGACCTCCTGGAGGTCCTCGATCTGCTCGAGTTCGGCGGAGCTCTCGACATGCTCGGGCTCGGTTTCAGTGGCCGGAGCAGCGAAGGGGGCGGGCTTCTCGGAAGCCTCTGCGACGGGGAAGTTCTCCGTTTCCGCGTCCTCGACCGGGTCGAGGTTCGTCCGCGGCGGCGCGACGGCCGTCGGCGCCAAGCGGAGCTTCGGGAGGGTCCCGGTCGTCTCGGCGTCGCCGTCCTCGTCCTTCGGTGGGACGCCGAGCGCGAAGCCGTACTCCGTCTTGAGTGCGCCGCCGCTCTGCATCGCCAGCGCGTGCGCGACCGCGGCGCCCGATGCGAAGCCAAGCTCCACGATGATCTGGCCGAGGGGCCGCTTCGACTGCTGCTGTACCTCGAGCACCGTCGCGAGCTGCTCGTCGCTGATGAGGCCGAGCTCGGTCATCAGCTCGCCGAGCTGGCGCTGTGGCATGCGCTCTCTCTCGGAAGAGGCACTCATGCTCGGTTCGCGACCGACCGCAGGGAAATCACGTCCGTCTGTATCGGCGGGAAGAGCATCGAACTTGAATGGAGCGGACCACGACGCAGAAATGCCTGTTCGAGGGATCGCCCGAAACCGCTGGTAGGACGACGATTGGGGCAGGACGACTGCGGCGTCCGGGGTACCACCGAGTGGAGGAGGAGCGCCGCAATGTCCAGCACCATCGAGGAGCTCAACCACAGGGACAGCCTGCTCGAGGTCGAGCACGACGTGGCCCGCCGGGAAACCGAACGCAGCGAGCTGGCCCGCGAGATCGCAGCACAGCACGAGCGGCTGCACACCCTGCGTGCAGCCGTGCTCGAGGAGCTCACGAAGCAGCGGCGCGTCGCGCTGCCGCGGTGGCCGAGTGGGCCGAAGGTCGACGCCAGCCTCGTCGACGAGAACGAGTGGTGGTCGAAGATGCTCGGGAAGAAGAAGGCCGCTTAGCCGCCCAGTGGTAGCTGCAGCGCGGAGCCCGGGCGTCCGGGCCCGCGGCGCATCAGGGAGGCCCGCTCGTCGTTGTCGTGTCCGTGGTCGTCGGCTCGGTGGTCGTCGTCGGCTCCGTGGTGGTCGGCGGTGGCGTGGTCGTGGTCGCCGGCGGCTCGGTTGTCGTACCGGGTTCCGTGGCCGGGACCGTCTGAATCGTCGTCGTCGTGCGCGCGGTCGTCGTCCTGGCGGTCGTGGTCTTCCGCCCTGTCTTCGTCTTGGTCTTCTTCTTCTTGTGCGACTGCTTGTGCTTGCAGCCGCTCTGCTGGCGCGCGTCGCGCCAAGTGCGCGCGAACTGGTACCGCCCACACCACCGCTTGAACGGCGGGGCTCCCGGGCTCGCGAACTGCTCGACCGGTTGACCCTGCAATGCTTCCGTCATGTACGTGTGCCAGATCTGGGCAGGAAGCGTGCCGCCCGTGACGCCTGCGATCCCGTGCACTCCTTGCATCGGACGCTCGCGTGTCGGATAGCCAACCCATGTGACGGTGGTCAGTTGTGGCACGAAGCCTGCGAACCAGGCGTCGGCGAAGCTGTCGGTCGTGCCCGTCTTGCCGGCGACGGGCCGTCCCGAGAGCGCCGCGGCCGTCCCCGTTCCGCTCTGCACGTTCGCGGTGAGGACGCGTGTGACGACGGCGGCGACCTTGGCGTCGACGACCCGCGTGCCCTTCGGCCTGGAGGCCTGCTCGGTGTCGCCCCCGGGGAAGACGACCTTGCCGAGGATCGTCGGATCGTGCGCGACGCCGCCGTCGGCGAGGGTGGCGTACGCGCTGGCGAGGTCGAGCGGGCTCACCGCATTGACTCCGAGCACGATCGACGGAACCGGCTTCAGCTTCGTCTGGATCCCCATCTGGTTCGCGAGCTCGGCGATCGGTTTCGGCCCGAGGTCGAGTGTGAGCCGCGCGAAGACGGTGTTGTCCGAAAGCAGGGTCGCCTGGGTCAGCGGGATGCGGCCGGAGTACGTGTTCTCGAACGTGTGGACGTGCCAGTTGTCGGGCCCGACGAAGGGCGCCGAGAGGTACTGCGTCGTGTACGGGTTGATCTCCCGCTCGACTGCGTCCGTGAGGACGAACATCTTGAACGTCGACCCCGCCTGTCGGCGTCCGTCCACGGGAAGGTCGTACGCGAGGTGCTTCCCGGTCTGCGCGAGGGCCATCGCGCGGATTTCGCCGGTCGCCGGGTCGATCGAGACGACGGAACCGGCGGGATCGCCCTTGCGATCGAGCGTGCCGAGGATCGCGTGCGTCGCCTGGGTCTGCGCCTTCGCGTCGAGCGTCGTGTAGATCTTCAGGCCGCCCCGGCGGACTCGCTCCGCCCCGTACTGGCTCACGAGCTGCGACGTGATGAAGCCGGTCAGGTACGTCTGGCCCGACAGCCCGGGCGCGGCTCGCGGATGCAGGCCGAGTGGGCTGCGCACCGCCTGCCGGTAGCGGGAGGCGGATAGGTCGCCCGCATCGAGCATCGCCTTCAAGACCTCCGCCCGTCGCGCTTTCGCGTTGTCGGGCCTGCTGAGCGGGTCGTAGGCTGACGGCGCCTGGGGCAAGCCGGCGAGCAGGGCCGCCTGGTCGAGTGAGAGATCCTTCGCGTGCACGCCGAAGTACGCCTCGGCCGCCGCGTCGATCCCGTACGCCTCCTGCCCGAAGTAGATGTCGTTCAGGTACGTCGTGAGGATGCGGTCCTTGCTCCATTGCTTGTCGAGCTGGACCGCGAGGCACGCCTCGGTGAGCTTTCGGCCGAGCGTCTGCTGCGGCGAGAGGTAGAGGTTGCGTACGAGCTGCTGCTCGATCGTGGACGCCCCCTGCGCGATGCCGCCCGCGGAGACGTCGCTCTTCAGTGCGCGCATGATCCCGATGTAGTCGATCCCGTTGTTCTCGTAGAAGCGCCGGTCCTCGGTGTCGACGATCGCCTTGCGCATCACCGGATTGATCCCCTGCAGTGAGACGGGTCGTCGGTTGCCGGTCGCGCCGAGCAGCCCGAGCCGCGTCCCGTCGCTCGCAAGGAGGACGCTCGCCTGGGACGGACCTTGCGCCGCGAGGCCGTTGAGGTTGCACGAGTACCAGAAGAGAGGCCCCGCGACCGCGGAGCCGACCGCATAGGCGCCGATGAAAACGACGATGCAGGCGGCTGCGATCTGCAGCCCCCGTTTCCAACTCAGCCGTCCCGGGCGCGCGTTGCCGTCTCCCATGTGACGTTCGGTAAACGTCACGCGGGGTTTCTGGTTACGGGCTCAGCGTCCGAGCAGGCGGTCGAGGAGGCCGCGCTTCGGCGGTGGCGGCGCCTCGACCGGGGTCGGAGCCGGCCGTTCGGGCAGCTCGTCCTCCGGCGGGAGCATCGAGCGCGGAACCGCTCCCCGCTCGCGCTGCGCCCGGATCGCCGCGTTCATCTCCTCGCGCTGCGACTCGTCGTCCACCGCAATCAGGGTACGCCGCAGAGGGTGCGCCTCCTCTCGTAGGCTCGCAGTCATGTGCTTCGACATCGATTCCGAGCCGCCGATCCCGAGGATCTCCGGCGCCTCGGTCTCGCACGAGGACTTCGTGGGCGAGAGCGAGGACGGCAACCGCTTCGCGGCGTTCCGGGCTACTCCGGACGATGAGACCACGACCGGCGTCGTGATCCTGCCGGACGTCCGCGGCCTCTACCGCTTCTACGAGGAGCTTGCGCTGCGCTTCGCCGAGCGTGGCCACGCCGCAATCGCGTTCGACTACTTCGGCCGCACCGCGGGCGTCGAGAAGCGGCCCGACGACTGGGACTACATGCCCCTCGTGCAGCAGCTCACGCAGGAACAGGTGCAGGCCGACGTCGGCGCCTGCGTCGGCGACCTGCGCGCGCTCGGCTGCACCGCGGTCTTCACCGTCGGCTTCTGCTTCGGTGGCAGCGGCTCGTGGGCGGCGGCCGCGTCGGGACACGGGCTCGCCGGAGCCGTCGGCTTCTACGGCCGGCCGGGCCGGATGATCGAGCTCGTGCCCCAGCTCGACGCGCCGATCCTGGCGCTGCAGGGCGGAGCCGACCAGGGCATCCCGCACGACGACAACGTGGCGTTCGAGCAGGCGCTGACGGAGGCCGGCAAGGACTACGAGCTGATCGAGTTCGAGGGCGCGCCACACAGCTTCTTCGACCGCAAGCAGGAGGAGTTCCAGGCCGCGTCCGACGACGCGTGGCTGCGCACGCTCGAGTTCATCGAGCAGCACTCCTCCTAATCAGAGTGCGGAATCCAGCAGTTCCGAGGGCTCGTTCTCGGGCGGATAGCCGTACGCGTAGACGAGCAGGTCCTCGACACCGTGGTTCGCGGACTGGAGCGCAGTCCCCGGGTCGACGCGGACAAGGCCGCCGGTCGGCACGTCCACCCGCTCCGGCGGCTCGCCGACGTAGAGCGACAGTGTGCCGGCGAGGACGACGAACGTCTCCTCCTGCGTCCGATGTCGGTGGCGGCGTCCCTTCGCGCCGGGCTCGTAGCGCCAGACGTTGCCGCGGACATGCGCGAAGCCGGCGCGGTCGCTCAACTCCGCGACATGCCGCGCAGCATCGCCGGGCTCGTGCGGGCGCGTGATCCACTCGAACTCGTCGGGATGCACGACGTCGTAGCCCACCTGCACGAGTCTACGGAACCGTCTTGATCGCACTGAAGGGCAGCGCCTAGCTCGCCGAAATGACACGCTGAGCCTCGCGATGCGTGGAGCCCAGGACGTCGACCGCCGAGCCATCGCCGCAGACCTCCGCGCCGCGATCGAGGGCGAGGTCCGCTTCGACGCAGGCAGCCGCGCCCTCTACGCGACGGACGCTTCGAACTACCGAATGCCCCCCATCGGCGTCGTCGTGCCGCGTCACATCGACGAGCTCGTCGAGATCCACCGCGTCTGCCGCGAGCACGGCGCGCCGATCGTCCTGCGCGGCGCCGGCACGAGCCTCGCGGGCCAGGGCTGCAACACGGCAGTGCTGATCGACTTCTCGAAGTACCTCCATCACATCCTCGAGATCGATCCCGGCCGCAGGCTCGCCCGCGTGGAGCCGGGGTGCGTGCTCGACGACCTGCGCGAAACGGCGAGCGAGAAGTACGGCCTCACCTTCGGGCCCGCTCCGGCCACCCACGCCTACTGCACGCTTGGCGGAATGCTCGGCAACAACTCGTGCGGCCGCCACTCGGTGCAGTCCGAATTCCACGGCCCGGGGCCGCGCGTGGCCGACAACCTCGTCGAGCTCGAGGTGCTGACCTACCGCGGCGACCGGCCACGGATCGGCCCCGGCGGGGTCGGCACTCCGGAGCCGATCGCCGAGCAGCTCCGCGCGCTCGCGGAGGCGAACGCCGACGAGATCCGGGAGCGCTATCCGCAGATCCCGCGGCGCGTCTCGGGCTACAACCTCGACGAGCTGCTGCTCGAGAACGGGTTCGAGGTCGCGCGCTCGCTCGTCGGCACCGAATCGACCTGCGTGACGATCCTCGAGGCGACGCTCGAGCTGATCCCGAAGCCGCCGGCTGTGTCGCTGCTCGCCGTCGGCTACCCGGACAAGTTCAGCACCGCCGACCACGTCACGATCGCGCGCGAGCACCGGCCGATCTCGATCGAGGGGATGGACTCCGCGTTCATCGACGACTTGACGCTGCTCGGGATCCACGACCGCGACCGCTCGCTGCTCCCCGATGGTCGTGGCTGGCTCCTCGTCGAGTTTGGCGGCGAGACGAAGGACGAGTCCGACGCGAAGGCGCGGGCGCTGATGCGCGACCTCGAAAAGGACGGCCGGCCGCCGTCCGGCATGAAGCTCTACAACGACCCGGGTGGCGAGCGGCACATCTGGGAGGTGCGCGAGGCGGGACTCGGTGCAACGGCGTTCGTGCCGGGCAAGGAGGACACGCACGAAGGCTGGGAGGACTCGGCCGTTCCCCCCGAGCGCCTCGGCGAATACCTCCGCGGCCTCTCGAAGCTCGCCGACAAGTACGGCTACGAGAGCACCCTCTACGGCCACTACGGCCAGGGCTGTGTCCACGCCCGCTGGAACTTCGACCTCGTCACGAGGCCGGGGATCGCGAAGTTCCGGCGCTGGCTCGAAGAGGCGAGCGACCTCGTGATCGAGCTCGGCGGCTCGATCTCTGGCGAGCACGGCGACGGCCAGGCGCGCGCGGAACTGCTGCCGAAGATGTTCGGCGAACAACTGATCGGCGCGTTCGAGGATTTCAAGTCGATCTGGGATCCCGACTGGAAGATGAACCCGGGCAAGGTCGTCCGGCCCAACCGCGTCGACGAGAACCTCCGCCTCGGCGCCGACTACGAGCCGTGGCGGCCGAAGGTCAAGTTCGGCTATCCGCGCGATCACGGCGATTTCGCGCACGCGACCGTCCGCTGCGTCGGCGTCGGCAAGTGCCGCACGCCGGGCGGCGTCGACGTGATGTGCCCGTCCTTCATGGTGACCCGCGAGGAGATGCACTCGACGCGGGGCCGCACCCGGCTCCTGTTCGAGATGCTCGAAGGAGAGGTCATCACCGACGGCTGGCAGTCGGTCGAAGTGATGGAGGCGCTCGACCTGTGCCTCGCCTGCAAGGGCTGCACGAACGACTGCCCGACCGGCGTCGACATGCCCATCTACAAGGCCGAGTTCCTCCACAATCGCTGGAAGGGCCGGCTGCGCCCACGCCACGCCTACGCGTTCGGGCTCATCGACCAGGTCTCGCGGGTCGCATCGCTGGCACCCGGCGTCGTCAACTTCCTCACCCACACACCCCCGTTCGCGCAGACGTTGAAGCTCGCCGCCGGGATGACGCAGGAGCGTGAGGTGCCGGAGTTCGCGCCGCTCACGCTGCAGCAGTGGTTTGCCCGGCGCGGCGGCACTCCGAACCCGAACGGCCGCAAGGTCGTGCTCTTCCCCGACACGTTCAACAACCGCATGCACACCGACGTGGGCGTCGCCGCGGTTGAGGCGCTGGAGGCCGCGGGCTGGCAGGTCATCGTCCCCGAGGGACACGTTTGCTGCGGCCGGCCCCTCTACGACTACGGCTTCCTCGACCTTGCGGAGCGCTACCTCCGGCGCAGTCTCGACCAGCTGCGCGAGTGGTACCGCGAGGGAATCCCGATCGTCGGGCTCGAGCCGAGTTGCGTCGCCGTCTTCAAGGACGAGCTCGGCAAGCTCCTGCCGTACGAGGAGGATGCGAAACGGCTCGCCGAAAGCACGTTCCACTTCGCGGAGTTCTTCGAGCACTTCGACGTCGAGCCGCCGCGCCTCGAGCGCAAGGCGTTCGTCTGGGGCCACTGTCACCACAAGGCGACCGGCGGAATCGATCCGGAGGTCCAGCTGCTGCAGAGGATGGGCGTCGAGGTCGAGACGCTCAAGGCAGGCTGCTGCGGTCTCGCCGGCTCGTGGGGCTTCGAGGCCGGCCACCACGACATCTCGATGCAGGTCGGAGAGCAGGGCCTCCTGCCAATGGTGCGCGAGCTCGACGAGGAGACGATTGTCGTGGCCGACGGGTTTTCGTGCAAGACGCAGATCGAGCAAGGCGGCACAGGGCGCAGAGCGCTGCACATCGCGCAGGTCCTGAAGCTCGCGCACGACCACGGACGTTCCGGCCCGGCGGGGGCGAAGCCGGAGCGCCTCTATTACAAGGTGCGCCCGCGTCCGTCGCTCTCGCGGAAGGCCGCAAGGGCCGCCGTGCTCGTCGCCGCGGCGGCAGGAACGGTTGCCTTCGTCTCCGCTACTATGCGCCGGCGCTAGGCGCCGTAGCTCAGCTGGTTAGAGCGCTGCACTCATAATGCAGAGGTCGGTGGTTCGAACCCACCCGGCGCTACTGGAGCGCGTACAAAGTCGGAACGAAAGACAGAGATGGCAACCGGAGTCAGAGTCGCAATCACGCTCGCCTGCACCGAGTGCAGGCGCCGGAACTACCAGACGCAGAAGTCGAAGCGCAACTCGCCCGACCGCGTCGAGTTCCGCAAGTACTGCCGCTGGTGCGGCGGTCATACGCTGCATCGGGAGACCAGATAGGCAATGGCCCGCTCGACGCGCCAGCAGCGCCGCCAGCGCCGCGCGCAGGCCGCGGGTACTCCGCCGCTGCGGCCGGCGCCTCGGGCTCGCCCGACCACCGAGGAGGAGCCGCCGAAGCAGCCCGCAGCCGAGGCGAAGCCCGAGCGGAATGACGACGTCCGGCCGGGCATTCCCGGCATCCGCTTCCTCCGGGAGTCCTGGGCCGAGCTGCACAAGGTTGAATGGCCGAACCAACAGCAGCTGATCAGTGGCACCGCTGTCGTCCTCGTGGCGTGTCTCATCACCGGCGTCTACCTGTACGCGAACGACCGCCTGTGGGAGTACGTCGTCAAACACTTGCTGCTGAGGTAGGAGAGAAATGTTCCGCTGGTACGTGATCAACACCTATTCCGGGCACGAGAACAAGGTGAAGACCAATCTCGAGCACCGGATCGAGTCGATGAACCAGCGCGTGCGCTTCCGGCGCGTCGTCGTCCCGACCGAGCAGGTGATCGAGACGAAGGACGGCCAGAAGGTGCAGGCCGAGAAGCGCACGCTGCCGGGCTACGTGCTCGTGAACATGGATCTCAACGACGACGCCTGGATGGTGGTGAAGAACACGCCGGGCGTGACGGGCTTCGTCGGTGCCGGCGCGAAGCCGGTTCCGCTCTCGCAGCCCGAGGTCGACCGGATCCTCCACACGGGCGACGGGGGAGTCGCGATGCAGACGCGCTCCCAGGTCGAGTTCCAGCTCGGCGAGTCGGTCAAGATCACGTCGGGTCCACTTGCGGACTTCGACGGCGAGATCACCGACGTCAACCCGGATGCGCAGAAGCTGCAGGTGATGGTGAACATCTTCGAGCGGCAGGTGCCGGTCGAAGTCGGATTCGACAACGTCAAGAAGCTCGACTGAGGAAGTAGATGGCCAAAAAAGTTCTCACTCTGATCAAGCTCCAGATCCCCGGCGGCCAGGCGAACCCGGCCCCGCCGGTCGGTCCTGCGCTCGGCCAGCACGGCGTCAACATCATGGAGTTCTGCAAGGCGTTCAACGCGCAGACCGCCGACCAGAACGGCCGCATCACCCCGGTCGAGATCACGGTCTTCGAGGATCGCTCGTTCACGTTCATCACGAAGACTCCGCCGGCCGCCGTCCTGATCAAGGAGGCGCTGCGGCTGGACAAGGGGTCGGGCGAGCCGAACCGGCTGAAGGTCGGCCGCCTCTCGCGCGAGCAGGTCAACCGGATCGCCGAGACGAAGATGCCCGACCTCAACGCGCGCGACGTCGACCAGGCGGCAAAGATCATCGCCGGCACGGCGCGCAGCATGGGAGTGGAGGTGGACTGGTAATGGCTCAGCACGGCAAGCGCTACCGCGACTCGCGCGCGGCGTTCGACCGCGAGCAGGTCTACTCGCCGGTCGAGGCCGTCCGCCTGCTCAAGGCGATGGGCGCGACGAAGTTCGACGAGACGGTCGAGCTCCATTTCCGCCTCGGCCTCAACGTCCGCCACGCCGACGAGCAGCTGCGCGGAACGCTGATGCTCCCGCACGGCAGCGGCCGGGAGGTCCGGATCGCCGTGTTCGCCGAGGGCGACAAGGCCCGCGAGGCCGAGCAGGCCGGTGCGGACGTCGTCGGCTCGGCCGACCTCGCGAAGCAGATCGAGGAAGGCTTCACCGAGTTCGACGTCGCGATCGCGACGCCCGACCAGATGGGCAACGTCGGCAAGCTCGGCCGCATCCTCGGCCCGCGCGGTCTGATGCCGAATCCGAAGACCGGCACGGTGACGATGGACGTCGCCAAGGCCGTCTCCGAGGCGAAGGCCGGCAAGCTCGAGTACCGCACCGACCGCGGCGCGAACGTCCACGTCGTGATCGGCAAGAAGAGCTTCACGGAGCGCGCCCTGGTCGAGAACTACGCCACGGTGCTCGACGAGATCGTGCGCGCGAAGCCGTCGGCCTCCAAGGGCCGTTACATCCGGCAGATCACGCTGACGAGCACGATGGGCCCCGGCATCCACGTCGATCCGGCGCGGATTCGCGGCGTTGTCGAAGAGCTGGACGAGCAGTCGCAGGAGGCCGCTACAGTTCCGGCCTAGCAGCTGACCCGCCTAAGACCACTGGCGGCCCTCCTGCAGAGGGCGGAAGACCAGTCGAGGTGAGATGAAGAGAGAACAGAAAGAACAAGTTGTCGACGACCTGACGCAGCGCCTCAAGGCTGCGGAGACGTTGCTCGTCGCGGACTATCGCGGGCTGACCATGCCGCAGATCGACGAGCTTCGCTCGCGCCTGCTCGAGACCGGCGCGCGCTTTACCGTCGTCAAGAACACGCTCACCCGCCGTGCTGCCGAGGCCGCCGGCGCTGACGCGCTGCTCGCGCTGCTCGACGGGCCGAGCGCGATCGCCTTCCTCGAGACCGACGGCGACATGGTCGCCGCGGCGAAGGCGCTCGCAGACTCGGCGCGCGAGACGAACGTGCTCGAGATCCGCGGCGGGATCATGCAGGGACGCACGCTGACCGCCGCCGAGGTCGAGACCCTCGCGAAGCTGCCGCCGGAGGACGTGCTGCGTGGACAGGTGCTCGGCGCGATCATCGCCCCGGTCACCGCGCTCGCCGGCCTGCTCAACGCGCCGCTGCAGAACCTCGTCGGCCTGATCGACGCACGCATCGAGCAGCTCGGCGGCGAGGAGGAAGCACCGTCTCAGCCAGAGACGCCTGCTGCGGACGAGGCGCCTGCGGCGGAGGAAGCATCGAGCGATGCGGAGCCTGCCGTCGACGGGGAGTCGGCGGAAGAAACCACACCGGCGGACGCCACAGCGTCTGCCGCCGAAGAAGAAGAAGCCGAAGCGGCGGATTCGGAAACTCAGGAGGAGAGCTAGATGGCAGTCGACAAGATCTTCGACGAGCTCGGGAAGATGTCCGTCCTCGAGCTGGTCGAGCTGAAGAACAAGATCGAGGAGGAGTGGGGCGTCACCGCCGCCGCTCCGATGGCGGTCGCGGCACCCAGCGGAGGCGCCGGCGACGGCGCGGCTGCGGAGGAGAAGACGTCGTTCGACGTGGTCCTCACCGCGGCCGGCGGCCAGAAGATCCAGGTGATCAAGGTCGTGCGCGCCGTGACCGGCCTGGGCCTCAAGGAAGCGAAGGACCTCGTCGACTCGGCTCCGAAGCCGGTCAAGGAGGGCGTCGCCCAGGAGGAGGCCGACCAGCTCAAGGGCCAGCTCGAAGAGGCCGGCGCCACCGTCGAGCTCAAGTAACACGGTTGCAAGCCGAGGCTTGCCGAAGGGGCGCTCCGGCGCCCCTTCTTGCCGATTGGAGGCGCCGGAGCTACAGTTGAGGCCGATACCGGCGATCGCCGCGGCTTAGGCTTGCGGTGAGGGGGGTCGTTCCGGTACCCTGGCTGGTTGCGCCGACGCACGGCCGCTCGCAGTTCTGACGCCGATTTCTTGCCTGTTTTCGTTCGCTTCAAGGGAGGCTGTTCTTCTTGACCACCATGGTCTCTTCGCCCCGCGCTCGTAAGACGTTTAGTCAACTCGAGCACGTTCTCGACCTGCCCAATCTCATCGACATTCAGAAGTCCTCGTTTGCCTGGTTCAAGAACGAGGGTCTACGGGAGACGATCGACGACATCTCGCCGATCGAGGATTACACCGGCACGCTCGCCGTCGAGTTCGGCGAGTTCGAGTTCGGTGAGCCGCAGTTCTCCATCAAGGAGTGCCGCGAAAAGGATCTGACCTACCAGGCCTCGCTCAACATGAAGGTCCGCTTCGTGAACAAGGACACGGGCGAGATCCGCGAGCAGGGCGTCTTCATGGGCGACTTCCCGATGATGACCCAGTTCGGCACATTCATCATCAACGGGACGGAGCGCGTGATCGTGACGCAGCTCGTCCGCTCGCCGGGCGCCTATCTCATGGAGCCGAAGGACCCGACGAAGCAGGTCTTCACGGCGAACCTCATGCCGAGCCGCGGTTCGTGGCTCGAGCTCGAGATCGACAAGAAGGGCATCGTCTACGCGCGTATCGACCGCAAGCGGAAGCTGCCGATCACGACGCTGCTCCGCGCACTGCCGGCCGAGGATCCGTCCACCGGCTTCGCGCTCGACACGTCGACGAACGAGGCGATCCTCGGCCTCTTCGACAACTCCCACTACATCGTCAACACGCTCGACAAGGATCCCTCGACGCGCGAGGAAGAGGCCCTGATCGAGGTGTTCAAGAAGCAGCGGCCGGGCGAGCCGCCGACGCTCGACAACGCACGGAACCTCCTGCGCTCGCTGTTCTTCGACCCCAAGCGCTACGACCTGACGAAGGTCGGCCGCTACAAGCTCAACCAGCGGCTCGGTGTCGAGGTTCCCGAGGACACGCGCGTGCTCACGACGGAGGACATCGTGGCGCTCGTGCGCAAGCTCCTCGAACTGCCGGTCAAGATCGGCGTTCCCGAGGACACGAAGGACTTCGCCGCCGAGGCGGCTCAGCTGTCACGCGCGCCGATCATCAACGATCTCGACGAGTACGAGCATTTCGGCAACCGGCGCCTGCGCACGGTCGGTGAGCTGATCCAGGAGGCGTTCCGCGTCGGCCTCTACCGGATGGAGCGCGTCGTCAGGGAGCGGATGACGACGGAGGACGTCGACACGATCACGCCGCAGACGATCATCAACATCCGGCCAGTCGTGGCGGCGCTGAAGGAGTTCTTCGGCTCATCACAGCTCTCACAGTTCATGGACCAGACGAACTCGCTCGCCGGCCTCACGCACCGGCGGCGGCTGTCGGCGCTCGGCGCCGGCGGCCTGACCCGTGAGCGCGCGCCGATCGAGGTGCGCGACGTCCATCCGACCCACTACGGCCGCATGTGTCCGATCGAGACCCCGGAAGGCCCGAACATCGGCCTGATCGGCTACCTCGCGTCGTACGCGACCGTCTCGGAGTTCGGGTTCGTCCAGACGCCGTACCGCAAGGTCGCCAACGGCAAGGTGAGCGAGGAGATCGTCTACCTCGACGCCGTCGAGGAGTCGCGCTACGTGATCGCGCAGGCGAGCGCGCGGCTCGACAAGAGCGGCAAGTTCGTCACCGACACGGTCCTCTGCCGCTCGTCCGAGGGCGAGGCCGTAATGGCCGCGGCGAAGGACGTCGACCTGATGGACGTCTCGCCGGCTCAGATCGTCTCGGTCTCGACGGCGCTGATCCCGTTCCTCGAGCACAACGACGCGAACCGCGCCCTGATGGGCGCGAACATGCAGCGCCAGGCCGTGCCGCTGCTCGTGCGCCAGGCGCCGCTCGTCGGCACCGGCCTCGAGTACCGCGCGGCCGTCGACTCGGGCGACGTCGTCATCACGTCACGGCCGGGCACGGTCGTCGACGTCGACGCCGACCGCGT
Organism: uncultured Actinomycetes bacterium; assembly: GCA_963819275.1. GTDB lineage: Bacteria > Actinomycetota > Thermoleophilia > Gaiellales > Gaiellaceae > Palsa-739. The sequence continues at coordinate 97,455 of CAWFVH010000008.1, read as the reverse complement.
CGTGATCGAGACGAAGGAAGGCAAGGACGACTACACGCTGACGAAGTTCATGCGCTCGAACCAGGGCACGCTCATCCACCACAAGCCGATCGTGCGCCTGGGCGACAAGCTCAAGGCCGGCGACGTGCTCGCCGACGGCAGCTCGACCGACAACGGCGAGCTCGCGCTCGGAGCGAACCTACTCGTCGCGTTCATGCCGTTCGAGGGCTTCAACTTCGAGGACGCAATCGTGATCTCGGAGCGGATCGTCAAGGACGACATCCTCACGTCGATCCACATCCACGAGTACGAGATCGACGCGCGCTCGACGAAGCTCGGCGACGAGGAGATCACGCGCGATATCCCGAACCGCTCGGAGGAGTCGCTCTCGCAGCTCGACGAGCGCGGCGTCGTGCGGATCGGAGCCGAGGTCGGTGCCGGCGACCTGCTGGTCGGCAAGGTCACGCCGAAGGGCGAGACCGAGCTGACGGCCGAGGAGAAGCTGATCCGCGCGATCTTCAAGGAGAAGGCGCGCGAGGTCCGCGACACGAGCCTCAAGGTGCCGCACGGCGAGGGCGGCGTCGTGATCGACGTCAAGACGTTCTCGCGCGACGGCGGCGACGACCTTTCGCCGGGCGTCAACGAGCTCGTTCGTGTCTACGTCGCAACGAAGCGCAAGATCGCCGAGGGCGACAAGCTCGCGGGACGCCACGGCAACAAGGGCGTCATCTCGAAGATCGTCCCCGAGGAGGACATGCCGTTCCTGCCGGACGGCCGCCCCGTGGACATCGTGCTCAACCCGCTCGGCGTGCCGAGCCGGATGAACATCGGCCAGGTGCTCGAGACGCACCTCGGCTGGGCCGCCGCGCACGGCGTCTTCGGCGAGGACGATGGCTCGGGCAACGGCAAGCAGAACGGCGAGGTCGACTGGCGGCACCGGCGCCAGGTGATCAACGGTGGCAATCCGAGCGCGGTCGCGACGCCCGTCTTCGACGGTGCGACGCCGGACGACGTGGACGAGGCGCTTGATCGAGTGGGCGAAGCAGAATCCCGACTCGCCGATCCAGTTCCTCGTCGACCCGAAGCGGCCGAAGGGCCGCCAGTGCTCGGGGAAGGTGCAGCTCTACAACGGCCGCAGCGGCGCGCCCTTCGAGCAGAAGGTCACCGTCGGCTACATGTACATCCTGAAGCTGCTCCACCTTGTCGACGACAAGATCCACGCGCGGAGCACCGGCCCGTACTCGCTCGTCACGCAGCAGCCGCTGGGCGGCAAGGCCCAGTTCGGCGGCCAGCGCTTCGGCGAGATGGAGGTGTGGGCGCTCGAGGCCTACGGCGCCGCGTACACGCTGCAGGAAATGCTGACCATCAAGTCCGACGACACCGTCGGACGCGTGAAGGCTTACGAGGCGATCGTCAAGGGCGAGAACATCGCCGAGCCGTCGATCCCCGAGTCCTTCAAGGTGCTCCTGAAGGAGATGCAGTCACTCGCTCTCGACGTCCACGTCCTGTCGGACGAGGGCCGCGAGGTCGAGGTGCGCGAGGAGGAGGACGAGCTGCTGCGCGCAGCCGAGGAGCTCGGAATCGACCTCTCGCCCGGCTCGCTCCGCGCTGTCGGGCAGCAGCCGACGACGGAAGAGGTCGAGGAAGGGCAGGAGCGCGTCGACCAGGACCTCGTCCTGCCGGCCGACGAGTCGCTCGGCGACCTCGAGGACGTCGAGGTCTCGCCGAAGCAGGAGGCCGCGGAGGAAGTTGAGGAGGAGGTCGGGCCGCTCGGAGAGCCGGACCTCGTCGATGTCGAGATCGAAGACTAAGAAGGGACTGGGGAGACAACTTGATCGACATCAATGATTTCGACGCAATTCGGATCGGCCTCGCCTCGTCGAAGCAGATCCGCGACTGGTCGTCGGGCGAGGTAACGAAGCCGGAGACGATCAACTACCGCACGCTCAAGCCCGAGCGCGACGGCCTGTTCTGCGAGCGCATCTTCGGGCCGACGCGCGACTGGGAGTGCTACTGCGGCAAGTACAAGCGCGTCCGCTACAAGGGCATCATCTGCGAGCGCTGCGGCGTCGAGGTGACGAGGCAGAAGGTGCGGCGCGAGCGGATGGGCCACATCGACCTCGCGGCGCCGGTCTCGCACATCTGGTTCTTCAAGGGCGTGCCGAGCCGCATCGGCTACCTCCTCGACATCGCGCCGCGCGAGCTCGAGAAGGTGCTCTACTTCGCCGCCTCGATCGTCACGGCCGTCGACGTCGAGAAGCGGGCGTCCGACCTGAACGGGCTCGAGGACCAGGTGCGGGCCGAGGCCGAGCGGATCGACGTCGACCGCGACGAGGCGCTCGCCGCGCTCGAAGACCGGCTTGCCCGCCGTCGCGACTACTTCGCGAAGGGCAAGGAGCGGAACTTCGACGAGGACGACGACTTCTGGGGCCGCGGGCTCTCGAACTGGGCGGAGGAGCAGGTGCTACCGCCGCTCGAGGAGGCTAGGGGCCTCGTCGGCGGCCTCTTCGTCGAGCTCGTCTCGAAGATCACGACGGAGGACTCGAAGAAGATCCGCGAGCTCGTCCGCAACTCGGCGATCCGCGACGACCGGCGCCTGACTCCGCGCGAGGTCGAACTGGTCGCGTCAGCTGCCGAGCAGATCAAGGCGTCGATCGCCTCGCTCGAGAAGGAGGCCGAGAAGGCCGCCGGTTCGAAGAAGGGCGCGGTCACCAAGCACATCCACCGCATCGTCGAGGGCCTACTCACGGGCGGCGAGCTCAACGAGGAGGACACGACGCTCACCGAGGGCGTCGACCGGAAGAACCTCGAGAAGGCGCGCGATCTCGGCAACGGGCTCCTGCGGGAGGTGCTCGACACCGCCGACGATGAGAGCGATCTGCGGGAGTTGGCGAACGACCTCTGCCTGAAGACCGACGGCCGGATCCAGAAGGAGGATCTGGACGCGATCGTCCAGTGGGCGCTGAAGGTGCGCGAGATGTATCTCGACATCGAGTCGCGCCGCGAGGACGCACGCGAGGCCGCCGTCGACGCCGTGAACCGGCTCGAGGAGACCTGGCGGCTGTTCCGCGAGCTCGAGCCGAAGCTGATCGTCAACGACGAGCAGATCTTCCGCGAGCTCAAGGACCGCTTCGGCTCGCCGTACGGGTTCGGCGTCTACTTCAACGGCGGCATGGGAGCGGAGGCGATCCGCGAGCTGCTCAAGGACCTCGACCTCACCGCCGAGGTCGCTCTGCTGCGCGAGACCATCCGCACCGGAAAGGGTCAGAAGCAGCAGCGGGCGATCAAGCGGCTCAAGGTCGTCAGCGCCTTCATCACCAGCGAGAACAAGCCCGAGTGGATGATCCTCGAGGCCGTCCCGGTCATCCCGCCGGAGCTGCGCCCGATGGTGCAGCTCGACGGTGGCCGGTTCGCCACGTCGGATCTCAACGACCTATACCGCCGCGTGATCAACCGGAACAACCGCCTCAAGAGGCTGTTGGACCTCGGCGCGCCGGAGATCATCGTCAACAACGAGAAGCGGATGCTGCAGGAGGCCGTCGACGCCCTCTTCGACAACGGCCGCCGCGGCCGTGCCGTGACCGGCCCGGGCAACCGGCCGCTCAAGTCGCTGTCCGACATGCTCAAGGGCAAGCAGGGCCGCTTCCGCCAGAACCTGCTCGGCAAGCGCGTCGACTACTCCGGCCGTTCGGTGATCGTCTCCGGCCCGCATCTGCGGCTGCATCAGTGCGGCCTGCCGAAGCTGATGGCGCTCGAGCTCTTCAAGCCGTTCATCATGAGCCGGCTCGTCGAGCGGAAGATCGTCCAGAACATCAAGGCGGCCAAGCGGCACGTCGACCAGATGCACGCCGAGGTGTGGGACATCCTCGAGGAGGTCATCCAGGAGCACCCGGTGCTGCTCAACCGCGCCCCGACGCTGCACAGGCTCGGCATCCAGGCGTTCGAGCCGACGCTCGTCGAGGGCAAGGCGATCCAGGTGCATCCGCTCGTCTGTCACGCGTTCAACGCGGACTTCGACGGCGACCAGATGGCGGTGCACGTGCCGCTGTCGTCGGAGGCGCAGGCCGAGGCGCGGATTCTGATGCTGTCGGCGAACAACATCCTCTCGCCGGCGCACGGAAATGCGCTCACGACGCCGACGCAGGACATGGTGCTCGGCGCCTACTACCTCACGTACTCGGACAAGGACCTCGACAACGCCACGGTCGAGAAGATGAATCCGCGGCCGCCCCGCTTCCGCCTGGAAGAGGAGGTCGAGTTCGCCGTCGACGCGAAGCAGATCGGGCTCCAGCAGCCGATCGAGTACCTCTGGAAGGACGAGCTCGTCATCACCACGGCGGGCCGGGTCATCTTCAACGCGGAGATCGACCGTTCCCTCCACGAGGCCGTCTTGAACAACGGCGACGGCGGCCCGTACCACGCGTACATCAACCGGACGATGTCGAAGAAGGAGCTCGGCGACTTCATCTCCGTGCTCGTCGACAGCCACGGCGCCCACGCGGTGGCCCACGTCCTCGACACGATCAAGGACCTCGGCTTCAAGTACGGCACGCTCGCCGGCGTGACGATCTCGAAGAACGACATCGTCATCCCGCCGAACAAGGAGCAGATCCTCGCGGGCTACGAGGAGCGGGTGGCACGCGTCGAGGACGCGTACGACCAGGGTCTCATCACCGAGTCGGAGCGCCACGAGCAGATCACGTCGATCTGGACGGAGGCCACCGACGAGGTCGCGAAGGCGATGGTCGACAACCTCAACGAGCTGAACCCGATCTACATGATGGCCAACTCCGGCGCCCGCGGCTCGTTCGCGCAGCTGCGCCAGCTCGCCGGCATGCGTGGCCTGATGGCGAATCCGAAGGGTGAGATCATCGAGCGGCCGATCAAGGCGAACTTCATGGAAGGCCTGTCGGTGCTCGAGTACTTCATCTCGACCCACGGCGCCCGCAAGGGTCTCGCCGACACGGCTCTGCGCACCGCCGACTCGGGCTACCTGACGCGGCGTCTCGTCGACGTCTCGCAGGACGTGATCATCCGCGAGGAGAACTGCAAGACGAAGGACTTCGTCGAGCTGCCGCTCTTCCTGCCGGACGGGCTGAACAAGTCCGTCGCCGGCCGGATCGTCGCCGAGGACGTCCACAAGCCGCTCGCATCGGGCAAGCCGGGCAAGACGGTCGTCGCCACCAAGGGCGAGGAGATCACGGTGCCCCGGCTGCGGGAGATGGTCGAGGAGCTCGGCGAGATCGCCGAAGACTTCTCGGTCCCGGTCCGGTCGGTGCTCAAGTGCAAGGCGGAGACAGGCGTCTGCCAGGATTGCTACGGCACCTTCCTCGCCACCGGCGAGCTGTCGGAGATCGGCGACGCAGTCGGGATCATCGCCGCGCAGTCGATCGGCGAGCCGGGCACGCAGCTCACGATGCGGACGTTCCACACCGGCGGTGTCGCCGGCGCGGACATCACGCACGGCCTGCCGCGCGTCGTCGAGATCTTCGAGGCGCGCAACCCGAAGGGCGCCGCTGCGCTCGCCGAGGTGGCGGGCACGGTCGCGCTCGAGGAGACCGAGCGCCAGCTCCGCATCACGGTCGTCGCGGACACCGGCAACGAGGAGGACGACTTCTCGATCCTCGTGCCGCGCCGGACGCGGCTCAGCGTCGTGCACGGCGAGCACGTCGAGGCCGGCGACGCCCTCCACGAGGGCTCGATCAGCCCGTCCGACCTCCTGCGGCTGAAGGGCTACACCGAGACCGAGCTGTACCTCGTCGGCGAGGTGCAGAAGGTCTACAAGTCGCAGGGCGTCGAGATCCACGACAAGCACATCGAGCTGATCGTCCGGCAGATGCTGAAGAAGGTGCGCGTCGAGAACAACGGCGGCACCGACCTCCTGCCCGGCCAGCTCGTGGACAAGATCGTGCTCGAGCGGGAGAACGTTCGCATCAAGAAGGAGAAGAAGGAGCAGGCGACGTCGGAGCCGCTGATCCTCGGGATCACGAAGGCGTCGCTCGCGACCGAGTCGTTCCTCTCGGCCGCGTCCTTCCAGGAGACGACGAAGGTGCTGACCGACGCCTCGATCGAGGGCAAGGTCGACCGGCTGCTCGGGCTGAAGGAGAACGTGATCATCGGGAAGCTGATCCCGGCGGCCACCGGCCTGAAGCGGTACCGGACGATCGAGATCAGCCCCTCCGACAAGGTTCCGGCGAGCGCGCTCACGCGCCCGCAGACGGAGGAGCAGCTCCTGGCCGCGCTCGAGGAGATCGGTACCGACGGCTCGGATGCACTCGCCGGGCTCGGGCTCGACTTCGGCGGGGAGGAGAAGGCGGACGGCGGTGCCGAGCCGCGCTCCGACCTCGAGGCCGAAGAGGTGCCCGAGGTCGAGACGCCGCTCGACGACTGATTCCCGAGCGTCAGCAGTTCGCAAAGAGGGCGGCGATAGGGCCGCCCTCTTTGCTACACAGGACACGGTCGTGAAGAGGGTCTTCCTAGTTGTCGCGCTCGCCGCCGTTTTCGCCTGCCTGTTCGCGGCCGGCCGCGCCGCGTCCGATCCCGCCTTCGCGGGACAGTGCGGCATCAAGTCGCAGGAGACGGTCTGGGGCGAGTACGGCTGGCCGACGTTGCTCCCGATCCTCGCCAAGCCGGGGACGCTGCTCGCCGCCTCGACCCACTCGGGAACCGACTACTCGGTCAAGGCCCGGGCGCGCGGCGCCGCGACCTACGCCTTCAACCTGAAGCTGGCGACGCAGGTGGGCACGCCGACGGCGCCGGCCGATCCCTCCACGCTCGAGGCCGCGGCCGAGACCCAGTATCAGAAGGCCGTCGCGCGCACGGGCGGCTGTGCGACGCCGCTCGTCGTCGAGAACGAGCTGTTCGGCGCTGTGACCCCGACCCCCTGGACAACATCGACCGCCCAGTACCGCGCGAACCTGCTGCAGTTCCTCACCGACCTCGCCGCTACGGGCGCGCACCCGGTCCTCCTCGTCAGCAAGTCGCCGTACCTCGGCTCGACCGACGCCGTCGCCTGGTGGCAAGCGGTGGCGAGGGTCTCCGACATCGTCCGCGAGGTCTATCTCCCTGCGACCAAGGTCTGGCCGCTCGGGCCGATTCTCGGCAACCGGCTCCTACGGGTGAGCTACCGGAACGCGGTCACGACGTTCACCGCGATCGGGATTCCGGCCAACCGGCTCGGCGTCATGATCAGCTTCCTCAGCGCCAAAGGGGTCGGCGGCCGCAATGCCCTCGAACCGGCCTCCGCCTGGTACCAGGTCGTCAAGTGGGAGGCTCTCGCGGCGAAGCAGGTCGCAAAGGAGCTCGGGCTCGGCTCGATCTTCTCCTGGGGCTGGCAGGAGTGGAACGCGAAGGAGATGGATCCGGACAAGCCCAAGGCGGCCTGCGTCTGGCTCTGGGCGCGGACCCAGAACCTCTGTAACGCGCCCAAGACGCTCGGCAAGACCTTCAACCGCTCGCTCACCGAGGGGCAGATCCAGCTGTCACACGGGACGGTCTGCCGCGCCGAGGGTTTCGGCGGGATCGGCGCCGGGGCGATCGGCTCCCTGACGGGGCTGACGGGCGACCGCAGCGCGGCGCTCAGCGCGCTGTTCGAGCGGCTCGTCGAGTCGACCGAGCAGAAGGTGCCGCAGAAAGCGGTGCTCGCGGCAGAGCGAGAGGTCATTCTCGAGTCGTTCCACGGCAGTCGCAGCGCCTATCTCGCAGGGTTACGCCAGTCGCACGCGACGCTCACGCTCGCGCGCGCGATCCTCGCCGACGAGATCCGACGCGCTCGGCTCGAGCAGCCGCGGTACGCGCCGCAGCCCACGGGAGCCGAGGTGTCCGTGTTCTACTCCACCTACCCGGACCTGCTCGTCCGGCGGGTTCGCGTGTCGCCGACCCCGCCTTGGCTCGCGAAGGGGACGGGGTTTGCGCTCGCCGAGGCGGCTCCGCAGCGCGTCTTCTCTGTGCCGACGGGGAAGAAGTCCAAGATCGCGACGCTGCTCGGGACGTTCACCGTCAAGCCGCTCGCGGCTGCGCAGCCTCTCGGGGCCTTGCCACTCTCGACGGCGCGGCCGTCGATCGTCGCCAGCCTCCGCGGCTTCGAGCGTGCGCAGTCCTTCGAGAACTGGACGATCGCGCAGCAGGATCGCGCGCTGAACAAGACGATCTGCCTCCGCGATCAGCTGCCGCAGCCGGCCGCGATCGACCTCACGCAGTACCTGCCGTTCCTGCGCCTACAATGACGTCAAGCGTCGCGCCGCGGCGAGGCCCTCAGGTCCCAGCTTCCGCAGAGAAGGTCGACTGCTCACGCACCCAGTCTCCACTCGTGCTCTTGCGCACGACGACGGTGACGAGCTTGACCGGCAAGGGCTGTCCCGAGCCGCAGGTCAATGAGGGTGAGACGCTCAACGTGCCACTCGGACAGCTGTAGTCGATGAACGTGTCGAGGCGGTAGGAGAGGCCGTCCGGCCCGGTCTTCGTCTGTGTCGAGAGACATGTTGCGTCGGTGGTCGTGCAGCCCGTCACCTGGTTCGTCGCGCTGTACTGGGAGTCGGCCTTGTAGGTGCTGTCCTGAGTGCAGTTCGTTCCACAGCTCGTGTCCAGCTGGATGTTGGGGTACGAGAGGGCCCGGAACCGCTCCATCTGCGAGTCGGCGAGCATCGTCGCGCTCGAGACGGTCGTCGCGCGATTCAGAGCGACGTATCCGGTGCTGTAGGCACCGACCAGCGCGAGGATGCCGACGGTGAGGACCATCATCGCGATCAGTAGCTCGACGAGACCGAGCCCTTCTTCGCGCCGCAAGCGGGTTACCACCCGGCGAGCCGTCACGATCGGCTCCCGTTCCGCAGCGCGATGTCGTCGACCAGGTCGTACGAGGCGATGGTCGAGGTAGGCCCGTTCAGGTTCACCGGAAACGTGACGTGGAGCAACGGGAGGCTCGTCGCCGGTTTCAGCACTCCATTGCACGCGACGGTGGTGCTCGGGAGGCAGAACGGCGTCGACATTGGCGTCGGCGTCAATGTCGACGGCTGCAGATAGTCCATCCACTTGACCTTGCCCGTCGACGCGCAGGTCGGCCGCGGCAGTGCGGTGGAGGTCACGCGATAAAGGGCGAAGTCGCCGGTCCTTACCGTGCTGGCCGCCGTGCACCACGTCGCGTACGTGGTCGGGGTGCTCGGGGATGCCCCCGGGCATATCGAGCCAAGGGTCACGGTGACCGCGGCGTACGCGGTTCCGGCGGCCAAGGGGGTCCCGCTCGTGTCGTCCTGCGTGACCGAGCTCCCGCAGTGGACCTCATGGCGGAACTCTTCGAGGCCGGTGCGCGCCTGCCCCTGAGCCTGGAAACGCTTGTTGGCGTCCACCTCCGTGCGCGAGGCTGTGACGAGTACGGAGGTCAACGAGGTGAGGATGATGAGGAGAATCGCCATCGACACAAGAAGTTCCGGGAGCGTGAAGCCAGCCTCGTCGGCCGCGCGCGCGCGGCCGCGGCGCCACAGGTGCGCTCTCGCGGTGCTTCCCATGCGACGCCTATCGGCGACCGCGCCCGCGCGCTTGAGCACCAGACGAGCGGTTTTTGCGCTGTTCTAATCCGCGGCGGCGAGGCCGCCCTTGCCGGCGTGCTTCGCCGAGTACAGCGACTCGTCCCCGCGCTCGAACATGGTGGTGGGGCTGTCGTTCGGCTGCAGGTCGGCCACTCCGGCCGAGACGCGCACTCGGCCGGCACGCGCGATCGGCTGTGACGAGACCGCCCGCTGGATGCGCCCGACGAGCTGGCGGGCCTGGCCGACTTCGACCTCCGGCACGATCACCGCGAACTCGTCGCCGCCGACGCGGCAGGGGATGTCGGCCGAGCGCACGACCTGCCGGATCCGGTCAGCGATCTCGGCGAGCACCGCGTCGCCCGCGAGGTGTCCGATGCGGTCGTTGATCTCCTTGAAGCCGTCGACGTCGACGATCACGAGCGACAGGAGCCGCTGATAGCGCTGCGCGCGGTCGACCTCGCGGCCGAGGGTCTCGTAGAAGTAGCGGCGGTTGTGGAGGCCGGTCAGCGAGTCGAGGTCTGCGAGCTGCCGTGCTTCGCGGAAGCGGCGCGCGTTCTCGATCGCGGGCGCGACTCGCTCCGCGAGCTCCTCGAGCCGGCGGACGTCCTCGTCGCCGAACCGCACGTCGGCATCGCGCGAGAAGACGCCGAGCCAACCGATCCTGCCGGCCTTGCCGATGAGCGGCACGCCGAGAGCCTCGTGAACTGCGCCGGCGGTCTGTTCCTCCGCGTAGAGATACGAGAGCTCGATTGCGCGCGCCTCCCGCCGGTCTGGAGCGCCCGTGAAGATCCGGATTCCTTCATCCTCTTCGTCCTCGCCCTCGTCGCCCCGGTCGAGCCCGATCGAGCCGAGGAGGCGCTGGTCGCTCACTCCAGTCGGATCGAGCTCGACGACCGCCGCGTCGACCTTCGGGAGTGCAGCGACGGCCTGGAGGGTGGAGCCGATCGCGTCGTCGAGGTCGATCGTGGTGGCGATCTGGCCGAGGAAGCGGCTCCGCTGGGACTCCTCCTCCGCACGTCTGACGGCGCTCGACAGCTCGCGGGCGAGCTCGTCGAGCCGCGCCTCGAGCGTCTCGACCGTCGCCGTCACCTGGGCCTCGGCGTCACGCGCGCCGCGGCGGCGCAAGCGGCGGACCAGCTCGACGACCGCCACGAGACAGACGCCAAGCGCCAAAGCCAGCCCTATGAGTAGCCAATCCATCGCAGTCCCCACGCCGCAGTGCCGGAATTTTTGGTGGGCGTACTCTAGGTTCCGGTCGCGATCCGAGCTACTAGCCGAATCGGTGGGTTTCTCGCTGATTGGCGGGGTTGGCGCGTCTTCGCTACCATGCCGCAGGCCGGTTGGCCGGGGCGATTTGCCCCCGCCGACCGTCTCTTCACGAAAGGACTTATTTGCCGACCGTCAATCAACTCGTGCGCAAAGGCCGGAAGGCTGCGAAGGCGAAGACCAAGACGCCAGCGCTCGCCGGCGCGCCGCAGAAGCGCGGCGTGTGCACGCGCGTCATGACGCAGACGCCGAGAAAGCCGAATTCGGCGCTGCGCAAGGTCGCCCGCGTCCGTCTCACCAACGGCGCGGAGGTCGGCGCCTACATCCCGGGTGAGGGCCACAACCTGCAGGAGCACTCGGTCGTGCTCGTCCGCGGGGGCTCGACGAAGGACCTCGCCGGCTACCGCTACAAGATCATCCGCGCAGCGCTCGACACGGGCGGCGTCGCGGATCGCAAGCAGGGCCGCTCGAAGTACGGCGCCAAGCGAGGCTCGTGATGCCGCGTCGTGGCGAGGTCCAGGTTCGCGAGGTCCAGGCCGATGCCGTCTACGGCTCGCCGCTCGTGACGCAGGTGATCAACAAGATCATGCTCGACGGCAAGAAGTCGACCGCCGAGCAGATCGTCTACGGCGCGCTCGAGACCGTCGGGACGAAGACCGGCCGTCCGCCGGTCGAGGTGCTCGAGCAGGCCGTGAAGACGGTCACGCCGGTGCTGGAGGTGCGCAGCCGCCGCGTCGGTGGCGCGAACTACCAGGTTCCGGTCGAGGTGCCGCAGCGGCGCGCCCGTACCCTGGCGGTGCGCTGGATCGTGACGTACGCACGCGAGCGGCGCGAGAAGGGCATGGGAGACAAGCTCGCCAACGAGATTCTCGACGCGCTGAACCAGCAGGGCGGCGCGTTCAAGCGAAAGGACGACGTCTACCGGATGGCGCAGGCCAACAAGGCCTTCGCGCATTACCGCTGGTAGACGGAGGGGGAAGGAAGACTTACGTGAGCACCAAGCTGACAGAACAGGCCGTCGCGCTCGACCGCGTCCGGAACATCGGGATCATGGCCCACATCGACGCGGGCAAGACGACGACGACCGAGCGGATCCTCTACTACACCGGTCGCACCCACAAGATGGGCGAGGTGCACGAGGGCGCTGCGACGATGGACTGGATGGCCCAGGAGCAGGAGCGCGGCATCACGATCACGTCGGCTGCCACGACGGCGTTCTGGCGCGACCATCGGATCAACATCATCGATACGCCCGGCCACGTGGACTTTACGGTCGAGGTTGAGCGGAGCCTCCGCGTCCTCGACGGCGCGGTCGCCGTTTTCGACTCGGTCGCAGGCGTCCAGCCGCAGTCCGAGACCGTCTGGCGTCAGGCGGACAAGTACAAGGTTCCGCGCATCGCGTTCATCAACAAGATGGACCGCACCGGCGCGAACTTCTTCGCCTCCGTGCAGTCGATGCGCGATCGCCTCGGCGCGAATCCCGTGCCCGTGCAGATCCCCATCGGTCAGGAGGACTCGTTCACCGGCGTCGTCGACCTCGTCGAGATGCAGGCGATCCTCTACAAGGACGACCTCGGCCAGGAGTTCGAGACAACCGAGATCCCCGCAGAGTTGACCGAGCAGGCGCACGAGTACCACCACCAGCTGATCGACACGATCTCGCACTTCGACGACGAGGTGCTCGAGGCGTACATCGAGGACGAGTCCTCGGTCACGGCGGAGATGATCAGGCGCGCCGTTCGCATCGGAACGCTCGCCGACGAGATCACGCCGGTGCTGCTCGGCTCCGCCTTCAAGAACAAGGGCGTGCAGCCTCTCCTTGACGCGGTCATCGATTACCTGCCGAGCCCGCTGGACGTTCCGGCGGTGCAGGGCTTTGATCCGAAGACCGAGAGCGAGAACGAGCGCGCAGCCGATCCGGCCGCTCCGTTCTCGGCGCTCGCCTTCAAGGTCATGTCCGACCCGTTCGTCGGCAAGCTCACCTACTTCCGCGTCTACTCCGGCACGCTCAAGGCCGGCGACCGCGTTCTCAACACGATCACCGGCAAGACCGAGCGGATCAGCCGCATCCTCCAGATGCACGCGAACCACCGCGAGGAGCGCGAGGCGATCATGGCGGGCGAGATCGCCGCCGGCGTCGGCCTCAAGGACACGACGACGGGCGACACGCTCTCCGCCGAGAACGCGCCGATCGTCCTCGAGTCGATGACGTTCCCCGATCCGGTCATCTCCGTGGCAGTGGAGCCGAAGTCGAAGGGCGACCAGGACAAGCTCGGTACAGGCCTCCAGCGCCTCGCCGAGGAGGATCCGACGTTCCGGGTCACGACCGACGAGGAGACGGGGCAGACGCTCATCTCCGGGATGGGCGAGCTGCACCTCGAGATCATCGTCGACCGCCTCAAGCGCGAATTCAACGTCGACGCGAACGTCGGCCGTCCGCAGGTTGCGTACCGCGAGACGGCAGGCCGGGACGTCGAGAACATCCGCGAGAAGTTCGTGCGCCAGACCGGCGGCTCGGGCCAGTACGCGGACGTCGTCATCAATCTCCGCGCGCAGGAGCCCGGCGTGGGCTACGAGTTCAGCGACAAGATCGTCGGCGGCAAGATCCCGCGGGAGTACATCCCCGCCGTGGACGCCGGGATCAAGGAGGCGATGCAGTCGGGCGTGGTCGCGGGCTACCCCGTCGTCGACATCGCCATCGAGCTCGTCGACGGCTCGTACCACGACGTCGACTCGAGCGAGCGCGCATTCAAGATCGCCGGCTCGATGGCCTTCAAGGAGGCGCTCAAGCGCTCCAAGCCGAAGCTGCTCGAGCCGATGATGGCCGTCGAGGTGACGACGCCGGAGGACTACCTCGGCGACGTGATCGGGAACCTCAGCAGCCGCCGCGGCCGCATCGAGTCGATGGAGCCGGTCGGCAACGCCCAGGTCGTCAAAGCTCTCGTGCCGCTGTCTGAGATGTTTGGCTACTCGACCGACCTGCGATCGATGTCGCAGGGCCGGGCCGACTACCACATGGACTTCGACCGGTACGAGGAAGTTCCGCAGTCAATCGCCGCCGAGATCACCGAGTCCGGCGCAAGCAGCTAGCGAAAGGGAGATAGGGAGAGCCCCCAATGGCAAAGCAGAAGTTCGAGCGGACAAAGCCGCACGTCAACGTCGGAACCATCGGCCACATCGACCACGGGAAGACGACCCTGACCGCGGCGATCACGAAGGTGCTGTCCGACAAGGGCACCAACACAGCCGTGCGCGACTTCGCGTCGATCGACGCGGCTCCCGAGGAGCGTCAGCGCGGCATCACGATCAACACGGCGCACGTCGAGTACGAGACGGACAACCGCCACTACGCGCACGTCGACTGCCCGGGGCACGCCGACTACATCAAGAACATGATCACGGGCGCCGCCCAGATGGACGGCGCGATCCTCGTGGTCTCGGCGGCCGACGGCCCGATGCCCCAGACGCGCGAGCACATCCTGCTCGCCCGCCAGGTCGAGGTGCCGGCGATCGTCGTCGCGCTCAACAAGGCCGACATGGTCGACGACCCGGAGCTGATCGAGCTCGTCGAGCTGGAGGTGCGTGAGCTCCTCTCGCGGTACGAGTTCCCGGGTGACGACATCCCGATCGTCCACGTCTCGGCGCTGAAGGCGCTCGAGGGTGACGCGGAGTGGACTCCGAAGATCCTCGAACTCATGGACGCCGTCGACAGCTACATCCCCGAGCCGACGCGCGCGCTCGACAAGCCGTTCCTGATGCCGATCGAGGACGTGTTCACGATCACGGGCCGCGGCACCGTCGTCACCGGCCGGGTCGAGCAGGGGGAGATCAAGATCGGCGAGGAAGTCGAGATCGTCGGCATCCATCCCGAAGTCGCGAAGACGGTCGTCACGGGCGTCGAGATGTTCAACAAGACCCTCGACACGGCGCAGGCCGGCGACAACGCCGGTGCGCTCCTCCGCGGCACCAAGCGCGAGGAGGTCGAGCGTGGGCAGGTACTCGCGAAGCCGGGCTCGATCACCCCGCATACGCACTACAAGGCCGAGGTCTACGTGCTCTCCAAGGACGAGGGCGGGCGCCACACGCCGTTCTTCAACGGCTACCGGCCGCAGTTCTACTTCCGCACGACAGACGTCACAGGCTCGATCAAGCTCCCGGACGGCCAGGAGATGGTCATGCCGGGCGACAACACGAACATGGAGATCGAGATGATCCAGCCGATCGCCATGGATCAGGGCCTCCGCTTCGCGATCCGCGAAGGCGGCCGCACTGTGGGTGCGGGCGTCGTGACAGAGATCATCAAGTAGGAAGGTCGAGGAGGCGCCGGTGCCGCAACAGAAGATCCGTATCCGTCTGAAGGGCTACGACCACCAGCAGGTGGACAAGTCTGCGCGCGACATCGTGGACACGGCCCAGCGCACCGGCGCCACCATCACCGGTCCTGTGCCCCTGCCCACCGAGAAGAACGTCTACTGCGTGATCCGCTCTCCGTTCAAGGACAAGGACTCGCGGGAGCACTTCGAGGTGCGTACGCACAAGCGCCTGATCGACATCCACTCGCCGACCCCGAAGACGGTCGACTCGCTGATGCGGCTCGACCTCCCGGCCGGCGTCGACATCGAGATCAAGCTGTAGATGCGCGGGATTCTCGGCAAGAAGCTCGGCATGACGCAGCTCTTCGACGAGGAGAGCGGCTCCGTGACCCCCGTCACGGTGATCGAGGCAGGCCCGTGCCCCGTCGTCGCCGTCCGCACGCCGGACGCCGACGGCTACGAGGCCGTCCAGCTCGCGTGGGAGCCGGTTGCCGAGCGCAAGATCTCGAAGGGCGAGCTCGGCCACCTGGCCAAGGCCGGCGTCGACGGCGCCTATCGCCATCTCGTGGAGTTCCGCGGCCACTTCGCGGACGCGGTCCAGGGCGAGAACGTCACGGTGGAGATCTTCCAGCCGGGCGACAAGGTGAAGGTCTCGGGCACCGGCATCGGTAAGGGCTTCCAGGGCACGATCAAGCGCCACAACTTCTCCCGCGGCCCGGTCACCCACGGCTCGCACAACGTTCGCAAGCCGGGCTCGATCGGCGCCTCGGCCACGCCGTCGCGCGTCTTCAAGGGAATGAAGATGGCCGGTCGGATGGGCGGCAAGCGCGCCACCCAGGTCGGACTCACCGTGCACTCGGTCGATCCCGAGCGGAATCTCCTGCTCGTCAAGGGCGCCGTGCCCGGTCCGAAGAATGGCTTCGTCGAGATCAGAGAGGACGCTCGCTAGTGGCCGCGCCGAAGGCACCAGTGCTCGGTGGAGACGCGAAGAAGGAGGTCTCGCTCGACGAGGCCGTCTTCGCTGCCGAGATCAGGCCGCACCTCGTGCACGAGGCCGTGCGGGCAGAGATGAACGCCCGCCGGCAGGGCACGCGCGCGGCGAAGAGCCGCGGCCTCGTCGCCGGCGGCCGCGCGAAGCCGTGGCGCCAGAAGGGCACCGGCCGCGCGCGCCAGGGCACGATCCGCGCCCCGCAGTTCACGGGCGGCGGCGTTGCCTTCCCGCCGACCCCGCGCGATTTCTCGCTCAAGGTCAACAAGAAGGCCGCGCGCGCCGCGCTGCGCGCCGCGCTCTCGGACCATGCGCAGGCCGGCACGCTCGGCCTCGTCGCCGCAGACTCGTTCGACGCGCCTTCCACGAAGCAGGCCGTCGAGCTCCTCGCAGGCTGGGGCCAGGCGACCCCGACCGTCATCGTCGTGGGCGAGGACGAGGAGATGCTGATCAAGTCGTTCCGCAACCTTCCTCGCGTGCTGGTGACGGTTCCGGCCGAGCTCGAGGTCGCGCACGTCGTGTGGGCGCGCTCGCTCGTCGTGAGCGAAGCGGCGCTGCCGCTGATTCAGGGGAGGGCCTCATGAGCCTTCATCCCGGGCAGATCCTGATCAGGCCGGTGGTCAGCGAGAAGAGCTACCACCAGATCACGGAGAACCGCTACACGTTCCGCGTCCACTCCGACGCGCACAAGACGCAGGTCCGGCAGGCCGTCGAGGAACTCTTCGACGTCAAGGTCCTCTCCGTGAACATCGTCAAGATGCCGCCGAAGCCGAAGCGGCGCGGGGTGATCAAGGGCGAGAGGTCGGGCTGGAAGAAGGCGATCGTCGAGCTCAAGCCCGGCGACAAGATCGAGATCTTCGAAGGAGCGCAGTTGTAATGCCGATCCGCCGTTACAAGCCGACGAGCCCCGGCCGCCGCTTCATGTCCGTCTCCACGTTCGAGGAGGTCACGAAGTCGGAGCCGGAGAAGAGCTTGCTTGCACCGCTCACGAAGAAGGGTGGCCGCAACGTGAACGGCCGGATCACGACCCGCCACCAGGGCGGCGGGCACAAGCGCCGCTACCGCATCATCGACTTCAAGCGCCGCAAGGACGGCATCCCGGCCAAGGTCGCAGCGATCGAGTACGACCCGAACCGGTCGGCCCGCATCGCCCTGCTCCATTACGCCGACGGGGCCAAGAGCTACATCCTCGCCCCCGCGCAGCTTCGGGTTGGGGCGAACGTCGAGTCGGGGCCGGCTGCGGACATCCGCGTCGGCAACGCGCTGCCGCTCGAGAACATCCCGACGGGCACGCTCGTCCACGCCGTCGAGCTGAAGCCCGGTCAGGGCGCGAAGATGGCGCGTTCGGCCGGTTCCGGGATCCAGCTCGTGGCCAAGGACGGCGCCTTCGCGGTCCTGCGCCTCCCGTCAGGGGAGATGCGCCGCGTCCCGCTCACCTGTCGCGCGACGATCGGACAGGTCGGGAACCTCGACCATCAGAACATCACGGTCGGCAAGGCCGGCCGCAGCCGGTGGCGCGGCAAGCGCCCGTCGGTGCGCGGCTCCGCGATGAACCCCGTCGACCACCCGCACGGCGGCGGCGAGGGAAAGTCGAAGGGCGGTCGCCACCCGGTCACGCCGTGGGGCGTGCCGACGCTCGGCAAGCGCACCCGGCGCAAGCACAAGGAATCGAACAAGCTGATCGTCCGCGGCCGTCGCCGCGGCAAGGAGGGTCGCCGCTAGTGAGCAGGTCGTCGAAGAAGGGGCCATTCGTGGAGGACCGGCTGATGCGCCGGATCGAAGCGATGAACGAGTCCGGAAACAAGAACATGATCCGCACCTGGTCGCGCGCCTCGACGGTCTTCCCGGAGATGGTCGGACACACGATCGCCGTCCACGACGGCCGCAAGCACGTGCCCGTCTTCATCTCCGAGCAGATGGTCGGGCACAAGCTCGGCGAGTTCGCGCCGACACGGACGTTCCGTGGGCACGCCGGCGATCGCACGGCGAAGGTGAAGCGCTGATGGCAGTAGCCGAGCAGAAACAGACGGTGCGCGCGCAGGCGCGCTGGGTGCATTCGAGCGCGCGGAAAGCGCGGCTCGTCACCGACCTCATCCGCGGCCGTTCGGTGCCAGAGGCGCGGACGATCCTCGCGTTCTCGACCCGCGCCGTCGCCAAGGACATCGACAAGGTGCTGCGCTCGGCTGTCGCCAACGCCGAGTCGCGCCCTGACCTCCACTGGCACGGCGACGAGCTCGTCATCGCCGCCGCCTACGCCGACGAGGGGCCGACGCTCAAGCGCTGGCGCGCCCGCGCGCGCGGCCGCGTCGCCCGCATCCGCAAGCGGACCTGCCACATCACGATCGAACTCGTCCAGGGCGCACAGGACACGGCTCTTGTGTCCATGCCTGCGATGGCAGCTCCCGAGCCTGAGCCGGAGGTCGTCGAGGAGCCGGAGGCAGTCGAAGAGCCCGAGGCGACCGACGAGGCCGAAGAGACGGTCGAGGAGCCGGAGGCCGAGGCGACCGACGAGCCTGAGGCGACAGAAGAGCCCGAAGTTGAGGCCGAGGAACACGAGGAAGAGACCGAGACCCCCGAGGAGAGTGAGCAGTAGTGGGACAAAAGATTCATCCTGGGGGCCTCCGCGTGGGTGTCATCCACGACTGGAAGTCCAACTGGTACACGGGCAAGAAGGAGTTCGCGGCCTACATCCTCGAGGACGTCCGCATCCGCGAGCACATTTACAACAAGCTCTCGCACGCGGGCCTGTCGGACATCCTGATCCGCAAGGACAAGCAGCGGATCACCGTCGACATCTACACCGCCCGTCCGGGAATCGTCATCGGCAAGTCCGGTGTCGAGGTGGACGCGCTGCGTCGCGACCTGCATGCGCTGACGCAGAAGAACGTCCACATCAACATCAACGAGATCAAGCGGCCGGAGCTCGACGCGAAGCTCGTCGCGCAGTCGATCGCCGAGCAGCTGTCGAACCGCGTTGCGTTCCGGCGGGCGATGAAGCGCGCGCTCGCGTCGGCGATTCGCTCCGGTGCTGCGGGTGTGAAGATCCAGTGCTCGGGCCGCCTGGGCGGCGGCGAGATGAGCCGGCGCGAGATGTACAGCGAGGGACGCGTCCCGCTGCACACGATCCGCGCGGACATCGACTACGGGTTCGTCGAGGCCAAGACGGCCTCCGGCCGGATCGGCGTCAAGGTCTGGATCAACAAGGGCGAGATCATGCCGGAGGGCTTCGGCGACGCCGACACGCGGCTCGGCGACCAGGACACGCGCCGTCGGCGCGGCGGAGCGCTCGAGGGGCTCGGAGCCTCCCGCGAGAGCGGGCGTGGACGCGGTCCCGACCGCGAGGGCCTCGGCCCGGTGCGCCCAGGGCGGCGGCGCGGCCAGGGCGGCGGCAGCGGCGGCGGCCAGGGTCGTCCCGGACAGCGGCGTGGCCCCGGCTCGGGTCGTCCTCGCCGCGACAGGCAGCCCGACCAGCCGCGCGCCACGGAGCCGCAGGTCGAGACGCCGCAGGTCGAGACGCCGGCACCCGACCAGGTTGTCGAGACGCCGCCGGTTGCGCAGACCCCGGCTCCCGAGGCGACGACCCCCGCGGAGGCCGAGAAGCCGAAGCGGTCGACGAAGCCGAAGGCCGAGGCAGAGCAGCCGAAGGCGGAGAAGCCGGAGGGTGACGCCTGATGTTGATGCCGAAGAAGACGAAGTACCGCAAGGTGCATCGCGGTCGCCGCGCCGGGTATTCGAGCGGCCAGACGGCCGTCCAGTTCGGCGACTACGGGCTCAAGGCCCTCGACGCCGGCTGGATCACGAACCGCCAGATCGAGGCAGCTCGAATCGCGATGACGCGCAAGATCAAGCGCGGCGGCAAGGTCTGGATCAACGTCTTCCCCGACAAGAGCGTCACCAAGAAACCGGCCGAGACCCGCATGGGCTCCGGCAAGGGCTCGCCCGAAGGCTGGGTCTGCGTGATCAAGCCTGGCCGCGTGATGTTCGAGCTCGCGGGCGTTCCGGAGCCGCTCGCCAAGGAGGCGCTGCGCCTCGCGGGCCAGAAGCTCTCCGTGAAGACGAAGGTCGTGAAGAGAGAGGAAGACCTCTTTTGACTAGGGCATCCGAGCTGCGGGATCTGACCGACGACGACCTCGCGCACCGGCTCGCGGAGCGGCGCCAGGAGCTGTTTAACCTCCGCTTCCAGTCGGTCACCGGCGCGCTCGAGAACCACGCGCACCTGAAGCTCGCAAAGCGCGAGATCGCACGCATCCTGACAGTCGTAAACGAACGCGAGGCAGAGAAAGCAAAGGCAAGCTGATGGCTGAAGAGACTGAGAACACAGAGAACTCCGAAGAGCAGATCGAGGAGACTCCGGCCGAGCCGGAGTCGGTTGAGGCAACTCCGGTAGAGGCCGAGGCGGCCGCGGAGGAGACTCCGGCGGAGCCGGAGGCTGCCGCGGAAGAGCCCGAAGCGTCGGCTGAGGAGCCGGCAGCCGAGGAGCCCGCTGCGGAGGCAGAGCCTGCCGCCGAAGAGCCTGCGGCTGAAGAGCCGGCTGCGGAGGCCGAGCCTGCTGTCGACGAGACTGCTGCCGAGGAGCCCGCTGCGGAGGCGGAGCCTGTCGCCGAGGAGCCTGCGGCTGAAGAGCCGGCTGCGGAGGCGGAGCCTGTCGCTGAAGAGCTTGTTGCTGAAGAGCCGGCCGCGGAGGCGGAGCCTGCTGTCGACGAGACTGCTGCCGAGGAGCCTGCCGCTGAGGCGAAGCCCGCGGCCGACGAGCCTGCCGAGGAAGAGGTGGCGCCTGCGTCCGCAGAAGCAACCACTCCCGCTCCCCAGTCCGAGCCGAAGAAGAAGCGGAAGAGGCTGCCGCGGCATCTGCGCCCGGAGAAGAGACGCAAGCGCGTGGCGCCGGGCGGCGACCGCAAGCCGATTGTCCGCGAGCCGAAGCCGGAGCACGACCGCGGCCGGCGCCAGGAGCGTCGCGGCATCGTCGTCTCGAGCGCGATGGACAAGACGATCGTCGTCAAGGTCGACCTGATCAGCTCGCACCAGCGCTACAAGAAGGTCATCCGGCGCAGCGTGAAGTTCCACGCGCACGACGAGCAGAACACCGCCAACGTCGGCGATGTCGTCCGCATCGTCGAGACGCGTCCGCTCAGCGCCACGAAGCGCTGGCGCCTCGCGGAAGTCGTGGAGGCAGCGAAGTGATCCAGCAGGAGTCCCGTCTCAGGGTGGCCGACAACACCGGCGCCCGCGAAATCCTCTGCATCCGCGTCAAAGGCGGTCACCATCGCCGCTACGCGCGGGTCGGCGACATCATTGTCGCCACGGTCAAGACGGCCACGCCCCAGGGCGCCGTCAAGAAGGGCGAGGTCGTCCAGGCGGTCGTAGTCCGAACGAAGAAGCCGTTCGGCCGCAACGACGGCACCACGATCGCCTTCGACGAGAACGCCGCGGTGATCATCGACCAGCAGCGCAACCCGCGCGGCACGCGCATCTTCGGGCCTGTCGCCCGCGAGTTGCGCGAGAAGAACTTCATGAAGATCGTCTCGCTTGCCCCGGAGGTGCTTTAACAGTGGCCCAAACGATGAAAGTGAAGAAGGGCGACACGGTTCGCGTCCTCCGCGGCAAGGACGCCGGCAAGGAAGGGCGCGTGGTCGAGGCGCTGCCCAAGGACGGACGCGTCGTCGTCGAGAACATCAACGTCGTCAAGCGGCATCGCCGGCCGCGCCCGATCCAGAATGCGAGCGCCATCGGCGGAGCCGCGATGACGCCTGGCGGGATCATCGACCTGCCGGCGCCGCTGCCCGTCTCGAACGTGATGGTCGTCTGCCCCACGTGTGGCAAGCCGACCCGCGTCGGGACGGTCGAGCGGACCATCAAGGACAAGATCGTGCGCGTTCGCGTCTGCAAGCAGTGCGGAGAGGACATCGACCGGACATGAGTGCCGTAGCCGACACCTACACGCCGCGCCTGAAGGAGCAGTACGAGAACGAGATCCGGCCTCAGCTCAAGGAGGAGCTCGGGCTCGACTCGATCATGCAGACGCCGCGCCTCGAGAAGATCACGCTCAACATGGGCGTCGGCGAGGCGAAGACCGAGTCGAAGCTGCTCGACTCCGCGATCGAAGAGCTGACGACGATCGCCGGCCAGCGCGCCCAGATCCGGCGCGCCCGCAAGTCGATCGCGCAGTTCAAGCTGCGCGAGGGAATGGCCGTCGGTGCGCGCGTCACGTTGCGCGGCGCGCGGATGTACGAGTTCCTCGACCGGCTCGTCACGATCGCGCTGCCTCGGATCCGCGACTTCCGCGGCCTCAACCCGCGCTCGATGGACGGCCGCGGCAACTTCTCGCTCGGCATTCGCGAGCAGCTCATCTTCCCGGAGATCAACTACGACGACATCCAGCAGGTCCGCGGCCTCGACGTGACGATCACGACGAGCGCCCAGACGGACGAGCAGGCCCTCGCGCTGCTGCGGGCCCTCGGCCTGCCGTTCGCGGCCGAAGGCGAAGGAAGGAATCAGTAATGGCGAAGACGTCGCTCGTCGTCAAGCAACGGCGACCCCAGAAGTACAAGACACGCAACTACACGCGCTGCAACCGGTGCGGCCGCCCGCGTGCGGTCTTCCGCAAGTTCGGCCTGTGCCGGATCTGCCTCAGGGAGCTCGCACACCAGGGCGCGATTCCCGGCATGACGAAGTCGAGCTGGTAGGAGAGAAACGGTGCTGACCGATCCGATCGCAGACATGCTCACCCGCATCCGCAACGCCAACAAGGCGCTGCACGAGCACGCCACCATGCCGAGCTCGAGGATGAAGGTCGAGATCGCACGCCTCCTCAAGGAGGAGGGCTACATCCGCGACTACCACGTGGAGAAGGGCGAATCCTTCGATACCCTGGTCGTCGACCTCAAGTTCGGCCGCAACCGCGAGCGGGTCATTTCCGGCCTGAAGCGCGTGTCGAAGCCGGGTCGCAGGGTCTACGCGAGGAAGGACCGTCTTCCGCGTGTGCTCGGTGGGATGGGCGTCGCGATCCTCTCGACCTCGTCCGGTCTCGTCACGGGCCGCACCGCGCAGGAGCGCGGCATCGGCGGCGAAGTCGTGGCCTTCATCTGGTAACGGAATGAGCAGAATCGGCAAAGCACCCATCCCGGTCCCTGACGGCGTCACCGTCACGATCGAGCCTGCGCGAGTCGCGGTGGCGGGGCCGCTCGGCACGCTGCAGCAGCAGGTTCCCGCGCGGATGAAGATCGAGCAGCGCGACGGCGAGGTCGTCGTCACGCGGCCGACCGAGCGTGGCGAGGATCGCGCGCTGCACGGGCTGACGCGGACGCTCGTCGCGAACATGGTGCAGGGCGTCACTCAGGGCTTCGAAAAGAAGCTCGAGATCCAGGGCGTCGGCTACCGCGCCGCCCTCAAGGGCACAGACCTCGAGCTCAGCGTCGGCTACTCGCACACGGTCACGATCAAACCCCGCACGGGCATCACCTTCGAGGTGGCGACGCCGACCGAAATCCTCGTCAAGGGAACCGACAAGCAGATGGTCGGCCAGACGGCCGCCGAGATCCGCAAGGTGCGCCCGCCCGAGCCGTACAAGGGCAAGGGCATCCGCTACGAGGGCGAGTACGTCCGCAGAAAGGTCGGCAAGCGTGCCTAGCCTCACCGTCAGAGACGCCCGCCTGCGCCGTCACAGGCGCGTGCGCGCCAAGGTGCGCGGCAGCGCCGAGCGGCCGCGTCTCGTCGTCTTCCGCTCGAACCGCGGGATCGAGGCGCAACTCGTCGACGACGACGCGGGCAAGACACTCGCGTCAGCGTCGCATCTCGCGCTCGGCAAGTCGTTCAAGGGCGACAAGACCGCGCAGGCGGAGGCAGTCGGGAAGGCGCTCGCAGCAGAAGCGAAGAAGGCCGGGGTCGGCATGTGCATCTTCGACCGCGGCGGTTACCTCTACCACGGACGCGTCAAGGCGCTCGCAGACGGCGCCCGCGAGGGAGGACTCGAGTTTTGAGCAACACCGAATACACCGAGACGCGTGAGCTCAAGGAGCGCGTCGTCGAGATCAACCGCGTCGCGAAGGTCGTCAAGGGCGGCCGGCGCTTCTCGTTCACGGCTCTCGTCGTCGTCGGCGACGAGGTCGACCGCGTCGGCGTCGGCTACGGCAAGGCGCGCGAGGTACCGCTCGCGATCACGAAGGCCGTCGAGGACGCGAAGAAGAACCTCTTCACGATCCCGAAGCACGGCTCGACGATCACGCACGAGGTGCTCGGCCGCTTCGACGCAGCCAGGGTGCTGTTGCGGCCGGCCTCCGAGGGAACCGGCGTCATCGCCGGCGGCGGCGTCCGTGCCGTGCTCGAGCTCGGCGGCGTGCGCAACGTGCTCGCGAAGAGCCTGGGCACGACGAATCCGATCAACATGGCCAAGGCGACCGTCGTGGCACTGCAGGATCTGCGCCGGCCCGAGGACGTGGCGAAGATGCGCGGTAAGCGGATCAGCGAGGTTCTCCCGCTGCCGGCTGTTCGGCCGGCGGCCGAGGAAGAGGCCGCTCCGGTCGAGGAGGCTGCGGTCGAGGCCGCCGTCGTCGAGGAGCAGCCGGCTGTAACCGAGGAAGCGCCGGCCGAGGAGCCGACCCCTGCCGAGGAGCCCGCCGCCGAGGCGGAGCCCGAGGCTCCCGCCGCAGCAGAGCCGACGGCGGAAGCGTCCGCCGAGCCGGCGGCAGAGAAGCCGAAGCGGCGTACCCTGCGTAGGAAGAAGGACGACTCCTAGTGGCGAAGCTTCGCATCACGCAGATCCGGTCCCAGATCGGGCAGTCCGAGCGGCATCGGGGTACCCTGCGTGCGCTCGGGCTCGGCCGCATCGGCCGCAGCGCCGAGCACGAGGAGTCCCCGGTGCTCGCCGGCATGCTCCGCAAGGTTCGCCACCTCGTGAAGATCGAGAGCGCCTGAGCCGATGCCCGAGAAGCAACTGAATCTGTCCAATCTCCAGCCGGCTCAGCCGCGCGAGGACCGCAAGCGCGTCGGCCGTGGCCTTGGCTCCGGCAAGGGCCGGTACTCAGGCCGCGGGATCAAGGGCCAGAAGTCGCGCTCGGGCTCGCACAAGATGCGCGCCGGCTTCGAGGGCGGCCAGACGCCGATCTACATGCGACTCGGCAAGCTGCCCGGCGCCACGTCGAAGGACGCGATGCCGATCGGCCCGTTCCGCACGTATACGCAGCCGGTCAACATTCGCGACCTCGACCGGTTCGACGCCGGCGACGAAGTGACGCCTGAGACGCTCGTCGAGAAGCGCCTGATCAAGAACACGCGCACCGACGTCAAGCTGCTCGGCGTCGGCGAGCTGACGATGAAGCTCACCGTGCGCGTCCACGCGATCTCGGCCGCCGCGCGCGAGAAGATCGAGGCCGCGGGCGGCACCGTCGAGCTCCTGCGCGAACCGAAGGTGAAGAAGGTGCGGCACCGGAAGGCGAAGCCTGTGAGCGCCGAGTCGAATGCGGAGGCCGATGAAGCGGGAGACGAGGCCTCGAGCGAGCCCGACAGCGCGGCCGCGGAGGAGACGGAAGGAACGGAGGACTAGATGTTCGCCTGGATCACCAACGTCTGGCGCGTTCCCGAGCTACGCCGCCGCTTGCTGTTCACCGCCGGCATCCTCGCGGTGTACCGCTTCGGCTCGTGGGTGCCGGCGCCGGGAGTCAACCAGGCGGCGCTGACCAGCTTCTTCGGCAACCAGGGCGGCGTGCTCCAGCTGCTGAACCTCTTCTCGGGCTCGGCGCTGTCGCGGTTCTCGATCTTCGCGCTCGGGATCATGCCCTACGTCACCGCGTCGATCATCTTCCAGGTCATGGCAGTCGTCGTACCGTCGCTCGAGCGCCTGCAGAAGGAAGGCGAAGCGGGCTACGCCAAGATCACGCAGTACACCCGCTACCTCACCGTGGTACTCGCGGCGGCGCAGGCGACCGGGTATGCGTTCCTGTTCAAGTCGCAGGCGGCACAGGCGCTGCCGAATGCCAACGCCGGCCGGATGCTCATCATCATCCTCACGTTCACGGGCGGCACCACGCTGCTCATGTGGATGGGCGAGCAGATCACGAAGCGCGGCATCGGCAACGGGATCTCGATCATCATCTTCGCCTCGATCCTCGCGTATGCGCCGTCCGGGATCAGCGGCTGGATCAACGGCGGCACGTCGGCGCGCCTCTTCTTCCCGCTCATCGCGCTCGGGATCCTCGTCTCCGTCGTCTTCGTCATGGAGGGCCAGCGCCGGATCCCCGTCCAGTACGCGCGCCGCCAGCTCGGCAACCGGCAGACGACGGGCGGCGCGACCTACATGCCGCTCAGCGTCGTCATGGCCGGCGTGATCCCGATCATCTTCGCCGCCGCGATCCTCGCCGTCCCGCAGACGGTCGGCAGCTTCAAGGTGGGGTGGAGCAACTGGCTTCAGGTCAACTTCAGCCCGACAGGCTGGAAATACCTGCTCCTCGAGGCGATTCTGATCATCCTGATGACCTACTTCTATACGTCGGTCGTGTTCAACCCGGTCGAGCAGGCCGACAACCTGCGCAAGTACAACGGCTACATCCCCGGGATCCGGCCGGGGCCGCCGACCGCGGCCTACTTCGACCGCGTCCTGAACCGGCTCACCTTTCCCGGCGCCCTCTTCCTGGCGGCCGTCGCTGTGGCGCCATCGCTCTTCATCGCGCACTTCCACTTCTCGCAGGCGACCTACCGCGCTCTCGGCGGCACCTCGATCCTGATCGTCGTGGGCGTTGCGCTGCAGACCATGCGACAGATGGAGTCGCAGATGGTCATGCGCCACTACGAAGGGTTCTTACGCTGAACGTCCTGGTCCTCGGGCCACAGGGCTCGGGGAAGGGCACACAGGCGCAGCGGATCAAGGCGATGTACGGGATTCCGCACATCGCCACCGGCGACATCATCCGCGAGATGAAGGAGCTCCCGACCGAGCTCGGCCGGGAGATCCAGGCCGTCTACGACCGCGGCGACCTCGTCTCGGACGACCTGATGATCCGGCTCGTTCGCGAGCGGCTCGAGCGCGAGGACACGGCCGACGGGTTCGTGCTGGACGGTTATCCGCGCACGATGCCGCAGGCAGAGGCGCTCGACGAGCTGCTGCGGGAGCTCGGCCGCGGGCTCGACATCGTCTTCGATTTCCAGGTGCCCGACCACGACGTGCTGCTGCAGCGCATGCTTCGCCGCGCGGCCGAAGAGGGACGCTCCGACGACACGCCGGAGGCGATTCGGCGGCGGCTCGAGCTCTACGAGAAGGAGACGGCCCCGCTGATCGACTACTACCGCGCGACCCAGGTGAATGTCGCGGGTGTGCACGCCGATCGCACGGTCGAAGAGGTCTTCCACGAGATACAGGACTCGCTCTCCTCGGTCGAGGCGCGGGCGTGATCGTCCGCAAGTCCGAGGCCGAGATCGAAGGGATGGCGCGCGCCGGCGCGCTCCTCGCCGAGACGCTCGCCCTCGTCGCCGAGCACCTCGAGCCGGGCGTCGAGATGCGCGAGCTCGACCGCATCGCCGACGAGCACATCGCCTCGAAAGGCGGTCATCCGACCTCGAAGGGGTACAAGGGGTTTCCCGCGGCGCTCTGCATCTCGCCGAACTCGATGGTCGTGCACGGAATCCCGGATGGCTACCGCGCCCGGGAAGGCGACCTGATCTCGCTCGATCTCGGCGTCACGCTCGACGGTCTCGTCGCCGACAGCGCGGTGACGCTGCCCGTCGGCGACATCTCCTCCGAGGCGCAGCGGCTGCTCGACGTCTGCCGCGAGGCGCTCACCGCGGGCATCGAGCAGGCCCGGGTCGGCAACCGGCTCTCCGACATCTCGCACGCCGTCCAGGTCGTCGTCGAACGGAACGGCTTCTCGGTCGTGCGCAGCCTCGTCGGTCACGGAGTCGGGCGCTCCTACCACGAGGATCCCCAGATCCCGAACTACGGGCCGCCGGGCCGCGGCCCGCTCCTGCAGGAGGGGATGACGTTGGCGATCGAGCCGATGATCACCGCCGGCGAGCCTGACGTCTACGTCCACGCCGACGAGTGGTCGATCTCCTCCGTCGACGAGTCGCTCGCAGCCCACTTCGAGCACACCGTCGCGGTCACCGAGGAGGGCCCGCGAGTCCTCACGACGGCCAAAACCGCTTTGCTACGATGATCGTCTTCGCGCACGGCTCTGCCGTGCGCGTGCGTACGTCTGAGACTCCTACTCGGCTGAAGGGAATGCCAACCAAGGAAGAGAAGATCGAGGTTGAAGGCGAGGTCGTCGAAGCGCTCCCGAGCACGATGTTCCGGGTGCAGCTCGACGGGGGACACGATGTGCTCGCGACCATCTCCGGGAAGATGCGAAAGCACTACATCCGCATCCTGCCGGGCGACAAGGTCATGGTCGAGCTGAGTCCCTACGACCTCAACCGCGGTCGAATCACCTACAG
This sequence comes from uncultured Actinomycetes bacterium, assembly GCA_963819275.1. GTDB lineage: Bacteria > Actinomycetota > Thermoleophilia > Gaiellales > Gaiellaceae > Palsa-739. Next base: position 68,968 of record CAWFVH010000008.1, on the reverse strand, counting down.
GCACCGCTGATCATGAAAGTCCGTCCATCCGTCAAGCCCATGTGCGAGCGTTGCCGCGTGATCAAGCGGCACGGCACGACCATGGTCATCTGCACCAATCCTCGGCACAAGCAAAGGCAGGGCTGAGCCATCGCACGTATTGCCGGAGTCAATCTCCCGAACCAGAAGCGCCTCGAGATCGGGCTGACCTACATCTACGGGATCGGCCAGCCGACGGCGCGCAAGGTCGCCGCCGAGCTCGGCCTCGATCCGGACACGAAGGTCAAGGACCTCACCGACGAAGAGGTCACCAAGCTCCGCAACTACATCGACTCCGAGCTCGAGGTCGAGGGGGACCTGCGCCGCGACCGGCAGCAGGCCATCAAGCGGCTCTCCGAGATCGGCGCCTACCGCGGCATTCGCCATCGGCGCGGCCTGCCCGTCAACGGGCAGCGCACGAAGACGAACGCTCGCAGCCGCAAGGGTCCGAAGAAGACCGTCGGACGCGGTAAGAAGGCGGCCAAGTAGCGTGCCCGGAGCCAGAAGACAGGCGGCCACGCGTGGCCGCACGCGCCGTCGTGTCCGCAAGAACATCGCGATCGGTCAGGCGCACATCAAGACGAGCTTCAACAACACGATTGTGGCGCTCACCGACCGCGAGGGGAACGTCATCGCCTGGGAGTCCGCCGGCTCGGCCGGCTTCAAGGGCTCTCGCAAGTCGACGCCGTTCGCGGCACAGGTGACAGCCGACGCTGCCGCCCGCAAGGGCATGGAGCACGGCCTGCAAAAGGTCGAGGTCTTCGTCAAGGGACCGGGCTCCGGCCGCGAGACCGCGATCCGCTCGCTCCAGGCCGCAGGCCTCGAGATCCTGTCCGTCAAGGACGTGACGCCGCAGGCGCACAACGGCGTTCGCCCGCGCAAGAGGCGGAGGGTCTGATGGCACGGGATCTCGGACCGAAGTGCCGCATCTGCCGCCGCGAGGGGATGAAGCTGTTCCTCAAGGGCGAGCGCTGCCTGACGGAGAAGTGCGCGATCGAGCGCCGCTCGTATCCGCCGGGCGAGCACGGCCGTGGCCGCATCAAGCAGAGCGAGTACCTGCTGCAGCTGCGTGAGAAGCAGAAGGCGCGCCGGTACTACGGCCTGCTCGAGAAGCAGTTCCGCAACTACTACGAAAAGGCCGCGAAGCAGTCGGGCATCACGGGCGAAGAGCTGTTGCGGATGCTCGAGACCCGGCTCGACAACGTCGTCTATCGGCTCGGCTTCGCCGTCTCGCGGGCCCAGGCCCGCCAGCTCGTCCGCCACGGCCACTTCCAGGTCAACGGTCGGCGGGTCAACATCCCGAGTTACCAGGTGCGGCCGAACGACGTGGTCACGGTCGCGGCGAGCTCCTCGGCGCAGCAGGTCATCCGGGACGCAACAGATCTGGTCTCGACGGTCGCTCCATGGCTCCAGGCAGATCACGACGGGCTCACGGGCAAGGTGCTGAAGCAGCCCGAGCGCGACGAGATCGACACTCCGGTGCAGGAGTCGCTGATCGTCGAGCTTTACTCGAAGTAACGAAGAGGGAAAAGAGGGAACTTTCTTGGCTACACGCGAAATGGATTTCCAGATCCCGAAGATCGTCCACGAGGACGTCGACGATCACCGCGGGGTCTTTGCGATCGAGCCGCTCGATCGCGGTTTCGGTCATACGTTCGGCAACTCGCTGCGGCGCGTGCTGCTCTCCTCGCTGGAGGGCGCGGCCGTGACGTCCGTCAAGGTCGAGGGCACGGCCCACGAGTTCACGACCCTGCCTGGCGTCCGCGAGGACGTCACCGACATCATCCTCAATCTCAAGAACCTCGTCGCGCGGCTGCACGGCGAGTCGCCCGAGATCGAGGTGCACATCGCGAAGAAGGGGCCGGGCTCGGTCACCGCCGCCGACATCGAGGCGCCGGCAGATCTCGAGATCCTCAACCCCGAGCTCGAGATCGCGAACCTGTCCGACAAGGGCAGGCTCGAGATCACGCTCACGATCGGCCGCGGACGCGGCTACTCGCCGGCCGAGCTCAACCGTGGTCTGCAGCACACGATCGGGGTCATCCCGATGGACTCGATCTTCTCTCCGGTGCGGCGCGTGGCGTACCAGGTCGAGGCTGCCCGCGTCGGCCAGCGGACGGACTACGACAGGCTGACCATGGACATCACGACCGACGGTTCGGTCGAGCCTAAGGACGCGCTCGGCGAGGCGGCCGAGATCCTGATCCGGCAGCTCGCGATCTTCACCGACCTCGACCGCATCGAGGGCTTCGGCGAGGCGGCGCCCATCGAGGGCGGCGTGGCTCCCGAGGCGGCGCTTGCGCACGGGATGGAGAACTTCCCGATCGAAGAGCTCGAGCTGGGCGTCCGCTCCTACAACTGCCTCAAGCGGGTCGGGATCGAGACGATCGGCGACCTCGTGATGAAGACCGAGCAGGAGCTCGCGGCGATTCCGAACTTCGGCAAGAAGTCGATCGAGGAAGTGCGCGAGACGCTCTCGCAGCACGGTCTCCATCTCCGCGGCGAAAACGGCTCCGGCGGATTCGAGTAAGGAACGGCGATGCGCCACGCTCGTACAGGAAAGAAACTCGGCCGCGACGCGGCGCATCGCAAGGCTCTCTACTCGAACTTGACGTGCTCGCTGATCGAGCACGGACGGATCCGGACGACCGAGGCGAAAGCGAAGGCCGTGAAGCCTTTCGCCGAGCAGATGATCACGCTCGGACGGCGCGGCGATCTCCACGCCCGCCGGCAGGCGCTCTCGGTGCTGCGCTCGCAAGAGGTGGTGCACAAGCTCTTCGCCGACGTCGGCCCGAGGATGGCCGACCGCCCCGGCGGCTACTCGCGGATCGTCAAGCTCGGCCACCGGGCCGGCGACGCAGCCGAGATGGTCTATCTCGAGCTCGTCGATTTCCAGCCGTAGCCGCTAGCCGCTGATCGGCGAGCCGAGCAGGCTGCCGAGCCCGGCGCTGATTGCGGCAATCAGGACGCCCGCGAACGTGACCAGACCCAGGGCGCGGACGAACGTGTCCTGGAAGAAGCGATAGCGGAGATAGGCGAGCGTCAGTAGTTCGAACGCCACGACTGCCGTTGCGAAGAAGAGCGCGACGCGGTAGTCGGCGATCAGAAACGGCAGCGAGTGGAGGATTCCTCCGAGAAAGGTGCCGCCGCCGGTGATCAGCCCACGAGACAAGGGGCTGCCACGGCCCGTGAGCTCTCCCGTGTCGGAGAGCGCCTCCGAGAAGCCCATGCTGATCGCGGCCCCGATCGATGTCGCGAGACCGGCGATGAAGGCGAACCGGGTGTCGTGTGAGGCGAGCACGACTGCGAAGATCGGCGCGAGCGTAGAGAGCGAGCCATCGATGAGCCCGACCATCGCCGGTTGGACGCGCTGGAGGAGAAACATGTGCTCGTCGGTCACGGATTAGAGTATATCAAGCGATGTGCAAACTTATAGAGCATAAGGCACGCCTCACAAACAGAGTCAGGATGGCCTGACATGCGTCTCATCCTGACGCTCGAGTACGACGGCACGCCGTTTCGAGGCTGGGCGGTGCAGCCCGGACTGGAGACGATCGAAGCGGCGCTGCGCAAGGCGCTCGACGAGACCTTCGTGTCCACCGCGAATCTCGCCGTCGCCGGCCGCACGGACACAGGAGTGCATGCGCTCGGCCAGGTCGCCTCGGTCGACGTCGAGGGCGGGCCTCCGCCGGATCGCGCCGCGGCGGCGCTCAACCCGCGCCTGCCCGACGAAATCAGCGTGATCTCGGCGGTGGAGGCGCCGGACGGGTTCCATGCACGCCATTCCGCACGCTCCCGGAGCTACCGCTACCGGGTCTTCACGCGGGCGACGCCGTCGCCGTTCGAGGCGCGTCGCAGCTTGTGGCTGCCGCGGTCACTCGACGAGCAAGCGCTCGCCGCCTCGGCGGCCGCCGTCGTCGGCCGACGCGATTTCCGGGCCTTCACACCGACCCAAACGCAACACAAGGCCTTCGTCCGCAACGTCGAGCGGGCGGAGTGGATCCGGCGGGGCGACCACCTCGACTTCGAGATCACGGCGGAGAGCTATCTGCGCCACATGGTGCGCAGCCTGGTGGGAACGATGGTGGAAGAGCCGGGCACGATTCCGGAGCTGCTGGTGGGCCGTGCCCGCTCGGAGGCAGGGAAGACCGCCCCGCCGTGGGGGCTGTACCTCGTTTCAGTCGCGTACTAGAAAGGTGGCGATCTCGTCGGGTTCCAGCGTGAGCCCGCTGTCGACGTCCGCCTCCTCGTCGAGGCGAATGCGCCGAGCGGTGCGGCTCAGCGTCAGCTCCTCGGGCTGCGGGTTCGGGTTGAAGACGCGCAGAACGAGGCCGTTGCCGTTCTCAGCCTGCTTGAGGCAAGAGAACACGACATCGCCCGCGAGCTCCAGGGGAGGCTCGAGCGGGTCACCGAGCAGGAAGTCCGTGCGGTAGTCCTGGCTCGCACGGACGAGCGCCGCGTTCGACAGGCGGTCCCCGTCCGAACGGAGCGCGTACTCGAAGACGTGGTGGCCGCGACACTGCCCGTCGGGGGTCGCGATCTGCGGCCCGGCAGCGAGGGGGCGCGTCGCGATGCCCGGCGGCCGCGAGATCGAGCCGACGCAGCGGAGCAATGTCAGGCGTAGGGCGTCGGGCGAGGCTTCGTACTCCGGCAACCCTTTGGTGAGGAGTACGAGGGAGCCGAGGGCGACGGCGCCGAGCGTGTGCGCGGTGGGCACCGGCGGCTCGACCCAGGCTGCGCGCGGTCCCGGCGGCGAGAGCGGACGGCGCACGACGGCGAACTGGCTCTCGGCCCGCACCTCGTCCGCGTTGCCGTTGGAACGGACGAGCAGCCGAAGACGATGATCCTCCGCGTCGTTCTCGACGACGCTCGTCAGCTCGATGCGGTCAAGTCCCGGCACGGCGCGGATCGTCGTCTCGATCCGGATCCCCGGGAGCTCGTGCTCGAGCACGAGCGCACCGGCCTCCTGTCGCGTGGCAACCAGGCGCGCCGGCGTCGTCTCGCCCGAGGGACAAAACGTGTAGAGGTCGCCGATGTCGGGCTCGTCCTCGAACGCGAGCAGCTCCGCGATCGCCTCCAGGTCGACAGGCTCGCTCGAGCCGGTGAACGGGTCCGGACGGGACCCTGAGAAGCCGTCGAGCTCGACGAGGCTTCCCTCGTGCACGCGGCTGCGGCGATACGGCAGCGTGTTCACGAGCGCGCCGCCGACACCGAGCGCTGCCCGCTCGACGAGGTCGAGCGTCCGGTCGAGCTGTTCGTAGCGCACGAGCATGTCCCGGTGCACCTCGTCGCATGAGCACCCGCAGATCGAGTCGTGGGGATGGTTGCGGAGCAGGTCGCGCCACCCGAGCCGCAGCTCGGCGGCCGGATACGGTGTGTCCTCGCGCAGCGTCCTCAGCGCGGCGGCGGTCTCAATCGAGAGCAGGCGCTGCTCGGCGCGCTCGTTGGCCTGCTTGAGATAGATCCGCGCCGAGTTGACGCCGCGCAGGACGTTCTGGAGCCGGCTGCCGACGAGCTCGCCCTCGTGCACCGGCAGCCCGTCGCCGGCAGGCGTGTGCTCCTCGTACCGGCCGATCCGGAACGGCACGCCGAAGGTCTGGGTCAGGTCCTCGAGGATCGTCGGTAGCTCGGGCTCGATCGGCAGGTGGTCGGAGCCGTTTGCGAGCAGGATCTCGTCCTGGCCCGAGTTGTGCGCGAGGTCGCCGAAGCGCTCGACGATCCCGCGAACACGCGGCTCGGCATCGTGGTGCCACGTCAGGCGCGCGAAGTTGTCGTAGTGCGGGAGCATCTGGCAGGCGACCACCTCCGCCGGGCCGGCGCGCCAGCGGAAGACGACCCCGACGTCGTCGATCTCGTCGCCCAGGCCGCGCGAGAAGAGGAAGGTGCGGATGCCGAAGCCCGCGAGGATCTGCGGCAGCTGCGCCGGGTGGCCGAAGCTGTCGGGCAGGTAGCCCGCGCCGCTCGGCTCGACCCCGAACCGCCGGCACACCCGTCGCCCGAGGAGGAGGTTGCGGACGAGCGACTCGCCGCTGACGAGGATCTCGTCGGGCAGGACGTACGACGGGCCGACTTCGAGCCGCCCTGCGGCGAGCAGCGCGCGCAGCCGACCCTCGTGCTCCGGCCGCACGTCCACATAGTCCTCGAGCACGATCGCCTGCCCGTCGAGCGTGAACGAGGTGAAGGATGGGTCGCGTTCGAGCGTGTCGAGGACGCCGTCGATCCTCTCGCCGAGCAGCAGCCGGAACTGCTCGAACGGCAGATACCACTCCCGGTCCCAGTGCGTGTGCGGGACGACGAGGTAGTGAAAGTCCGTCACCTCGGGCACCCGCCGGAGCCTACTGACAGGCGCCGATACGATCGGCGCATGCGCTTCGAGACCGTCCTCTTCGACCTCGACGGCACCGTCGTCGACTCGGGCGCGATCATCCTCGCCTCGATGCGGCACGCGACGCGAGAGGTCCTGGGTCGTGACTATTCCGACGAGGAACTGCTTCAGGCGGTCGGCGGTCCGGGCCTCGAGGCCCAGATGTCGGCGCTCGCGCCCGACCACGTCGAGCGGCTCGTCGACGTCTATCGCGCGCACAACGAGCCGCTTCACGACGAGCTCGAAGCCTGCGCCGGGATGGAGGACGTGCTCGTGCAGTTCCACGAGGAAGGCCGGCGGCTCGGTGTCGTGACCGCGAAGCGCCGTTCGACCGTCGAGCTCGCGTTCGCGCAGGTCCCGCTCGGGCATCTCTTCGAGACCATCGTCGGCGGCGACGAGACGGAGCGCCACAAGCCCGACCCGGAGCCTCTCCTGCTCGGCGCCGAGCGACTCGGAGCAGACCCGGCCGAAACGGCCTACGTGGGCGACTCACCGTTCGACGTCCGTGCGGCGAAGGCGGCCGGGATGTTCGCCGTCGCCGTCACCTGGGGCCGGATCCACGACCGCGAGAAGCTCGAGGCCGAGTTCCCCGACGCGGTCGTCGACCACGCCGAGGAGCTCCTTGGCCTCCTCTAAGACCACGACCGCCGCAACTCGCGCCGCGGAGCTTCGTGACGTGCTCAACCAGGCGCTGATCGCCTACCACGTCGAGGACGCGCCGATCATGGAGGACGCGGCTTACGACGCGCTCTTCGACGAGCTCGTCGCGCTGGAGGAGAAGCATCCCGAGCTTGCGACGCCGGACTCCCCGACGCGGCGCGTCGGCGGGCTCTCGGACAAGTTCGTGAAGGTTCAGCACCTCGAGCCGATGGGCTCGCTCGAGAAGGTGACCACCGAGGAGGGGCTGCGGAAATGGGACGAGGACGTCCGCAAGCGGCTTCCGAGCGGCGAGTCCGTCGCATACGTCGTCGAGCCGAAGATCGACGGTCTCGCCGTCAACCTGACGTATGAGGACGGCGTCCTGGTGCGCGGCGCGACCCGGGGCGACGGGGTGCAGGGGGAGGACGTCTCCCCGAATCTGCGCACGATCAAGGCGATTCCGCTGCGCTTGACGGGCGACGCGCCCGCGTTGATCGAGGTTCGCGGCGAGGTCTACCTACCGATCTCGGGCTTCCTCGAGTTGAACGAGCGCCTGGCGGGAACGAATCAGAAGCTTGCGCCGAATCCACGCAACGCCGCGGCCGGCAGCCTTCGCCAGAAGAACTCGGCGATCACCGCCGACCGGCCCCTCTCGATCTGGGTTTACGGAGCCGGCAGTCGCGAAGGTGTCGTGTTCGAGACGCAGCTCGAGATGCTCGAGTGGCTGCGCGAGCACGGCTTGCGCACCAATCCGCACGCGGAGCGGCTCGAGTCGATCGACGAGGTGGCTGCCGCCTGTGTCGAGTGGGAGAGGCGCCGGGCGGAGCTCGACTACGAGATCGACGGCGTCGTGATCAAGGTCGACTCCCTCGACCAGCAACGGCGGCTCGGCGTGCTGCACCAGCGTCCGCGCTGGGCGCGCGCGTACAAGTGGGCGCCGCTGACGGCGGTCACGCGACTCCTCGAGATCCGCATCCGAGTCGGCCGCACGGGCGCGTTGAACCCGTGGGCGATCATGGAACCGGTCCAGGTCGGCGGTGTCACCGTGACGCGCGCGACGCTCCACAACGAGGAGGACATCAACCGCAAGGGCATTCGCGCCGGCGACGACGTGATCGTGCAGCGCGCAGGGGACGTGATCCCGCAGATCGTCGGGCCGGCCGGCCCGCATCGGCGGGGAACGAAGGAGTTCCGGATGCCGACGCACTGCCCGTTGTGCGGCACCGAGATCGTCAAGCCTGAGGGCGAGGCGATGCACCGCTGCCCGAACCGGGCCTGCCCGTCCCGAGGTCTCGAGACGCTGATCAACTGGACGGGAGTCGCCGACATCGAAGGCGTCGGCGAGCAGACGATTCGCATCCTGTGGGAGAGGGGGCTCGTCCGCTCGCTGCCTGCTCTCTACCGCCTGACGAAGGAGGAGCTCGTCGAGCTCGAGGGATTCGGGGAGACTTCCGCGACTGCGGCCATCGAGTCGATCCAGCGCTCCAAGCAGGTCCCGTTCTCGCGCGTCCTTCTCGGCCTCAACATCCCCGGGATCGGCTGGGTGCTCGCACGCAACCTCGCGAGCCACTTCGGCACCGTCGACCGGTTGATCGCCGCAAGCCCCGAGGAAGTCGCGGAGGTCGAGGGGTTCGGCTCGGACCGCGCCGAGGACGTGGTCGACTGGTTCGCGGACGACCAGAATCGAGCTCTCGTCGAGGAGCTGCGGGAGCTCGGGCTCCGGTTCGAGCTGAGCGACGACGAGCGGCCCAGGGAAGGCCCGCTGACCGGCAGTACGTACGTGATCACCGGCACGCTCGAGCGCTTCTCCCGCGACGAGGCGAAGGCGCGGCTCGAGGCGCTCGGCGCGAAGGTGACCGACTCCGTCTCGGCCAAGACGACCGGTCTCGTCGCGGGCGAGGAGCCGGGCGCCTCGAAGCTCACCAAGGCACAGAAAGCCGAGGTGCCGATCCTCTCGGAAGACGAGCTCCTCGCGCTGCTCGCCGAGCCGTCCTAGCCGGCCGCGTCGTGCGCGAGCACCTGCGCGAAGCGGTTCTGCGACTGCTCCGCGCTCAGCGCCTGAACGGGGTATCCGTTTTCGAGGATCGAGAAGGCGTAGCGGTCGCCGACGAAGCCCGACAGCGCCGAGGAGTTGTCGGTCGTGCCGGTCTTCGCGCGCACGAGCCCGCGTGCTGGGCCCGAGCGCATGCGGTGCTCGAGCGTTCCCGTCTCGCCGGCGATCGGCAGCGCGGGGAGGACGTACGGCCGCAGAGTCGGGTCGTCCCACATCGTTCGTAGCAGCGTCGACAGGCCGAGCGGCGTCCAGCGGTCGAGCAGCGAGAGCCCGGAGCCGTCGACCATCCGGACGCCGGCGAGCGGCACGCCGGCAGCGCCCAGCAGGCGCCGCTCGACCGCGATTCCGGCAGCTGACGAGCCGCCGCTGCCCTGCACGGCGCCGACCTCCTTCAGGACCATCTCGGCGTAGAAGTTGTCGCTGTAGACGTCCATGTGGCGCAGCAGCGCGGACAGCGGCGCCGACTCGACGTCGGCAAGCGGAACCGCCTGTGGCGACGCGACGCCGAGCGCGCTGCCGCCGTCGATGGTCACGCCGGCGCGGCGCAGGTCGCTGCGGAAGAGCTCGCTGGCCATCAGGGCCGGCCTCGCCGTCTCGTAGCGTCCCGTCCAGCCGCGGTTGACGATGAGCGCAGACAGCGCCGGTGACTCGTGGAGGTAGAACTGCGGCTTCCAGCCGATCCCCGTGCGGCGCGTGTCGAACCAGCTCTCGTCGCCGAGGATCCGGCCGCTCACATGCTCGATCCCGTCCGCGACCACCTGCCGCGCGAGCTTGTTGAGCTGGGCGGCAGACAGGGCCGGGTCGCCGTAGCCCTTGAGGACGAGGTCGCCCACCCAGGTGGCTCCGCTCAGCTGCCCTTCGCCCAGCACGTCGGTCTCGATCCGGAAGGAGGGCCCGAGCGCGGTCAGGGCGGTGAAGGTCGTGGCGAGCTTCTCGTTCGACGCGGGTCTGAGCGCCACGCGCGAGTTCTGCGCGAACAGCGTCTCGCCGGTCTGTAGGTCGAGGACGATCGCGCCGGTGCGCGACGGGCTCACATGCTTCGCGTGCAGCGCGCGGGCGAGCTGCGACTGAAACGCGTCGCGTGATCCCGCTTGCGCGGCCGGGACGAGAGACAAGGCAACGATTGCGAATGCCAGGGCACGAAGACGAAGGGGCACGGCCTTTCCATTTTTCAAGCGTGAGGCCAAACGTCAAGTCGAATGGGTCGACTTGGGCTTGAAGATGGGCCGTGCGGCCCATTCCCGTCTACGCGTTGCCGCCTGATAATCGTAGGTTCGATGCCGCTGCGCGAGGAAATCACGGATCTGCTGAGGATGCCCGAGAACGGCGCCGGCGCCCCGAGCCTCGACGCGATCGAGTCGACGCTGACGGACGGCTACGCCGAGGCGCTCTCCCTCGAGGCGAAGCGCTCGCGGATCGAGCGGCGCCTCGGCGAGGTGGCGCGCGATGCACGCGACGAGGCACGGGTCAGCGAGTTCGCCCGGCTCTCGAAGTGCCTCGAAGTCTCCGACGGCGAGCTCGAACGGCTCCGCTCGCTGCTGCGCAACCTCCAGGCTCGCCGCCGCGTTGCGCTGAGCGCCGCGGCCGAGGGCTAGACGATCCCGCTCCGCACGGCGTAGACGGCCGCCTGGATGCGGTTGTCGATCTGGAGCTTCATGAGGATGTTCGAGATGTGGTTCTTGACGGTCTTCGGGCTGATGTGAAGCTCCGCAGCGATGACGGCGTTGTCCTTGCCGTTCGCGATCAGCTTCAACACCTCGATCTCGCGCTCGGAGAGCTCAGCGCGGATCATCTCCTCGATCTCCGGCTGCGCGCTCGTGGCCCGGATCCGCTGCAGCACCTTCGCGGCGATGTGAGGCGAGATCAGCGCCTCGCCGCGCGCTGCCGCCCTGATCCCCGAGACGAGCTCCTGGATCGAGGCGTCCTTGAGGAGATAGCCGCAGGCACCGGCGAGGATGGCGTCCGTGACGTCCGAGTCCTCGTCCGAGATCGTCAGCATCACGACCCGGGTGAGCGGCGAGACCTCCGCGATATGGCGGGTCGCCTCGACGCCTCCCATCGCCGGCATGTTCAGATCCATGACGACGACGTCGGGCGTGAGCTCGCGAACGTGTGCGACTGCCTCACCGCCGGTCGCCGCTTCACCGACGATCGAGAGCTCCTGCTCCTCCAGCAGGTTCCGCAGGCCGGTGCGGAAGAGGTCGTGATCGTCGACGAGGAGCACACGGAGCGGCTCCGTCTGCCGTTCTTCGGCCCTTTCAACCAGCTCCGTCAGCGCGAATCCCCCCTCTCGCGGCGCCAGTCTAGTCAGGAAAGCGTGATGGTGACGGTGCGCCGGCCCCAGGCGGCGCACTGGCTCGGCGTCATCCAGAGGTCGATGGTCGCTCCCTGGATCCCGCTGCCGACGTCGGCGGCAACTCCGTTGCCATAGCCGGGGACGTACATGCGCGTGCCGAGCGGGATGACCGAGGGATCGACCGCGACGACTCCCTGGCCCACCGGCATCCCGGTCGCGGTGCGGCCGGGCAGGTCGTAGCACGTTGCGCTCACGACGAGCTGTCGCTTGCCGGCGACGGGAGACGAGGTCGTGGGCTGGAGCGGCTGGGAGTTCTGCTCGGCGGTTTGCGCGGCGGCCTCGACGCCCTGGACCTGCGTGTCCTGCATCGCTCGAGCTTGTAGGGAGGAGATGTAGGCGCGCCTCGAGGCGATGGTCGCGGCAAGGCGCTCTTCGGCGTCGCGTGCCGCTGCCAGCGCGCCGTCGAGCCTGCGCTGCTCGGCCGCCAGAAGGAGCCGCGAGCGGACGAGGCGATGCTGCGCGGTCCTCGTCGCCGCGACGATCTGCCGGCTCTCGTCGGCGACGCGCGACAGGTCGTCGAGCTGCTTCAGGCCTTTCGTGAGCGAGTTCGCTCCGAGCACGACGGCGACCGCGTTGACGTCGCCGCGCTCGTACAGCGCGCGGAGGTCAAGAGCCAGATTCCGTCGGCCGGTTCTGAGCGAGGCTCTGTCGGCACTGAGCTCGCCACGGAGAGATCGGCGCTGCTGTCGCACCGCGGCGGCCTGGTGGTCGAGCGAGGCGAGCCGGGCACGCCAGCCCTCGAGCCGTGAGTCGAGCGAATACAGGCTGAGCAGCGCTGCGTGGGCCTGCGAATCGAGCGGCTGACCCGCTCCTTCGCCGCCGCTGGCAGCCCGGTTGTTCGCGACTCCCGGAGCAGCGAGAGCGGCCGACGCTGCCATGAGCGTCAGCACCGCCGCGAGGCCGCCAAAGCGCGCAGCACGATATCTCCTCCCCCGGAGCATGACGGCGGACCGTACTCGACTCCGCAACTTTGTGCGGCGACCATCGCGCCCCATTTCCGGGAAGTTGTGCCCAAAATGCAGCATTTTCGTGACGGTTCTCCGTGCGAGCATCCGACAAGCTTGTTACCGTCATCCGCTCGTGACGGGCGGGAGGACGTCATTACGCGTGCGGCGGCGGCAGGTTGCGCTGTCTGCACTTCTAGTCGGGCTGCTTTTGGCAGGCCTCCTCGGCGCGTCCGCAACCGGAGCGCGCGCCGACGGGGTCGGTGCGAAGCGCGTGCAGGCTCAGGCCGTGCTCGGGAAGCTCCAGCAGCTCGATGCCGCTGCCCAGCGGGCCAACAGCCGCTATCAGGCGGCGACCCAGAAGCTCCGGCTCGTCGAGCGCCAGCTTCGCGTGAACCGGCAGGCCCTTGGCGTCGCCCGAGGCAACTTCGCTCAGGCGCAGCGCACACTCTCGAAACGGCTGGTCGCGCTCTACACGTCGCAGAATCAGCAGTCGTCGCTCGCCGTCATCCTCGGCGCTCGCAGCCTCGACGACCTCATCTCGCGCATTCAGGCCGCAGACTCGGTGTCGAAGCAGGACACGACGCTCATCCACGAGGTGGTCGGGTACCAGCATCAGATCGTGCACCACCAGACACTCCTGCGCGGAGAGCGTGCGCGGCAGAACCGGCTCGTCTCCGTTCGCTCGACGGAACGAAGCCAGGCCGAGGGGAGGGTCGCTTCCGAACAGCGGCTCTATGCGTCGGTCAAGTCGCAGATCCAGCAGATGATCTCCGCGCAGCAGGCACACCAGGCGGCTGCTGCCCACGCCGCGAGCGCCGCGGCGCAGGCGCAGGCAGCAGCACCGAAGGGCAGCTTCGGCGTCGGCAATCCCGTCAGCACCTCGATCCCGGGAGACCGCTACAGCAGCGTCGTCGGGATTGCGGAGCAGTACCTCGGCGTCCCGTACGTGTGGGGCGGCGAGAGCCCGAGAGGCTTCGACTGCTCCGGTCTCGTCGCGTACGTCTACGCGCAGGTCGGCGTGTCGCTTGCGCACTACACGGTCGCGCAATACAACTACTCCGATTCGGTCTCTGTCCCGCGGAACGAGCTCGAGCCGGGCGACCTCGTCTTCTTCGCCGGTCTCGGCCACGTCGGGATCTACGTCGGCGGCGGAAACTTCATCCACGCGCCGCACACTGGCTCCAGCGTTCGGATCGACAGCCTCAGCGAAGGCTGGTACGCGTCGGAGTACGACGGCGCGAAGCGGATCCTCGGCTAGCTAGCTCAGCTCGTCGGCCGGCTCGCTCGCGTACAGCTGCTCGATCTCGTCCGCGAAGTGCTCGTGGATGACCCGGCGGCGCAGCTTGAGCGTGGGCGTCACCTCGCCCTCCTCGAGTGAGAAGTCGCGGGGGAGGATCGCGAACCGCTTGATCTGCTCGACTCGCGTCCGGTCTCGATTGACGTCGTCCACGAGCTCCTGCACGAGCTTCTGCGCCTCCTGGCCGCCCGGGGCGATCTCCGCTTCGTCGAGGGTCACGAGCGCTGTCACGTAGGGACGCCGGTCGCCGACCACGAGCGCCTGCGAGACGAAGCGCGATGCCTTGAGAGCGTTCTCGAGGTTCTGGGGAGCAATGTTCTTGCCGCCGGCGGTGATGATCAGATCCTTCTTCCGGTCGGTGATGCGGAGGAAGCCCTCGTCGTCGATCTCGCCGACATCGCCGGTGCGGAGCCAGCCGTCGTCGGTCAGCGCCTCGGCAGTCGCAGCCGGCTCCTTGTAGTAGCCCGCGAACACCGTGTCGCTGCGGATCAGGATCTCGCCGTCCTCGGCCAGCAGGACCTCGGCGCCGTCCACCGGCCGGCCGACGGTTCCGATCCGGAAGTCGCCGGGCTCGTTGACGGTCGCCGAGCTCGCGGTCTCGGTCAGGCCGTAACCCTCGATCACGGGCACGCCGAGCGCGTGGAAGAACTCCATCACGTCGGTGGAGAGGGGCGCCGCTCCAGAGACGCCGACGCGTAGCCGCCCGCCCAGGCGGTCGCGCACCTTTGCGAACACGAGCCGGTCGGCGATTCGCTCCTGGAGCGCCAGCAGGACTCCGACGCGAGAGCCCTCTCGGCGTGCGCGACTCGTGCGCGCGCCGACCCCGAGCGCCCACAGCCCGATCCGTCTCTGCAGGCCGCCGGCGCGCTCGATCTCGCCGAGCGTGTTCGCATGCACTTTCTCGTACACCCGCGGGACGGCCGGTAGGACGGTCGGCCGTACCGACGCAAGCGCCTCCGGCACCCGCGCCACGTCGGCGACGAGAGCCACCGTCGCTCCGCGGTGGCTTGCCGCCTGGTGCGCGAGCCGGCCGTAGCTATGGGCAAGCGGCAGGAAGAGGAGGACGACGTCTCCGGTCCGGTGCATGCCCTCCACCACGCGGATGGCCGCCGAGACGAGGTTGCGGTGCGTGAGCATGCAGCCCTTCGGCGGCCCGGTCGTGCCCGAGGTGTAGATCAGCGTCGCGAGGTCGTCCTCTGCGACGGGCTCGGGCTGCAGATGCCGGGCGAGTCGTCCGTCTGCCTCGAGCTTCTCGAGCCAGTCGAACGGGATGATCTCGCGGAGGGCGGGGAGGGTGCCGCGAATGGAGACGAGCTTCCGTGTCTGCTCTTCGTCCTCCGCGAAGGCGAGGACTGCCTCGCAATGTCCGAGGATGTATTCGCACTCCTTCGCCGAGCTCGTCGGATAGAGCCCGACGACAACCGCGCCGATCGACATCACCGCCCAGTCGAGGAGGATCCATTCGAGCCGCGTGCGCGACAGGACGGCCACGCGGTCGCCGTGTCGCACGCCACGCGCCAACAGCCCGCGCGCGAGCTCGTCCACGCGCTCGGCGGCCTCCGCCCACGACACCGGCCGCCAGCCGTCCGCCGTCTCCTCGAGATAGGCGGGCTCGTCTGGCGCGTCGCGGACGGCGTCTTGCCACAGCTCTGGCGCAGTGCGCTTTTCCATGTCCGGAATCGTATGCAGGGAAGGTGATGAAAAACGAGAATTCGGGCAGTCCCTAACTAAACTGGGACTTCCTATGCGGACTATCTGGAACGGATCGATCAGCTTCGGCCTCGTCAACATCCCCGTGGGGCTGGCTCTCGCGACCCAGCGGCAGGATGTCTCGTTCCGCACCCTGCATCGCGAGTGCGGCACGCCGATCAAGCAGAAGCGGTGGTGCCCGGTGCACGAGCGCGACGTCGAGCAGGACGAGCTCGTGAAGGGCTGGGAGTTCGCGAAGGGCCAGTACGTGCTCGTCGAGGAGTCCGATCTCGAGGCGGTGGCGCTGACCCGGTCGCAGTCGATCGCGATTCTCCGCTTCGTGCAGCTCGAGGACGTCGATCCCGTCTACTTCGACCGCACCTACTACCTCTCTCCCGCCGACGCCGATGCGCAGCGGCGGCCGTACGTGCTCTTGCTCCGCGCGATGGAGGACTCGGGCATGGCCGCGGTCGGCAAGTTCGTCCTCTGGGGCAAGGAGAACCTCTGCCTGATCCGCGCCAAGTCGGGCACGCTCTTGCTCGAGACGCTGTTCTTCGCGGAGGACGTGCGCACGCGGGACGAGATCGAGGCGGCAGTCGCCGAGACCGATGTGCATGAGGCCGAGCTGAAGCTCGCCGAGCAGGTCATCTCGAGCCTCGCCGGCGAATGGACGCCCGAGGATTTCGAGAACGACTATCGCCGCGACCTCGCGCAGATGCTCGAGGCGAAGCTCGCCGGCCAGGAGATCGTCGCGCCGGAGCCGGTCACCGATGCGCCCGTCATCGACCTGATGGAGGCGCTGCGCCAGAGCGTCGCCGACGCCCAGAGCCGACGCTCGGAGAAGGACCGCGGGAATGGGAAAGCCGCCTCGAAGGGAGGCCCCCGGTCTCGCAAGGCGACGACGAAGAAGTCCGCCTGACGGCCTAGGGGCTCAGTGCTGGGACTGCGTCGCCCCGATCGCCTGCAGCTGCGCCTGGAAGAGGTATTTGTCGATCTTGCCGTGGTAGATCGGCACGCCCTCCTCGACGCACACCCGGATCACCTCCTGCTTCTCGATCTTGAGCTCCTGCGACAGTTCTTCGGGCGTGAGGTGATTCGCCATCGACGTCTCTCCTTCCGGAACGAAAAAACCCGCCGCGCGCAACGCGCAGGCGGGTTAGGTCGCACCCTCGCTTGTCGGATCCGCGGACATCATTCGGTCCGCCCTGCGCAAACAATCATCGGCACGAAGAATATGCCTCGCAGGTGACGGACGGCAAACACCGACTGGAGGGATTCGGGGAGCGCGAGCTCGACTGGCGCGGAACCCGGCTGCGCTACGCCGTCGGCGGTCGCGTCGACGGTGAAGGGCCGCCGCTCGTTCTCGTCCATGGGCTCGGCGGAACGATCGAGAACTGGCACTCGCTTGCGCCCGCTCTCGCCGCGCGACATCGCGTCCTCGTACCGGACCTGCCGGGCCACGGCCGCTCGGGTCTCCTCGCCGCTGCGCCTGACGTCGACGCACTGGCCGAGGCCGTGCTCGGGATCGTCCGCGCAGAGGAACTGCGCGGCGCCGTGTGGATCGGGCACTCACTCGGCGGTGTGGTCGGACTCCGCGCCGCGGTGCTGCAGCCGGACGCCGTGCGTGGTCTTGTTCTGGCGGCGGCTGCGGGAATCGGCTCCGGCACACGCGGCGCGCAGGTCACGCTGGCGGTCCTCGGCGTCACGAAGCCCGGTCGTCTGATCGCGCCGCACCGCCGCGCATGGGCCAAGTCGCGGCTCGGTCGTCGTGCTGCGTTCGGCTGGTGGGGGGTGGCTGATCCCGACGCGCTCGAGCCCGCGCAGGCCGAGGCGTTCCTCATCGGGCCGGCGCACCACGCTGACACACGCCAAGCAGGTCGTGCCCTCCTCGCCTCGGACCCGCGCACCGAGCTCGACCGCGTCGCGTGTCCGTGCCTCTGCCTCTGGGGAGCCAGCGACAACTGGGTCAGGCTGGACGACGGGATGGAATACGCGCGCCGTCTGCGCGTCCCGCTGCGGACGATTGCCGGCTGCGGCCACCTGCTGATCGGCGAGCGGCCGGACGCCTGCCTCGCCGCGATTCGGGACTTCGTCGCCTCTCTGGAGGGCTAACCCGCCGCGGCCGGCGGCTCGAACGGAATCACCTCGCCGCCGGTGTCGTCCTCCTCGTCCCGCCTCGGACCGCCGCCCAGGAACTCGACCCGCCGGGCGACCACCTCGATCGCGCTCCGCCGCTTCCCGTCCTCCTCCCACGAGCGTGACTTGAGCCGCCCATCGACGGCGACCCGACGGCCCTTGCCGAGGTACTCCGCGCACAACTCAGCCTGCCGATCCCAGGCCGAGACGCTCACGAAGTCCGCACCGCCGTCGCGGCTCGCGCGGTCGATCGCGAGCACGAAGCTCGCAACCTTCTTGTCGGGACCGACCTCGCGCAGCTCGACCTCGGTGGCGAGATTCCCGATCAGCGTCACCACGTTCACGCTCCGAACCTAGGCGGAAAGCCGTAACGCGGGTGTGCCGTCTCGGTCAGAACTTCAGGACTTTGCGGGTATGCTCGGGCCTCCTATGGGGCTCTTCTCGGGACTGACCGGCTTCGGTGGCCGCGACATGGCGGTGGACCTCGGCACGGCGAACACGCTCGTGTACGTCCGTGGACGCGGGATCGTCCTGTCGGAGCCTTCGGTGGTCGCCATCGACCAGCGCTCGGGCGAGGTGCACGCCGTCGGCGTCGAGGCGAAGCGCATGCTCGGGCGGACGCCGGGGACGATCCAGGCGATCCGGCCTCTGAAGGACGGCGTGATCGCCGACTTCGACGTGACCGAGCAGATGCTCCGTCACTTCATCCAGAAGGTGCATCAGCACCGCTTCGCGCACCCGCGCGTCGTCGTCTGTGTGCCTTCAGGCGTGACGGGCGTGGAGAAGCGCGCAGTCGAGGAGGCGACCCTGTCGGCCGGCGCGCGCCAGGCCTACCTCATCGAGGAGCCGATGGCCGCCGCGATCGGGGCCGGGCTCCCTGTTGCCGAACCGACCGGGAACATGATCGTCGACATCGGTGGCGGCACGACCGAGGTCGCGGTCATCTCGCTCGGCGGGATCGTCGTCTCGCAGTCGCTGCGCGTCGGCGGCGACGAGATGGACGAGGCGATCATCAATCACATCAAGCGCGACTACAAGCTGCTCATCGGCCAGCAGACGGCCGAGGAGATCAAGCTCGAGATCGGATCGGCCTGGGACCTGCGCGAGGAGCTGCAGGCCGAGGTGCGCGGGCGCGACATGCTCACCGGCCTCCCCAAGACGGTCATCCTCACCTCCGAGGAGATCCGGCGCGCGCTCGACGAGCCGGTCACGCAGATCATCGAGGCGATCAAGTCGACGCTCGACAAGACACCGCCGGAGCTTGCCGCCGACATCATGGATCGCGGCATCGTCCTTGCAGGCGGCGGGTCGCTCCTCACCGGGCTCGACGAGCGGTTGCGCCACGAGACGCAGATGCCCGTACATCTCGCAGAGAGCCCGCTCACGTGCGTCGCGGTGGGCTCTGGACGCAGCCTCGAGGAGTTCGAGGCCATCCACCGCAGCAACAAAGCCCGCTCGCGCAACGGCCGCCGCTACTAGGCCCAGGCCGACCTACTCGGTCGGCGGGCAGCCGCGGTAACCTGTTTCGGTGGCAACCCGTGGTCGCAGTGCGCGCGCGGCGGTGCTCGCTTCGTCGGTTCAGCGCTCCAAGTCGACGCCGTACCCCTCGAAGGCTCGCAGCGCGCTCATCCGTAGGGCGATCGTGGTCGTGCTCGTCTTCGTGGCGTTGGCGCTGATCACGGTCTCGTTCCGCTCGCCCGCTTCCGGACCGCTGCACAGCGTCCAGGGCGCCGCCTCGACCGCGTTGCGCCCGTTCCAGATCGCGGCGACCCGCGTCGCGCAGCCGTTCCGCGACGGCTACGACTACCTCGCGGGCCTCTCGAGCGCCAAGTCCCAGCTCAAGCGGGAGAAGCAGCTCTACGCGAAAGTCCGCCAAGAGGCCATCTTGGCCAGAGCCGCCCAAGTTCAGGCCCTGCAGCTCGAGAAGCTCATGCACTTCGAGCAAGGTCTCGAGGTTCCCGACGGGCTATACCGCCGTCAACACCGCGGTCATCTCGCCGCCGGGTGGCGTATTCGCGCACTCGCTCGTGATCGCGTCGGGCTCGGCCGACGGGGTGCGGCAGGACTCGCCGGTCGTGAGCGGTCCCGGCCTCGTCGGGATCGTCTCGAACGTCTTCCCCCACTCGGCGAAGGTGACCCTGCTCAGCGATCCGAACAGCTTCGTTGCCGCGCTCGACCTTCAGACCCGGGTGCGCGGAATGGTGCACACCGGGCCGAGCGGGACGCTGATCCTCGACCAGGTTCAGAAGCAGGTCAAGGTGAAGAAGAACGACGTGCTCGTCACGACCGGGACGCACAACAGGCGGTATCCCGACCTCTATCCGTACGGAATCCCGATCGGCCGAGTCACGTCCGTCGGAGCCACCGACACGGCGGTGTACCTGCAGGTGCAGGTGCAGCCCTTCGCCGACCTCGGCTCGCTCGACTCGGTCGCGGTGCTCGTCCCGAAGAAGCCACACCGATGACGCTCGGCGACGGCGTCAAGGCCGCCGCCCTGCTGTTCGTCGCGGCGATCGCCCAGGTCTCGATCTTCTCCGAGATTCACGTCTTCGGGGCAGTGCCCGACGTGCTCCTGGTCACGCTCGTCGCGTTCGCGCTGCTCCGCGGCAGCGTCGCCGGCGCCGTTGGCGGCTTCTTCGCCGGCCTGCTCATCGATACCGCGTCGCTCGGCACGCTCGGCCTCACGTCGCTCGTGCTGACGCTCGCCGGCTACTGGATCGGGCGCTACGGCGAGACGACCGGGCGGGATCGCGCGCATGCGCCGTTTCTCTCGGTGGCCGTGGTGACCGTCCTCTACCAGTTCGGCCTGCTTGTCGTGCACTTCGTGCTCGGCGAGAATGCGCCTGCCGGAGCGGTCGTGCGCAGCCTCGTCCCGGCGATCGTCCTCAACCTGATCCTCACCGCGCCGCTCTACGCGCTCGTGCGGCGCCTGTTCCGTCCGGCCGGGCGGGAGGAGCTGTCGGCGGAGGTGCAGCTCCTTGGCTAGCACGACGACCGGGTCGCGGGCACGGTTTCCCCGGCGTGCGCGGCCGGAGGAGACCGAGGGCGAGCAGACGACCGTCGAGCCGTACCGCCTGACGCCGAAGCTCGCCCGGCGCGTCACGCTGCTCAGCGCGCTCGTCGTGATCGGCTTCGCGGTTCTCGTCCTGCGGCTATGGGCGTTGCAGGTGCTCTCAGGCTCGCAGTACGCCGCCAAGGCCCAGGCCAACCAGGTTCGCACCGTGCAGGTGCAGGCGCCTCGCGGGACGATCCTCGACTCGACCGGGCACGTCCTCGTTGCGAACCAGCCCGTCACCTCGGTCGAGCTCTCACCCTCAGGCCTCCCGCGGAGCTACGCGACCCGAGTGAGAGAGATTCGCCAGCTCGCGCATGTCGCAGGAGTGTCGGTGCACTACATCACGAAGCTGCTCGTCGGGCGCCGCGTCGCCGGCGACATGCTGGATCCCGTCGTCGTCCGTACCCAGGCGACCGGTCCGATGCTGAACTATCTCGAGGAGCGCGCGGACAAGTTCCCCGGATTGACGCTGGCGCGGAGCTACATCCGCCGCTATCCGCACGGCTCGGTGGCAGCGCAGCTATTGGGCTACGACGGCCAGACCACGCAGTCCGCAGGCCAGGTGGTCGGCCTGACCGGGATCGAGGCGGCCTTCAACAAGTTCCTGCGCGGCGTTCCCGGCGAGGCCCGCGTCCACGTCGACTCGCTCGGCCGTGCCCTCACTCCCCGGTTGCTGACGACCCCGCCGCAGACGGGGCAAACCGTGCGGCTCACCATCGACGCGAAGCTGCAGGTCGCCGCCCAGAAGGCGCTCGATGACGGGATCCAGCGCGCTCGCAACACCGGTCAATGGGCGGCGGACGGCGGTGCGATCGTCGCGCTCAACCCGCAGAACGGCGCGATCCTCGCGCTCGCGTCCTCGCCGACGTACAACCCGGCCGTCTACAGCGGGCGCGTGACGAATCGCAAGCTGGCAGCTCAGGGGCTCATCGGGTCGTCGGCGTTCGAAATGAACTACCCCTCGGACGATCGCGCCGTCGACGGCACGTATCCACCGGGCTCGACCTTCAAGCCGCTCACCGCCATCGCTGCCCTAGAGGAGCACCTGATCAAGCCGTACGCGCTCTATCCCTGCACGGGGACGTATATCTCCCGATACGACAGCTCCCATCACGTCTGGCACAACTGGGACCAATTCGTCGACCAGGGGATGGACCTCCCGACGGCGATCGCCCAGTCGTGCGACACGTACTTCTACGGCCTCGGCGACAGGTTCTACGCACTGCCTCCGGATCGTGGCCAGCCGCTGCAGAAATGGGCGCGTCGCTTCGGCTTCGGCCAGATGAGCGGCAGCGATCTCGGCGTTCAGGCGGCAGGCCTCGTCCCGACGATCGGGTATCTGCGGCACAGGTTCACCAAAGGCACAGACCCGAACTGGGTGATCGACCGCCTCTGGAAGCCCGGCGACTCGCTCAATCTCTCGATCGGCCAGGGCAACCTGACCGTGACGCCGCTTCAGATGGCGCGCCTGTACGCCGCGATTGCCAATGGCGGCAAGCTGGTGGACCCGCACGTTCTCATGGACGTCGAGAACCCGAACGGAACGCCGGTCCCGACGAAAGCGCCGGCCGCGCCTCGCCCGGTCAAGGGTCTCGATCCGGCCGACCTCAAGCCCGTCCAGCAGGGTCTCTACGAGGGCACGCACGACTCTCGCGGCACCTCGTACGGGGTCTTCGGCAACTTCCCCGTCCCGATCGCCGGGAAGACCGGGACCGCACAGAAGCTCGTCCATGTGCCGGGCTTCAAGGGTGAGCGTGACCAGTCCTGGTGGTGTGGCTATGGTCCCGCGAACGACGCGAAGCTCGTCGTCTGCGCCGTGATCGAGAACGGCGGCGAAGGCGGGACGGCCGCGGCGCCGGCGGCCGCGCGGGTCTTCGCTAAATTCTTCAACGAGCCGGTGCCTCCGACTGTGCCCGTCCCCTCCGACTGATGGCCGACTGATGCTCGAGTACGCAGGATCGCAACGCGCAGGGCTGCGCGGGGAGCGCGAGGCGCCGCATCTACTCGCCGTCGTCCGCTCGCTCGACTGGATCCTGCTCCTCGGCGTTGCGGGGCTCGTCGTCGTCGGGCTCTGGGGTGTGGCCGGCGTCACCAAGTTCGCGATCCCGAGCGATCCGAGCTACTACCTCAACCGCCAGATCCTCTATGCGTGCGTCGGCGCAGTCGCGCTCGTCATTGCAGCGCTCATCGATCCCGACATCTACCGCCGCTACTGGCGCGCGATCTTCGTCGGTACCTGCGTGGTGATTGCCTTCGTCCTGCTCGTCGGGCATGCCTCGCACGGCTCGACGCGCTGGATCAGCCTCGGCTTCTTCACGTTCCAGCCGTCGGAGTTCGGAAAACTCCTGTTCGTGCTCGCGCTTGCGGGCATGCTGACCGAGCGGCAGCGCGAACTCGACTCATGGGCGACGACGCTGCGGGTCGTCGGACTCGGACTCGTGCCCGTTCTGCTGGTCTTCGCCCAGCCCGACCTCGGCACCGCGCTCGTCTATCTCTCGGCGCTCGCTGCGATGCTGTTCGTCGCCGGCACGCCGTGGCGGCATCTTGCGGTGCTCGGAGGAATAGTGGCGGTCCTGGTGGTCGGTGTCCTGTGGGCCGGCCCCGCGGCGGGGGTCAGCGTGCTCAAGGGCTACCAGCAGCAGCGCCTGACCTGCTTCACGCATCCCTCGACGTGCTCGGTGGACGCTCGCTACAACCTCGAGCAGTCACTCGCGGCGGTCGGCTCCGGCCAGATCCGTGGGCGTGGCCCAAACGGTTCGAGCCAGGTCAGGCTCGGCTTCCTGCCGGAGAGTGGCACCGACTTCGTCGGCGCCGGCTTCGCCGAGCAGCGCGGCTTCGTCGGGATGGCGCTCCTGCTCGGTCTCTACCTCCTTGTTCTCTGGCGGGGCCTGCGTGTCGTCACCGTTGCGCGCGACCTCTTCTCGGCCGTCGTCGCCGGCGGCATCGTGGTGGCGCTCCTCTTCCAGATCTTCGTCAACCTCGGAATGACGATGGGGATCGCGCCGATCACGGGGATCCCCTTGCCGTTCGTGAGCGTCGGCGGCTCGTCGCTGATTGCGAACCTCGCCGCGATGGGCGTCCTCCTGGCGATCTACGCCCGCGGCCGCGTCTCGCGTTACTCGCGACGGCGCTGATGGCCCGCCTTCCGGTGTCTGCCCAGGCGATCCGGAGGCTGCTGAACGACTTCGAGTGGGCGGGAGGCGTTCATGTTCTTGCGGTCGGCGGAGCGGGTGAGCTTGCGGCGGAGCTGAGACAGCAGTTCCTCCGCGGGCGCGCCGAGCCTGACGCCGTGCGCCTCGGCGGGCCTGCAGGTGCCGACGCGTACGTGCACGTCCTCGCGGGCGAGCCCCGTGAAGCGGACGTCGAGGTGCTGCGGCAGGCACGACTGGCGCACCTACCCGCGATCGCGGTCGCCCCAGGTCCGGCGCGGCGCAAGGCCGCGATCCCCTACGTCCTCGCGACGGACGTCGTCTGGGTCGACGTCGGCGAGGCGTTCCCGCTCGAGACGATCGCGCGTGCGCTCGCGGCGCGGCTGGGGGAACGAGGCGCGCCGCTCGCCGCGCACGTGCCGCTGCTCCGTGGACCCGTCTGCGAGCACCTCGTCGAATCCTTCTCGCGCCGGAACGGCCTCGCTGCCGCGGCAGTCAGCGCGGATTTGCCGGTGCTCGCGCTGAATCAGGTCAGGTTGGTGCTTCGCCTCGCGCAGGCCCACGGGTGGAACGGGCTTGGCGAGCGGGGGCCGGAGCTTGCGGTGACCGTCGGAGCCGCTTTCGGCCTCCGCGCGCTCGCCCGGGAGTTCCGGGATCTCGTTCCCGCGGCCAGGTGGATGGTGCGAGGCGGCATCGCGTACGGCGGAACGCGCCTGCTCGGCGACGCTGCCCGGTTGCGTTTCGGCCTTGCCGCTACGCCGCAGCAGGCCGCAGCCTCGCCCGTCGCGCCTTGATCGCGCGCAGACGCTGGCTCAGCCGAGCCCACGCCCAGGGCTCGATCTCGTGGTAGCGGGTCTCCGCCTGGCTCCGAGTCGCCTCCAGGTACTCGAACCACGCGTCCGCCTCCTCGATCATGAGTAGTTCTTCAGCCTCGCGTTTCGCCACCACCGTTTCACCTCCCGGTCGTGAATGGCCGGATCGTAGGTCCGGGCTCGGACGGACCCCCGCGGGGATGGTTGCTACCCTGGCTACGAGGCCATGCCAAGCCTTTTCACTGACAACGAGCACGCGCGCACCCGGACAATCCGGGTCGCCGGCGCGCGCTCCCACGAAGGAGCTTTTTCTTGCCCTGGTTCCGTATCCGGAAGAGGAAATCTTCCGACGACCAACAGTCCCCTGACCAGCTCGAGCAGAGGCCCGAGCCCCAACTGACAGACGCGGCCCCTGCGGCCGCAGACTCCGCACAGACCGACCCGAACAAGCCGAAGCGCCGCCGCGGTAGCCGCGGAGGGCGCGGACGGAAGAAGCCTGGCTCCGCCGCTACGACTGCGGCCGGCGCGTCCGACCGCAAGGACAAGCCCGAGCCGAAGCAGGCGAAGCAGCCGCAACGGCGCGAGCTCTCGCAGCGGCAGGAGCGCCGCCGAGACCAGTCGACCCGCCGACGCCGCGAGCCGCAGCGCCGTGCTCCTCTGCCGGCGGCGAAGCGCGAACTGCTCGTCTCGGTCGACGTCGGCGAGCGCCGCGTCGCGATTCTCGAGGACGAGCGCGTCGCCGAGGTCTACCTCGAGCGTCCCGAGCGCCTCTCGATCGCCGGCAACATCTACGTCGGCCGTGTCGACAACGTCCTGCCCGGGATGGAGGCGGCGTTCGTCGAGATCGGCCTCGACAAGAACGGCTTCCTCTACGTCGACGAGATCGTCAGCCCGGAGCTCGAGAAGGGCCACGGACGCAAGATCCAGGATCTGATCTCGCGCGGCCAGACGATCCTCGTCCAGGCCGTCAAGGATCCGATGAAGACCAAGGGCGCACGGCTCACGACCCAGATCTCGCTGCCCGGCCGCTTCGTCGTGCTCGTCCCGCAGGGAGAAGGGCTCGGCGTCTCGCGCCGGCTCGACGACGACGAACGCAATCGCCTGAAGGACATCCTGAAGCGCCTCGACGTCAAGGAAGGCGGCGTGATCGTCCGGACGGCCGCTGAGGGCGCGTCCGAGGAGGACATCGAGCGCGACCTCGTCTTCCTGCAGCGCCTCTGGCGCTCGATCCAGGCGAAGGCCAAGGCCGCCAAGGCCCCCGAGCTCATCTACCAGGAGGCCGAGCTGCCGCTCCGCGTCGTGCGCGACCTCTTCACCGGCGACTTCGAGAAGGCGTACGTCGACGACGAGCGCACGCACCGGCGCCTCGTCGGCTACCTGAAGAAAACGTCGCCGCACATGGTGGAGCGGGTCGTCCGCTACAAGGAGAAGACGCCGCTGATGGAGGCGTTCGGGGTCGAGCAGGAGATCCGCTCGACGATCGGCAGGCGGGTCGATCTCCCTTCCGGCGGCTACCTCATCTTCGACTACGCCGAGGCCTTCACCGTCATCGACGTCAACACCGGCCGCTTCGTCGGCGGTCGCGGCAAGAACTCCGGCGGCCGGCTCGAGGACACGATCACGAAGAACAACCTCGAGGCGGTGAAGGAGGTCGTGCGCCAGTTGCGGCTGCGCGACATCGGCGGGATCATCGTCATCGACTTCATCGACATGGCCAACCCGAAGAACCGGGCGACGGTCGAGGAGGCGCTGCGCTCGGAGCTCGAGCGCGACCGGACGAAGACGTACGTCGTCGAGATCTCCCCGCTCGGGCTCGTGGAGATGACGCGCCAGAATGTGACCGACGGGCCGCGCGAGGTGATGACGCGCAAGTGCCCGACCTGCGGGGGCGACGGGATCGTCTACTCCGAGGCGTCGGCCGCGATCGACGTCGAGCGGAGGCTGCGCGCGCTCGCCGCAGGCTCGCGCGCCCAGGCGTTCCGGGTCGAGCTCGCCGACACGATCGCGAGCGCACTCGTGGGCCCGGGAGCTCGGCGGCTGGTCGAGCTCGAAGCGCTGACGAAGAAGCGGTTCTTCCTCGAGGGCAAGCCCGAGACACACCTCGACCACTTGGTCGTGCTCAGCGAGGGCAAGCTCGCCGATCTCGCGCCGCCGGCGCCGGTGAGCGAGAACGCCGAGACCATGCTGCAGCTCGTCGAGGTCGACCGTTACGACAGCGCCGCAGCGGTCGGCAAGCTCGACGGACTCGACATCGTCGTCGCCGACGCGGCATCCCTCGTCGGCAAGCGGGTCAAGGTGCGCGTCGAGCGCGTACTCGACGGCCGCGCCTACGGCGTCCTCATGCGCAAGGCGAAGGAGACGCCGGAGCCGCTGACCGCCGAAGGCGAGGCCGAGAAGCCGACTCGCAAGCCGCCGGCCCGCAAGGGCGCGACGCCCGCGAAGGAGCCTGAGGCGGACGAGACGGACGAGACGGACGAGGCGGACGAGGCGGACGAGGCGGACGCAGCAGACGAGCCCGAGACCGAGGTCACCGCCTCCGAGCCTGAGACTGGTTCCGAGGAGACGGCAGAAGCCGGCGAGACGCCGGCGCCGAAGAAGAAGACCCGCCGCGGCTCGCGCGGCGGCCGCAACCGCAAGAAGAAGCCGGCGACCGCCGAAGCTGCGGCCGCGGCCGAGACCGAGCCGGAGGGCGAGGCGGCAGGCGACTCCTCCGAGGAGTCACCCGAGCCGGGCCGCGCGACCACGATCCACGTGCCAGGCGCGGGCTTCGGTCGCGAGGGCGAAGCCGAAGCCGAACCGGCCGCCGAGACACAGCCGCAACCGGAGCCGGAGCCCGAGGCGGTTGGCGAGCCAACCACGGCGGAGGGCGAGGAAGCTCCCAAGCCGAAGAAGAAGACGCGCCGCGGCTCGCGCGGCGGTCGCAACCGCAAGAAGAAGCCCGCTGCCGCGACGAACCGGAGCGAGGTCGCGTCCGCAGAAGCCGAGCAGGAGCCCGCAGAAGCCGAGCAGCCGCCGCGGGCAGAGAAGCCGCCGCGGGTAGAGAAGCCGCCGCGGGCAGAGGAGCCGCAGCAGACGGACGAGCCGTCGACAAACGGCGACTTCGAGTATGTCCCGATGTCCGAGTGGGGCGACGAAATCGAGTCCAACCGTTAGCTACACTGCGCCCTCGCGGGCGTAAGGCCCGCGTTTCCACGCCATGAGCTCCTACGCGATCATCAGTCTCGGCGGCAAGCAGTACCGCGTCCACGAAGGCGAGCGGCTG
This sequence comes from uncultured Actinomycetes bacterium, assembly GCA_963819275.1. Taxonomy (GTDB): domain Bacteria; phylum Actinomycetota; class Thermoleophilia; order Gaiellales; family Gaiellaceae; genus Palsa-739. The sequence goes on along the minus strand of CAWFVH010000008.1, from coordinate 41,191 downwards.
CTCGTCGACCGCCTGCGCGTGGACGAGGGAGCCACCGTCGAGCCGCGCGTGCTGCTCGTGGGCGGCGACGGGGCGCCCGATCTCACACCGTCCGCAACGGTCACGGCGCGGGTCGTCGGGCACGAGCTCGGCAAGAAGATCCGGATCGGCAAGTACCGCCGCCGCACGGGTTACAAGAAGCACGCCGGCCACCGCAGCAAGCTCACGCGGATCGAGATCGAGTCGATCGGAGCGGCGAAGCAGCGCGCCAAGGCCGCGGCCAAGCCGCAGGCGGACGAGCAGCCGAAGGCTGAGCAGAAGCCGGCCGCCAAGGCCGAGCAGGCAGCGGCGACGGCGCCGGACGTCGAGGCGATGACGATCCCGCAGATCACCGAGGCGGCGGCGGGTTGGAGCCGCGCAGAAGTCGAAGCTGCGCTCGAGGCAGAGCGCTCCGGCAAGGCACGCAAGGGCGCGCTGGCGGCGCTCGAATCCGCTCTGGAGGACAAGTAATGGCACACAAGAAGGGACTCGGCTCGTCGCGGAACGGCCGCGACTCCAAGCCGAAGATGCTCGGTGTCAAGCTCTTCGCCGGTCAGGAAGTGACGTCGGGGATGATCCTCGTCCGCCAGCGCGGCACGCGCTTCCGCCCCGGTCCGGGCACCGGGATCGGCAAGGACGACACGATCTTCGCGATGCGCGACGGCAAGGTCGCGTTCCGCACGAGCGGCGAGCGCCGCTTCGTGTCTGTCGAGCAGACGGCCTAGTCGCGGAGCAGTTCGCGGGCGCGTTCCGCGTCTTCGACCCGGACGACGATCTCGCGCGGCGACCCGAGAGAGACGAGGCCGTCGCCGGCTCCGGCCGCGAACGAGGTCGGACGGTGGTAGCACGCAATGTCCTCGGTCCGGAGCAGCTGACACGCCAGCTCGGCTTCGGGCTCGCTGCCGACCACGGTGACTGAGACTTCGTCGTCCACACCACGACTCTACGCTTCCGTCGATGTTCCACGATCGAGCTCGACTGACGGTCGTCGCCGGACGCGGCGGTGACGGGTCCATCCACTTTCGACGGGAGAAGTACGTCCCGCGCGGAGGCCCCGACGGCGGGGACGGGGGCGCCGGCGGCGACATCGTGCTCGTCGCCGATCCGGGGCGGCGTGACCTCTCGGGTTTTCGCCCGAACCAGAAGCTGCGCGCCGGAAACGGCGGCATCGGCGGCGGTCGCCTCTCCAACGGCGCGCGCGGCGAGGACGCGGTGCTCCGCCTCCCGGTGGGGACGCAGGTGTTCGAGAGCGACGAGCTCGTCGCCGATCTCGCACGCCCCGAGGCTCGTGTGGTCGTTGCGGAAGGCGGTAGCGGCGGTCGCGGCAACAAGCACTTCGCCGGGCCGAGCCGCCAGACGCCGCGCTTCGCGGAGGTGGGCCTGCCCGGCGAGGAACGCGAGATCGAGCTTCGCCTCAAGCTCCTTGCCGACGCCGCGCTTGTCGGCCTCCCCAACGCCGGCAAGTCGTCGCTGCTGACGCGGATCTCGAATGCGCGGCCGAAAGTTGCGGAGTACCCGTTCACGACGCTCTCGCCGGTGCTGGGCACGGTCGAAGCCTCCGACGGACGGCAGCTCGTCGTCGCCGACGTCCCCGGGCTCATCGAGGGAGCGAGCGAGGGTGTTGGGCTCGGGCACGAGTTCCTCGCTCACCTCGAGCGCGCGTGGGTGCTCGTGCATGTCGTCGATTCGGCCGACGGCGATGCCGACGAGCGGTGGCGGACGATCGACGCGGAGCTCGCCGCCTACGGCGCAGGGCTCGACGAGCGCCCGCAGATCGTCGTCCTGAACAAGATCGACCTCAGTCCGGAGCCGCCGGCGTTCGATATCTCCGACGAACGGATCCTCCGCGTTCTTCGCGTCTCCGCGGCAACCGGAGCGGGTCTCGACGAGCTCCGCGCGGCGCTGTTCGAGCTCGTGCCGCTCGAGGTGGAAGAGGACGTCGAGCCTGCGGATGAGATGGTCGACTTCCTCGTCTACCGGCCGCAGCCGTCACGCCGGGGCTTCCGAGTCTTTCGCACCGAGCGCGGCTTCCGTGTCACCGGCACGCCGCCGGCAGGGGGTGAGCTCGAGGCGATTCTCCGCGCCGCGGGCGCCCGTGCGGGCGACGAGGTCGAGCTGGGGGAGGAGGTGCTCGAGTGGGAATGACGGTTCTCTACGGCGGTGCGTTCGACCCGCCGCATCTCGGCCACGTCGCAGTGGCAGATGCGGCGAGAAAGGAGTTCGGCGTCGAGCGGCTCGTCATCCTGGTCAGCGAACGCCCTGCGCATCGCGAGGTCGATGCCTCCGCCGAGGACCGCCTCGCGCTCGCGCGTGCTGCCTTCCCGGCCGACGACGTGCGGCTCGACCCGTATCCGCGCACCGTGGAGCTGTTGCGCGCCGAGCGCCTCGACGACCCGCTGCTCGTCGTCGGCGCCGACCAGTTCCGTGGCTTCCTCGAGTGGACCGAGCCCTCCGAGGTGCTCGAGCGAGCGCGGCTGGCAGTTGCCACCCGGCCAGGCGTCTCGAGAGCCGAGGTCGACGGTGTTCTCGAGCAGCTCGACGAGCCCGAACGGGTGCTCTTCTTCGAGATCGAGCCGAACCCGGCCGCCTCGACGGACGTGAGGGCTCGAGCCGCAGCAGGAGAGCCTCTCGACGGCCTCCTCGCGGCCGCGGTGGCGCGGCTCGTCGCTGAGCGCGGCCTCTATCGTCCGTGAGCCGGGGCTACACTGGAGAACGAGCGATCCAAGGACACGAAGAGACTCTGACCCCCCTCGAACAGGCCCGCCGCATCGCCGCTCTCGCTCGCGAGAGGCTGGCGGAGGACGTCGTGATCCTCGACATGCGGCCCGAGTGCTCGTTCACGGACTACTTCGTGATCGCGACCGGGCGCAATGCACGCCAGACGGCCGCGATCTGGGACGAGGTGCACACGCGGCTGAAGCAGGAGGAGCGGCTGCTGCCTCAGAGCGTCGACGGTCCGCGCGAAGGCGCCTGGATCGTCGCCGACTACCTTGACGTCGTCCTCCACGTGTTCAGCCCCGACGCGCGCGCGTACTACCGACTCGAAGAGCTCTGGGGCGACGTGCCTTCGGTCGAGCTCGACGCGGCCGCGGTCTGAGCGCTTACGCGGGCTCGAGCCCGTGCCGGGTGAGCCGGACCATCCCCGGCTGGGTCGGCAGCCCGTGGACGAGCTTGCCACCGAGCCGGACGTCGATGCTGCGCGGGTCGCCGATGTCGATCCAAACCGGACCGTGCTTGAGGTCGATCGGCAGCGTCTTTCCCTGCAGGAGAGTGGCCTCGTAGACGGTCGGCCCGTTCGCACTGCCGGAGCGCACCCACAGCCAGCAGTTTCCGCGGGAAGCGGCGACCACCGCGTGTGACGGAAGCACGGCCGCCACGTGGTGAGTCTGCGTCGTCGTGTGCTTCTTCGTGGTCGTGTGGTGCGAGGAGGTCGTCGTGTCGGGGGAGGTGGTCGGCGGCGCCCCCTGCTTGCCGCCGGAGGAGTCGCTGAGCTGCCAGGCCGCGAAGGCGGCAATGGCTGCGACGATCGCGACGATGACGCCGATGGCGACGAGCGGTCGCAGGAACCCGACGCCGGCGAAGGGGCCGTTCGTCCGCGCGAAGCGCTCGGGAACGAGCTGCGGCTCGTCGGGATGGGCGAAGCGGCTGTTGTACTCCTCGACGTAGAGGCTCCCGTCGAGGCCGAGGTAGTCGGCATACGTCCGCAGGAATCCCTTGACGTAGGCGTCCCCCGGCAGCAGCTCCCAGCGTTCTTCCTCGAGCGCCTGCAGGTAGCGGTCTCGGATCCGGATCGCCTTCTGGACGTCTGCCGGCGTGAGGTTGCGCTTCAGGCGAGCCTCGCGGAGGCTCCCCCCGATCTCGAACATGCCGCATTGTCACGGACCCCGCCCGGACCCGCCAATGAGCTTTACGTGAGAGCGGGTTTCCTCCGCGCGGCGCGTGCGAGATCGGTGAGCCTGGCGAACGCGTCAGCGGCCTCCGTGGCGTCGCGGTCGCGCAGCGTCGCGTGGACGGCTCGGCCGGCGGTATCGACGTGGACGCTCGCGAGCCGGAGCCGGCGCTGCACGGGCCCCTGAACGTGGCGAAGGCTCTGCACCTTCTCGAGCGGAACCCAGCACGTGATGCGGCGGAGCCTGCCGCTCGTCGTCGCCACGTAGGTGTCGTTCAGCCCCCAGCTGAGCGCTCTGTAGCGGAATGGGCTCTTCCAGCGGACGCGTGTCGGCGGCGGCAACAGTTCGCGCGGTCGGTCCGGCAGGAGCCAGTCCACGAGCTCGATCCCGACCGGCCGCTTGCCGACCGGCAGCAGCGTCCGCAGCTGTCCGCGCTCCGCCTCGCCTTCTCCTTTGGATCGCTGCCGGCCGGCGAGGTCGACCTCGAGCCGGCACCAGCCGAGTGGCCGCCAGAGCAAGGGCTCCACCAGCCGCACGGCCTGCACACGGCCGGGGCGGATGATCTCGGCCGACAAGGCGACAAGCCCGCCGTGCAGGTGCAAGCCGTCGGGCCCTTCCGCCACGGTCAGCCGGTACTGCTGGTTGAACCGGCGCCAGAGGAAGGTGACGAGGCTGATCGTCCAGACGAGACCTCCGCCGAGCAGCAGCGGCCCGACCGTATGCGGGGAGACCACGACGGCGATCAGAAGTCCGACCAGGACGCCGATCAGCCACCAGTACTCGAGGGCGATCGAGGCGACGAGTCGTCCGCTCGAGACCACGGCGACGACGTGCTCCTCCGTCGCGACCGGCTTGTCGTCGATCAGAGGCTCCGGCTCGCCGTCGTCGAATCGCGCGCCGCGCGCCAGAGCGAGCAGCTGGGCGCGGAGCGGCTCTACCTCGTGCTCTGCGACGTAGGCGAGTCGCGCCGTCGCGCCGCTCGCGCCGGCCATCCGCAGCCGCAACTCGGCGACGTGGAACATCCGGGCCAGCCCCGGCCGGACGACGTCGATCGCCTGAACCTGCGAGAGCGGGAATCGCAGCGACCTGCGCCGTAGCAGCCCCGTCTCGATCCGCAGGTCGTCCTCTTCGATCCGCCAACGCGTCACGAGCCACGAAACGACGCCGCCGAGGAGAAGGATCCCGACGATCGCCAGCTGGGGCGTGGCGTCGCTCAACTTCCCCCGGCCGAAGATGGTGAGGAGGAACAAGATCGCGATGCCCGTCGTGGCCCGGCCGCCTCGGACCACGGGCGAGACCGGATGCAGCCGATGCCAGACCTCCGGCGTCTCGGTGCTCACAGGCCGGCCGCCTGCGCCTCGCCGAGTTCGGCGAGGCGGTCGCGCAATCGGGCGGCTTCCTCGCTCTCCAGGCCGGGGATGCGCGCGTCCGTGGCGGCAGCCGCCGTGTGCAAGCGCACTGTCGCCAGCCTGAAGAGGCGTTCGAGCGGTCCCGCTTGCACATCGATGAACTGCATCCGCCCGTATGGGACGACCGAGAGGCGGGAGAACATCACGCCTCGCCGCACGAGCAGGTCGTCTTCCCGCTCCGCGTAACCCCAGGAGCGAAAGCGCCTGCCGACGACGACCCAGGCGAGCGCTCCGATCACGAGCGGGATGGCCGCGGACCACGCCGTGGCGACAATCGCCAACAGGATCGCGGCTGCGACGGCCGTCACACCCACCTCCAGTCGGCGCAACTTCAGCAGCTGCCGCGAGGGCGTCCGCCACTCTTCTGGTTCAACAGCCACCGCGATGGACCCAGCCGGGCTCGAACCGGCGACCTTCGCGCTGCCAGCGCGACGCTCTCCCAGCTGAGCTATGGGCCCCTGGGACGAACCAGTGTAGCCGCCTAGACTCGAGGCTATGAGCCACGAGAGCGCCGAGGTTCTGCTGCGCGGTTACCACGCGTTCGTCGACGGCGATCTCGACGCGATGGCGTCGATGCTCGACCCCGATGTGGAGTGGGTGCCTGCCGGCGAGTCGGATGCGGTCGTCGTCAGTCGCGACCGCGTCCTCGAGGTGGTGGCCGATCGCGCCGCCGAGAATTACCACGTCGTCGTCGACCGGGCGATCGGGCTCTCCGATCGGGTCGTGGTGAGCATGCGCTTCTCCCGCATCGAGCTCGATCCATCCGACGAGCGGCCCCTCCAGAGCCGCCGCTCGTACCTCCTGGGCCGCTGGGCTGCGGTCGTCTACATGCGCGAAGGCCGGGTCGTGCGGGTCGAGGAGCACCCGCATCTCGAGTCTGCCCTCGAAGCGGCTGGGCTCGAGGACGAGGTCGCATGACGCGCGTGCTCGTCACCGGCTTCGAGCCGTTCGGAGGCGCCCACGTGAACCCGTCGCAGAAGCTGGTCGAGGTGCTCGCCTCCGACCCGCCGGACGGGGCGGGGGTCGCAACTGCGGTCTTGCCGGTTGCCTGGGATCGAGCGGAGGACGAGCTCCTGCGCACCCTCGAACGGGAACAACCGGAGCTCGTCGTCTGCTTCGGCCAGGCCGATGGCCGCGCCCACGTCGCGATCGAGCGCTTCGCTCTCAACTTCGACGAGGGCGCCGACGAAGAGGGCAAGGAGCGCCGGGCGGAGATCTCCGCGGACGGGCCGGTTGCCTACGGCTCCTCGTTGCCCGTCGACGCGATCGTGGAGGCGCTTCGCGCAGACGGCATTCCGGCGGCGGCCTCTCGCGACGCCGGTGGCTTTCTCTGCAATCACGTCTTCTACGTCCTCATGCGCGCCCTCGCCGACCGAGTCGGGGTGCGTGGCGGCTTCGTACACGTGCCGCTCCTACCAGAGCAAGCGCTCGAGCGGCCGGAGCCCACGATGCCGCTTGCGACCCTCGTTCGCGCCGCGCGGATCATCCTCGCGACCGCGTAGAGCGCGCCGACGTTGGACGGTTCGTAGTAGCTACAATTTCGATACCTACTACAACCTGGAGTGTGAGTACGCCTTGACCGATCTACTGCTCGTTCCGTTGGAAGACACCGTCGTCTTCCCCGGCATGAACGTCACCCTCACCGTGGATGTCGGCGACGAGGACCGCGTCGTGCTCGTGCCGCGCCACGAGAGCGAGTACGCCGCCGTCGGCACCGTCGCCGAGGTCACCGACCGCGTCCGCATCCGCGGCGCCGGCAATGCCGTCACCCTCGAGGGACTCCATCGCGCCGCCATCGGCGCCGCCCACAGCGACGCGCTCGGACGGCTGCGCGCCGAGGTCGACGAGGTACCCGACGAGAACCCGCCGCCCGTGCAGACGCGCGAGCTCGAGCGGGAATACCGCGCCGTGGTAGAGGAGATCCTCGACCTACGCGGAGCCGACGACCGCGTCCGCGAGTTCCTGCGCGCGATCAGCGAGGCAGGAGCGCTCGCCGACACGTGCGCCTACGCGCCCGACATTACGTTCGCCCAGCGCGTCGAGCTGCTCGAGAAGGTCGACGTCGTCGAGCGACTGAACTTCGCGCTCGAGCTGCAGCGCGAGCGGCTCGCCGAGCTGCAGGTGCGGCGCCGCATCCGCGACGACGTCGAGGAGGGCGCGCAGAAGCAGCAGCGCGAGTGGTTCCTCCGCCAGCAGATGAACTCGATCCGCAAGGAGCTCGGCGAGGACGAGGGCTCGGTCGTCGACGAGTACCGCACGAAGATCGAAGAGGCAGAGATGCCCGAGGACGTGCGGGCGCAGGCCGAGCGCGAGCTGCGGCGCCTCGAGACGATGGGCGACGCGAGCGGAGAAGCTTCGATGATCCGCACGTACCTCGACTGGCTGATCGCCGTCCCCTGGTCGAAGCGCAGCGACGAGACGCTCGACCCCGTCGGAGCGCGAGAGGTGCTCGACGCCGACCACGCCGGCCTCGACGACGTCAAGGACCGGATCGTGGAGTACCTCGCGGTGCGCAAGCTCCGCGAGGACCGCGGGATCCCGAACGACAAGCGGTCGGGCGCGATCCTGACCTTGATCGGGCCGCCCGGCACGGGCAAAACGTCGATCGGCGAGTCGGTTGCGCGCGCTCTCAACCGCGAGTTCGTGCGGATGTCGCTCGGCGGTATCCGTGACGAAGCCGAGATCCGCGGCCACCGCCGCACCTACATCGGCTCGCTGCCAGGGCGGCTCGTGCGCGCACTGCGCGACGCCGGGACGATGAACCCGGTCATCCTCCTCGACGAGGTGGACAAGGTCGGCGCCGACTGGCGCGGCGACCCGTCGGCGGCGCTGCTCGAGGTGCTCGACCCGGCGCAGAACCACTCGTTCCGCGACCACTACCTCGACGTCGAGCTCGACCTTTCGGAGGTCTTCTTCATCGCGACGGCAAACGTCGCGGACACGATCCCCGGCCCGCTGCTCGACCGGATGGAGGTCATCCGCTTCGACGGTTACACCGTGGACGAGAAGACGGCGATCGCGCGCGGCTACCTCTGGCCGCGGCAGGTCGAGCGAAACGGGCTTCGCGACGATGAAGTCGCGATCTCCGACAACACGCTGCAGGCGGTCGTCTCCGAGTACACACGCGAGGCCGGCGTCCGCCAGCTCGAACGCGAGCTCGGCACGGTGCTCCGCAAGACCGCGACTCGGATCGCGTCCGGACAGGTCGAGGTGCCGGTCGACGTCGATGTCGACGTCGTGCGCGACGCGCTCGGCCGCCAGAAGTTCTTCCAGGAGGCGGCGGAGCGGACGGCGGTGCCGGGTGTCGCAACCGGCCTCGCCGTGACCGGCACCGGCGGCGACGTCCTCTTCGTCGAGGCCACCTCGATGGACGGCACGCGCGGCGAGCTCGTGCTCACCGGGCAGCTCGGCGACGTGATGAAGGAGTCTGCGCGCATCGCTCTCTCCTACGTCCAGTCGCACGCCGAGGAGCTCGGAATCGATCCGGATGCGTTCAAGGACCGCTCGTTCCATGTGCACGTACCGGCCGGCGCGATCCCGAAGGACGGGCCGAGCGCGGGGATCACGATGACGACCGCGCTGGCCTCGCTCCTGACGGACCGGCCGGTGAAGCACACAGTCGGGATGACCGGCGAGGTGACGCTGCAGGGTCGCGTGCTTCCGATCGGAGGGCTGAAGCAGAAGGTGCTCGCAGCGCACGCCGCAGGGCTCACCGACGTGATCATCCCCGAGCGGAACCGCGCCGACCTCGACGACGTGCCGGAGGACGTGCGCGAAGCCATGCGCTTCCATCCGGTGATGACCCTCGGTGAGGTGCTCGAGCTCTCGCTCGAGCCGAAGGCGAAGCCGAGCCTCCGTGCGCTGTAGGAACTGCGAGCCCTTTCCCGAGGAGGTCGCCCGCGCGGTCGACCTCCTCGGACGACGCTGGGCGCTCGCGATCGTTTGGGCGTCGGCGGAGGCGGGGGCCGTCCGCTTCAACGAGTTCAAGCAGATCCTCGAAGGGATTCCGCCGCGGACGCTCGCTGCCCGGTTGGCGGAGCTCGAGGAGGCGGGGGTGCTCGAGCGGCACGTCTTCGACACGCGCCCGCCGCGGGTCGAGTACCGACTGACGGAGGCGGGGCGGAGGCTCCGCTACGTCGTCGAGGCACTGAGCGCGTACGCCGCCTCGGCCTAGGCCGAAGCGGCGTACGCGCCAGGCGCTACTTCTTCTTTTTCTTCTTGACCACTCTGTGGTGCCGGCAGACGTAGCCCTTGGCGAGCTTCGTCTTCGACGTGCACTTGCCGGACCTGGCGCCCTTCTTCGGCGCGGGCTTCTTGGCGAGGCCTGCGCACCCCTGGAGCCCGCCCGGCGCCTTGGTGGTCGCGCTCTCGTTTGTCGCAGACACCGATTGGCCGTCCAGGGTCGCGGTACCACCGTCGCACGCAGCCCCGTAGGTGACCTTCAGTGTCTGGGCCGGAGCGTGGTAGTCGCCCGCACCGATCCCGAAGTTGACGACCGTCCTGTCACTCTTGGTACATCCGCCCGGGTCGGCATACGGGTAGAACAGAATCGTGTAGCGACCGTCAGCCCGACGACGGCCGAGAGCGCAACTGCGAGGATGGCAGGCGCGAGCAAGCCGCGGATGAACCGCGCGAACGGTGGACTGGGCAACCGCGGGGAAGCGGCGGGTCAGGCCGCTGCGAGCGCCGCGATCTCACGTTCCCGCGCGAGCCGCTCCAGAGCCTGAGTCTCGATCTGGCGCACGCGCTCGCGCGTCAGACCCAGTTCGCGGCCGATCATCTCGAGCGACTTCGGATCGTCGTCGCCGTTCAGCCCGTAGCGCAGCCTGATCACGCGCTGCTCTCGCTCCGGCAGCTTCGAGACCGCGGCACGAAGCAAGTCTTCGCTCAGTCCGACGACGACATCCTCCTCGACGTCTGCCCTATCGGTGGCGACGATGTCGCCGAAGGCCGTGTCGCCGTCGTCGCCGAGCGGCTTGTCGAGGCTCGCCACCGCCCGCGCCGCCGCGCGCACTTCGCGCACGTGCTTGAGGGAGAGCTTCGCGGTCTTCGCGATCTCCTCGTCGGTCGGTGGCCGCTCGTGCTTCAGCGTCAGCTCCCTTTCGGCGCGCGCAATCTTCTGCTCGCGCTCGACGATATGAACGGGGATCCGAATCGTGCGCGACTTGTTCGCAACGCCGCGCTGCACCGCCTGGCGAATCCACCAGGTCGCGTAGGTCGAGAACTTGTAGCCGCGTCGCCAATCGAACTTCTCCACGGCCCGGATCAGCCCGATGATCCCCTCCTGGATCAGGTCGAGCAGAGAGAGCCCGTGACCCTGGTACTTCTTCGCGATCGACACCACCAGGCGGAGGTTCGAGTTGATCATCCTGTCCTTGGCCGGGCCGTCGCCGCGCTCGATCAACTTGGCGAGCTCCACCTCCGCGGCGGCTGTCAGCAGCGGGTAGCGGCCCGCCTCGTTGAGGAAGAGCTGCAGCGAGTCGGTCGTCATAGCGGCGACCGTCTCGTTCGAGTAGTGCGTCTCGTCGACGTCGGGCAGGCTGCAGTCGTCAGTCAGATCGATCCCACGCTCCTCCAGCTGGTCGTAGAGGGACGCGATCTCGTCGTCGTCGAGCTCCAGCTCGGCCAGAACCTGCGTCAGTGCGGACAGGTTGACGCAGCCGGCGTCGTCGGCGTGCTCCATCAGTGCGCGAAGTTGGTCGTGGCTCATGAGGTTGCTTCTCCCCATGCCTTTCGGATCGGTAACGCGGTCGGATTCGAGGACGCAGCGAGGGGTAGACTCAAAAGGCAGTGAAGGGGCCGGACACGCTTTGGGAGCTCATCTTCATCATGGTGATCCTCAAGATCCCCATCGCCTACCTTTGCTACGTGGTTTGGTATGCGATCAAGGCGGAGCCTCGGGGCCGCGGAGGCCCCGCCGGGGTTCGCGAGATCCCAGATCAGCCGCCGCCTGGCTTCGACCACCTTCGCCGGCGGTCGCGCCGTCGCCCGCCTCGCCCGCACGGAGGCCCCGCCCGCGTCTACGCACGCACCGCGCGCGCGGCTGCTGCACGTGCGGATAGGATCGCCGACCGTTGAACGTCGAAGGCGAAGCACTTCACTCGGACTCCGGCTCGCAGAGGCGTCCGTCGGAGACGGTCGCGGGCTTCCTCTCCGCGATCGCCATCTTCATGAGCCTCGTAGGGCTCGTGTGGCATCCACTCCGCCTGATCCTGCCCTCCCTGGCGATCGCGCTCATCGCTGCGGGCATGGGCCAGGGCAAGGGACGTCTCCAGTTCGCCGCCGTGCTCATCTGCACTGCCTGTTTCTTCTTCGGGCTCACGATCGCCGTGGCGTTCAGCAAGCCGCTCTGGTAGCGCCTCCCGCGCTGCTACAACGAGACCGGACATGGGACATCCCGACGTCGACGGGCTGAACACGGGCTACGCCGCGCTGCTCCTCGAGCAGTACCTCGACAACCCCGGCGCCGTGCCGGAGGAGTGGCGCGACCTGTTCGAGAGCGAGCCCAAGGTACTGCTGCAGCTGCAGCCCGGTCTGGCGCGGCTCCTCGAACGCGCGGCCGCCGACGGGAACGGACACGCCCCGCCGCCTCAGGCGCCCGCTGCACCTGCGCCAGCGGCGGCGCCGGCCGATCAGGAGCTCCTCGGCGGGATCGCCGCTGCGATGGCGCTCGTCAAGGCGATCCGGATGCACGGTCACCTCGCTGCCCATCTCGACCCACTCGGCTCGGAGCCGCCCGGCGATCCCGCCCTCGAGCCCGAGCGTCTGATCCCGAAGCTGACGCCGGAGCTGCAGGCGCGCATCCCCGCCTCGCTCCTCCGCCTCCACGTCGAGGGCGAGACGCTCGCCGACGCCCTGCCGCGGCTGCGCGAGACGTACACCGGCTCGATCGCCTACGAGATCGAGCACATCTCCGACCACGAGGAGCGCGTCTGGCTGCGGCAGGCGATCGAGTCGGGCCGCTATCGCCGGCAGCTCTCGAGCGAGGAGCGCGTGCGGCTGCTCGGCCGCCTCAGCCAGGTCGAGGGAATGGAGCGCTACCTGCGGCGCGCCTTCCTCGGCCAGAAGCAGTTCTCCGTCGAAGGGCTGGACGTGATGATCCCGATGCTCGACGAGGCCATCGAGCTCGCTGCGGGCAGCGGCGCCCACGAGGTCGTGGTCGGAATGGCGCATCGCGGCCGGCTGAACGTCCTTGCCCATGTCGTCGGGCGGCCGTACGAGACGATTCTGCGCGAGTTCGAGGGCGAGCGGACGATCGAGGCCGTCGTGTCGAGCGAGGAGGGCGGCAGCGGCGACGTGAAGTACCACCTCGGCGCGCAGGGGATTCGCTCGACTCCGGGGGGCGACATCACCATCACGCTCGTCTCGAATCCGAGCCATCTCGAGGCTGTCGACCCTGTCGTAGAGGGTCGGGCGCGGGCGGAGCAGACCGACCGCTCGTCGCGTCAGGGCTATCACGATCCCAGCGTCGCCCTGCCGGTTCTGATCCACGGGGATGCGTCGTTTGCCGGCCAGGGGATCGTCGCCGAGACCCTCAACCTCGAGGCGCTCGCGGGCTACTCGACCGGCGGCACGCTTCACCTGATCGCGAACAACCAGGTCGGCTTCACCACCGACCCGGAGAGCGGCCGCTCGACGCGTTACTCGAGCGACCTTGCCAAGGGCTTCGACGTCCCGATCATCCACGTCAACGCAGACGATCCCGAGGCGGCGCTCGCCTCGATCCGGCTCGCGCTCGCCTACCGGCGCCGCTTTGGCCACGACGTCGTCGTCGACCTGGTGGGCTACCGCAGGCACGGCCACAACGAGCAGGACGAAGCCGCTTACACCCAGCCGCTCCTGGCCGCGGCGATCGCGGATCATTCCACCGTGCGCGAGCAGTTCGCCGCGCGCCTCGTGGCCGACGGCAATCTGACCCAGGAGCAGGCGGACGAGCTCGATGCCGACGTCCTGTCCGAGCTGCGCCAGGCGCACGAACGGCTGAAGGAGACGTTCGGGCAGGGAGAGGCGCCGCAGCCCGGCGACACGCATGTTCCCGCTGCCACCGGCGACGAGGTCGTCACCGCGGTCGCCGCCGACCGGCTGCACGCGCTCAACGAGCAGCTGCTGCGCGTCCCCGACAGCTTCACGCCGAACCCGAAGCTCATGCGCCAGCTCGAGCGGCGGCGCGACGCGCTCGAGGAAGGCGGGATCGACTGGGGACAGGCCGAAGCGCTTGCGTTCGCTTCGCTCCTCGTCGAAGGAATCCCGATCCGGCTCACCGGCCAGGACACCGAGCGCGGCACGTTCTCCCACCGGCACGACGTGCTTCACGACGTCAACACGGGCGCCTGGTACACGCCGCTTCAGCACCTCGATGACGCCGGGGCGGCGTTCGAGATCTACAACTCCCCGCTGTCGGAGTACGCGTGCGTCGGCTTCGAGTACGGCTACGCGGCGGCGGCGCCAGAGGCTCTCGTCCTCTGGGAGGCCCAGTTCGGCGACTTCGTCAATGGCGCGCAGATCATCATCGACCAGTTCATCGCCGCCGGGCTCTCGAAGTGGCGGGAGTCGACGCGGCTCACGCTCCTCCTGCCGCACGGCTATGAAGGCAACGGGCCCGAGCACTCGAGTGCCCGGCTCGAGCGCTTCCTCCAGCTCGCGGCGCAGGAGAACCTGCGGATCGCGAACTGCACGACGTCGGGGCAGTACTTCCACCTGCTGCGGCGCCAGGCGCTCGACGCGACTGCGCGGCCGCTCGTGGTCATGACACCGAAGGGGCTCCTACGCCTGAAGCAGGCGGGCTCGACGCTCGACGATCTCGCCGCCGGCGAGTTCCGGCCGGTGATCGACGATCCGAACGCCGACCACCAGAGCGTCGAGAGGCTCGTGCTTTGCCAGGGGAAGGTCTACTACGACATCGCTGGACACGAGGAGCGCGCCAACGCCTCGCATGTCGCGGTCGCGCGGTTGGAGCAGCTCTATCCGTTCCCACGCGAGCGCGTGAAGGAGCTCGTGGGCGGCTATCCGAACCTGCGTGAGGTCGTCTGGGCGCAGGAAGAGCCGCAGAACATGGGTGCGTGGCGCGCCCTCCGTCACCGGCTGGAGGAGACGAAGCCGGAAGACGTGCCGCTCGTCTACGTGGGTCGTACGTGGCGCGCCAGCCCGAGCGAGGGCTATCCGACGGCGCACCTGCGCGAGCAGGACAGGATCGTCCGCGCCGCGCTGGGCGTCTAGAGCCTCAGCCCTTACCCTTCCCCTTGCCGTGGTTGCCCGGATCCGGGGGTGGTGACGGGGACGGTGGGGGTGCTGCCTGCGCGGGAGCTACCGGCGGCGGCGGCCGGTGGTTGCCTTTGCCGCTCGGGCCGCGAGCTTCGGGCCGTGCTTGCGGGCCATGTTCACGAGTTGGCGGCGCTGGGCGGGCGGGAGGCGGCGGTAGATGTCCCACGCCGCGATCGTGATCGCCCACGGGCTGGGGCGGAGCTTGCTGAACTTTCCGGCCATGCCCTGATCCTGGCAGATCCTGAGGTTGCGCGGTTGCGCGCACCGATTTCGCCTGGCCGGGAGGCTGCTTGTCCTTGCCTGGCGGCGTCCCGGCCTGTCCGGGTGATGTCCCGGCCTGTCCGGGCGGCGTCTTCGCTTGTCCGGGCGGTGTCTTCGCCCCTCCTGGGGGCACCTTCGTCGGTGGCGAGGCCACGGTCGTGTTCGGGGGCGGCGGCGAGGTCACGGTCGTGGTCGGGGGCGGCGGCGAGGTCACAGTCGTGGTGGGAGGCGGTGGAGTCGGCGGCGGGTTGGCAGGCGTTGTCACAGGCGGAGCCGCGGGAGTGGGAGGCCCTTGCGAGTGCGCAGCACTTGGCGTCGGCTGTGCGGCGACCGGTGTGACCGGAGCAGCCTGAAGAAGCGGCGAGCTCACCGATTCGTGGGTCGCGCCGTGGGACGCCTTCGGGATCGCGGGCGCATGAACGACGCTCCGCCCGGGCGTGGGTCCGAGCGCGACGCCGCGCGGCGCTGCGGGCGAGGTGAGCAGGCGTGGAATGACTGCACCGCCTGCAACGGCGATAGCGAGTAGGAGCGCGGCAACGATCCGCTCCTTCCGGCTCATGTTGTTCCCCCTTCCCGCCGACAACATCCCCAGAGGGACTATCGGCAGGAGGGGAGGTTGGCTTGACACTCGGAAGGCTCAGCTTGAGCAGCTTCAAGCTCAAGCTCGTGGCCTATTTCGTGCTGCTCTCGCTCGTGCCGCTGGCGGCCACCTACTGGGGGTTCAGCACCGTGGCGGGCTCCGGCGAGTCACGGCAGGTCACCCTCCGCCAGGAGGAGGGGCTTCGGGCCGTGCTCACGCTCTACGACGACCGCGCCGATCGCGCGCAGGCGCACGCCGAGCGAATCGCGCGGTCGCGCACGCTGCAGCGTGCGCTCGCGCACCGCGACCGCCGGGCGCTGGCGCTGATCGTCGCCGGCAAGCCGCTCTACGTCGTCGGTCCCGGCGGACTCCGGGTCGGCCGCACGCCGGGTCTCGCCGCGCGATTCCCGGTCGACGTCGTCGCGGGCACGAAGCGCCTGGGTGAGGTCGTAGCGGCGGTCCCGCTCGACGCCCGCCTGATCGCCCGTCTGCGGGTGGGTGCTGCCTTCGGCTCCGGTGACGTGCTCGCCCTGGTCCAGGGAACGCGGATCAAATCGGCGGCACCGAGGCTTCACGGACAGGTCGCGCTGGCGGCAGGACGGAGCGGGACGATCGACGTCTCCGGTACCCGCTACCGCGCGTTCGCCGCCCCGGCGCTGCCCGGAGTCCCGTCGGCGCGCCTCGCCGTCCTGACCAGGAAGGCGCTGATCGACGCGGCCGACACACGGACGCGCGATCGTCTCCTCGCCGGGCTGCTCGCGAGCCTCGCGCTCGTCGGGATCGTGGCGTATCTGCAGGGCCGGTCGATCGTCCGGTATCTCCGCGAGTTCGCCACGGTTGCCCGTGGGATCGCGCAAGGCGCGCTGGGCGAGCGTGTGCCCGTCCGCGGCCGGGACGAGTTCGCGGCCCTCGGCGCCGCGCTCAACGACATGGCCGCGCAGCTCGAAGAGCGCCTCGCCGAGCTGGAGGCCGAGCGCGGGCGCGCGCGCGAGACGCTGGTCCGCTTCGGGGAGGCGCTCGCCGCGACCCACGACGCGCAACAGTTGCTCCGCATCGTCGCCGCCGAGACCGCCGAGGTCACCTCCGCGCGGGCATGCCGGATCGTGTCCGCCGACGGCTCCGTCGTCGTCAGCGGCGACGAGGACGCCGACGGTGATCGGCTGAGCATCCCGCTGGTCGCATCCGGCGAGCGTTTCGGGACGCTCGAGCTCGTCGGCGACTCGTTCAGCAAGGACGAGCGGATGAACGCGGCGTCGCTCGCGGCGCACGCCGTGGTCGCGCTCGAGAATGCTCGCCTGCACGGGATGGTCGAACGCCAGGCCCTCGTCGACGGTCTGACGGGCCTGGCGAACCGCCGTGCGGCCGCCAACGCGCTGCATGCCGAGGCGGCGCGAGCCGAGCGACTCGAGACTCCGCTCTCGATCGTCCTCGCCGACCTCGACGGATTCAAGGACGTGAACGACGAGCACGGCCACGCGGTCGGCGACGAGGTGTTGAGAGTCTTCGCCGGGGTACTGCGGGACACGGTCCGCGAGTCGGATGTCGCCGGGCGCTGGGGCGGTGAGGAATTCCTTCTCCTCCTCCCGGGCGCGGACCTCGACGGCGCTGCCCAGTTCGCCGAGCGCGTCCGTGCCGGGCTCGCCACGCGCCGGATTCCGAGCGCCCCGGGACTCCGCGTGACGGCGAGCTTCGGTGTAGCCGAGCACGCAGGCGAATCGAACAGCGATCAGCTCGTCGCAGCCGCGGATAGCGCTCTGTACCGGGCGAAACGAGGTGGCAAGGACCGGGTCGAGCGAGCGGAGCCGGCCACGTTGTGACTCTCTTGAATCTGAAAACAGCTGCAATCGCGGTTATCATGGCCGCCGACGACGAGCACGACAACGGGAGGAACGCTTTATGCCGGTAGAGACACCGTCTATTTTCGCGCAGGTCATCAGAGAACACCTCGACCTGAAGGAGCGCAATGCTCGACTCGGCGGCGCGATGCCGATCGACCATTACAAGGAGGACGGGGATCCCTTCGAGAACCACCCGCTCTTCAAGAGCGAGGAACAGGCGCGGGTCGAGGAGACGATGGACGGCGTCGATCCGGACTTCAGCGAAGCGAGCCTCGAGGACGTCACAGTTTGGCCCGGCGAGGAGTCGCTCGAGGAGGTCACGGCCGAGACCACAGGAGTGGCCGCACCAGCCGTCGAGGAGTCGGCCTTCTGGGGCCACGGCGGCGCGCGCGACTTCGACTGGGGCGACTAGCTAGCTCGCGAGAGTTCGCGCTCTCGCTTGCTCAGAACGGAACTGCCACCGTCGGCAGCGGGGGATGAGCCGCGGTTCTTGACGTAAGCGGTGGTGCTAGCGATAATGGCGCTATGACGTTGCGCGCTCCACGTCTGCCCTTCTCGCTCGACCCATTGCTCGCGGAGGCGAAAAGGCGTGCGCGGCGTCGGCGCCACGGCCTCTACATCACGATCCGCACACCGCAGAGTCAACAGGCCGCCGTGCAGATCGCCCGCAGCCTCAGAACCGGCCGCAGGTAGCGGCTCAGCCCGCGGCCGCGAGCTCTGTCTCGCCGCCGCCGATCGTGTGGGCGAAGCGGCGGAACGGCCCGTCGACCGCCAGCAGCTCCCGTTCGGAGCCGCGTTGGATGACCTGGCCGTTCTCGACGACGAGGATCTGGTCGGCGCGCCTGACCGTCGAGAGACGGTGGGCGATGATGATCGAGGTGCGGCCGCGCAGCAGCCGGTCGAGCGCCTGCTCGATGAGCACCTCGGTCGGCCGGTCGATGTTCGACGTGGCCTCGTCGAGCACGAGGATGCGCGGGTCGGCCAGCAAAGCACGCGCGATGGAGATCAGCTGCCGTTCGCCGGCTGAAAGGCCCGCTCCGCCCTCGCGCACCGCGTGGTCGAGACCGCCCGACAGCCGCGCGGCAACCCGGTCGACGCCGACTGCGGCGGCCGCGGCCTCGACTTCCTGATCGGTCGCGTCGGGCTTGGCGAAGCGGATGTTCGAGGCGATCGTGCCGCTGAAGAGGAACGGATCCTGGAGCACCACGCCGAGCTGGCGCCGGTAGGAGTGGAGCTCGACGTCGCGCACGTCGTGGCCGTCGACGCGCACGGCGCCTTCGGCCGGGTCGTAGTGGCGGCCGATCAGCCGCGCGAGGGTCGACTTGCCGTGGCCCGACTCGCCCACCAGCGCGAAGCAGCCGCCCGCTGGGATGTGGAACGAGACCCCGCGCAGCACGGGCTCCTTGCCGTAGGCAAAGACGACGTGGTCGAGCTCGAGGTCGCCGTCGATGCGCGGCAGCGGCTGCGCGCCCGGCCGGTTGTCGATGTCGGGCTCCTCGTCGAGGATGCTCGCGATCTTGACCATCGCGGCTCCGGCCGACTGGAGCTGCCCGTAGACGTCCGAGAGCTCCTGGAGCGGCTGGAACACGAGCGACAAGATGTAGGTCGCTGTGATCAGCGTGCCGATCGTCAGCGTCCCGTTCTCGTAGAGATGCGAGCCGAAGTAGACGACCGTCCCCATCGCGAGGACGCCGAGGAACTCGATTGACGGGAAGAAGACCGAGAAGATCTTCTGGACGTACGTCGACTGGGTGCGGTTCGCCTCGTTCAGCGCGTCGAACTCGGTCTGGAACTGACGCTCGCGGTTGAAGGCCTGCACGACCGCCATCCCGGACACCGACTCCGCGATCTGAGCCGTGACCGCTGCGATCTTGTTGCGTTGCTCGACGTTTGCGACGTGCGAGGCGCGCTGGAACCAGCGCGAGAGGATGATCGTCGGAGGCAGCACGACGAACGCGATGAGGCCGAGGCGCCAGTCGGCGATGATCAGCGCGATCACCGCCGCCGGCAGGAGGATGATGTTCGAGACGAGCGTCGGCATCCCTTGCGAAAGCGTGTCTGAGACCGCGTCGACGTCGCTCGTGAGGCGGGCGATGATCCAGCCCGCCTTCTGCTGCGAGAAGTAGCGGAGCGACAGAGCGGTGAGGTGGTCGAAGAGGTCGCGGCGCAGGCCGATCACGACTGCCTGGCCGATGGTCGCCAGACCCCGAATCAGGCGTGCCTGCAGGACCCAGCCGACCGCAGCGACTCCCAGGTAGATGAGGACGATGACCGTCAAGTGGTGTTCGTTGCCAGGCGGTGTGATTCCGTTGTCGATCGCGTTCCGGACGAGCAGCCAGCCTCCGGTCAGGCATACGGCATTGCCGATGGCCACGAGCACCATCAGCGCAGCAAAGAGCTTGCGACCCTCCATGTACTTCCAGAGGCGCCTCATGCCGCGACCACCTCGTCGCCGAAGAGCCGCGCGAACTCCCCGGTCGCCCGCAGAAGCTCGGCCGGTGTTCCTGATTCGACGATCCGGCCGTCGACCAGCACCACGGCGCGGTCGGCGATCTCGATCGTCGAGAGCCTCTGCGTCGCGACGAGCACCGTGCGGCCCTCGAGCGCCGGCCGCAGCCGCCTGACGAGCCTCCGCTCGGTGAGCGTGTCGACGGCCGACAGGGGATCGTCCAGCACGACGACGCGCGCTCCGGTGACGAGCGCCCGCGCCAGCGCGACCCGTTGCCGCTGGCCGCCGGAGAGGTTGACGCCGCGCTCGCCGATCAGGGTGTCGTAGCCGTCGGGGAGGCTCGGGCCGAACGCATCCACACCTGCCGCGTCGCAGGCCGCGAGCACATCCTCCCAGTCGGCGTCCTCACGCCCGGCGGTGAGGTTCTCGCGGAGCGGCACCGAGAACAGGATGGGCCGTTGTGTGACGAGCGCGACTGACGCCCGCAGCTCGGCGATGCGCACGTCGCGCGTGTCGACGTCTCCGATGGTCACCCGGCCGGCGGTCGGGTCGTAGAAGCGCGGGAGAAGGTTGAGCAACGACGTCTTGCCGGAGCCCGTCGACCCGCAGACCGCCACGATCTCTCCCGGCTCGACTACGAGGTCGAGTTCGTGCAGCACGTTCACCTCGCCGCCGTACGCGAAGCTCACATTCTCGAAGCGCACGCCGACCGGGCCTGACGGAAGCCGTCGCGGGTTCGCCGGCTCGGGCAGCGGTTCGATTCCGTCGAGCCAGCCGAAGCTGCGGCCCGCGGACGCAAGCGCCCGCTGCGCGAGGTCGAGGATCCAGCCGATTGCCTCCAGCGGCCACACGAGCTGTAGCAGTAGCGTCTCGAAGAGGACGAACTGCCCGATCGTCAGGTCGCCGTGAATGACGGCGCGGCCGCCGAAGAAGACCACTGCCGCGATCGAGAGCGACGGGAGGTAGTAGAGACCGGGCACGTGCTGCGACTCGACGGTCGCCTGGCGGAGCGCCGCAGAGCGGACTCCCTCGGCCCGGTCGCCGAAGCGTCCGCGCACGTCGTCCTCGCGCCCGAAGGCCTGCACCATCTCGATCCCGACGACGGCCTCGTCCGCCGACTCGGTCACGTCGCCCTTCCGGGCCTGCACCTCCCGCGAGATCGGCGACACGAGCCGCCCGAAGCGGTTGGCGACGAACCCGATCAGCGGCAACGAGACGGCCGCGTAGAGGGTGAGCTTGAAGTTGACGAGCCCGAGGACGATCCCTGCCGAGACGATCATCATCACGCTCTGCATCCCTTGCACGAGCCCCCAGCCGATGAAGTAGCGGATCGGATAGAGGTCGTTCGTCGCTCGCGACAGCACCTGTCCGGTCGCGTGCCGGTCGTAGAAGGCTCGCGGGTAGCGGAGGTACGCCTGGTACAGCAACTCCCGCATCCGCGCCTCGATCCGGATGCCGATCCGGGCGGTCGCGTAGCGGCGGTTGAAGTTGATGACGAAGCGCAGGAGGGCGAGTCCTCCGATGGCGGCGAGATACGGCGGGAGCTTGCTCTCCTCGTGCGGAACGATCGCGTTGTCGATCGCCTGCGAGATCAGGATCGGGATCGCGATCGAGATCAGCGTGTAGGCGAGCGCGCACGTCAGGCTGAAGACTCCGAGCTTCCACTGCTCGCGCCAGAGCCTGAGCAGGCGTCGGAAGGTCGGCAGCAGGCCGAGGTCGGGCGGGTCGACTGAGCTCACATACGTGGACATGAAGAAACCCCCGGCGCAGCACGACCCCTGTGTCGCGCACCGAGTAGAACGCCGACGATACCAGCGCGGCGGGCCGCCGCCCTGACGCGTTTGGCTTAGTTCGGTTTCCGGAGGTGCGGGTCGGCCAGCATGCTGCTGCGGCGACGCTTCGCGGCGGCGGCAGGCTCGAGATCCGGGTCGTCGGGCGGTTGCTGCGGCAGCGGGGTCGGAGGCGGCGGATCGCCTGCCGGATCCGTTTCCTGGGCAGGTTCAGGCTCGGCCGAAGCCTTACCGGTGCCGCCTTTCAGTCTCTCCTCGAGCTGCACTCGCTGACCGGCAAGCTCCCGCTCGACCTTGCGAATCGCCTGCTCGCGCTCGTCGAGCCGCTCCCGCTCGGCTTTGGCGAGGGCGAGCTCCTGCACGGCTTCCTTCTCGCGTTTCTCGGCCGCGGCGATCTTCCGGCTGAGCTCGTCCTGGCGCCCCGGGTCGGGCGCGGACGGAGCCTCCGGCGAGGACGATCGACGACGTCCCTGCCGGCCGGCCACGTCGAGTCGTAGCTGCTCGAGCTCACGTTCGCGTGCGGCGACGCGCTGCGCATGCTCGCGCAGTGTCCGCTTCATCTCCTCGACCTCGGCGAGCGCCTGCTCGTAACGGCCGCGCATGTCCAACCCTTCGCTCACAGGGGAAGTGTGGCGGCGAAACCGGCTGGTGGCAACCGGGACCGGGAAACTCGCGGCAGAAGGGCGATGGAGCGTACCGGGATCGAACCGGTGACCTCCGGCTTGCAAAGCCGGCGCTCTCCCAGCTGAGCTAACGCCCCGCGAGCGCTTCAGTGTAGAGGCAGGTTCGACCCGAAGCTCAGGCTGCGCGCTCGAGCCGCTCTTCGACCCGTGCACGGGCCACGATCTTCTCGCGGTCGCCGAAGAGCAGTCGGGCTCGGACGGCGCGGTTCTCGTCCCAGAGACGGTCGAGGCGCTCATCGAGCGCATGAATCTCGGCCCGCACCTCGGGATCGTGCTGGTCCGAGAGCCGGTGCCACAGCTCGGTCCGCTCCTCGCTCAGGGTCTCGATCTCGGCGTGAATCTCTTCGAAGGTTCTCATGCCGTCTAGAACGGACGGAATGCCCGCCGCATTCCACGCGAATTCTCAGCGTTAGCGGAGGTTCGGAACTCAGGCCGCGGCCAGGGCCTCGCGGATCCGGTCGCCGACGGCGGCGAGCTCGAGCTTCTCGCCGGCCACGTCGCGCAGGAGCTCGTCGGCGGTCGGCTTCTGGCCCTCGGCCCAGAGCTCGCGCAGCAGCGAACCCGCCTCGCGGCGGGAGAACCAGGCGTTGCCGAAGCGCTCACGCAGGTACGCACGCAGCTGCGCTTCGAACGCCCAGGCGCGGAGATACTCCGAGGCGTAGAAGCCGTCGTCGATGTCACCCAGGTAGTCGGATGGGGCGGGCTCGACCTTGGTCGCGTCCGCGAGCAGTTCCACGTAGCGCGGTCGCAATGCCGTCAGATCGTCTGCCGCATGGAACTCGAGCTCGTAGAGCAGCTTCGCGCTGTAGCGCCGGACGATCCAGAGGAGCTGTGCGGCGCCTTCGGCCGCGAACTCGTGCGGGCGTGGGAAGTCGAGTTGCCGTTCGAGCCAGACCGGCTCGGTGGTCAGGTACTCGAAGAGCATCGCCCAGCCCTCGGTGACGGCGTTGTCGCCCAGCCGGCGCTCCTCAGGCGAGAGCGACGGGTCGGTGTGGGCGAAGTGCTCCGTGTGGCCCGCCTCGTGGAAGAGGGCGCGCCAGTCGTCGGGGCCGCCCTGCGGCTTCATCACGAGGACGACGCGACCCGGTACCTCGATCGGCGAGCAGAACGCGCGAGGGTCCTTGTTCGGGCGGTCCTCGAGGTCGAGCTCGACGTTCGGCTGCGCGCGCAGGTCGATGCCGAGATCGGCCAGCGTGACCTCGAGCGCGGGCAGCATCCCGGCAGCCGGGAACGCGGAATCCCACGCCACGCCGCGCCACGCCCGCCCGACGTCCCAGCGCGTGACTTCGTCGAGCCCGACGCCGATGCGTGAGCGAAAGAAGCGGTCGCCCGTCCTCTCCCAGAGGTCCTCGGTCTCGGCGAGCAAACGCCTGCACTGCTCCGCGAGGTCATCGAGCGGCAGGCCGAAGCTGCGGTAGAGGTCGGCGTAGCTCTCGGCTCCGAGCCGCCGGGTCTCGCGCTGGACGACCCGCGCGGCCTGCAGTTCGAGGCTGTTCAGATGCTCCTCGGTGAGCTCGTTCCGTGCCGCTTCGATCCGCTCCCGGACGCCGCGATCCTTCTCGTTCATCAGCCGAGGCTTGAGCATCCGGTAGGGGATCTGCTCGCCGTCGACCTCGGCCGTCAGGGTCGCCTCGAGCTCGGCGACGCGTTCCGCTTCTTCGCTCACGAAGTTGCCGAGATATCCCGCGCACGCGAACTTCCACAACTCGCGTCGGCGGCGGTTCCCATCGACCGACGCGCCGAGCGCGAGCGCCGTGTCGAGCCGGGTCAGGCGCTCGTGCCGCTCGTAGATCGGCACGAGTTCGTAGGTGTCCTTGTGCCCGGCGAAGTGGAGATACGACTCTTCGTCGAGCTCGGCCATGAAGCGATCGGCGTCCGCACTGAGCGCGTCGATCACCCGTTGCTCAAGCGGCTCCGGCATGCGGGTTCGTAGGATAGACCCGTGCGGGAGATCTCCCTCAAGACCGATCGCAAGACGCAGCTGATCGAGATCACCGAGCTCGTTCGCGATGTGCTCGGCGGGACGAACGGCGCGACGGCCGCGCTCATCTACGTTCCGCACACCACGGCCGGCGTCGCGATCAACGAGCGCATCGATCCCGAGCTCGTGACCGACCTCGAGAACGCGTTCCAGCGCGTCGTCGGCGACGACTGGGAGTGGAGGCACGACGACGAGGACGGGCCGAATGCACCCTCACACGCTCGCGCCTCTCTTGCCTCGAGCCCGCAGGTGCTCATTCCGCTGCGTGACGGAGGTCTCGCCCTCGGCACGTATCAGGGCGTCTTCTTCTGCGAGTTCGACGGCCCGCGCGAGCGCAAGATCTACGTCACGACGCTGTAACGCCGTTACGGTGGGCGGCATGGCCGCACCCGTGACCATGGGAGAAGAGCTCGAGCTCGACGTCGACTCGCTTGCGTACGGCGGCAACGGCGTCGCGCGGCTCGACGGGTTTGTCGTCTTCGTTCGGCGCGGGCTGCCGGGCGATCGGGTTCGCGCCCGGGTCACCAAGGTCAAGCGCAGCCATGCCGAGGCGCTCGCGACCGAGGTCTTGAGGCCGGGGCCAGAACGCGTCGCCGCGCCGTGCGCCCACTTTCCCGCGTGCGGCGGTTGCCGCTTCCAGGATCTCGCGTACGACGCACAGCTCGCGCAGAAAGAGATGCAGGTGCGCGACGCGTTGCAGCGGCTCGCGGGCATCGCCGAGCCGCCGCTCGAACCGATCCTCCCCTGCGAGCCGGAGATCTTCCACTACCGCAACAAGCTCGAGTACTCGTTCACCGCGACGCCCGAGGGCGCGGCGCTCGGCTTTCACCGGGCCGGCCGCTGGGACGAGGTGCTCGAGATCGAGCGCTGCTGGCTCACCGACGAGCTCGGCAACGGAATCCGCGACGCAGTCCGCGACTGGGCGCGCGAAGAGGGGCTCGATCCGTACTCCCAGGCCGACGGGAGCGGCTACCTGCGTCACCTCGTCGTGCGGCAGGGCCGCAACACGCGGCAGGCGCTCGTCCAGCTCGTGACCGCGCCGGGTGAGCGATTCGAGACCGGCTACCTCGTCGACGTGCTCCGCCGCTTCCCCGAGGTGCGCTCCATCCACTGGTCGGTGAACGACACGCCGGCCGAGGTCACGAACCTGCCCACGCAGCTGCTCTGGGGTGACGAGTGGATCGAAGAGGAGCTCTGCGGGCTTCGCTTCCGCGTTCGCCCGAACGCCTTCCTGCAGACGAACACGGCGATGGCCGAGCGGCTCTACGGGCTTGCGCGCGAGGCGGCCGGACTGACGGGCGACGAGACGGTGTGGGATCTCTACTGCGGGATCGGCGCGATCGGGCTCTCGCTCGCGAGCGACGCGCTCACGGTGTGGGGGATCGAGGTCTCGGAGGAATCGGTCGCCTGTGCACTCGAGAATGCCGAGCTCAACACGATCACCAACGCAGCCTTCTTCGCGGGCAACGTCGGCGAGGTGGTCGAGGAGTTGCTCGGGCGCTCCGGCGCCCCGGAGGTCGTGGTTGTCGACCCTCCGCGCGCCGGGCTGGCCGGGAAGGCGCTACGCCGGCTCGGCCGCATCGGTGCGCCGCGTCTCGTCTACGTCTCCTGCAATCCCACCACCCTCGCGGGTGACGTGAAAGCGCTACGCGCGGACTACGGCTACGAGTTGCGCCGTGTGACTCCGGTGGACATGTTCCCGCACACGCCGCACGTCGAGTGCGTCGCGCTCCTCGAGCAGGCTTCGTAGCCTCGTACTGTGGCCGAATCTCCGGAGGAGCAGCAGGCACTCGAGAAACTGGACGAAGCGACCCGTAATGTGGCGTGGGACGAGTTCGACAAGGAGGCAGACCGGGAGCGCAGTCAGTCCCCCTGGCGCCCTTTTCGCTCGTTTCCCGGTCCGATGGGGTGGCTCGGCCGCCGCCGCCGTTTCCAGCGGGTGACGGCCGACCCAGTTCCCGAGCCGGTCGACGACGAGGATCCCGGCGACGAGCGCGGCCTGCGCGACGTCCTTCGCGACGCCGACGAGAAGAACTAAGCCCGCTGCGGCCTGAACCGCCGCCAGAGCAGGTCGGCGTTCGCCAGCAGGAAGCCGAAGGAGAGGAAGGGCAGCGCCGGCAGGCCGTTGACGTCGGTGGCGTTCGCGAGCACCAGAGTCAGCGAGTACATCGCGGTCATCGCCAGCCACGTCCAGCCCGGCCGCAGGCCCCAGCGCACCGCCGTCGCGAGAAAGAGGGCGAAGAAGAGGACGTCGGGAGGCCCGAGCCCGGCCGCGACTCCGCCCGGCCCCACGAAGGCGACCGCGACGGCTGAGTAGACCTCGATGTGGTGGTTGACGATGTCCTTCGTCGGCCCGGCGGCAACCGAGAACGCGTCGACAAACGGAATGATCAGGGCCACGATCACGACCCAGCTGAGCTCCTCGAACAAGGAGAGGAACAACCAACCGCCGCAGGTATAGGCGCCGAGCTTCATGAAGTTCGAGGCGAGGTGCGCGTCTCCGCGCCACGTCAGGACTGCGGCGACCACGAAAACGACGAACCCGATCGCGAGCACCCGGCGATTCGACCAGAGCGGCAGCGCCAGATAGATCAGCCCGAGGGTCGCGGGGAGGACGCCTGCCGCGATGATCGCGACCGTGGGCCAGAGCGCGACCGGGTCGAGGTGCGGCGCAGTCGCGTCCCACGTCACGACCGCCGCCAGGAGCACGGCGAACGCCGCGACTCGGAGGCGCGTGCTCAGTACGGAGGAGTTTGGCTCCACCACTCGCCGAGCACCTTGAAGGCGTTCCAGAACGCCGTCTTCGCCGGCTGCTCGTCGAGCGAGGAGTCGATGTCGGGCGTGAGGAGCCCCTGGATCGTCGGAGTGTACTCCTGCAGTTCGCCCTCGACCGGCGTCAGTTCGCGCGAGAGCGGGAAGGCCGCAGCGTTGAGGAAGGCGAGCGCCGGCTCACCCATCGCCACGACCAGCTTCGGCTGGACGATGTGCAGCTCGCGCAGCAGGAAGGGCCGCGACTCGTCCTCGTCGCCATCCGCGAACTTGAGGCAGTTCGTCCCGTAGATCGCCATCGGGTCGACGTGCAGGCGCTGCAACGACTTGAGGAGCGCGTTTCCGGCGCGGCCGTAGAAGGCGACTCCCTCCTGCAGTTCGGAGGCCTGCGGCGTGTACTTGAGCAGGAAGACATCGGCGAGTGGATGGCCGGAGCCGACGACGGGCACACGCGCACCGCCGGCGGTCTGCGCGAGCTCGTCACCGAGAGCGTTGGTCTCGGTGATCGCTTTTTGCAGGTACTTCTCGTAGATCTCGTCCGTCGCCACGCTCAGCTCGTCGTCTCGATAGGCGGCGTCACCATGCCGGACGTTCTTTCGACGCGCCCGGGTGCGGGCCTGCCTGAAAGCCAGGCTAGCGTCCGGGAAGATCCACTCGGCCTCGGGCGTCTTGAGAAGTGAGGGGAGATGCAGACACGTGTCGTGAAGCCCAAGCGCGGGCCGGAACTTTTCGTCCGGCCGCTGCGGCATGGCGACACGGCCACCGTCCAGGCCGTCTTCGAGCGGCTCGGCGAGGAGTCGCGCCGCACGCGGTTCAACGGGCCGAAGCGGCGGCTCGGCGAGAAGGAGCTGCGCTGGCTCGCGACCGTTGGGCCGAATCACCACGCCCTGGTCGCCTACGTCGACGGCGACCCGGAGCCGGTTGCGATCGCCCGGCTCGTGCGCTTCGGCGCGACCGCGGAGGTCGCCTTCGAAGTGGCCGACGCCTACCAGGGCCGCGGCATCGGCTCCGCTCTCACCCAGGAGCTCGTCTGCGACGCCTGCGCGGCCGGCATCGCCGAGGTGACCGCACTCGTCAGGAGCGACAACCCGGCGGCGCTCGCCATCCTGCAACGCGCGCTCGGCCAGCTCGAGGTTCGGTTCGAAGGCCCGGAGATGCTCGTCCGCGCGCCTCTGCCCGCTGTCTGTTAGCGCACCCGCTCTTTCGCCTGCGCGACCCACTTCAGCCCCTGCAGGTAGACGAGCGACTTCGGGCGGCGCAGCACCTCTGCGTCGTGGAGCGAGACGAGGAACTCCTCGGGGCCGCTGAAACGGCGCATCCGAACCACGCCCGTGCCGACGCCGGCGAGGACGTGCGCGTCGGATCCGGCCCCGGGAGTGAGGTTGTACTTCCGCGCGAAGCGGAGCGCCTCGTCGTTGTAGGCCTCGAACAGCAGCCGCGCGTTGTAGACCTCGAACACGTCGATCTCGGCGAGGTGCCTGTGCAGGGTCGCGGGGTCGGGGATCGCGTGCATCCGGTCGAACGGGTGCGGCACGTAGACCAGGCCGCCCTGGGCGCGGATCGCGGCGACGGTCTCGCCGAAGGACATGCCCCGCGGGATCTCCTCACGCAGGAAGAGCCCGATCACTTCGCCCTGCTCGGCCGTCTTCACCTCCTCGCCGGGGATGACGATCAGGCGGCGGCCGCGCGCCTTCTCGGCTGCCTCGAGCGCTCCGCCGAGCACGTTGTGGTCGGTGACCGCGATCGCGCCGAGCCCCTCGGCCTCGGCATGGTCGAGCAACTCGTCGACGTCGATCGAGCAGTCGTGCGACCAGCTCGTGTGCAAGTGGAGGTCGGCGACGATCCAGTCGCGCTCTTCGAGCGGAGCCTGTCTGGAGCGGCTGCGGCGACGCTTGGCGAGCCGTTCGTAGACCTCCTCGACGCGGTCGGCGAGGGCTGCAGTCGTCTGCGACGTCGCTGCCTCGAGACTCTCCGCACTGCGGCGGGAGCGGAAGGCGTCGTCCTCGATCATCCGTGCCGTCTCGGCGGCGGCGAGCTCCGGCTGCTCGGCGCGGCCCGGCGGTGCGACGATCGCGACTCCCGCGGTCTGTGCCTCGGCGACGAGTCGCGACAGGCCGTCGGCGGCGGGGACGAAGATCGATGCGGCACGAAGTAGATCCGCCCGGGCCGCGCCGGTGCGCGCGGTACGCACGCGCATCCTCCCCCGCAGCCGGCGCGAGACCGCGGGCCGGGACGCCGGCATCCGTGTGCGCAGGAGGACGAGCTCCCAGTCGGGGTGCTGCGCGAGCTCGCGCACGAGCGCGCGGAGGAGTGGTCGCTCGGCCTGCTGCCACTCGACCACGACCACGTTGCGTTTCTTCGTCGGCGCGAAAAGCTCGGGGTCGATCCCGTGCGGCACGAGCTCGTAGCGGCCGGGGAAACGGACGGCGGCCGCCTCCGCGACCTCCTCGTTCGTCGCGAGCAGCGCGTCGACCCGTGCGAGCAGCCGCTCCCGCTGCGCGCGGGCGGGCGGGTACCCCAGCCGGTGGGGCGAGAAGAACGTCGCAGCGGTCAGCGCGGCGGAGTCGCGCAGCGCCAGATACGAGAGGCTCGGCAGTCCCGGCTCGAAGCCGTGCACCACGTCGAAGCGGCCCCGCGCGAGGGCGAGCGAAAGGCTTGCGCGGACGCCGACCGGGACGCCCATGCGGCTCCGCCGGGAGATCCGCACCGCCGGGCCGATCGCGATCAGCTCCGGGTCGTCGAAGTCTCCGAGCAGGGCGCGTCGCCCGGCTGCCAGATCACGGGTGCGGTTCGAGGGGGCCAGGATCGTGACCGCATGACCGCGTCGACGCAGCTCACGCGCGAGCCCGTCCACGTGCTCGTTCACGTCGTGCGGCTGCGACCAGGCGAACGGCGTGACTAGCGCGATCCGCACCTGTTCGAGTCTAGTCCCGGGCTAGAGCTCGAGGAGCATCTCGTGCTGGCGGACGGCGACCGAGCCGCCGAGCTCGCGGAGAACCGGCGCCGCCGGGTCGTCGACCGGGAGGTTGAGCACGTAGACGTCGCCGAAGGTGCGAAGCGCGTGGAGCAACGGTTCCGGATCGCCGGTGTATTGCTGCAGCTGCACCGTGGAGCGCACGCAGAAGAGCATCGCGCCGCTGTCGGTGACGAGGCCGCGCACGTCGTCGTAGTGATCGAGAGTTCCGCCGGCGCGCTGCCACGGCTCGTGTTTCTCGGGCAGTTGCGCCTTCGCCTCGGCGGCAGGGACCTCGCGTCCTGCGTGGTCGCCCTCGGCGCCCGGCAGCGTCCAGACCTCTACGTCCTGCACCTGGCGGTAGCCGAGCTTCTCGTAGAGCGTGAATGCGGCCGTGTTCTCGACGATCACCTCGAGCCAGACGCGGCGCACGCCGCGATCACGCGCCTCCTCGTGCAGCGCACGCATCAGCGACTCGCCGACTCCCGAGCGGCGTGCGCGCAGACACGACTCCCACACCACCGATCCAGGCGTCCTCGCCGCGCAGGCCGAGGTTCCCGAGCCCGACCGGCTCGCCGTCGCGGTACGCGATACGCGATGCGTCGAGGTCGAGGTCGAACGCGTCGTCCATGAACGCGAGCTGGTGCGCGTCGATGTGGAACGGCAGGAGATAGCCCTCGTACGCCGCGTTGAAGAGCGCGGCGCGCTCGACCGGTGTGAGGGAACGTGCGGACCGAAGCTCGAGTGTCATCGCCTACGTCTCGCAGTAGCCGTGTCCGCCCGGAAGCACGGCGAGCGACAGTAGGGCCCACGCGAACCCCAGGGCAGGCGCCAGCGGCATCGCCCACAACAGGACGAAGCGGCCCGAGGTCAGCGACCACGCGCCGACGGCGGTGAAGATGGCAAAGCCGCCGATCCACGCCACGGTTCCCGCTGTTCCGCCCCCGCAGAGCGAGGCGTTGATCTCGATCGCGTAGACGACAAGGCTCGTGAAGGCAGCCGCGACCCAGGTCAGAACGGCGGCACCGAGCAACAGCGAAAGGGTCTTGCCGGGACTGCTCAGTAGGTGATGGCCGCGGACGACGCGCACCACGGCCAACAAGCCCACCAGCGCCACGAGCGTGAAGGCGAGAGGGAGCCAGTCAGAGTGGCTGGGCGCCGCAAGGGCGATCACCCAGACCGGAAGGGCGAAGAGCGCGAGGGTGACGAAAGCGGCCGCGAGGTAATCGATTGCGATTCCGACTCGCGGCCGCATCCCGTCAGACCTCTGAGCTCACCTTCGAGTCTGTGGCGACGCGAGCGTTCTCGCGGATGAACTCCTCGGTCAGCTCGTAGGCCTCGTCGTCGACGATCTGCTTCGGCGGCGACTTCATGAGGTACGAGCTCGGGCCGACGAGCGCGCCCGAGACGTTCTTGTTCAGCGCGAGCTTCGCGAGGCGGACCGCGTCGATCACGATTCCGGCCGAGTTCGGCGAGTCCCAGACCTCGAGCTTCAGCTCGACGTTGAGCGGCACGTCGCCGAAGGAGGAGCCCTCCATCCGGATGTACGCCCACTTGCGGTCGGTCAGCCACGGCACGTAGTCGGACGGGCCGACGTGGACGTTGCCCGGGCCGAGGTCGTAGTCGAGCATCGACGTGACCGCGTTCGTCTTCGAGATCTTCTTCGACTCGAGCCGCTCCCTCTCGAGCATGTTGAGGAAGTCGGAGTTGCCGCCGACGTTGAGCTGCATCGTCTTGTCGAGATGGACGCCGCGCTCCCTGAAGAGCGAGGTGAGGACGCGATGCGTGATCGTCGCGCCGACCTGTGACTTGATGTCGTCGCCGATGATCGGCAGACCCTTCTCCTCGAACCGCTTGCCCCAGTAGTCCTCGCGTGCGATGAAGACCGGCATGCAGTTGATCATGGCGCAGCCGGCTTCGAGGATCTGCTCGGCGTACCACTTCGTGGCCGCCTCGGACCCGACCGGGAGATAGTTGACGACGACGTCGGTCTTGGTGTCCTTGAGGATCCCGACCACGTCGTCGGTCTTGCCATGTGCCTTCTCGACGACCTGCGAGAGGTACTTGCCGAGGCCGTCGTGCGTCATGCCGCGCGAGACCTTGACGCCGGTCTGCGGGACGTCGGCGAACTTGATCGTGTCGTTCGGGTGCGCCCAGATCGCGTCGGCGAGATCCTCGCCGACCTTGCCCTTGACGACGTCGAACGCGGCGGTGAACTCCACGTCGCGGACGTGGTAGCCGCCGAGGTTGACGTGCATGAGTCCGGGGACGAACTTGTCGTCCGGTGCGTCCTTGTAGTACTCGACTCCCTGGAGCAGCGAGTTCGAGCAGTTCCCGACGCCGATGATCGCGACGCGGACCTTGCCGTCGTCGAGCCGTGCCCTACCGTTGGTCGATGCCACTGGTCCCTCCGGAAAGTTGCTTTCTGACATGCAGGATGCGTTGGACGACCGTGAGCCAGGCCGTCGCAGCGAGCACGACGATGGCCCACGGGAGGCCTCCCCACGGCGCAAAGACGAGACCGGCCGTGATCAGCACCACGCGCTCGGCGCGTGAGCCCAGGCCGACGTCGCCCTTGAGTCCGAGTGCCTCGGCGCGGGCGCGCGTGTACGAGACGAGGAACGAGCCGACGACGGCCGCGACGGCGACCACGACGGCCCAGTCCTGACCGTGACGCGAGAACACGAGCGCGATCGCGGCGAGCATCGCTCCCTCGCCGACGCGATCGGTCGTGGAGTCGAAGAAGGCGCCGAACGGGGTGGACTTGCCACCGACTCGGGCGAGCGCGCCGTCGAGGATGTCGAGCAGCGAGCCCACGACGAAGATCCCGGCGGCGAGCCAGTAGACGAGCAGCGTGTCGCCTCGGTTCTCGAACGGCACGAGGATCGCCGCCACGAGACAGAGCGAGACGCCTGTCGTTGTGAGGACGTTCGGCGTGACGCCGGTCTTCGCGAGGCTCGTGACCGAGCGGCTGGCGAGTGAGCGGGCTCCGACCGTGTAACCCTGCTTGACGCGGCGGAGGCGTATGGTCGCGTTCATCTCCGACATAGCATTCCTGCTATGTCGACTATAGCAGGTTTGCGATAGCGGGACCGAGCGCGCGAGCGCGCGCGAAGAGCCGCGGCGTCCAGCGGATGGCGAGCAACGCCACGACCGCCACCGTGATCCCGGCCAGCACATCCAGGAGGTAATGGTTCGCGGTCGCGATCACGCAGAACCAGACCCACACGGGCCACAGCGCCCAGAGCGCCTTGGCCCAGATCGTCCGCGAGGTCGAGACCATGAAGAAGCCGACGATCAGCGCGTCGGCGGCGTGCAGGCTCGGCATCGCCGCGTACGAGTTGCTCAGAGACTGCAGGAGGGCGCTCGAGTGGTTGACGCCGTCGACGAACCCCTTGCCGGGGAACATCCACGGCGGCGCGGTCGGCATCAACCAGAAGCCGAGCAGGCCGATCAGGTTCGCAAGCAGGATCGTGTTGCGGAAGCGGATGAAGCCGTCATGGCGCCGCAGGTAGACCCAGAGCAGCGTCAGGCCGATGACCGTGAACTCGGAGTTCCAGTACGTCCAGGCCGTCGCGGTCAGAAGCGTCGAGGAAGAGTCGGTGATGCGCTCGACCGTCACCTCGAAGAGGTGGTGGGTCACATGCTGCTCGAGCGAGATCACGCGCAGGCCGTTCACGACCGCCTTGCCCGTGTCGCGGTCGGTCAGATGCCGGACGGCAAGGTACGAGAAGTAGAACCCAAACCAGATCCCGAGCTGGAGGCCAAAATCTCGCCAACCGCGAGGAAGGACCTTCCGTCCGAGAGCGACGACCCGCTCCATGCCCCAACTCTAATCGGCGCGGTTACATGAAGGCTAGTAACCGGCCGTCAACCGCCGATATACGACATCTCGACCTTTGCAGATGCCGCTGTTTCAGCCGTGCGGAGCTCGGAGTAGCGGTCGGTTCGGCTTGACCAGATCCCGCGGAGCTGTTCGGCGATCTCCTCGTCGGAAGCGCCCAGACGCAGCGGTGCACGCAGGTCGTGGCCGCGCGCGGCGAACAGGCACGTGTAGAGCCGGCCTTCGGCCGAGAGGCGGGCTCGTGAGCAGCCGCCGCAGAACGGCTGCGTGACCGACGCGATTACGCCGACCTCACCGGCGCCGTCGAGATAGCGCCAGCGGCGAGCAGTCGAGTCCGCCCGCTCGGGCGCGACAGGCTCGAGCGGCCATTGCTCGGAGATGCGTCGCACGATCTCCTCCGCGCTGACGACGTCCTCGAGCTGCCAGCCGTTCGTCGAGCCGACGTCCATGTACTCGATGAAGCGGAGGATGTGACCGCTGCCGCGGAAGTGAGCGGCGAGCTCGAGGATGTCTTCGTCGTTGGCGCCGCGCTTCACGACGGCGTTGACCTTGACGGGGAGTCCGGCGGCGGCGGCTGCGTCGATCCCGTCGAGCACCTGCTGAACGGGGAAGTCGACGTCGTTCATGGCGCGAAAGGCCGCGTTGTCGAGAGAGTCGAGGCTGACGGTGACACGGCTGAGACCCGCGGCGGCCAGCGTCTCTGCCTTCTGGGCGAGGAGCGAGCCGTTCGTCGTCAGCGCGAGCTCGAGCCTGTCGCCGTTCGGCGTCTCGATCGCCGAGAGCAGCTCGACGAGGTTCTCGACGTGGCGGCGCACGAGCGGCTCGCCGCCGGTGAGGCGCACCGTGCGGACGCCGAGGCCGGCGAAGATGCCGACGACGCGGGCCAGCTCCTCGAACGTGAGCAGCTCGCGGCGCTCGAGGAACGCGTAGTCGCGGCCGAAGACCTCCTTCGGCATGCAGTAGACGCAGCGGAAGTTGCAACGGTCGGTGATCGAGACGCGCAGGGTCTCGAGCGGACGCTCGAGCCGGTCGAGCAGCGGTTCCATCTCTTCAGTATTGCCGCTGTTACTCGGTCCACACGCGCGCGAGCTCGACGAGTGCTGCGGCGGCGAGGCCCATGTCCTCGACGCAGATCCACTCGCGCTCGCTGTGCGCGTCGTGGCCGCCGGTGAAGAGATTCGGCGTGGGGAGGCCCATCTCGGTCAGGGCGGATCCGTCGGTGCCGCCGCGGATCGACGTCTGCTTCGGCTCGAGTCCCACTCGGCGGACCGCTTCCTCGAGGTTCGCCACGATCTCGGGGTGCGGCTTGAGCGCGTCGCGCATGTTGCGGTACTGGATGCGATCCTCCACGTCGATCGAGCAGCGTGGCTCGGCCGCGGCTACTTCTTCCGCGAGACCGCGAAGGAACGCGATGTGCTCGTCGAGTTGGTCGTCCTCGAAGTCGCGGACGATGAAGCGCAGCTCGACCTCCGACGAGTCGCCCTGGACGACGACCGGGTGGACGTATCCCTCCCGGCCCTCGGTCGTCTCCGGCGACAGCGAGTCCTGTGGCAGCCGGGCGAGGATCTCGCCGGCGAGCTTGATCGCGTTGACGAGCTCGCCTTTCGCCCAGCCGGGATGGATCGCGCGGCCGCGGATCCGCATGCGCACCTGTGCGCCCGAGAACGTCTCGGCCTGCAGCTCTCCGGCGGTCGAGCCGTCGACCGTGTACGCGGCTGTTGCGCCGAAGCTCTCGACCGGGAAGTGGTCGACGCCGCGGCCGATCTCCTCGTCCGGGTTGAAGGCGATCTTGATCGTCCCGCGGGGAATCTCGGGCTGCGCGATGAGATGCGAGACCGCGGCCATGATCTCCGCGACGCCGGCCTTGTCGTCGGCGCCGAGGAGCGTCGTGCCGTCGGTCGTGATCAGGTCGTGTCCGACGTGGTTCTCGAGCTGGGGCGATTCAGCCGGGCGGATCGTCTGGCCCGAGTCGCCGAGCGGGATGTCGCCGCCTTCGTACCGGATTCGCTGCGGCGAGACGCCGGCTCCGCTCACCTCACGGGCCGTGTCGACGTGCGCGAAGAACGCGATCGTCGGCACCTCGTGGTCGACGGTGGCCGCGAGCGTCGCGGTCACGTAGCCGTGCTCGTCGATCGCGGCGTCCGCGAGCCCGATCTGCTCGAGTTCGTCGCGGAGGAGGCGCAGCAGGTCGAGCTGTTTCTCCGTGCTCGGGTACGTCTCCGACTCCTCGTCGGACTGTGTGTCGATGCGGACGTAGCGGCAGAGACGTTCGGCCGCGTCCTCGGCGAGCTGGGCGACGAGCGTCGTCTCCGTGGACACCGCGCGAGTGTACGTTCGGAAAGTGCGTCTGCGTCTCGCTCAGCTGTACGGCGGGCTGATCCTCTACGGCATCAGCTCCTCGCTGCTCGTGCTCGCGAACCTCGGGCTGGATCCGTGGGACGTGTTCCACCAGGGACTGTCCCGGACCTTCGGCCTCGCCATCGGGACGTGGGCGATCATCGTCGGCGTCGTCGTGCTCCTGCTCTGGATCCCCATGCGGCAGAAACCCGGGCTCGGCACCGCGAGCAACGTCGTCCTCGTCGGCCTGACGATGAACGTCGTGCTCGGGCACGTCCATCCGCCGCATGCCCTGTCGGTCCGCATCGCCTGTCTCCTCGTCGGCGTCCTCCTCAACGGCATCGCGACGGGTGCGTACATCGGGGCCGGGCTCGGGCCCGGGCCGCGTGACGGCCTGATGACCGGGCTCGCCGCGCGCGGCCACTCGATCCGGGTCGTTCGCTGGGGACTGGAGTTCACGGTGCTTGTCGTCGGCTGGCTGCTGGGGGGCACGGTCGGGATCGGCACGCTCGTCTACGCGGCAGCGATCGGTCCGCTCGCGCACGTGTTCATCCCGCTCTTCTCGCACGGCCGGCCGGTGCCCGAGGGCGCGCTGGAGGCCGTATAGCCGCCGTCGCGCTCGCGCTCGCCTCCGCGTTTCTGTTCGGTGCGATGAGCGTGGCGCTGCGGATGGCGCTCCAGCGCGACCCCGACGCAGCGCTCGCCACGCTCGCGACCTCGGCCACCGCGCTCGTCGTCGCGCTCGTCTTCGCGGCGGCCGAGACGCCGTCGCGGGGGCTGCATCTCTCCTCGGCGTGGCCGTTCCTGCTGGCGGGGCTGCTCTCGCCCGGCGCCGCACAGATCCTCGTCACGCTTGCCATCCGCGACTCGGGGTCGTCGCGCGTCTCGATGATCTTCGGGACGGCGCCGCTCGTCTCGGTCACGATCGCCCTCCTCTTCCTCAATGAGCCCGCCAGTGCGCCGCTGATCGCGGGGGCCCTGCTGATCGTGGTGGGAGGCGTGCTGCTGGTGCGGGAGCGAGACCGGCCCGAGCACCTGAACAGGCTCGGCCTCGTTTTCGCGTTCGCGGGCGCGACGCTGTTCGCGATTCGCGACAACGTCGTTCGGCACCTCGCGGTGGGGCAGACGCCGGTTCCGCCTGCGGTCGCGGCGGCCGCCGCGCTGCTGGGCGGCACGGTGCTGATCGCGGTCTGGGCGCGGACGCTGGATCAGCCGGCGCTGGCTTCCCTTCCTGCCGGCCGGCCTGCTCTTCGGCGCCTCGTACGTGTCGCTCTTCGAGGCGTACTACCGCGGCCGCGTCACCGTCGTGGCACCGCTCGTCGCGATCGAGTCGCTCGCCGGCGTCGGGCTCTCGGTGCTTCTGCTGCGCGACTCGGAGCTCGTCGGGAAGCGATTGCTCGTCGGCGCGGGCCTGATCGTGGCGGGCGGGGCGCTGATCGGCGCCGTTCGCTAGCAGGCGTAGCGCAGATCTGCTATATATCGACTTAGATTTTCTCACCACAGGAGGCAGAACACAACATGGCGAAGACCATCGGCATCGACCTGGGCACGACGAACTCGTGCATGGCCGTGCTCGAGGGCGGCGAGCCGACCGTCATCCCGAACGCCGAGGGCGGGCGCACCACGCCGTCCGTCGTCGCGTTCACGAAGGACGGCCAGCGGCTCGTCGGCGCCCCGGCGCGGCGGCAGCAGGTGACGAACCCGACCAACACGATCTTCTCGATCAAGCGCTTCATGGGGCGCAAGTTCGACGAGGTGAACGAGGAGATGACCATCGTCCCGTACGAGGTCGTCAAGGGCCCGAACGACGACGTGCGCGTCGAGGCGGAGGGCAAGGAGTACGCGCCGCCGGAGATCAGCGCGATGATCCTGCAGAAGCTCAAGCAGGACGCGGAGGCGTATCTCGGCGAGTCCGTTTCGGACGCCGTGATCACCGTCCCCGCGTACTTCAACAACGCGCAGCGCGAGGCGACGAAGGACGCCGGCAAGATCGCCGGCCTCAACGTCTTGCGCATCATCAACGAGCCGACTGCGGCCTCGCTCGCGTACGGGCTCGACAAGGAGTCCGATCAGACGATCCTCGTCTTCGACCTCGGCGGCGGCACATTCGACGTGTCGGTGCTCGATCTCGGCGACGGTGTCTTCGAGGTCAAGTCGACCGCGGGCGACAACCACCTCGGCGGCGACAACTTCGACAAGGCGGTCGTCGACTGGATGGTCGCCGAGTTCAAGCGCGACCAGGGCATCGACCTCGCGGCCGACCGGATGGCGCTGCAGCGGCTCTACGAGGCTGCGGAGAAGGCGAAGATCGAGCTGTCGTCCACGATGACGACGCAGATCAACCTTCCGTTCGTCACGGCGACGCCGGAAGGCCCGAAGCACCTCGACCTGCAGCTCACGCGGGCGAAGCTCGAGGAGATCACGGCCGACCTGCTCGAGCGCACGGTCGGGCCGACCAAGCAGGCGCTCACGGACGCGGGCCTCGACTCCTCGAAGATCGACCACGTCGTCCTCGTCGGCGGTATGACCCGCATGCCGGCGGTGCAGGAGAAGGTCAAGGAGATCGTCGGCAAGGACCCGCACAAGGGCGTCAACCCGGACGAGGTCGTGGCCGTCGGCGCCGCGCTCCAGGCCGGCGTGCTCAAGGGAGAGGTCAAGGACATCCTCCTGCTCGACGTCACCCCGCTCTCGCTCGGGATCGAGACGAGGGGCAGCGTGATGACGAAGCTGATCGAGCGCAACACGACCATCCCGACCAAGAAGTCCGAGGTCTTCACGACCGCGGAGGACAACCAGCCCTCGGTCGAGGTGCACGTGCTCCAGGGCGAGTCGGAGATGGCGACGTACAACAAGACGCTCGGCAAGTTCCAGCTCGTCGGGATCCCGGCGGCGCCGCGGGGCATGCCGCAGATCGAGGTCACCTTCGACATCGACGCGAACGGGATCATCAACGTGTCCGCGAAGGACATGGGCACCGGGAACGTCCAGCAGATCCAGATCCAGGGCGGCTCTGGGCTCTCCGAGGACGAGGTGCGGGAGATGATCAGCAACGCGGAGTCGCACGCCGACGAGGCGCACAAGCTGCGCGAGGCGGCCGACACGAAGAACATGGCCGAGACGCTCGCCTACCAGACCGAGCGCTCGCTGAAGGAGCATCGGGACAAGCTTGACGAGTCCGAGGCCTCGACGATCGAGGGCCGGATCATGGAGCTGCGCCAGGCGCTCGAGAGCGATGACCTCGGCGAGATCAACACCAAGATGAACGCGCTGCAGGAGTCGTCGCACAAGCTGGCCGAGGTGCTCTATGCCCAGGCGGCGCAGCAGGCGCAAGCGTCTGCGGGTGACGGCGAGACGGCCTCCGGCTCCGACGACGAGGTCGTCGAGGAAGGCGAGTACGAGGTCGTCGACGAGGAGGCTCCCACCTCGTGACCGAGGAGCACCTTGAACAAGAAGAGCAGGTCCCGGGGACGCCGGAGGCGTCGCCGGTCTCCCGGCCGGGCGTCGGTGGCTCTGCCGCCGACGCCTCCAGCCACGAGCAGCAGCCGGAACCGCAAGAGGACGACCGGCTGCTTCGGCTTGCTGCCGACTTCGAGAACTACAAGAAGCGGGCGGCGCGCGAGCGGCAGGAGTACGTCCAGCTCGCGAACGAGCGGCTGATCGCCGAGCTGATCCCGATCCTCGACGATCTCGAACGGGCTCTCTCTGCTGCCGAGCAGCACGAGGAGGCGCAGCTCGAGGAAGGCGTCCTGCTCGTCCATCGCTCGCTCGCCGGCCTGCTCGAGCGGCACGGGGTGAAGGCGATCGAGACGGAGGGGAAGTTCGACCCGTACGTCCACGAGGCGCTGCTCTCGCAGCCGTCGGAGGCCGAGGAGGGCTCGGTGATCGACGTCGTCCAGAAGGGCTACAAGCTCGGCGACCGGGTCGTTCGACCGGCCCGCGTGGTCATCGCCGCGCCGCCTCCTGCCGACCGCGCATGAGGAACCCGAAGGCGATGCCTGAGTCGCTCTACGACACGCTTGGCGTCAAGAAGGACGCCTCGGCCGACGAGATCAAGAAGGCCTACCGGAAGCTCGCGCGCCAGTACCACCCGGACACGAACCAGGGAGACAAGGCCGCGGAGGAGCGCTTCAAGCAGGTCCAGACGGCGTACGACGTCCTCTCCGACGAGGAGAAGCGGAAGGCGTACAACCGCTTCGGCTCGACGAACGGCCGCGGGCCGACCGGGCCTGGACCGGGCGGGGTGAATGTCGACTTCGGCGACCTGGGTGACTTCAGCGACATCCTCGGCGGCTTGTTCGGCAACGTGGCCGGCGCCGGACGCGGCGGGCGGCGCGCGCGCCCGCAGCCGGTGCGCGGGGCGGACGTCGAGACCGAGGTGCGCCTCTCGTTCGAGGACTCTTTGCGCGGCGCCGAGGCCAAGGTCCCGGTCGAGCTGACCGTCTCCTGCTCGCAGTGCGGCGGCACAGGCGCGGAACCCGGCACGGCTCCCGTCATCTGCCCTGAGTGCAACGGCCGTGGAGTGGTCTCCGAGTCGCAGGGCCTGTTCGCCCTCTCGCAGCCGTGCCCGCGCTGCCGCGGCAACGGCACCGTGATCGAGCAGCCCTGCTCGAAGTGCCACGGTTCCGGCCGCGAACGGCGGCGGCGCACGTTCACCGTGAAGATCAAGCCGGGCGTCAAGGACGGCACGAAGATTCGGCTCAAGGGCAAGGGCGAGGTCGGCCAGAACGGCGGGCCGAACGGCGATCTGATCGTCGTCACGCGGGTCACAGCCTCCGATCAGTACGAGCGGCGCGGCGACGACCTGATCGTCGAAGTCACGGTCTCCTTCCCGACGGCGACGCTTGGCGGCAAGGTCGAGGTTCCGACGCCGGAAGGGGCGGTTTCGCTGAAGATCCCGTCCGGGTCGGAGGACGGCAAGCTGCTGCGGATCAAGGGCCGCGGGGCGCCGCGCCTCAAGGGCTCGGGCAAGGGAGACGTGCTCGCGCGCGTTCGCATCCAGGTACCGAAGCGCGTGAACAAGAAGGAACGCGAGCTCCTCGAGGAGCTGCAGAAGGCGGTCGGCTGATGGAGCCCTCCCAGCGACCGATCTACATGATCTCGGTTGCGGCCGAGCTCGTCGGGATGCATC